>NZ_CYPW01000001.1 GCF_001458175.1 Shimia marina
TCCAGAACCTCCCTTCTCAAACCAACACCCTCAAGCGCCAATCCGTCCAGTCCGTCCCGCCGTTGTGCGCCTCAGCGCCGCCGGTGAAGGGGTATTTAGTGATGGTGCGGATGAGTCGCAAGCGCTTTTTGACAGGAAAATGAAAAAAACTGCCCTGCTGCATGTTTTTTTCGCAAAAGCTCTGTTTTTAAGGGTTTGGAGAGGTCGGAAAATTGAAGCAGCAGCCCGACCTGCTGAAAACAGGACTTTCCCGAAGCTGAAATCGCCTGCGTTTCTCGCCCCTGCCTTATCAAACCAACACACCCGCCGGCTCGACTTACCCAAAGCATGAAAAGGGCGCATGACGCGCCCCTTTTCTATGTTCCGTCCGACTTGCCGTTCTGTGACATCAGGACTTGGTCCATCGCCTCCAATGTACGCGCACTGGCACCGCGATGTTCGGCCATGAATATTGCGGCCTCTTTGAGCGGGGCCTCTCTTGGGGGCCAGAGGACGGCCGCCATCGCTTCCGGTGTGTCAAAGCTTTTGGCCACACCGGCCGCTTCCGCCTCCACAAAGGGAAACTCGATTGGCCAGGTTTGCGGACCGGTGATCGGAGGTTTGCCAACGGCCAGAGGCTCAATAATGTTATGTGCGCCCGCCGGGGTGAAGCCGCCCCCTACAATAACCTGATCGGCCAAGCCGAGATAGAAATACATTTCCCCAAAGCTGTCGCCCAGCAGGACATCCGGCATATCCGCCAAAGCCTCTCCAAGCGCAACCAGCCCCGCTGTACCCGCTTCAGCCACCTGACTGCGCGCGCAAACAGAGAGCCCAGCGCTTTGCAACATCTGGCCAACCGCCCCAAAGCGCTCTGGTGCGCGCGGCACATAGACAAAGAGCGGCGCAGGCATGCTGTCTTTGGCCGCCGCCGCATGCAGCGACAGGATCATATCGCGGAAGATCTCTTCTTCCCCCGCAACGCCTGACGCAATGGTGATCACCTGACGGCCATCCGCGATGAGCTGCGGGCGGACCTGCGCCGCCGCATCCAGCAAAGCCTCCGGAATCGGCTGATCAAACCGCAACTCCCCGGTGACCGTGATGTTTTTCACCCCAACAGAGGCAAAACGCTGCCGTTGAATGTCCGACTTCACAAAGGCCCCGGCCACGCTTGCAATCACACGCTGGCGCACGCGCAGGCCCCGACTGTCCTTGGCGTAGGCCCCTGACGTATATTGCGAGTTGCACAGATAAAGCGGCACCTTCGCGCGGCGTGCACTTGCGATCATCGCAGGCCAGATCTCTACCTCAAGCGTCAGTCCAAAACGCGGGCGGCAGGCACGAAAAAACCGATGCAGACACCAATGCATGTCCAGAGGCACCCAAATCACGGCGAGATCGCCCGCAACAATCTCGTCTGCAAACTGGCGCTCTGCTTCCTCTCGTCCTGCTGGTGTAAAACAGGAAATGACAATTTTCTCCCCCCGTGCCAACGCCAATCGGATCAATCCCAGAGCAGACCGCACCTCCCCAAGACTTACCGCATGCACCCACAGTGGGTGTTGCGGCAAAGCCTGTTCGTAGAACCCGAGCCGCTCCTTCATTCTGTAGAGGTAGCGCGGGTCTTTGCGACCGCGCTTCCAAAGGTAGAGCATCACAAGCGGGAGCGCCAAAAGCCAGAGCACACGATAGAATATATTGAAAACAAAAAGGATCATGTGCGCCCTCCCAACATAGAAAGAAGGTCCTGTGCCAAAGGAACGAGACCAGCGCGCGCCTGCTCCGTCAGCACAGCAGCTGCTTGCGCAACACTCGCAACGTCCTGCGTCAGTACGGCTTGGGCAAGATGGAACGCTGCAGCAGGACCAGCGGCAATCGGCAAGGCAATCCCAGCGGCGTTTAAATCTGCATAATCGCGCACAAAATTCTGCGTGTTCGGACCATGCAGAACCGGACACCCCAAACAGATTGGCTCCCAAGGGTTATGCCCGCCGATATTGGCAAAGGAGCCTCCTACAAATGCGTGCGAAGCAAGGCGATACCACAAGCCAAGTTCCCCAAAGCTATCCGCAATGTAGAGCGATGTCTCAGGTGCACAGGAGGACGACTGACTGCGCAAGGCCGTGCGCAGTCCATAGGATGTGGCAAGCTGGTTGATGTCTGCAGCACGATCAAGATCTCTGGGGACGAGGATCAGAAGAGCCGCGGGATCACTCGTTAAAATCTGCCGATGTGCCTTGAGCACGATCTCTTCGTCACCGTCGTGTGTCGAGGCCGCCACCCAAATCCGGCGCCCCGCCTTCACGACCTGCCATGCAGCTAGCGCCTCGTGGTCCACAGCCAATGGTTCCGCAGCAGGCTTCAGCGAGCCCATTTTGTCGACACGTGCAGCGCCCAGCGCCTTCAGCCGCGACACACTATGATCGTCCTGTGCATAAACGCGATCAAAATGCCCCATAAGGGCGGCAAAGCCCGTGCGAAACTTTGCACGCTTTTCATACCCGCTTTGTGAGATGCGTGCGTTTATATAGGCTAAAGGGATACCGCGCCTTTTCACATCAATGACGATACCCGGCCAAATGTCCTGTTCGGACCAAATAGAGAGATCAGGCCGCCAGTGATCCAGAAAGCCGCGCACAAACCGCGGCCCGTCCAGTGGTAAAAACTGATGTGTGGTATTCGCTGGAAGATTGCGCCCCATGACTTGGGCCGAACTGCGGGCCGTGGAAGTCACCAAAAAATGCACGTTGGGCGCCTGACGCCCGATCTCAACCAGCAAAGGCCTCAAAGCCAACACTTCGCCGAGGCCCACAGCATGCACCCAAACGACAGCCCCTGCAGGCCGAGGGATATTGTAAACACCAAGCTTCTCGCCGCTCCGGGCGGGGTCATCTTTGCCTGAACGCACACGCTTTGCGGTCACGCGGCGCATCACTGGCTGCAATACCGACCGTAGCATCAGGTATGTCCTGAGCTGCCACCCTAAAGTACCGCTCTCTCTTGTCAAACTCAGGCCCTTTACTTCGATTGCCGCGCTCTTTGTGTTCGCACCTATGTCGCACAGAGCGGCCAGACGTGCCACCATCAAGCGGTTGCCCCTAGTGCGTGTCCATTTACGGATTTACCCCCACCGAACATTGCCGAATCACGGACAGACACCCGTAAAGCGTTAACTCTTGACTGCAAAATGTCGCCCAGGAACACCATCTCAAAACGGTGGAAGTACTTGCGGACACACTTACTAAACTTATGAATTAAATCGAGATTTCCAGAAAAACTCCTGTCCTTTCGCTGCATTACGCCATCACGCGTCTTCAGCGGAGCATCAAAACCGCTCTCTGAACACTCCAAAAAGAAATCCTCTAAAAAAGGACTTTGTTCGTTAACCTCTGAGGAAGATAAATGTGTAACAGTTAGCCAATTGAATTGGGCAGAGGCCCGCTGAGGACCATTTCATGCGCATTAGACACACGCTGCTTTCTGCAACGCGCGCGCTGGGAAAGCGCACTTATGTGCCGTCGATCATCGCCTTCGTGGTGGTCTTCGCTTTTGCGATTTATGCCGAAAAACAGAACGACACGATCGCCATCCAAAAACAGCGTGCCATAGCCGGCAGCGAAACAAGCCGCTTGCGTGCCGAGGTCGAAGGATATGTCAATGCTGAACTTCAGCTGATACAGGGCATGGTGGCCTCCATCTCTGGCAATCTCGATATCACACAAGAAGAATATAGTGCCCTTGGAGAGCTGGTCACAGGCGGCCATGAGGAGTTCATCAACATTGCAGCCTCTCCCGGGCTCGTCGTATCCCTTGTCTACCCATACGAAAAGAACCGCAGCGTTCTCGGCTTTGACCTCAATACAAGTGAAACACAACGCGCCGCAGCTTTCCGCGTCCGCGATGAAGGCAAGATGCTCCTTGCTGGACCTGTTGAACTTGTTCAGGGCGGCACAGGTTTCTTGGGACGGTTCCCCGTTTTTGATCAACGGTCAGGCGTTAAGCGCTTCTGGGGAATTGTGTCCGCAGTAATCGATGCGGACAAACTCTATGCTGAAGCAGGCCTGCTAAACGACGATCTTTCGCTGGACATTGCCCTGCGTGGAACTGACAGCACAGGGGCCGATGGTCCCCTATTCTTCGGCAATCCCGAAGTGCTGGAGGACAATCCAATCCTTCTGGACATCAAACTGCCAAATGGCAGTTGGCAGCTCGCCGCGCGGCCCAAAGAAGGCTGGGTCACTGGAGCAGCTAATCCTTGGGGAAATCGACTCTTCTTTCTGGCTGCGCTGGTGTTCATCCTACTGCCCATCGTCTCCGTCGCGCGGCTATCGGACAGTCGGAGCAAAATCATCGAAGCCTTGCTCAGTCGCGAAGAAGAGCTCGAGCGCCTGTCTCTCGTTGCCAAGCACGCCTCTGACAGCATTGTTCTGTCCGATCCAAACGGTGAAATCATTTGGGCCAACGATGGGTTCACCCGCATGACGGGCTATACGCTGGAGGAAGCCCAAGGCAACTCAGTAGGAAAACTGCTGAATTCACCAGACACAGATCCCTACACCATCCAATCAATTCGTCATCATCAGGAAGCCGGACAGCGCTTTCACACAGAAATTCTCAATCGCACGAAGTTCGGCAAGGATATCTGGGTGGATACCAACCTATTCCCTGTCAAAGATGAGACCGGCAATGTAGTCATGAGTATCGGTATTGAGCGGGAGATTACTGAAACCAAAAAATACGAAGCAGAATTGGCAGATGCCAAACGGGCTGCGGAACAAGCCGACAAAGCCAAAACAGAATTTCTGGCAAATATGAGCCACGAAATTCGCACACCGATGAATGCCATCATCGGAATGTCAGAGCTACTCTCCGAATCCGATCTGAACGATGAAGATACTCAGGGCTTAGAAACCATTCGCGATTCTGGGCATGCCCTCCTTAAAATCATCAACGATATCTTGGACCTCTCTCGCCTGGAGGCTGGAAAATTCGACCTTTCAGAGGTGGATTTTGATCTTAAGCGGTGCATCGACGGCGTGGTCAATCTGTTACGGCACAAGGCGGAGAAGAAGGGTATCGAATTTACCGTCGAATATGCCACAGATCTACCATCTGAGGTGCGCGCAGATGACGGGCGTTTGCGGCAAATTCTGATGAACTTGATTGGCAACGCCATCAAATTTACCTCCGAAGGGAGCGTACACGTCAATGTGCAGTGCGACCACAACATCCCCAATGGCATTCAGGTCAAGGTCTCAGACACCGGCATCGGCATCTCTAAAGAGCAGGCCAAACACATCTTTGACCGCTTTTCACAGGCCGATGCAGCAACCACGCGGGCGTTTGGCGGTACAGGGCTGGGCCTGACAATTTCGACAATGTTGGCGCGACATATGGGCGGCGACATCACCCTTTGCTCCGAGTATCACGATGGGGCCTGTTTCTCTGTGTCCATTGCCACATCGCCAGTGCAAAGCAAGGCACCGATCGTAGATGACGCACTTGATTTTGTACCTGCCAATCTTGAAGGCGCGCGCATCCTCCTCGCAGAAGACAACAAAACCAACCGCCTGCTGATCCGCAAGTTTTTGGCGGAGTTTGACTTGGAACTGATTGAAGTGGAAAATGGTCTCGGCGCCGTTGAGCACTGTCGACGGCACGCCCCGGACGTTGTTCTAATGGATATGTCCATGCCAGAGCTAGATGGCGTCACCGCCACACGCATCATCCGCAGCCTCTCCATCAATCAACCACCGATCATTGCGCTCACCGCAAATGCCTTTGAAAGCGATAAGCAGACCTGCCTTGATGCTGGAATGGATTTCTTTCTGTCAAAGCCGATCAACAAGACTCACCTTCTGCAAGCCTTGTCGACCCATCTGGAACATCGCTTGGCCTCCTGACCCTACGTTTCCAGAGTATCGGCCGCGCCTTTTGCGCGGCCTACACATTTTTATTTAAAGTGCTGGCATCCGTTTTTCAACCACTTCTGCCCACCAGCTACATCCCGCAGGAATAGCTTCGTCGTTAAAGTTATATTCCGGGTGGTGGACCATGGCGCCATCTTCGCCGTTTCCAACCAGAATATAGGCCCCTGGACGCTCTTCAGCCAAGAAGGCAAAGTCCTCTCCCCCCATCACCAAAGGCGCTTCCTCACATTGTCCGGAAATGGATTTGGCCACGTCGGCAGCAAACTCGGTCTGGGCCTCCGCATTCACCATCACCGGATATCCCCGATAATAGGTGACATCTGCGGTCCCCCCGAAGGTCGCACCGATGCCCGCACAGATTTCTTTGATACGGGTCTCAGCGAGATCCCGCATTTCCTTGGACATTGTACGCACGGTGCCTTTGATCTGTACCTTCTGAGGGATCACATTGAAGGCTTTCGAAGAAGTCTCAAAGCTGGTGACAGAGACCACAACCTGATCAATCGGATCCGCATTCCGGCTGGCAATGGTCTGCAGCGCCAGAACCGCCTGCGCCGCCATCACGGTTGTGTCCACCGTGTCATGCGGCTTGGCGGCATGGCCTCCCCGGCCCTCAAAAGTAATATCAAACTGATCGGTCGCAGCAAAAAACGCACCCGGACGGATGGCAAAGCTGCCCAGCGGCATGCCCGGCCAGTTGTGCATACCGTAGACTTCCTGAATGCCCCAGCGATCCATCAGCCCGTCTTCGCACATCTCGCGGCCACCACCGCCACCTTCTTCCGCAGGCTGAAAGATCACCACCACGGTGCCGTCGAAATTCCGCGTCTCTGCCAGATATTTTGCCGCGCCCAAAAGCATCGCTGTATGGCCATCATGGCCGCAGGCATGCATCGCGCCCGGTGTCTTTGACGCATAGTCCAGTCCGGTCTGCTCATGAATTGGCAAAGCATCCATATCCGCGCGCAGCCCAATCACCTTACCTGAGCCGGTCGCTTTCCCTTTGATCACGCCGACAACCCCAGTGCGACCAATGCCGGTCACCACCTCATCCAGTCCAAACTCCTGAAGTTTTTCAGCCACGATGCCGCTGGTCCTATGGGTTTCAAACAGAATTTCTGGATTCTCGTGGAGATCCCTCCGCCATGCGGCGATTTCATCGTGCAATTCTGCAAAACGGTTTTTGGTTGGCATATCGTGTCCTCGCTCTAAAGTCCGTGCTCACGCCGCCGGCATGCGGCGTTCGATTAGTTCTGACAGAAAACTGCTCCCATAAGGGATAGCATCGTCGTTGAAGTCATATTCCGGATGGTGCAACGCTGCGCTATCGCCGTTCCCCACCATGATGAAAGCCCCCGGACGGGCCTGAAGCATATAGGAGAAGTCTTCTCCGCCCATCACCAAAGGCGCTTCTTCGCAGCCTCCGGCAACCGCCTTTGCCACCTCCTCGGCAAAGCTGGCCTGCGCGTCTGAATTAATAGTTGCAGGGGTGATACGTTGATAGTCAAGTCTCACCTCTCCGCCATGCGTGGCCGCAATACCCTGGGCGACAGCTTGCATCCGCGCCTCTATCATATCCTGCACCTTGGGATCAAACGTACGCACAGTCCCCTTCAATGTCGCTGTATGCGGGATCACATTGTAAACATCCGCCCCTGTTTGAAACGATGTCACAGACACCACAGCCCGCTCTGTCGGATCCACATTCCGGCTCACAATCGATTGCAAAGCCAAATGCAGCTGCGTTCCCATGAGTGTCGGATCAACCGTCTGCTGAGGCTGCGCCGCATGACCACCGCGCCCGACAATCTCAATCGTAAAGAAATCAACCGCAGCCAACAGTGGCCCTTTGCGCAGCGCGAAGGTCCCGACAGGCAGGCCCGGGCTGTTGTGCATCCCGTAAACTTCCTGAATGTTCCAGCGCTCCATCATGCCATCTTGCACCATGGCCAAAGCGCCATTGCCGCCCTCCTCGGCAGGCTGAAAGATTACCGCCACACAGCCGTCGAAATTGCGCGTCTCCGCAAGGTACTTCGCCGCGCCCAAAAGCATGGCCGTGTGTCCATCGTGACCACAAGCATGCATCGCTCCGTCTACCTTTGATGCATAGGCGATCCCGGTCTGCTCCTGCATCGGGAGGGCATCCATATCCGCGCGCAGCCCGACCACTTTTCCCAAACGATCTGTTTTTCCTTTAATCACTCCAACCACGCCAGTGCGCCCAATACCCGTCACCACTTCATCGCAACCAAACTCGGTCAGCTTTTCCGCCACGAAAGCAGAGGTGCGATGTGTCTCATAGAGAATTTCTGGATGCGCATGGATGTCCTGCCGCCAGCCCGTGATTTCGGCGTGAAGCTCTGCAAATCTGTTTTTGACTGGCATCTGTGATCTCTCCCCTTGCTCGCCTGTTCAGCTGGATGCCGGCATGCGCCGCTCAATCAGTTCTGCAAACCAGCTACAGCCAAACGGGATAGCTTCGTCATTGAAGTTATAAGCGGGGTGATGACATTGCGCGCTTTCCCCATTGCCCAAAAATATATAAGCTCCGGGCCGCGCTTCCAGCATGAAGGAAAAGTCCTCGGCAGGCATGATGGGGTCTACATTCGGATCAACATTTCCCTCCCCAGCAACCGAATTGGCCGCTTCGACCGCATGGGCCGTTTCCGCCTCATGGTTCACGGTGACCGGATATCCATCTTCCCAGATCACTTCCGCAGTGGCCCCAAATGCCAGCGCGGTATGAGTTGCAATATCGCGTATGCGCTGTTCGACCAATGCGCGGTTCTGGCTGTCCAAAGTACGAACTGTGCCTTGCATGCGCACGGTATGCGCAATCACATTGGACGCATTGCTGTCTGTTTCAAGTGTCCCAACAGTCAACACAACGCGGTCAATTGGCTTCACATTGCGTGACACAACGCTTTGAAGTGCAATCAAAATCTGCGCCGCCACAAGGGTTGTGTCCACGGCTTCGGCTGGTTCTGCCGCATGACCGCCTTTGCCGGTCACCTTGATCTCAAACTCATCTGCCGATGCCATAAGCGCGCCCGATCGAATGGCAAACTGTCCAACTGGCATGCCCGGCGCATTGTGAAGCCCATATACTTCCTGAATGTTCCAACGATCCATCATGCCGTCATCACACATCTCTTTGCCGCCACCGCCGCCTTCTTCGGCTGGCTGAAAGATCAAAACAGCAGTCCCGTCGAAATTACGTGTTTCCGCTAGGTATTTCGCGGCGCCAAGCAACATCGCCGTATGCCCGTCATGCCCACAGGCATGCATCTTGCCTTCAACTTCAGAGGCGTAGTCCACCCCTGTGGCCTCATGGATTGGCAACGCATCCATATCTGCCCGCAGACCGACAACGCGCCCCTGCGTGTCACTTTGCCCTTTGATCACGGCCACAACACCGGTGCGACCAATACCCGGCGTGATCTCATCCACACCAAATTCTTTAAGCCGTGCTTGTACGAATTCAGCCGTCTCATGCACGTCAAACATCAATTCAGGATGGGCGTGCAGATGTCGCCGCCAGCCAGTGATTTCTCCCTGCAACTCCGCAAAACGATTTCTGATTGGCATATCAACACTCCTGTTCAGGCATCCCCGCAGACTGAACGATTGTTCAGATTGGAGCAAGAGGCCCCGCAAAAGAATTTCACATATCAATCAATCCTCCAAGAGATTGAGGGTCTTGACGCTTGGATTAGGCATTCGCATGACTCGCAGCCAGATCGGAAAGCGTCTAGGGTCACCACATGAGCACTTGGATCCGCCATCGCGCCTCGATTCTGATCGTATTTGCCTGTGTACTTTTTGCCGTAACCAGCGGCGTCTGGCGCTATGGGTATGGTCAGGCGCTTGATCAACTGGCCCGCCGAGGCGAAGCTGATCTTGCACTGGGTGCGGATAGCCTGACCGCACAACTCAAACGTTATCAAGAGCTTGCGGTGCTTATGGCAGAGCATCCAACGCTACTTTCCCTCACCCGAAATCCAGCGATCACCAGCGCGCAGCGCGGCCACCCGCTGCTGCTTGATGCCGCCGATAAAACCGCCGCGCTCGATATCATATATGCCCGCGCGGATGGCACCATCTTGGCGACAGCACAGGAAGATGTCGCCCCTCCTGACGCACTTGAGCAAACGCCATACTTCAAGCGGGCACTGCAAGGCGCACTTGGCGCGCACCACGAAGTGGATGCGCGATTTGGGCGGCGCGCATTTTACTACTCGGTCCCAAGCTTTTCCTCCGAAGGCACGGTAAGCGCGGTGCTGACTGTGGTTCTGGATGTGGAAGATGTGGAAGGAAACTGGCGTGGTGACGGCCCTACAGTGTTTTTTGTCGACGATCTCAACGAGGTCTTTATCTCAAACCGCTCGGAACTGGTGTTTTGGAAACGCAACCCCACTTCTTCCGGCCTGATCCCCCCCAGTGGCACCGCCCCCCCCGTTCAATCATATATGCGCGCGGGTCACGAAATCTGGGAATTGGACTGGGGGCCTTACATCCCCGAACAAGGCTTGCACATCGTCAAGGATCTGCCTGTGATTGATATGGTGGCCGAGGCCATCGTGGACATCAGCCTTGCGCGGCGCATTGCGGGGCTGCAAGCTGGTACCATTGCAGCAATATTCATGATCTTTGGCCTGATCCTCTTGCAAGTACTGGAGCGTCGCCGCGTTTTGACGCAAGCCAATGCCGAGTTGGAACAGCGTGTGACCCTGCGCACACAAGCCCTCAGCGCCACGAACGAAGCGCTGCGTCGGGAAATCACAGAGCGCGAAGAGGCCGAAGCCGCACTCAAGCAAGCACAGTCAGATCTCGTGCAGGCCGGCAAGCTGTCCGCCTTGGGCCAGATGAGTGCCGGCATCAGCCACGAACTCAACCAGCCTTTGCAGGCCATTCAGACATTTGCCGAAAACGGCACGCGTTTTCTTGAGCGGGACAATACCACCAAGGCAGCGGACAACCTCACCCGCATTTCGCAAATGGCAACCCGGATGGCCCGCATCATCAAGAATTTGCGGGCCTTCGCGCGCAATGAAAGCGAACCCATGGGCCGGGTCGATCTTGTCGCTGTCATTTCTCAGGCGGTCGAACTGACCGAACCCCGCCTGAAAGAACACGCCGTCACATTGGATTGGCAGCCCGATACCTTCGGCCCGGTCTTTGCCGAAGGCGGAGAGGTGCGTCTGACGCAGGTTTTTGTGAACCTGATCAACAACGCCATTGATGCCATGTTGGAACAGGACAACCGGCTGATCCACATTGTCATCAACAACGGCAGAAAACTGGGTGTCACCGTGCGCGATATCGGCCCCGGTTTGGAAGATCCTGAGAAGGTATTTGATCCGTTTTACTCCACAAAGTCCAAGGGCGTAGCGGAAGGCATGGGCTTGGGCCTGTCCATCAGCTACGGATTGGTGCAAAGCTTTGGCGGCAACATTCGCGGGGCCAATGCGGCGGGCAACGGTGCCCTCTTCACCGTGGAATTGAATTATTGGAAAGAGGAAAACGTCGCATGACCTCCCCAGTGCTTGTGGTTGATGACGACCCAATCGTGCGCGAAGCCTTGAGCCAGACCCTCGAGCTTGAAGACTTTCCCGTGATCGCCACCGGATCTTTCGTTGAGGCCAAGGACCACATCACGCAAACCTTCACCGGGGTGATCCTTTCGGATATGCGGATGCCAGGGCGCGACGGCTTTCATCTGCTGTCCTACACCCGCGACATCGACGCCGAACTGCCCGTGATCCTACTTACCGGTGAAGGCGATATCCCCATGGCGGTGCGTGCCATGACCCTTGGTGCTTTCGGCTTCCTTGAAAAACCCTGTGCGCCCACCGAACTGGTTGCCGTGATTGCCCGCGCTCAGAAAGCCCGCGCCATGGCGCTGGAAAATCGGCAACTCAAAGCTCAGCTTGAAACCGGCGACGCCGCCGCCCGCCTGCTTTACGGCATTTCTGCCCAGGCGGACGCCCTGCGTCGCAAGGTGCGCTCGGTGGCCCGCATCCATGCCGAAACCCTTGTCTCTGGCCCACCCGGTGCAGGTATTTCCAAGGTCGCCGAAGTCATTCACCTGTGCGGCACCCACCCAGAGGGCCCGTTTGGCAAACACACTGCCGCGGATCTCTCCCCAAGCGATCTGTCCGCTGCGGTCGAAAACGCCAAGGGCGGCAGCCTGTTTCTCGATGATGTCCATCTCATGCCCATGCAAACTCAATTTGCCTTGCTGACGCTGCTGGAAACCCGCGACCACCCCCGCCTGATCTTCGGCAGCGCCGCCGCATTGGAAGACGCCGTGCAATCCGGAGCGCTCCATGCCGATCTGTACTATCGCCTCGAAGCCCTGCAGGTGCGCATTCCTGCCCTCGCAGACCGCCCCGAAGACATCCCTGTCCTCTTTCGCCACTATGTGGCACAGGCCGCCGAACAGGCCGGTGTAGAGGCCCCTGACATCACCCCTGAAGTGATCTCACAACTGATGGCACAGGATTGGCCCGGCAATGCCCGCGCCTTGATGAGCGCCGCCATGCGCTTCACATTAGGTCTGCCGGGCGAAGAGTCTCCCGACAGTGGCCTTGGACTTACAGAACAGATGGCGCAAATAGAACGCTCTTTGTTGGCCGAAGCTTTGCGCAAACATCAGGGCCGGGCAGCTGCCGCTGCCGAAACGCTCAAGCTCCCGCGCAAAACCATGTACGACAAACTCGCCAAATACAGCCTGAAGCCAGAAAACTTCCGATGAGCCCCTCCCTACCCGCTCCTGCCGGCCTGTCCCGCCGCCGCGCGTGGGTGGCCATCTCTGCAATGTTTGCCCTCAATGGCGCGCTCTTTGGCCTCTGGGCCAGCCGCATTCCCGCTTTCAAAGCCAGCCATACGCTCAGCCATGCAGAGCTTGGCGGGTTGCTGCTTCTGCTCGCAGGCGGTGCCATCTGTGCCTTTCCTCTGGCGGGGCGTCTGGCGGATCACTATGGCGCTGCGCGCGTCACCAAGACGTTTGCCTTTATCAAAATCGCCGCCCTTTTGGCGCTTGCTCTGGCTCCGAATGTGGTGACTTTGGCCTTGGCTCTCTTCCTGTTTGGGGCCATTCACGGCGGCATGGATGTGACAATGAATGCTTGGGCAGCGGAAGTTGAACGCTGGGCCAAACGTCCACAAATGTCATCCTACCACGCCATGTGGAGCCTTGGGGCCGGACTTGGCGCTGCCACTGGCTTCGCCGCCATCAGCCTGAATGCCTCACCTGAGATACATTTTACGGTGATTGGCTTGCCGCTGTCGGCCCTGCTCTTTGCTCTGGGCAATATCGCCTGGGCATCTCCTCTCAATCGCGCTAGCGGAGGTCCCATATTCTCTATACCCAAAGGTCAATTGGTGCTGGTAGGCTTATTGGCTCTGGGAGCCTCCATGGGCGAAGGTGCAATTGCAGATTGGAGTGCGGTCTATCTCGTCGATATTGGCGGCGCACCTGAAAACTGGGCGGCAATGGGCTATGCGGTCTTCTCTGCCACAATGGTTGTCATGCGCCTGTTGGGCGATATGGTCACGCGCGTGGTATCCCCACAACATGCCGCACGCATAAGCGGCCTCACAGCGGCCTTCGGCGCAATACTCACCGTCATATTTCCTACGCCCCCCATGATGCTGACTGGTTTTGTGCTCATGGGGCTTGGCTACGCATTGATCTTTCCGCTCGCGTTCAGCCGCGCTGCGAACGACCCGAACGAAAGCCCCGGCAAGGCGCTGGCCGGCACCGCCACATTTGGCTATGGCGGAATGCTGCTGGGCCCTCCGTTGATTGGCTTCATTGCCAGCGCCACCTCTCTGCGCGTGTCCTTCGCTGTTCTGGCGGGCCTCGCACTGATGATCGCGCTTCTGAGCAACGCTTTGAAGAAAGACGTGTAGGAATGAGCGCCATCTAAGCGAAACGCCCATCCAGAGAACAGGCGCTTCTTCGATGGCTATTGCCAGCTCTAAGCGGCTCTTTTCTGTTCGAGCCCGGACATGCGCCTATTCACATTGAAGAAGGCGACAAGCTGCGCCAATCGGCGCGCATCATTGTCCAGAGTTTGGCTTGCGGCGGTGGCTTCCTCCACCATCGCGGCGTTGCTTTGGGTCACTTGATCCAACTGTGCCGTGCCGGAATTGATCTCTGCCAAGCCGCGCGCCTGCTCTGCTGTTCCCTCACTGATATCCCTGATCAACATGGACACCTGATTGACCTGCTCAACGATATCGGAAATCGCAACACCCGTTTTCCCAACCAGATCGACACCACGCTCCACCTGCTGAAAGCTTTCAGCTACGAGCGTTTTGATTTCAGCCGCCGATTCAGACGAACGTTGCGCCAACGCGCGCACCTCGGAGGCCACAACGGCAAAGCCGCGCCCCGCATCACCTGCACGTGCCGCTTCTACCCCGGCATTCAACGCAAGCAAATTGGTCTGAAACGCAATATCATCAATCACACCAATGATTTGCGAAATTTGCCCAGAGCTGTGTTCAATCTCCGTCATGGCCCGCACAGCATCATCAACGGTCTTACTTGTCGTTTCAGCTTGCCCACGCGCAGTCTCCATTGTTGAGGAAACCCCTTTGGCACCTGCGGCCGAGGATGACACGCTTGTTGTCAACTCATCCATGGCAGCTGCGGTTTCTTCAAGTGTTGCCGCCTGACTCTCAGTCCGCTTTGACAACTCAAAGGAAGCCTGCGTGATCTCGCCTGATCCCTGTTGTATCGAACTGGCTACCTCAACAACCGCCTCAATGGTGCCTGAAAGGCGCTCAACAAGCGCATTGAAATCACCGCGCAGCGCTTCATACTGATCTGCAAAAGGATCTGAAATCTCAGCCGCCAGCTCTCCATCAGCCAACAAGCCAATGCTCGCGCTCAGCTGTGTCACAACATGCGAGGCCTCACGCGCGGCGACTTCTCTCTCTGAAGCCGCATCCCGCGCCCGCTCTTCAATTGCCGCTTTCAGAGCGACAACAGATTGCGACAAATCTCCAATCTCATCCTTTCGCGAGACCAGCGTCTGATCAATGGCAGCATCTCCCTCCACCATCCGGCGCAACACATGATTCAAACTGTTCAGGGGGCGTGCAACAGACCGGGCCACGACACCGCCAACCAACAAACTGAAACCAAGGAAAACTGCGATCGCAATCACAAAACTGGTCATGATGAGATTGTATGTGTTCAAGGTGCGGTCATAGTACTCCTGTGCCCCATCCACATTTGTTTGCAACATGGTCTCACTCATTTGAACAATCTCGGCGTAGAGCGGCGCAAACTCCTGCGCACTGATATTGGCAGCACGAACATCATTATTGTTGCGACTAAGCGCGATGATTTGCTCGTTCAACTCAAGAAGCTTTGCCACCCGTGCCATCAGGCTGTTGAAGGTCTCCGTCTCAAGCCCCGCATCCAAAGTGTTTTGGAAAGCCGCCATTCTGGCATCAAACCGCGCCACCGCATCCGCAACTTCGGCTTCAGCTTGCAGCATTGCATTGTCGTCGGGAGCAATTATGTGTGATTTCTGTGAAATGAAGAGAGCAGCAAGGGCAGCCTCTGCACTTGTGAGATTCAAGGCACTTGCGAAATAGTTGTTGTAGATCTCATCTGTGCCATGCTCGATCGTTGCCAAAGAACGCATTGAAAAATAGGCAAACACACTAAAAGCAGCCAAAACCAGCATGAAAGCGGCCCCGATCTTGTAGGCGATCTTGGCGTTATTGAAAGTGGTCAACATGGGGTGTCCGTCTTTGTTTGGGATTCTGACGGCACCTCTAAGTCCAACGATATAAGCGAGCGTTAACGAAAGTCGCCTGTCGCTTGCACCTCCCCAGTACCCCTAGAATACCGACGTGATACAGATGCAATACCCCACGCGTCCCAGCCGTGGCTGGGCACGTTAACGCTCAGAGCGGTAACATGCTGGTTGACTTGATTTCTTCCATAGAAAGCAAGGCTGTAACGTTGTGCACTTTCACTTCCGAAATCAAAGCTTGATAGAAGCTGTCGTAGGCGCGCGCGTTTTGAACCTGAACTTTCAGGATATAGTCTATGTCGCCCGCCAAACGATGCGCTTCGAGCACTTCAGGGCGCTCTCGCAGCGCCTTCAGGAACTTGGCCTGCCAATCCGCCTCATGTTCGCTGGTGCGGATCAGAACAAAAAAACAGGCATCAAAACCAAGGGCTTCTGCGTCAAGAAGCACTGTTTGCTGGCGGATCACACCAGCTTCTTTGAGTTTACGGATGCGATTCCAAACCGGTGTCTTGGAAGAGCCCACACGTTTGGCAATTTCGTCCAAAGACTGCGCAGCATCCCGTTGCAGCTCGCCGAGAATTTTCTTATCCATATCGTCGATACGCAACGCCATCCCAATTCCCTCGCTTTTTGTGGAACTTTGGCGCACTCCCCGCGCAACGCCAAAACGCATGTTTCTATTTTCCCCCGCATCTGGCGGATTGGCGGGAATATTTCCTATATTCCATTCAAAGTCAAACACCGGAGTCGGCCAAATGCCCCGCGCATTCACACCCAAAGTCATCACCGCCAACGCCCTCCTAGAGGGCGACGTGATTTACTTCACTACAACAGACACTTGGACTCGCGATATGGCTTGCGCTGAACTGCTGACAGACGAAGCACATGCGCAGTTGCGCCTGATCGAGGCACAACAGCAAGTCGACTATGTTGTCGGCGCGTACCTCGCTGATGCCGTCGCTGGAGACAATGGCCCAGAACCAACGCACTTCCGCGAAGAGTTCCGCCGCACTGGGCCGTCAAACTATTTCCACGGAAAACAGGCAGAGACACAGCCGCAGGATGGTCAGACCGTTTAATCGGTCGTCCTTTCAGCAGAAAGAAAAGGTCCCACCCATGTATCAGTATAACGAATTTGACAAAGCCTTTTTGGCTGAGCGCAATCGTCAATTCCGAGCACAGGTAGAACGCCGCATCGCTGGCAATCTGACGGAAGATGAATTCAAGCCTCTACGCTTGATGAACGGGCTGTATCTGCAACTGCACGCATATATGCTGCGTGTCGCCATTCCATACGGCACATTAAGTTCCGACCAGATGGATACGCTCGCCCTACTCGCAGAAAAGTGGGACAAAGGTTATGGGCATTTCACCACACGTCAGAATATTCAATACAACTGGCCAAAGCTCAAAGATGTCCCTGACATGCTGGACGCGCTTGAAAAAGTCGGCATGCATGCCATTCAAACCTCCGGAAACACCATCCGCAACGTGACCGCCGATCACTTCTCCGGCGCTGCAGCAGATGAAGTTGAAGATCCGCGCCCAGTGGCTGAATTGATCCGGCAGTGGTCCACCGATCACCCAGAATTCCAGTTCATGGGGCGTAAATTCAAAATCGCAGTCAGCGCCGGTGCGCAGGATCGTGCCGTGTTGAAAGCGCACGATCTGGCCATTCGCATTGTGAAGAATGAGGCAGGAGAAACCGGTTATCAAGTTCTCGTTGGCGGCGGCTTGGGGCGCACGCCGATGATTGGCAAAGTGCTCAACGACTTTCTGCCACGCGAAGACCTGCTGCCTTACATCGAGGCCACGGTCTCGGTTTGGAACCAAACGGGGCGTCGTGACAACAAATACAAGGCACGCATTAAGATCACCGTGCATGAAACTGGCATCGATGAATTCCGCGCTAAAGTTGAAGAGCGTTACAAATCTGTGCGCCCGACCTTCAAAGGTGTGGATCAAGCCCTGTTTGCGGAGATCAAGCAACACTTTGCCCCTCCCGCATTCCGCGACGCACCGACAGCGGCCTTTGATGCCGCCTATGATGCCGACCCACTGTTTCGCAGCTGGGTTGACACCAACCTGACGGAACATCATGCACCGGGCTATGCCATTGTGACGGTCTCCATCAAAAAGCACGGAGACACCCCCGGCGACGCCTCTGCAGAGCAAATGCGCACTTTGGCGCAAATCGCGCGTGACTACGGCCATGATGAGCTGCGTATTAGCCATGAACAGAACGTTATTCTGCCTCATGTTCACAAGTCCGACCTGCCAGCGATCTACGCTGCGCTGCGCGAAGTTCAGCTACACACCGCGAACATCGGCTTGATCAGTGATATCATCGCCTGCCCCGGCATGGACTATTGTGCGCTTGCCACGGCGCGCTCTATACCTGTTGCACAACAGATTGCCACGCGCTTTGCGGAATTGAAGCTTGAGCATGACATCGGCCATCTGCAAATCAAGATTTCAGGGTGCATCAACGCCTGCGGCCACCACCACGTGGGCCATATCGGCATTCTCGGACTGGATCGTGCTGGCGTTGAGAACTACCAGATCACCTTGGGTGGCGATGCAACATGGGATGCCACAATTGGCCAACGTGCTGGGCCCGGCTTTGCATATGATGAGATTGTCCCCGCAATTGAACGCTTGGTGAACGGGTATCTGGAACTGCGTGACAGCGAGGAGGAAACCTTCCTCCAAACCTATCGCCGTCTGGGCTTGGCGCCATTCAAAACCTACCTCTACCCCGAGGTTCAGGCAAATGCGGCATGATGGTGTAACGCCTCTGACATCCCCTCTGATCACCGGGCAAGCCCCGGGGTCAGAGCGTGTGGATCCGTTAGCGGCGAAAGTAGAGGCACTCAACGCGCGCTACAGGCATCACTCGGCCACCTCCGTAATGGAGGCCGCCCTTAAGGATCCACAAGCCGGGAAACTGGCTTTGGTGTCGTCCTTTGGTGCGGAGTCGGTTGTGCTCTTACATATGGCAGCCATCGTTGATCGCAATATACCAGTGCTGTTTGTTGATACCGAAATGCTATTTGCCGAGACGCTGGTGTATCAGCAAGAGATTGCAGAACGGCTGCACTTGCAAAATGTAACAGTCATTCGCGCCAGCGAAGCAACCATAGCCGCAGAAGATCCGCATGGCACATTGCATCAGCACGACACAGATGCCTGCTGTTCGCTGCGCAAAACGCGGCCTTTACAAAAAGCCCTGCGCGGCTACGATGGCTGGATTACTGGAAGAAAAAGGTTTCAGTCGGGCACCCGGTCTGCTTTGGACTTTTTTGAAGTCGAAGACTTCACAGGGCGCATCAAGGTGAACCCTTTGGCGCACTGGGCACCGGAAGATATCCGTGCATATTTGGAAGAAAACCGCCTGCCTCGGCATCCATTGGTGGCAAAGGGATATCCATCTATTGGATGTGCGCCCTGTACGTCCAAAGTGGCTGAAGGTGAAGATCCACGCTCAGGGCGCTGGCGTGGACAAGACAAAGACGAATGTGGCATCCATTTTGTGAACGGCAAAATGGTGCGAAGCGGAGAAACAGCATGACCGTACTAATCACTGATGAAGGTTTTGGCACCGATGACTGGACCCTCGGCTTTTCGCCGCTAGATGATGCTGCCAATGACGTTGCCGCCTTAGACGTGCCTTCTGACACCGATCCAACAGACGTGATCGACCGCCTATCCGGCGTTCAGATGGTACGGGTGGATTTCCCAAGCTTCGCTGACGGGCGTGGCTTTACCATAGCACGACAGCTACGACTTGCAGGCTTCACCGGACGCTTGCGTGCCAAAGGGCATGTGATTTCGGATCAATATGCCATGGCGCGTCGCTGTGGTTTTGATGAGATCGAAATCTCCGATGAACTTGCTCAACGCCAGCCAGAAAGCGAGTGGAATTTCCGCGCTGACTGGCAAGCTCACGACTATCAGGCGCGCATGCGTGGCTGAAACACATAGCAAAATCACGATGCGAATTGCGATATGTCAAAGTCGCATCGTTGATATAGCTTCAAAACCCTTAAAAAGATGATACATGAGGAGGCGTGGCAATCCCGCCTGTTTTGATATGACTGAGCAAACGCCTGTGACCGAAGAAAAATCTGCAAAAGTGCCAGCCCTTCCCGATGCCCAAACCGTTACGGAAGTAAAGCACTACACTGACCGCCTTTTCTCTTTCCGCTGCACACGACCTTCCACTTTGCGCTTCCGCTCTGGTGAGTTTGTGATGATTGGCCTGATGGGAGACGTAAACCCAAAAACAGGCAAGCAAAAACCACTTCTGCGCGCTTACTCCATCGCATCCCCTGCGTGGGACGATGAAATGGAGTTCTACTCCATCAAGGTGCAAGATGGTCCACTGACATCCAGATTGCAGCACATCAAAGTTGGTGACGAAATCATACTGCGCCCCAAGCCAGTAGGAACACTGGTACATGACGCACTGATTCCGGGCAAACGGATCTGGTTCTTCGCGACTGGCACAGGGTTCGCACCTTTTGCATCTTTGCTCCGAGAGCCTCAAACCTATGAAGACTACGATGAGGTCATCATCACGCACACCTGCCGCGAAGTTGGTGAATTGACCTATGGTCGCGATCTGATTGAAAGCATTCGGAACGACGAAATGCTTGCAGAGTTGATGGGGGAGGACTTCCACAAAAAGATCCGCTACTACCCAACAACCACCCGCGAAGAAAGCGCGAAAATGGGCCGGATCACTGATCTGATCCGCTCCGGAGAGTTGTTTGAAGATCTGGAGATTGACCCCCTCAATCCAGAAAGCGATCGTGCGATGATCTGTGGCAACCTGGCCTTCAACCTTGAGCTCAAAGAACTTCTGGAAGATGCGGGCCTTGAGGAAGGCGCCAACAGCAAGCCAGCGCAATACGTGGTGGAGAAAGCCTTTTTGGACTGATCGTCTTTGCTCTCAGCCACCTAAGGTAAACGCAAAACGCCCTCAATTTCTTGAGGGCGTTTTTTGGTCTTCATGATTTGAGTGAGATTACAGACCCAAAGCTGATTTAGCTTGCTCTAGCGCCGCCGCGAGTGTTTCGGGATTGGCCATCGCAGACTCCAGAGAGCTTTTCAGAGCTGTCTTCTGCAGGTCATTGAGTGCAGAAGCATCGATAAATTCGTTGACTTTGTTCAAGTCAAATCCGTCAGCGGTGAACAAATCCGCAACCGCTTCTGAAGTTGCGGCATCAGATGTAGCCTCAGCCGCGCCGGTAGCCTCTGTAGCGACCTCTTCAGCGGCTTCGGTCGTAGCCTCAACAGCTGTGTTTCCCGCTTGCAGAGCACTTTCAGCAGCTTCGGCTGCTGCGGTGGTCGCATCTTCCACTTCAGCTGCAACCGTATCCGCCACCCCTTGAGCAACCTCTGTTGTCGCGGCAACAGCGCTCTCGGTTGCGGTAACCGCCTCTGCTGCCATTTCCTCGGCGGCTTCCTGAACCGCGTCAACCTGCGTTGCAACGGCCTCTGCAGCCTCGGTCACGTTTTCGGAAACTGCATCAGCAGCGGCTTCAGCTGTCTCGGTCGCGGCCTCTACAACAGCCTCAGTCTGTTCCGCCACCGCTTCTGCAGCTTCATTCACGGCATCTGCCAATGGTGTCTCTTGCTTGGACTGGTCCCAAAGCACGTAACCGACAACGGCTGCACCAGCAGCCACCGCTACCAAAATAAGATTCTTCATCAGATAAACTCCCGTTTTGCCTCTTCGTCCCTCGAGTCTGAGGGGTTCTAAGGGACAGGTCGGCCTTTCAAAGCCTCTTCTCAAGGGGGAAACGGCGATGATTTACATCACGGATCGGGATTCGACGGTTGTAACGGCGCGAAAGCGCGCATAAATTGCGGTCCCAAAGATATCCACCATCGAAGGAACAAAACGATAGCCCGCAGACCTCATAACGCACCGCCTCAGCGTGACACTGGCCCCCGCGTAAACGAACGTATTCGCGCCCCTGAAATCCGCTTGATTGGCGCAGATGGCGACAACGTTGGTGTTGTGCATCCGGCAAAAGCCATGGCAATGGCCGAAGAGGCTGGTCTGGATCTTGTTGAGATTTCTCCAAATGCAAACCCGCCAGTTTGCAAAATTATGGATTTTGGCAAGTTCAAATATGAACAGCAAAAGCGCGAATCCGAGGCGCGCAAAAAGCAGAAGACCATCGAAGTCAAAGAGGTCAAGTTCCGTCCGAACACTGACACACACGACTATGATGTCAAAATGCGCAATGTGATCAAGTTCCTTGAAAACGGCGATAAGGTCAAAGTGACCCTGCGGTTCCGTGGTCGTGAAATGGCGCACCAAAATCTGGGGCGTGAGCTTCTGGAACGCGTTGCAGAAGACATTAAGGAACTGGGCAAAGTTGAGAATATGCCCAAGATGGAAGGCCGCCAGATGATAATGATGATTGGCCCGCTTACGAAATAAAGTACACTTAGTTTTACGTACTTTCAGGAGCCCTTGCATGACGGCATGCAGGGGCTTTTTCATTTCGGCACGAATAATTTACCAATGCCTTGAAGGATGCTCCCCACTATTCCGACTTTTGTTCAGAACCACTGGTGATGTATCCATGAAATTTCAAACACACATTGCAGCATCTCTGCTGGCAGCCACTGCAGCGTCGGCAACCACATTCGAAAGCGGCAATTGGGCTGCAGCGCATGTTGGACATGCCTGTTATGTCTTCACTCAATTTCCTGCAAAACACACATCAGGTGCATTGGTCCTGACCTTCTACAATCAAGGACATAATGCCAGCGTTTCGTACAACTATGCCCAATGGCCCGGAGAAACAGAAGCCCCATGGGGTGCCAACGACTACCCCGCACTAGAGCTTGACGGCGAACCCAGTTGGTTGGGGGATGAAATGTTCACCCACGATGGTCCAGGTGGCTATAGCATCGAAATGACGGATGGCATGCTTTCGGAGTTCATAGGGGCAATAGATGCAACAAAGTCCACCATTGACGTCATGATTGAGCGCGAAAGTCAGAAAGAAACTGTTGTTTTTGGGCGTTTTTCTCCCGAGGGCTTTGGTCAGGCACTCCAACGCGCAGGGGAATGGTGCCAATTTGATCCCAGCAATCTGCCGGTATCATAACAGCAACCAGAACGAAGGCCTCGCGACAAGACTAGGCACGCCCCCCTCGTCTGGCTCTCAGCCATTTGGCTGCCTCTAGCGTGTCAAATGCCAGTGAGATGCCATTCACAACCAAAAGGACCAAGAGAAACTTTGCAAAAGACGACATGGGTTGCTGCCAGATCGTCGGCGTCACTAAAATCCCGACGATAAGAGGCGTCCAGAAAATCAAATGCGGGAGAGCGAGCGCTGAAGAGAATTCCCGCTGGCGCAACAAAATCGGGACATTCGCCAACATCCCCATAATGCATAAAACAGCAATCCAAGTGGCATGAGGATGCGTGCCAACAAATTTGAGAGAAACCAAATTGATCGGCACAAGGATAAACCCCATCCAAAGCCGCACCCACAGTGGAAGTGTTAGGAAACTTGCCCAGATGTCCAGTATCATCCTGCGCTTCTCCAGATAAATGGGGCGCCCGATCGCTCGGCGCCCCTAAGTCACACAAGAATGGCCAGTGCTACGATGCCGCCGCAACCGCACGGCGTGTCAAAACACCCACCAAATGCGCACGGTAAGCTCCCGTGCCATGAAGATCAGAGATCATACCATCTTCTGACAACGTCAACTCAGCAATCGCACCTGCTGTGAAGTTGGTGGACAGCGCAGTTTCCGCTTCCGACCAGCGGAAGACACCGTCTTCAGATGCCCCCGTCACAGCCACCCGAACACCATCCGCGACCTTGGCGACAAACACGCCTACCAAAGCGAAACGAGAGGCCGGTTGTTCAAACTTCTGATAATTAGACGCCTCAGGAATCGGGAAACGCACTTCGGTGATGATCTCTCCCTCTTCAAGGGCAGTGGTGAACATACCTTGGAAGTAGTCATCAGCAGCGATGTGACGCGCGTTTGTCACAATCGTTGCCCCAGCGCCCAATGCGGCCGCCGGATAACAGGCCGCAGGATCATTATTCGCAAGGGAGCCGCCAATTGTGCCACGCGCCCGCACGGCTGGATCGCCGATGCCCCCAGCTAAAGCCGCCAGTCCAGGAAAAACCTCCTCGCCAGAGGCCACCTCCGCATGTGTGGTGGTGCCTCCAATGCAGACGGAACCATCATCTGCAACACAGATACCCTGCATCTCGGCGATCGCCTTCAGGCTGACCACTTTACTTGGACTCGCCAAGCGCTGCTTCATGGTGGGCAAAAGTGTTTGCCCACCTCCCAACGCCAGGACATCTTCCTCTGCAAGCGAAGCAACCGCATCTGCTATGGTCGAGGGTTTTTCAAACTCAAAGTTATACATAGCTGTTTCTCCCTCAGCCGTTCATGGCTTGCCAGACGCGCGAAGGCGAGACCGGCATATCAATGTGAGTGACATCATGTCCCCCGGAGCGCAACGCGTCTACTACCGCGTTGACCACCGCAGGCGGAGACCCAATCGCACCAGCTTCACCGCAGCCCTTAACCCCAAGGGGGTTGTGCGTGCAGGGGGTCTGACTGGAGTGATCCACGCCAAAGAATGGCACATCGCTGGCGCGTGGCATGGCATAGTCCATGTAAGACGCACTCAAGAGCTGGCCATTCTCATCATATGACGCATTCTCCAAAAGCGCCTGACCGATACCTTGCCCAATTCCACCATGCACTTGCCCATCAACAATCATGGGGTTGATAATGTTGCCAAAATCATCCGCTGCATTGAAAGCCTCGATCGTGACCTTGCCGGTGTCTGGATCAACCTCAACTTCGCAGGCATAAGCCCCTGAAGGGTAGGTAAAGTTGGCCGGATCATAAAAGGCCGTTTCTTCCAGTCCCGGCTCAATATCCTCCAGGGGATAATTGTGTGGCACATAGGCTGCCAGAGTTACATCTCCCCAGGCAACGGATTTATCCGTCCCCGCAACGCTGAACGCTCCATCCTTCAGTTCTATATCGGCTTCTGAAGCTTCCATCAGGTGGGCAGCAATCTTTTTGGCCTTGGCAATGATTTTCTCAGTGGCGCGCACCATGGCGGAGCCGCCCACAGCAATGGATCGCGACCCATAGGTGCCCATGCCCATGGGGGTGTTAGCCGTATCCCCATGTTCGATCTCGACCATACTTTCGTCAATACCGATCATTTCGGCAATCACTTGAGGGAAGGATGTCTCATGACCCTGTCCATGGCTATGAGATCCCGTCATCACCACAATGCCGCCTGTGGCATTCACCCGCACCGTAGCGCTTTCATACAGCCCTGCACGCGCACCGAGTTGCCCCACCAGATTGGAGGGGGCAATGCCGCAAGCCTCAATGTAGCAGTTGACACCAAATCCACGCAGCTTGCCCCGCGCTTCACTTTCCTTACGACGCGCCTCGAACCCGGAGATATCGGCCATGCACTCAAGCGCGTCCATTGTGCCGTGATAATCTCCGGTATCATATTCCACCGCGACCGGCGTCGCATAAGGGAATTCGGTGATAAAATTCTGACGTCGTAACGCAATCGGGTCCACCCCAAGCTCAAGCGCAGCTTTGTCAATCAGCCGCTCCAGTTGGTATGTCGCCTCTGGCCGTCCGGCCCCTCGATAGGCGTCTACCGGCACGGTATTTGTGAACACCGCTTTGACATTCACATAAATCAACGGCGTCTTGTAGTTGCCCGCCATCAATGTCCCATGCAGCCAGGTTGGCACAGAGGGCGCAAACGTGGACAGATAGGCCCCCATGTTGGCATGCGTATCCGTCCGTAAAGCCGTAAAATTGTTGTCGGCGTCTAAGGCCAGTTCGATTTTGGTGACATGATCGCGCCCATGCGCATCTGAGATAAAGGCCTCAGAGCGCGTCGATGTCCATTTTACCGCCCGATTCAGCGACTTTGCCGCGAAGGTGCAAAAAGCTTCCTCGGCATAATGGAAGATCTTTGTGCCAAATCCACCGCCGACGTCAGGCGCAACAACGCGCAATTTATGCTCAGGGATGCCCAGCACAAACGCGCCCATGAGAAGGCGGATCACATGTGGGTTTTGACTGGTGGTGTAGAGCGTGCTGTCACCAGTTGCGCGATTAAAGTCACCAATCGCGACCCTCGGTTCCATTGGGTTGGCAATCAAGCGATTGTTCCGCAACTCAAGCGTCGTCACATGCGCTGCCGCTTCAAAAGCCGCATCAACGGCTGGTTTGTTCTCCTCAACAAAGCCCCAATCGTAGCACAGATTGCTCGTCAGATCGTCATGGACCTTGGGCGCGCTCTCCTCCAGAGCGGCCTTCATATCTACCACGGCTGGCAGCTCTTCAAGATCAACATCAATTGCTTCAGCAGCGTCACGCGCCTGCTCGATCGTGTCTGCAACAACGGCAGCTATTTGGTCGCCAACATAGCGGACTTTGCCCTGCGCCAGCACGGGGTGCGCGGGCTCTTGCATAGGTTCACCATGGCGATCTGTCACTTGCCAACCGCAGGGAATACCTCCAATCCCCTCAAAATCGGCACCGGTAAATATACGAACGACCCCCGGCATCGCCGCGGCCGCCGTCGTATCAATGGACCTGATTTTGGCATGTGCGATATCAGAACGCAGAAAATGCACATAGGCCTGTCCATTGATCTGGATGTCATCGGTATAATTGCCGGTTCCGCTTAAAAACCGGACGTCTTCGCGCCGCTTTGGGCTGGCGCCAATGCCATGATCTTTTGGCATGTTTTTCCTCCCTATGGACCAGAGGGGGCTTTGCCCACGCCTCTGATCTCTGATGTCCAACTGCAATGCCTCACGCCTCCTCCAGCGCGGGCGCTCAGTTATTCAGCCGCGATGCTACTCACATCCTGACCACTCGCCGCCATGATAGCCTTGACGATATTGTGGTAGCCCGTGCAGCGACAGATATTGCCCTCAAGATGATGACGTACTTCTGCTTCGGTCGGCTGCGGATTGGTCTTCAATAGGTCTGCGGCAGACATGATCATACCCGGCGTGCAGAACCCGCATTGCAAACCATGATGGTCCTGAAAGGCCTGCTGCAAGGCATTCAAAGTGCCATCTGCGGCCGCCTGCCCTTCGATGGTAGCCACGTCGGCACCATCAGCCTCCATAGCAAGCATTGTGCAAGATTTCACCGCAACGCCATCGACATGCACGACACAGGCACCACATTGGCTTGTATCGCAACCAACATGTGTTCCCGTAAGTCCAAGCGTTTCGCGTAGAAACTGACTCAACAAGGTACGCCCTTCTGCTTCGCCGGACATTTCCTTGCCATTCACGGTCATTTTGACCTGTGACATTGGCTCCTCCCAATTTTGAGTTGGCTATTGGCCAAGAGTAAAGCAGCCCCTCATGAACTTGAGAAGGTGGTATTTCAGCCAATGGGAGAGAACGGTCGTAGACATTGGTCGTAGCTGCGCGTGCAGCAGCCTCGATCAAATACCTTTTTCACGCGGCATCGGGCGTGTCGGAATTTCTTTCAGCAATCCGCCAACCCCCATGGCTGCTATATCGTCATGGCTGACGTCCAATCCACAGACGACACGTTCCAACACCCAATCAGCGCCATTCAATGCGGACGAGCGCGCGCAACCAGGCAAGCCAATGACGGGCTTGTCGCCAATACGTCCCAAGAAGAGGAGATTTCCTGGGTCCACCGGCATGCCAAACCGTTCGACCTCTCCTCCTGCCGAGCGCACCGCCTCAGGCGCGACATCACGCGGATCGGAGGTGGCAGACGCGGTTAGAATGAAAATGACGTCCCCGACCGTTGAAGAGACCGCAGACGCGATATCTGCGACCGTATGGGGCACCAACACTCGCGGCGTCAGCCCCATCTCCATGCGTTCAACACGCCCGGCCATTGCACGACGTCCCTTATCAGAAGGCACATCACCGATCGTTGTCTCAATCAAAGTTGCCGTTTTGAAGGCTGGTCGACACAAGGTAACAGCGCCCTCGGCAATAGAAGCCGCTGCCTTTAAAGCCTCATCCGACACCGCGTAGG
Source organism: Shimia marina (assembly GCF_001458175.1). Taxonomy (GTDB): domain Bacteria; phylum Pseudomonadota; class Alphaproteobacteria; order Rhodobacterales; family Rhodobacteraceae; genus Shimia; species Shimia marina. The sequence continues at coordinate 27,785 of NZ_CYPW01000001.1, forward strand.
CGATAATCTTAATCGTCGCGATCATCCCACCGGCATCCACGCGGTGGTGATCTGGCACGGTTGCAATGGTGATCATCGGCTCGACGGCATTGATTTGGTGCACCGTATCAATATTGACCCGGATCAAACCACAACGCTCCGCATAAAGATTGACCCGCCCAGCGCCAGCCGCAGTCATCCGAATGCCAACAGATGCTCCCAAAACGGCTTGGGCAAGGGTCTCAGCCGCCGTATCTTCATCCACATCTCCATCTTCAAGACGCGCAACCGTAACCTCTGCAATGCCTGCTGCGCGCAGATCTTCGATATGAGATTGCAAAAGCTGTGTGCCCTTTGGAATTCTCTTACCAGCGATAAGAGAATGCGCCAGCACAGCGCCAACCGCCTCCTCAATGGCAACCGCTCCGAACTTCATGCGCCTGTCCTCAGCACCAGCAACATTTCCGCCATAATGGAGACCGCAATCTCAGCGGGGCTCGCCGCGCCAATGTCCAAGCCAATCGGACCATGAATGCGCGCAAGAACACTTGGGGCAAACCCAGCACTTTCAAGCCTCTCCAAACGTTTGGCATGTGTGCGCGAACTGCCAAGCGCCCCGATATAAAACGCCTCAGAACGCAGTCCGATGTGCAATGCAGGGTCATCCAACTTGGGATCATGCGTCAACAAAACCAACGCGGTGCGCGCATCCACTCCAAGGTGCTGCAAGGCCTCATCCGGCCAGTCATCCAAAATGGTTTCTCCCGGAAAACGCGCTTCCGAGCCAAACGCGGAGCGCGGATCCACAACAATGGGATCAAAGCCGGCAAGCCGTGCCATAGGGATCAAAGCCTGCGCAATATGAACCGCTCCGACCACAACAAGACGCAGAGGCGGATTGTGAATCGCAACAAAGGTACCATTCTCCTCAAGCCCTGAGCGATCCATGCGAAAGCGTGCTTCAAAACCGTCATAGAGCAATGTCCCGCCGCCGGTGCGAGGATTGACCACATAAGCCACGGCTTTGCGCGCGGCGCGTGCTGCCACAAGTTCGGTCAAAACGGCCTCCGGCAAAACCTGCCCAACAGGCTCCACCAGCACTTTGATTGTGCCGCCACAGGCCAAGCCAACCGCAAAAGCATCGCCATCAGAGACACCGAACTCCAACAGCGCACTCTTACCGGTTTCAATGGCTTCCATCGCTTCGACCATCACGGCGCCCTCGACGCAACCACCAGAGACAGAGCCTTCTATCTGCCCATCACCAGACACAACCATCTGCGCGCCGACACGACGCGGAGCGGACCCCCATGTTTCCACAACCGTCGCAAGCGCCGCGCCCTTACCGGAGCGGTGCCAATCCAACGCCAGCTCTGGCGCGCCGATCTGCATCTCTGTCATGCTATCCCCTATATTTCGTGATGACTTGGGCTGCTTCGCAGCAAAGAACAAGCAAACTCTTGAACGCTCCCAAGATATACAGCCGGTTCACAGTCATTCCAGCGCTCGCAACAGACGCGCCTTTTCGCCAACATCGTCAGGCTTTGCCAGTGCCTCGGCAAGCGCCTCAATGGAGGCGATGGAGTGGCCTGCGCGAAAACTGTCCACATGCGGCAACATCGCGCGAATACCCTGTGCTTTGGCGGCAAAACCTTCCCAGCGCAACAAAGGATTAAGCCAGATCAAACGGCGCGCGGACAAACGTAAGCGTTTCATTTCTTTTGCAAGAGCATCAGGAGCCCCACGGTCCAATCCATCAGTGATGATCAAGACCACAGCCCCCTGCCCCATCACGCGCCGAGACCAATCCCGATTGAAAGCATGCAAGCATTCCCCAATACGGGTTCCCCCCGCCCAATCCTGCGCCTCCGCGCCAGCAGCAGTCAAAGCAGCATCAACATCTTTTGTCGCCAAGTGGCGCGTGATGTTTGTGAGCTGTGTGCCAAAAGTGAACCCGTGGACTTTTGCCCACCCCGCCCCTTTGTGATTGGCTACGGCATGCAAAAAATGCAGCACCATACGGCTATATTGGCTCATCGAACCCGATATATCGCAGATCACGACTAAATTGGGCCAACGCTCACTTCGGTCTTTGTGTTTGAGATTGGAGACATTTCCGCCATGTCGCATCGCGTGCTTTAACGTGGCGCGCCAATCCAATTGACGGCCACGGGCGGCGACCTGCGTACGGCGGGATGCAATGGGGTCTACCGGCAAAGTAAGCCTTGAAAGCATGCGCTTGGCTTGCGCAATTTCTTCCGTGCTCATTTGCTCAAAATCCAAAGTGCGCAGCTTTTCTTCCGAGGACATGGTCATGGAAGCATCAAGTTCTATCTCTGTGCCCTGCTCCTCATGCTGCCCCTCCGGAACGGTCTGATCAAACCCATCCAGCAAAGCTTCTGCCGCACGTTTTTCGCCAGCTTGTGTCGCACGATCCTCCTGCACTCCGCGCACGGCGGGTAGCATCATGGACATCATATGTTCCAAAAACCTTGGATCCCGCCAATAGAGCCGAAACACCTGTGCAAACACGACGCGATGCTCCGGTCGGGACACGAAGCAGGCATGAAGTGTCCAATAGAAGTCTTCTTTGCTGGTGAACCCCGCGGCCTCGACTGCACGGATCGCATCCAGCAAACGCCCTGTCCCGATCGGTAAACCCGCTTTGCGCAGAGCGCGCGCAAACCAAGTGATATTATGCGTGAGCTTGGGTTCATCGGGAAGTGACAGAGGAAGATATTCAGCCATCTCGCGCGATGGGGAAACGCCATCCCCACTCCCTTCGCACTCCCTTCAGAAAGCCGATCATCAGACCGGATCCAATGCAGCACGGGTTTCGTCCAGCAAGCGTTTGGCTTCTGAGCCCTGAAGTTTGGCGATATCATCCTGATATTTAAGAACCGCACCCAATGTGTCCGCAATCACCTCAGGACTAAGCGTGAGAACATCCAATGCGAGCAGACATTTGGCCCAATCAATGGTTTCTGCGACTCCAGGCTTTTTGAAGAGGTCTTCCGTGCGCAAACGCTGCACAAATCCCACAACTTCGCGGCTGAGACTCTCCGCGACCTCAGGCGCGCGCGTCTCTAGAATTTCGAGTTCTCTGTCAAATTCCGGGTAATCCACCCAATGATAGAGGCATCGGCGTTTCAGCGCATCATGCACTTCGCGCGTGCGATTGGAGGTCAAAATAACAATGGGGGGCTGCGGGGCCTTAATGGTGCCGATTTCGGGAATGGTGACCTGAAAATCACTGAGCGCCTCCAAGAGGAAGGCTTCAAAGGGCTCATCCGTGCGATCAAGCTCATCAATCAGCAGGACTGGCGCCCCTGAAGGGTCAGGGCGCATTGCCTTTAAAAGCGGACGTTCCAGCAAGTACCCTGGGCCAAAGAGCTCTTCTTGCAACGATGCGCGATCCGCCTGTCCGCTGGCTTCTGCTGTCCGAATAGCCACCATCTGCGCGGCGAAGTTCCATTCATAGACCGCACTTGAAGCATCTAAACCTTCGTAGCACTGCAAACGGATAAGGCTGCGACCAAGGGCTGAGGCAAGTGCCTTGGCAATTTCTGTCTTGCCAACACCCGCTTCCCCCTCAAGGAAGATCGGACGCCCCAACCGCAGCGCCAAGAACACAACAGTGGCGAGCGGGCGGGCGCAGACATATCCTTCTTCTGCCAGCATGGCCTGCACCGCATCAATGCTTTCAATTTCAGACATGGGGCCTCGTTTTCTCTTGTGCTGACAGGAATAGGGTCGCGACAGGCTGCACAGGCCCAAGCCATAGGTCAACGGTCAGCAGACGAGACAAAAGTTGTAGAAAAGGTCACAGCTCCCTATTTTTGCCGCAAATGGATGGTAACATTTAGGCCAAGAGCATTTGAAAGACCAATTTATAAGGTCCCGGGGCGCAAGGAACAGGATATGCAGGACTCTCCCAATGGGTTTGAGACCCCGATGCTGGGTTTGACGAAGGTGGCTTGGCTGCAACAGCTCGAACAGGTCGCCCAAAACCATGGTGGCTTTGAAGCACTTGGCACCCGTCACTGGGCAAGCTTTGTTGAGGATAAGCCGGTTCTTCTTGTGACATTCGAGACCATTGAGACCATTCAGAAACGCGGTGATACCGGCCAACCCTTGGGTTGGGAACTGGTGCGCGAATTGGGCTGGTCTCATCTCAGCTTGGTCAGTGACGGGGAGACTTGGTTTCGCGACCCTGCGGTCTACGCCTATTTCGATCGCCTTGCGGATGATGGGTTTTTCGATGAGTTTGAAGAGGTTGTCTTCTATGGCGCAGGCTCTTGCGGCTATGCTGCAGCTGCCTTTTCAATTGCCTCTCCTGATGCGCAGGTGATTGCGCTACAGCCACAAGCCACGCTCTCGCCGCGCTTAACGCCATGGGATAGGCGCTTTTCACACAGTCGCAAAGTCAGCTTTGAAGGCCGATATGGCTTTGCCCCAGAAATGGCCTCTGCGGCGGACCGGTGCTTTGTGATCTATGATCCAAAAGTGGATCATGACGCCATGCACGCCACGTTGTTTCTACGCGAGAATACAGTTCTGCTTCCCACGCCCTATCTTGGGGACGAGATCGAGAAAGACTTGCTTGAAATGCAAATCCTCTTCCGCATTCTGGTGAAAGCCGGGGCTGGCACATTGAGCCGCCGGGCCTTTTATAAGCTATACCGCGCAAGGCGTGGCCATTCGCCGTACCTCAACCGCCTGCTTGATGCGGTCAATCGGAAGAAGCGCCCCTTTGTGTCGGCACTTCTTTGCGCCAATGTGGCCCGACGTTTGCGGGAACCCCGCTTCCTGCGCCACCTGAATGGGTTGGTACAAGCAGCAGATCAAGGGCGGCTGGCCAGCTAAACCGTGCCATTTTTTGCCAATGCGACATAGATCAGACTAGCCAGTCCCGTCGGCTTTGTGTAAGCCGCGCTCATGACCCAAAACCTGACCATTGCCCGCCCCGATGACTGGCATCTGCATCTGCGCGATGGCGCAATGCTGGAAGCTGTTCTGCCCGAAACCGCGCGTCATTTTGGGCGTGCGATCATCATGCCAAATTTGGTGCCCCCTGTGGTGACAGGTGCGCAGGCTGCCGCCTATAAAGACCGCATCATGGCGGCATTGCCCGAGGATATGCAATTTGAGCCGCTGATGACGCTCTACCTGACGGAAGACAGCGATCCCGAAGATATAGCAGCCGCGCATGCCTCCGGGTTGATCAAATCCGTTAAGCTCTACCCGGCAGGGGCCACAACGAACTCCGCCAGCGGCGTATCCGATTTCAAAAACGTGCGTGCCGCACTGGATAAAATGGCCGAGATCGGGCTCCCGCTCTGTGTGCATGGTGAGGTCACCGACCATGACATTGATATTTTCGACCGCGAGGCGGTGTTTATTGATCGCGTGCTTGACCCGATCCGCAAGGCCACACCGGGTCTGCGCGTTGTAATGGAACATATCACAACCAAAGACGGTGTTGCCTATGTGCGTGACAATGCGCGCGATCTGGGCGCAACGATCACCACACACCACCTGATCATCAACCGCAACCACATCCTCGTGGGCGGCATCAAACCGCATTATTATTGCCTGCCTGTGGCCAAACGTGAGGAGCACCGTCTGGCGCTGCGCGAGGCGGCCACTTCTGGGGATGCGCGGTTTTTCCTTGGCACTGATAGTGCGCCGCATCTTGATGGCGACAAGGAAAGCGCCTGTGGGTGTGCGGGCTGCTTCACGGCAACCAACACAATGGCGCTCTTGGCGCATGTGTTTGAAGAAGACGGCAAGCTTGAAAACCTTGAAGCCTTTGCAAGCCGAAATGGCCCCGGCTTTTATGGTCTGCCAGTGAATGATGGCACAATCACCCTCACCAAAAACGAACAAGCCACGGTTTTTCCTGACAAAATCGAGAGCGCGAATGGCCCGGTCACAGTGTTTGATCCCGGCTATGACGTGTTCTGGACCGTTGCTGACTAAGACATCCTGCTGCCAAAGGACCCAAATATGATCCCGACTGCTTTCCCGCCAAAAGAAGAAATCGCCCGCCTGACCGCCCGCATGCTGCTGGAAATTGGTGCAGTGAACTTCAACACCGATGAGCCCTACACGCTGGCCTCTGGCCTGCCGTCCCCGAGCTACATCGATTGCCGCAAGCTGATTTCTTTCCCGCGCATCCGCGCCACATTGATGGATTTCATGACCGTCACCGTCATGCGCGAAGCCGGTTTTGAAGCCTTTGACAACATCGCAGGCGGCGAAACGGCCGGCATTCCTTTTGCGGCTTTGGTCGCAGAGCGCATGGCGCTGCCGATGACATATGTGCGCAAGAAACCAAAAGGTTATGGTAAAAACGCGCGTATTGAAGGCGCGATGAGTGAAGGCGAGCGCGTGCTCTTGGTTGAAGATCTGACCACGGATGGCGGCTCTAAGCTTTCCTTTGTGGATGCGATCCGGGACACCGGCGCCAGCTGTGCCAACACGGCGGTGATTTTCTACTATGACATCTTTCCAGAGACCGAGAAAACACTGGGCGATCACGGCGTGGCGCTGCACTACCTCTGCACCTGGTGGGATGTGCTTGCCGAAGCCAAAGCGCAGGGTGTGTTCTCGGACGAGACGCTCAATGAAGTTGAGAGCTTCCTGAAAGACCCGCGCGCGTGGCAAGAGGCGCGCAAAAACAGCTGATTTCCGCCTAAACTGGTGGCGCGTGCCGGAAGATTGACTGCGCGCGCATACCAAATATTGACGGGACGCTGTTTGCAGTGACAGTATGATGTGGCATTGAGTTATCCACAGGCTGTCCACAAAAACATACAATTTGCCCAGTGAAAACTCGGTCGCTAGAACCGGATACGCTGGTTGTTTGGGGGCGTGACATGAACGAAATCGCGAATATCAATCCTGACTCCACAGAGGCCGCAAGCCCGGATCCGGTGCCCCATTCTCTGGAGGCGGAACAGCAGCTTCTGGGTGCTATTCTGACGAACAACGATATCTTTGATAAAGTTGCCTCGATCATCACCTCCAAGCACTTCTACGAACCTGTGCATGCCCGCATTTATGAGATTGCGGCCGCGCGGATTGCCAAGAACAACCTCGCCTCCCCGGTGACGCTGAAAGCCTTTATGGAAGACGATCCCGGTTTGATCGAACTGGGCGGTCCGGCCTATCTGGTACGCCTGGCGGGTGCAGCGATTTCTTCTTTTGCTGCAGCGGATTACGCTCAGATGATCTATGACATGGCGATGCGCCGTGAGCTGATCGAGTTGGGCAACAACATCGCTTCCCGCGCCAAAGTGGCTGACATCAAACTTGAACCTAAAGAGCAGATCGTTCAGGCGGAACAGGCGCTTTATAAACTCTCTGAACAGGGGTCAGCGGAGCGCGGCTATGTAAGCTTCCTGAAGGCCGTCACAGAGGCGGTCAACACCGCCAACGCGGCCTATCAGCGCGAAGGTGGTCTGGCCGGGATTTCCACCGGTCTGATTGACCTCGACAAGAAGCTGGGCGGCCTGCACCCTTCCGACCTTCTGATCCTCGCGGGACGCCCTTCTATGGGCAAAACCTCCCTTGCGACTAACATCGCGTTCAACGTCGCCAAAGCCTATAAAAAGGGTTTAAAACCAGATGGTTCCGAGGGGGCCATTGAGGGCGGCGTTGTCGCTTTCTGTAGCCTTGAGATGTCTGCTGAGCAATTGGCGGCGCGGATTTTGTCGGAGGCGGCGGAGATCCCTTCTGAGCAGATCCGTAAAGGGGATATGACCGAAGAGGAATTCCGTCGATTTGTGCAAGCAGCCAAGGATCTTGAGGCCTGCCCGCTGTTTATTGACGACACTCCGGCCCTGCCCATTGCGCAGCTCGCGGCACGGGCGCGGCGCTTGAAACGGACCCATGGTCTTGATGTCCTGATCATCGACTATCTGCAGCTGTGCCGCGGCACCGCCGACAACCGGGTGCAGGAAATCGCCGAGATTTCCATGGGCATGAAGGCCATCGCCAAAGAGCTCAACATTCCGGTGATTGCCCTGTCTCAGCTGTCACGTACGGTGGAGAGTCGTGACGATAAACGCCCTCAGCTCAGTGACTTGCGGGAATCTGGATCGATTGAGCAGGACGCCGATGTGGTGATGTTCGTGTTCCGCGAAGAATACTATGTGGAGCGGGAAAAACCCTCTGATGACCGGTTGGATGAGATGGCCGCCTGGCAGGAACGCATGGAGCGGCTGCATGGGAAGGCTGAGGTGATCCTCGGCAAGCAGCGTCACGGTCCGATTGGCACGGTGGAGCTCAGCTTTGAGGGGCAGTTCACCCGCTTTGGCAACCTTGTGCAGCCCTGGCAGCAATCCGGCGGCGGCGACGAGTTCTGATTTTTCGCCAGAGCGAATCAAAGTGTTAACGCGCCTTTTTGGGAAAAACGGGCCATCGGTATCGCGTCGGTATTCCGGCGGTATCGCGTAGGTGGATTTTTCCAAAAGGCGCGGATTGGCGTTTGTTTCACCACAGTGCGCCCCTTCCCCTAAAAACGAAACGCCTTTGGCCTTGACCTCCCGCAGACAGAGGTCAACAAACACCCCCATGGCTACTGCAACTTTGACAATTGATCTGGACGCCCTGCTTTCCAATTGGCGGGCACTGGATGCACAGAGCGCAGCCCAGACCGCCGCGGTGGTGAAGGCTGATGGATATGGACTTGGCGCGGACCGGGTGGCCCGCGCATTGATGCGCGCGGGTGTGGACCGTTTCTTTGTCGCTGCCGCAGAAGAAGGCGCGGCTCTGCGTCAGGCCGTTGGCCCAGCGCCAGAGATCAATGTCTTCAGCGGACATATGCGCGGCGACGCGGATATGATCAGCGACATGATGCTGACGCCAATGTTAAATTCCACTGAACAGATCGTACGCCACCTGGAGGCCCTGCCCGCGCATCCTTTTGGGGTGCAGCTGGACACCGGCATGAACCGCCTTGGATTGGAAGCGCCGGAATGGGCGGCAGTGCAAGATCTGATCATGCAGCGCGGCCCAACGCTTTTGATGTCCCATCTGGCCTGTGCGGATGAGCCAGACCACCCGATGAACCCGCGCCAGCTTAGCGCGTTTAAAGAGATGACCGATGGGCTTGATGTGCCACGTTCGCTTTCGGCAACCGGTGGCATCCTCTTGGGATCAGACTATCACTTTGACCTCACCCGTCCCGGCGTGGGCCTGTATGGGGGCATGCCCTTTGTTGACGCCACCCCAGTGGTGAGCCTGAGCGTGCCGGTCATTCAGGTGCGCGATGTGGCAGCGGGAGAGAGTGTGGGCTATGGCAATATGTGGATCGCCCAGCGTGACAGCCGGGTGGCCACCATCGCAGCAGGCTATGCCGATGGCATCATCCGCGCCATGGGAGAGAAAGTGGACGTCTTTGCCGAAGAGAGCCGCTGTCCCATGATTGGGCGGATCTCCATGGATATGATCGGGGTGGATGTGACAGACGCAAGAGCTGAGCCGCAAACCGTTGAGCTTTTGGGTCAGCACCAATCTGTGGATACGCTCGCGGAGGCCGCAGGCACGATTGGATATGAAATCCTCACCTCCATGGGGCAGCGGTATCAGCGCCGCTATAAATCTTCATGACGGCGGTTTTGGCGCCATTCACGGCAATTGGGCGCAGCGTGATTGCTCTGATGACCATGATCGGCAGCGTGGCGCTGTTTGTCTGGGGGGCGGTAAGTCACATCTTCCGCCCGCCATTTTATGGGCGTGAGTTCCTCAGCGCGCTTTTCAACATTGGCTGGCTGAGCCTGCCCGTGGTGGGCATGACGGCGATTTTCACCGGCGGCGCGCTGGCGCTTCAGATCTATGACGGCTCTTCGCGGTTTTCCGTGGAAAGCGTGGTGCCGCAGATTGTGGCCATTGGCATGGTGCGCGAATTGGGGCCGGTGCTGGTTGGTCTGATGGTGGCCGCCCGTGTGACCAGTTCCATTGCAGCAGAGATTGCCACCATGAAGGTCACGGAACAGATTGATGCGCTGGTGACCCTGTCCACACATCCAATGAAATATTTGGCCGCCCCACGTGTTCTTGCGGCGGTGCTGGTGGTGCCTGCGCTGGTGGGGATTGGCGATATCATTGGCATATATGGCGGGTTTCTGGTGGCCACAGAGAACCTTGGCTTCAACCCCGCCACCTATGTGCGCAATACCGCCGATTTTCTGCAGCTGAATGACATTGTCTCCAGCCTCGTGAAAGGTGCGGTCTTTGGCGGGATCGCCGCCGTGATGGGCTGCTATTACGGGATGAACTCCGGGCGTGGCGCACAGGGCGTGGGCCAAGCCACAAAAAGCTCGGTTCAGGCCGCCGCCGTGCTCATTCTTGCCGCCAACTTCCTGCTGACCAGTCTGTTTTTCTCCTCATGATCCAGTTTGACAACGTGCATAAGAGCTTTGGGCCCAAGAAGGTGCTTCAGGGTGTGAACCTCTCCATCGCCAAGGGCAGCTCCATGGTGATCATTGGCGGATCGGGCACCGGGAAATCGGTGATGCTGAAATCCGTTCTGGGCCTGATCACACCGGACAGCGGCACGATCTCGGTAGACGGCCATGATGCGCGCACAGAGGATCGCGATGCCTTTCTGGCGCGGTTTGGCATGTTGTTTCAGGGGGCCGCGCTGTTTGACAGTATGACGGTCTGGCAGAATGTGGCCTTCCGCCTGCTGCGCGGGCGCCTGAAACGGCCCAAGGCCGAGGCGCGGGAGATTGCCATTGAAAAGCTGCGGCGTGTTGGGCTGACCCCGGATGTGGCGGATCTTTTTCCTTCCGAGCTGTCGGGCGGCATGCAAAAGCGCGTGGGGCTGGCCCGCGCCATTGCGGCGGAGCCTGAAATCATCTTCTTTGATGAGCCCACCACGGGGCTGGATCCGATCATGTCCGGCGTGATCAATGATCTGATCCGCGAGATCGTGGTGGAGATGGGCGCAACCGCAATGACGATCACCCATGACATGACCTCCGTGCGTGCGATTGCCGATGAGGTGGCCATGCTGCATGGCGGCGTGATCCAGTGGAGCGGCCCGGTGGCGCAGATGGACAACAGCGGCGATCCTTATCTGACGCAGTTTATTGCTGGCAGCGCAGAGGGCCCGATTGAGGCGGTGCGGTGAATGCGCTCATCGCCCTCATTTTCGTCGCTATGCCCTTCATCGCGGCCGGGATCAGCGTGTATATGGGTCTTCGTCATTTGAAGTCGCATCGATGGATCGGCGTTACCTTGATTGTATTGCCGCAAGTGACGTTTGTTTGGCCTTTTGCGATCATTTTCCTTTTCAACATGCTTCCACCGGAGATGCGCGGAAGCTTGGCAAATTGGCTTCTCACGACACTATTTTGGGGCGGGCTAGCAGCAAGCTTGATAACGGCAGGCGGGGTGTTGAGCTATCTGGCCATCGTGAGTGAGAAAAAGCTGTTATGTGCTTTTGGAGCTGTGCTTAGTCTTGGCTGGCTGATCTGGTTCTTTGTTGCCTTTGTGCTGAATCACTCCCACGGCCTTTAGCCGCGCGTTTTCAAGTGGCTACAGCATTACTTGGCGCAGCGCGACATTCGCGGGCATTTCTTTACCATTTGTAAACCCTTCGTTCGCACAATGTTCCCTGTGTATTGGTAAAAGGTGTTTTGGGTATGCCAGAGAACGAGCCGCAAGGGCCGGTGCGTCGTGTCGTGGGCACGACCGGGGATGACTCCATTTCAACAGACGCAGGTGTCGATGCCATCAACGGCCATGCCGGGGATGACACGATTTCCACGGGTGCAGGCAATGATCTTGCCGCGGGCGACATGGTCGGCAGCGAATGGAGCTTTGTCGGGGGACGGTGGGTGTATAATCCTGCAAACATCGTCTCCAATGGAGATGCCACGGATCGCTCCTACAATGATGTGATATCCACCGGCGCGGGCGACGATGTTTTGCTGGGCAATGGAGGAGAGGATCTCCTCTCCTCCGGCGCCGGCGATGATCTGATCAATGCGGGTGACGGCCATGATACGGCAGATGGCGGGCTTGGCGATGACCTCATCAATCTAGAGGCGGGCAATGACCGCGCGCAGGGCGGGCTTGGCGCGGACACAATCAATGCCGGCAGCGGCAATGATCTGGTGTTTGGGGATCTGGCAAACAGCAACCTGCTGACCGGCATAGGTGATGGGGCCGCCACGCTCACACAATTCGCCGAAAACAGCAGCTGGACGGTGGACGAAGACGCCGCGCACAACAACCTCTCCCAAGCGGTGACCACAGAGACTGGGGAGACCTATACCATTCGCCTTGAAGCCGCCGCCAACCTTGCAGGCGGGGCCGATTGCGGCTGTCTGGAAGTGCTCTGGAATGGCGAGGCGATTGGCACGATCACCGCCACCTCAGGCGTTTTTGAAACCCACAGCTTTGAGGTGACCGGCGATGGCAGCATGGGGGCGCTGACCCTTAGGGAGCTGCCTTTGCCCAACACAGGCCCCACCATCAACATGGACGGGCCCATTTATTCCTATGACACCACCATCACCCTTGGCGGTGAAGAGATCTCTGTGGCGGGTTTCGCGCCGGGGCAATCCAAACTGTTTCAAATGATTGATGGGCAGCTCAATGTCTTTGATCCCGTTGCGGAAAGTTATGAAATCGCCGGACCTGCAACAGGGCTGCGCATCAACGCCATCGGCTTCAACACCGAAGATGATCTGATTTACGGGATCGCCAAAGCCAATGGCATGGACGCGCTTGGGAACCCTGTATCCGTGCGCGACCTCGTAATGGTCGACGCAGAGGGCCAAGCCTATCGCGTTGGCGAGACCCCGATTGGTGACTACGTCGGGGATTTTGATGATCAGGGCAACCTCTGGACGTTTCAATCCAGCCTCAACCGCGTCACGCGCATCGATGTGAACGCCTTGGATGATAACGGCAATCCAGAGGTGGTGAACTACGACCTGCCCAACGGTCTGTTTCAGGGGCGCACCTATGATGTGGCCTACAACGCCTCAGAAGGCATTTTCTATGCGGTGGAGTCCCCTGGCCGCAATGGCGAAGCCGGGGCCGTGCATCGGATTGATCTGTCTGGCGTGCCAGACGGCGGTGCCCCCGAGATCAGCTCTGTGCCGATCACCGCAACTCTCAATGACGATGGCATGACCTCTGGCATGCCGCGTGGCGCCTATGGTGCTGTCTTCATGGATGGCGAGGGCAATCTCTTCTTTGGGCTCAATCGAGGTGACCACGATCTGGACGGCACCACGGATGCCACCGGCGCCATCTATCGGGTTGAGGTGGATTGGCAGGCGGGCACAGCCTACTCCGAACTCATGGCAGAGGCCCAAAGCACTGGCAGCAATGATGGGGCCGTCGATCCACGCGCCCCGGACCCTTTTGCCCCTGTCGATCGGGGCAGTAATATCCTGATCCGAGATCCGGAAATCATCAGCGACCAGGGCGGCAATGATGATCTGCGGGGCGGCAGTGGCGATGACACGATGTTTGGCGGCGCGGGCGATGACACGCTGCATGGGGGTGCAGACGACGATCAGCTACACGGCGACGCCGGCGCGGACCGCATCATGGGTGGCAGCGGCAATGACAGCGCCTTTGGCGGTGCAGGCAACGACAGCATCACCACCGAAGAGGGCCATGATCGCGCCGATGGCGGCGCAGGGCAGGATTATATCAACACCGGCGAGGGCAATGATCTCTTGTCAGGTGGCGATGCCGCAGATCGCCTGGTGGGCGGGACCGGCTCCGACACACTGCAGGGCGGCGCAGGAAATGACCATCTCTGGGGCGGGAACTGGTGGCGGGATGGGGATTCTGACACCTTTGTCGCCGAAGCTGGCGGCGGGCGTGACATGATCCATGATTTTGAAGTGGATCAAGACGTGATCGATCTGTCGAGCTATGGCATCAACTATACAGATCTGCAGGCACATATTCAGGATCAGGGATGGGCGACAGTCATCGATCTCTCCGCACTCACTGGCGGCGCAAGCAATGATCGACTGATTTTGAAATCGGTGGACCCGGATGATCTGGACGAAAGCAACTTTCTGTTGTGAGCCAATCGATGGAACCGGTTTCTGCCCTTTCACCCTTCGCAAAGATGTTGCCACTACTGCTGGGGCTGAGCGCCATTTCAAATCTTGCGGTGTTGATCAACCCGATCTTCATGATGCAGGTGTTGGATCGGGTGCTGCCCACTGGCAATTTGCATACGCTGGCGCTTTTGCTCCTGATCGCGGCTCTGGCCCTCTTACTGCAGGCGGTTGTAGATGGCCTGCGCGACAGCAGTTTTCGCGCCGCTGCAGGGTTTGCTGAACGCAACCTTGCGCCACTGATCCTGCAAACACCTTTGGTCGACCGTGTGGCCAATTTGCAGGAGTTGAAAAAGGTGGTCCGCTTTCTGCGTGGACCAGCGGCCATTGCCGCGCTGAGCCTGCCGTGGTTGCCGCTTTTTCTGGCAGTGCTGTGGCTGATACATCCTTGGTTTGTGGCCCTGACATCTGGTTTGATTTGTCTCTCAGCTGCGCTGCGCCTGACCACACGGGGCATGTCCAAAGCTCCCGAGGCCGCTTTGGCACAAGCCCGCACAGCAGAAGACCACGCCACAGAAAACGCACAGCAGTTTTCTCAGTCTGTTGGGGTGCCGGGGGTGGCCAGCAATCTGCGCAATCAGGTGGTGCGCACCATGCAGGCGCGCAGCCGATTGGAAGACCGGCTGACCCCCTTCACAACACAGAGCGCGGCGCTGAGTGGGTTCTTGCGCGCAATGGGTCAACTGCTTGGTCTTAGCCTTGGCGCCATGCTGGTGGTGCAGGATGCTCTCAGTGCCGGGGGGATGATTGCTGCCAGCCTGATCCTCATCAAGACGGTGACAAGCTTTGAAACCGTGGTGACAACATGGCCGGATATCAGCGCCGCCAAATCGGCCTATATGCATCTCAAATCCGTTGCGATGCCGCGCTCAAACGCCGAAACTCATATTCCCAAGTTATCGGGAGCATTGCGCTGTGATGGGCTGATCTTTCCGCGTACGGGCGGCGCGGCGCCAAGGCTGGAGAAGGTGAGTTTTGCACTGCCCGCTGGAAGCTGTACTGCCATTGTCGGCGCATCCGGAAGCGGCAAAAGCACGCTGCTTGAGGCTCTGAGCGGCTTGGCCCCCTGCCCGATTGGCACCGTGTGGCTGGAAGACACTGAAATCAAGACTTTGCCGGTGGCCTCCCATACGGCGCACATCGGATATCTGCCACAGCAGGCACAGCTTTTTGCCGGCACTTTGGCACAAAACATTGCTGGCTTTGCCCCGGAATCCGCCGATGAAGACATCATCACAGCCGCGAAAATGGCAGGGGTTCATGGGCTGATTTCCGCCCTGCCGCAGTCTTATGACACAGATATTGGCGCAACGCCGCATGTGCTTTCGGCGGGGCAGAAACAGCGTGTCGCGCTGGCGCGCGCGATTTTTCATGAGCCACAGTATCTGTTTCTGGATGAGCCCAACGCCTTGCTGGATGCGGCCGGAGAGCGGCAGCTCTGTGCGGTGCTGGCGCGGCTCAGGAAAGAGGGCATCACAATTGTCATGGTGATTCACCGCTCCGGATTGATGGGGCTGGCCGATCACGTGCTGGCTCTGGAAAATGGTCGGCTTGCGGATTTTGGCAGCCGCAGCGAAGTGCTTGGCCGTATGAGCGGCGGTCGCAGGCGGATCGACCTGCCCTTGCGCCATGACAGTTTGCAGGATCTGGTCGACTGGGTTGGTGCGCAATTTACCCGCGGCAATGATGCGGAGCTTTCCACCCGCACAGAGCTGATCGCCTCTGAACTGTTCAATCTCGCCCGGGCCAGCGGGCCGCAGGATGAGCCCCGCACGGTGAGCTTCGCGTTCTGCTTTCTGTCCGATCACAGCTGCGAAGTGACCGTGACGGAAAACCGCATCACGGAGGCGGCCCGCAAGATGGAAAAGGTCACGCGGCTCATGCTGCAGCCCGAAACCGACATGGGCCGATTGCCCGGGGATGAGGCCGCGCTCGCAGTGATCGCGCAGCTTAGTGACCGTTTTGACATCGACAATGTGGCCGGACAGGCCACCTATCGAGCGGCGGTCTCCATGCGCCCGGTGGCCTTGCAGGGAGGTTTGCGCCATTGATCAAACGAGCAGATGCCGCGGCACATGCCGAGGCCGCACCAATGAGCCCTGAAGCGGCCCTTCCAAGTCAGGTGATCCGGCCCTTGCGGCGCGGGGCCTGGGCGGTGTTTCTTGCTCTGGGAGGCTTTTGCCTCTGGGCAGGTTTTGCACCCTTGGCCACATCCATTCCCACAACAGGGCATCTCAATGCGGCGCGACCAAGCTATGATGTGCAACATCCCTACGGGGGCAAGATCGCGCAAATCCATGTGACCGCGCATGATGTGGTCGCCGCCGGGCAGCTTTTGCTGCAACTGGATGTGAGCCGCGAAACAGCAGAAGCGCAGGCGCTTAGAGAAACGCTGTCACCCCTGGAAGAAGAGCGGGCTGTTTTGCGCGCGGCTATGGTCGGGGCATTGCCAGCAAAAGACGCGACAGCGGCAGTCACAAATCCGGCGGCGCTGGCGCTGCGGCGACTGCAGACCATGAAGGCCACGATGGAATTGCGTGCCGAAATGAGCACAGCGCTGGCTCAGGAGCTAAAGGATCGCGCCGAGCGTTTGCAAAAGAGCCGACAGCACCGTCAGGCGCAGCACCACTCGATGCAGGCCAGATATGAGCGCTACGCCGCGCTGCAGGCGCAGGGGGCCTTTCGGGCCGCAGACACAGATGCTCTGGCAGAGGATATTCTGGAGCTGGAGGCCGATTTGCAACGCGAAGATGCAGAACTGGCCGGGTTGGTCAGTCAGGCGGCCCAAGCCAAGTTGCAGATCGCGCAGGATCAATTGGCATTTCGCCAGCAGGTGCTGGACCGGCTGGCCTATTTGGAAGAAGCCATCCCCAAGCTGCGGTTGCAACTTCTGCGACTGGAGGCACAGATTGCGCAGGCGGATATTCTGGCCCCTGATGATGGGGTGATTTCCGCACTCAATTATGACACGGACGCCATGGTCATTGCGCGCGGCGATACGGTTTTGAGCCTCGCGCGCCCCAGTGGACAGCATCAGGTGTCTTTCGTGGCCAATCCTCAGGTGATTGACCAACTGCGCGTCGGCATGACCGGGCAACTCACAGTCACCGCCTTGTCGCAGCGCAGCCATCCCAAAGTGGCGGTCACAATCAAAACCCTCTCCCCCGAAGCGCGGCGGGATCGCGATGGCGCCATTTTGGGCTATGATGGCATGGCGGAAATTGACGTGCAGGATCATGCCCGTCTGCTCAGCGCGCTGGGAGAAGAGACCTCTCTGACCTCCGATATGCCGGTGGGCCTTGTGTTTACAGGCCGCACAATCACTTTTGGTGCCTACCTGCTTGGCCCTTTCACGGATTTCCTGACCAAAGCCATGCAGGATTGAGGCGTCGCCCATGCCAGGCGCCCCGAGATGGGGGGAGATCGCGCATATGTGGCCGCGCGCCTTGGGCGTGATGGACGACAATCTGGACTGGGGAGTCGCAGGGAGGCGTGCGCATGCGTGAGCATATATGCTCCCAGCGGACACATGCCGTGAAATCCGCCAAGGCGCGAACTTTCAGGGGTTTGAGATGTGCTCAACATAGTGGATCTATTTTCAAACATCTCGCGCCACTGAGCTGCCGCGATTTTGGCGTCTGCGATTTGGCGGATATTCGACCGGAGCATCGTCGCATTCCGTTGAAATAGAAAACTATCCCTGCGGCCCTGTTCCTTTTGAGTTCGAACATCTGCCAAACCGGTGCGGAAAACGGATGGCTCCTAAGCCTAGGTCGTGCGTGGGAGTGTGGAATGCCATGGATTCCTGACTCTCTATGCGAAATTTCCTGAATCATATCAGCGCACGCCGTCAGGCATTGCTGGCCCAAACGTCAACCATTTCTGGCCCAATGGCCGCTGTGCGGACCAAGTGTGCATTCGCCGCGACTGCACCAAAGGCAGCTTTCTTGACCTCAACAAAAAGGTCGCAGACGACCGGTAACCGTCTTACACAGTCTAGTGGGACCCACGGTTCTGTCGTGCCAGTGAGGAGCTTGCAATTGAGCCAGAAGCTTTCAGCGGCTTTGTCCGCAGCAGAAAAAATTCGCGACCAGTTTTATCCGGAAGCAAGCGCCTGCATGCTCGCGGGTTCGGTGGTTCGAGGCGACGCAACAGCTTATTCGGACCTTGACTTGGTCGTTGTCTTTGAACGCGTTGAGAACGCCCAAAGGCAGTCGTTTTTTTCGGGAGCTGGCCAGTTGAGGTATTCATTCACGATCCTAAAACTTTGGAATACTTCTTTCGTGAAGTGGACCGTCCGTCGGGAGTGCCGTCTCTACCCAACATGGTCAGCGAAGGCATAGAGATGCCTCGCGAAACCAAATTCGGCAGTCTCATGAAAGACCTAGCATCTCGAATTTTAGAAGAAGGCCCGATCCCATGGGGTCAACAAGAACGCGAAAACTCGCGCTATGCAATCAGCGATTTGGTTGAGGATATCCGCGAGCCTCGCAACACACCTGAGCTTCGTATCGTCGTCGCAAATCTATACTCGGCCATTGCCGATCACTTTCTCCGGTCGCAAAACCAGTGGTCAGCCAAAGGAAAGAGCATTCCCAGAAGGCTCATGAGCGTTGATCCTGAGTTCCATAAGCGCTTCGCAGAGGCTTTTGAGGCCGCGTTCACTAGTGACGATACCACAGACGTCATTCGACTTTGCGAACACGTCTTGGAACCGGATGGAGACTTTCTATTTCAAGGCTATACCCGCGATGCACCAAAAGAGTGGCGTATGCCTGACGCGTGATGGAGCGTCAGCCGCCATTCGTAATCGATGCAGCATCAAGTGGTTTGGGCTCAAAGCCGACATTTTCTGCAGCGCGTCATTGCGCGAATTTGCAGCTTTTTCCAATTTCATAGCAAAAGGACAGTTCGACCAGGTGCGCCATCTAATGTGGAGCACTGCCCTGTTCTGGTCATACTGTGACGGTTGGGTCAGGTTCGTGTGACGCTCGACAGGGAGTGTGTTTTTGCGTGTTTAGGGCTTACCGCCCCCTCTTTGACGCCCGAATGATATAAGCTCGACATTTGCAACTGATGGCGGCGGCCATTAGCGACAAGATCTCATTGATCATTAAGTGCCAGTGCCGAGGGCCTGCGCGCGTTGGCGCAGGGAGGCGCTGTCATCGCGTCACATAGCGGGAGTTTGGGCCGGATTGGAAGCTTGGGCAATGGCCGTGATCACCTCACCCTCTTCAAGCGGACCGTAGGCCATGACGGTGCCGCCCGGTGCGATCACGAACCATGTGGGCAGGGCTTCTGCGGCGACAGCCGTGCTGATGTGATCGGGGGCGTCAAATCCGATGTTCATTGTCAGACCCTGGTCTTTCATCTGGGTCTCAAAGCCAATTCTATGTCTGGAGATGTCGCTGTCAGGGTTGCCGGACCATGCGGAGATCACATGCAGGAAAGCCGGGCGCAGCTCTTCTGATTTTTGCAACGCCAGAACCCTCTGCAAATCCTCCAGAAAAGGCCCGTTGGAGCGATAGACGCCTAAGACGCAAATCAGGCCGTAGTCCTTCGGACTCATCCCCGCCAAGGCCTGTTGCAAATTCAGATCCTCACCGGGGTCAGCCCAGACATCATAGGGGTCAAATTGCGGCAGCGCATAATCCGCCACGGGGAAGACATGGCCCCGCAGGCTTTTGGCGGGCGCAACAAAGGCATGGCCAGTGATGCCTTCGAAGAGCTGGCGGGCGGGTGCGGCATCCGGGTCATAGAAGAGCGCATCAGAGACCATATCCAGAGCGGCGTCTCTGTCTTGGCTGTGCCAGAAACAGGCGGCCATGACATAAGAGGCTGCGGAGAGCACAATCATCGGATCAGAATCCGTCTCACTGGATTGCAGGTTGCGGAAATAGGCCTGCCCAAAGGCAAGAGCCGTGTCAAAATCCTCCTGCGCCAAGGCCGCAAGCGCCAACCCGAGTTGAGACCAGCGGTCCACACTGCTCAGCTGTGCCATACGTTTCTTGCGGGCAGAGAGAAAAGCCCCAAAGAGGTTGTGGGACACGGGGCTCAGCGCGACTTCGAAATCGCGGCGCAGGTCAGTATAACCGCTGGTGGCCCCCACATTCCAAGGTTTAAGCCAATCCATTGCCGGGATTTTGCCGACGCGAATATCCAGACGGTACTCCTCAGAAAACACGGGCATCACATTGAAACCAAAGGGGATCCCTGTTCCGACCACATGGAAGCACTGCTCTGTGGCCTCGTCCATAAAAACGATCTCCACGTTATCGGCAGCATAGAGCGCGCTCACCCGGTCTTCGCTGGGTGCCTCACCATTGAGGGCCAGCACAAGCCAGCCTTCCTGAATGCCAAGTTTGGCTGCCGGAGACTGTGGCATCAGCCGCCCAACCCGGCTGGCGGTTTTGATCCGTTGTGTGATCAACGACTGCGGCCAGTCGAGTGCTGCAAAATTGTGCATGATGTCTCTTCTATGTCTTATGTCCCGCGTTTACCTTGAGGAAAGCGCGGGGCACCGGACAATGCAAAAACACGCATAGGCTGCATTTCACCCTGTTCTGTGGTTGTAGCGTCACAGGCCGGGCAGCCGCCGCATGTCGGTGACACCGGGCCCAACACGGGGAAAGGAAGATGTGTTTCCCCGTAAGGTTCCGCTTGTGCGGCGCGGTGCCTGTGCCTAGCTGTTTGGGCATGAAACATGTTCTGCGCTTTGCCAATCTGTCGCTTTTGGTCCTTTTTCCGCTGGCCTGGTTTGCGCCCCTTCTGCGGGCGGGCGTCTTGCCCATCTTTGGGTTGAGCGAGATTTCGATCATTTCCGGTCTGCAATCGCTGTGGACCACGGATGTGGCGCTGGCCTTGCTCGTGACCTTTCTGGCGATTTTCGCCCCCTATCTGAAGGTGATCGGAATAGCGCTGGTGCAGTTTGGGCTGATGCGACGCAAGGTGGTTCCTGCGCTGGAGCTGCTGGGCAAGCTGGCGATGGGCGATGTGTTTCTGATTGCGCTTTACATCATGCTGGTGAAAGGCGCGGGTTATGTGACGGTGGAGGCTGGCTGGGGGCTTTATCTGTTCACCGGCTGCATTTTGGGCTCGCTGGCGATTAGCTATTTGACCCGCAGGCGGTAGTGGTCCAAAACGGGAACATGGCAAAGAGCAAAACCCAATTCACCTGTTCCGCCTGCGGCGCAGTATCCTCCAAATGGTCCGGCCGCTGTGAGGCCTGTGGCGAGTGGAATACCATCGTGGAAGAGGCCCCGTTTGGGGCTGGCCCCTCGGGCAGCGCCCTTGGCAATGCCAAGGGGCGGCGGATCGAGCTGTCGGATCTGGCCACCAAGGAGACCCCGCCACCGCGCACGATCAGCGGCGTCAAAGAGCTTGACCGCGTGCTGGGCGGCGGCCTTGTGCCGGCCAGCGCGCTTCTGGTGGGGGGCGATCCGGGGATCGGGAAATCCACGCTTTTGTTGCAGGCGGCAGCGCGGTTTGCGCGGCAGGGTGTGAAAACCATCTATGTCAGCGGCGAAGAGGCCAGCGCACAGGTGCGCATGCGCGCCCAGCGGCTGGGATTGACGGAAAGCCCGGTGCTCTTGGCGGCGGAAACCAATCTGCGCGACATCCTGACCACGCTGGAAGCGGAACGGCCGCAGCTGGCCATTATCGACTCCATCCAGACCATGTGGAGCGATACGGTGGGCAGCGCGCCGGGATCGGTCAGTCAGGTGCGGGCCGCTGCCCATGAGTTGACGGCTTTTGCAAAGCGCAAGGGCATGGCGATCATTCTGGTGGGTCATGTCACCAAGGAAGGACAGATCGCCGGGCCGCGTGTGGTGGAGCATATGGTCGATACAGTGCTGTATTTTGAAGGCGAGCGCGGACATCAGTTCCGCATTCTGCGCGCTGTGAAGAACCGGTTTGGCCCCGCTGACGAGATTGGCGTATTTGAGATGACCGGACGGGGGCTGGCAGAGGTGGGCAACCCCTCAGCGCTTTTCCTCTCTGATCGGGGCGCGCCCACGGCGGGCAGTGTGGTTTTTGCTGGCATTGAAGGCACCCGCCCCGTGCTGACGGAATTGCAGGCTTTGGTGGCCCCCTCGCCTCACAGTCAGTCCCGCCGGACGGTGGTTGGCTGGGACAGCGGGCGGCTGGCGATGATTCTTGCGGTGCTGGAAGCGCGCTGTGGCGTGCCGTTTGCGGGGCTCGACGTCTATCTGAACGTGGCCGGAGGTATGAAGATCTCCGAACCCGCTGCTGATCTTGCAGTGGCCTGTGCGCTGATATCCGCCAGAGAGGACAGCGCCCTGCCCGCCGACACGGTGGTTTTTGGCGAAATCAGCCTCTCTGGCGCGCTTCGCGCGGTCAGCCAGACGGAAAATAGGTTGAAAGAAGCCCAAAAACTTGGTTTCACATCGGCAATCGCTCCGAAAGGTGGCAAAACCCAGACCGTGGAAGGCATGAACCTGAACCGTATTGGGGATTTGGCAAGCTTTGTGGGAGAAGTCTTCGGAGCGGGGTAAAATGCCAGGGCCAGCGGCCCACAGACTAAAGGGCCGAAAGGCGGACCGCGGGCGGTCTAAGGGGACAAGAGTACATGGAAGGTTTCACCATCATCGACGCCGTGGTCGCGGGTGTCATTATAATTTCGGCACTGCTGGCCTATAGCCGCGGTGTTGTCCGCGAGGGCATGGCGATTGCAGGCTGGATTGCCGCAGCGGTGCTGGCTTTCATGTTTGCAGGCTCGCTGCAGCCGCTGGTGAAGGAAGTGCCGGTGCTTGGCGAATACCTCGCAGACAGCTGTGAGCTTTCGATCATCGCCGCATTTGCCGGGGTTTTCGCCCTGTCTCTGGTGGTTGTCTCGCTGTTCACGCCGCTTTTCTCTTCGGTCATTCAGCGCTCTGCGCTTGGCGGCCTGGATCAGGCTCTGGGCTTCATCTTTGGCGTGCTGCGCGGCATCCTGTTGGTGGCGATCACCTTCTTTGTCTATGAAACCGTGATCACCAGCCAGTCTATTGCGATGGTGGATGACAGCCGCTCGGCAGAAGTGTTCAGCCGCATCACCCGCCGCATTGATGACCGTGATCCACAGGAAGCGCTGGGTTGGATCACCACACAGTATGAACAGCTTGTCGGTGTCTGCGAGCAGTAAGCTGCCCCACAGATTTTGCGAATGCATCAAGCCCGTGCCCTTTGGAGCGCGGGCTTTCTTTTTAAGCGCAGGCAGCACTTGTTTGCGCGCCGGTGGACCGCTACCGTGGCGCGCGACATAGAATAACAGAGCCTGTCCATGCGCCTTTGGATTGCCATTACCGCCCTGACGCTGGCCATGTGCCTGTCGTTGATCCTGTTTATGCTGCTGCCGCCGCAATCGCTGACATTGGCGGCGGGCGCACGTGGCGGCGCCTATGCGCTCATGGCGGAGCGCTATAAAGAGGTGCTGGCGCGCGACGATATTGACGTGACCATTGTCTATACCGATGGCTCTGTGGACAATGCCGCCCTGCTTACGAAAGGTGAGATTGACGCGGCCTTTGTGCAGGCGGGTGTGCATGTGCCGATGGGCAAGGCCGAGGCCATTGGTGGCGTGTTTTATGAACCGATGATCTTTCTTGCACGCAAGGGGCATGACATCCCGTCCAACCCTGCGCTCTGGCGTGATCTGCGCATTTCCAGCGGCCGCCCCGGCTCTGGAACCTCTGCCGCTTTTGAAGATTTTCAAAAAGCCGTCGGGATGGCGCAAGGTGCCAACAAACATCTGGCTCTTGGTTTTGCGCAGAGTGTTTTTGCGCTTGAGGCAGGGGGCATTGATCTGGCGTTTCTGGTCAGCAGCATTGAAGCGCCTTACCTGACGCAGGCCTTTGCCTCTGAGGAGATCACGCTGTTGCAGCTTGCCTATACAGAGGCCATCTCCCGGCATCTGGATTATGCGGATATTGTGCAAATCCCCACAGGGGCGGTGTCTCTGGCCCCCGTGCAGCCGGAAGAGGCTCGCGAAATGCTGGCGCTTAAGGCGCAGCTGGCCATTGCGCCGGATTTGCACCCGGCGCTTGTGAACCGCCTGACCATGGCCGCCAAGGAGCTGCATCGCGGGCGCGATCTGTTGACAGACCGGGGCACATTCCCGTCGCCCTATGGCATTGGCATGCCGATCAATTCCGTGGCGCGTCAGCTTATTCAGGACGGTCCTTCGACCTGGCACAACCTCTTGCCTTATTGGGCGGCGGCGCAGGTCAACCGATTGCTGTTGCTGACCCTGCCGATCCTGCTCTTACTGGTGCCGCTGCTGAGGGTTGTGCCATCGCTTTACGCCTATTTCCGAGGCTGGCAGGTGTGGAAACACTATGGTCGTATTCGCGAAATCGAAGCCGAACTGAGCCAGCATGGCACCATGGCCAACCTCACTCTGCTGGCAGAAGATCTTGAGGCGGTGGACCATCGCATCGCGCAGCTGCGCCTGCCGCCGGCCTATCGCCAGACCGCCTATCACGCGCGCATGCATATCGATCTGGTGCGCAAACGCATTCGTCAGATGGAAGATCAGACCCTCTGACCTCCTTTGCACAGCTTAAGGATCCAGACATGGAGAACCTCAATGACACGCAAGCCGCCCTGTTTTCGGGTTTCTTTTCCGCCATCCTGATTGGCGGATTGGCCGGATGGCTCGCGGCCAAAATGGTGCGCGGCGGCGGATTTGGCCTGATTGGCAATGTGCTTCTGGGCATTGGGGGCGCGGTGCTCGCGCATTTTTTGCTGCCGCTGTTGGGAGTGAGCCTTGGCACAGGCTTTATCGGCTCTGTGCTCTCCGCCATGATTGGGGCCGCCGTTGTGCTTTTGATCATCCGGCTGATCAAATCCGCCTGACCAAATTTGACTGATCAAATTTGTCTAAGCGACGCAGGGTTTCGCCGTACATCTGTGGCTTTCTTGCCCGGCAATTGTGATCCTTTCGTGACATGCTGCGCAGGAGCGCTTATGAGAAGCCAAGCACGTAACCGGGATTCGGAGCCGCCCTGTGGTCATTGACCTGTCAGACGCCCCTAACGTTGCCGCGAAAAGCGGGCTGCTGACCTGCATCCGAACCTTTGCAACTGCGGTTATTCGTGCTCTTTCAACAGTTTTGTCGCATCGGGTTGCCCCCCGTGCACAAAACTGCAAAGCCACCCACCCTAGCTTAGCCTAGACCGAACAAGGGAGCGCTGCACGTGTGCGGAATTCTGGGGATCGCCAATCGCAATGACGATGTTTTTGCGGAGATTTACGACGGGCTGCTGATGTTGCAGCACCGGGGTCAGGACGCTTCGGGCGTGGTGACTTACACAGGCGGTTTCTTCCGCGAACGCAAGGCCAATGGCCTTGTGAAAGACGTGTTTCAGCCCACTGACGCCGAAACCCTGACCGGGCGTGTGGGCATGGGGCATGTGCGCTATCCCACCGCTGGCAGCCTGAGTGCCGCCGAAGCGCAGCCGTTTTTTGTAAACGCGCCTTATGGCATCTATCTGGTGCACAACGGCAATATCACCAATACCGAAGCCCAGCGCGAGAAAGTCACCGGCAAATACAGCCGTCATCTGCGCACCACCAGCGACAGTGAAATCCTGCTCAACGTGCTGGCGGACAAAGTGGCGGATGCGATCAAGGTGAACGGCAGTGCCGATGCGATCCGCAATATCTTTGCCGGTGTGAAAATGACCATGGAACGTGTGCAGGGCGCCTATTCGGTGATCTGCCTGATTGCCGGTGTCGGCATGCTGGCCTTCCGTGACCCTCATGGCATCCGCCCTCTGTCGGTGGCCAAACGCGCCGCAGATGGCGAAGGCGATGATTATGCCTTTGCCAGCGAAGATGTGGCTTTTGGCATCAATGGTTTTGACAAGCTGCGTGATGTGAAGCCGGGCGAAGCGCTTCTGGTGGATCTGGATGGCAACCTGCATGAGTTCCAAGCGGTCGAAGGCGAGTTGACGCCCTGTATCTTTGAATATGTCTATCTGGCGCGCCCCGATAGTGTGCTGGATGGCGTGTCCGTCTATCAGGCGCAGATCCGCATGGGCAAAACCCTTGCCAGACAGGTGCAGGAGAGCGGGCTGGAGATTGATGCAATCATTCCTGTGCCCGACAGCGCGCGCCCTGTGGCGCTGGAAGTGAGCAATATCACCGGCATTCGCTATCGCGAGGCGCTGGTGAAAAACCGCTATGTGGGCCGGACCTTTATCATGCCCGGTCAGGAAGAGCGCCAGAAGAGCGTGCGCCGCAAGCTCAACGCCATCCCGCGTGAAATGGAAGGCCGCAATATCCTGTTGATTGATGACAGCATCGTGCGCGGCAACACCATCAAAAAAATCGTGCAGATGTGCCGCGAAGCCGGGGCCAAGAAAGTCTATATCGCTTCGGCCTCCCCGCCGGTGGCCTACCCCAATGTCTATGGCATCGACATGCCCACCAAACATGAGCTGGTTGCCAATGGCCGCAGCGTGGAAGAGATCCGTGAGGAACTGGGCGTGGATGCGCTGTTCTACCAAAATCTGGAGGATCTGATCTGGGCCGCGCAGGAAGGCAACCCTGAGATCGCCCGCTTTGACTGCTCCTGCTTCAACGGGGATTACATCACCGGTGGCGTGACCCCTGAATATCTGGATGCGCTGGAAAACAGCAGCCGGGTGAGCCAGAAAATCGCCGAGGCCCCGACGCCGGGCGCAAGCTGGAACGGGGCAACGCTGGCCCCAAGCCAAGGGTGACGCTCTGATGAGCTTGCTGGCGCTGGACAGCCGCTGGCGGCGTCTGAACGATGAAAGCTACGCCTGCCCCTGCTGTGGGCGCAGCTTTGGCGGGATTGTTGATATCGGTTTTGGCCATCCAGACTGCTGGCCACATGAGGCTCTGACGGAGAGCGACACAGAGACCGTGACCGTTGATGCAGATTTCCTCACGGCGGATCTGTGTCGTTTTGAGGGGCTTCACTTCGTACATACGGTGCTGCCTCTCCCCGTTCGGGGCAGCACGGACACCTTCTTCTTTGGGGTCTGGGCCAGCGTGGCAGAGGCAGACTTCAAAGCCTATGTGCAAGACGCCACCAATGAAGCCCTAGGGTTTGAGGGCTGCGCCGCCTGGTTGATGAATGATCTGCCCGGGTTTGAAACAACACAGGCCCTAGGCTGTCATCTCACAGCATCAGAAACCTCTGTTGAGCGCCCCCGCCTCATGGTCCAAGATGGCCCATTGGCACAAGCGCAGGCAGAGGGCATCTCGTTTGATCACCTGCTGGATATCTATGCGGCCAGCGGCACGGACATCCGTCCGCATCTGATGAGCTGACACCCGCGCAACCGAGTAAAATATAGCAAGCTTTTGCCTGTTGAGGCCCTGTTAACCATACCTATCGTATCTGTGAATAGCAGCGCCCGACACAGTCTCTCATAAGGGCGTCACCACTCACAGATATAGGTTTGGCCATGACGTCCAAGACCCCTCCTCACGTGGCCGCGCAGGCCACGCAAAGCGGCGTATTGCAAAATCGTGCGCGCCTGACCCTGATCGGGGTCATGGGATCGCAGAAAGCCCCCCGCGCGCTTTTGATGACCAGCAGCGGGCGCACGCTGCGGGTGGAACTGGGGGATCGCACCCCATCAGGCAAGGTGGTGGCCATTGATGCGCACAGCATCGTGCTCAATGGCGGTCAGGGTGCCACGCGACTCTCGATGCCCAATTGACCGGACCCAATTGATCAGCCCCAATGGATCGGGCAACACAGATCCGCTCTTCCTCTTGAGAAAAATATCCCGGGGTGAATTGGCCCCTATGGGCCAAGAGGGGCTGGCCCCTTTCTCCTTCCCCAAACAGCCACTCTTGACCTTTCGCAGCTTTCCCCGCATGTGGTACGCATGACCAACACGCCTTCTTCCGCCTCACCAGTTGACGAAAAAATCGCTCTGATCACCGGGGCCTCCCGTGGTTTGGGTGCCGCCTTTGCCGAAGCGTTGGCCGGGGCCTATCATGTGGTGGCCGTGGCGCGCACCACCGGCGGGCTGGAAGATCTGGATGATCGCATTCAGGCCAAAGGCGGGCAGGCCACATTGGCCCCCATGGACATCAGCAATGCCGATGCGATGGCACAGCTGTGCCGCTCCATCCACGATCGCTGGGGCAAGGTGGATCTTTGGATTCACACCGCCGCACATGGGGCTCCGCTCACCCCCACCGATCACATCGATCCCAAAGACTGGCAGAAATCCATGGCGATCAATCTGGACGCGGTGGCGCGGCTCATTCCTTTTGTGAGCCCTCTGTTGGGACAGGAGGGGCATGCGGTCTTCTTTGACGATGACCACGCCGGTGAGAAGTTCTTTGGCTCCTATGGGGCCACCAAGGCGGCGCAGATTGCTCTGGCGCGCAGCTGGCAGCTGGAAACCGCCAGCATTGGCCCCAAGGTCTCCATCCTGTCCCCCAAAGGCATGCCCACCGGCACACGCGCGCGGTTCTTCCCCGGTGAAGATCGCGACACGCTGACTTCTCCCAAAGAGGAAGCCGCGCGTCTCATGGCAGAGCTGGATCTCTGAACGGCCCACCAGCCGCGACTTCTGCGCAACAGATTTGGCAACTGCCCCAGAGGCGGCTGTGATGCTTGCCCCGGATCAGCCGCTCTACTAGACAGAACCTCGACTAGATAGACACACGGGCGATTTCAGGGGCAGACATCATGCGTATTCTCATCACGAATGACGACGGTATCAACGCGCCCGGTCTGGCGGTTCTGGAGCAGATTGCCACAGATCTGGCCGGGGCTGAGGGCGAGGTCTGGTGTGTGGCACCGGCCTTTGAGCAATCTGGCGTCGGCCATTGCATCAGCTACACCCACCCCACCATGATTGCCAAAATGGGGGAACGGCGCTTTGCAGCAGAGGGCAGCCCGGCCGATTGTGTGTTGGCGGGTGTGCATGACGTGATGAAAGAGGCCCGGCCTGACCTGATCCTCTCTGGTGTGAACCGGGGCAACAACTCGGCTGAGAACGCGCTTTATTCCGGCACCCTGGGCGCGGCCATTGAAGGCGCGCTGCAGGGCATTCCTTCCTTTGCGCTCTCACAATTCCTTGGGCCGCAGAATTATACCGCGGACAATCCCTTTGAGGCCGCCGCCGAACATGGCGCAGAGGTGCTGCGCAAAATTCTGGCGACAGATGTGCCCAATGATGCGGCCTATGGGCTGTTTTACAACATCAACTTTCCGCCCGTGCTGGCGGCAGATGTCAAAGGCACGCGTGTCACCGCACAGGGGCTGCGTCAGGGCACCTGTTTTTCTGTGGAGCCGCATACCTCGCCTTCCGGGCGGCGCTTTCTCTGGGCCAAAGGCGGGGATCAGCAGCGCAAAACCGCAGAGGGCACGGATGCGGCGGCCAATCTGGAGGGCTATATCTCTGTCACACCGATGCGCGCCGATCTGACGGCACATGATGCTCTGGCGGCGTTGAAAGGCATCGAATGACCGACCCCGACCTCGTTGCGGAACGCAAAATGCAGTTTCTCTTCGCCCTGCGCTCACGTGGGGTGACGGATCAGGCTGTGCTCTCTGCGATGGAACATGTGGACCGGGGGCTGTTTGTGCGCGGGCTGTTTGCGGAACGCGCCTATGAGGACACGCCGCTGCCCATCTCTTGTGGACAGACCATTTCTCAGCCTTCCGTGGTGGGCTTGATGACGCAGGCGCTTGAGATCACGCCGCGTGACAAGGTGCTCGAAGTGGGCACGGGCTCAGGCTATCAGGCGGCCATTCTCAGCCAGCTTGCGCGGCGGGTTTACACGGTGGATCGCCACAAGCGGCTGGTGATGGAAGCGCGGGGCGTGTTTGATGCACTTGGCATTGTGAACATCACCTCGCTGATTGCCGATGGCAGCTTTGGCCTGCCAGATCAGGCGCCTTTTGATCGCATTATTGTCACCGCCGCTGCCGAGGACCCGCCCGGCCCCCTCTTGGCGCAACTCAAGATTGGCGGTATTATGGTGGTGCCCGTCGGACAGTCAGATGCGGTTCAGAGCCTGATCCGCGTGCGGCGCACCGAAACCGGATTTGACTATGACGAAATGCGGGCCGTGCGTTTTGTGCCTTTGCTGGAGGGTGTGGCGCGGGAAAATGACTGATTTTGGGGCGCTTTCCCCTTGGCATTCCCGTAAGCTTTGACCATGTGAGGGCGCAAAGGTACAAAAACGCAAAACAGCGACCACAACGCAAACATGTCACAACTCCCCGTGACACAAACAACAGCGGCTTTGGCATCAGACCCCACCTAAGGGGCCGCATGTGAGGATTTCGAGATGGCTTATTCCATGCCCAAAAGCGCCCGTTTGATTGGCACCGGTCTGGCACTCAGTGTATTGGCGGCCTGTGAGGGTGGCTTTGATTACGACTTCCGCGGCGATGTTGGCGGCGGGCTGGACACCAGTGATGCGGCGCTGACGGCAACCGCCAAACGCCCGCAACCCGATGACCGGGGCGTGATTTCCTATCCGAATTATCAAGTGGCGGTGGCCCAGCGGGGCGACACTTTGCAGGATGTGTCACAACGCGTGGGCATTCCCGCCGAAGAGTTGGCCCGCACCAATGGCATCGCGGTGGATGCCGCGCTGCGCCAAGATGAGATCATCGCCCTGCCCTACCGCGTGGCAGAACCCTCTGCGGCCACAGGTGGCAGCGGCATGGTCACCCCTCCGGGCGGCGTGGACATCGCAGCATTGGCCGGTGGGGCTATCAACAATGCCGATACCTCTGTGCAAACAGAAACGCTGCAGCCTGTGGCACAGCCGCCCAAAGATGCGCCAACGGGTGTGGAACCGATCAAGCATATTGTGAAACGCGGTGAAACCGCCTTTACCATCGCGCGGCTGTACAATGTCTCCGTACGGGCCTTGGCCGAATGGAATGGGCTGGGCAGTGATTTCACCATTCGGGAAAATCAGACGCTGTTGATCCCGCCAGCGGATCCGGCCGCAGAGAAGAAAGCGCAACAAACCGCAGCGACCAGCGCGGCCGCCACCAGCAAACCCGGCGAAGGCTCCCGCACGCCGACACCGCCGAGCGCGTCACAACCGCTGCCTGATGACAGCGCCACAGCCGCAGCCGCAACGCTTGAGCCGCCCAAAGGGCCTGACCTGTCTAAAGAGCAGAGCGCCAGCACGGCGGCGATGAGCTATCCGGTGTCCGGCAAGATCATCCGCCCCTATGCCAAGGGTAAGAACAATGGCATCGACATTGCCGGTGACGCCGGCGCGCCGGTGTCTGCCGCAGCAGACGGAAAAGTCGCGGCCATCACCACAGATGCGGATGACGTGACCATTCTGGTGGTGCGCCATCCCAAAAATCTGATGACGGTCTATTACAACGTGGCGGATGTGAAAGTGGCCAAAGGCGCCAACGTCAAACGTGGACAGGCCATGGCGGCGCTGCCTGCGGAAAATGCCTTTGTGCATTTTGAAGTGCGGGACGGTTTTGACAGTGTGGATCCAGCGCCTTACCTGAAATAGGGCGCGGGCATTCACGGGACAACGTGGCGGTGTGGCAGGCTGCGTTTCGTCCCGACGTCAGCCGCAGGAGACAGCGATCAAACGCTCTTATGGCGCGCCGCCAGCCCCCAAACACAGCCCTAATTGGGGGCCAGCTCCCAAACACAGCCTTAAATTGGGGGCCAGCCCCCAAACCCAGCCTTAAATTGGGGGCCAGCCCCCAAACCCCCGGGATATTTCTGTCAAGAGGAAGCGAGTGGGCTTGTCTCTTTGGATCAGGGAAGCGCGACACCTTCGCGGCCTGCGAGATCCAGGAAGAACTGCCAAGCGACACGGCCAGAGCGCGCGCCGCGTGTGGCCTGCCATTCAATCGCTTCGGCGCGCAGGCGTTCTGGATCCACAGCGACACCATGGGCGGCGCAATAGCCATTAATCATTGCCAGATAGGCATCCTGTGAACAGGGGTGGAAGCCGAGCCAGAGGCCAAAGCGATCGGACAGGGAGACCTTTTCTTCCACCGCTTCCGCCGGGTTGATCGCACTGGAGCGTTCGTTTTCGATCATATCGCGTGGCATCAGGTGGCGGCGGTTGGAGGTGGCGTAGAAGACCACATTGTCCGGGCGCCCCTCGATGCCGCCATCCAGCACCGCTTTGAGGGATTTGTAATGCTGATCATCGTGGCTGAAGCTGAGGTCATCACAGAACAGGATGAAACGTTCCGAGCTGGCGCGCAGCAGGTTGAGCAGACGGGAGACGGTGGGCAGGTCTTCGCGTTGCAGTTCAACAATTTTCAGCGGGAAACCTTCGGCCAGCACCTGCGCATGTACGGCTTTGACAATGGAGGATTTCCCCATGCCACGCGCGCCCCACAGGAGGGCGTTGTTGGCGGGCAATCCACGCGCGAACTGGCGGGTGTTGTCCAAGAGCGTGTCACGGGAGCGATCAATGCCCACCAGCAGATCCAGCGCGACGCGGTTGATCTGAGCCACCGGTTCCAGACGGTCAGGATCCACATGCCAGACAAAACCATCCGCCGCAGCAAAATCCGGCGCGGCCAGAGGTGCGGGGCTCAGGCGTTCCAGCGCCTCGGCGATGCGGGTCAATGTGATGTCATCCATGGCGGGCCTCCGAAGTTGCTGCGCTTAAAAAGCACTTTCTTTGCACAACAACAAGGGCAGGCAGGTCGCAAAAAACGCGCCCCAAAGAGGCGCGTTTTGATCTTACTGGCAGCGGCGTTATTTGCTGTCGATGTCGGCGAGGTCTTCGGCCTCTTCGTCATCTTCAAAATAGACGCCCTCTTCCTTGAGTTTGGCGATGCGTTTTTTGTCCACACGGCGCACGAGGAAGATGGAGATTTCATAAAGCCCATAGACCACTGAGAAGAGGATCAGCTGTGTCACCACATCGGGGGGCGTGACCAGAGCGGCCAGCACCAGAATGCCCACCATGGCGTATTTACGCACAGAGGCCAGCCCATCGGCACTCACCAGACCCGCTTTGCCCATCAGGGTCAGCAGAACCGGCAACTGAAAGCACAGACCAAAGGCCATGATGAATTTCAGCGTGATATCAAGGCTTTCATTGACCTTACCAAAGAAGGTGATCTGCACCCCTTCGCTGGCTTCAGGGGCTGTGGCCGCCACAGCACCGGGCACGTCTTCGACCGCTGGCGCCATGAAGTTCGCAAAAACCGAGGCCACATCAGCAAAGCCGAGGAAGAATTGCATCGCCAGAGGGGTCACAACCAGCTGCGCAAAGGACGCGCCCAGAAGGAACATGAAGGGTGAGGCAATCATGAAGGGCAGGAAAGCGCCTTTTTCACTCTTATAGAGCCCCGGTGCCACAAAGCGCCAAAGCTGATAGCCGATCACCGGGAAGGCCAGCGCAAAACCGCCCACCATGGAAATGCGAAACAGTGTGAAGAGATATTCCTGTGGGGATGTGAACTGCAACGTGGGGGAGGGATCACCCAGATCACGCAACACCTCCACAATGGGGGCCACAAGGAAATGCAGCACGTGTTCGGCGATGAAATCACCACCGACGGGGATGAAGAAGAAGCTGATCGCCGCCACAAACGCCAGAACCGAGCGGATCAGGCGCGTGCGCAATTCGGCCAGATGCTCAATCAGCGGCGCAGCGCTGTCCTCAATCTCATCTGTGTTGCTCATGCCTCATCCTTCTTCGGCGCATCCTTGGCGGCCTTTTCAGCCGCGGCTTTCTCTGCCGCCTCTCTGTCCAGCCGTTCCTGTGCCATTTCTGCCGACTTCTGGCGGATTTTTTCCGCCGCTTCGGCGCGTTCTTTGGACAGCCGTGTGGTTTCGGCCCCCGGCTCATAGCTCATGGAGCGTTTGACCTCATTGGCGCTGTCATTGATGGCATCGGTGGCCGCTTTGAGCGGATTGGACACTTTGTTGAGCCCGTCGGTGGCGCCTTTCAGCGTATCGGTGACATCCTTGACGCCGGCCTGATCCGCCGCCTGGTTCATGGCGGAGGAAAACTCCCGCGCCATGCCTTTGGCCTTGCCCACAAAGCGCCCGACAGTGCGAAACAGCACTGGCAGATCTTTGGGGCCGACCACGATCAACGCGACAACACCAATCACCAAGAGTTCCGGTAATCCCAAATCAAACATCAGAAATGGGCCTCAGATCAGACTTTGTCTTTGTCGGTTTCCGGAGTGACATCCTTGGCCGTATCCGCCGCTTCTTCTTCCAGTTCCTGCTGGCCTTCGTTGATGCCTTTCTTAAACGAGGTGATGCCTTTGCCCACTTCACCCATCAGGCCGCTGATTTTGCCGCGGCCAAACAGCACCAGAACCACAACCGCAATCAGAAGAATGCCCGGCAGACCAATGTTTCCAATACCCATGATGTCTCTCCCATGTCTCAGGCGTTTGCCTGCAAATTTAAACCTGTCTTGTACCTACCCCTTGGCAGAAAGGGGGAAAAGGCACGCGCGGGACTGAATGGCGGGAAATTACAGGTTTTCACGGGCCATTTTGACACTATTCTGTCAGGTGACATTATTTTGTCAGTAATAAGGGGAATCGCCAGATGGCCAGCTCGCAAAATCGCTCTGATCGGCTCTTTGCCCTGATGGAGATGCTCAAAGATGGGGAGTTGCATCGCGCAGAAGATCTGGCTGCGGCTTTGGCGGTATCCCTGCGCACGATTTACCGGGATATGAAAACGCTGGCAGCCAGCGGTGTGGCCATTGAAGGCGCACGCGGCACCGGCTATCGCGCCAAGGCCGCGCTGACCCTGCCGCCGCTCAACCTGACCGAAGAAGAGCTTGAGGCCCTGCATATCGGGCTGGCGGTGGTGGGCACGGGCATGGAAGGGCCGCTGCGGGCGGCGGCGGAAAGCCTGAGCGCAAAAATTGATGAAGCGCTGCCGGAAGAGGTGGGCGGCTTGGCGCAGGGGTTTGGTTTTGCCAGCTACCCCTTTGATCAGAACGTGCAGGCGCTGCGCCATCTTGAGCCGCTGCGCACCGCGATCCGGGCGAAACAGAAGCTCAGGATTGTCGACAGCCAACAGGACACTCGCGATGTGCGGCCTCTGAAACTGGCCTATTGGGGGCGGGTCTGGTCCCTGGCGGTCTGGGATGAAACCGCCCATGGCTTTGCCAGCCTGCGGGTGGACCAGCTTGCCGAGGTCACCCCCCTGCCCGGCCTGTTTGTGGAAGAACCGGGCAAGAGCCTGAGAGATTTTGAAAAGCAGCGTTAGGTTCAGGCCTGGGCCGGGAACACAAAGCAGCGGTCGCGGCGGATGGTCAGCCAGAGCGCGGTGCCCTCTTTGGGCAGGAAGACATTGGGCACGGTCACCTTCAGATGTGAGGCGTCGTGATCCATTTGAAATTCCACCAGACTTTCATTGCCCATAAAACGCGCGCGGGTCACGATGCCACGCGCCGCCACCCCATCGGAGGCTGTGGGCAGCGGGCCTTTGCCAGCGCGGTCAAAATCCAGCTTGAGATGCTGTGGACGGATCACGATCTCCACGGGGGCCCCATCGTCCAGACCCGGCGTGAGAAACTGACCAAACGGGGTTTCGGTCAGCGCCCCATGGCTGGTGGAGCGGATCACGTTGATGTCGCTGAAAAAGGCCACGGCCTGTTTGTCCACCGGGGCGTTGTAGATGTTATATGGCGCGCCCTGCTGCACGATTCTCCCGTTGCGCATGAGCGCAATGTCATCAGCCATGCGCATGGCCTCTTCGGGCTCATGGGTCACCAGAAGGACGGCGGTGTCTTCCTCTTTGAGCACAGCGAGGGTTTCATCGCGGATGCCATCGCGCAGGCGGTTATCAAGGCCAGAGAACGGCTCATCCATCAACATGATGCGCGGGCGTGGTGCCAGCGCGCGGGCCAGCGCGATGCGCTGTTGTTCGCCGCCGGAGAGGACATGAGGGAATTTGTCGATGGCCCAGCCCAGATTGACCTTGGCAAGGAGTTCCTGAACGCGGGCGCGTTTGGCGTCTTTGCTGCCCTTGAGGCCAAAGGCGACATTGTCACAAACGCTCAGATGGGGGAACAGCGCGAAATCCTGAAACATCAGGCCGATCTGGCGGCGCTCTGGCGGGACACGAAAGACGGTGTCGCAGATCAGATTGCCGTCCACATAGATTTCACCGCTGTCCTGCATGTCCACACCGGCAATCATACGCAGCGTGGTGGATTTTCCGCAACCGGAGGGGCCAAGCAGGCAGGTGACCTTGCCAGACTGCAGAGACAGGGAGACATCATCCACAACCTGGCGATTGCCAAAGCGGCGGCGCAGGTTGCGGATTTCAAGTCGGGGTGTGAGCGTGTTGGTTTGCGATTGCACCTGAAGCCTCATGCGATCCCCGAGCGTTTCCATCGGGTTTCGCGCAGATGTATCAGCCCCCCACGCGTGCATCAACCCTGCGACTGCCCAAGGCAACTGCGGCAAAACCGATGGCCAGAACAATCACGCAGATCTGCAGAAGCTGTTCGTATTTATGGCCCTCATAGAGCAGCGCGGAAAACACAGGATTGTCGCGGAACATATAGGTGATGGCACCGGTGAAGGCGGCGGCGAAACTGACCATATAAGACCAGAGCGGCACGTCCCGCCCGGTCAGAAGCCCAACCACCAGAACCGGGGTGAGGAACATGGACGCCGTGCCAGAAACAGCCACCGCATCAAACAGGGTCTGATTGCCCCAAAGCGTCAAGGCCCCACCCGCCAGAGCAAAGACCACCATGGCGATGCGCCCACCGGCAAGCGAGCGTGGCGCGAGCCGCAGTTCCTCAACCACCAGACGCGCGGCAGAGCTGAGAGCGGAATCCAGCGTCGACAGGGCGGAGACCAGAAGGGAGACAATCAACAGGGTGAAGACCCAGCCCGGCAACATGGTGGCCCATGTGCCAATCAACTGGCCTTCATAAGCGGCCCCTTCCAGAGAGGCTTGAATGCCAAAAAATCCAAAGGCCAGAATGCAGAGGGTGGAGAGCCAGAAGGCGTGGAAGAAGCTCTTACGCGTGGTGGCGCGATCGGTGAGGAAGCCGCGATCCATCATCACCGGGTCATGCACGGGATAGGAAAACACCTGCAGCGCGGCAACCAGCAAGAGCACCCAGCCGTTGTGCGGGCCTGACGCGCCCGGCGCGGTCATGACGGCGGCAAAGTTGAATTCCGGGCGCAGCACAAGAGCAACAAAGGCAGCACCGAAAACCACAAGGAAGAGGCTCATCTGCACCACATCAGTGCGCAGCGCCGCAGAGAGCCCGCCCCAGGCCGAATAGGCCAGCGCCAGCACCCCGACTGTGAGAATGGCGATGGTGCCGATATTGGCCACATCCGGCAAGGCAGCGCTGAAAATCAACCCCACCACCAGCAGGTTGGCAAAGACCTCAGACAGCAGGCGCAGGGCGATCACGATGTTATAGGCGCTGGTGCCGGTGGTGCCAAAACGCTCTGATAGCCAAGATTGCACCGACCCCGCCCCCTGTGCGCGCATGCGGTCGACAATATACCCACCGGTGAGGAAGGAGCCGTAATAGGCGGCATAGGCCAGTGTGCCGGCAATGCCGTAGTAAAAGCCAAGAATGGCGGCATTCATCAGCGAGCGGGCAAAGATCCATGTGGTCACCTGAGAGAGCACCAGCGTCCAGAGCGATGGGGCCTGTCCGGCCTCTGATTGACCACCAAAAAAGCTGGCCACCGAGGCGCGTCTGGGGGCGAACAGCAGACTGAGAAGGATGATGGCGGCAAAAATGGAAATGATGGCGGTGGCCTGCATGGTCTTGTCCCCAGGTTGGTGAGACCTTTCGCCTAGCAGCCCGACATGTTGCGCACCAGCCGCCCCACAAAAATGTGAAAGCCTGTCAGGGAATTACCCGGCGTCCACCAGATCAAATGCCACTTCGGCGTGCTTCTGGCCGTTGACCTGCACCGCAAGCCTATGTGGGCCGGGGTGCAGTTTGAAGGTGGAGGCGTTTGCCTTGAGTGGATGTTTCTTGGTCAGGTCCAGACGGCCGCCTGCGGGCAGTTTGCCCTGTTTGAGCTTAAACACTTTCTGGCCGGTTTTGCCGTCTGGGCGGTGGAAGGTGAGCAGGTAATCCACCAGCACCGGGACGGGCTGTTTGGCATCGGTTTGCAGCGTCACCGCCACGTTCAGCGCATCCCCAATGGCGATCTGATCACCGCCCACTGAGAGAGACACAACGCTGACCGGCGCGTCTGCGGCAAAGCCCAGCAGAGCCAGCGCATCGGGATGTCCGGCTTTCACAGCGGTGCGCAGGGCATGGCGGGTCATCCAATCGAGCTCTTTGGCGGCCTGCGCGCCTTTGACCTGCCACGCGGTGAGATGCTGCACGACAAGATCGGTGTCGATCTTGGAAATGTCGTTGAGGTGATTGGCAACCGAGCGCGTGACATAGCGGGTTGGATCGCTGTGCAGCTGCGCGAGCAGCGGCAGGGGAGCAAGCGGATCAATGTCGATCTTTTTGGCCCATGGCAATTTGGGACGGGTGCCTTCGCTGACCAGACGGCGCACATGGTAGTTTTCATCCTGCGCCCAGTCCGCCAGACGGGCGAAGGTTTCCTCAGGCCAGCGGTTCAGGAAGGGGCGGATGTAGAACTCCATCGAGAAGCGCTGTGTTGCGGCGTGCAGCAGATCAAAGCTGCGGTCGCGATGGTCTTCCAACCCGTGGCGCACCGCAAGAATGCCGGGCACCGCATGAATGAAACGCCCGAAATCATCGTCTTTGCGTGTGGGATCAAGCGCGGGGGGCATGGCGGCCTCCAGCTGATCCGCCATAGTGGGGAAATCTGGCGCGAGGCGTTTTTCGACACAGTCAGCAATCCATTCCATGCGCTCCATGAACTCACGCTCAGGGAAGCCAGCAACAGCGTCCGCCTGAAAGGCCTCCGCGTCAAAACCGGGAATCCCGGCAGCATATTCTGCCGCCAGATCCGCCATGCTTTCTGCGTTAAAAATATGGTCTTTCAGTGAAAACCCCTGTGTCACGCCTGTACCTCGCGCCATAAAAATTCCTTTAGCTGGCAGAGGCGAAAGCGCCACCGTCCAGCAACACGTTTTGCCCTACAATGAAGCCTGCATGATGTGAGCAGAGGAAGGCGCAGGTTGCACCAAATTCATCCGCGGTGCCATAGCGACCCGCGGGGATGGTGGCGGCGCGCTGTG
Organism: Shimia marina; assembly: GCF_001458175.1. Classification (GTDB taxonomy): domain Bacteria; phylum Pseudomonadota; class Alphaproteobacteria; order Rhodobacterales; family Rhodobacteraceae; genus Shimia; species Shimia marina. The sequence goes on from NZ_CYPW01000001.1 coordinate 67,026, forward strand.
CCTGTGCCTCTTCCATGGTGATGCCCTGCTGCTGTGTCACGGCAGTGTCCAGCGCCACGGCGCGGTCGGTGGCATGGATACCGGGCAGCAGGTTGTTGATGGTCACGCCTGCGCCTGCCACCTGACGGGCGGTGCCTGCCACATAGCCAGTGAGACCCGCACGTGCGGCGTTGGAGAGTCCCAAGACCGGGATCGGAGACTTCACGGATACGGAGGTGATGTTCACCACCCGGCCCCAGCCACGTTCCATCATGCCGGGCACCAGCGCTTTGATCAGCGCGATGGGCGCGAGCATATTGGCATCCAGCGCGGCAATGAAATCGTCGCGCTCCCAGTCTGTCCACATGCCGGGAGGCGGGCCACCTGCGTTGTTGACCAGAATATCCACACCCTGTGCAGCCTCAATCAGACGGGCCTGCCCGTCCTCGGTGGTCACATCACAGGCGATGGCCGTGACCTCTACCCCAAACTCCGCACGAATGGCCGCCGCCGCCGCCTCAAGCGCCTCTGCGCCACGGGCATTCATGATCAGATCGACGCCTTCTGCGGCCAAAGCACGCGCGCAGCCCAGCCCCAAACCCTTGGATGAGGCGCATACCAGCGCCCGTTTACCTTTGATTCCCAATTCCATGCGATTCTCCCCACTGTTATGAGCACAAGAAATACCCAAATCTTTCTGGATGCCAGTATTCTTTCTGGATGCCAGTATAATGCCGACGCTAGGGCATGCTGCTGCCATATTTGTCCAAGAGGAAAGATGCGTGTAAAGGCCGTCTCAGGTTTGAAGTAGAAAGTAGAGTACAGTGTCAGAGGTTCACAATTCTTCGCTGCCGTCCCAGAGGCTGCCCGTTTATCGGGCTGAAGCTCTGACCGTGACGGATGGGGCAAATCTGGGAGATGCGCTCTCCTTTGCCGAAGAACTGGTGCCCGATGATATCTATACGCTGAGCGCGGATGCGCAGGAGCAGAGTCTGGCTCTGCGTACGGATGGCGAAGGCCAGAATTATGTTGCGGGTGGCGCGGGGCTGGGCACGGCGGATGCCCGTATTTTTCTGGATTGTGTGGCAACTTTCATGCCCCCCAGCGGAGACACCATCGAGGTACTCGTGCTGGTGGAAGTGGATGATGACGGCGGCGTGGTGCAGATTTACGGCGCGCCTCTGGCCCCCCTCACCCCCAAGATGGCCTATGTGCTTGTGGGGATAGACCGAGCAGCGGCCTCTACCCGTCTGGCACAGCTGGCCTGTGTGAGTTTCACCAAAGGCACCCGGATCACCATGGCCACCGGGGAACAGAAAGCAGTGGAAGATCTGCAAGTGGGGGATCGGGTGCTGACGCGTGACGATGGGCCCCAAGAGCTGCGCTGGATGGGGCATACCGTTCAGCGGGCCACTGGCGAATTTGCACCGATCGTGATCACAGCCGGAACGCTCAACAACACCGGGGATCTGCGGGTAAGTCCCGATCACCGGCTGTTTGTGTATCAACGACAGGACCATATCGGTGTGGGGCGCAGCGAGCTTCTGGTCAAGGCGCGTCATCTGGTGAATGGTGACACCGTCTATGCCGCCGAAGGTGGGTTCGTGGACTATTACCAGATCATGTTTGACACCCATCAGATCATTTTTGCCGAAGGAATTTCGGCGGAGACCATACAGATGGACATGCGCACGAAGGCGGCGCTACCCAAAGAGGTCACCGAAAAAATCCACCAGCACAGCGGCCACAATGGTCGGCGCAGCGCGCCTGCCCATCTTGAGGTGCATGAAAGCCTGCTGGATCGCCCGGATGCGGTTGAGTTGCTGCGCCGCGCCTCTTCCAAGTAGGATTGAGCCGCTTTTCCTTGCGAAAAGACGCTGTGGGACCTATACGCGCGACCATGTTGGACACGAGCACAAACCGCCCCGAATTGCCGCCCGAGATTGCGCGCCGTCGCACCTTTGCGATCATTTCGCACCCGGACGCCGGTAAGACCACGCTGACAGAAAAGTTTCTTCTGTATGGTGGTGCCATTCAGATGGCGGGTCAGGTGCGCGCCAAAGGGGAAGCCCGGCGCACGCGCTCGGACTTCATGCAGATGGAAAAGGATCGCGGGATTTCCGTATCCGCCTCGGCCATGTCGTTTGATTTTGGCAATTTCCGCTTCAATCTGGTGGATACGCCGGGCCACAGTGACTTCTCTGAAGACACCTATCGCACGCTGACCGCTGTGGACGCGGCAGTGATGGTGATTGACGGTGCCAAAGGTGTGGAAAGCCAGACGCAGAAGCTTTTTGAAGTCTGCCGTCTGCGGGACCTGCCGATCCTGACCTTCTGTAACAAGATGGACCGCGAAAGCCGCGACACTTTCGACATTATTGACGAAATTCAGGAAAACCTCGCGATTGACGTGACCCCGGCCAGTTGGCCGATCGGTGTCGGGCGCGATTTCCTTGGCTGCTATGACATGCTCAACGACCGGTTGGAGCTGATGGATCGCGCCGACCGGAATGTGGTCGCAGAAACGGTGCAGATCGCAGGTCTGGATGATCCGAAACTGGCCGACCATGTGCCGGAGCATCTGCTGGAACAGCTGCGCGAAGAGGTGGAAATGGCCAAGGAGCTGCTGCCGCAGCTGGATCCGCAGGCGGTGCTGGAAGGGCATATGACTCCGATATGGTTTGGCTCTGCGATCAACTCCTTTGGCGTGAAAGAGCTGATGGATGGCATTGGCACCTATGGGCCTGAGCCGCAGGTGCAGACCGCAGAGCCACGTAAGATTGCCCCCGAAGAGAAGAAAGTTGCAGGCTTTGTGTTCAAGGTGCAGGCCAATATGGACCCCAAGCACCGCGACCGTGTGGCCTTTGTGCGCATGGCCTCTGGGCATTTCAAACGTGGCATGAAGCTCACCCATGTGCGCACCAAGAAGCCCATGGCGATTTCCAACCCGGTGCTGTTCCTCGCTTCTGACCGGGAGCTGGCAGAAGAGGCCTGGGCGGGGGATATCATTGGTATTCCCAACCACGGCCAACTGCGCATTGGGGACACGCTGACCGAAGGGGAAGCGCTGCGGGTTTCGGGCATTCCGAGCTTTGCGCCGGAATTGCTGCAAGGCATCCGCGCAGGCGATCCGATGAAGGCCAAACACCTTGAAAAGGCGCTGATGCAGTTTGCCGAAGAAGGGGCGGCCAAAGTGTTTAAGCCGATGATTGGCGCGGGCTTCATCGTGGGGGTTGTGGGCCAGCTTCAGTTTGAGGTGCTCGCCAGCCGGATCGAGATGGAATACGGTCTGCCGGTGCGGTTTGAACAGAGCCAGTTCACCTCTGCGCGCTGGGTGCATGGCACCCGCCAAGCGGTTGAAAAATTTGCGGATATGAACAAGCAACACATCAGCTATGATCATGATGGCGATGTGGTGTTCTTGACCCGTCTGCAGTGGGACATCGACCGTGTGGCCCGCGATTATCCTGATGTCACGCTGAGCGCGACCAAGGAAATGATGGTCTGACACAGGTTGCGATTGCACGGGGATTTTCCCCGTGCGAACATCGCCCCATGACTGAGACATCCCTCACCTACCCCGGCGGTTTCGCCTATATGATGGAGCGCTACGAAGGCCGGCGCGATCCGTTTGACTTTGGGCCTGAAGACCTGCCTGCAGTGGACGTCAATCTGGGAGTGCTGCGGGAGGCGATTGTGCCGGAACGCGCCGCACAGAAAGGCCCGGCGGATCCCAATACAAGCTGGGTCCGCAAACGGCGCCAGATTGCGGAGGAGTTTGTCGGCCTTAGCGAGCTGGCCTTTTTGAATGCGCAGCTGATTTCCAACCTGCGCAAGCGCGCCTATCCGGCGCAGGCTCCGGCGCTGTTTCGCCGGATCTGGGCGGAAGAGGCCGATCACCTGTTGGGCACACTCAATCTGCGCTGGCTGGTGAGCTCGGTGCAGACTTTTGCCGATCATGGGGAAACCGCCGCACAGCGGGAGGCCGGACAGGGGCTGCGCATGCTGTTTGGCATGATGAAGCTTTATGAATTTGAGCGCAGTTTTGGTGGGCTGGACCCCAGCAAGGAGCATGGGTTTGGCAAACGTGTCAAAACTCGTCTGCCGCTGGATATGGAGCCGTTTTCACTGCTACATGGCGGGCTGGATATCAATGTGATCGCCCCCGTGTGGGAGCTGTCGCAAAAAGACCCGGTGATTGCGCCCTTGGCGGAGCATCTTTTGCAGGAGTTGATTGCAGAGCGCGGTGGCGTGTTTCGACGGCTGGCGCAGATGCGCGCCAAGAAGGCACGGCAGCAGGCGCGCAAATGACCAGACCCGCAGCCAGCTGGGGCGTGGTGGCCACCATCAAAGCCCCCGCGCAGGAGATCCTCAATTTTGCGGCCCATCATCTGGAGCTGGGCGCGCAGCATATCTGGATTTATCTGGATGCCCCCAACCCGGAGGTGAAGCCCTTTCTGAAGGCGCATCCACAGGTCACACCGGTGAGCACCGGCGAAAACTATTGGATCAAGGCGCGCGGGAAGACACCGCCGATGCATCAGGTGCGTCAGTCTTTCAACGCCCGACATGCCTATCAACGGGCGCAGCATGTGGACTGGCTGCTGCATTGTGATGTGGATGAATTCCTCTTCTCCGAGCGCGCGATTGGCGATCAGCTTGCCGCGCTGCCTGCGACCTGTTTGAGCGCCCGCGTGCGCCCGGCAGAAGCCTTGAGCAACCCCGATGGCAGCGCCGATCCGCTGTATTTCAAATCCTTCATCGAAGACAAAGCCGCGCGGCGGCGGATTGTGGCAGAGGTGTACCCCACCTTTGCGCCCTATCTTAAAAACGGCTTTGTCAGCCATGTGGCCGGAAAGATGTTTGTGCGCACCGGACAAGAGGACATGCGGCTGAAGATTCACAATGTCTTTCAGGGGGAGCAGCAAAACCCCGGTCAGCAGGCGCTGACGGACATGACACTCCTGCATGTGCACACCGCCGGTTGGGCCCATTGGGAACAGAGCTTTGTCTATCGCCATGCCAAAGGCTCTTATCGCGATGAACTGGGCGCGGCACAGGCGGAGGGCAAGGGTGGGCTTAATCTGCACAAGCTTTTTGCCCATCTGGCACAGGAGCCCGATGGGCTGCGCGATTTTTATGAGGCGGTCTGTGTGGCGCATCCAATGTTGCTGGAAAAACTGGCCGCGCATGGTGTTTTGCAAGAGCACCGGCTGGCTTTGGCGGTAAAACGGCGGAAACACTTCGCAGATTTTGAGCCAAGTGTTTCCCAGTAAACGTCAATTCCGACGGTAATGTCGGTTTCGTTGACCTGAGGCCCTGGGTGTTATAGAAGGCGTCGTGGATCGAATTCACCGCGTGTTGCGGGGCCATACGGGCCTGATCCTGAAAGCCGCTACGGGCCAAAGAGTGTCCGTAAATCACGGATACATATGACAAAATTCTCTGATCTGAATCTGAACCCGAAGGTGATGAAAGCCATCACCGAAGCTGGTTATGAAAGCCCAACCCCCATCCAGGCAGGCGCGATTCCTTCTGCGCTGGAAGGTCGGGATGTTTTGGGCATCGCGCAAACCGGCACAGGCAAGACCGCCAGTTTCACTTTGCCCATGCTCTCACTATTGGCCCGTGGACGCGCCCGCGCCCGGATGCCGCGCAGTCTTGTGCTGTGCCCAACGCGGGAACTGGCCGCGCAGGTGGCAGAGAACTTTGACACCTATTCCAAACATCTGAAGCTGACCAAAGCGCTGTTGATTGGCGGGGTGAGCTTTAAGGAACAAGAGCTGATCATCGACAAGGGCGTGGACGTGCTGATCGCCACCCCCGGTCGCCTGCTGGACCATTTTGAGCGTGGCAAGCTGATCCTGTCTGACGTGAAAGTCATGGTGGTGGATGAAGCGGACCGCATGCTGGATATGGGCTTCATTCCCGATATTGAGCGCATCTTTGGCCTGACACCTTTCACCCGTCAGACGCTGTTCTTCTCGGCCACGATGGCACCAGAGATTGAGCGCATCACCAACACTTTCCTGTCCAACCCGGAACGCGTGGAAGTGGCCCGTCAGGCCACAGCCAGCGAAACCATTGAGCAGAATGTTGTGATGTTCAAAGCCTCTCGCCGGGATCGTGAAGGCAGCGAAAAGCGGCGGGTGCTGCGCGCGCTTCTGGATGCGGAAGGCGACACGTGCACCAATGCGGTGATCTTCTGCAACCGCAAGACGGATGTGGACATCTGTGCCAAGTCTCTGAAGAAATATGGCTATGATGCCGCGCCAATCCATGGCGATCTGGATCAATCGCAGCGCACCAAGACACTGGATGCCTTCCGGGGTGGCGAACTGCGCCTTCTGGTGGCCTCTGATGTGGCCGCGCGCGGCCTTGATGTGCCCAGCGTGAGCCATGTGTTCAACTTTGACGTGCCGGGCCATGCGGAAGACTATGTGCACCGGATCGGGCGTACCGGCCGTGCCGGGCGTGAGGGCAAGGCGATCACCATTTGCAGCCCGCGCGACGAAAAGCAGTTTGAAGCGGTGGAAGCGCTGATCCAGAAAGAGATCCCGCGCATTGAAAACCCGGTGAAGGTTGAGCCCCGCAAGCCGCGCAAACCCAAGGAAGAGGCCCCCAAAGCGGAGGCCAAGCCTGAGGTGCAAGAGGCAGCAGCAGAGCCGCGCAAAGCGCCCGCGCAGGGCGGACGCGATGACACCCGTGGTCGCAGCAACAGCAACACGCGCGGACGTGGCCGTGGTCGCTATGACCGTCGCGACGACAATCAGGTTGTTGGCATGGGCGATCACATGCCCAGCTTCATCGCGCTTAGCTTTGAAGAACGCCGCAGCCAGTAAGGCGCCCCGCACCAACAGAGGGGCGGCGCTGAATACAAACATCTGATGCCAAGCATCAAAAAAGGGCCCTTTTGAGGGCCCTTTTCTTTTGTGCGGGTGCTGTTTTTGCTCGGATGGTGGGATGTCAGCTCAGGCGGCTGACAATCACGGTCACTTCGGGCTTTTTGCCAATTTCATCGCGCGCGCTGTTGCGGACGATGCGGCGGATGTCACCTTCGAGTTTGTCGTCATCAGAAAGCGTTTTCTCTTTCGCGCGGCCCAGATATTGGGTGACGTCCTCTTCGAGCACATCCACCAGCGGTGCCTGAGAGCGGCCGATTTCTGGCAGACCCATCAGTTCGCACCAGGCCTCGCCCAGTGGCTCATCATCTTCATCCAGCAGGATGGTCACGATCACATGACCATTCATCGCCATGCGCAGTCGATCACGCACGATGCCGTCCAGCGCGCCGATTTGCGCACTGCCGTCCAGATAGGTGCGACCGGTTTCCACATAGCCCGCAATAGAAGGCTGATCCCCGGTGAGGTCCAGCATGGTGCCGTTGACCGCGACAATAGAGGCGCGGCCGCTGGCGTTTGCGAGCTTGGCATGCTCCCGCAGGTGGCGGTGTTCGCCGTGGTTCGGGATCACCATGGTCGGGTTCACGATCTCATGCATGCGCGCCAGATCCGGGCGGTTGGCATGGCCGGAAACGTGATATTTGCCAGAGCTGTCATCGACCACATCCACGCCCATTTCAGAGAATTGGTTGATGATGCGGATCACGCCTTTTTCGTTGCCCGGAATGGTCTTGGAGCTGAAGAGGAAGAGATCGCCTTCTTTGAGCTTGATGCCATTGTATTTGCCGCGGGCGAGCTGCGCGCTGGCGGCGCGGTGTTCCCCCTGAGAGCCGGTCACCAGCAACATCAGGTTTTCGCGCGGGATGGTGGCGGCATCTTCGGGGCTCACCACCTTGGGGAAACTGTCGAGCACGCCGGTTTGAATGGCGGCTTCGATCATGCGGCGCATGGCGCGGCCCATCAGGCAGATGGAGCGCCCGGCCCGGTCGCCAGCCTCTGCCAGCGTTTTCACGCGGGCCACGTTGGAGGCAAAGGTGGTGGCCACAACCATATTGGGGGCCGCAGATACCAGCGCCTCAATCTCTGGCCCCACAGAGGCTTCAGAGCGGCCTGCATGGGGGGAGAAGACATTGGTGCTGTCACAGATCAGCGCCTTGACCCCATCTTTGGAGACTTCGGCCCAGAGCGCGGGATCAAAAGGTTCGCCAACCAGCGGGGTTTCATCCAGTTTGAAATCGCCAGAGTGGATCACGCGGCCTGCCGGGCTGTCGATGACCAAAGCTGCGCTTTCGGGAATGGAGTGGCTGACCGGCAGGAAGCCCACTTTGAACGGCCCCACTTCGGTGACCTCAGGCCATGGGGAGACGGTGCGCACCATCTCTTCGGGCTGTCCCCGATCCGTCATCTTGTGACGGGCCAGATGGGCGGTGAAGGCGCGCGCATAGACCGGCACCTCCAGTTTGCTCCAGTAGTGCCCCACAGCGCCGATGTGGTCTTCGTGGCCATGGGTGATGAACACGGCCTCAAGCCGGTGTTTGTTTTCTTCCAGCCAGCGGATGTCGGCAAAGATCAGGTCAACACCCGGGCTGGTTTCCATGTCGGAAAAGGCCACGCCAATGTCGACGAGGATGAGACGCTCATTGTCTGCTGGCCCGTAGCCGTAGACATAGGCATTCATGCCAATTTCGCCGGAGCCGCCGAGCGGCAAATAGATTAAGCGGTCGCTCATGCGCCCTGCTCCTTGTTAAAGTCGTGGATGACGGTCAAGCCGTGCATCGTTAAATCATCTTCGATGGAGTCAAACAGATGGTCGCCCTGCTCAAAGAGCGGTGCGAGCCCACCTGTGCCCACCACTTTCATCGGGGCGCCGTATTCGGCCTTGATCCGGGCAATGATGCCTTCGATCAGGCCGGTGTAGCCCCAGAACACCCCAGACTGAATACAGCCCACGGTGTTGGTTCCGATCACTTTTTCCGGCTGGCTGACATCGACGTGGGGCAAGGCCGCTGCGCCGGAGTGCAGCGCTTCCAGACTGAGGTTCACCCCCGGTGCAATCACGCCGCCCACATAAGCGCCATCCGCTGCCACAACATCAAAGTTGGTGGCGGTGCCAAAATCCACCACAACCACATTGCCGCCGTGACGGTCATAGGCCGCCACCGCATTGGCCAGACGATCCGGCCCCGGCTGCGCCCCCTGATCCACGCGCGGGGTATGGGGCAGTTTGCAATCGGGTTTGCCAACCACCAGCGGGCGGCAGTTGAAGAACCGATCCGCAAAGACCCGCAGGTTCCAGACCACACGTGGCACGGTAGAGGAGATAATCACATCGGTGATGTCCGCATCGATCCCATAGTGATTGATCAATGTGGAGTACCACGTGAAATAGGCATCTGCCGTGCGCGCGTGGTGCGTGGAGGTGCGCAGTGTGCAGAGAAATTTTTCACCATCCCAAATGGAGAACACGGTGTTGGTGTTGCCACAGTCAATGGTCAGAAGCATGGGTGGAGATCCCCCTTAAGTGCGGATCAGAAAAAAATGTCTGCCGCGGGGATGGCCACGCGGCCCTTCGCGGTCTTCAACACCAGATTGCCTGCGCTGTCCACTGTTTCAAAGGTTCCTGTCGTTTCGTCACGTGTGGTGCGTGCTGTGATCACCTCACCGATACGCGCAGCCCGGGCCAGCCAGGCGGTACGGATGGGCTCAAACCCATAGGTGGCAAACTGTGCTTCCCACTGTGCATAGGCCGGGGCCAGCGCATCCAAGAACTCTTCGGGACTGACCGCAGCGCCGGTTTCAGACAGGAGCGACACCGGGCGCGTGGCCTGTGTCTCGACCGCGCCTGTATCTGGTGCCTGTGCCAGATTGACGCCAATGCCGATGGCGATATGGCTGACTGCGCCGCCCGCCATGCCCGCGCTTTCCAACAAAATGCCCGCCACTTTGCCACCATTGAGCAGCACATCATTGGGCCATTTCAGAGACAGCCCGTCGCTGCGGCCGGTGACGGCGACAAAGGCATCATAGAGTGCCAGCGAGGCCACAAACGACCGCAGGGCCACCTGATCGGGGCTTTCGGCGGGACGCATGACCAGCGTGCCGGCAAAATTGCCATTTGGGTCCACCCATGCGCGCCCACGGCGCCCACGCCCCTGCGTCTGGCGCAGGCCGAGGATCCATTCCGGCCCGGCAAGCTGGGGCGCAATCCGTGCGGCTTCGGCGTTGGTGCTGTCCACTTCCGCCAAAACACGGCGACCATAGTCCTGAGGCCAGTTGCTCATCGTTTGTGTCTTCTCACCAGATTTGTTTGCTTGGTCGAAACGACCCGTCCCAATGCCCCTATCAAATGAAACGGCGCGCCCCAAGGGGCGCGCCTCATTCTTTTACCGATCCTCTACAGATCAGTGATGTGGCATCAACGCGGCAGCGGCGGTCTGTGCTGCGCTGTCAACGCCAAAGAAATTCACAATCCCCAGAAGCATCACCGCAGCGCTGGCGGCAAGCAGGATGTTCTGTACCGGGGAGCGCGCCTGATCAAGGCCGTCCGTCTCTTCACCGAAATACATGAAGTACACGATGCGCAGATAGTAGAAGGCCCCAATCACAGAGGCAATCACACCGGCAATCGCCAGCCATGCCAGCCCGCCTTCGAAAGCGGCGCGCAGCACATAGAGCTTACCAAAAAAGCCGAGGAATGGTGGCACACCTGCCAGCGAGAACAGCAGGAACAGCATGGCCAGTGCGCGGCCTGAGGACTGTTTGGAATACATGTTCAGGGAGGCAATGTCGGTGACCGGACGTCCGTCTTTTTCCATGGAGAGAATGAAGGCAAAGGTACCGATGTTCATCGCCATGTAGATCGCCATGTAGACCAGCATCGCTTCGATCCCAAGCGCGGTGCCCGCCGCAAGGCCCATGAGGGCGTAGCCCATATGCGCAATGGAGGAATAGGCCATCAGGCGTTTGATGTTGGTCTGACCAATGGCCGCGATGGCGCCAAGGAACATGGACAGCACAGAAAGCAAGGCCAGGATTTGTTGCCAGTCGCCAATCACACCGCCAAAGGCATCAAAGAGCACCCGTGCAAAAAGCCCCATAGCGGCCAGTTTTGGCGCGGTGGCAAAGAAAGCCGTGATCGGGGTTGGTGCACCTTCGTAGACATCCGGGGTCCACATGTGGAACGGCACGGCAGACACTTTGAACGCCAGACCAGAGACCACAAAGGTCAGGCCAAACAGAAGACCCAGCGGCGCATGGCCATGGCCGACCGCTTCGATGATGCCCGCAAACTGCGTGGTGCCTGAGAACCCATAGACCAGCGAAGAGCCATAAAGCAGAAGACCAGAGGACAGCGCCCCGAGCAGGAAATATTTCATCCCCGCTTCGGTGGATTTGACGCCGTCACGACGCAGGGACGCGACCACGTAGAGCGCCAGAGACTGAAGCTCCAGTCCCATGTAGAGCACAATCAGGTCGCCTGCGGAGACCATGGTCATCATGCCCACCATCGCCAGTGAGACGAGGATGGGATACTCAAACCGTAGCATGCCACGGCGGGACATGTGATCTTGTCCCATCACCAGAACTGCCGCCCCGGACAGCAGCATCGCCACTTTGGCAAAGCGGGAGAAGGCATCGTCGTTGAAGGTGCCATTGAACGCTGCATTGTCGCCGTTGCCGGACACACCAATCCAGACCCCAAGCAGGATGAACACCCCGGCCGTGACCCATGTGAGCAACGGTGCGAGCTTGTCCTTCCCGGTATAAACCACGGTCACCAGCGCCAGCATGGCATAGAGAGCCAGAAGGATCTCTGGGAGAATGATATTCAGATCAGCCTGAAGCATATCTCAAGCGCTCCTTAGTGCGACGCGGCTTGGTCAACGGACGCGCCGTGAGCCAATGCGGTTTCATAGTTAGAAATCAGGTTTTCAACCGATGTGTGGATGATGTCCGTGATCAGTGAGGGGTAGACCCCCAGGATCAGGGTCATGGCCACCAGCGGAGCAAAGATCATCTTTTCACGGCTGGTCATGTCGGTGATCGATTTCAGGCTTTCCTTGATCAGATCGCCAAAGACCACGCGGCGGTAGAGATACAGCGCATAGGCCGCCGAGAAGATCACCCCAGCCGTGGCCACCAGTGCCACCCATGTGTTGACCTGGAACACGCCCATCAGCGTCAGGAACTCCCCAACAAAGCCGGAAGTGCCCGGCAGGCCGACATTGGCCATGGTGAAGAACATGAAGATGGTTGCATAGGCTGGCATGCGGGTCACAAGGCCGCCATAGGCGTCGATGTCACGGGTGTGCATCCGGTCATAGATCACACCCACACAGAGGAAGAGCGCGCCGGAAATGAAGCCGTGGCTCAGCATCTGGAAGATCGCGCCATCAATGCCCTGTTGGTTGGCGGCAAAGATGCCCATGGTCACATAGCCCATATGCGCCACCGAAGAATAAGCAATCAGCTTTTTCATGTCTTCCTGCACCAGTGCCACCAGCGAGGTGTAGACAATAGCGATTGCAGACATCCACAGGATCAGCGGCGTCATGACCTCTGATCCAATTGGGAACATGGGCAGGCTGAAGCGCAGGAAGCCATAGCCGCCCATCTTCAGCAAAATCGAGGCCAGAACCACCGAGCCCGCAGTTGGGGCCTGAACGTGGGCATCGGGCAACCATGTGTGCACCGGCCACATCGGCATTTTCACCGCAAAAGAGGCGAAGAAGGCCAGGAACATCAGGGTCTGCACGCCACCAATCACCGTGAAGCCCAGAACATGCATGGTGTCGGATGCAAATTCATGGGTCATGAGTGTTGGAATGTCGGTGGTCCCCGCCTGAACAAACATCGCGACCATCGCCACCAGCATCAGCACCGAGCCAAGGAAGGTATAAAGAAAGAATTTGAAGGAGGCATAGATGCGGTTTGCGCCGCCCCAGATGCCGATGATCAGGAACATCGGGATCAGGCCTGCCTCAAAGAACAGGTAGAACAGCACCAGATCCAGCGCCATGAACACGCCCAGCATCAGGGTTTCCAGAAGCAGGAAGGCAATCATATATTCTTTGACGCGCTTGGTGACGCCCCAAGAGCCCCAGATCACCAAAGGCATGATGAAGGTGGTCAGCATCACAAAGAGCACCGAGATGCCATCAACCCCCATTTTATAGGTCATGCCCATGACCCATTCGCGTTCTTCCACAAACTGGAAGCCCGGATTGGAGGGATCAAAGCCCGCAAGAATAAACAGCGACACAAGGAATGTGATCACTGTGGTGGTCAGAGCGACGCGTTTGGCATTGCGCTGTGCCATCTCATCTTCGCCGCGCAGGAAGATCACAAGGATCAGCGCTGCAAACGTCGGCAAGAAGGTGACAAGGGAGAGCAAGCTGTCGTTCATTAGTGCGCTCCTCCGCTGAGCGTCATCCATGTGATCAGCACAACGATGCCGAGGACCATGGCCAGTGCATAGGTAAAGATGTAGCCGGACTGTGCGCGGCCCGCCAATTTGGTGACCCAGGGCACAATGCCCATGGCGAGACCGTTGATGCCGCCGTCAATGACGTCACCATCGCCGCGCTTCCAAAGGAAACGTCCCAAAGCCTGCGCCGGGCGGACAAAGATGAAATTGTAGATCTCGTCAAAGTACCATTTGTTGAGCAGGAAGAGGTACAGCGGACGCTGGCTCTCTGCCCATTTGGCCGGCATGGACGGGTTCCAGATGTAGAACCACAGCGCCATCACAAGGCCTGAGAGCATTGCGATGAACGGGCTGACCTTGACCCATGTTGGCACGTAATGCGCATCGTGCATGACGTGGTTGTCCGGGTGGGTGAAGATCGCCCCTTTGGGGGCCTCGCCGTGATGTGCCATGGCCACAGCCGCATGCGCCGGATCGTCATGTTTGGCCGCGTGATCCTCATCCCAATGCGCGTCATGAGAATGATCGTCTTGCTTGGCCTCGGCATGATCGTCTTTGTGACCCTCCGCATGGTCTTCGCTGTGCTCTGCATGATGCGCAGGCACGCCGTAGAACTTGTTGACCTGATCATGATCACCAAAGAAGGAGCCATACCAGATCATGCCTGCAAAGATCGCCCCAAGTGAGAGCACCCCCAGCGGGATCAGCATGACCATCGGGCTTTCATGGGCGTGATCATGGGTGTGTTTGTTGCCACGTGGCTCGCCATAGAAGGTGAGGAAGATCAAACGCCAGCTGTAGAAGCTGGTGAGCGCGGCCGCCACAACCAGCATCCAGAAGCCATAGCCTCCGGCAGTGCCCGCATAGGCGCTTTCGATCACGGCGTCTTTGGACAGGAAACCGGCAAAGCCAATATGCGTGAGCGGGATACCCACACCGGTGATGGCCAGGGTGCCGATCATCATCGCCCAGAAGGTATAGGGGATCTTCTTACGCAGACCGCCGTAGTTGCGCATGTCCTGCTCGTGGTGCATCGCGTGGATCACAGAGCCTGCGCCAAGGAAGAGCATCGCTTTGAAGAAGGCGTGCGTGAAGAGGTGGAACATCGCCACGGAATAAACGCCGACACCTGCCGCCACAAACATGTAGCCCAGCTGAGACATGGTTGAATAGGCGATCACACGTTTGATGTCGTTTTGCACCAGACCGATGGTGGCGGCCACAAAGGCCGTGGAGGCACCAAGGAAAACGATGAAGGCTTTGGTGTCGCCAGCATATTCCATCAGCGGCGACATGCGCGACACAAGGAAGACACCGGCGGTCACCATGGTTGCCGCGTGGATCAGAGCGGAGACCGGGGTCGGGCCTTCCATCGCGTCCGGCAACCATGTGTGCAGGAAGAGTTGGGCCGATTTGCCCATCGCGCCAATGAAGAGCAGGAAGGCCAGCAGGTTGGCCGCATTCCAATCACGCCACAGGAAGGTGATGGTCATATCCGCCAGCGCCGGGGCGGCAGCAAAGATGTCATCGAACTTGATGCTGTCGGTCAGCATATAGATGCCAAAGATGCCCAGCAGGAAACCAAAATCGCCCACACGGTTGACCACGAATGCTTTCATCGCGGCCGCATTGGCCGAAGGTTTCTTGTAGTAAAAGCCAATCAGCAGGTAGGAGGCCACACCCACACCTTCCCAGCCAAAGAACATCTGAAGCAGGTTGTCGGCCGTCACCAGCATCAGCATGGTAAAGGTGAAGAAAGAGAGATAGGCGAAGAAGCGCGCCTTGTAGTGCTCGCCCTCTTTCCAGTTCTCATCATGGGCCATGTAGCCCATGGAATAGAGATGCACGAGGGCGGAGACCGATGTCACAACGATCAGCATGATCGCGGTCAGACGGTCCACGCGAATGGACCAGGCGGTGTCCAGGTGGCCGGATTGGATGAAGTCCAGAACATGCACCTGTTTGACCTGTTCGGCATCCAGACCGATGAAGACGATCCAGCTCAGGAAACAGGACCAGAACAACAGACCGGTGGTGAGCCATTGTGCGCCTTTTTCGCCAATCACCCGCCAGCCGAAGCCTGCGACCAGAGCGCCGAAAAGCGGCGCGAAGAGGATGAAGCTTTCCATGATCGCTTAGCCTTTCATCACGTTGACATCTTCCACCGCGATGGTGCCGCGGTTGCGGAAGAAGGAGACGAGGATGGCCAGACCGATGGCAGCTTCTGCGGCGGCCACAGTCATCACGAAGAGCGCGAAGACCTGCCCGACCAGATCGTCGAGGAATGCCGAGAAGGCCACAAGGTTGATGTTCACAGACAGCAGAATAAGTTCAATCGACATCAACAGAATGATGATGTTCTTCCGGTTCAGGAAGAGGCCGAAAATGCCGATGACGAAAAGCGCTGCCGCCACGCCTAGGTAGTGTTCCAAACCAATCATATTTGGTCCCTCGGTTCTTTTTATCTCTTCCGGGGGGCTTACAGCCCCTGCCCCGGTTTTACGTCTTTCAGTTCCATCGCGTCTTTGGGATCGCGCCACATTTGCTGCAGCACGTCCTGACGTTTGATGTCTTTGCGGTGGCGCAGGGTCAGCACGATCGCCCCGATCATCGCAACCAGCAGGATCAGACCCGCCAGTTGGAAGAGCAGGAAGTATTGATCATAGAGGATCAGACCCAGAGCCTGCGTGTTGTGGGCATCGGTGGGGGTGACAGCACCGCGCAGGGCCTGCGCCTCATCGGCAAATTGCCAGACGCCAAAGGCCATGCCCAGTTGCATGAGCAGGATCACCCCGATCAGCAGCGCGAGCGGCATATATTGTGCCATACCTGCCTTAAGTTCGGCGAAGTCCACATCCAGCATCATCACCACAAAAAGGAAGAGCACGGCCACGGCCCCGACATAGACGATGATCAGAAGCATCGCCACAAACTCTGCCCCCAACAGTACAAAAAGCCCCGCCGCGCTCAGGAACGCGAGAATAAGCCAGAGCACCGAGTGCACCGGGTTGCGGCTGATGACGGTGAAAAACCCGCCGGTGATCACGCAGATCGAAAACAGCCAGAACGCAAGAGCTGCGATGGTCATGTGTCACTTCCCTCTTTTTCCGCCAGAACCTCCTGCACAATTTCCATTGCGCGGGTGGTGGCGGGGATACCTGCGAACATCGACATCTGTCCGATGGTTTCCACGATTTCTTGTTTTGTGGCTTCCACTTCGATCAGGTGCCGAATGGTGAGCCGAATTTGAGAATCTGCCTGAGCGCCCAGCATGGTCAGCGCGCCCAAGGTCAGCAGCAGGCGGGTCTTGGCATCAAGCCCACCCTGATTGATGGTGTTGCCAAAGAACATCTCCATGACGTCTTTGGGCATGGTGGGCCAGAGCGCCTCAAACCCTTTGGGCGTGAAGGATTCCAGCGCAGGATTGAAGGCTTTGGCCATCTCCTGATACTGGGCGAACATCGCCTGATAGGGATTTTTGCTGTCGCTCATCGGGTCTCACTCTTTACTGAGGCATCAACGGTACGGGGCGTCGATTTCCAGGTTGCGTGCGATCTCTGCTTCCCAACGTGCGCCATTCTCCAAGAGCTTGGCCTTGTCATAGAACAGTTCTTCGCGGGTTTCGGTCGCAAATTCGAAATTTGGGCCTTCGACAATCGCATCCACCGGGCAGGCCTCCTGGCAGAAGCCGCAATAGATGCATTTGGTCATGTCGATGTCATAACGCGTGGTGCGGCGGGAGCCATCTTCGCGGGGTTCTGCATCAATGGTGATGGCTTGCGCCGGGCAGATCGCCTCACAGAGCTTACAGGCAATGCAGCGCTCTTCGCCGTTTGGGTAACGGCGCAGGGCATGTTCACCACGGAAGCGCGGCGACAGCGGGCCTTTTTCATGTGGGTAGTTCACAGTGGCCTTGGGTTTAAAGAAATACTTCATGCCCAGTTTGAAGCCACCGATGAAATCCTTCAGCAGGAAGTAGCCGGCGGCACGTTTGTAGTCGATTGCCGTCATATCAGCCTCCAATCGCCCAGCGGGCATATGCGCCGCCGAAGAGTTCGAATTTTGCAAGGAAAGACACCAGCACAACCCAGATCAGGGACATGGGCAGGAAGACTTTCCAGCCAATGCGCATCAGTTGGTCGTAGCGGTAGCGCGGGGTGATTGCCTTCACCATCGAGAAGATGAAGAAGACAAAGCAGATCTTAGCCAGCATCCAGAAAATGCCATCAGGCAAGAAGTTCACCGGGGACAGCCAGCCACCAAGGAACAGCAGGGACACCAGCGCGCACATCAGCACGATGGCCACATATTCGCCGATCATGAACAGCAGGAAGGGCGTGGAACTGTATTCCACCTGATAGCCGGCCACCAGTTCGGATTCCGCTTCGGGCAAGTCAAACGGGGGGCGGTTGGTCTCGGCCATGGCGGAAATCAGGAAGAGGAACAGCATTGGGAAATGCGGCAGCCAGTACCAGCTCAACGCACCATAGTTGCCATCCTGTGCGTTGACGATGTCACCAAAGTTCATCGAGCCGGTGGTGATGATCACACCGATGATGATCAGGCCCAGCGAGACCTCATAAGAGATCATCTGTGCCGCAGAGCGCAGCGAGCCAAGAAAGGGGTATTTGGAGTTGGAGGCCCAGCCGCCCATGATCACGCCATAGACTTCAAGCGAGCTGATCGCCATGACATAGAGAATGGCCACGTTGAGATCAGAGACCACCCAGCCATCGTTGAAAGGAATCACCGCCCAAGCGATCAGAGCCATCACGAGGCTCACCATTGGGGCGAGCAGGAAGACCACTTTGTCAGAGCCCGCCGGATACACGATCTCTTTCACCGCATATTTCACGAAGTCGGCGAAACTCTGTAGCAGGCCAAAGGTGCCCACGACGTTGGGGCCACGGCGCAGCTGCACGGCGGCCCAGATCTTACGGTCGGCATAAAGCAGGAAAGCCAGCGCGACCAGAAGCGGCACGACAACCAGCAGCACCTGCCCAAGTGTCAGGAGGAAGATGCCGAGGTATGTGGTGGTAAAGAATTCAGTCATGGGTCCTCACACCGTGGGTATTCCGTTGTCTTCGCAGTCTGCGACAACGACTTCTGCGTCAATTGTCTTCAGACCACGCGGCAGCGCGGGGGAGATGGTATAGACCGCATCTCCACTCCAGAGGCCACCTTGATTATCTGTTGTTGTGCGCACATGGCGCGCAAAACCGAAGCCGCGGATCAGCGCGTATTGCGCCGCGGCACATTCAGCGTAGTCATGCACATCTTCTGCATCCCGCGCGCCGCTCATGGCGACGCGGAAATTCACCAAATCCCCTTCCAAAAGGCGGGTTTCCACGCCTTCGTAGATGGGATCAAACGCGACTTCGCCGCGCGCCACCTCCCCGCCGGTCTGCGCCGTGCAGGCCGAGAGCCCGGCCAGAGCGACTGGAGCAAGCAGGATATGACGGAAAGACAGAGACATGTTCTTGATTATTCCGCCGCCATCTTGGTTTCGGACCGCGCTTTGGCCGCTGCGGCGAGCTCTGCCATCAGCGCGCTGGCGCGTGCGATTGGATTGGTCAGATAGAAGTCGGAGACCGCAGATTTGAAATCACCGTTTTTCAGCTTGGCAGGTTCCAGCGGCTGCCATTCATTTTCCACAACCTGATCGATCTGTTTGAGGTGCGGCACCTCTTTCACCAGCGCCTGACGCAGCTGCGCCAGCGAGTCATAAGCCAACGTGGCACCCAGCTCTGCGCTCAATGCGCGCAGGATGGCCCAGTTTTCTTTGGCCTGCCCCGGTGCGAAGCCTGCGCGCATGGCCAACTGTGGGCGTCCTTCTGTATTTACGAACAGTCCGTTTTCTTCGGTATAAGCTGCGGCTGGCAGGATCACATCGGCGCGGTTTGCGCCACGATCGCCATGGCTGCCTTGGTAGATCACAAACGGCCCTTTGGCGATGTCCACTTCATCCGCGCCAAGGTTGAAGATCACCTCAGCCCCCTCGGTGGCGACGTCCAGACCACCAGAGGTCACCGCGCCCAGATCAAGCGCACCAACACGGGACGCCGCGGTGTGCAGCACCAGCATTTTGCCGCCCATCTTTTCGGTGGCCGCCATGGCGTTGCTCAGCACGGCCACGCCGTCCCCTTCGCCAATCGCGCCCTGCCCCACGATCACGATGACACCCTCTTTGGTGGCGGAATCATCAACCAGCGCGCCAAGGGCTGCGCGATCTGCGCCAGCGTGCGTGTAGTCATAGGTCAGATCCATGGTGCCATCACCAATCACGGTGACATTGGCCCCTTTGCTCCAGGCCTTGCGAATGCGCGCGTTCAGAACCGGCGCTTCGTTGCGCGGATTGGTGCCAATCAGGATGATCTCTTTGGCACCCTCAATGTCTTCGATGGAGGCGTTGCCCACATAAGCAGAGCGGTTGTCCGCCGGAATAGGCGCGCCATTGGTGCGGCTTTCAATGGCCCCACCGAGCCCTTCGACAATCTGTTTCAGCGCAAAGATCGCTTCGACTGGCGCAAGATCCCCGACCAACGCGGCCAGTTTCTTGCCTTTCATGGCTGTGGCAGCAGCAGAGAGCGCCTCGCCCCAGGTTGCGGGCTTCAGCTTGCCATCGACACGCACATAAGGCGTGTCCAGACGCTGACGGCGCAGGCCGTCCCAGACAAAACGGGTTTTGTCCGAAATCCACTCTTCGTTCACGCCGTCATGGTTGCGCGGCAGAATGCGCATAACTTCGCGGCCCTTGGTGTCCACGCGGATGTTGGAGCCAAGCGCATCCATCACGTCGATGGTTTCCGTCTTGGTCAACTCCCAAGGACGGGCGGTGAAGCTGTAAGGCTTGGAGGTCAGCGCGCCCACCGGGCAGAGATCAATGATGTTGCCCTGCAGGTTGCTGTCCAGAGTCTGGTTCAGGTAGCTGGTGATCTCCGCATCTTCGCCACGACCGGTTTGCCCCATCTGAGTGATGCCGGCCACCTCGGTGGTGAAACGCACACAGCGGGTGCAGGAAATGCAGCGGGTCATGGTTGTGGCCACCAGCGGGCCGAGGTTGAGATCATCCACCGCACGTTTGGGCTCTTTGAAGCGGTTTTCGCTTATGCCATAGGCCATGGCCTGATCCTGAAGATCACACTCGCCACCCTGATCGCAGATCGGGCAATCCAGCGGGTGGTTGATCAGCATGAATTCCATCACACCTTCGCGTGCTTTTTTGACCATGGGGGAGCTGGTTTTCACCACCGGCGGTTGACCCTCTGGCCCCGGGCGCAGATCGCGCACCTGCATGGCGCAGGAGGCGGCGGGCTTGGGCGGCCCGCCGACAACTTCCACAAGACACATCCGGCAGTTGCCTGCGATCGACAGGCGCTCGTGGTAGCAGAAACGCGGGATTTCGACCCCGGCCTGTTCGCAGGCCTGGATCAAGGTCATTGCGCCCTCTACCTCGACTTCTTGCTCGTCGATGATGATTTTGCGGAGGTCAGACATGCTCACTTCGCCCTCAAATACACGCCGATCTGGCTGTTTCGTTCGATTTCTATCCGCCCGAGCGCACAGAATGTTTCGGGATCGTCGTAAGACGCGCCCTTATGCTTGAAATAGGCCTCACCACGGGCACGCATACGCGCCTTTTCGGTGTCAGACCTCATATAGCTTTTGATTTCTTCGTCGCTGTAGCCCAACTGACGGGCCTTGCGGATCAAGCCCCAGCCATCAGAGAGCCCCTTGACGGTGCGCGCATCAATACTGTCGCAGACTTCGGAAATTTCAAAAGCGACCAGCGCCCAGTAAAGCGGATCGTCAATCTCTTTGACCTCCCGCAGAGGGGGATTGGCCAGCGCCATGCTGCCAGTCAAAATGGCGGATACCAGAACGGCAGACATCAACGGTTTCATGCGGACACTCCTTTTGCATTGGCAAAGCAAGTCTTTGCCGCGCTCAGGTGGGACGCAGGACGCGCTGATAGGCAATAACAACCGGGGTATGTCAGATAACAGGTCACGGACGACAGAACCCCTCGAGTTGAATTTTGTCATCCACAGGAATGAGCCCTTCGCTTTCAGGGCCAACAACCCACTCCACATTGGAGGTGCCATATTCACTGATGCAGTATTTGACCGCCTCATGGGCCCCGGCCTGACGCGCACCGTTCAGGCTTTGGTTGACGCGAGACACAGAGACCGTGAAGTGATCACGCGCATCCTTGCTGACTTCTTTGGCCTTGGCCTTGAAGACAAAACCGTCGAAAGCGACGGAGGTGCGCTTGTTGCGGAAACTATCGCGGAAGCCCTCACCGCATGCCGAAAGCGCTGTGGCTGCGACAAGCAGCACCGCGATAGAGGCTGGCGACAAACGCTGGCTGTTTACGATAGTTCTGATCATGGTCTTGGATTACTCCGCTGCAATGGCGCTTTTGCGCCCGGTTTTATTGGCTTTGATCCGGTCCTCGATCTCATCGCGGAAGTTGCGGATCAGGCCCTGAATTGGCCAGGCCGCCGCATCGCCAAGCGCGCAGATCGTGTGGCCTTCAACCTGTTTGGTCACATCCCAAAGCATGTCGATCTCTTCGATCTCTGCTTCGCCTTTCACCAGACGATCCATCACGCGCATCATCCAACCGGTGCCTTCGCGACACGGGGTACACTGACCACAGCTTTCGTGTTTGTAGAATTTGGACAGACGCCAGATCGCTTTGACGATGTCGGTCTGCTTGTCCATGACAATCACCGCAGCCGTTCCCAGGCCAGAGCCAAGGTCGTTGCGCAGATAGTCAAAATCCATGATCGCATCGCGCATGTTTTCGCCACGCACACAAGGCACGGAGGAGCCACCGGGGATCACCGCCAGCAGATTGTCCCAGCCGCCGCGAATGCCGCCGCAGTGCTTCTCTATCAGTTCCTCAAAGGAGATCGACATCTCCTCTTCGACCACACAGGGATTGTTCACATGGCCGGAAATACCGAAGAGTTTGGTGCCTGCATTGTTGGGGCGACCAAAGCTTGCAAACCACTCGCCGCCGCGCCGCAGGATGGTCGGCACGACTGCGATGGATTCCACATTGTTCACCGTGGTCGGGCAGCCATAAAGACCTGCGCCCGCCGGGAAGGGTGGCTTCATGCGGGGCATGCCTTTTTTGCCCTCAAGGCTTTCCAGCAGAGCGGTTTCTTCACCACAGATATAGGCCCCTGCCCCGTGGTGCAGGAACAGGTCAAAATCCCAGCCGGAGCCCGCTGCGTTTTTGCCCAGAAGACCCGCATCATAAGCTTCATCAATGGCTGCCTGCAGCGCCTCGCGTTCGCGGATGTACTCGCCGCGGATGTAGATGTAGCAGGTATGCGCATTCATCGCGAAAGAGGCAATCAACGCCCCTTCGATCAGCGTATGCGGATCGTGGCGCATGATTTCGCGGTCTTTACAGGTGCCGGGCTCGGATTCATCGGCGTTGATCACCAGATAGGCCGGACGGCCATCGCTTTCCTTGGGCATGAAGGACCACTTCAGGCCGGTCGGGAAGCCCGCACCACCGCGCCCACGCAGGCCAGAGGCCTTCATGGTGTCGATGATCTTGTCACGCCCCTCTTGGATCAGCTTTGCGGTGCCATCCCAATGACCACGCGCCTTTGCACCTGCCAATGTACGGTCATGCATGCCGTAGAGGTTGGTAAAGATACGGTCTTGATCTTGGAGCATCCCGTTACCCTTTGTCTTCCTGACGCGCGCGCCAAATTCTGAATATCAACACCAAGGCGAAGACAAACCCCGCCAAAGCGATCAGATCGAGCAGGGCCCGCGTGCGCTCTGGCAGCGCAAGCCATTCCCCGATCACAATGGCTGCAATCCAGAACAACCCCGTGCCTGCGATCACCAGAGCCGCAAAGCGCCCCTGTTTGGCAGTGGGAGAGTTCTGAAAATCAGCCGCCATGGATTAATCCTCGTACACGTCGCCCTTGGCGACTTTCTTTGAGAATTCGGTCTCTTCGCCAGCGGCAAGGAGTTTGGCCTGTTCGACCCAGCCGTCCCGTTCAATGCGGCCCTTGAAGGAGAGCTTGTCATCCATTTCTGCAATGTCGTCAGCCCCCCATGCTGCGATCTGTGCAAAAGATGTCACGCCAGCATCGTGGAGTTTCTTCTCCAATGCAGGGCCAACACCTTTCAGCTTTTTCAGATCATCAGAGCCTTCAGAGACCTCTGGCGCAGATTTTGCCGCCTTTGGCGCATCCGCTTTTTTGGCTTCTTCCGCCTGTTTCACAGCCGGTTTGGGCGCGGGCGCAGGTTTGGGTGGCTGGCCTTCGGCGGCACGGCCTGCAACCACACCGTCCTTGCCCACCCATGGGGTCAGGATTGGCACTTCGGTGCCGTCAATGCGCTTGATGCTGTCGCCAATGTCGGTCGCCAGTTGCACGGAGGCATTGTATTGCGTCTTGCCGCTGTCATGGTCCGTCAGGCTGGTCAGGCCGGCAAGCGGCTCGGAGGCGTAACGGCCATTCTGTGGACCCGGCGTGGGCACCTTGCCTGCGGCCATCTCATCCAGCATCTTGGCAAAGCCTTCGGCGGTCAGATCCTCAAAATAGTCTTTGCCGATCTGTGCCATGGGGGCGTTGGTGCAGGCCCCGAGACATTCGACCTCTTCCCAAGAGAATTTGCCATCTGCCGAAAGTTCATGCGGCTTGGCAGCGATTTTATCTTTGCAGACCGCGATCAGATCTTCTGCGCCGCAGATCATGCAGGAGGTGGTGCCGCAGATCTGAATATGGGCCACAGAGCCCACTGGCTGCAGCTGGAACATGAAGTAGAAGGATGCCACCTCAAGCACGCGCATATAGGCCATGCCAAGCATGTCGGCGACGGCCTCAATCGCGGGCTTGGACAGCCAGCCTTCCTGTTCCTGCGCGCGCCACAAAAGCGGGATCACGGCAGAGGCCTGACGGCCTTCGGGATATTTGGTGATCTGGCCTTCCGCCCAAGTCTGGTTGGCGGCGGTGAAAGCAAAGCTTTCGGGCTGTTCGTGATACAAACGGCGCAGCATTAGCGGTCGATCTCCCCAAACACGATGTCCATGGTGCCAATGATGGCGGCAACGTCAGCAAGCTGGTGGCCGGTGGCGATGTGATCCATCGCCTGCAGGTGCAGATAGCCCGGCGCGCGCAGCTTGGCGCGGTAGGGTTTGTTGGTGCCATCCGCCACCATATAGACGCCAAATTCGCCTTTGGGCGCTTCGACAGCGGCGTAGACTTCACCGGCAGGCACGTGGAAGCCTTCGGTGTAAAGCTTGAAGTGGTGGATCAGGCTTTCCATCGAGGTTTTCATATCGCCGCGTTTGGGCGGGGTCAGCTTGCCGCGCGACAGCACATCGCCGGTGGCTTCGCGCAGTTTCACGATGGCCTGACGCATGATGCTGACCGACTGGCGCATCTCTTCCATGCGCATCAGGTAGCGGTCATAACAGTCGCCGTTTTTGCCAACCGGAATCTGGAATTCAAACTCGTTGTAGCACTCATAAGGCTGCGCGCGGCGCAGATCCCATGCCATGCCCACAGAGCGCGCCATCACACCGGACATGCCATAATCAAGCACGTCTTTTTCGGTGACCACACCAATGTCCACATTGCGCTGTTTGAAAATCCGGTTTTCGGTCAGCAGGTCATCAATGTCCTGGATGACCTCTGGGAACTCGATGGCCCATTCTTCGATATCATCCACCAGCTTGTCCGGCAGATCCTGATGGACACCACCGGGGCGGAAATAGTTGGCGTGCAGACGCGCACCACAGGCGCGCTCATAGAACACCATGAGCTTTTCACGCTCTTCAAACCCCCAGAGCGGCGGGGTCAGCGCGCCGACGTCCATCGCCTGTGTGGTGATGTTCATCAGGTGGTTCAGCACACGGCCAATTTCGCAGAACAGCACGCGAATGAGCTGGGCGCGGCGCGGCACCTCTGTGCCGGTCAGTTTTTCAATCGCCAGACACCATGCATGTTCCTGGTTCATCGGCGCCACATAATCGAGGCGGTCGAGATAGGGCAGGTTTTGCAGATAAGTGCGGCTTTCCATCAGCTTTTCGGTGCCACGGTGCAACAGGCCGACGTGCGGGTCGCAACGCTCAACGATCTCGCCATCCAGCTCCAGCACCAGACGCAGCACGCCGTGGGCCGCTGGGTGCTGCGGGCCGAAGTTGATGTTGAAGTTGCGGATCTTCTGTTCGCCGCTCAGCGCATCCACGCTGCCGTCGTCAAATTTGGAGCCGTCCATCATTTGTCTACTCCCTGTGTCCCTTTGGCCGGAAACCGATGATCCACAGCCACACGATCACTGCTGGCGGAAAGGCTGCGCTGAGCGCCCACCACTTTGAATATCCGACGCGCGGCAAAATCCGCCAAAGAGGTATGGCGGCCAATACCAATGCTACGGAAGCCAGTTGCGTAATTTGTATCGAAATTTCTAGCCACAGCATTGCCAGTTGGGCAGCAGACATGCGCATTGGAGTCACCACAAACTGATCTAATGGCTGAATTTCCAATTGATACTCCCATCACTTGTCTACACCGGTTTTCTCGTCACCGGGCAGGATATAGTTGGCCCCTTCCCATGGCGACATGAAATCAAACTGGCGATAGTCCTGTGTGAGCTGCACAGGCTCATAGACCACGCGCTTCTGCACTTCGTCATAGCGCACTTCGGTGTAGCCGGTGGTCGGGAAATCCTTGCGCAGCGGGTGGCCACGGAAGCCATAATCGGTCAGCAGGCGGCGCAGGTCCGGGTGATCGGAGAAGATGATGCCGAACATGTCAAAGACTTCGCGCTCAAACCAGTTGGCAGAGGGGTGCACCGGCACAATCGAGGGCACCATTTCATCTTCGCGCACAGACACACGCAGGCGCACGCGCTGGTTCTGGAACATGCTGAGGAAGTGATAGACCACATCAAACCGTTTCGCACGCTCTGGGTAGTCTACAGCCGTCACATCCACCAGAGTGGAAAACCGGCAGGTTGCATCGGTTTTCAGGAAGGACACAAACGGCGCGATGTTGGCCGGGGCCACATCAATTGTCAGCTCGTCAAACGCCACATCCCAGCCAATGACACAATCCGGACGCTTGAGTTCAATGTAAGCGCCAAGTTCTTTGAGGTCTTCGCTCATCTTTCAATGGTCCCCGTGCGGCGAATTTTGCGTTGCAGCTGCAACAGACCATAAAGCAGGGCTTCGGCGGTCGGAGGGCAACCGGGCACGTAGATGTCGACAGGCACAATACGGTCACAACCGCGCACCACAGAATAGCTGTAGTGATAATAGCCGCCGCCATTGGCACAAGAGCCCATCGAGATCACATAGCGTGGCTCTGGCATCTGGTCATAGACCTTGCGCAATGCAGGTGCCATTTTGTTGGTGAGCGTACCTGCCACGATCATCACATCAGACTGACGTGGGGAAGCGCGTGGAGCGATGCCAAAACGCTCTGCATCATAGCGCGGCATGGAGGTGTGCATCATCTCAACCGCGCAGCAGGCCAGACCAAAGGTCATCCAGTGCAGAGAGCCGGTACGGCCCCAGTTGATCAGATCTTCGGCATTGGTCAGCAGGAACCCTTTGTCCTGCAACTCAGTATTCAGCGCCTGAGTGACAACTTCCTTGTCCACACCAGCGGTATTTGCGCCCGTCATCACTCCCATTCCAAGGCCCCTTTCTTCCATTCATAGGCAAAGCCAATGGTCAGGACAGCGAGGAACACCATCATGGACCAGAAGCCGATCATCGAGACATCTTTGAAGGCCACCGCCCAGGGGAACAGGAAGGCAATTTCGAGATCGAAGATGATGAAAAGGATGGAAACGAGGTAGAACCGGACGTCAAATTTCATACGCGCGTCATCAAATGCGTTGAAACCACATTCGTAGGCAGACACTTTTTCCGGATCAGGATGGCGAACGGCCAGAACCACGGCTGCGAGGATGAAGACCAGTCCAAGACCTATGGCGACGGCCATGAAGACGAGAATGGGGAAATATTCCCTGAGTATCTCTTCCAAAGGTAGCTCCTTTCATGCCCGCATCTGCGGCGCAGTCAAATGGCTGTAAAGGCTCTCTGCGGGTTTACTCCCGCCCCTTGCCGGGGTCAATAATTCCCGCGATATTTTAGATGGGTATAAAATTGGTTAATATTGTTTATTTTCAAAGCATTAAGCCAATTTCACAAAGACGTGCGTCAATCGGCCAACCAGTTTTTTTGTACCGTCCCCCTTGAATACTGGACATTATGTCTTTGATTCCACGTCCTGCGCTTTTTCCGACTAAAATAGTCATATTAGCGACTCTCCCGATGCATTTCTGCAATGCCTCTCCCGACAGAAACGCGGCAACGCTCAATTTCCGCTCTGCGCATTGTCGCGCGACCACCACCACAGGATGAAAGCAGCTTACTCGCAATAGCTTACCCCATAAAGAAACCGCGACCACCCAGTGTAGGGTGATCGCGGCGGGAAGACCTAACATCGCATTGCAGCTCAGTTGAGCGCAGCAGGGTCCGCGCAGTTTCTTGCAAAAATGCGGCCTATCGCGCCCAGGACGGCTTTTCCTTATTGAAAAACGCCTGAATGCCATCTTGGGCCTCCTGCCCTTCCCAACAGGCCACCAATTCCCCAATGGTGTGATCAATCACCGCATCATCGATGCGCGGGCCCAGCGTGCGCGCAAGGGTTTTGGCGCGCGCCACAGCCTGTGGCGCGCAGGACAGATAAGGCTGCACTTCCGCCTCAACGGCCGCGTCCAGCGTCTCGGAAGAGACGGCTTTGGCCAAAAGCCCCAAAGTCACCGCTTCGGCGGCACCAAACAGGCGCGCAGACATAAACACGCGCCGCGCCATGGCCTCTCCCATACGCGACAGAACATAAGGACCGATGGTGGCCGGGATGAGACCCAGTCTGGTTTCGGTCAATCCCATGGTCAAACTGTCCATGCCAATGGCCACGTCACAGACGCTGGCCAGCCCAACACCGCCGCCAAACGCATTGCCCTGCAGCCGGCCGATCAACGGCTTTGGCAAGGTGTTCAGAGCCTGCAAGGCCTCCGCCAGTTTGCGCGCCTCTATAAAGCGCGTTTTTGCATCGGCGGCCATCTGAGCTTGCATCCAGCCCAGATCCCCGCCTGCACAAAAGCTCTTGCCCGCGCCAGTCAGTACAACCACACGCACAGTCTCATCCGCGCCCAGCGCCTGTGCTGCTGCTTTCAACTCCACGATCATCTGGCCGGACATGGCATTGTGCTTTTCGGGACGGTTCAGGGTGAGAGTGGCAACACCCCGGTCATCCATGTCAATCAAAAGTGTCTCATAAGTCACTGGTGGTGTTCCTTATCTTTAAAGAGTGGGCAAACTGCGCATGTTGCGTGCCAGATCTGCGGCCTGTGCGAGGACATCGCCATCAAGCCCGGTACTATAGCCCAAGGTCGTCAGCCGCCCATGCACCGCTTCTGTGGCAACATTGCCCGCAGCTCCCGGCGCATAGGGGCATCCCCCTAGCCCGCCGACAGCCGCATCAAACACCCGCAGCCCGTGATCAAGGGAGGCTTCGATATTGGCCAGCGCCCGTCCAGACGTGTCGTGATAATGCCCGGCCAACCGGTCTGCTGGAACGTGATCCAGTACCGCTTCAAGCATTGCGGTGATGGTTTCAGGTGTCCCCTGCCCGATGGTGTCTCCAAGGCTGACTTCATAGCAGCCCACCTCATGCAGATGCTGTGCCACCTTTGCCACCGCCTGTGGGGGGGTTGGCCCATCGTAGGGGCAATCGGTGACACAGCTGACGTAGCCGCGCACCGGGAGGCCAATCTCTTTGGCCGCCGCGACAATGGGAGCAAAACGCTCAAAACTCTCTGCGATTGTTGCGTTGATATTGGCCTTGGAAAACCCTTCAGAGGCGGAGCCGAAGATCGCAATTTCATCCGCCTTGGCGGCAACGGCTCCCTCAAAACCACGCATATTGGGCGTCAGCGCCGCATAGTGCACCCCGTCATGTCGACAGATGCCTGCAAGGACGTCGGCACTGTCCGCCATCTGCGGCACCCATTTCGGGCTGACAAAGCTGGCGACCTCAATACGGCGAAACCCGGCGCGGCTGAGACAGTCGACCAGTGCGATTTTCTCCGCCGTGGGGATCTGACGTTTTTCATTCTGTAACCCATCACGCGGGCCCATTTCAAAAATCTCAACGCGGGATGCCATGGGTCAGGCTCCTTCCGGCACGGGGTAAAAATCCTGCGTGTAGAACTCCTGTTCGCCATCTTTGGCACGGGCCGCCACATAGGCTGGACGCGCAGCAATGCGGTCGCGATAGGCACATAGCTTTGGAAACTCTGCGAGATCCACATAG
This sequence comes from Shimia marina, assembly GCF_001458175.1. Lineage (GTDB taxonomy): Bacteria > Pseudomonadota > Alphaproteobacteria > Rhodobacterales > Rhodobacteraceae > Shimia > Shimia marina. Next base: position 96,704 of record NZ_CYPW01000001.1, read on the forward strand.
TAAGGTGCAGCAAAGAGATTGAACCCCATCATGATGTCCGCTGCCGAAAATCCTTGCGCCAAAAGGAACTCCTGATCGCCGAGCAGGCTTTCCAGCGCGCCCAGCGTGGCGTGCAACCGCATGGTGGTGAGCTTGATGACCGTTGGGGAGGCCTGCGCCGGGTCACGCAGAAACACATGCGACATGTTCAACTGTTCCAGCAGAGACGCCTGAGTTTCGGCAAAATGCACCATTTGCAAATACCGCGCGCGGTCGGGCGTGCCGGGCAAAGCGGCCAAGCCAGCCTCTGGATGGGTTTCGGCAAGATATTCAACGATTGCGCCGCTTTCAAAGAGGCACATCCCGTCAATTTCCAGCGCAGGCACACGCCCTGCGGGACTGAGTGCGCGCATGTCCGGCTGGCGCATGGTGCCTGCGCGGATGCTGTGCATGACAATCTGTGCAGAAAGCCCCAGCTCTTCTAACAGCCAGAGCACCCGAAAGGAGCGTGAAAAGGGGACGTGATGCAGCGTGATGCTCATGCGTCTTCCTCTTCTTCCAGCAGGATCAGCGCCGTGCCATCTTCCACTTGCGCCCCTTCAGCAACCACAACATCCGCCACGACACCATCGCGGGGAGCCAGCATGGCGTGTTCCATCTTCATGGCTTCCAAAATGGCAAGACGATCCCCCTGGGTCACCTCTTGCCCCGCAACGGCGAAGACCGCCTTCACAAGCCCCGGCATCGGCGCAACAATCGTGTTGCCACCGGCCCCGACATCCTCTTCTCGCTCAAGCGGATCCACCACCACAAAGCGGTATCCATTGCCCCAGAACACCGTCAGTTCTGCACCGTCGCGAGCCGTACGGGCGGTGACCTTGGTGCCCTCCACCCACCAGCTCCCGCCCCGGAACGTGACGCGATGTGTCGCATCCTCAAGGGCAACCAGATACTCTGCGGTGTCGGTCACCGTGACATCCACCGAAAAGGGCACATCATTGTGGATCAGGGACAGGCTATGGGTCAGAGAAGACCACAGAACCAGCGTCTCGGCCGGCGCAGATCCATCCAGTGGCCGCAACCCCAAAGCTGTCAGCGCCGCCACCGCACGGGCTTTGGAACAGGCCGTTGGCTGGGTTGCGAGTGCGTCCATGTGGCGCTCGATCAAGCCGGTGTCCACGCGCCCGGCGGCAAAATCTTCCTGCGCGGCCAAAAGCGCCAGAAAGCTGACGTTGGTGACCGTGCCGCCCACATCCGTGTGGCGCAGCGCATGTTCGAGCTGTTTGAGCGCCATAGCCCGGGTTGGCCCATGCACCACAAGCTTGGCAATCATCGGATCGTACCATGGGCTGATCGTGTCGGCGGCGCGCACACCACTGTCGATGCGCGCATCCTGTGGGAACGCAAGGTGGGACAGGGTGCCGGTTGCGGGCAAAAAGCCCTTGGGCACATCTTCGGCATAGATCCGGGCCTCAAAGGCATGCCCTGTGATGCTGAGCGCCTCTTGCGTTTTGGGCAGAGGCTCGCCTGCGGCCACCCGCAATTGCCACTCGACAAGATCCACACCGGTGATCATCTCGGTCACGGGATGTTCGACCTGAAGGCGGGTGTTCATTTCCATGAACCAGAACCCATCGGGCCGCAGACCATCGCTGCCATCCACGATAAACTCAATGGTGCCTGCCCCTTTGTAGCCAATGGCCTCGGCCGCCCGCACTGCTGCTTCCCCCATGGCGGCGCGCATCGCCTCTGTCATGCCCGGTGCGGGCGCTTCCTCGATCACCTTCTGGTGCCGACGCTGCAAAGAGCAGTCGCGTTCAAACAGATGCACCGCCTCTGTGCCATCGCCAAACACCTGCACCTCAATATGGCGGGGGCTGGTGACAAATTTCTCGATCAGCACATCGGGATTGCCGAAGGCTGTGGTGGCCTCCCCCTGCGCGCTGGCCAGCGCATCCGCAAATTCAGCAGGCTCTTGCACAAGCCGCATGCCTTTGCCGCCGCCGCCCGCAACCGCCTTGATCAGAACAGGGTAGCCGATTTCTGCAGCCTGCTCTGCCAGAAACGCACCGTCCTGATTGGTGCCGTGATAGCCAGGCACCACCGGCACATTGGCCTCTTCCATCAAGGCTTTGGCCGCATCTTTGAGGCCCATCGCACGGATCGCGCTGGCGGAAGGGCCAATGAACGTAAGCCCTGCGGCCTCAACAGCCTCCACAAACTCAGGGTTTTCCGACAGGAAACCATAGCCCGGGTGGATGCCCTGCGCGCCGGTATCCAGCGCCGCCTGAATGATCACATCCCCTTTGAGATAGCTCTCTGCCGGTGCTGCACCGCCGATGTGCACGGCCTGATCGGCCAGCGCCACATGTTTGGCGGTGGCATCCGCATCAGAGTAGACGGCGACGGTTTTCACGCCCATGGCACGGGCGGTCTCCATCACGCGGCAGGCGATTTCGCCGCGATTGGCAATCAGAATTTTATCAAACATCGGGCGCATCCTTTGTGTTGAGACGTCGGACCGGGGGCTGCCTGCCCCCGGACCCCCGGGGATATTTTAGGGTCAAGAGAAGATCACATGCGGAAGACGCCAAATTTGGTCTCTTCAATTGGGGCATTCAAAGACGCCGACAGGCTCAGATGCAGCACGTCGCGGGTTTTGCGCGGGTCCACAATGCCATCGTCCCACAGGCGTGCAGAGGCGTAGAGCGGGTGGCTTTGCTCTTCGAACATATCAAGCGTTGGCTGTTTGAAGGCCGCTTCTTCTTCCGCTGACCATTCCCCCCCCTGACGCTCGATGGCATCGCGTTTGACCGTCGCCAGCACACCTGCGGCCTGCTCGCCGCCCATCACAGAGATGCGGGAGTTGGGCCATGACCACAAGAAACGCGGCGAATAGGCCCGACCCGCCATGCCGTAATTGCCCGCCCCAAAGGAGCCGCCCACCAGCATGGTGATTTTCGGCACTTTGGTGGTGGCCACGGCGGTCACCATTTTGGCGCCATGGCGGGCGATGCCTTCGGCTTCATATTTCTGCCCGACCATAAAGCCGGTGATGTTTTGCAAGAACACCAGAGGAATGCCTCGCTGGGAACAGAGCTCCACAAAATGCGCCCCTTTGGCCGCGCTTTCAGAATAGAGCACCCCATTGTTGGCGATGATCCCGACGGGGCAGCCTTTGACATGGGCAAAACCGCACACCAGCGTTTCGCCAAAGCGCTTTTTAAATTCGTCAAACCGCGAGCCATCGACGACGCGGGCAATTACCTCACGGATGTCATAAGGCGTGCGCAATCCGCCCGGCACCACACCGAGAATATCCTCAGGGTCATAGGCTGGCTCTTCTGGCGACTGCCACGCGACGGTCTGCGGTTTGCTGCGGTTGAGATGTTTGAGCGCATCGCGCGCCAGGGCCAGCGCATGGGCATCATCATCTGCGAGATAATCCGCCACACCGGAGAGACGCGTGTGCACATCCCCGCCGCCCAAATCTTCGGCGCTGACCACCTCCCCTGTGGCCGCCTTCACCAATGGCGGGCCTGCCAGAAAAATGGTGCCCTGCTCTTTGACGATGATGGTCACATCAGACATGGCCGGAACATAGGCGCCGCCGGCGGTGCAGGAGCCCATCACCACAGCGATCTGGGGGATGCCCTTCGCGCTCATGTTGGCCTGATTGAAGAAGATGCGGCCAAAGTGATCGCGATCCGGGAAGACTTCATCCTGCTGGGGCAGATTGGCCCCGCCACTGTCCACCAGATAAACGCAGGGGAGATTGTTCTGCTCTGCAATTTCCTGCGCGCGCAGATGTTTTTTCACGGTCATCGGATAATAGGTGCCGCCCTTTACGGTCGCATCATTGCAGACAACCATGACCTCCTGACCATGCACGCGCCCGATGCCTGCCACCACGCCAGCACAGGGGGCTGCGCCCTCATACATGCCATGCGCTGCGGTCGCCCCCACCTCCAGAAACGGCGACCCCGGATCCAGCAACCCGGCCACGCGGCGGCGCGGCAGCATTTTGCCCCGGCTTTCATGACGGGCGCGGGATTTTTCACCGCCCCCCATTCGGGCAGCCTCAGCCACCTCACGCACGGTGGCGAGCATCTCCAGATGTGCCGCGCGGTTGGCGGCAAACTCTTCGGATCCTGTGATGATTTTGGATTGCAGCTTCATAGGCCCCCCATCTTGGATTGTGGCGCTGAGCTATGGCGTCTGTGCTGGACTGCGCGCAAAGTTCCAGCGGCCCGAAGGTCGACGCCGCGCGGTATTTGACGCAGCTCAAACGGGTTTGTTTTTCGTTTTTGACTCATATCAGAGTTGCGACTCGGCAAATCCCCTACGCGGGACTCACGACATGGAATAACAATGAAAGAATGGGTCTCACCATGAAACGTATCAGTACTGTTTTGGCTCTTAGCACAGCAATCGCGACAGTGGCGGGTGGCGCAGCCTATGCGCAGTCTGCGGGGGATTGGACCTTGGGGATCGGTCTTGGCTACCTGAACCCGAAATCCGACAACGGCACCGTGGGCGGCGCAGCGGCCACCATCGACAGCGACGTGCGCCCGATCTTCACCGCAGAATATTTTGTCTGGGACAATATCGGCATCGAATTGCTGGCGGCGACGCAGTTCAAACATGAAATTTCTTTGGACGGCAACGCAGCGGCCACCACCAAGCACCTGCCGCCCACCCTCTCGATCAACTACCACTTTGACACCGGGTCCAAATGGTCGCCCTACGCCGGGATCGGTCTGAACTACACCGCTTTCTCCGATGAAAAGCTGATCGGTTCCAACACGTCCATCGAACTGGACGACAGCTGGGGCGTGGCCGTGCAGGCCGGTCTGGACTATCAGATCTCTGAAAAAGGCGCAGTGCGTCTGAACGTGCGCTGGTTTGACATCGACACAGACGTCACCATTGGCGGTAACGCAGCGGGCACCGCTGAGATTGACCCAATTCTGGTTGGCATGTCCTACGTGCATAAATTCTGATCCTGATGGGTCAGGGCACCCTGCCCTTGCATGTGACCGGCCTTTCACAAGGCCGGTCATTTTGTTTTTAAACAGCCCAGCTGTCAGGCCTGTGCGCTCATTAGTTCACGACCAATCAGCATGCGGCGGATTTCGCTGGTGCCTGCGCCGATTTCCATCAGCTTGGCATCACGGAAGATGCGCCCCACCGGATTGTCAGACAAATAGCCCGCGCCCCCCATGGCCTGCACCGCCTGATGGGCCTGCGTCATCGCCACTTCGGAGGCATAGAGGCAGCAGGCCGCCGCATCCTGACGCGTGATACGGCCCTCATCACAGGCTTTCGCACATTCATACACATAGGCGCGCGCGGAGTTCATCGCGGTGTACATATCCGCAATTTTGCCCTGCATCAGTTGGAAGTTGCCAATCGACTGACCAAACTGTTTGCGCTCCACCATATAAGGCATGATCTCATCCAGACAGGCCGCCATGATACCGGTGCCAATGCCTGCCAAAACAACCCGCTCATAGTCCAACCCCGACATGAGTACAGCGACGCCCTTGCCCTCTTCGCCAAGGACATTTTCAAACGGCACTTCGACATCTTCAAAGATCAGTTCAGCCGTATTGGAGCCACGCATGCCCAGTTTGTCAAAATGCGGGCTGGTGGAGAAGCCTTTCATCTCTTTCTCGATTAGGAAAGCGGTGATGCCGCGCGGGCCTGCATCTGGGTCGGTCTTGGCATAGACCACAAGCGTATCCGCATCCGGGCCATTGGTGATCCAATACTTGTTGCCGTTGAGCACATAGCGATCATTGCGCTTCTCAGCACGCAGCTTCATCGACACCACATCAGAGCCGGCTGAGGGTTCGGACATGGCCAAAGCGCCGACATGTTCGCCCGAAATCAGGCGAGGAAGGAACTTGGCCTTTTGCTCTTCACTTCCGTTGAGCTTGATCTGATTGACGCAGAGGTTGGAGTGCGCGCCGTAAGACAGGGACACAGAGGCGGACGCCCGTGCGATTTCTTCGACCGCGATCACATGCGCCAGATAGGACATGCCTGCACCGCCATATTCCTCAGACACGGTCACACCAAGCAGCCCCAAATCGCCAAACTCTTTCCAGAGCTCGTTTGGAAATGCGTTCTTCAGATCGATCTCCGCCGCCATGGGCTTGATACGCTCCTGAGCGAAGCGATGCACCATCTCACGCAGCGCGTTGACGTCCTCACCCAAGTCGAACTTCATCGTGTGCATGAACATTGGGACCCTCCTCCGAATTATTTGAACACTTGTTCATATAACTAGTCTGACTCGCTTTTTGGATCAAGAAAAATTCCCAACACGTACGCAAACAGCACAAGGCAGGCCACGCGACCTGCCTTTGGCGGACCCTATTTTGAACAAACGTAAGGATCGCCCTTAAGAGGTTTTTGCCTCAAGCGCGGGATAGCGCAGAGCGAGGGAGAGCCCCCGCGCCACGAAGCTGACCATCAATGCGGCCCAGAGGCCGTGATTGCCCCAAAGCGGCACCATCACCAGCACGCACAGGAAGTAAATGATCGCAGAAACGGCCATCATGTTGCGCATATCGCGGGTCTGAGTGGCGCCGATAAAGATGCCGTCCAACATGAACGGCGCAATGCCCAGTACAGGTGACAAGATCACCCATGGCAGAAAATCGCGCGCCAAGTCCCGCAAGTTGAGCGACGTGGTCATGGCGTCAATGATGAGCCCACCCAATCCCCCATACACCACACCCAGCAGAACGCCGCCAACTGCGGCCCAGATCCCTGTCATTTTGGCCGCACGACGCAAAGCTGAGCGATTGCGCGCGCCAACAGCCTTGCCGGAAAAGGTTTCCACAGCAAAGGCAAAGCCATCCAGAGTATGAGCCGTAATATAGAGAAACTGCATCAAGATCTGATTGGCCGCCAAAGTATCATCTCCGAAATCGGCACCAAACAGCAGAAAAGACATAAAAATCGACTGCAACATCAGAGATCGCAACAAAATATCTCCGTTCACGCGCGCCATTTCTCCAAGCGCCGCGCGATCCAGAATGCGGGCAACCGACTTCCATTCAGGGCTTTCGAAGACCTCTCGGCACATCCAAAGCGCCAATGCACAGCCGGAGACTTCTGCGATGAGCGTGGCAAAAGCCACCCCTTCAACGCCTAAGTTGAGCCCCAGCACAAACCAGAGATCCAGCAGGATATTGAGGCCGTTCATCCAAAGCTGCACCACCAGCACGGCCTTGGTGCGCTCCTGTGCGATCAGCCAACCGGTCACCCCATAAAGCGCAATTGCGGCGGGCGCAGACCAGATACGGATCTGCAGATATTGCGCGGCCAGTGCCTCAACTTCGGGCGAGGCGGGAGACAGCCAGAATGCAGCTTTGAATAGCCCCACCTGCGTGAGGATCAGCAGGACACCCGCAAAGAGGCCGATCACCACGGCACGCGTCAGCATAGCGGCAACTTCACCGTGACGGCCTGCTCCAAGTGCTTTGGCCGTCAGGCCGGTGGTGCCCATCCGCAGGAACCCAAAAATCCAGTAGAGTCCCGCCAGTACCACTGCGCCAATACCGACGGCGCCAATCGGCGCAGCCTCCCCCATCTGTCCAACAACACCCGTATCCACCGCGCCCAGAATCGGCACAGTGGCATTTGAGATCACAATCGGAAGCGCGACATGCAAAATTCGCCGATGGGATATATCCCCTAGCTCACCGGTGGCCGCCTTAAGGTCATTCATCCCGTGTTGGCATCAAGAAATGGCCGGTGGCCTGTGCATAGAGCACGTCGCGCTGATCTTGCCAGGCCTCCACATGCACAGAAGCATAGCGGCGCCCAGAGCGGTTGACCCGCGCGCGGGCATAGGCATCACGCGGCAGTCCGGACCGCAGATAATCGACCGTAAAATCAATGGTCTTGGGCAGACGTGGCAGATGCCCTGCGGTCAGGCTTTCCATTGTGATGCGCCCGCTTTCGATATCATCCCACAAGCCGGACCACGCCAAGCCGATCACGGCAGTGGTTTCCAAAAAACCTGCGGTGACGCCCCCATGGATGGCGGGCAACATAGGATTGCCAATCAGCTTGTCATCAAATGGCAGGATGGCGGTGAGTTCATCGCCGCGGCGCTCAAACTCGATGCCGAGGAAATTGATATAGGGAACACCGTGCACAAGCGCGCTCATCGCCGCATCGCGGCGTTGCTTCACGACCTGTACAGGTTCGGGACGGGACCGGGCCATGGATCAGCTCCTTTGCACAGTGAAAGTACCGGTGGCGGTCGCCACTGGCAGCGCGTCATCGTCATCCACTGCGGTGGCACGAACAAAAGCAACAGAACGCGTGATATGATAGCATTCAGCCTTGGTGCGGATGCTTTGCCCCGGCGTGGCGGCGCGCATGTAGTCAATACGAAGATCGATTGTTGCCGTGCTGGAGGGCGACGACGGGTGGCACATGGCAGCCGCTCCGCAGCAGGTGTCCATCAAAGCGAACACAGCTCCGCCATGCAGAACGCCTGTTTCTGGATCCCCAACAATATTATCATTGTAGGGCAGAACCATCTCCGCCTTACCGTCCCCGATATTGGTCAACTTCATGTCCAACGCTTTGCAATGCGGAATCGCATTTATGAAGTGTTCCGCCATTTTTGCTTTCTGGGTATCCATTCGCTCTCTCCGCCCGCAATCCGTCATTTATGAGCGTCAATTGTCGCGGTGTTCAAGGGGGCGGTTGCTCTTGCTGCAGATGCAAACTAAGTTTCGCTTTCAAGGAGGCCCTGCAAATGTCTGATACTCGCCTGAGCTTTAAGGAAATGTGCGCACGATTCGACGTGACCCCACGAACCCTGCGTTATTATGAGTATATTGAACTGCTTCAGCCCGAACGCGAAGGACGCAGCCGGTACTTCGGCCCCCGCGAAGTCGCACGCATGACGCTGATCATGCGCGGTCGCCGGTTTGGCATCAAACTCGAAGACATTCGTCAATGGCTCCTCATCTATGAACACGAAGGCACTTCAGCACAGATGCAGGCCTTTGTGGATATGGCCGATCGCCAAATGGAAGAGCTCGAAGAGCAGCGGCAACAGCTTGAGGAAGCGATGCGTGAACTCAAAGAACTGCGCGACGAAACTGCGGGCTTCTTAACGAAAGCGACCAGCTGACCTTCTTTTTAAGACGAAAGCCGCCATCGGCATCGTCGCCATGACGTCGAGGTCTACAGCTTAAACTTATGCAGAAAGCTCCCGCATTTCGGGGGCTTTTTCTTTTGCCTGCGCTCGCCTGCAGCGCGGTTTTTTCCGGGAAAGTCCGCCTGATCTTACTTAAAAAAATGATCCTACGTCACATAGAATTGTGACGTGACGTCCTACTTACGTTAACGTCAAGCACTATAGTAAATCAATTCCCGAAGCCCATTTTGTAACCACCTTCCGACACGAAAGGACGCAATGATGAGCGAAGACACGATGACCATCCGCGAGATGTGTGACGCTTATGACGTCACACCTCGGACTCTTCGGTTCTATGAATCCAAGGAACTTTTGTTCCCAATTCGCGAAGGCCAAAAACGTTTGTTCACCAAACGTGACCGCGCCCGCCTCAAGCTGATTTTGCGCGGCAAACGGTTTGGGTTCTCGCTTGAAGAGATCCGCCAGCTTCTCGACCTTTATGACATGGGCGACCAACAGGCGACCCAGATGCAGCGCACCTATCAAGTGGCGCAGCACCGTCTCAAGGACATGGAAGAACAGCGCGATGAACTCAACGAGGCGATCCATGACCTTCGTGAACAGTTGAAGTGGGGCGAGCAATTCATTGCTGATCTCCAAGATCATAAAGACGCCGCGCAGTAAGCGCTGCACAGACATTCCGTAACGGATCATCCAAAGGGAAGAGGCCAATGCCAACATATACCGCACCCGTCAAAGACATGCAGTTTGTCCTTCACGAAATGCTGAAAGTTTCGAGCTCTGACATTCCGGGCTACGACGAGCTGGAAGCTGAATTCACCAATGCCGTTCTGGAGGAAGCCGGCAAACTGACAGCAGATGTGCTGGCACCGCTGAACGTGGTGGGTGATCAGGAAGGCTGCCGTTTTGAAAATGGCATCGTTTACACTCCGACTGGCTTCAAGGCTGCATTTGAGCAGGTCAAAGAAGGCGGCTGGACCGGGCTGGATATGCCCGAAGAGTATGGCGGTCAAAACATGCCGTACCTGCTGGGCACCGCCGTTGGCGAGATGTTCTCTGCCTCCAACCAAGCTTTCACCATGTATCAGGGCCTGACCCACGGGGCCGCAGCTGCGATCCTTGCGCACGGCACAGACGAGCAGAAAAACAAGTGGCTGCCCAAGATGGTCTCCTGTGAGTGGACCGGCACCATGAACCTGACAGAGCCACATTGCGGCACTGATCTGGGCCTGATGCGCACCAAAGCCGAGCCACAGGACAATGGCACCTACAAAATCTCCGGCCAGAAGATCTTCATCTCCGCCGGCGACCATGACATGGCCGACAACATCGTGCATCTGGTTCTGGCAAAAGTGCCCGGTGGCCCAGAAGGCATCAAAGGCGTGTCCCTCTTTATCGTGCCGAAATTCCTCGTGGATGACGAAGGCAACATCGGCGCGCGCAATGGCGTTTCTGTTGGCAACATCGAAAAGAAGATGGGCATCCACGGCAACTCCACATGTGTGCTGAACTACGACGAAGCCGAAGGCTATCTGATTGGCGATCTGAACAAAGGCATGCGCGCCATGTTCACCATGATGAACGAAGCGCGTCTGGGTGTGGGCATGCAGGGTCTGGCTCAGGCGGAAGCCGCCTATCAAAACGCTCTGGCATATGCCAAGGATCGCCTGCAGGGCCGTGATGTGACCGGTGTCAAGAATCCGGATGGTCCAGCCGATCCACTGATCGTGCATCCTGATATCCGCCGCTCGCTGATGGATCAGAAATCCTTCGTGGAAGGCGCACGTGCGTTCATCCTTTGGGGCGCGACCATGATCGACAAAGCACATCGCAGCGAAGACAAAGATGCTGATGGTCTGGTCTCCCTGCTGACGCCGGTCATCAAAGGCTTCCTGACCGATGAAGGCTATGACATGACCGTGAAGGCACAGCAGGTCTACGGTGGTCACGGCTATATCGAAGAATGGGGCATGAGCCAGTTCACCCGTGATGCGCGTATTGCGATGATCTATGAAGGGGCCAACGGCGTTCAGGCGCTGGATCTGGTCGGTCGTAAGCTGGCTGTCGATGGTGGCAAGCACGTGATGGCCTTCTTTGATCTTGTGAAGACCTTCTGCAAAGAAAACGGGGAAGACGAGGCTCTGAAAGACTTCGTGGAACCGCTGAAAGCAGCCTCCAAGGATCTGCAGGCCGCGGGTATGTATTTCATGCAGGCTGGCATGAAGAACCCAAATGACGCGCTGTCTGGCTCCAACGACTTCATGCATCTCTTTGGTCACGTCTGCCTCGGCCTGATGTGGGCACAGATGGCCAAGGCGGCGAATGCTGCGCTGGCATCTGGCGCAGGCGACGCAGCGTTCTATGAGACGAAACTGGCAACAGGTCGTTACTATATGGCACGACGCCTGCCTGCGACTGGCATGCATCTGGCACGCATCCAAAGCGGTGGCGACACCGTGATGGCTCTGACTGCCGATCAGTTTTAATCAGGCTGGGCGGGGTCTCCCCCGCCCTCCTCTCGTTTCTGGCGTCACTGTGGAGGACAGATGCCCAAGCGTTTCAGACTGACCCGTCGGTTCCCAGTTGCCATGACTGAGGACGGCTACCGCAAGCTCAGAAGCTTTGCGGCACAGGCAGGTCTGGATGAAGGCGAAGCGCTTTCGTTTCTGTTTGAGAACTTTGACACTGTCACGGACCACGAACAACTGGCGCAGCGCCTGCGCCAGTTCAACGCGACTTTGGACGCACGAAAACGCTGACAATGGCCGCGCATCACATTGCCAAGGGGAGGACGGCATGACAATCAAACTCTACTGCTTTGGGGAAAGCGGACATTCCTACAAGGCCGCTCTGGCGCTGGAGCTTTCCGGCCTCGACTGGGCCCCAGTGAAAGTTGATTTCTTTGCCGGAGAAACCCGATCCGACGCCTATCGTGAGACGGTCAACGAAATGGGAGAAGCCCCTGTTCTGGTGGATGGGGACGTGAAACTGTCTCAGGCCTCCGTGATTCAGGACTACATCTCTGAAAAAACCGGTAAATTTTCCGGCAAGGATGACGCGGAGCGTCGCGAGATCCTGCGCTGGCAATTCTGGGACAACCACAAGTTCAGCTCTGTTGCTGGCGTGACCCGTTTCCTGATCCACTTCCTGCCTGCTGATAAGCAGCCCAAAGAAGTGATCGCATTCAATCAAGGCCGTCTGAAAGCGGCCTATGATATTTTGAACAAACACCTTGAAGGCCGCGATTGGATTGTGGGGGAAAGCCTGAGCAATGCCGATCTGACCTGCTGTTCGTATCTTTACTACCCTGAACCCTTTGGTTTTGACCGCAGCCAGTGGCCCAATGTTGATCGCTGGCTGAGCAATATTTCCGAAACACCGGGGTGGAAACACCCCTATGACCTGATGCCCGGCTCCCCCGCGGACCGTGCCTAAAATCGCCTGATAATAGGAGACCACAATGACCGAAGCCTATATCTATGACGCCGTGCGCACCCCGCGCGGCAAAGGCCGCAAGGACGGCAGCCTGCACGAGGTGACTTCTGTTGCCTTGTCAAAGACTGTTCTGAACAGCCTGAAAGAACGCAACGGCCTCGAAGGCCACGCCGTGGAAGATGTGATCTGGGGCAATGTGACCCAAGTCAAAGAGCAAGGCGGCTGCCTCGCACGGACGGCCGTGCTCGCCTCCGATCTGGATGAGCGCATCCCCGGCCTGGCCATCAACCGTTTCTGCGCCTCCGGCATGGAAGCCGTGAACCTCGCCGCCAACCAAGTCAAAGGCGGCGCGGGCGATGCCTATATCGCTGGCGGTGTTGAGATGATGGGCCGCGTGCCAATGGGGTCGGATGGCGCGGCCATCGCCGTTGACCCATCCGTGGCCATGGACATGTATTTTGTCCCACAGGGCATCTCTGCTGACATCATCGCAACGGAATATGGGTTCACCCGTGATCAGGCGGACCAACTGGCCATGGAATCTCAGCGCCGGGCGGCAATGGCTTGGGAAGAAGGTCGTTTTGACAAATCCATCGTGGCAGTCAAAGACATCAACGGGCTGACCATTCTGGACAAAGACGAATACATGCGTCCGGGCACAGACATGCAGTCACTGGGCGGTCTGAAGCCAGCGTTTAAAGAACAGGGCGAAGTGATGCCCGGTTTTGATAAACTGGCGCTGATGAAGTACCCGCATCTGGAGAAGATCAACCACATCCACCACGCCGGGAACTCCTCTGGCATCGTGGACGGCTCTGCTGGTGTTCTGATCGGCAACAAGGAATTTGGTGAGAAATACGGCATCAAGCCCCGCGCGGTGATCAAGCAGACCTGCAAGATCGGTCTGGACCCAACCATCATGCTGACCGGTCCTGTCCCTGCGACTCAGAAGATCCTGAAAGACGCAGGCATGGCGATCAGCGACATTGATCTGTTTGAAGTGAACGAAGCCTTCGCTTCTGTTGTGATGCGCTTCCAGCAGGCCTTTGAGGTGGATCCTGAACTGATCAACGTGAACGGCGGCTCGATTGCCATGGGTCACCCGCTGGGCGCGACCGGTGCGATCATCATTGGCACGCTGCTCGACGAGCTTGAGCGTCAGGACAAAGAAACAGGTCTGGCCACGCTCTGCATCGCATCCGGCATGGGTGCTGCCACCATCATCGAACGCGTGTAATCCGCCGACAACAGGATAAGAGACATGACTGATTTCACAATGAACGTCGGCGACAACGGTGTCGCCATCATCACCTGGGACGTGGCTGACAAATCCATGAACGTCCTGCGCAGCGAGTCTTTTGGTGAGCTGAACGCGCTGATCGACGAAGTGCTGTCCAATGACGACATCAAAGGCGCTGTGATCACTTCCGGCAAAAAAGGCACCTTTGCGGGGGGTATGGATCTCAACGTTCTGGGTTCCATCCGTGAGGAAGCGGGTGATGAGCCTGCGCAGGCGCTGTTTGATTTCACGATGCAGGGCCACCAGTTCCTGCGCAAAATCGAACGCGCGGGCATGGACCCGAAAACCAACAAGGGCGGCAAGCCAATTGCCTCCGCGCTGCCGGGCACCGCACTGGGTATTGGTCTGGAGCTGCCGCTGGCAACGCACCGGATCTTCTGCGCCGACAATCCAAAAGCCAAAATTGGCCTGCCTGAAATCATGGTTGGCATTTTCCCAGGCATGGGTGGCACCACGCGTTTTGTGCGCATGATGGGCGCGATGGCGGCCTCCCCCTTCCTGCTGCAGGGCAAGATGGTCGACCCGAAGAAAGCCAAAGCGGCTGGCATCATTCATGAAGTGGTGGACGATCCTGTCGCCGCAGCGACCGAATGGGTGCTGAACGCCACAGATGCGGACATCGTGAAACCATGGGATGCCAAAGGCTACAAAATGCCGGGCGGCGATCCGTATCACCCCGCAGGCTTCATGACCTTCGTGGGTGCCTCTGCTATGGTCAACGGCAATACCTGGGGCGTGTACCCAGCGGCCAAAGCCATGCTTTCTGCGATCTATGAAGGGGCGCAGGTGCCATTTGACACAGCTCTGAAGATCGAAGCGCGCTGGTTTGTGAACGTTCTGATGAACCCGTCGTCTTCTGCCATGATCCAGTCCCTGTTCATCAACAAGGAAGCACTGGAAAAAGGCGCAAACCGTCCCGACGTTCCAGATCAATCCGTCAAGAAAGTTGGCGTTCTGGGCGCAGGCATGATGGGCGCAGGCATCGCGCTGGTATCTGCACAGGCGGGCATGGATGTTGTGCTGATTGACACCTCTCAGGAAGCGGCGGATCGCGGTAAAGCCTACACAGAGACATATCTGGACAAGGGCATGAAGCGCGGCAAGGTGACGGCCGAGAAGAAAGAGGCCATGTTGGGCCGCATCAATGCGACCACAGATCTCAACACCCTCTCTGACGTCGACCTGATCATCGAAGCCGTATTCGAAGACGTGGGTGTGAAGGCGGAAATGACCAAGAAGGTCGAAGCCATCATTCCTGAAGACGCGATCTTTGCCTCCAACACCTCGACCCTGCCAATCACCGGTCTGGCCGAAGCCTCTGTGCGCAAGGAGCAGTTCATCGGCATTCACTTCTTCTCCCCGGTGGAGAAGATGGCCCTGGTGGAAATCATCAAGGGCGGTGAAACCGGCGATCGTGCGGTTGCCAAGGCGCTGGACTATGTGCGTCAGATCAAGAAGACCCCAATCGTTGTGAACGATGAGCGCTTCTTCTACGCCAACCGCTGCATCATTCCTTACATCAACGAAGGCGTGATGATGGCTGGCGAAGGCGTTGGCCGTCCGCTTCTGGATCACGCTGCACAGCTGCTGGGCTTCCCAGTGGGTCCGGTTCAGCTGGTGGATGAAACATCCTTTGATCTTGGCGCGAAAATTGCCAAGGCGACCATGGAAGCCATGGGCGATGCCTATCCGAAATCCGTTGCAGATGACGTGACCTTCTGGATGGTGGAAGAAGGCCGACTGGGCCGCAAATCCAAAGGCGGCTTCTTTGACTACGATGAAAAGGGCAAGCGCCTTGGCTATTGGGAAGGCTTCAACGAGAAATTCCCTCTGCTGGAAGAACAGCCTGATGTTGTCGAAGTTCAGCACCGCCTGATCTTTGCGCAGGTTCTGGAAGCTGTGCGCGCATTGGAAGCCGGTGTTCTGGAAGACATCCGCGAAGGCGACGTTGGCGCGATCTTGGGTTGGGGCTTCATGCCATGGTCCGGTGGCCCCTTCAGCTGGCTCGACATTGTAGGTGCCGCTTGGGCTGCGGAGCGTTGCGACGAGTTGGCCGCAAAATTCGGCGACCGTTTTGCGTGCCCACCGCTGCTGCGTGAAATGGCGGACAAAGGTCAAACCTTCTACGGCCGCTTTGGCCCAGCTGCAAAAGCTGCCGCCTAAGTCACTCTTCAAAAAAATGAAAACGCCCGGACCTTTTTCAGGTCCGGGCGTTTTGTGTTTACCCGTAAGCTTTGCTTGATGTGGCGTCAGGCCGCCTGCCTGAGCTCTGGAACCGGCACTCCCAACGTTTTGACGCGGCCAGTTTCCAGCAACGCCTGCGCCGCGTTCACAGGTAGCATTTTATAGTTAGGCGCTCTACCAAAGCGCGGCCGCACCCCTGCACGCAATCCCCAGAAGCATTGGGAAAACGCAAGTGTGCCCCCGTTCACAAACACCATCTGATCCTCCGCAAAGACCGGGAGCACCGCAGACAGGCTGCCCTGTGGCTCAATACGCTCGACACCTTCGACAATCTCCAACGCAGCGGCAGGGAGCAAGGCATAGGGATCGCCCCAAGCATCCCGCACGTCAGGGCTTTCCACAAGAATACCCTGATGCGGAGGTACAATCAGATCCTGTCTGTTTTCCAAAGTGCCCTTTGGCACATGCAGAGGCCACAGAGGGCGTGGCGTCAATTGTTCAGAGGTAAAAACAACCTCAGGAACCAGCGCTGTGATGCGCTGAAATCCTGCGTCAAATGTGAGAACCTCGTCGCCTATACAAAGCCGCTCTACAAGCGCCCATCCCCCGGGCGTCGCCACGCGGCTTCCGGCAACAAGACCACAGCCAACTGTTAATAAGACGGGTTTCTCTCCCGTTGTTTGTTTGCGCGCTGCCAAAGCAAGACGCGCCCTTTCTCTCAGTGTGCCCACCATTCCATCCACCAAATTCTAGAGGGTTTTCCATCCGAGTGCTTGCCACTGCACGTTTTCAATGTGCGCGCAGTTGGCCGCAATTGGGATTATTTTGTGTCGGCATCTAGAATTGGTAAACAATTCCAATTGGATAGCGGGCATTCGATCGAAAATTTCAACAAAATCACTTCTAACTTTTGCAACCCAAACGTCAGTTCAGCCTCTATGACTGCACACCCCACAAACAGAGAAACCGCCGATCGCGCACATTAATTTCCAGAAAACCCCTCAACCCGTGCGTATTATTACCGACTTTTCATTTCCCACGACAGATAGCAATGTGCCCGCAAAATTTTTATTCGGGAGGAATCGCCCATGGGTTGGATGGCTGACGAAACAGGATTGGAAAAATGCGCGGCGAACTATGTGCCGCTGACCCCGTTGTCCAGTCTCAAACGCGCTGCACAAGTCTTTCCTGAGCGGCTTGCACTGGTGCATGGTACAACACGTCTATCTTACCGGGCCTACTATGAGCGGTGCAGTCGACTGGCATCTGCCCTCAAGCAGCGCGGCGTTGCACCCGGAGATGTGGTGGCCACGCTGTTGCCCAATGTGCCAGAAGCCGCCGAAGCGCATTTTGGCGTGCCCGCCTGTGGTGGGGTTCTGAACGCGATCAACATCCGTTTGGACGTGGCCACTGTGGCCTACATCTTTGAGCATGGGGAAGCCAAAGTTGTTTTGGTGGACAGCGCCTTTGTGTCTTTGGCCGAAGCGGTCGTGGCGGAAATGTCGGGAACGCCGCCTCAGATCATTGAGGTGGCGGCGCCAGAGTTTGGACATCCCGCAAGTGGCCGGCATCCCACATATGAGCAGTTGATCGAGGAAGGCGCGCCCGATTTCGAATGGATCATGCCCGAAGATGAATGGGAGAGCATTGCGCTGAACTATACCTCGGGGACCACGGGCAAACCAAAGGGCGTGGTTTATCACCACCGGGGGGCCTATCTCAACGCCATGGGGCAGGTCCTGAGCTGGCGGATGACGCTGCACCCCGTGTATCTGACAATCGTGCCGTTGTTTCACTGCAACGGATGGTGCCACACTTGGATGATGCCCATGGTGGGCGGCACCATTGTCTGTTGTCGCGACATCACCGCGAAGAACATCTTTGATGCCATCGCCGATGAGGGCGTCACCCATTTTGGCGGCGCGCCTATTGTGTTGAACACTTTGGTAAATGCCCCCGAAGCAGAACGGCGCGGCTTTGAGCATGTGGTGGAGGTCTTCACCGCGGGGGCTCCCCCTGCCCCGGCCACTTTGGCAAAGATTGAACCGATGGGCTTTCATGTCACCCAGGTCTACGGGCTGACCGAAGTCTATGGGCCAGCGACGGAATGCCTTTGGGACACAACGCGTTGGAACGACCTTGAAGGCACGGAACGGGCGGCCATCAAAGCACGTCAGGGCGTGCCGATGCCCTTTATGGATGACATCACCGTCATGGACGAAAAAATGGAGCAAATTCCGATGGATGGTGCCGCGGATGGTGAGATCATGATCCGTGGCAATGCGGTGATGAAAGGCTATCTGAAAAACCCGGAAGCGACCAAAGAGGCCTTTGCTGGTGGATATTTCCACTCTGGGGACATCGCGGTACAGCACCCCGACAGCTATGTGCAGATCACGGATCGCGCCAAGGACATCATCATTTCCGGCGGTGAAAATATAAGCTCCGTCGAAGTGGAAGGCGTGCTGATGCATCACCCCGCCGTGAGCCTCGCCGCAGTTGTGGCAAAGCCCGATGAAAAATGGGGCGAAGTGCCCTGCGCCTTTATCGAGCTTCTGGACGGACAGAGCGCAGACGAAGCCGAGATCATCGCTTTTGCCCGCAAAGAACTGGCCGGGTTCAAGACACCCAAGAAGGTGGTTTTTGGCGAGTTGCCCAAAACCTCAACCGGGAAAATTCAGAAGTTTGCCCTGCGCGAAGCCGCCAAAAACTTCTGAGCACGCGGACCTGCACTGGCATAAATTAGCACAGGTTTGCCAGTTGGCGGGCCTGACACAAAAAGTTGCGGCAATTGCGAAACCGCTCTGATAAGATTGCTGCAACGACCCAAAATGGCACGGATATGAGCAGTAACCCAAAAATCGAAGATGATCTGCGTGAAAAGATCATCTCTGCGCCCGATGTGATTCTCGAAGACCGCGATCTGATGCGCGCGCTGATTGCAGAAAATGAAAAAACCATGGGCGGCAATATTGTCGATCTGCGCGGCATTGCGATGGAACGTCTCGAAGCGCGGCTTGATCGTCTGGAAGACACCCACCGCAGTGTCATTGCCGCCGCATATGACAATCTGGCTGGCACAAATCAGGTGCATCGGGCGATTCTGCGGATGCTGGATCCGGTTGAGTTTGAGCGCTTCCTGCATGATCTGGGCGGCGAAGTTGCCGATATTTTACGCGTAGATGCCATCCGGCTTGTGCTTGAAACGGAACAAGAGACCGATGGCGACCACGCCTTGGCGCGTTTGGGCGATGTTTTGTCCACAGCCGCGCCGGGCTTTATCGAAGACTATCTGACCGGTGGACGCAATATACCACAGCGTCAGGTCACGTTGCGCCAAGTGCAAAGGGGCCGCGCGCTGGTCTATGGAGAGGATGCGGACTGGATCCGCTCTGAAGCCTGTCTCAAGCTGGATTTCGGTGCGGGCAAACTGCCCGGTCTTCTGGTGATGGGAGCGGAAGATCCACATCAGTTCACACCGCAACAAGGCACTGATCTTCTGGCCTTTTTTGCCGGTGTCTTTGAGCGCGCGATGCGCCGCTGGCTGGCGTGATCAGCCCGGCCGCGCAGGAGGCTCTGGAGCGCTTTCTGGCGCATAAGGTGGCGCTGGAAAATGTTTCAGATAACACCGTGGCGGCCTATCGGCGCGATGTGTCTGATTTCATTACGTTTATGACAATGCACAGGGGAGAGCCGCAAGGGCTGGCCCCGCTGAAAGACATTGACGTTCCGGATATGCGCAGCTGGATGGCGCAGGCCAGAAGCAGCGGTATTGCGCCTCGGTCTTTGGCGCGTAAGCTCTCGGCAGTAAAGAGTTTTTACCGCTGGCTGGCAGAACGCGAGGGCTTTGAACCAACGGCGGTGCTGGCCATGCGAGCGCCGAAATTTCAGGCCAAGCTGCCACGTCCGTTGGCGGAAGATGCCGCGCTGCAAGTGCTTGAAACTGTTGAACTTCAATCACAGGAAGACTGGGTCGGGGCGCGCGATGTCGCCGTGATCACCCTGCTGTATGGTTGCGGATTGCGGATTTCAGAAGCCCTTGATTTAAAAGGCAAAGACGTCCCCCTTCCTGAAACCCTGCGGATTGTTGGTAAAGGCGGTAAGGAACGGCTTGTGCCCGTGTTGGATGCGGCGCGCGCGGCGATGGAACACTATATTTCCCTTTCACCTCATATGGTTACAGAAGATGGCGCCGTATTTCGTGGCGTAAGAGGTGGCCCATTGAGTGCGCGCGTGGTGCAGAAAACCATGCAGCAGACACGGCAACAGCTGGGGTTGCCCGCAAGCGCGACACCACATGCACTGCGCCACAGCTTTGCAACGCATTTGTTGAGTGCTGGCGGGGACTTGCGAGCTATTCAGGAGCTTTTGGGCCATGCCTCTCTGTCCACGACACAGGCCTACACGCAGGTGGATACGGCCCGTTTGATGGAAGTCTACAACCGCACCCACCCCAAAGCGTGATCTGAACGCCTGCAGGGGTGTTAACACTTTGGAGGTCGGCGAAAGTCACGTCTGTATTGCGTCGGTATTCCAACAGCAACGCGGCGGTGGATTTTGCGCGATCAACATCTTAACCGACCGCGCGTTGCGCCCCTTTGGGGATCACTTCATAGCCCGGCTCCTCGGGCTCATCATCCACCATCTCTGACGGGAAGCCCGGAGCCTGCACGCAAAGCCCCGTGGCCTCCTCCAGCCGTTTGATGATGTTGGGGCTGAGTTCTCTTTCCCCATAGCGGGCAATGGCGTCGTCAAACATCGCAATCATCAGCGGATTGAGTTCAAGCGGCACACCGGCGCGGTCGGCCACATCCTGAAACAGGCCGATGTCCTTTTTGACCAGATCCATGGTGAAAGAGATGTCGCGCGAGCCATTAAGGATGACCTGACTTTCGGTTTCATGACTGAAGGAATTGCCAGAGCTGATACGGATGGCCTCATAAGCGGTGTTGAGATCCATGCCTGCAGCGGCGCAAGTGGTGAGCGCCTCGGCACTGGCCACCAGATGCGCGGTGGCAAGATAGTTTGTGACCACTTTGAGCACGGAAGCCGAGCCGAGATCGCCGGTGTGCAACACACGCCGCCCCATGGTGGTGAGCAGCGGCAGGACGCGTTCAAAGGTGGCGCGATCACAGCCCGCGAAGATGGCGATATTGCCGGTATCTGCCCGGTGACAGCCGCCCGAGACCGGACAATCCACCGCCGCACCCCCTGCGGCGATGACCAGCGCGCCAAGGCGTTTGACCTCGGCCTCATCAGTGGTGGACATTTCCATCCAGATCTTGCCGGGACGGACCTCTGGCAGCATCTCCTGCATCACAGCATCTGAGGCGGCGGGGGACGGCAGGCAGGTGATGACCACATCACAAAGGCGCATCATCTCCGCCGGGCCAGAAACCGCCTTGGCCCCATCCGCCAGTTTGTCCGCCACAAGATCAACGTTGAGATCATGGACATAAAGCTCCTTGCCGTTTCTGAGCAGGCTGCCGCTGAGTTTGCCGCCCACGTTGCCCAATCCGATAAATCCAATTTTCACAGGCTCTCTCCCCCTATCCTCCATTGCAGCCTGACGCGGGATGAGATGCGCGGCAGGTCGGGGCGCGACACATCTGGCGTTTTTGTACCTATTGCTTGCCAAAGAGATGGCCCGGTGCATCGGCGGCAAGCGGCGCGCCGGAAAGCTGGGCCATGTGCCAGGCCAGCGCGGTGTTGGAGCTGAATACCGGCTTGTTAAGCGTGGCCTCTAGATCGGCAATCAGATCCAGCGTTTGCAGGTTGGTACAGCTGAGAAACACCGCCTCCACATCTTGCAGACCCACTTGGGTTGCGGCGGCTTTGACGGAGGTGGCGGTGATACGAGCGACGTTCTCCTCCCCCGCTTCGCCAAAAGACACCAGTGCAGGCACCGAAATGCCTGCGGCCTCAAAGGCGTGTTGCACAGGCAGGGAGACCTCGGACACATAAGGTGTGACCATGCCGAGGCGACGGATATCGAGCGCGCGGCAGGCGGCGATGGCGGCGGTGAGCGGGTCGGTCACGGCGGGGGTTTTCACACCCTGCCCAACAAGCGCGGCGACTTTGGCGGCCCCGATCATGGTGGTGCCGGAGGTGCAGCCGTAGCCAACCACATCAAAGCGCGCGGCGGGTGGGAAGAGCGCAGCACTGGCAGGCAGCGTTTGGGACATTTCCTGCAAAGTGTCGGTGGTGACTTCGGCGCCTGAGGCCACACGGGAGGTGTAAAGCGCGAGGTTGCGGGAGGGGAAGAGGCGGCGGAAATCCTGCTCCAGCGTTTCGTCGTATTTGAGCACGATGAGGCCCAGCGTGTGTTGGCCAGAGGCGGGGGGGCCGAGCGTGAAAGGGATGGTCTCCATCAGGTTACCTCAGGATCGGGAGGGCTGCGGGGGCGCGGGTGGAAAGGAGTTCGCAGCCATGCGCGCGCAGGACGATGTTTTCTTCGTGCACCTGAAAGCGGCCCGGGGCGATTTCCACGCCCGGCTCCAGTGTGAGCACCATGCCGGCGCGCAACTCGGTGGTGTCATGTGGGGTGAAGCTCGGCCATTCGGTGAGCGTGACACCAAGGCCATGGCCGAGACGCCCGGCGCCGGGGGTGGCACCCTGCGCGGTGAGGCTTTGGGCAAACATGGCGTGCACATCACAGGCGCGGTGGCCGGGGCGCAGGGTGGCAAGCACGTGGTCGGTGGCTTGGTAGAGTTGGTCGTAGGCGCGTTTGGCGGCGTCATCGGCGCGGGTGATGGCGAAGTTGCGGTCAAAATCGCAGAAATAGCCATCGAGCACTGCGCCGGTGTCCAGCATAAGGATGTCGCCTGCGATGAGTTTCTGATCGCCAGCGGGGGAGATGACATCGCCGTAGCCGCCCTGCCCTGCGCCGCCAGCGGTATAGCTGACCCAATCGGCGCCTTCCTCCAGCAGCACACGCTGGAAATCGCGGAAGACCTGCGCGTGGCTGCGGCCTTCGGCGGCGTAGTCAGAGATGCGGGCGAAGGCGCGATCGGCCACGGCGCAGGTGGCACGGATTTTGCGGATTTCGACCTCTGATTTGATTTCGCGGGTGCGTTGGACTGTGTCGGTGGCGTCGACAAAGCGGCGCGGCGCGAGGGTTTGGGTAATTTTTGTGTAATCGGCCAGCGGCATGCGCAGCTGGGTTTCAAGGCCCATAGGCAGGCCGATGGTGCCTGTTTCAGGGACGATTTCGGCAAGGGTGTCGCTGAGCAGGCTCAGGCCGTCGTCCTCCGGAAAGGGCGCGTCCCATGTGCGGATGTCGGTGATCCATGTTTTGCCCATGAGGTCGGCGCCGATGGCGGGGATCACGGCGATGGGTGTGCCGGTGGCTGGGATGAGGACAAACCACGGGCGGGCGGGGCTTTCCCAGAAGCGGGTGAGGAAGCCGGTGGTGTAGAAGATGTCGGCGGATGAGGTGAGCAGCAGGGCGGAGTGGCCTGCGTGGGCCATGGCGGTTTGAAGCCGGGTGATACGGGTCTGGAATTCCGCAGGAGGGAAACCGCGGGCAGGCATCGGCTCAGACATCTTCGGGTCCTTCGCTGACGATCGTCAGAATGCGGGCGTCTGGACCAAGGTTTGGACGTTTGAGCAGCGCGGCGGCGACACCTGCCACCCCAGAAGGCGTGCTGGCGATGCCGTGGGCTGTGAGGATCTCGACAGCCGCGCGGGCCTCCTGCTCTGAAATGGTCACGAAGGTGTCGGCATCCATCGCCAGCCCATTGAGCGCCACCATGGAGGCGGTTTTGCAATCCAGCCGCCCCATCTCAGAAACCGGGCCGCTGGTGTCCACAAGCTGACCCGCGCGGATGGACTCGATCAGCGCAGGGGCCGCTTCGGGTTCGACCACGATGATCTGCGGCGCATCGCCCCAAGTGGCGCGTGCAAAGGCCGCGACGGCGGCGGCGAGCCCGCCAACACCGGCCTGCAGAAAGATATGCGTGGGCGGCGCGGGGATTTGCGCGGCGGCCTCTGACGCCATTTGCAGATAGCCTTCCATGACGCGGTAACCCGACGCCTCACTGCCAGCCCATGTGCTGTCAGAAAGCAGCGTCCAGCCTTTGTCCTCTGCTGCGGCTGCGGCGGCGGCCATGCTGGCTTCATAATCCTCTCCCGCCCAAGCGACCTCGGCCCCCTGCGCCTCAAGACGCGCACCAAAGGCGGCTGGCACGGTGTGGGAGAGATAGATCACCGCCTTGGCACCAAACAGCCGTGCGCCAGCTGCGACGGACAGGCCATGGTTGCCGGCCGACGCGGTGACATAGGTGCGGCCCGTCAGCGCCCGCGCCCAGTCTTGCGGCTGTGCGCGGGCCGCATCATGGGCGATGGCGTAGGCGGCACCCAGCGCTTTGAAGGACCCCAGCCCCATGCGCGCGCGTTCATCCTTGATGTGAAACCGCGCAATCTGCAGCATCTCCGCCAGTGCTGACATGTCATGCAGAGGTGTTGCGGCATGCGCAGGACAGAGCGCCAGCAAACGCGCCACTGCGGCGGCATCGCGGCTTGGCAGGGTGTCGGATTGGCGGCGGGGCAACCCATGGCTGCGGTGGGGATTGGTGAGGGTGTCACACATGGTCTGAGCTGGCTTTCCAGAGGGCGGGCAAGTGGACTGCGCTCTCCTGAGAGAGCGAAGGGTTGACAGCAGCGGACTGCTCGACACAGGCTACCGCAGGATTTTGGGCAGTTTGCCTGATTTACCTCAAAATTCGCCCGATCTGCCCTCAGTTCTGAAATAAGAGCCTCAAATGCCCGATACCCTGGATGATATCGACCGACGCCTGCTCTCCGCCGTGCAGAAGAACACCCGTCTGACGGCTGATGAACTCGGAGAGATCGCGGGCATCTCCCGCTCCGCGGTGCAGCGCCGTCTGGCAGGCTATCGGGCGGAGGGCATCATAGAGGCGGAGATCGCGGTGGTCAGCGCCAAGGCCGTGGGGCGGCCGATGACCTTTCTTGTGGAGGTGGAAATGGAACGCGAGCGCACGGATCTACTGGATGAATTCCGCCGATCCATGCTCACATTGGATGATGTGCAACAGTGTTATTACGTGACCGGACAGGCGGATTTCATCCTCGTGGTCACCGCTCAGGATATGGGCGCCTATGAGGAGTTCAGCCGCCGGGTCTTCAATGACAATCCCAACATCCGGCGCTTTCATAGCAATGTGGTGATCGATCGCGTCAAGGCCGGGTTACAGGTGCCACTGAGCTGACCGCGCGCGGCGCTTATGACGCTGGCCAGAGGCGCGCCAGCGGACGCCGCGCTGTCTTGCTCAGCCGCAGCAGCTACAGGAGGAGCTGTGCGCAATGGGCTGCACTGGCTCCAAGTTACCCTCGCCCAGTGGCAGCTCCCCGGTGAGTGCAGGCGCTGGGATCTGCAGCACAGTGGCGATGCGGATCAAAGTGGCTTCTGGCAGCGTCGCGCTTGCGGAAGCGGTTTCCAGCTTGGTCAGTTGCCGCTCTGTCAGGCCCACGAGCTTGGCGAGCTTCGGCCGACCGATTTTACGTGCCTTGCGCACAGTGTTGAGACGCTGGGGATCAATCGTAAGCGCAGTCATAACAGGGCCCTTGAGTACAGTTTTCGGGACCATTGCATAGGCTGCAGGCGGGCTGCTGCCAAGCAGGAAAAGACTTTGCTCTTTGTCCTGCTGCCGATGGCACGGCCTTATGGCGCAGGCAGCTCAAATGGCACGGTATAGAGCACCAGCAACGCCAGAGTGACGGCAAGTGTCATGAGCATGATCACCACACACAGATCGCGGCACCAGGCGTTGTGTTTTAAAAAGGATCGAATGGCTTTCATCGCACCTCACAGCAAGTTGGCTGAGAGACAGATAGGCATGGCGCAGGACGGCTTCTTTAGAAAGTCGGACAGTTGTTGTGGAAGAAACGCCAAAGCGCGGAGCAGAGACCCGCTAATAAAGTAGGACAGAAAGGGTGCATGGAGGGGCACAAACAGCGGCATTTAAAGGCACCGCCCTTGCACCTTTATATTGCATGCAATTACTTAAAATCAATCAAAGGCGATAAAGAGACTTGCTCATGCACAAGGCATATGTTGGATTTTCTGCACCAGTTGGATACGACTACGAGTATCCAGCTGAAAAAACGGCTCAGGATACGCGCAGTTCACCGAATCCTATTTTGGTTGGCGTTACAGGTCTTCTCATTCTGTTTGATGAAATCTGGTTCCCATGTCGCAGTATTTGTCCTCAGTCAATGCGGAGCCTTGATTACGTCAAATTCGTCAACGAAGAATTTGACAGCCTTCACCTAGATGACAAACAGGTGGCCCCCCTTCTGGAGGAAATGCCGCAACATATACCTCTTAAGGAGCTGCACCCTGAGGGGTATTCACGCTTTATGGAGCTTCACTACGGGTCAGGACGTCCTGACAATCATACGCACGCCCTTTCGGTCTTTGGGGCTACGTTGGGCGGCGACCCAAGTCCGCGCAATCTCATCCGTGATATGCTGCTGCTGGATATGATTTCAGAAGATTTGACTCCAGTATTTAATGGTCTCACTCGTAAGATTCCCTATCCAGACGAATTCCTATGGCAAAAGAGAGATGATGAGGATCACTCCCTGCGTATCGCCGACCGGGCGCTGACCATTGCCGGACTATATGATCTGACCGGACATGCCGGCCCATATCACCCGGTGTTTGAAGAGCTTCGTGAACATGAGTTCATCCAGTCTTTCCGGAAATGGATTCGTGGCGAAGCCTCTTCGCTGCACAACAGATCGATAGACGATGTGGTGGCTGAGATCGAGGAAACGACAACTGAGTTTGGCCACCGTGCGCGCCGCACATCAATTGGCAAAGATGGTCTAAAGGATGTGACCGTAACATTTACAAAAGACCTTGTATTGAGTGCCATCCCTGGTGCCTCGGCTGTTGAAAAAGCCCTAGGGATATCGAAGCAACGCAGGCAGGCAGAGAAACACAAGATGAACACGTTTGTGGCTGAAGGTCAGGCAGCTCTGTGGAGAGAGAAAGTCTCAGTTACCCCATATTTTGACTGATCATGTGCCTCAACCTTCCGTTTTGGGACAGATCTATCTTTTTTGGCTCACTACGCACAAAGCCGCCCAGTATCTGGGCGGCTTTGTGTTGTTTTCGCGAGGCCCCGGATCATGTCCGGGGCGGGGTTTAGCCGATGATTGCGTTCAGTGTGGCCGAAGGGCGCATCACTTTGGCTTTCAGCTCAACAGAGGGGCGGAAGTAGCCGCCGATGTCTGCGGCTGGGCCTTGGGCGGCTGCGAGCTCGGATAGGATGGCCGCTTCGCCTTCTGCCAGCGCTTTGGCAACAGCGGCGAACTCTGCCGCCAGATCGGCGTCGTCAGACTGTGCCGCCAGTGCTTCGGCCCAGTAGCGCGCAAACCAGTAGTGGCTGTCGCGGTTGTCAGGCTGACCCACTTTGCGGGATGGGGAGCGGTTGTCGTCCAGAATGCCCTGGGTTGCGGCCTCGGCTGCGACGCCCAGAACACCCGCTTTGGCGTTGCCTTTGACATCCGCGAGGAAGTTCAGGCTTTCGCCAAGAGCACAGAATTCGCCCATGGAGTCCCAGCGCAGGTGGTTTTCTTCGACCAGCTGTTGAACGTGCTTTGGTGCGGAACCGCCAGCACCCGTTTCAAACAGACCACCACCCTGCATCAGCTTCACGATGGAGAGCATTTTGGCGGAGGTGCCAAGCTCAAGGATCGGGAACAGATCGGTCAGGTAATCGCGCAGCACGTTGCCGGTGATGGCGATGCTGTCGGCACCGGACGTGATGGTTTTCAGGGACTGTGCGGTTGCCTCACGTGGCGCGAGGATCTGGAACAGGTCCGCCTTGCCCGCCGCTTCCAGTGCCGGGGTGACGTATTTGATCAGCTCAGCATCATGGGCGCGGTTTGCGTCCAGCCAGAAGATCGCCTCGGACCCGGTCAGACGCTGACGGTCCAGAGCCAGTTCGATCCAGTTCTCAATCGGGGCTTTCTTCACGGTGCAGGAGCGCCAGATGTCACCCGCCTCAACGTTGTGGCTGTGCAGCGTGTCACCGTTGGCCAGAACAACGCGGATGGTGCCGTCTGCTGGGGCTTCAAAGGTGGTTGGGTGGGAGCCGTATTCTTCCGCCTTTTGTGCCATCAGGCCCACGTTTGCGACGGAGCCTGCGGTGGTCACATCCAGCGCGCCGTTGGCTTTGAAGAAGTTGACGGTTTCATCATAGACGGTGGCATAGCAGCGGTCCGGGATCACGCAGTTGGTGTCACCCTTGTTGCCAGCCTCATCCCAGCCTTTGCCGCCAGCGCGGATCACGGCAGGCATGGAAGCGTCGATGATCACGTCAGATGGCACGTGCAGGTTGGTGATGCCTTTGTCGCTGTCCACCATATACATGGAGGGACGCTCCAGCGCGGCGATCTCTGCTTTGATGGCGTCGGCGTTGTCAAGCGTGTCGATGGCGGCCAGAACCGCGCCCAGACCGGAGTTCGCAGAACCGCCAGCTGCTGCGATGGCTGCGCCGTGGGCGTCCCAGACCGGGCCAAGCCATGCTTTGACCGCGTGGCCAAAGATGATCGGGTCGGAGACCTTCATCATGGTGGCTTTCATGTGCAGGGAGAACATGGTGCCGTCGGATTTGGTGTCTTCAATGGCCTCGGCCAGGAAGGCACCCAGTGCTTTGGCGGACATGAAGGTTGCGTCAGCCACAGTGCCTTCTTCCAGCGGCCAGCCGTCTTTCAGAACGGTCACGGCGCCGTCTTTGGCGACAAATTCGATTTTCGCATCACCGGCCTGATCCGCAGAAATGGTGGCAGAGACTTCGTTTGCATAGAAGTCATTGCCCGGCATGGAGGAGACTTTGGTTTTGCTGTCAGAGGCCCAAGCGCCCATGGAGTGTGGGTTGTTCTGAGCAAAGTTTTTGACCGCACGTGCGGAGCGGCGGTCGGAGTTGCCTTCGCGCAGCACTGGGTTCACAGCGGAGCCTTTGATGCCGTCGTAACGGGCGCGGATCGCCTTTTCTTCGTCCGTCTGTGGTGCCTCTGGATAGGACGGGATGTTGTAGCCCTGCCCCTGCAGCTCTTCAATCGCGGCCACCAGCTGTGGCACAGAGGCGGAGATGTTTGGCAGCTTGATGACGTTAGCGTCAGGGGTTTTCACCAGTTCGCCCAGCGCGGCCAGATCATCAGACTGGCGCTGATCGTCGGTGAGGTTTTCCGGGAAGGTCGCGATGATGCGGCCCGCCAGAGAAATGTCCGGGGTGCCCACGGTGATGCCCGCGGCAGACACAAATTTGCGGATGATTGGCAGGAAGGACGCGGAGGCCAGCTCCGGTGCTTCGTCTACAATGGTATACAATATGTCAGGCGTTTTGTTTTCAGCCATTTTTCTCACATCCTTTTTTGCGTCAGGGGTGTCTGTGACTTGCGGTATCGGATCAGCGGATCCGATCACATCCGAATGGTTCTCCTCTGCCAGCGGCGGGACAAAAAACGCCCGCACGACGGCATCGTGCGGGCGCTGTATAGGCCGCTGCGGGCCAAAGATCAATTCCGTGTTGCCTGTCAGGCAGAGGCTTTTTGCCGCGTATCCTGCATATAGGCGTCCAAAGCGGCAATTTCCTGCTCTGAGAGGCGCAGGCCGAGTTTGGACCGCCGCCAGATCACATCTTCGGCGGTGCGGGCATATTCCTTCTCCATCAGCCAGCGCACCTCAGATTCTGTGAGGGTGGCGCCGAAATCAAGACCGAGATCGGCCTCTGTTTTGGCCGCGCCAAGGACCTCTGTGGCCTCGGTGCCGTAGGCGCGGATCAGGCGGGTCGCCCAGCGCTCTGTCAGGAAAGGGTAGCTGCGCAGAAGCTCTGCGATTTTGCTGGGCACCTCCTGCACCTCAAAATCGCCGCCCGGCATGGCCACCCCTGCGGTCCATGGTGCGGTGGCTTCGGGGAAGAAGGGCACAATCTTGGCCAGCGCGGCCTCCGCCAACTTACGATAGGTGGTGATTTTGCCGCCAAAGACGTTGAGCACCGGCGCGCCTGTGTCATCAAGATTAAGCACATAGTCCCGCGTTGCCGCCTGTGCCGAGGATGCCCCATCGTCATAGAGCGGACGTACACCAGAATAGCGCCAGACGATGTCTTGAAGCCCAATGGGTTTGTCAAAATAGTTGGAGGCAAAATCGCAGAGATACTGCGCCTCCTCGTCGGTGCAGCTTGGCGCGGTGTCGGCGTCTGTGTGTTCTTTGTCGGTGGTTCCGATCAGGGTGAAATCATCCTGATAGGGAATGGCAAAGATGATGCGGCCATCTTCGCCCTGAAAGAAATAACAGCGGTCATGATCAAACAGGCGCTTGGTGACAATGTGGGAGCCGCGCACAAGGCGCACCCCCGCAGAGGAATTCTGCTTCATCACCCCACGAATGATATCGGCCACCCAAGGCCCACCGGCATTCACCAGAGCGCGGGCGCGGGTCACACGCCGTTCGCCACTGTCCACATCTTCCATTTCGATCTGCCACAGCCCCTCGCTGCGTTCAGCAGAGATCACTTTGGTGCGGGTGCGGATGGTGGCGCCGCGCGCTTCGGCATCACGCGCGTTTAGCACCACAAGGCGGCTGTCTTCGACCCAGCAATCGGAATATTCAAAGGCCTTGGTGAATTTGGATTTCAGCGGCTTCCCTGCGGCATCGGTGGTGAGATCCACCGTACGGGTGCCGGGCAGGATTTTACGCCCCCCCAGATTGTCATACATAAACAGCCCCATGCGGATCAGCCAGCTGGGACGGCGGCCTTTCATCCATGGCATCACAAATGAGAGCACACGGGAGGTGGGGGTTTCACTGTCAAAGCGCATGTCTTTGTGCATGGGCAACACGAAGCGCATCGGCCAGCTGATGTGGGGCATGGCGCGCAGCAGGGTTTCGCGCTCAATCAATGCCTCGCGCACCAGACGCACTTCAAAATACTCCAGATAGCGCAGACCGCCGTGAAACAGCTTGGTGGAGGCCGAAGAGGTGGCCCAGGCCAGATCCTTCATTTCCGCCAGTTCGACGGAGAGCCCCCGCCCCACCGCATCGCGGGCGATGCCGCAGCCGTTGATGCCGCCGCCGATGACAAAGAGATCAACGGTTTTTTCTGTTTGCGCTTCCATTGGAACACCTTCGAACATTTTCGCGCCCTTACGAACAAAAAAATGTTCGCAGGTCAAGAAATTTCCACGTGATCGCGCAGGTTTTCATTGTAACTTCATAAAAACCCTGCCACGGCTTGGCAGATCAAAACGAAGAATAACGAACATGCGCAACAGTTTCCGCGAACGTGAAATCCTAGACATCGCCCGCAGCAGCGGCAAAGTGACCGTTGAAGGGCTGGCCGCGCATTTTGATGTGACGGTGCAGACCATTCGCCGGGATCTGACCCAACTGGCCAATGCCGGGCGACTGGAACGGGTGCATGGCGGCGCGGTGCTGCCGTCGGGTGTGCGCAACATTGCCTATGAAGAGCGCAGTCGGGTGAATGCGGAGGCCAAGGCGGCCATGGCGCAGGCCTGTGCGGCGCAGATCCCCAATGGCTCCTCCCTGTTCATCAATATCGGCACCAGCACAGAGGCGCTGGCCAGCGCGCTTTTGGGGCATGACGGGCTTTTGGTGGTCACCAACAATCTGAATGTGGCGCAGATCCTCGCGGGCAACGAGCGCTGTGATGTGCTGTTGACTGGCGGCCGCCCACGGCCCGAAGATGGCGGGCTGGTCGGGCCGATGGCCATGCGGATGGTGCAGGAATTTGCCTTTGACATCGCAGTGCTGGGCTGTTCGGCCGTGGCAGAAAGCGGCACGGCTTACGATTTTGCCATTGATGAGATTGTGGTGTCACAGACCGCCCATGCGGCGGCGCGGGAAACCTGGCTGCTGGCAGATCACAGCAAGTTTCAGCGCAACGCCCCCACACGTATTCTGGATTTTACTGAGGTGGACCGGCTTTTCACCGACGCCCTGCCAGAGGCGCTGACGGAGGTGTGCCGGGACAAGGCCACCGAAGTGACGCTCTGCCCCTGAGGACGCCCTGCCCTGCGTTAACTGACGCTGCGCAACCCGGCGTTGCGGTATTCAAAGCGCGGGACTGGCTCTATGCTGTGCACATCGAGCCCGCCCCAGCCGCGAATCCTGCCAGAGATGCTCTGTCAGTCACAGCAAGAGACCGGCGCAAGCTGCTTTGGAGGGGCGTCCGTTGGCACACGCTCCAGAGACAATGATGCAAAATACCCGAAGGAGGCCCATGATGACGGTCACACAGCTTTCCCCCGCCCCGACTGCAGAGAGTGATCTGGATGCGCTGTTGCTGGCGCAGAAAAAGGCGGCGCTGGCCGATCCGATGCCAGATCATGCCAGCCGCATTCGCCGGTTGGACAAATTGCACAATGCCATTTTAGACAACCGCGACCGCATGATTGCAGCCTGTCGCGCGGATTTCTCCAATCGCGCGGCGGCAGAGACAGAAATGGCGGAAATTGGCCCGGTGCTGGAAGGCATTGCCTATTACCGCAAGCGTTTGAAAAAGTTCATGAAGCCACAGCGCCGCCACACGCCGCTGGTGGCCATGCCAGCGCGTGTCGAGGTGCATTATCAGCCGGTTGGTGTGGTGGGCATTGTGGTGCCGTGGAACTTCCCGTTCTTTCTAGGGCTGTCGCCGCTGGTGGGGGCCATCGCTGCAGGCAACCGCGCCATGATCAAAACCTCCGAATATGCCCCGGCCTCAGGCGCGTTGATGCAGGAGATGCTGGCAGAGATTTTTGCAGAAGATGAGATCACTGTGGTCACAGGCGGGGTCGAGGTGGCCACCACCTTCACCAAATTGCCGTTTGATCATCTGGTGTTCACCGGCTCAACGCAGGTCGGCAAGATCGTGATGCGCGCAGCGGCGGAAAACCTGACGCCTGTAACGCTGGAACTGGGCGGGAAATCCCCGGCGATCATCCACCCGGACTACCCATTGGATGAGGCCGCAAGCCGGATCGGATTTGGCAAAGGCTTCAATGCCGGACAGATCTGTGTGTCCCCTGACTATGTGCTCTGCCCGCGCGACAAGGTCGATGCCTTTGCCGCCGCGTTCACCAAGGCCATGTCGAGGTCTTATCCATCCTTGCGTGACAATGACGATTACACCGCGATCATCACCGATCAGCAGAAGGCGCGGCTGGAAAGCTATCTGAGTGATGCGGAGGCCAAAGGGGCCAATGTGATCCGCATCAACCCCAAAGACGAGGAGTTCACCGGCACACGCAAAATGCCGCTGACCATCGTGTTGGGCGCGACCGATGAGATGCTGGTGATGCAGGAAGAGATCTTTGGGCCGATCCTGCCGATCCTGCCCTATGATACAATGGACGCCGCGCTGGCCTATGTGCATGAACGCCCACGTCCGCTCGCGCTGTATTACTTTGACTGGGACAAGGCGCGCGGCGATGACATTCTGGCGCGCACCCATTCTGGCGGTGTCTGTATCAATGACACCGTGATGCATGTGGGCGTGGACGACATGCCCTTTGGCGGCATCGGCCCGTCAGGCATGGGGCATTATCATGGCGAAGAAGGCTTCCGCACCTTCTCAAAGGCGAAGGGCGTGCTGCGCAAGGGCAAGATCAATGCCACCGCTTTTGTGGCGCCACCCTGGGGCAACTTTATGTACAGGCAGCTTATGAAAATGCAGGCGCTGCGGTTTCGCAAGCGCAAGATAGACTGACAAGCTGGACTGAGCGCGCCCAAAGGGGCGCTTTGTCCACAGAGGCCGCGCGCTCACATCTTCTTTTGCGGAGGGATATGTGTGGCGCGCTGCTTTTGCGCCTCAAGGGTCAGCCGCTCCCGGACATCCTCTGCACTGCTTGAAGGGCTGAGCAACGCACTCTGCAGTTCACTTGCGGCGCGGGAGTATCCCATCGACCACCCGGTGAAGCGCCGAGATGAAATGTCATCCACTTGCAGCACCTGAAAGTCCGTATGGCGCTTGTCTTTGGCGATGCGTGGCAACAGATCGTCAACGATGTCTGCAGTACCTTCAAAATACTGATAGTAATGCTGATGACAGCGATACAGAA
Organism: Shimia marina; assembly: GCF_001458175.1. Taxonomy (GTDB): domain Bacteria; phylum Pseudomonadota; class Alphaproteobacteria; order Rhodobacterales; family Rhodobacteraceae; genus Shimia; species Shimia marina. The sequence goes on from NZ_CYPW01000001.1 coordinate 130,891, forward strand.
ACCCCGTGATGCCATGCGTCGCGTTGAACTTAAAGGCTTCGCGCAGAATCTCCATATCAACGGTTTCGAACGCAGGATGCAGGCTTAAACTGTTGTAAATTACGAATTTCAAGCGCGAACTCCTCGCATATTCTATTGGAGGTCATAATACTCCTAAGGTGAATATCCCCTTTATACTCTCCTAATAAGAGCATTGCACTCATTACGAATTCTTTATGACGAAATCTTTGGACGCAGGATATCGCTCGTGTTTTGATCTGGCGCTTTGATTAGGGGGGCACGCGGCAGTGCGGTCAGCGGCGTATCACAGGAATGTTGAACCATTTTTACCCACGCCCACATCAAGGCTTCAGGCTGGTGCCAAGTGCGTTTTATGAAGGGTGGCGAGCCGTGGAGGACTCGAACCCCCGACCTGAGAATTAGAAGTTCCCTGCTCTAATCCAGCTGAGCTAACGGCCCGCACTTCTGATCGGTGTATCAGGCAAATCTGTGGCCTTGTCAACGTGGTAGAGCGCGCTGCGCACAGCGAAAATGCCCGCCTAATTTAAGGATCTTGGGACCGGTCAGAAGCGGAAGCATACGTCTTTTTGAATTGGGGGCGAGGCGTGCCTGCCAAGACGCACCACTGGCAGGGATCATTGGTTATTTTGATGATACCACAGCTTTTTCCGATTTGACCCACGTGGCACGCCAGCGTCACAAATGTGTTACACAGGCTCTCGCGGCCACACTCAGGCGTCAGCCTCCAGCTTCCGGAAATACTCTCAATGCCTCTTTTTCTTGCCGTCGTGTCTGTCACATGACGCCGTCTCTGCTTCTGATCATTCTGTCGGCGGCGTTTTTGCACGCTTTGTGGAATGCCATTGTCAAAGGCGCGCCAGATCGCACGCTCGTGCTTGGCTTTATTGCGCTCGGACATGTGGTTCCAGCGCTGTTTGTGTTGCCCTTCACCGGCCTGCCCGCCCCGGCCTCCTATCCGTTTATCATCGGCTCCACGGTGGTGCATTGGGGCTATTACTGGTTTTTGCACATCGCCTATCGCACCGGGGATCTCTCCGTGGTCTATCCGATCTCGCGCGGCATCACGCCGGTGCTGGTGACCACGGGCGCGGTGGTCTTTGCCGGGGAATATCTGCCCTTTGAAGCCTGGATGGGTATTTTGCTGATTTCAGCAGGTATTGCCTACCTGTCGCTGGGTGGAGCCGGGCAAGGAAAAAACCTGAGCGCCATTGCCGCAGCGCTGGCCACAGGTGCCATGATTGCGAGCTATTCGCTGATTGATGGGTTTGGCATCCGGCTGTCTCAGAACAACCTTGGCTATATTGCCGTACTCTTTGTGGCCGAGATTTTTGTGGCGGTCTTTGTGCTCACCACCCGCTGGGAGCGGGTGCATCGCCTTGCGCCGCGTCATGTGCTGACGGGGTTGGCCGGTGGGGTGATCTCGGGGCTGGCCTATGCGCTGGTACTTTACGCCAAAACCCTCGCACCGTTGGGCATTGTCTCAGCGCTGCGTGAAAGTTCGGTGATTTTTGCCGCGTTGATCGGGGTGATGTGGTTTGGAGAAGGCCCCAAATCCAACCGGCTTTTGGCGGCAAGCATTGTGGCGGTGGGTATTGTGGTGCTGGCGTTTTACAAGTGAGGGGCTGGCGATATCGGCCTCCCGGCCCGACACGATATACTCAGATCTTCGCGCATAAAAAATGAGGCCCCGAGGGGCCTCATAGTTACGGGAAGAAAGAGATGTCTTTGGCGTCAGCCGGGCCAAGGCAGCGAGTAGGTCTTGACGTTGGTGAAGAATTTCATCGCTTCGATGACCCCTTCCTTCACGCCATTGCCGCTGTCTTTGATCCCGCCGAAAGGCGACATTTCAATCCGGTAGCCGGGTTGCTCCCAGATGTTGCAGGTGCCCACGTTCAGACCATTGATATAGGCAATCGCCCGGTTCAGATCGTTGGTGCAGACGCCAGAGGACAGGCCAAACTCGGTGGAGTTTGAAATTGCCATGACCTCATCGTCATTGTCGGGCACGCGCACGATGGGCACGATGGGGCCAAAGGTCTCTTCCATGACAAGTTCACTGTCATGGGGGACTTTGTCGACCACGATCGGCGGCAGCAAAGCGCCCTGACGGCCCGGATGATACAGGATCTCTGCCCCATCCCGTTCGGCCAGATAGACCCGCTGCTCAAACAGCTCAGCGGCCTTATCGTGAATCACACAGCCCAGCTCGGTTTCAGGATCCTGCGGATCGCCGAATTTGATGGATTTGGCCTTCTCAAGCACCAGTGGCACAAAGCGATCTGCCACGCTTTCCTGAACCAGAATGCGTTTCACCGCCGTGCAGCGCTGACCGGAGTTGCCGGTGGCCCCGGCCACGGCGATGGTGGCCGCCTTATCCAGATCCGCATCACTGAGATCGTTACAGATGATCAGGGGGTCATTGCCGCCCAGCTCCAGCGCGGTGCGTTTGTACCCCGCCTTGGTGGCAATCATCTTGCCCACAGGCACACCACCGGTGAAGGTGATGATGTCGATGTTGTCATTGGTGATCATTTCATCACCAATATCGGCTGGCAGCCCGGTCACCACCTGGAACATCTGTGGCGGCAAGCCCGCCTCATAGAGGATATCCGCCAGCGCCAAAGCCGTGAGTGGTGTCAGCTCGGTGGGCTTGCAGACCATGCAGTTGTTGGTCGCAATCGCCGGGGCGATTTTGTGGCTCACCATATTGAGCGGGTGGTTGAAAGGCGTGATGGCGGAAATCGTGCGCACGGGTTCGCGGGTGGTGAAGATCTTGCGCGCCTTGCCATTGTGGGTCAGGTCACAGGAGAAAATCTCTCCATCATCCTTGAGCGCCTCAGCGGCAGCAAACTGATAGACGTCCTGCGCGCGCTTGGTCTCATAAATGGCGTGCTGGTGGCAGATGCCAAGCTCCAGTGTCAGCCATTTTGCCAGATAGTCGCGGCGTTCCCCAATCAGCTCTGACGCCCGATGCAGGATCTGGCTGCGCTCATAGCGGGTGAGTTTTGGCGTGTAGTTCGCCGCAATCTCAAAGGCCTGACGCGCATGTTCTGCCGTGCCTGCAGGCACCGTGCCAACCACCTCATTGGTGTAAGGATAAAGCACCGGGATGGTGTCTTCGGTGAAGACAACCTTCCCATCAATGCGCATCCCTTCGTTGCGGATTTCCGTTGTGGACATGGTTTGATCTTTCATGGCGTTACAGCGCTGCCGCTGTTGTGGCGTAGAAGAAGGCATCAAAGTTGCGCAGCACGGGTGCCTCTGGCAGCTCGATCACGCGGTTCACGATAAAGGGCACTTCCTGCTCGGTCAGGCCGCCATGGCTGCGCAGCGGCTCTTTCAGAGCGGCCAGATCATGGCGGTGCTCAGAGGTGCCGATGGTGACGTTTTCACCAGAGATCACCACAAGATCGCCAATCCGGTCACCGGGCAGCTCAAAGCGCTCCATGGCCTCTTCTTTGTCCACCGCCAGAATGATGCCGTCCTGTGCGCTCAACTTGGCGATCATCTCCGCGCGGTCTGCACCTTCGGGCAGATAGATGGTTGCAAAAGAGCCCAGCGCGCCATGGTGCACCACATAAGGGTCAGTGATCGGCAGGATCACGCGCGCGGCGTCTTTGCCCAGCCACTCATCCATCAGATCCTGAGTATAGATCACATTGGGCGTGCCATCTGCGTGGTGCTTGGGCTTCATGCCGTGGTCAGCGGTGACCACGATGGCCGCGCCCAGCGCGTCCAGTTCGCCCAGATAGCGATCAAACATTTCATAGAAATCCAGCGCGCCCTGCTGTTCTGGAGCGAATTTGTGCTGAATGTAGTCCGTGGTGGAGAGATACATCACGTCCGGCTTGAATTCTTTGAGCAGCTTCACACCGGCGGCGAAGACAAATTCGCTCAGTTCAGCGGAATAGACTTCTGGCACTTCCATGCCGAGCCACTCAGAGGCGTTGTCGATGCCATGCTCTGCTTTGGTGGTTTCGCCGGAGCGTTCGGAGGAAAAGGCCACCGCGCGGTCTTCGTCAAACTTAAGACCAGCGCCCAGAAGCGCGCGCAGCTTGTCTTTGGCGGTGACCATAGCGACGCGGGCGCCTGCTTCGTAGAACTGAGAGAAGATGGTTGGCGCGCGCAGGAAACGCACATCGTTCATCATCACTTCTTCGCCGGTATCAGGATCAATCAGATAGTTGCCGCAGATACCGTGTACTTTTGGTGGCTGGCCGGTGGCGATGGAGAGGTTGTTGGGGTTGGTGAAGGACGGGATCACCGAATGCGCAAGACGGTCAGTGCCGGTTTCGCGCATCTTCTTGAGGTTAGGCATCAGGCCTTTGGCGATGGCGACTTCCAGATACTCTGGCTCGCAACCGTCCAGACAGATGGCAATCGCCGGGACCTTTGGGGTGGGATAAACGCGGGTGTTCGCTTCTACGGGCGCGTGAATGGTCATGTGATATTCCTTTGTAAACTTTAAGCGGCCAGCTTGGCGCGTTCTTGAAGGGCCAGAGCCGGAGGCGCGGCACTCGCCACCCCCATTTCCGCCAGCGTTTCTTTGGCGGCGGTGACGACCTGCCGCATGATGTGTTCGTCCATCTGCCCGATGCAGCCGACGCGGAAACTGTCCACAACGGTCAGTTTTCCGGGATAGATGATAAAGCCCTTTTCTTTCATCAGCGCATAGAACTGATCAAAGACGAAGTTCTCATCCGCAGGGCAGAAGAAGGTCACGATGATCGGCGACAACCAGCGGTCTTTGAGCAGGGTTTCAAAGCCAAGCTCGCGCATGCCTTCGACCATCACATCGCGGTTGCGGGCATAGCGTGCGCCACGGCCTGCTACGCCGCCTTCGACCTTATGCCCCTTCAGCGCTTCAAGGAAGGCCGCAACCACATGGGTTGGTGGAGTGAAGCGCCACTGACCGGTCTTGTTCATGTGCGCCCATTGGGCATGCACATCCAGCGACAGGGAGTGGCTGTTGCCCTTGGCGGCCTCAAGCTCGCTCTTGCGGGCAATGATAAAGCCAAAGCCGGGCACGCCTTCGATGCATTTGTTGGCCGAGGACACCATCGCCTCATAGCGGATGTCGGCGACTTTAAGCTCGATGGCCCCAAAGGCGGACATGCTGTCGATCAGCAGTTTGCGACCCGCGCCATAGGTGGCTTCAGAGATTTCTTCAATCGGGTTCAAAATGCCGGAGCTGGTTTCGCAGTGGATGGCCACAACATGGGTGATGGCGGGATCCTCTGCGAGGATTTTGGCCACTTCCTCACCGCGTGGCGGGAGATAGTCCCCTTTGTCCAACACGATGTGTTCGCGGTTCAGATACGCCAGCGTCTGGGCAGACCGTTTGCCATAGGCGCCATTGGCCAGAACCAGTGTCTTGCCATCTTTTGGGATGAAGGAGGCAAGCATGGCCTCCACTGCGAAAGAGCCGCTGCCCTGCATGGGCACGCAATCAAAGTCATCCGCCCCCTCGCCCAGCATCTCAAGTAGCTGGCTACGCATGGATTTGGTCATGGCGCGGAAATCATCATCCCAGCTGCCCCAATCACGCAACATCGCCTCTTTGACCGCGTAAGACGTGGTCAGTGGGCCAGGTGTTAACAGGAAGGGTTCCCCCAATTTGGGCGGGGCAATTTGCGTCTTCTGAGCGACCATTTCAGCTCTCCGAAATTGATTGTTGAGAACAGCATTGCAGCAATGGCATCTATATGTGAAATTGCAAATATCAATCGTTATATAGGCTCAACCTATAAGCAAAGTCAGGGACAAAAATGCGTCACAGCCAGCTGAAAGCCTTTCATCATGTGGCCCTCATGGGCGGCTTCTCCAGGGCGGCGGAGGCCTTGTTTTTGTCGCAGCCTGCGATCTCTGAGCAGGTGCGCAAGCTCGAACAGGATCATGACGTTCTGCTGTTTCACCGTGAGCGTAAACGGGTGCGCCTGACCCTCGCCGGAGAGCAGTTGTTCCGCCTGACCAAGCAGTTTTTTGAGATTGAGCAGCAGATCGAAGAGAATCTCTCAGAGGCCTCTGCCTCAACCGAAGGGGAGATCCGCATTCTGGTGGATTCGGCGCACCACGTGACAGATATTCTGCGCCGTTTTCTGAAGCGCTATCCGAAGGTGACCGTGTCCATGCAGGTGGGGAACACGGAAAACATCATCGAAGCCCTGCGAGCGTATAACGCGGAAATCGGGGTGATCGGCAGCCAGGAAGCGGGCAAGGATGTGACAACACTGGATCTGGGGGCTACGGATATTGTGGCCTTTGTCGCGCGGGAGGTCATTGCCGAAGACAAACCCTCGATCACGCTTGAAGAGTTGTCAAACTATCCGCTTGTGTTTCGCGAACAGGGTTCGCAGACGCGTCAGAAGCTGGTGGATGCCGCAGCCGGACAAGGCCGCGCGTTGACCCCGGCGATTGTCGCGGAGGGTCGTGAAGCGGTGCGGGAGATTGTGGCCTCTGGGGCAGGGATCGGCTTTGTGTCCAAGGCAGAATATGTACAGGACCCGCGCGTGCAGCAGATGGAACTGGCTGATCTGGATGTGAGCATGAGCGAAACGCTGGTGCATCTCACACAGCGTCGCGATGTGCGGGTGATCCGCCTGTTCATGGAAATCGCACGTTCCGTACAGGCTCAGAAAAAAGCCCCCACCACATAAGCGGCGGGGGCATTGTCTATTTAGCGGTGGTTGCAGGTTTAGCGCGTGCGCCAGGCCTGTGTGCGGCGCAGGATGCCACGCGATGCGATCAGGTGAATGATCCGTGCCGCCGCATTGGTGTAAAAGATCATCATCCCCATGGCCGCAGCCGGTGCGATGTCGCCCGCATCGTCCATGTTCAACACGGCAATGGAGGCCAATGTTGTTTTGGGCGAATAGAGGAACACCACGGCAGATACCGTCGTCATGGCATTCACAAACAGATAGATGGAAATGTCCAAGACGGTGGGCAGGCTGACCGGAACGGTGACACGGGCAAAGAGCTTCAACGTGGGCTGCTTGAGTGACGCAGACACAGATTCAAACTCACGGTCCATCTGTTTGAGCGAGGTCATCGCGGTCAGATGGGACACGGTGTAGAAGTGTGTCACCGTGCAGATCACCAGAATGGTCATGGTGCCGTAAATCGCATTAAGCGGATTATCCGGGTTGTTGAAGAAGAAGATGTAGGCGAGGCCCAGCACCATGCCCGGGATGGCCATGGGCAACATGGCAAACATCTGAAACACCGCGCGCCCTGCGCCAAAGCCGTTGGATTTCTCCACCAGATAGGCCCCGAAGAACACCACCGATGTCCCACAGATCGCGGTCAGCAACGCCAATTTGATGGAGTTGAAGTAAGAGGCCCAGCCGCCGCCGTCCATTTTATCGAACTGGTAGTTGTTCAGGCTCAGACTGAGATCATAGGGCCAGAACTTCACCAGCGCAGCAAATTGACAGACCGCCAGCATGCCCAAGATGAACAGCGCCACAAGAGAACAGTAGATCAGGAAGCCCCGGTCTGCCGCCGCATTGGGCGTGGGCTGATAGGGCACGGAGCGCGCCGATAGCAGCGCCACCTGTTTGGATTGCACCATCCGGTCGATGGCAAAGGCCAGAATGGCAGGCACCACAAGCACCACAGAGACCACCGCACCCATTTCAAAGTTCTGCTGACCGATCACCTGTTTATAGATGTCCACCGCAAGCACATTGAATTGTCCGCCAATCACCTTGGGCAAGCCGAAGTCGGTGATCACCAGATTGAACACCACAAAGGCGGCAGAGATCAGACCATAGCGCACACCGGGGACCGTGACCGTCCAGAAGGTGCGCCATGGGGTGGCACGCAGGCTGGTCGCGGCCTCATAGAGACGGGCATCTGAGATGGCCAATGCCGCCGAGATGATGATGAAGGCATGTGGGAAGGTGAAGAAGACTGAGCCAATGACAATGCCGATTGGCCCATAGATACTGGCCCCAAACAGCAGCTCTTTGATCATGCCCTGATTGCCGAAGAGATAGACCAGCGCGATGCCGGGCAAGAGCGACGGCACAAGGATGGGTGCCATAGCAATCAGTCGGAAGAAGCCTTTGAAGCGCATGCAGCTGCGGTTGAGCGCATAGGCAAACCAGAAGGCCAGAGAGACTGTGACCACCGTGGAGAGCACTGCAATCCAGAGCGAGTTCTTGATAGAATTAAACAGCGCTGGCGTAGAGAAGTAGCTGATAAAGTTGTCCACGCCGGTGGATTTTGTCGGTCTCAGCTGCACCCGTCGAAAGGTGTTGGAATCCAGCGTTTGCCACGCGGTGTCATCATAAAGCGTGGAGCCGACCAGAAAGCGGCCGTTTTCTGCAACGTTGCGGATCTGATACATCACCGGGCTGCGGAAGCTGAACTCCGGGAAGAACGCTGTCACGCCAAGGCGGCCATCGGCACCGGTGCTCAGATCGCTGTCGGCATAGGCCTCTGTCTGGGCATTGAGCGCCGCGCCGGTGAGCACAGAGCCATCAAACACGCCGGCCTCATCGCTGACCTGAAACTCATATTGGGAGAGTTCAAAGCGATAGGTCGAAAAGGATTTGGACAGCATGGAAAACAGCGGGAACGCCAGGGTGATCACCAGATAGAGCGCAATGATGATCATGCCGCCGCGCATCATCAAATCATCGCGGCTCAGCTTTCCCTTGATGTCCTTGCCCGGGGGCAGTTCGGAAGTATGTGAAGACGCCAGTGTCATCAGCTCTCTCCCGAACGATCAAACGCCATCAGCCGGTCTGCGGGCAGCTCGATGATCATCGGTTTGCCCTCGGCAAGACCCAGACGTCGCACGGCGTTGATGGAGAAATCGGCAATCAGCTCTGCGCCGCCAAAGCGATCATTCTGCAGACGACAGCGCCAGAAGGATCCGAGGAACTCCATCTCATGTAAGAGCACTTCGATACAGTTCTGCTCAGCACTCTCAGGCTGATATCCCACCTCATGAGGGATGATGTCTTCGGGGCGGATGGCGGCCACAACGGCGGCACCATCGGAAAAATCATGGGCATGGCAGGCAAAGCTATCTTCACCAATGGCAAGGCGGCCGCCATTGGCCACAGCGCTGTCGATCTGGTTCATTTCGCCAATGAAGTCGGCGACAAACAGATTGCTAGGCTCGCGGTAGACCTCAGTGGGGGAGCCGACCTGTTCGATCACCCCATGGTTCATCACAACAATGCGGTCGGCCATGGCGAGCGCTTCTTCCTGATCGTGGGTCACCATGACAGTTGTGACCCCCAGCTTGCGCTGCAGCTCTTTGATTTCGTGGCGCAGATGCACGCGCACTTTGGCATCCAGCGCCGAGAGCGGCTCATCCAGAAGCAGAAGCCCCGGTTTGGTGGCGATGGCGCGGGCCAGCGCAATACGCTGCTGCTGACCACCTGAGAGCTGAGCGGGGTATTTTTTGCCCTGATCGGGCAGGCCAACCAGCTTCAGCAGATCTTTGACACGGGTGGCGATTTCCGCCTTGCTGCGCCCGGCATTTTCCAGACCGAAGGCGATGTTTTTCTCAATCGTCAGGTTTGGGAACAGCGCGTAGGACTGAAAGACGATACCAAAATCGCGCTCTGAAGGTGGCAGGTTGGAGACGTCTTTGCCGTCCTGCGTGATCGACCCGCGGGTTTGCAGATCAAGGCCAGCAATGGCCCGCAGCAGGGTTGTTTTTCCGCAGCCCGATGGCCCGAGAAAACAAATGAATTCGCCTTCTTTGATGTCCAGTGAAATGTCTCTGAGAGCCAAAAAGGTTCCGAACGCTTTCCATAAGTCTTTTATGCTCAGGTAAAATTCGCCTGATGTTTGTTCTGCAGTCACGGGTTCAGTCCTTAGATCTTCGCTGATCGCGCACACCAACGGCTCTGGCAGGGGCCAGGCTCTGTCGGGACAGCGGGTAATTGACGGATCTGTGCGGGGGCCTGCGCCCCCGCAGCTGTTGGATTATTTAGGGTCAGATTTGCCATCGTAGCGCGACTGCCACTCTTTGAGGATGGCCGCACGGTTGTTGGCAGCATACTCAAAGTCGTTGTCAATCATCGCATCCAGCAGGCCCTCTGGGAAATACTCGACCGGCTTGGCCACACCAGGATAGGCGACAACGGCATAGCCGGAGTTGTACATCTCATTGGCTGCCTTGGTGACAGAGAAGTCCAGAACCTTCTGGGCGGCTTCAAGATTGGCGGTGCCAGCCACAATCGCAGAGGCTTCCATATCCCAGCCTACGCCTTCGCTTGGCACGATGATTTCCAGCGGCGCGCCTGCGGCTTTGGACTTGGCGCCACGGAAGGCAAAGGAAATACCAATCGGGATTTCGCCTGCGGCGGCCAGTTTACAAGGCTTGGAGCCGGAATGGGTGTAGCGCGCAATGTTGTTGTGCAGCGCATCCATATATTCCCAACCGCCCTCTTCACCGAAGAGCTGCAGCCAGCTGGAAACGTCAAGGAACCCCGTGCCCGAAGAGTTCGGGTTTGGCATGATCACGTGACCTTCATACATCGGGTCGGTGAGATCCTGCCAGGAGGTCGGCGGGGTCAGACCGTTCTTTTCGGCCTCAACAGTGTTGTAGCAGACAGAGGCCACCCAGGCATCCATGCCCACCCAAGACGGTGTCTCACCGCTGTCGACAAATTTGGCGTCAAGCTTCTCCACACCTTCTGGTGCGTAGGGTTCGAGCATGCCTTCGGACTTCAGCAGCAGAAGTGACGTGGCCGCCAGCCCCCAGACAAGATCGGCCTGCGGATTGTCACGCTCGGCCAGCAACTTGGCTGTGATGATACCGGTGGAGTCACGCACCCAGTTGATTTTGATGTCCGGATAGCTTTCGTTGAATGTTTCAGCGTATCTGGCCAGATCTTCCGCCTCGACTGCCGTATATACTGTCAGCTCGGTTTCGGCGACAGCCCCCGTGGCAACCAGGGCGCTCAAGGCCAGGCTTGCGTAAAATGACGCAGCTTTTTTCATTTTTCTTCCTCTGTTGGTTTCAGATCAGGACGCAGGATTCTTGGTGATCACTTTCGTCTTTGATCAGTTTGTCATGTTTCATAGACAAGAGAAGTTGATTTAACCTACAACTTTATAACTTCAGCCTATGGATATTTTAAGCACAGGAATAGGAAAAAGCCTTAAAAATAAGCCCTCCATAGAAAAGCGCGCTCTTGCCCTTAAAAAGAAGGGGCATGTGATCGGCAAAGCCGCCCTGCTATTTTTGAAGAAACGGCAGAATGGCTGTCTAAAAATTAGGCAACACTTCGCATGATAGCTCTTTGCATACTCCCTCAGTCGCAGAGCAGATCGGAACGAGCACTGCTCCCCCACGCACCGACGATGCCCTCAAATGCGCGGCGATTGGCTTGACCCGCTCCGAGCCCGCCGATTACGTGGCGCAGGACCTCCGCCGTATTGGGACAGCAGATGAAATCGCGGAACTCGCGCGCTATCTGGCCAGCGACGCCAGCAAATACACTTCGGACCAGCCCTTCGCCATCGACGGCGGCTGGACCATCTGAGCTAGAAAGGACACGTACATGAAACTTTTGCGCTATGGCCCCGTTGGGGCAGAGAAACCCGGCATGCTGGATGACAATGGAGCGATCCGCGATCTCTCCGGCGTGTTGGACGACATCGCAGGCGATGCGTTGAGCGATGCCAGCCTGAACTCCCTGCGCGGCCTGGATCTCAGCGGCCTGCCTGTGGTTGAGGGCGATCCCCGCATTGGCGCCTGTGTTGGCGCGGTTGGCAAATTCATCTGTATCGGCCTGAACTACGCGGACCACGCTGCGGAATCTGGCATGGCCCTGCCCGAAGAGCCGGTGATTTTCTTCAAAGCCACTTCCGCGATCATGGGCCCCAACGATGACGTGGAGATCCCGCGCACATCCGTCAAAACCGACTGGGAAGTTGAACTGGGCGTGGTGATTGGCAAACATACCAAATACGTCAGCCGCGAAGAGGCGCTTGACCATGTGGCTGGCTATTGTGTCGTGAACGACCTGTCAGAGCGTGATTTTCAGCTGCACCGCTCCGGCCAGTGGGTGAAGGGCAAAAGCTGTGACACTTTTGGCCCCATTGGCCCATGGCTGGTGACACGGGATGAGGTTGCCGATCCACAGGATCTGGCGATGTATCTGGAAGTGAACGGACACCGCTATCAGGACGGATCCACCAAGACGATGCATTTTGACGTGGCCACAGTGATCTCACATCTGTCTCAGTTCATGAGCCTGCAGCCGGGGGATGTGATCTCCACCGGCACACCCCCGGGCGTGGGCATGGGGCAAACCCCACAGACCTACCTGAAGGCTGGAGACAAAATGGAATTGGGCATCGCGGGTCTGGGCGTGCAGAAGCAAACCTGTTTTGACGCCAAATAAACCTGGTTTCACAGTAGCTTAGACCGGGTTTTCTGAATCCTTGACGCGATGAGCGGGCGTGTGGTGACACGCCCGCTTTCTTTTATCCGCATATACGCGAGATGCCGCGCATCTGTGCGGCGGCGGCCCTTGATCCCTTGCGATATGAGATGCAATAACATAACAAATTACTCAATTTTGATGTCATTTCCCGGGAGCCTTCCATGACACTGAAAACAACCTTGCTGTGCACCACTTTGATCGGGGCCGCCCTGCCCGCCTTAGCAGAGGAAAAACGCGCGCTGGACGCCCATGAACATGGCCATGGGGCGCTCAACATAGCGGTGGACGGGAACACCATCGCGCTGGAACTGGACGTGCCGGGATTTGATATTGTGGGCTTTGAACATGCCGCAACCACAGACGCGGACAAAGCGACGCTTCAAAAGGGCATGGCGCAATTGAAAGATCCGCTGAGCCTGTTTGCTCTGCCAACGGCAGCGGGCTGTGAGGTGACCTCGGTGGAGGTGGCGCTGCATGGCGGGGATGAGCATGAGGAACATGACGATCATGACCATGACGATCACGCAAAAACCGACGGTCATGATGACCATGATCACGACGACCATGCACATGAGAACGAAGATCACGACAGCCATGAGCATGACGCCCACGCTGACGAGGACGCGCATTCTGAGTTCCATGCGCACTACAGCCTGAGCTGTGCAGATGCGTCAAAAGTGAGCGCGATCACTTTGGCCTATTTCAATGTCTTCCCAAATGCGGAAGAATTGGAGGTACAGGTGGTGACCGAAGCGGGCGCGCGCGCCGTTGAAGCCTCTCGCGATGCCCCTGATGTGGAACTGAACTAACCGTCAAGGATAACACGCTTTTATGCGCCCCTTCCTCTCTCTCAAAGACCTGCAATTTGAATGGCAGGGGCGCACAGGCTTTGCCCTCTCTGTACCAGAGCTTTCGGTCGCAGAAGGGGAAAAACTCTTTCTGCTGGGAGAAAGCGGAAGCGGGAAATCCACGCTACTGAGCCTGATCTGTGGCATTATAACAGCCGACGCAGGCCATGTGCAGATTGACGGCACGGATCTTGGCGCGCTGCGCCCGGCGGCGCGGGATGCCTTTCGCGCCGACCACATCGGCGTGATTTTTCAGATGTTCAACCTGTTGCCCTATGCCTCGCCGTTGGAAAACATCCTGCTGCCGCTCTCCTTTGCCAAATTGCGACGGCAGCGCGTGGAAAACCCGAAAGAAGAGGCCCTGCGGTTGACCTCGGCGCTGGGGCTGGCGCCAGAACTGGTAGAGCAGGCCGACACACGCGAACTCAGCATTGGGCAGCAGCAGAGGGTGGCGGCGGCCCGCGCTCTTTTGGGGCGGCCCCGCCTGATCGTGGCGGATGAGCCGACCTCCGCGCTCGATGCCACGGCTCAGGCGGCTTTCCTTGACGTGCTGATGACACAAACCCAAGCCGCCGGGGCGACGCTTATCATGGTGTCCCACGATGAGCGGCTCGCACAGGCGTTTGACCGCTGCCTTGACCTCTCCGAAATCGCAGAGGTGACACGCACATCGCCGCGCGCCATGGGAGGTCCGCTATGATCCTGTTGCGGCTCGCCGTCAAATCCCTGCTGAGCCGGGGGCTGACCGTGGGGCTGACGATTTTTGCCATTGCCCTTTCTGTTGCGCTCTTCCTCGGTGTGGAAAAAATCCGCACCGGCGCCAAGGCCAGTTTCGCCGATACAATTTCGGGCACCGACCTGATCATGGGCGCGCGCTCTGGTGGGATACAGCTTCTGCTCTACTCGGTCTTCCGCGTGGGCAATGCCACCAACAATGTGACCTGGCAAAGCTATCAGGACATCGCCGCCCGCCCCGAGGTGGATTGGATTGTGCCCCTGTCCCTCGGAGACAGTCACCGAGGCTTTCGAGTATTGGGCACGACGGAAGCGTTTTTTGAGCGCTACAAATATCGTGGCGGACGGGATGTGGATTTTGCGCAGGGCGCGGTGTTTGACGATCTGTTTGACGCGGTGGTGGGGGCCGATGTGGCCGCAGAGCTAAACTATGCGCTGAACGATGAAATCGTGGTGGCCCATGGCGTGGCCTCTTTCACCGAACATGACGACAAACCCTTTCGCATCAAAGGCATTTTGCAAAAGACCGGCACCCCCGTAGACCGCACCGTCTTTGTCAGCCTGCAGGCCATTGAGGCGATCCATATCGACTGGCAGGGCGGTGGACGCTCCCAGACCCCCATCAGCGCCGAAGACGCCCGTAAGATGGACCTCACCCCCAAAGCTGTCACCGCCGCATTGATTGGCACCCAATCACGGCTGCAGATCTTTGGCTTGCAACGCTGGATCAACGACTATTCAGAGGAGCCCCTGCTGGCGATCCTGCCCGGCGTGGCCCTCAGCGAACTCTGGAACCTGATTGGCGTGGCAGAGGCCGCCCTACTTGCGGTCTCCGTGATGGTGGTGGTGACCGCGCTGCTGGGCATGGTGGCGATGATTTTCTCAGGCCTGAATGAGCGACGTCGAGAGATGGCCCTGCTGCGCGCCATTGGCGCAAAACCCCGCACCATTCTGGGCCTGCTGATGACGGAGGCCACGTTGATGAGCCTTTTGGCCGTGGTGTTGGGCGTGGGTCTGCTTTACACGGGATTGTTTCTTGCGCGCAGCTATGTGGATGCGGCATTTGGGCTATATCTTGAGATCAGCCTGCCAACCGCGCGGGAATATCTGGTGCTCTGCGCCGTGGTCTGTGCGGGCACAATTGTGAGCCTGTTGCCTGCGCTGCGCGCCTATCGACTGTCCTTGAGTGACGGCATGCAGCTGCGCTTGTGAGGCATAAAACTTACGGAGATGGGCCAATGACAGCTTCAAGACGCCAGTTTTTGCGGATAGCCCTTGCTGCGGCCACACTCCCGCTCGCCACACGGTCCTGGGCCGATAAAGTGCGCACTCTGGCGTGGGCGGAGTTGATTCCGGAGGGCGACACAGGCCAATTGCTCAAGCAGCTGCGCGGGATTGGCGTGGTGCAGCATGGTCAGCTCACGACCGGCTTTGACCAACCAGAAGCCAAGAGCGTGACAAATGCATTTGATGGCATGACGGTGCGCCTGCCCGGCTTTGTGGTCCCGCTGGATTTTGGAGCCTCCGGCGTGTCTGAATTTATTCTGGCCCCTTTTGTCGGTGCCTGCATTCACGTGCCACCACCGCCCGCAAATCAGCTGGTGCTGGTGACGGCGCAAACACCGTATGACATGCGTGATCTGTTTGACCCCGTCGAAGTGACCGGCGTTTTCCACAGCAACGCCACCAGCACCGGCCTCGCCGAAGTGGGCTACAGCCTTCAGGCCAGCAAGGTGAAACGCTATCGCGGATAGGGCAGCACCCCCCTTTGGCAACGGCACAAAAGGAATTCGAAAAATCGTAAATTTGGGTCTTGTGTCCCCCCAGCCTGCCCCATATACGGGTCAGCGGAGACGTGGCCGAGTGGTCGAAGGCGCTCCCCTGCTAAGGGAGTATACCGGAAACGGTATCGAGGGTTCGAATCCCTTCGTCTCCGCCATAAACCCGAAATCGTGATTGATTACTGTATGTTAACCCATACTTGGGTTTTGCGTCGCTGATTTACCCCAACTTATGACACCTCCGCGCCCACCCAAGGTCGGACGACAGCTGGCGGCGCGCATATCTCGGCGCCTCATGACCCGCTGCACCGCGCGCCAAGGTGTAAAGCCTGCAACAAAACGACAAGAAGGTTTGCGCCTGCCTCGCACCGCGACAATGCGCCTCAAACTCTACGGGCAAGGAAGCAAAGTCTGATCCTGTTTCAAGACATGAAATCGGAAAATTTATCTTCGCTTCCGCAAGGCGCGGCGTTGCCGGTTGCAAGCGAAAGCGTTAAGATGAGATATGAAGTCTGACGCCGTGACATGACCACAACAGTTGCACAGCCCCCGAGCCATCAGAATTCTTAAATTGCGCCTCATTGCATGAGTTTGACCTGTGATTGCTCAAAGTTTGAGCAAAAGAAATTCCATATGGGCCCACCCTATATGTTGACAGCAAATCACATTTACCCCCAATATCGTGATGCTTCGGTTCCTTCGATTCAGGTCGGAGGCTAAGAGGGAAGCCGGTGAAAATCTGGCACTGCCCCCGCAACTGTGAGCGGTGAGCAAGGTTGAAGTCGCCACTGAAAGTGTGCTTTTGGGAAGGCCAGCCAAGCAGAGAACCGCGAGTCAGGAGACCTGCCGCAGGCGCAAAAAATTAACCACGAACGGAGGGTTCGGGGACGTAAAAAAACGGGACTCGCCCGGCACTGCGTCCTCGGCTTTGTCTAAACTAAAGAGGACAGTATGAGCATCATCGTCTACTCCAAACCCGCCTGTGTGCAATGCACCGCCACCACACGCGCGCTGGATGCCAAGGGCATCTCTTATGATGTTGTCGATCTGACCGAAGACAACTCTGCTCTCGATCACGTGACCGAACTTGGTTACCGTCAGGCCCCCGTTGTTGTGGCTGGTGGCGACCATTGGTCCGGCTTTCGCCCTGACATGATTGCGCGTCTGGGCTGAGGCTGTGGTGGGCCGACCTCCGGCACTGGTTTACTACTCTTCAGCTTCAGGCAACACGCGCCGGTTTGTGGACCGGCTGGGATATGAGGCAGCGCGCATACCGATTGAGCCAGATGCGCCGCTGCCTGATCTGCGTGATCCCTTTGTCCTGATATGTCCGACCTATGCCGATGGAGAAGGACGCGGAGCAGTGCCAAAGCAGGTGATCCGCTTTCTGAATATTCCGGAAAACCGAAATCAGCTTTGCGGCGTAATCGGATCCGGAAATAGAAACTTTGGTGCGACCTATGCTTTGGCGGGTCGCATCATTTCTGAAAAATGCAATGTGCCCGTGCTTTACACGTTTGAGCTGGCTGGCACGCAAACCGATATTGACCGCCTGCGCGCCGGGCTTGAGAAACTGGGAGATAGCCTATGCTCGACAACGAGCTGAGCACGATGGATTACCACGCGTTGAACGCAATGCTGAATCTCTATGATGGAGAGGGCAATATTCGCTTTGATGCGGACCGTATGGCCGCAAAGCAGTATTTCCTTCAGCACGTGAACCAGAACACCGTGTTCTTTCACTCGCTGGACGAAAAACTCGGCTATCTTGTCGAAGAAGGCTATTACGAAGAAGCGGTTCTGGATCAGTATTCCAAGAACTTCATGCGGGCCATCTGGGAAGCGGCCTATGCCAAGAAGTTCCGGTTCCCGACCTTCCTCGGCGCCTTCAAATATTACACCTCCTACACGCTGAAAACCCGTGACGGGCAGCGCTTTCTGGAGCGCTATGAGGACCGTGTGGTGATGACCTCTCTGGCGCTGGCGCGCGGGGATGAGGATCAGGCCATGGCCTTTATGGAAGAGATTCTGGAGGGTCGTTTCCAGCCGGCCACGCCCACCTTCCTGAACGCGGGAAAAGCCTCCCGTGGCGAGCTGATCTCCTGCTTCCTGCTGCGTCTGGAAGACAATATGGAAAGCATTGGCCGCGGCATCAACTCGGCGCTGCAGCTCTCCAAGCGTGGCGGCGGTGTGGCGCTTCTGCTGACCAACATTCGTGAGCATGGTGCGCCGATCAAAGGCATTGAAAACCAATCCTCCGGGGTGATCCCGGTGATGAAGCTGCTCGAAGACAGCTTTTCTTATGCCAACCAGCTTGGCGCACGTCAGGGCGCAGGCGCGGTCTATCTGAACGCGCACCACCCTGACATCATGCGCTTCCTTGATACCAAGCGTGAGAACGCGGACGAGAAAATCCGCATCAAGACACTGTCGCTGGGTGTGGTGATCCCCGATATCACCTTTGAACTCGCCAAGAAAAACGCCGATATGTATCTGTTCTCTCCGCATGATGTGGAGAAGGTCTATGGCGTGCCATTCTCTGAAATCTCGGTGACCGAGAAGTACCATGAGATGGTCGAAGACAAGCGCATTCGCAAATCCAAGGTGAACGCCCGCGAATTCTTCCAGACCATTGCCGAAATCCAGTTTGAGAGCGGCTATCCCTATGTAATGTTTGAGGACACGGTGAACCGGATGAACCCGATTGAGGGCCGGATCAACATGTCCAACCTCTGTTCGGAAATCCTGCAGGTCAATGAGGCGTCTGAGTTCAACGAAGATCTCGGCTATGCCAAAATGGGCAGCGATATCTCCTGTAACCTCGGCTCCCTCAACATCGCCAAGACCATGGACGGTAAAGACTTTGGCCGCTCTGTTGGGGCCGCGATCCGTGCGCTGACCGCTGTTTCGGAAATGTCTGCCATCGACTCTGTGCCTTCTGTGCGCAAGGGCAATGATGACAGCCACGCCATTGGTCTGGGTCAGATGAACCTGCACGGCTATCTGGCGCGCGAGCGTATTCACTACGGCAGCGCGGACGGCATTGAGTTCACCTCGGTCTATTTTGCCACGGTGGCCTATCACGCCATCCGCACCTCCTGTGATCTCGCACAGGAGCGCAAAGCCAGCTTCAAGGGCTTTGAAACCTCTGACTATGGCTCCGGTGTGTTCTTTGACCGCTACACCGAGCAGGACTGGCTGCCGCAAAGCGATGTGGTGAAAGCGCTGTTTGAAGGCATTGACCTGCCGACGCGGGACGATTGGGCCGCGCTGAAGGCGGATGTGATGAAACACGGGTTGTTCAACCGCAACCTGCAGGCCGTCCCCCCCACCGGATCGATCTCCTACATCAACAATTCGACCTCCTCGATCCACCCGATCGTGTCCAAGGTGGAAATCCGCAAAGAAGGCAAGATTGGTCGCGTCTACTACCCGGCGGCCTTCATGGACAATGACAACCTTGAGTATTACCGCGATGCCTATGAGATCGGCCCTGAGGCGCTGATTGACACCTATGCGGCGGCCACAGAGCATGTGGATCAGGGCCTGTCACTGACCCTGTTCTTCCCGGCAGAGGCCACCACCCGCGACATCAACCGCGCGCAGATCTACGCGTGGAAGAAAGGCATCAAGACCATCTATTATGTGCGCCTGCGCCAGGAAGCCCTTGAGGGCACCGAGGTTCAGGGCTGCGTGTCCTGCACGCTGTGATCGGAGAGAGACCTATGAAAGATATGCACACCACCAAGATCACCCGCGCGATCAACTGGAACCGGATGGACGACGAGAAAGACCTTGAGGTCTGGAACCGGTTGACGGTGAACTTCTGGCTGCCGGAAAAAGTGCCGCTTTCCAATGACATCCCGAGCTGGGGCACGCTGACGGATCACGAAAAACAGCTGACCATCCGGGTCTTCACCGGGCTGACGCTGCTGGACACGATTCAGAACACCGTGGGCGCGCCCTCGCTGATGCCTGATGCGGTGACCCCGCATGAAGAGGCCGTGCTGACCAATATCGCCTTTATGGAAGCGGTGCATGCGCGCAGCTATTCGTCGATTTTCTCGACGCTCTGTTCCACCAAGGAAATTGACGAGGCCTTCCGCTGGTCCGAGGAAAACCCGCATCTGCAAGCCAAGGCGCGCACCATCCTTGACACCTATGCGCCGGGCAATGACCCGCTGAAGCGCAAGATTGCCAGCGTGTTTCTGGAAAGCTTCCTGTTCTATTCAGGTTTCTACCTGCCGATGTATTGGTCCAGCCGCGCCAAGCTGACCAACACCGCAGATCTGATCCGTCTGATCATCCGCGATGAGGCGGTGCACGGCTATTATGTGGGCTATAAATTCCAGCGCGGCTATGAGAAACGCACCGAAGCGGAGCAGCAGGAGCTGAAGGATTATGCCTTCGCGCTGATGTTTGAGCTTTATGGCATTGAGAACGAATACACCGAAGAGCTTTATGACGAGCTGGGCCTGACCGAGGATGTGAAAGTCTTCCTGCATTACAACGCCAACAAAGCCCTGCAAAACCTCGGCTTTGAAGCGCTGTTCCCACCGGAAGTCTCTGAGGTGAACCCCGCCATTCTGGCCGCCCTCAGCCCGGACAGCGAAAACCACGACTTCTTCTCCGGCTCCGGCTCCTCCTATGTGATCGGCAAAGCGGTGGCGACAGAAGACGACGACTGGGATTTCTGATGTCTCAAGACACGCTTTCGATCGTGAAGGAATGGCATGAGGCCTTTGATGTGCCCGTGGTGGACAGCCCTGCCATTCCGCAAGAGCGTGCGCAGATGCGGCTGGCGATCCTTGAAGAAGAGGTCGCCGAGCTGCGCGAAGCCGTGGAAGCGGGCGATATGGTCGAAGTGCTCGATGCGCTCTGCGACATCCAATATGTGTTGGACGGCACCTTTCTGGAGTTCGGCCTGCATGGGGTCAAACAAGCGGGCATGGAGGAGGTGCATGCCTCCAACATGTCCAAACTGGGGGCCGACGGCCGCCCGGTGTTACGCGAAGATGGCAAGGTGCTCAAGGGACCGGATTTTCGGCGGCCGGATCTGGGGCGGGTTTTGAAGGACGGGTGAGTGAGGGTTAGGTTGGTTAGAGGCGTAGGCTCGAACGACTTTAAACAAGCAGCAGAGTAATCAAGGCGAAACTAGGGGGTGCTAAGAAATTGCTGACGAAGTTGGCATGGTGATGACAGCCGTAATCAGTATATCTCCTGCGACTTTACCATTCGGCTATTCCCAGTGAGACAAACAGGAACCCTAATACGATCATGCCAATTATCGACAGGATAGCGATAGTCTGCGCTGCTTCTTTGTCGTCTTCATGAAACATAATTTGGCCACCGCATTTCGGGCACGGCTTCCGCCCCATGTTTTTAAATGTTCGTCTAGTGACCCAGCCACACTGGGAGCACCGACCTTTCATTTTATCTCCGGAAGACATCGACAAGCCTCTCGTTTGCTAACACTACTCCTACACAGGAAGCGTTTGGATGCAATCAAAGCAAGCATTTTCAGTGCATCAGCAACCCCTAGCAGATAAGGGTCACGCCACTACAAAACATTGGGCTTGCTAAAAATGCTGACTTTCGCTTTGCAAAGCGAAAGTGGGGATTGCTGCAAATTCTTCTCTGTAGTCAATCGAAACACTTCCAGAACACCATCGCCTCAAAAGCCATAGAACACAAAAAAGCCCGGCATGTCTGCCGGGCTTTTCTTTGAGCCCGAGAGCGGGGGGCTCAGACCTCTACTGCCACTTTCCCAATCGGGTTGGAGCAGCAGGCGAGGATATAACCGGCTTCGATGTCGTCGTCCGAAATACCGCCGTTGTGGACCATATGCACCTCGCCTTCGGTCTTTTTGACCTTGCAGGTGCCGCAAACGCCGAAGGTACAGCCTGAGGGGATGTTGAGCCCGACCGAGCGCGCGGCGGCGAGCACGGTTTCGGTTTCGGCGACTTTGGCAGTGACATCGGAGGTGGCAAAATGGATTTCCGCCTTGCTGTCCTCATCAGGCACCACATCATCCAGCGCGGGCTGTTCGGCTTCGGTTTCCACCGGCGCGCCAAAGCTTTCCTGATGGTAGTTGTCCATGTCAAAGCCCAGACCGGCGAGCGCTTCGCGCACCGCTGTCATGAACGGCTCCGGCCCACAGCAATAAACCTCCCGCTCCAGATAATCCGGCGCCATCAGGCCCAGCATCAGCTGGTTGAACTGGCCCTGATAGCCGGTCCATGGGGCATAGGGATCCGGCTCTTCGACCACAAATTTCAGATCCAGACCGGGGGTGCGACTGGCCATCTGTTCCAGCCGTTGGCGGAAGATGATTTCCGAGGGACGTTTGGCGCAGTTAATAAACACTGCGTCAAGCTCTTGGCCCTCATCCCACATACAGGTGGTCATGGACATCATTGGGGTGATGCCGGAGCCCGCAGAGATAAACAGATATTTGCGCGCGCGGCTCTTGGCATTGGTGAAGAGGCCAGCCGGGCCAATCGCTTTCAGGCGGACACCGGGGCGCAAATTGTCCAGCATCCAGCGGGTGCCGATGCTGTCTGGCTGGGCCTTGGCGGTGATGGTGATCGAGCGCGGCCGCGAGGGCGACGACGAGATCGTATAGGTGCGGTGCACCACACCGCCGGGTTCCCCTGGGGCAGGAATTTCCAGCGTCAGAAACTGGCCTGCATCATAGTCAAACAAGGCGCCGGATGGGGCGCGGAAAGTGAAGCTGGCGGTGTTGGGCATCTCTGGCACAATCGACACGCATTCCAGCATTTCGCTGTCACGCCAGATGGTGGGGGCGGTGGTGAGGTCTTTCATCGGGGTCACTCCGCTGCCATGGTGCCGGGGGCCAGATGGGTGGCCAATGTGGCGCAATACCACTCCACAAATTGCAGCACGCCAGATTCCTGTGTCGGAGAATACGGGCCGGGCACATAGGCCGGGCTGTTGATACCCTGCTGGTTGTCCTCGACCACGCGGCGGTCTTCATCATTGGTGGCCATCCAGACTTCGGTCAGGCGCTTGAGATCATAATCCCGGCCTTCCACTGCGTCTTTGTGCACCAGCCATTTGGTGGTGACTTCGGTCTCTGTGGGGCTGATCGGGGTGACCCGGAACAGGATGGAGTGATCCGCAAGGAAGTGGTTCCATGTGGTCGGATAGTGGAACTGCAACAGCGCGCCAGCATCGGAGAACGGCACCCGGCCCAGCCATGGGCGCACGGCGGTTTTGCCATCCATCGTGTAGCTTTCCGCGCCTTCTTTCAACGGCATACGCGCCACGCGGTATTGGCCGTCCGCGCTGAGGTGGAAATTGGCGGGCAGGCCAGCGGCCTCGCAGCGGTCGAAATGCGCCTGCAGGTGATCCGGGGTTTCGCCGCCTTCGCCGATGCCGGTGACGCTGGGATCATCGGGATAGGTGCGGCACAGTGCCGGGTGGTTGCCGCCACAGTGATAACATTCACGGTTGTTTTCCCAAACCAGCTTCCAGTTGCCGTTCTCTACGATAGAGCTCTCAAAGGCCACTTTAGCATTGCCCAGATCATGGGCCTCCAGATAGGGGCGCACGGTCTCAGCAAAGGCTGCGAAATCCGGGGCGTCTTCGGCCAGACAGATATAGACCAGCCCGGCCAGTTCACGACAATGCACGGTTTTCAGCCCGTGTTTGGTGGGGTCAAATTCCGGCCCCATGTCACGCGCCCAGAGCAGAGAGCCGTCAAGCTCATAGGTCCATTGGTGATAGGGGCAGACCAGTTTGGGTGCATGGCCTTTGGCCGCTTTGCAAATCACAGAGCCGCGATGGCGGCAAGTGTTGTGGAAGGCGCGGATTTCATTGTCCGCCCCGCGCACGATCACCACACGGTAGGCGCCCACATTGTAAGTGACATAGCTGCCCGGCTTTTCCAGCTCACAGGCCGCCGTGGCAAACAGCCAGGTTTGGTAGTGAATGGCCTCCAGATCGGTCTGAAACACCTCGGGATCGGTGTAAAAAGCCTGCTCCAGCGCATGACCTGGGTTTCGACGCGCCAGCAGGGTGTGAATATTACTCATTTCTTGGCTCTCCTGCCGCACCCCGCGGCCTTGCTTGAGCAAGTGGCAAAGGAGACACAGGCGGCACCGAAGAGGAACGGAGCCAAGCCAAGTGCCCCCACCGCCACCCGCGGTTTGACATATCTGCAAGGCTGGTTTCCGGACTTGGAAGTGGCTTTCGCCCGATTGCGGCACCTTCCCGGGATCCTCCTCCCAGTGGTCGTATTGCCGAACCTAACTTGCCTTACCGTTGCGGGGGCAGTACCGGACTCTCACCGGCTTCCCAATTCTCCACCCAATCAAACTGACGGGATGGCACCTTACAGGGCAACCCTACGCCACGGGTCTGGGTTCGGTTGAATGTTAACGACATTCTAAGACGCAAAAACGCTGCGACTGTTTGTGCATGGCAAAATACCGTTTTACGCGTGTCTCTTTTACGAGACGTCACGACAGGCGTAGCTGTCGTTGCACCGCCTATTTGCCCAAGGCATCTCGCAGAGAGGTCGGGGCAGGATCGTGTTCGCGCAGGTCCAGCTGGGTGAACAAATCCAGAAGGTGCCCTTTCATCAGCTCTTCTGCACCATCCCCATCGCCCATGCGCAACGCATTGATCAGCGCATGATGCGCGTGACTTTCACACAGCGCATTGCGCCGCCGCCAGTAAAGCGCAATCACCAGCGAGGAGCGCGAGATCAACTGGCGCAGGAAGTCCTCAATGATCTTCTGATCCGCAATCCGTGCAATCGACATATGAAAGTCGCCGGACAGCTTCAGCGCCACCCCGGCTTCACCCCGGTCCAGCGCATCATGTTCGGCTGTGATGTGCCGCTCCAACTGCGCGATGTCCTCAGGCGTGGCGCGCTCCGCTGCGGCCCGGGCGGTCTGGGGCTCTAGCAGGGCACGGGCTTCAAAGACTTCCCGCGCCTGCTTGATAGAGGGGCGTGCAACAAAGGCGCCACGATTGCGCTCAATCGTTACCAGCCCCTCATGCGCCATGGCCCGCAGGGCTTGGCGCACAATGGTGCGACTGACCCCAAAAATCTCTCCGACCTCATCCTCGCGCAATTTAGCACCGGGCAGGATACGGTGTTCATGCACCGCTTCGGTCAGTTGTCCAACAATATGGTCTAGGTTTGAAGTCTGCAGGGTCATACCGGGGTTCATATCAGTCACGCCCCTCACCGGTGCAAATTTTTTTGCCAACCTCAAGACTGTGTGCAACCAAAAATCATATTGTATACAATTTTAGCCTCAAAAATACACAACTGTGGGCATGCCTGCACAAAATCCAAGACTCTCTGAAGAGCGCATCAGCGCATTTCACGAATAATCTTGGTTTTGAGAAGCGTTGCCACTCATGGTTTTCCTAACCTTGGGGGTGTCGCATGACTTTGAAACCTGATCTTGAATTGGTGAGCCTTGTGAAGCGTTACGGCGAGACCGTGGCTGTGGACGGGATTTCCTATCACTTTGACGCGGGCACCTATGCCTGTCTGCTGGGGCCGTCAGGCTGCGGCAAATCCTCGACCCTGCGCATGATCGCCGGGCATGAATCCGTCTCTGATGGCGCCGTTCTACTGGGCGGACGAGATGTCTCACATCTGCCCCCGGCCAAGCGCGGTACCGCGATGATGTTTCAAAATTATGCGCTGTTTCCGCATCTGAGCGTGCGCGACAATGTGGCCTTCAGCCTAAAAATGCAGGGCACGGACGCCACAACGCGCAAAAGCCGCGCCAATGAGATGCTGGAGCTGGTGGACATGCTGCCCCTCGCAGACCGCCTGCCCGCGCAGCTCTCTGGTGGACAACAGCAGCGCGCCGCGCTGGCACGGGCCCTGATCACCAAACCCGAGGTTCTACTGCTAGATGAACCGCTGTCAGCGCTGGATCCGTTCCTGCGCATCAAGATGCGCGCCGAGCTGCGCAAGCTTCAGCGCGAACTGGGCATCACTTTCATTCATGTCACCCATGGGCAGGACGAAGCCTTGGCGCTGGCTGATGAGATCGTGGTGATGAACAACGCCCGCATTGAGCAGGCCGGTGCCACCCGGACTGTGTTTGAAGCGCCAAAGACGGCCTTCGTGGCGCGTTTTCTGGGCTCCCACAATGTGGTGACCATGCCAGAGGGCAAGATTGCCATCCGCACTGACGCGCTAAGAATTCGCCCGGCGGGCGCAGCGCGGCTGCCGGCCACGGTCACCGCCATTGAATATCAGGGCACCCATGTGGCGCTCACCGCGAGCATTCCCGGCGATCAGGAAGTCACCGCGCTTTTGTCAGACCGGGATTTCTTCGACGCCCCGAAGATGGAAGGCGAGGCGATCGGCCTCGATTGGGATGCCCAGGAGGCGCATGCCCTGGCTGGATAACAAACTGTTCAACAAAGAGGATACTGCTATGACGACAATCTCAAAGATACGCTATTCGCGTCGCGGCCTTTTGAAGGCAGGTGGCGCGGCGGTGGCGGCCGCCGCGCTTCCGGCTCCAATGGTCTGGGGACAAGAGACAAAAAACATCACCTTGCGCCAGTTTGGCACCGGGGTGTCCAACCTGAACGAGGTGGCCAAGAAAGTCAAAGAAGACCTTGGCTTCACTCTGGAAATGACCGCGCTGGATTCTGACAGCGTGACCCAGCGCGCAGCCACTCAGCCGGACAGCTTTGACATTGCAGACATTGAGTACTGGATCTGTAAAAAGGTCTGGCCCACGGGCAATCTGCAGGCGATGGACACCTCCAAAATCGCCAATTACGACAAGATCGTGGGCACCTTCCGCTCTGGCAAGCTGACCCCTGAGAGCGTGATTGCACAGGGCACCGCGCCGCATACGGTGGGCTTTACCACAGGCGTTGATGGCACGGAATTTGTGCAGGAAGAATCCGGTTGGATGACACTCATCCCCACGATCTATAACGCCGACACGCTGGGCATCCGTCCGGATCTGATTGGCCGGCCAATCAAGAACTGGTCAGAGCTGCTCAACCCGGAGTTCAAAGGCAAAGCCTCCATCCTCGACATCTCCTCTATCGGCATCATGGATATGGCGATGGTGGTCGAATCCATGGGGGAATACACATATCCGGACAAAGGCAATATGACCCGCGAAGAGATCGACATGACGCTTGGCATCTTCACCGAAGCCAAGAAAAACGGTCAGTTCCGCGCCTTCTGGAAGAGCTTTGATGAAAGCGTGAACCTGATGGCCTCCGGGGAGGTTGTGATCCAATCCATGTGGTCCCCCGCGATCACCGCGGTGCGCAGCCAGGGCATTCCCTGTGTCTATCAGCCGCTGGAAGAAGGCTATCGCAGCTGGGGCGGTGGGCTTGGTCTGTCGGCCTCCCTGTCTGGCATCGAGCTGGACGCGGCGTATGAATACATCAACTGGTACCTCTCCGGTTGGGTGGGCGGCTTCCTGATGCGTCAGGGCTACTATTCTGCGGTGCCTGAAACCTCCAAAGCCTTCATGTCAGAAGACGAATGGGGCTTCTGGTTTGAGGGCAAAGAGGCCAAAGGCGACATCACCAATCCTTTTGGCGATGTGATGGAAAAGGCCGGTGCCGTGCGTGATGGCGGCTCCTTCTATGACCGGATGGGGGCCGTGGCCTGCTGGAACGCGGTGATGGATGAAAACCAATATATGGTGCGCAAGTGGAATGAGTTCATTGCCGCCTGATCCATAAGGCGCGGGGGCTTTCGGCCCCCGTTTGCCGCTCGGGCACCCCCAAACGCAGTTTAAAATGGGGGCCAGCCCCCATACGCGGGTTCAAATGGGGGCCAGCCCCCATACCCCCGGAGTATTTCCGGTCAGAAGAAGAGAAAGAGGGCAGGAATGATATCGCGTCATGTGCAGGGGTGGCTGATGGCTGCGCCGCTGACATTGGTCTTGGCTGTGTTTTTGCTGGCCCCGATTGTGATGATCGTGGTGGTCAGTTTCTGGGGAGCCACGGAATGGTCGATCTATCCCGCCTTCCTTTGGGACAATTATGATTTTTTGCTGACCTCCAAAGTGACCTATCAGGTGTTTTTCAACACCTTCAAATATGCCGCGATCACATGGGCCTGCACCCTGCTGATCGGGTTCACAGTGGCCTATTATCTGGCCTTTCATATCCGCAGCACCACATGGCAGATTGCGCTGTTTCTGCTCTGCACCATCCCCTTTCTCACCTCCAACATCATTCGCATGATCAGCTGGATCCCCTTTCTTGGGCGCAATGGGCTGGCCAATTCCACACTCCTGTCCTGGGGCGTCATTGATGCGCCGCTGGAGTGGCTTCTGTTCAGTGATTTTAGTGTGATCCTCGCCTTTGTGCATCTGTACACGCTGTTCATGGTGGTGCCGATCTTCAACACGATGATGCGTATTGATCCTGCGCTGATTGAGGCGGCCACCGATGCCGGTGCCAGCGGCTGGCAGACCCTGAGACATGTGGTGATCCCGCTGACCAAACCCGGCATCATGATTGGCACGATTTTTGTGCTGGCGCTGGTGATGGGGGATTTCATCACCGTGCGGTTCATGTCGGGCAGCCAGTCCGCCAATGTGGGGCGCATGATCCAGAACGATATTGGCCTGCTGCAATATCCCTCAGCCTCCGCCACAGCGGTGATCCTTCTGATCACGGTGCTTTTGCTGATTGGCACGCTGTTGCGCTTTGTTGACATTCGCAAGGAGCTTTGAGCCATGGACAGCCGGCCCAGATCTTTCTACCTGCTCACCGCGTTTTTTGCGCTGTTTCTGATCTTTCTTTATGGTCCCACCCTGACCATTGCGATCCTGTCCTTTCAGGGGCCCGGTGGGGGGCTGACCTTTCCGATGCGGGGTGTCTCTCTGCATTGGTTCCGTGACCTGTTTCAAGAGCAGGCCGTGGGCGACATCTGGGGCGCGTTCCGACGCTCTTTTGTGCTGGGCGTGATGGTGATGATGACCACGGTTGTGGTCTCACTTATGGGCGGGCTGGCCTTTCGCAAGCGCTTTGCCGGGTCGACCGCCCTGTTTTATCTGATCATCACTGCGCTGGTGATCCCCTCGATTTTGGTATCTCTGGGGGTGGGGTTAATCTGGTCGCAATCCGGTCTGCCGGTGCATTGGGCGACCTCTGGCTTTGGGGCACAGCTCACCTGGGCACTGCCTTTTGGGCTTTTGATCATGTTTGCCGTCTTCAACCGCTTTGACAGTGTCTATGAAGAGGCGGCGCGCGATCTTGGCGCCTCCTCCTGGCAGGTGATCCGGCATGTGGTGCTGCCCATCATTGCGCCTTCACTGATTGGAGTGGCGCTGTTTGGCTTCACCCTGAGTTATGACGAATTTGCTCGCACGCTGCTGACCTCTGGCAGCTACAACACTTTGCCGCTGGAAATTTTCGGCATGACCACCAATGTCACAACGCCGGTGCTGTTTGCGCTGGGCACGCTGACAACCGTGTTTTCCCTATTGATCATTCTGGTGTTTCTGCTGAGCGCCTGGATCCTCAGCCGTCGCAGGGCACGACGGGGATCAGATGCGGGCAGAGGAGATCTGTGATGGCGGTGGCGCTGATCAATCCCAACAGCACCGCCGCAATGACAGCGACAATGACAGAGGTGGCTCGTCACGCCGCGCCCGAGCTGAGTATTGAGGGGATCACCTCCACCAAAGCGCCTGCGGCCATTCAGGGCCCGACGGATGGCGCAGCGGCAGAACCGTACCTTCTGGAGCTGGTATCACAGACCGCAGCTCAGGGCGCGGAGGGCATTATCATTGGCTGTTTTGACGACACCGCCCTTTTGGCAGCCAGCAAGCGCGTGCCCTGCCCGGTGGTCGGCATCGGGCAGACGGCCTTTCACTACGCCGCGCTGCGCAACTGGTCCTTTAGCGTGGTGACAACCCTCTCGGTTTCTGTGCCCGTCATTGAGGCCAATATTGCCGCGCAGGGTCTGACAGGATTTCAGCGGCGGGTGCGCGCCTCTGATGTGCCGGTGCTGGAGCTGGAGCACGCCCCGGAAGCGGCGGCGCAACGGATCCTTCAGGAAGCCCTTGTGGCCCAAGAACAGGATCAGATCGATGCGCTGATTTTGGGCTGTGCGGGCATGACAACTGTGGTGGAAAAGGTCCGGAATGCCCTAGACATCCCGGTGATTGATCCGGTGGTTTGTGCAACGCAAAGCCTGCGATGGCTGTTGTCGAGATAGTGACCGCGGGCCTTTACCGTCAATGGATCTGATCTAAAACCCCTGCTCTTGCAAGCAGGGGCTTTGTATTGGTGTGATCTTTCAGCCTCAGTAGACGTCACGCACATAGCGTTTGTCGCGCTTGAGGCCGTTCACATATTCCACTGCCCCGTCTGCGGAGACGCCGCCATGGGTCTGCACGATCTGATGCAATGCATCATCGACATCGCGCGCCATACGGGTGGCATCGCCACAAACATAAAAGTATCCGCCTTCTTCCAGTTGAGCGAACAGATCCTTGCCATTTTCCACCATCCGGTGCTGTACATAGACCTTCTCGGCCTGATCGCGGGAGAAGGCCAGATCCAGACGAGTCAGCAGGCCCGAGGCGCTAAAGGCGCTGATTTCGTCCTCATAGATGAAATCGCTGGCGCGGTGCTGATCGCCAAAGAACAGCCAGTTGGCGCCACTGGCCCTGCGCTCCCGGCGCTCTTCAAGGAAAGCCCGGAACGGCGCGATGCCTGTGCCGGGGCCGACCATGATCATTGGCACGCTGTCATCTTCGGGCACGCGGAAGCTCTTGTTGGCGGACATGAAGATCCCGGCCTGTGCGCCTTCTGGCACATGATCTGCGAGGAAGGTGGAGCACACGCCGCGATGCGGGCGGTTTTCATACATCCAGCGCACGGCCGCGACAGTGAGATGCACCTCCCCCGGGTGGGCCTTGGGGCTTGACGAGATGGAATAGGCCCGATGCTGCAAAGGTTTGAGCCAGCTCATGACCTCGGCGGGATCTAGGGCCAGATTCGGGTTCAGGTTCAGCAGATCAAGCGCATCCTTGCCCCAGAGGTAATGCTCCAGCGCTTCTTTGTCACCGTTGCTCACCACATGGCTCAGTTCATCGTTTTTGGCCAGAGGCTCTATCGCACGGATCAGATCGCGCGAGGGCGTCATGATTTCCCGACCGGTAGTGAGAAGATCCCCCAAGGCGGTGCCGTTGATGTCTGTGTCTGCGCCCGCGCCCAGCCGATCCAGCCAAGCCTGCACCAGATCAGGCGCATTCACCGGCATCACACCAAGTGCATCGCCTGCTTCGTAGGTCATGCCGCTGTCGCCCAGATCAAAGGCAATGTGACGAATCTCTTTGGCGGATTTCGAACCAGAGACAATGTGGTTGTCCAGCATGGTCGACACATAGGGATTTTTACGCCCCCAACCGGATTTTTCCTTCTTGGGAGCGGCATCTGCGGCAGGCTCCGCCGCGCTCACACTGCCTGCATCGGGAATGGTCGCCGCAATCCAGGCTTCGGCGGCATCTTCAAAATCGACATCACAATCCACACGCGCACCAAGACGCCGCGCGCCCAGTTGTTCCAGACGGGTGTCCACCAGTTTGCCTGCCTGACAGAACTCGTCATAAGAGGTATCGCCCAGCGCCAGCACGCCGTAGCTCAGATTTTCGAGCCGGGGTGCAGTGGTCGCGCTGAGCGCCTCCCAGAACTGGTGCGCATTATCGGGCATCTCCCCTTCGCCATAGGTAGAGACCACCACAATCAGGTTTTGCATGGTCGCCAACTGCTCCATGCTGACATCGTCCATTTCCGCAACACGCGGCGCAAAGCCCTTGGCCTTGGCCATCGCGGCGGCCTCTTCTGCCACGGTTTCGGCATTGCCGGTTTGCGTGCCAAAGAGAATATCAAGGTGCTTGACGTCTGCGGCCTGTGCCGCAGGCGCGGCAGCGACCCCACCGCCCGTGGCAAGGCGGGAATGCAGCCCGGCCAGAAAGCCCCCCAGCCAGGTCTTTTGCTCACCAGAAAACGGCGCGTCCTCAGGGATGTAGGGCACTTTGGTGTTCATATCGTTCACTGTTTTTTACTCCGATGCGGTGCGTGCGATCACATCGGGGATCGCGTTTTCAGCAAAGAGCGCGTCAAAACTGGGGACTTCGCCCAGAGCCGCGCGGTTTTTGGCACTTTGGTGCAGAATCCAGGCATAGGTGCCCGGGCTGTCCATACTCAGGATGTTGCGCAGGCTCAGCGCGCGCTTGAAATCACTCAGACGTTTGTTGGCCACCAGCGCCGCCAGACCGGCGTCATCATAGGTTTCCACCGAGGCCTTGGCATGTTTTGCCAAAGCCGCCATCAACCCAAAATCTTCGGTCAGGATCAGGTTGCGGGCTGCCTTGTCTCGCGCAATGCGATCAGTCGTTTTGACACGTTTGGCGGCGATCACCTGTGCCTGTTCCAAAACGATGTAGCTGCCCAGCAGGCGGAACATTTCATCGGTGTCCATCTCGCCATAGGCGGGCACAGCCCCACGATGCACAGGACGGCCATGTTTCCAGGCTTTCTTGAGTTCCGCAATCTGATGCGCCGCCAATGCGGAGGCCAGCTCATCCATCAGTTCCTTGCGGCTGCGCGCGGCCAGAATGGCATCAGCATCCTGATATTGCAGCAGCGCTTTGGGCATGATCCAGGCCATATGGCTGCGCGTGTTCTCCCAATCGCCCAGCAAATCCTGCCCCTTGGCAGAGCCGGTGGCCTCCACATGCCATGTCAGCATCTGCCGCACGGCCTCTTCATGAATGCGCGCATGATCTGAGCCATCCACAAGCGTGCCCATCAGCACGGAGTCCTTGCTGATCATGTCATTCAGTCGCCCCTGCGGGTCATACTGATAGGCAAACCCGCCGGACATGCCGTTGCCAAAGCCCTTGGCAAACTCCCCAATGTTCAGAATGGCCCCATTGGTCATATATTCCGCACAGAAGTCGCCGACGCCTTCGACCACAGCGGTTGCGCCCGAGTTACGCACGGCAAAACGGTCGCCTGCCTGCCCCTCCACAAAGGTCCGCCCACCGGTGGCCCCAAAGAGGGCAAAGTTGCCGATCAATACGTTTTCGCGCCCCTTGGCACCGCCCGGGCTGCGCACGATGATCTCGCCACCCGATGCGCCTTTGCCCACACCGTCATTGCAGGTGCCGGTGTGCTCCATCACCATGCCATCGTTACAGAAAGCGCCAAAGCTCTGCCCTGCGGAACCGTGGGTCTGCACATGGATGGAACGCGGATCAAGATAACGCCGCCCCCTGACATCTTCGTGAGCCGCGATGGGCAATTCGGCGAGCTCATGATTGAGCAGACGCTCGATATCCACGCCCAGCTGCCCCCCCACCGTCTTGTTGCGGTTGTTCAAAGGCGCATTGGGCCGCAACTCAATCCGGCGCTCCCCGCCCTCAATCAGACGTGATTTCACCTGATCCAACAACGCATCATCCACAGAGAAGTCTTTTTCGAGATAGATCGGGTTTTCGACTTTGATCTCCGCCACATTGGTCAGCATGGCCCGCAGATCCAGCTTGCCCACAGAGGAGGGGTGATCCAGCAGATGCAGCAAGTCAGACCGCCCACGCGCCTCCTCCAGAGAGGTCAGCCCCAGTACGGCCAGAATCTCGCGGACTTCATGGGCAATGTTGAGCAAATATTGCGCAAGCGCACGCGGGTCGCCATCAAACACTTCCGGATTGGTCGTAAGACCCGCCGGGCATTTCACGTTGCAGTTCTTGGCCATCACGCATTTCAGCATCATCAGCGCGGTAGTGCCGAACTCAAAGCTGTCCCCGCCCAAAAGCGCGCCTTTGACCACGTCAGAGCCGGTCTGCATCGCGCCTGAACAGCGCAGCAGAACCTTCTGACGGATGCCATTGGCACAGAGCGCCTGATGCACTTCGGCGATACCGATTTCCGCCGCACGCCCGGTGTATTTCAACGAGGTCACAGCCGCCGCACCGGTGCCGCCGGTGTTGCCGGCAATGTTGATCACATCGGCGCCTGCCTTGGCCACGCCCACCGCGATGGTGCCGATGCCTTCGGAGGAGACCAGTTTCACGATGACGCGCACCCGCGCCGCCTTGGCATCATGGATCAGCTGACCAAGGTCTTCGATGGAATAGGTGTCATGGTGTGGCGGTGGCGAGATCAGCTCTACGCCGGGCGTGCCGCCCCGTGCCGCTGCAATCTCAACCGTGACTTTGGGGGCGGGCAACTGGCCGCCTTCGCCGGGCTTTGCACCCTGACCGATCTTGATTTCAATCTCTTCGAGGTTTGGATCCGCCAGATAGCCCGCCCAGACGCCAAAGCGGCCAGACGCAAACTGTTTGATACGGCTGGCACGGATGGTGCCATAGCGGGTGATGTGCTCCCCACCTTCCCCAGAGTTGGACATGCCGCCCACCATATTGGTGCCATGGGCCACGGCTTCATGGGCGGAGGCCACCAGCGCGCCATGTGACATGGCACCAGAGGCCAGACGTCCGGTGATTTCAGAGGCCG
This sequence comes from Shimia marina, assembly GCF_001458175.1. Taxonomy (GTDB): domain Bacteria; phylum Pseudomonadota; class Alphaproteobacteria; order Rhodobacterales; family Rhodobacteraceae; genus Shimia; species Shimia marina. The sequence continues at coordinate 165,217 of NZ_CYPW01000001.1, forward strand.
GTTGCACATCTGCAAGCTCAACCAGCGCAGGCGCAGGTCGCATGCGGGAGACATAATCCAGCGCCATACCTGTCACGGACACCTTAAGCGCGCCCTTGGTGATGTAGTGGCCTTCCACATCTGTGCCGAAACGATCCACCAAGGTTTCCGCCAGCACATCAAGACGGCCAAGATCTTGCGCTTTTGGACCCGTCAGGCGCAGCAAAAACGCGCCCTCTCCAAGCGCTTCGACCTCCACGCCCCGAATGACAAAGTCATTGTTGCCCGCACGGTTGAAGAGCATCATCTCGCGCTTCATATCCGCCACGGTATCAAGGAACGTAATGTCGGCCGGGAAAGACAGCACATCGCGCAGCGCGGCCGGACGGCGGTGACGCTCTTCTGCCATCATTGCGCTGAATGCGCGATAACCCGGCGTGATCTTAAAGCCGTCGATTTTCTCTTTGGAGAGTTTTTCAAAGGACGTGTTCACATAGCCTTTGTCATCCACTCCAAAGGCATCATCCATCTGGCGCAGCGTCATCAGGCGGAAAGGATCGGTCTCCCCATCAAGGCTTCCATCGTCGCCATCTGTACCTGCATCAAAGCTGATTTTCTCTTCGGTCAGGTCCACAAACCCACGCACGGCTGTCGTGCCATAAGAGTGGCCCGCGCCTTCGGCGCGCTCTTTGAAGAGGCCGAGGATCGGAATGTCTTTCTCACTTTCCACGGTGAGCGCACGCGCATGCCAATCCGCCACAGAGTTTGCCACCACATCAAAGCGCACCCCACCCACGGGGGTTTTCATATTGGGCAGGTATTTGGCAAAGACCGGATCATTCGTATCAAGGAAGTTTGGCTCAAAAAACTCGCCGCCAGAATAGCTTTCAACGGTGCAAAGCCCCACTTTGCCCATGGTCTTCATCAGGGCCTTCTCAGCGGCCTTTTTGAATTTGCGATAGGCCTCCGGCGCATCCGTGCCATAGAGTTCTTCGGCCCGCATGCGCACGGCCATTGGATAGACCGCAGAGGCCCCAAAGCCCAAAGCGCAGGAAATGTGATGGGACGAACAGATCTGCCCGCTTTCCACCACAAGGCTGGCCTTAAAGCGCATGCCTTCTTCGATCAGACGCTGGTTGATCGCTGAAATGGCCAATGTCATCGGCATAGGCGCACGCGCGCGGCTCAGATGCCGGTCGGTCAAAATGGCAATCCCGCCTTGTTCACGGGCAAAGGCCACGACCGCATCCGCCACCGCATCAATCGCATCGGTCAATGAGGCTTCATTGGCCGCGCCATTGTCAAAAACCGGCGTATAGAGAATGTCGAACTTGGCCCACGGCGTGTCCGTCTGGGCTTTGATTTTCAATACATCGGTCATCAACAACACCGGGCTGTTGACCACAATTTGACGCGCCCGGCTTTGGCCGAGATGGGGCTTTTCGCCCAGCGCCACACGCAGGGTCATTCCATCCGCCTCACGAATGGAATCCAGCGGCGGGTTGGTCACCTGTGCAAAACGCTGGCTGAAGTATTTGGCCACGCCGCCTTCATTGTCTGACAGCGCATTGATCGCATTGCCGTATCCCATGGCCGAGACTTTCTCGACCCCGGTCTGCAACATCGGATCCATCAGGAATTTGAAGCTTTCCTGATTGAGCGTGTAGCCTACATAGCGTGCCGCCCAGACCAAATCACCGTCATAGCGCGCCGCCGCATCCGCAGGCAGGGTTTCCGCCACGGGCAGGTCATCAATATTGACCTGAGCTTCGGCCAGAAGCGCCGCGTAATCCTTGGCCTGTGCCAGCTGTTGCAGCGCCTCTTCGGTTTCATAAATCCGGCCTTCGGCGTGGTTGAGGTAAATCATTCCCCCCGCTTCCACACGGCCCCGGCGCAACACCTCTTCGGGCGGAAAATCAATCTGTCCGGCCTCAGACATCACCGCCAGATAGTCATGGGTTTCCACCGAACGCATCGGGCGCAGACCCAGACGGTCCAGACGGGCGCCGATGATATTGCCATCGCCAAACACCAGCGCAGCGGGGCCGTCGTTTTTCTCTTCACTCAGAGAGAAATACTCCAGCATGGCGCGCACATCCGGGCTGACCCGGCTGTCATTTTCCCAAGCAGGCGGCATCATCGCCACCACGGCGGTCACAAGATCCAGCCCCTCGTCATAGACCCGCGCATTCAGCGTCTGATCCAGACGGCAGCTGTCGGATTGCCCTTTCGGGCGTACAATCGCCTTGTTACGTGCCAGCGCAATGGCCGCTTCACTCAGGCGGTTTTTCTTGTCGGTGTTGAGCTCGCCATTGTGCGCCATCAGCCGGAAAGGCTGCGCCATCGAGGGATGCGGGTCGGTGTTGGTGGAAAAACGTGTATGAAAATACAGCGTGTGCACCGCATGATCCGGATCCATGAGATCCGCGAAATAAGGGATGATCTCCCAGGAATTCAGCCGCCCTTTGAAGACCTGCATGCGCGAAGACAGCGACAGGGGATAAAGGCCCTCAAGCGCCGGGTCCGTATAGGCTTCCGCCTCAATCGCCAGCAAGGCCACATGAATGCGGCGATCAAACTCCGCCTGCGCCACGCCTTTGGGAGCGACAAAGACCCATTGCGCGATAGGCAATTGGCATTTGACCGCCCGCGCCCCAATCGCCTCATTGTTCACCGGCATATTGCGGATAAGCTTGGTCTCAAAACCCGCCTCGCCCAGCGCGGTTTCAATCAACTGCGCAGCGCGGTCATGTTGGCTTTCGTCCGCAGGCAGAAAGAAGTTGCCCACGCCAAACTGCCCTGCGGCCAGATCAATACCGGTCAGCTTGCGGAAAAAGGGCACTGACAAATCTACAGAGACACCGGCCCCGTCGCCAACACCTTCGGAGGACATGCCGCCACGGTGCGGCACCGCACAGAGCGCCTCATGCCCGCGTTTGAGCACATCATGGGTCTGCCGCCCATCTTTGCGTGTCAAAAAACCAACGCCGCAAGAACTTTGTTCGCGGTCAGGATCGTAAAGGCCAAAAGGGGCTGGCTTGGTCTGCATTCCGAGCTCCAAAGACAAAAGAGGGACGGGACCACCCGCGTGCGCGGTGTGGGCATAGGCTGTCTCTGGCGATTGGCTGGAGGTCTATCGGACCCTGCTGTTAACGGACCCATGCCAAAACTTCAAGTCTGCCGTGACTGAAACGCCGCAACAGACTTCGGAAGGCACGGGGGAATAGCTGTGGAAACGCCATGTTTTTATGGATCTTTTCCGTCCGCGACAGGTCTGTTTGCGACGGTGCGTCCTCTTGAGACCAAAGTGAACGCATGCGCCCCTGAAAGCGTTTCGGGTTTTACCTGAAACGCCATAGGGCGGACATTTCCTCACGGAAACAGATGGCGCAGCCCTCACTCTGCAGCCAAAGCGAAATCCGCTGTCCACACATTGTCCTGAAACTTCGCATCCAGCTCAGTATCCGCCACGTGGCTTGTATAGTTTGACAACATTTTCAATGCCATACCGAGGATGACATCCAAAACGGTTTGAAGCCCATATCCCGCCGTCACCAATGCTGCGATGTCTGCCTCACTCGGCCAGCCGCGCGTTTCATTCATGACAATCACAAACTGACGCAGCGCCTCAAATTTGGCATCCGCAAGCGGCCTATTGCTGCGCAGGGCGGCGATCACCTCGGGATCCACGCCTGCCAGTTGCGAGAGCGTTGTATGCGCCGCCATGCAATATTGGCACCCATTGAGCCGGTTGCAGGTCATCAGAATGATCTGGCGTTCCGTTTCGGTCAGATGGGTTCTGGCAAAACTGCCTGCCAGAGAGATGTAGCCCTCCAAGATCGCAGGGGATTCCGCCATCTTGGCATATAGGTTCGGCAAAAACCCATACCCGCGCACCGCATTTTCCATAATGGGCTTGGCCGCCTCAGGGGCGGTTTGAAGGCTGTGGGTTGGAAAATCAGTCATGGCTCTCTCCTAATGAGGTTTCACAAAAAATCGTCAGATTGGGGGCACTATCGCCCAAGCGGCATCGTCCAGCGCAGGCTCAGCGCATCCAGACCGGGGTTGCGCGAGGCGGTGGAAGCGTTTGAGATATGGGACAACGCCAAAGACAGAGAGCTGCCGTTTTTCAGGCGCCTCCCAATGGCCAGAAGGCTGCGAATTTCAAACTCAGACCCCAGATCGTTGCGCGGCTTGTCATGGGCAAACAGACCCGGCATGACGCTGCCTTCCAGAAACCAGCGCTGCCCCATCTGATAACGGCCCACCAAACCTGCGCCGACATGTGCGTCTTGCGTCTCAAAAAGGGTGAGCGCCCCACCCCACGCAAGCGAAAACCGCTGGCGCGTGACAAAGGGGCGGGCGTGATACTCCACCGAGATCATGCCCGCGTCTTCGGCCTGCGCATCCGCAAAATCCGCATAGCCTGCGCCCAAGACCCAATGCTGTGCCTGCAGCGCGTTGCCACTCAACAGGAACGCATATAGCAGTTTCCTCATATCTCCCTCACCCTCTGAAGCTCTGCCCTGCGCGCAATCACGCCATGAACAGATCGGTTAATGTTAAGATAGAGATACGGTTTTGACAGGCGCAGGGTATTGACCCTGAATGCCAAGCTCTTGACCGCAGATGTCAAACGCGGCGCGCATCCACAGGCGTAACAAAGCGATGACCCCAACATGATCACATCCGAAAAGGGTCCGGGCGCGTAGTCTTCTCAAAGCCGTCACAGGACGCGTAACAAAAGGGCATCGGATGCAAATCGTCTGGTTCAAACGGGATCTTCGGGTGCAAGACAATGCTGCCCTCTGGCAGGCGGCACAGCGAGGGCCGTTGATCCCGCTCTACGTGGTGGAGCCGGACTATTGGCAACAGCCAGATGCCTCAGCCCGCCAATGGGATTTTGTTGCCGAGAGCCTCGCCGAACTGCGCCAAAATCTGCATAGCTGCGGCCAGCCGCTGGTGCTGCGCATGGGAGACATGGAGACGGTCTTGCAGGATCTCCACAACAGACATGGGCTCACCGATCTCTGGTCACACGCGGAAACCGGCAATGACTGGACCTACAGGCGGGATCGGGGTGTCGCCGCATGGTGCCGCGATAAGGGCATCACGTGGCATGAGCTGCGCCAAAACGGGGTGCAACGCCGCCTGAAATCGCGCAGCGGCTGGGCCCGAGACTGGGATAGCTTTCATAATACGCCCCTCTGCCCCTCCCCCACACTGAAGCCTGTTTCAGAGCCCCTTGGCGAGCTGCCAGATGCAAAGACGCTGCAGCTTGCACCAGATCGCTGCGCCGCGCGCCAGCCCGGAGGGCGACGGGCTGCAGAAGAGCGACTGTCGAGTTTTCTGACAGTGCGTGGCCGGACCTATCGCAAAGCCATGTCCTCCCCGCACACGGGCGCATATGCCTGTTCCCGGCTGTCGCCACATCTGGCATGGGGCACGCTCTCGATGCGCGAAGCCACGCAGGCCACACAGCGGCGGCACCTGGCGCTGGCCGCTGCGCCCGCACGCGGCGCGACACAATGGCAAGGCGCGCTGTCCTCCTTCAATGCGCGCCTGCACTGGCATTGTCACTTTATGCAGAAACTCGAAGATGAGCCCCGCATTGAATTTGAAAACATGCATCGCGCTTATGACGGGCTGCGGCCATCGGCCCCGGATCACGACAGGCTCAGCGCATGGCGCAATGGAGAAACCGGTCTTCCGTTTGTGGATGCCTGTATGCGCGCGCTACAGGCCACGGGATGGCTCAACTTCCGCATGCGCGCCATGGTCATGTCGGTGGCCAGCTATCACCTTTGGTTGCCATGGCGCGACAGCGGCCTCGCACTGGCGCAGCTCTTCACCGACTATGAGCCGGGAATCCACTGGAGCCAGACGCAGATGCAATCCGGCACCACCGGCATCAACACCCCGCGCATCTACAACCCGATCAAACAGGGCTCAGACCAAGACCCGGACGGCCGTTTCACACGCAGATGGGTGCCAGAGCTGCGCGACATTCCCGATCAGCACCTGCAAACGCCCTGGAAAGCCGACACTGCGGGGCGTGTGCTTGGCAAGGCCTACCCCCATCCGATTGTCGACCCTCTGACCGCCGCCAAGGCTGCGCGTGACAAAATCTGGGCTGTGCGGCGCGGCCCCGGCTTCAAACAGGAAGCCGCAGCGATTGTCACCAAACACGCCAGCCGAAAGCCCACGCGCAGGCGCGCGGCAAAAGCCAAAACCACCCCGCCGCAGCAGCTTAAGCTGCCATTTTAGGTTCCCTCATGAAGATGAGCAAAAAGGCAGATCTGCCTCAAAAGATATGTGTGACCTGTCAGCGGCCTTTCAGCTGGCGCAAGAAATGGGCCAAGGTTTGGGAGGAGGTGCGGTATTGTTCAGACCGCTGCCGACGAGAGGCGCGCCGCTAGCACCTGAAACCCACTCAAGCTCAGTCCCAGAGCCGATCCAGCAACGCTTTGGCACTGTCCAAATACTCAGCCTGCTTCCCCTCTGACATGCGATCCCACGTGCGGTAGGCGTGACCGATCCGGGGATTACGGCTCAGCTTCTCCCGGTTGCGCACCATAAAATCCCAATAAAGCGCATTGAAGGGACAGGCCCCCTCCCCAGTTTTCTGGGCCACGCGATAGCGGCAAGCCCCGCAATAATCGGACATCTTGTTGATGTAGTTGCCACTGGCCGCATAGGGTTTGGAGCCCAGCACGCCCCCGTCGGCAAACTGGCTCATGCCAATCACATTTGGGGCCTCAACCCATTCATAGGCATCGGCATAGACCGCCAGATACCATTCATGCACCGCATGGGGATCGACACCGGCCAGCATGGCAAAATTGCCCGTCACCATGAGCCGTTGAATGTGATGCGCATAGGCTTCTTTGCGGGTCTGCCCGATCGCCTGCGCCAGACAGTGCATGTCCGTGTCCCCGGTCCAATAAAACGCGGGCAAAGGGCGACTGGCCTCAAAGAAATTCTCCGAGGTGTAGCCCGGCATCTTCAGCCAGTAGATCCCGCGCACAAATTCACGCCAGCCAATGATTTGCCGGATATAGCCCTCCACCGCATTGAGCGGCGCATGGCCTTCGTAGTAGGCCCGCTCTACACGGCGACAGATTTCCATCGGCCCCAGCAATCCGGCATTCAGATATTGCGCCAGAACGGAGTGGTAGAGAAAAGGCGCATCGCTGAGCATGGCGTCTTGGTAATCGCCAAAAAGCGGCAGAGCCTGCGTGGCAAAAAGCTCCAAAGCCTCAAGCGCCCCGGCACGGGTGGTGGCAAACCCAAAAGGGTGCAACTCTCCAAAATTCTGCGGCAGGTGGCGCTCCACAAGCTCCAGAACCTCTTGGGTCACCGCATCGGGCGCAAAGGTCAGCGGGCGTGGCATAAAAATATCCGCCTGCGCCGCTTTGCGGTTCTCCGCGTCATAGTTCCAACGCCCGCCCTCCGGCTCTGTGCCCGCCATCAACAGCCCGGTTTTGCGCCGCATATCACGATAGAAATACTCCATCCGCAACTGCTTGCGCCCCTTGGCCCAGCTCTGAAACTCCGCCTCCGAGCAGAGGAACCTGTCATCCTTGAGCATCGTCAACGGCACCTGTTGCGCGGCTGCCCATTCAGCAATCTCAGCCTTTAGGCGGTATTCGCCCGGCGCACAGATCCGCACGCCAGACAGGTGATAGGTCGCCAAGGCGCGGCCCATCTCCCCCACCAATGTGCCGCTGTTGTCCGCATCATCATACCGTGTGTAATGCACGCGCCAGCCCTCTGCGCGCAGCGCCTCGGCATGATGGCGCATCGCCGCAAACAGAAAGGCGACTTTTTTCTTGTGATGGGGCACATAACTGGCTTCGGCGGCCACTTCCGCCATCAAAATCACATCACGCGCCGGATCGGCGGCCTTGAGCGCGGCAAGCTCCAAGGAGAGCTGATCCCCCAAGACAACCACAAGCCTGCCCACTGACACATTTTCCTCTAGTGCATTTTGTCCTGTATGGGCCATCCCGATCCCCTGCGCCGTGCTGATGTTCACACTTACGATGCAGGACGGATCGCAGATCGAAAAATCAATGCATTGGGAAAGAAGGGCCGCACACCATCAGGTCATAGCGTGCACATAGAAAGCCTCGGCAATGGCGTCGCGCACCCGCTCAATCTCTCCATCGGTCATGTCCACGCTAAACGGCAATCCCAGAATATAGGGAGAAATTTTGTTCGTCATGCTTAAGTCGCCACGGGGAAAATGCGCATAGGCCTTGAGACGGTGAATCCCCTCCCCCCACCATTGCCGAGTCAGCACACCGCGCTTGAGCAGCTCAGACGCCAAAAAATCCGCAGGCATCTCGGTGGTGATGTGAAACGTGGAAGAGATGAAAAACGGTTTTGATGGGTTCGGGAAAACCGACAACGGCAGCGGCTCTAGCGCTTCGACCATCTTGTTGAAACGCTCTGCGAAACGACGGCGAGTCATATCCCAGCTCTGAAGCGACGCCAGACCCACCGCCGCATGATATTCACTCATCTTATAATTGTGGCCAAACGTCTGCCCAATAGCGCCATCCAGATATCCAAAATTGCCATCTGCCAGAGCATTGCGGAGCACATCTTTGTTGAAGTCGATCAACCAGCCCCCTTCTCCCGAAGACAGGGTCTTGGTCGCATGCAGGCTTACCACTGTGGTCAGGTTTGGATAGGCTTCCAGCTCCTGCACAACGAAGTCAAAACCTGCGGCTGCGTCAATGATTACAGGAATGCCGGTCAGCGAGGACCACTCATCCCACTCCTGCAACGGCACACTTTGCCCAAAGGGCGCGACAACCATCACTGCTGCCAGCTTGTCCAGAGGCATGTCACGCAGAGCCAAGGGCGAATAGGCCCAAGTGTCCTCTTCCACATCAACAAAGTAAGGCTGCATCCCCGCCTCAACCACCGCTGCAGCGGAGGCAACAAAACTCCATGCAGGCAGCGCGCAATATGGTCGACCAGCCAGCCCTCTCACCCGCAACACAGAGGTCAGACCTTGTGTGGCATTGCCCACTAAAATCGAGGACGAAACCGGGAAGTTCGCCGATTGATCCAGCTCTCGAGCAAACCTCCGATACAAAGGACCATGATTACTGTAGTAGCGATTTTGATCAATTTCCTGCAGAAACGGCACCAAGTCTGCCGTGGTTGGCAGTTGCGGACGCATCACCGGGATCTGACTATATCCGACCGCTGCGCTCATTAAAGTGGCCTTCCAGGCACACCCAGAATGCGCGATTGCGGCGGTACAGACCGGATGACCACCGTTCCTGCAGTGAGCATGGAGCCACGTCCGATCACGATAGGTTTGTCAGGCGTTCCATTGGAGATGATCGCGCCCGCCCCGACAAAAACGTCGTCCTCAATTTCAACATAGCCACTCACAATGGCACCCGGAGCGATGGTCACATAGTCGCCAATGGTCACGTCGTGACCGATACTGATGTTGATCATGAGCTGTGTGTGTTCGCCGATCTTGACACAGTTGCCCAGCATCGTGTTGGGACCAACATACGTGCCAACGCCAATCTCGATCGCCTTCCAAGGGGGCTCCTCCCTATCTCCATCAGAATGTTGCGCAAATCGCGCTCCAAGTGCGCTAAACTCCTCTGCGACCTTGCGCCGGATGCTTGGAGTGCCAGGACACAGAAGAAGATCGCTGGTGTCCACATAGTCCCGCTTCCATGTCTCAAGAGAGATCAGCGGCAATTGCGTATGTTGCTCAAAACCATCCTCAGAGCCCAAATCCATGAAAGCCACAACTTCATAGCCGCGATCGGCCTGCGTAATCTCTTCATAAACGTACAGCGCCTGACCAGAGGTCCCATAAAGGACCATCTTTTTCTTTGTCCGGTCCGTCATAGCAAAACCTCAAACATCAGCACATTTCTCAAATTCAAAAAATCTCTCATCAAGCCGCCGCACCTCTTTCAAAGAACACATCCTCAAGGGACAAAACGTGCTTCTGAAACATCTGGAGAATGGCGCTGTCGTATTCCGCCAGAGAGAAATCCAGAAAGGCCTCCTGCTCGCAGAGAAATTTGTGACGGTCAAAGACGTCACGGCGCTGATAGTGTAGCACGCGTACGTCCTCAGGAGAGGACAGGCCACAGCGCAGCATCGCATCTTCATTGGTGCAATTATACTGAGGCCCGAGTTGCAGAAACTGCACCCGTTCCATTTCGATGGCGACAGTCAAGGCCACCTGCAGAGCAAAAATATGCTTATTACCGGGCCGCAGCATGCGCGCCAGATCCAGCGTGATCTGCGCCATCCTCTTACCCAAAATCTCAAAGGCAGATCGGTTCATCACCGTGAAGCCCTGATTGATATACATCGGGCTTTTGCCCTGTGATGCAGGGGCCAGCGTATGATTGTAGTCAAACTCCGGCATGGGTACATCAAACAATGCAAAAGCCTTTTGCCACCATTCTCGATTTTCATCAGGGTCTTTGGAAAACGGGGATTGATGCGCCATCATACCAGCCAGAGTCGGCCGATCCTGCGCCGCGACGATTTCAAGCAGCGGCTGAATGTCCTTGGTGATACACAGGTCCGCATCACACATGATGACCACGTCTTTTTCAAGTGGATTGGCAATTCTGTCGATTACAGAGGCAAACTCCGTGGTCCGAACTTGTGGCGGGATAATCCGCCAATGCAGGTTGGGATCATCTTTGGACCAGGCATTGATCTCTTTGGTCAACTCCGGCGTCGGGTCTTTGGGCATGCCACCAACAGAGACGTGGATCGGCACAGTCTCATAGCTACCGCCCAAATTCCGCAGCGATTTCACCGCAAGTTTCACATTTGAGTAAAATCCATCGGTTGGCAAAATGGGAATTCTTATTTCAAAATCAACCAAACTTTTTCCTTAAACTCTCCTCGCAATGCGCCGCGAAAAGGTCCTTTTTAAATTGCTCAGACACCCCAAACGGGCGACATCTTTTTAAAACTACATCCACACGGACGAAGACCGAAGCCGGCTTCATACACACCCAAAAGTGTTGCTTTAGTACAAAGGCAACGCATCAAACTGCGCGGCATTCGTCATGAAAGGCTCCACTCGCCTCAAGCCTGCCCGGCCTGTTCAGGCTTTACAGTCTAGGCCACTCGCGATCTGCAAGATCGTCCCTGCTAGCGCTCCATTGCAGTTATCTCCGCGATATGAACCGTCGCTTGCCCAAAATGCTCTCAGCAACCGCACGGAGAGAAATCCAAAATTCTCCTGTAAACTCACAATTTACTTCACCGTGCCAGACGGCATACCGCCGTGATCACAGGAAAATGTGTTAAAATTTATCGTAAAATAAATTAACTTGATGCGCTTTCGTGTCAATCTCAAAACACATGACAACGCAACGACCAGCCCATGATTTTACAACCATGGTTAATTGCAATGCACCGTCTGACCACCTCACTTCTCACTGAAAATGAGCGGAAAGACGTGACTGCCTCAAAATGGGCCGGCAACCCAAAACGCAGGTGTGAGGACGTGCAAGCGCCGCTTCACACAGAGACGCTGTCCAACAAGGCGCCACGGTCCATTTCTGTCTTGCTCCCCTGCAACAGCACCTCCCCACGGCGCAGCACCACAAAGCGATCGGCCAGATCATAGGCAAAGTCGAAATACTGTTCGACCAGCACAATCGCCATCTCTCCTTTGTCGCGCAGCAGTTTGATGACCTCGCCAATCTGCTGGATGATATTGGGCTGAATGCCCTCAGTCGGTTCATCCAGCAAAAGCAGTTTGGGCCGGGTGATCAGGGCCCGGGCGATGGCGAGTTGTTGTTGCTGCCCGCCGGAGAGATCCCCGCCGCGCCGGTTCTGCATTTCCTTGAGCACGGGAAACAGCTCAAACATCTCTTCCGGAACGACCCGCTCTGACTTGGGCAGACAGTTAAAGCCGGTCTCCATGTTTTCGCGCACAGTCAGCAGCGGGAAGATCTCACGCCCCTGCGGCACAATGGCGACCCCTTTGTGAGCCAGCGCCTGCGCGGGAAGCGGCGGCAGCGCCTCCCCATCCAGCGACAGCGTGCCACCAGAGCGGGGATGGGTGCCGGAGATAGCTTTGATCAGGCTGGTTTTACCGACGCCATTGGTGCCCATGACACAGGTGACTTCGCCCTGCTGCGCCTCCATCGAAATGCCATTGAGGATCTGGGAATGCCCATAGTGCAACGTGATGTCTTTGAGTGTCAGCATCTCAGCGCTCCAGATAGACGTCGATCACATTCTGATCGGCGGTGACGTGATCCAGACTGCCCTCGGCCAGAACGGCCCCTTCGTGCAGCACGGTGACTTTGCAATTGAGGCGGCGCACAAATTCCATGTCATGCTCCACCACCACCACGGCGCGGGTTTTGGCGGCTTCGACCAGGATGTCGGTGGTGTGTTCGCGCTCTGCCGGGGTCATGCCTGCGGCGGGCTCATCCACCAGCAGCAGACGCGGCTCTTGGGCCAGCAACATGCCGATTTCCAACCATTGCTTCTGCCCGTGGCTGAGTTCGCCGGAGGTGCGGGTGAGCTGATCGGTGAGGCCGATCTGTGCGGCAAGGTCATCCACCTTGGCGAGATCCGCATCACTGGGCCGATAGGTCAGCACCGCAAACCAGCCGCGCGGCTTTTTGAGCGCCATCAGCAGGTTTTCCTGCACGGTCTGCTCTTCAAACACGGTGGGTTTCTGGAATTTGCGCCCGATGCCTTCCTGTGCAATGCGGGCCTCATTCATGCCCAGCAAGCTGATGGATTTCTCCCCCCAGATCACCCGACCTTCATCCGGCCGGGTTTTGCCGGTGACAATATCCATAAAGGTGGTCTTGCCCGCCCCGTTGGGGCCAATCACCGCGCGCATTTCCGCCTCGCCGATCTGGAACGACAGGTTGTTGATAGCGCGAAAGCCGTCAAAGGTGACCGAGACACCGGAAACTTCAAGAAGTGTGCTCATTGGGAGGCCTCCTTGGCCGCGCGACGGTCAGACAGGATGTCGATCAGCCCGCCAATGCCCTTGGGGGCAAAGAGCGTGACCAATACGAAGGACAGGCCCAAGAGCACCAGCCACCAGTCGACCCATTTGATGGTGTAAAAGCCAAGGTTCACATCCGGGGCCTGCCCGCCGGTGAACCATGTGGACAGCAGGCTGACGAATGCCGCGCCAATCACCGCGCCGTAAAGCCGTCCGCGCCCACCGATGGCGACCCAGACTGCGAGATAGATCGAGGCAATCGGGGCGATTTCAGCGGGGTTGATGATGCCGGCCTGCGGGTAGTAGAGCGCCCCGGCGATGGCGGCGATGCAGGCGGTGAGCGTAAAGATCACCAGCTTGTAGGTCTCCACCGAATAGCCAAGGAAGCGCGCGCGGGCCTCATTGTCGCGGATGCCACGAATGACAGAGCCGAATTTGCCGCTGACCAGCCAGGCACAGAGCACGTAACCCGCGCCAAGTGCTGCGGCCGACGCCCAGAAGAACCAGAGCGAGACATAATCCTGTGAGGCGGTCACGCCTGGCAGGTTTTGCAAACCCGAGAGACCATTGTTGCCGCGCAGGCCGCTGTCGTTCTGAAACAGATAGAGCGCCAGTGCGAGCGTCATGGCCTGCGTGAGGATGGAGAGGTAAACACCCGTCACGCGGCTGCGGAAGGCAAGCCAGCCAAAGATCAGCGCCAGAAGTCCGGGCACCAGCAGAACCAGCGCCAGCTGGATGGTAAGGCTGTCAGCAAAGGCCCAGATCAGGGGGAAATCGCTGCTGCCGACGACGCCAAAGATCTGATTGCCGATGGCGTCGATCACTTCGCCATCCGTAGGCGGGATTTCGGCGTTGGCGAGGCTGTCCACCACAATCAGGCGGGTGCGCTCATACATCAGCCACATGCCGATCATATAGCCACCAAGGCCAAAGAAGGCGAAATGGCCAAGGCTGAGGATGCCCGTGTAGCCCCAGATCAGATCCATCGCGAGGGCGATCAGGCAGAGGCACAGGGTCTTGCCCAATGTCTTGATAAAGCTCGTGGAAATCCCCCCCACGCCAAAGCCTTCGGACATGACAGTCACCAACAGGGTGAACAGCGCGAGGATGGCGAGGAAGATGAGAACCGAGGGGTTCTTGGCGATGAAACTACGCTGCATGGGACAGGTCTCCTGCAAGCTGCACCTCCCGACCGAAAGGTCGGGCAGCCCCCGTACCGCCCCCCAACGGGGCGGGGGCTTGGTTGCAAATCATAGAATGGGTGGAAAGGGCGTGGCACATCATTGCGTTGTGCGTGTGGTGTGCGCCCCGTGCGGCACGAGGGCTGCCCTGTGTGTTGCACATCATCATGGTTCAATCCCCCGCCGCGCGGCCTTTGAGGGCGATGATGCCCCGTGGCCGGAATTGGATGAAAATGATGATGAAGATGATCATGTAGGTCTGGGCGGCCAAGGTGTTGGAGGGGTTCATCCACTCAATGCCTTTTTGCAGGAAGCCAATCATGGCGGCCCCCGCCAAGGTGCCCCAGATGTTGCCAACACCGCCGACAACCACTGTCATGAAGCTCTGCACGATGTAGTCGCTGCCCAGCTCAGAAGTGACTTTGGCAAAGAGACCAATGGCGACACCCGCGATGCCCGCGATGCCGGAGCCAAGGCCGAAGGTCAGCATGTTCACGCGATCGGGGTTGATGCCCATGGAGGCGGCCATGCGCGGGTTTTGCGTGACTGCGCGGGTTTCAAGGCCAAGGCGCGTGCGCTTCATGATGTAGAGAAAAACCGCGAGGAAGATCAGCGCAAGGATGAAGATCGCAATGCGGATGTAGCTGATGGAGACCACATCGTTCATCACCCATGCGCCATCGAGCCACCCCGGCGCGGTGAGCGGGCGCGCCTGCGTGCCGAAGATGTTCTTGGCAAGCTGTTGCAGCGCGATGGAGATGCCGAAGGTGGCCAACAGGGTTTCCAGCGGACGGGCCTGCAGCCAGCGGATCACCAGACGCTCCATCGCCACACCGGCGGCAAAGGTCACGGCAAAGGCGGTGGGGATGGCGACGATGATGGAGAGCGTGTGATCGGGGATGATCTGCTGCACCACATAGCCGGTGTAAGCCCCCATCATGATGAACTCGCCATGGGCCATGTTGATGACCCCCATCACGCCAAAGGTGATGGCAAGGCCAATGGCGGCAAGGAAGTAGATCGAGGCCAGCGAGAGCGCATCCAGCGTGAGGTCCAGCGTCTGGTTGAGCCCCACTTTCAGCTCAATATCTTTCAGCGCCTGCGCGGCGGCATCGGTCACCGCTTCGGACGGCTCCAGATAGGCATCAAAGAAGGTGTGCGCCGCCAGCGCGGCGTCAATCGCTGTGTCGGTCACGAAGGCGGGCACAGCACCTGCCTCTGCGAGCGCAGTATAGGCTGTCAGGCGGTTGCCCTCTGTGTTGAGCTTCGCCACAGGCACACCGCCCACACGCGCGCCTTCAATATGGGCGGCAAGCTCGCTGCGGATGTCAGCTTGGCTGATCCGCACAGGGGCGAGGTCTTTGGCCACCAACATGTCATAGGCACTCAGCCGGTCAAAATCCCCCTGCCCCGGTGTCAGGATGGCTGCAATATTTGCCCCCTCTGGGACACTCCCCGCGACCACATCCCGCTTGGTTGTGAGCAGCGGGTTGAGCGTTGCGCGCACATCCACGCCCAGATCGCCAGCCATATCGGCAATGGCGGCAAGGCGCGCGGCCTCATCGCTGTCATAGCCAATGGTCAAGAGCCGTTCGAGCCGCTGTTTCTGCGCCTTCAGCGCCGGGTCGCTCTCCGCCTCAATCGAGGCGCGCAGAGGGGCAAGCAGGCTGGCCTCCGGGTCGCGCTCAATTGACAGAAGCGCAGCGCGGCGGGCTTCAATGTTGGGATCACTCAACTGAAACTGCACCAACGCCGTGCCGATCAGCGCGCGGATGCCGCTGTTGGGTTTGAGCTGTTTAAGCTCTGATTTGGCAAATTCCCCCACGCTTTCGCCGCTGTCAAAATCGGTCAGCGCGTAGGTTTTGCTGTCAATTTTCTCACCAATGAAAAACAGCCCGTCAGATTTGCGCTGCCACATATTCTTGGCGGCCCAGACCTCCAAAACAGTTTGCGCCTGCGGCAATCCAGAGGCGGCCACCGCATCAATGGCCGGACCAATGGTCTTGCGCGAGCTTTTCACGATCAGCGCCTGATGGTCTTGCAGGATCGGCTGAATGGCGGCGGCGGTCTGCGCCTGCCCCAGGCCGGGCGAAATCAGGCAGGCGGCCAAGAAGGCAAGGCCCGCCAAAAAGAGCTGTCTCATGTGAGGAAGTCCGCGAATTGAAGGTTGGGGCCGCATCACGCGCGGCCCCAGAAGGATCAAACCTTAGTAGTTCGACAGGGTCTGAACGCAGGTCTTGGTCTCAGTGTTGTACATGCCGCAGTCCAGATCTTTCCAATCAGACACCAGCACGGCAGATTCTGGCAGGTAGTCCGTCCATGCGTCACCCGGCACCTCAGCGGTCTGAGAAATGATGTCAAACTGGCCATCTTCCTGAATTTCGCCAATCAGAACCGGCTTCGCCAGATGGTGGTTTGGCAGCATCACGGCGGTGCCGCCGGTCAGGTTCGGGTATTCCTGCCCGTACATCTCTGCGCGCACGGCATCCACTTCGGTGGAGCCGGCCTCGGTGGCGGCGTTCACCCACATGTTAAAGCCGATATAATGGGCTTCCATCGGGTCGTTGGTGACACGCTCTTCGCCCATGGTAGCTTTCCATGTTTCCACAAACTCCGCGTTCACATCTGCATCGGCGGACTGGAAGTAGTTCCACGCCGCGAGGTGGCCCACGAGGTTGGAGGTGTCCAGACCAGCCAGCTCTTCTTCACCCACGGAGAAGGCCACAACCGGAATGTCATCCGCAGAGATGCCAGCCGCCGCCAGCTCTTTGTAAAAACCAATGTTGGCGTCGCCGTTGATGGTGGAGATCACGCCAACCTTCTTGCCGTCCGCGCCCAGCGCCACAACATCGGCCACGATCTTGGACCAGTCAGAGTGGCCAAACGGGGTGTAGTTTACAAAGATATCCTCATCGGCAATGCCTTTGCCCTTCAGATAGCTTTCCAGAATGTTGTTGGTGGTACGCGGGTACACATAGTCAGTGCCCAGAAGCGCGAATTTCTCAACACCCAGTTCATCCAGGAAATAGTCGGTGGCCGGGATCGCCTGCTGGTTTGGCGCAGCACCGGTGTAGAACACGTTT
Organism: Shimia marina; assembly: GCF_001458175.1. Lineage (GTDB taxonomy): Bacteria > Pseudomonadota > Alphaproteobacteria > Rhodobacterales > Rhodobacteraceae > Shimia > Shimia marina. The sequence goes on from NZ_CYPW01000001.1 coordinate 182,454, forward strand.
TTAGAGCTTTCTTCGCCCTCATACTGCACCGGATAGAACAGCAGGCCATTAAGCTCTTCAATCACCGGCAGCACGGATTTGCGGGACACGGATGTCCAGTTGCCAAAGATCACGTCCACCTCATGCACGGTCAGCAGCTCGCGCGCTTTTTCCGCAAACAGCGGCCAGTCAGAGGCAGGGTCTACAACCACCGCTTCGAGCTGTTTGCCCAGCAGGCCGCCCTTGGCATTCTGCTGATCAATCAGCATCAGCATGGTGTCTTTCAGCGTGGTTTCAGAGATCGCCATCGTACCGGACAGGGAGTGCAGCACACCCACTTTGATGGTGTCGTCCTCGGCCATAGCAGCGCCTGCGAGTGAGGCAAAAACCAGAGATCCGGCGAGCGTGGATTTCAGAAAGGTCATTCTTTTCTCCTGGCGGGGCGGCCACAGAAGAGCTTGCGCCCAAGGGCGTGCATCCGTTACCTGATCCCCGCAACTTCGTGTTGCAAACCGTGTGGCGGCCTCTTCGAGGTCCAATTCGTGGGCCGTCACACACCCCCCGTTTCCCAGCTCTGCGTTTCCCAGATGTCCTGTTCTGCGGTTGGCGCCCTTACCCTTTGACAGGGGCCGCATCATGGCAATTTTCCGCACCGCAGCGCTGTCGGAAATCCGCGCAATCGCACAAAAAATCAACACAACTGGCCGTTGGTGTTTGTTTTTTGGGCGAAATCCTTGGATCAGACAGGCAAACTCTGCATCAATTTGGGGCAGACGGTCACGCCGAGAGTCATTTCTTCATCACCTGATCGGCAACGCACAACACACGCCTAAGAAGAAACACATTCTTAATACGCACTTCCATTCACAGAAAAACGCCCGCGGCGCAAACCGGCGGGCGTTTGAAAATTTTGATCTAAGAGGCGGATTTAGGTGTTGAACAGGAAGTGCATGACATCGCCATCCTTCACTTCATATCCCTTGCCTTCTGCACGCATCTTGCCAGCCTCTTTGGCGCCACTCTCACCATCGCAGGCGATATAGTCGTCATAGGCAATGGTTTCCGCGCGGATGAACCCTTTTTCAAAGTCGCCGTGGATCACACCAGCCGCCTGCGGCGCCATGGTGCCCTTGCGGATGGTCCAGGCACGCGCCTCCTTGGGGCCCACCGTGAAATAGGTTTCCAGCTGCAACAGCTCATAGCCCGCGCGGATCAAACGATCGAGACCGGCCTCTTCAAGCCCCATCTCACTGAGGAACATCTCTGCTTCTTCGTCTTCCAACTGGCTGATCTCTTCTTCGATCTGCGCAGAAATGATCACATGGCTATTGCCCTGTTTGGCGGCCATCTCAGCCACAGCCGCAGAATGCGCGTTGCCATCAGCCGCTTCGCTCTCGCCCACGTTACAGACGTAAAGGATCGGCTTGGTGGTCAAGAGCTGCAACATCTTCCAGGCTTTGGCGTCTTCTTCATCCACCTCAACCAAACGCGCAGGTTTGCTGTCTTCCAGCATGGCCAGCGCGTCTTTCAAAAGGCGCTCTTGTTGAACCGCTTCTTTGTCGCCACCACGCACTTTGCGCACCAGCCCCTGAAGACGTTTTTCGATGCTTTCAATATCCGCCAGCATCAGCTCGGTTTCAATGGTCTCTGCATCCGCAACCGGATCAACGCGACCATCCACATGGGTCACATCGCCATCTTCAAAACAGCGCAGCACATGGGCAATGGCATCGGTTTCGCGGATATTGGCCAGAAATTGGTTGCCCAGACCTTCGCCCTTGGAGGCGCCTTTCACCAGACCGGCAATATCCACAAAGGTCATGCGGGTCGGGATCACCTGTTTGGACTGCGCAATCGCGGCCAGCTTGTCCAGGCGCGCATCAGGCACACCCACCTCGCCCACATTTGGCTCAATGGTGCAGAATGGAAAATTGGCCGCCTGCGCCGCAGCGGTTTTGGTCAGTGCATTAAAAAGCGTGGATTTGCCGACGTTCGGCAATCCGACGATGCCCATTTTGAAACCCATATCCGGCCTCCTGTCACATGTTTGTGCTGCTCTTATGCAGAGTTTGGGCGCGGCGCAAGTCGCCTGTGCCCTGTTGCACAGTGCTTTGCGCCAGATCGCATAAGGGCAACACCGGCTCCGCATCACGAATTGTGGCAGATGTTCACGGAATCTTGTGCCCCATTGAAAAGCGCCCCTTGGGCACGCAACTATGGCTTTCAATACCCAACCAAGAAAGATCAAGACGCCATGAAAAACTTCTGCATGGTTTGTGCGACGCTTCTTTTCACTTCACAGGCCTCCGCTCAGGAGGTTGTCGTTGGGCTCGGCTTCTCGGATTTTTCTGATGGGTCGGCACTGGATGCGGCCACATTGCAACTGGAATACACAGCGACCCCTTTCAAAAGTACCGAGCGGTGGGACCACCATTTTGGCGGAATCCTGACGGTGGATAATGAAAGTGATGTTTTTGTCGGCTTTGGCGTCCTGAGCCGCTACAGCTTGCAAAACGACTGGTTTCTGGAAGGCAGCTTCCGCCCCGGCCTGTTCTTTGAAGGCGTCTCCCTCAACGATCTGGGACAAACACTGGAGTTCCGCAGCGCCCTTGCCGTGGGCCGTTATGTCGGAGAGAGTTCTGCCGTCTCGCTGGAACTCAGCCACAAATCCAATGGCGGGCTGAGTTCCACCAATCCCGGCGTCAACAAGCTGAGCCTGCGCTATCATCACAGCTTCTGACGCACGGTGCGTATCCTGCCGCCCAGCAAGGATTGATTTCCCCCTCAGTTTTGGGCACATCTGCTGTCACCTAAAACTGAGGGATCCGCATGACTCGTATCGACGCCAAATTCGCCGAACTGACTGCCGCAGGCAAAAAGGCCTTCGTGTCTTATGTGATGGCCGGGGATCCCGACTATGAAACCTCGCTGGAAATCGTCAAAGGCCTGCCAGCAGCAGGTGTAGACATCATCGAGCTGGGCCTGCCGTTCACCGATCCGATGGCCGATGGCCCCACCATCCAACTGGCGGGCCAGCGCGCGCTTGATGGCGGCATGACCCTGCAGAGAACCCTCGATCTGGCGACAGAATTCCGCAAGACGGATGACACAACCCCGATTGTCTTGATGGGCTATTACAACCCGATCTACTCGCGCGGGGTGGATAATTTCCTCGCGGATGCCAAATCCGCTGGCATCGACGGCCTGATCGTGGTCGACCTGCCCCCGGAAGAAGACAGTGAACTTTGCATCCCGGCACAGGCCGCTGGCATGAACTTCATCCGTCTGGCCACGCCCACCACCGACGACAAACGCCTGCCCAAAGTGCTGCAAAACACCTCCGGCTTTGTCTACTATGTCTCCATCACTGGCATCACCGGTGCGGCCGAAGCCGAAGCCACCGATGTTGGCCCCGAAGTGGCGCGCATCAAGGCCAGCACAGATCTGCCGGTGATCGTGGGCTTTGGCATCAACACCCCGGAAAAGGCACAAAACATCGCCTCTGTGGCCGATGGGGCCGTGGTTGGGTCAGCCATCGTGGGTCAGATTGGCGCGGGCAAATCCGTGGATGAGGTCCTCAGCTTTGTGAAGTCTCTGGCCGATGGGGCCCACCGCGTCTGATATCTTGGCCTGACCTTTTGTCGCAACGTGAGCGCTGGCGGGGGCTCTGCCCATTGCTATAAACTCACTTCGCAAGTCGGCAGACCGTGAGTGTGCCCTGTGTGAACGCGATCCAAAGGGCCCGATATGACCTCAGACAGCCACGACCACGCCACAGACGAGAAACCAACGGTGCGCAACCCCAGCCGGCGAAAACGGCGCGGGCGCAGCGCCCCTCCTGTCAGCCGCGCCTCTGCCGACGCCTTCTCTCTGGAACATGTGATCGGCCCGCGCGCACATTTCGGCTTTCTGGACAGCGACCGCATGCAGGTGATGCAAAACCGGGTGCTGGATCTGCTGGCGGACTATGGCGTAATGGTCGTTCATCCGGCGGCACAGGCCGCGCTTCTGGCGGCAGGTGCCACCGAAGGCAGCAGCGCAGGCCGCATAAAAATGCCGCGCGCGCTGGTCTTGGAAGCGCTGCAGGCCACCCCAAAATCCTGCCAGTTGTTTGGCAAGTCTGAGGCCTATGACATGAGCCTGCCGCGCCGCGATGCCGGGTTCATCCTGCGCACCGGCACAGGCGCCCACGGGTATGTGGATCCACGCGATGCCAGCTATCGCAACATGGACCTAGCGGCGGTGCAGGAAATCGTCGCCGTGGCCAATACGCTTGATCAGGTCGGCTTCATTGCCCATCCCTTTGTGCATGGCGTGCCCGAAGTCACCGCCGACATTCACGCCTATGCCACGATGACGGCTCACACCCAAAAACACATGTGGATGCAGCCCTATCAGAAGGAGAACATCGACTATCTCCTGAACATCGCCGCCATCGCTGCGGGTGGCGAAGACGCGCTGCGCCAGCGCCCCTCGACCTCCACCATCACCTGTTCCTTCTCCCCTCTGGAATTCAAACACATGGACACAGAGGTGATCATCGCCTGTGGCAAATTTGGGGTGCCCGTGCATGCCTGTTCCCTGCCCAGCGCCGGGGGCACCGCGCCCCTGTCTCCTGCGGCACTCGCGCTGATGGCAGTTGCCGAAGTGGTGGGCATGGTCACCATGGCACATGTGCTGTCTCCGAACCTGCCGGTGATTGCCACGCCGCTGATGTTTGCGCTGGACATGCGCACCGGCAGCGCGCTGCAATCTTCTGTGGAGGCCATGCAAGCGGCCTCCCTCTCTATTCAACTTGTAAAACAAGGGTTTGGCCTGATGGCGCATACCTATGGATCCGGCTCGGACACGCCTGACAGCGATCATCAATCCATGGCGGAACGCGCCATGCTGATGCAGACCGTAGCCCTTTCTGGTGCCGACGTGCTGGGCGGCGTGGGACAGCTTGAATGTGCCACCGTGTTCTGCCCGGTGCAGGCGGTGCTGGACAATGAAATCGGCGCCATGACGCGGCGCTTCCTGAGGGTGCCAGATGTAAGTGACGCGGCCCTGAACTTTGACGAAATGCGGCAGGTGCCGGTTGGAGGCCATTTTCTAGACAGTGATCACACCGTTGCCAGCTGCCGAGATCAACTGACACCGGATGTGTTTCAGCGCATGGGGCGGGACGACTATGAGGCCTCAGGGCGCAAAGCGGCCTTTGACGTGGCGCGAGACAAAGCCCTCGCAGCCATTGCACAGGCGCCGCAGCAACCTCTCTTGTCAGAGGATCAGATGCAGGAAATCACCAAGCTGCAAGAGGCCGCCGATGCCCATATTGTTGCGGCCTACTCCGGATCTGGCAAAGTAGACACGATCTGACCGCGAGACTGAGGGTCTCAACCTCCTCGCCCCAAGATAGCACCAACGCCCCCCGCCAACGGCACAGCGCATTTTTATGTCGTTCGGACTTGTTCCGCCGACGTCATGCAAATCGCGGCGTCGCCTGCAAAGCCCCCTGCATCGCCTCAACCAGACTGCCCCGGCTGATCGGTTTGGCCACATGGCCACTCATGCCGCCGTTCAGATAATCGGCCACCTGATGCACCATGGCATTCGCACTCACCGCGAGAATGGGGATGGGCTCCAGCATGTTCTGATGCTCCAGTCCGCGAATGATGCGCGTGGCCTCAAGCCCATCCATCCCCGGCATATTGATGTCCATCAGGATCATATCATAGCCGCCCCCCAACCAGGCCTGCACCGCTTCCTGCCCATCCGCCACAACGGTCAAGGACACCCCTGCGTTCTTCAGCATGTGTCGCAGCACAATCTGATTGGTGCGGTTGTCCTCTGCCGCCAGCACATTGAGCCCACGCAAGCTGGCGGCGTGTAGCTGCGTCCCTTCCGCCCCCTCAACAGCAGCCGCATCAACCACCAGTTCCACCGCCATATTGGCCTGAAACTCTGCGCCCTCCCCCAGGTCACTGCGCACCACAATTTCACCCCCCATTGTTTCACAGATGTGGCGGGAGATCGCGAGGCCCAGCCCGGTGCCGCCATGGATGCGGCGCACACTGGCGTTGGCCTGATTGAACCGCTGAAACAGGCGCGGCTGCTGCGCCTTGGCGATGCCCGGTCCGGTATCAGACACAGTGACCGACAATACTGCAGCCCCCTCTTTCTGAGGCGTGAAATCCACCAATAGCCGCACGCCCCCCTTCTGGGTAAATTTGATGGCATTAGACAGAAGGTTCCCCGCCACCTGCATGACCCGGGTCGGGTCCGCCAGCACCGTAACATCCGCCTGCGGAGACAACACCGCCTCAAACGCCAGCCCCTTGACCTGTGCCCGAAACGCGTAGTGCTGCTGCATTTGCGCCACAAGATCACGCATCCGATAGGGCACCAGCTCAAATTCAAGCTTTCCCGCCTCAATCTTGGAGATATCGAGCACGTCATTGATGATGGAGAGCAACAGCCCTCCACTATCCTGCAAGAGCCGCACCAGCTTGTTCTGATCCGCACTCAACCCACTGTCCGCAAGCGCTTGCGCCATGCCCAAAATCCCGTTGAGCGGTGTGCGGATTTCATGACTCATGGAGGCGAGAAATACAGATTTTGCCTCATTGGCAGACTCGGCGGCAACCCGTGCCTGATCCAACTCGCGCGTACGTTCTTTCACCGCTTCTTCCAACGACCCCAGCAAGCCCTGCAAACGTTGATTGGCCTCATAAAGCTCCCGGCTCTTGGCCTCCAGCAGGGCCTCGGCCTGCTCCCGCGCCATGCGTTCGCGCTCATACCGCCGCCGCGACACCCCGTCAGATGGCGGGGCGTCAGGCTCCGTACTGTCAGGAGCGGCAGCGGCCACATTGCTGGGTTTACGCAAATACATCAGGCGGCTTTCTGTATCAGGAACTCCGCAGTGCAGCGCCCCTCCGCAGAGTGATCGGTCATCTGCAAGGTCGCCTGATGGTTAAAATGCGCCATACAGGCCTCAATCAGCCCCCGACAGAAGTGCTGCAACGGGCGCTCGCTGGAATACACCATCCGTAGACTGTCAGGCCCCTGCCTCTGCGTGGTAAACCGTGGTAGCTCCACCTCTGGATAGAGCTTGCGCACCTCCACATGCACCTCATCCTCAATGGATTCCAACATGGCAAACCCATCCGGTTTGCCTTCAAAAAAGATCGGGTAGCCCTGCACAAATCGGGCAAACATCCAATGGCCAAACTGCACATGCAGGGCCTCCACTGGCGCATTCAGTTCGGCTCCAAACGCCTCCACAATGCGCAGCAGCTCCGAACAGGGGTAATTGCCAACCGCGCTGAAGGCGCCATCGCTCTGCAACTCAATCTTATCGAGGATGTGATCCACAGCCGTCTCGCCCATGACGGATTCGGCCATATGGATCAATTCGACGAACACAACGCCCTTCATGCGGACCTCCGCAACACCATTTAACACACAACAGGAACAAGTTGCGCACAAATGGTAAACAAACCCTTAATGAATAAAGGGATTGCAGAAAATAGCGCATATTGGTAAGGAACCCTTACCAATAGAGGGAGTTTCAGAAGCTCATGCCCGTCATCACCTGCATCGAAGATCTCAAGCGTCTGCACCGACGCCGCGCACCACGCATGTTTTATGACTATGCGGAATCCGGCAGTTGGACGGAGAAAACCTTCCGTGAAAACACCTCGGATTTCGAAGACATCTATCTGCGTCAGCGTGTGGCGGTGGATATGTCCGGGCGCAGCACCAAAACCCAGATGATCGGGGAAGATGTGGCCATGCCCGTCGCACTCGCCCCCGTCGGGTTGACCGGCATGCAACATGCCGATGGCGAAATCAAAGCCGCGCGTGCTGCGGAAAAATTCGGCGTGCCCTTCACGCTGTCGACCATGTCGATCAACTCGATCGAAGAGGTCGCCGAAGCCACCACCAAACCGTTCTGGTTTCAGCTCTACACCATGACGGACGAGGATTTTGTCTCGCGGCTGATCCAGCGCGCCAAAGACGCCAAATGTTCTGCGCTTGTGATCACGCTCGATCTTCAAATCCTTGGTCAGCGTCATAAAGATCTGAAAAACGGCCTCTCTGCCCCACCCAAACTGACTCCCTCCACCATTGCCAACCTGATGACCAAATGGCGCTGGGGCATTGGCATGCTGGGTGCGAAACGGCGCAACTTCGGCAATATCGTGGGCCATGTGAAAGGCGTGACCGACACGGCCGATCTGGGCGCATGGACAGCACAGAGCTTTGACCCCTCTCTGGATTGGGACAAGATCGCAAAGATCAAGGAACAATGGGGCGGCAAAGTCATCCTGAAGGGCATTCTGGATGCCGATGATGCCCGTATGGCGCTCAAGGTCGGGGCTGATGCCATCATCGTTTCCAACCACGGCGGCCGCCAGTTGGATGGGGCGCAAAGCTCAATCCGCGCGCTCCCGTCTATTCTGGAAGCCGTTGGCGATCAGGTCGAAGTGCATCTGGACAGCGGCATCCGCTCTGGTCAGGACGTGCTCAAAGCTGTGGCGATGGGCGCCAGTGGCACTTACATCGGGCGCGCCTTTGTCTATGGTCTGGGGGCCATGGGTGAAGCTGGCGTGACCAAGGCGCTGGAAGTGATCCACAAGGAGCTCGATGTCTCCATGGCGCTCTGTGGCAAACGCACTCTTTCCGAGGTCGACCGGGATATCCTGATGATCCCGGAAAACTTCGAGGGCCGCTGGCAGAGCTGAGGCCGCCGCCCGCTTTGATGCAATCGCTTTGACATTCGCTTGCCCGGTGCGCCATAAACGTGCCGGGCAAGAAGTTTTGAGCATATGTTGGTCTTTTTCAAACAGAATTTGGCGTTCCTATCGGTGCCGAAAACCGGATCCACCGCCTATGAACTGGCCCTACGCCCGCGTGCAGATGTGATTTTCACCAAACGCGTGAAACATATGACCATCGGAAAATATCATGCCAAGATGGCCCCGTTCCTCAAAGAGACCTACGGGCTAACGCCAGAACGCATGGCCGTTGTGCGCGATCCGATTGATCACGCGCGCAGCTGGTACAAATACCGCAGCCCACACCGCATGGCGCCCAGTAATCCGGCCTGCCACGGCGGCATCAGCTTTGATGACTTCTTACTTGATGCCATAAGCGATACCCCTTCAAAACCCGCGGGCATTGGCTCTCAGGCCTCCTTCCTGTCTCTGGGCGTGGGCGATGTGCCCGTACATCACCTGTTTGCCTATGAACATCAGGATCTCCTGCAGGCCTTTCTGCTGGAGCGCTTCGGACGCCCCATCGTACCGCAACAGAAAAATGTGTCACCAGATGTAGACGCGCCCGTGTCACCAGAAGTGGCGGAGAAGTTTCGCGCCGCCCGCCCTGCGGATTTCGCGCTTTATGATCGGGTGATGCAGGCCGGGGGCGTTTTGCGGGAATTTCAAGGCCCATAGCCGCGAATCCCCTTTGCATTTAGGCCAAAGCGCGCTATAGGCGCGGCTTCACGCGGGGTTACAGCCTTGGAGGAACCCCGCCTATGCATATGGAGAATTCAAAATGGCTGGTCAAATTCCTGATCTGAACGCCGAAGTACGCACGGGGACAGGCAAGGGCGCCGCTCGTCAAGCGCGTCGCGACGGGTACGTTCCTGGTGTTGTTTATGGTGGCGAAGGTGAGCCTTTCGCAATCCAGATCCCTTTCAACGTTCTGTTTAAGAAGCTGAAAGAAGGCCGCTTCCTGTCCACACTCTTCAACCTGAAAGTTGAAGGCCAGGAAGACGTGCGCGTGATCTGCCGCGGTGTTCAGCGTGACACCGTGAAAGACCTTCCGACCCACATCGACCTGCTGCGCCTGCGTCGCACATCCAAAATCAACCTGTTCATCCACGTTGACTTTGAAAACGAAGAAGCGGCACCTGGCATCAAAAAAGGTGGCGTCCTGACCATCGTACGTCCAGAAGTTGAGCTGAACGTGACTGCAGGTGACATCCCTGAGAAGATCGTTGTGGACCTGACCGGCAAAGACATCGGCGATGTGATCACCATCAGCCAGATCGACCTGCCAGCAGGTGCGAAGCCAACCATCGACCGCGACTTCGTGATCGCCAACCTCTCCGCTCCGTCAGGCCTGCGCTCTGCTGGCGACGACGAAGAGGGTGAAGGCGAAGAGGCCGCAGAAGCATAAACACATCCCGGCCCTGCCGGAACGTGGAACGCGGTGCCTCCGGGCGCCGCGTTTTTTTATATCAGTTTGGTGCCGTGTGAGTGATCCAGCCTCTTCCTATGAGGGATTGTCAAAACGATGGCCGACCGGGGCGCCTGCCCGCCAACTGGCAGCCTCTCGCACACGCAAAAGCGTCTTCCGATCTTCAATCAGCCAAACCTCACCGGACAGGACATAGGCAAAGCAATCCTCAGCTTCGCTCTGATGCCGCTAAAAAACCCAGAGCAAGCAAGAAGCCGTGCCAGATGCACTCCGAAGCACGTAAAACCGCGCACACCCCCAAACATCACCGCATGAGGGAACGCGCGATCAATACTTGCCCGCCCGCAAGTCAGGCAGAGAGATATTGGCCACTTGTTCTGCAATCGGCGGTGTGGCCAGCGGGTGGTGCTGTTCGGCGAATTCTTCCGGGTCCCGCATCGGCTGCCAGCCCCCCCCGAAATAGATCTCAAGCCCGGAAAACTTGGCCTTATAGCCCATCTTCGCACTGCCCGGCACCCAATAGCCCAGATAGACATAGGGCAGCCCGGCCTCCCGCGCGATCTCGATGTGGTCTAGAATGAGATATGTGCCCAGCGAACTGCGCACATATGCAGGGTCATAAAAGGAATAGACCATGCTCAACCCATCTTCGAGCATATCAGTCAAACAGACCCCGGTGAGCTGCTCGCTGTCACGGTCAGTATACTCCACCACCCGGCTGCGAATGGGGGTTTCCTCGATCATCGCCGCAAATTCAAACACATCCATATCCGCCATGCCACCATCCGCATGACGGCTGTCCAGATAGCGCCGGAACAGATCAAACTGCTCTTCTGTGGCCCAGGGCGATGTCGCGCGCCGCACAAGATGCGTATTGCGCCGCGCAGCCCGGCGCTGGCTCTTGGTGGGTTTGAAGCGCGACACATCAATGCGCGCCGACAGGCAGGCATTGCAATCGGTACAAGACGGGCGATAGAGCACATTCTGGGACCGGCGAAATCCCTGCTGCGACAGCGCGTCGTTGAGTGCCGTGGCATTATCGCCCTGCAAGGCCGTGAAGAGCTTACGCTCCATACGCCCATCCAGATAAGGACAGGGTTGCGGAGCCGTCACATAGAACTGGGGTGCTATCGGAAGTGTATGCCGCATGTGTTTCCTGAAACTCGATACGGCACCGACGTTAGCAACAGGTATACAGCAGGCCAAGCCTTTAGCCGCCCCGGCGGGCGGCTTTTTGAAGTATTGGTTAAAATTAGAGGGGCATTAACGCCGATTTGAAAGAGACCGCCCCGCTCAGCGGCACGCCTCCAGAAGCTTCTGCATAAACCGCTGCCCCGCCTCAAACTGCGCAACCGACAGAAACTCATCGGGCTGATGCGCCTGCGCGATGTCACCGGGGCCGCAGATCACAGTGGAATAGCCTGCACTTTGGAAATGCCCGCCTTCGGTGCCATAGCTGACAACATGGCTTGCATTGTCCCCTGTCAGCCGCCGCACCAGCGCCTCCGCAGCCCCATCCACCTCTGGCACCACACCCGGCAGGGAAAACACCTCATCCATCTGGATATAAGTGCCCGGCACAACCGCCTGCATCTCTGCTTCAATCTCGGCCACTTTGGCTTTGGTGCGCGCCACCCAGACATCAGCGCTTTCACCGGGCAGAAGACGGAAGGTCAAATCAAACTGGCAATCCAATGCGGTGATGTTATGCGCGGTCCCGCCCTGAATGGTGCCCACGTGCAGAGTGCTCCATGGTGGCACAAAATCGGCCACTGACGCCTCAGGCTCCTGCGCACTGTTCTGCGCGTTCATCTCATTGGCCCAGGCAATCAGCTTGGCCCCATACATGATCGCATTCACACCTGTGTGCATCAGCGAGCTGTGCACCTCAAAGCCTTTCACATGCACATGAAAGCCGATACCGCCCTTGTGACCGGTCACCGCACCCATCATGGTCGGCTCCCCCACAATCACCACATCCGCTTTGGGAAACTGTGCCTGCATGCTCTCAATCAGCGGCGCAGCGCCGGTACAGCCAATTTCCTCGTCATAAGACAAAGCCAGTTGCAACGGCCGCGTCACCTCAGCGTAATGCGCCTCAACCACAGCCCAGATCGCAAGCGCATCAAAGCCTTTCATATCACAGGTGCCGCGGCCAAAGAGCTTGCCGTCTTTCTCGACCACCTCAAAAGGATCCGTCGACCACGGCTGCCCTTCCACGGGCACCACATCCGTATGGCCCGACAGCACCACTGCGCCTTCAACCTCTGGCCCCACATGGGCAAACACCGCCGCCTTGGCGGGATCACTCTCATGCGGGTGGCGATGGGCCGCAATGCCATGGCTCTTCAGATAGCCTTCCACCCAATCAATCAGCGGCAGATTTGTGTCGCTGGACACCGTCGGAAAGGAGACCAGCTTTTCCAAAATCGCCCGTGGGCTCAATCTGTCTGTCATCAGATCAATATCCGCTGTCGGTGATCAGAACCTGATGGCCCGGCCCAACCTCTTTGTACTCCGACGGTGCAGCCTCATAGCCCACAGGATGGATCGGGCTTGGGATCGGCTTGAAGTTGAGATCTTTCTCAGACTTGCGCCGGCGCGGATCGGCGATGGGCACCGCTTTCATCAACGCCTGTGTATAGGGGTGCTGCGGATTTTCAAACACCGCGCGGCGCGGACCAATCTCCACAATCCGTCCCAGATACATGACACCGACATAATGGCTCACCCGTTCCACAACGGCCATATCATGGCTGATGAATACGTAAGAAATGCCCAGCTCTGCCTGCAGCTCCATCATCAGATTGAGCACCTGCGCCTGCACCGACACATCCAGCGCCGACACGGCCTCATCGGCCACGATCAGCTTGGGGTTCAGCGCAAGAGCACGGGCGATGGCAATCCGCTGACGCTGACCACCGGACATTTCATGCGGATAGCGGCGCATGAAGCTGCGTGGCAGCTCCACGCGATCAAACAGCATGGCAACGCGCTCCATCAAGGCGCTGCCCGAATGGGTGCCGTAATTGCGCATGGGCTCTGCCACCTGATCCTGCAACATCATCTGCGGGTTCAAGGAAGCAAAGGGATCTTGGAAGATCATCTGCATGTCTTGGCGGGCAGCATGCATATCCTTGGCATTCAGCGAGATGATATCTTTGCCATCAAACTGCACAGAGCCTGAGGTCGGCTCCACAAGACGCAGCAAGGACCGGCCCGCTGTGGATTTGCCACAGCCGGATTCCCCAACCAGCGACAAGGTCTGCCCCTTGTTCACAGTGAAAGACACATCTTCTACGGCATGCACATTGGCCACGGTGCGCCGCATCAAACCGCCCTTCACAGGGAAGCGCGTCACAAGGTTTTTCACCTCAAGGATCGGCTCATCGGTGCCCGGGATCGGATCGGTGCTGTGGGAGGTGTCGCCAAACAGCTTCATCGGGCTTGGCACATCGGTGCCTGTCATCTCGCCCAGTTTCGGCACGGCCGCCAGCAAGGCTTTGGTATAGTCGTGCTGCGGGTTTTCAAAGATCTCCTCGACGGTGCCCTCTTCGACCTTATTGCCGCGGAACATCACCACCACACGGTCCGCCATCTGCGCGACAACCGCCATATCGTGGGTGATGAACATCACCGCCGTGCCCGTCTCGCGTTTGAGGCGATCCATAAGCGCGAGGATCTCCGCCTGAATGGTCACATCCAAGGCTGTGGTCGGCTCATCCGCAATCAAAAGCCGCGGTTCACAAGCCATGGCCATGGCAATCACCACACGCTGACGCATGCCGCCAGAGAGTTCGTGGGGGTATTGTTTCAGCCGCCGCTCCGGTTCAGGGATCCGGACTTCGCGCAAAAGTTCCAATGCGCGCGCTTCTGCATCACTCTTTGACAATTTTTTGTGCAGCCGCAGCCCTTCGGTCAGCTGACGTCCCACAGTGAACACCGGATTGAGCGCCGTCATCGGCTCTTGGAAGATCATGCCGATCTCATTGCCGCGAATCGTGCGCATCAGATTTTTATCCACCTGCGCGAGATCCATCTCGCCGCTATCTTTGCGATCAAACAGCAAACGACCGCCCGCAATATCGCCGCCGCCATACTCGACAAGACGCATCAGAGACAGGCTGGAAACCGACTTACCGGAGCCGGATTCCCCAACAATACAAACGGTTTCACCCGGATTGATCTTGAAGGACACATCCTCCACGCCCACCACAGGTCCATCTTTGGTCTGGAACTCGACCCGTAGGTTCTCAATTGAGGCAATGGCGTTGTCTAGCATCCGGGTTACTCCCCTAATCTTATTGTTTTCCCCTCAGCGATGACGCTATCGCCGCAACCTTTCAAGGTCAAACCGATGGGTACCAGCCGGCTTCGGTTTCGTCGCCTGACACGCAAAGGCCCCTTGCAATTTTTGACCGGGTGGTCTGTGATGCCGTCAGTCGGAGGGGAGTACGACACATTTTTGTGCACGGGTTGTGAGCGATTCGCTGCCCGACTTCCCATGTATGACAACAAAATCCGGGTGGACGTGAAACCATCTGAATACGCATGGAAACATGCACAACATGGAGTGAGACATGAAAGCAAAGACTTTGATGCTTGGCGCCGCAGCAGCATTTGTGATGGCCCCGGCGGCCATGGCAGAGCGCGGTTCGGACGGCCACGTGAACATTATCTATTGGCAGGCGCCGTCGATTTTGAACCCATATCTGTCTTCGGGCACCAAAGACATCGAGGCTGCTTCGCTGACCATCGAACCTCTGGCCCGCTATGACGAGACCGGCAAAATGGTGCCGTATCTGGCCAAAGAAATCCCAACCGTGGCCAACGGTGGCGTTTCCGAGGACCTGAAATCCATCACCTGGACCATTGCGGACGGCATGGTGTGGTCTGATGGCTCTGCAGTGACCTCCGCCGACGTTGTCTTCACCGGTGAATACTGCATGCACCCCGAAGGCGGCTGCGCACAGGCGGCATTCTTTGACGGCGTGGAAACCATCGAAGCACTGGACGAACAAACTGTCAAAGTGACCTTCAACCAGTCCAAGCCAAACCCATACGGCCCATTTGTGGGCGGTCAGTCCCCAATCCTGCAGAAAGCTCAGTTTGAGAACTGCATGGGTGCCAAAGCACCTGAGTGCACCGCTGAGAACTTTGGCCCAATCGGCACCGGTCCGTTTGTTGTGAGCGAATTCAAAACAAACGACGTGATCCAGTACGAAGCCAACCCGAACTACCGTGACGCAGCCAAGCCTGCCTTCGCGACCGTGACCTTCAAAGGGGGCGGAGACGCAACCGGCGCGGGCCGTGCGGTTCTGGAAACCGGTGAATTTGACTACGCTTGGAACCTCCAGCTGGCACCCGATGTGATTGCCAAGATGGAAGAAGGCGGCAAAGGCGTGGCCATCGCAGGCTTCGGCCCGCTGGTTGAGCGTCTGGAAATGAACATGACCAACCCATCTTCTGACCTGCCAGAAGGTGAGCGTGCCACCGTTGCGCATCCACACCCGTTCCTGTCTGACATCAACGTGCGTAAAGCGCTGTCCATGGCGATTGACCGCGAGCTGCTGGTGGAAATCGGCTATGGCAAAGCGGGTAAAGTGACCTGTGATCTGGTGCCAGTGCCTGTGAACTACGCATCCGGCAACACCGACTGCTTCACCCAAGACATCGCAGGCGCAAACGCGCTTCTGGATGAAGCGGGCTGGGTCAAAGGTGGCGACGGCATCCGCGCCAAAGATGGCGTGAAACTGTCCATCCTGTACCAGACCTCCACCAACGCTGTGCGTCAGGACTTCCAGGCGCTGATCAAACAGTGGTGGAGCGAGATCGGTGTTGAAACCGAACTGCGCAACCTGTCCGCATCCGTGTTCTTTGGTGGTGACCCAGGCTCCCCTGACACCTTCCAGAAGTTCTACGCAGACGTGGAAATGTACGCCAACACCTTCAACGGCACCGACCCTCAGCAGTATCTGGCGGCCTACCGTTGTGGCGGCGAGCCAAAGCCTGACAGCCAGTGGCAGGGTGAGAACATCAACCGCTTCTGTGATCCGGCGTATGACGCACTGATCGACGAGCTGGCCCGCACCGGTGACATCGAGAAGCGCGGCGAAATCGCCAAGAAGATGAACGACATGCTGACCAACGAAAGCTTCACCATCGTTCCGCTGGTGCACCGTGGTCGCGTCTCCGCACATGCAAACTCCCTCGGTGGCGTTGTCCTGAACACATGGGACTCCGAGCTGTGGAACATTGCAGACTGGCATCGCGTCAAGTAAGACGCGGTCTGAGAGGGCGGGCCACGGCTCGCCCTCACTCTTTATTGGCCACACACGGGCAGGTCGCTGCGTGAGGCTCAACAACAAAAACAGACGCACAAAGGCGCTCCGATGCTGACCTTCACCATACGACGTCTGATCCTTGCGATCCCGACGCTCCTTTTCATATCCCTTGTGATATTCCTTCTGCTCGAGCTTGCGCCGGGCGATCCGATGGCACAGGTTCCCCTGACCGTTCCTCCCGAAGTCAAAGAAAAGATGCGCCTGGCCCTTGGCCTTGGCGAGCCCGGCTATATCCGGTTCTACAAATGGCTGGTGCAATTCTTCTGGGTTGAGCCACAGGTGCTGTTTGACCACATGTTTGGCACCACCTTCTCCGAAGGCAAGCTGCGCATCATCAGCTGGCAGACCCGCTCTCCGGTGATGGATGTCGTGGTGGAACGCCTGCCACAGACGCTTTGGGTTGTGGGCATGTCCTACATCGTGGGCATTCTGATTGCCCTGCCGATCGGCATCTACTCTGCCTATAAGCAATATTCGATCTTCGATCAGGCCGGTACCTTCATCACCATGATCGGCTACTCCATCCCGCCATTTTTCACCGGCCCGCTGATCATCGTGATCTTCTCGGTGAACCTTGGCTGGTTCCCTTTCATCTATGACACCACACATGAAGTTGTGGATTGGGAAAGCTTCGTGAAGCAGCTGCGCCAGATGATCATGCCAGTGATGGTGCTTGCCCTTCAAACCACCGCCCAGATCAGCCGCTATATGCGCGCCTCAATGCTGGACAACCTCAATCAGGATTATGTGCGCACCGCACGTGCCAAGGGCCTGAGCGAGCGCGTTGTGGTGATGGTGCATGTGCTGCGCAACTCGATGATCCCTGTGGTGACCGTGATCGCGCTGGGTCTGCCAGCCATCTTTGGCGGCGCCATCATCACCGAACAGGTCTTCTCTGTGAACGGCATCGGGGCGCAGCTGATTGGCGCCATTCAGGCCAACGACCTGCCCACCGTGCAGACGCTGACCTTCATGTTCGCCTTCCTGATCGTTTTCTTCAACCTGATCGCAGATGTGCTCTACGGCATTCTTGATCCGAGGATCCGCTATGACTGATACCACCAACACCGAACCGACCACCCCAGAGCGGTCTCAATGGGTGGATGTCTGGCACCAGTTCAAGGCGCACAAAGGCGCGCTCTTGGGCGGCATCATCTTCATTGTGATCGTGTTTGGCGTCTTCATTGGGCCATGGCTGTGGCCTTATGATGCGACTTACATCGACATCCGCTCCCGCAATCAGGGGCCCAGCCTCGCGCATCCCTTTGGCACAGACCAACTGGGGCGCGATACGCTGGCACGGATGATGGCCGGGGGGCAGACCTCCATTGCCGTTGGCCTCACCGCCATGCTTCTGGCACTGGGGCTGGGCAGCTTTGTAGGCATCATGGCGGGCTACTTTAAGAAGCTCGACGGCCCGCTGATGCGCCTGACCGATCTGTTTCTGGCGCTGCCGATCCTGCCGCTTCTGCTGGTGATGATGATGCTCTTCCGTGAGCCGCTCTCCTCCGCAGTTGGGCCGGAGCGCGGGATCTTCATCCTGATCGTTGTGGCGATTGGCATCACCTCTTGGATGCCCACCGCACGGATTGTGCGCGGCGATGTGATGTCGCTGAAAGAGCGTGAGTTTGTTCTGGCGGCGCGTTCCATCGGAACGTCCAACAAGAACATGATCACCCGCCACATCCTGCCCAATGTGCTGTCACCCATCATGGTCTCGGCAACGCTTGGCATCGCCAATGCGATCATCACCGAAAGCGCGCTCTCCTTCCTCGGCCTCGGCTTCCCGCCGGACTTCCCGACATGGGGTCGCCTGCTCAATGACGCGGTACAATATCTGCAAGACTACCCAGAGCGCGTGTTCTGGCCCGGTCTGGCAATCTCGCTGACCGTGCTGTCGGTGAACTACCTCGGCGACGGCCTGCGCGACGCGCTCGACCCCCGTATCCGGGGCCGGTAACACGACAAGCACCACCATCAAAAAGGCCGGGCAATCGCCCGGCCTTTTTCTCTCACCCCTGAGCGAGGCGAAACTTGAAGATCATTTCCGGACTTAGCGCCGTGTCATAGCTCCCCCCGGACCAATCGCCCCACAGCCCAACACACTCAAATCCAGCCGCTTGCGCAAACAGCACAATGTCATCGTGTGAGGCAAAACGCAGAGTTGATTGCGAAACTGCCTCCCCTCCGCCCGGAGCGAAAATATAGCGCTCCTCAAAGGTCACAAAGGGCGGCTCCTGCGCAATAACGTCATGTATTACCTGAACAGTTTGCCCCTCTCCCAATTCGACAGAGGGTGCAGAAAACGCTGGCTTCCAGCGCTTCCACGCTCTGGTGCGGGGATTTCGGCTTTCAAACATCAAGACGCCATTGAGCTTCAACCGCGCATTTAGCGACATGAAAAATGCCTGTACATCCTGATCCGTGAGAAGGCATTGAAACGCATGTCCCGTCATGACGGCGGCATCAAAACGCGCCTCATCCGGCAGGGCCGATACCGTGCCAACCCGCCAACTTACGGCCTCCGCCTGTGGTTGCCTTTGCGCATGGGCAATCATCGCTGCCGCCGGATCACACCCTGTGACCTGATAGCCGATCTGAGCCAATTCAAGAGCAAATCGCCCAGTGCCACAGCCGACATCCAGCACCTGCGCGGGCGGTGCCGGCAAATGACTTTGGTAGAAGTCAAAATCTTCTCGGCCTGCATTGATTGAGTCATATGCGGCGACCAGACGGGGATCTGCGTAAAGCGCATCTTTCACCACGTCAGTCATAGGTGGCAACTTCGATCAGATTCTGATCCGGATCACGCAGGTAGACCGAGGTGATCGGCCCCATCGCCCCGGTGCGCGGCACAGGGCCCTCTTCGATCGAAATTCCCAATTGGCTCAGATGCGCCACCACCTCATTGAGCGGCGTGCGCGTGATCAGACAGAGGTCCGCCGACCCAGGGGTGGGCTGCACCGCTTTGGGCTCAAACTCGTGCCCAAGCTCATGCAGGTTGATTTTCTGCTGTCCAAAGGAAAGCGCCACGCGCCCTGCCCCAAAGCGCACTTCCTCAAAGCCCAGCACATCGCGGTAAAACGCCACCGTGGCGTCTATACTCGCCACTGTCAGCACAAGATGGTCCAACCGCTCAATCTGAATCATGGGCCAGCATCCTCCTTCACACACACTATGCGCAGACTATCACCTCACCATCTTTTTAGAATAGACGCCTGATTTTCGGCTGACCTGCCCCAGCGGCACGTTACTGTAGCCCCATGATGTTTGACCTCCCCTCCCACGACACGCTTTATGCGGCACTACTTGCACGTGATCCCGCCTATGATGGGCGCGCCTATGTCTGTGTCGGCACCACCGGCATCTTCTGCCGCCTCACCTGCCCGGCCCGCAAACCCAAATCAGAAAACTGTACTTTCGTGGCCACCATCGGGGACTGTATCGAAGGCGGCTATCGCGCCTGCAAACGCTGTCATCCCCTCGCTCCGGCAGCCGAGGCGGACCCCGCCATCGCCGCGCTTTTGCAGGCGCTGGATGAACGGCCAGACATCCGCTGGTCAGAGCGACATATCACCCAGATGGGCTTTGATTTGTCCACCGTGCGCCGGTCATTCAAACGTCAGTTCGGCATGACCTTCCTGGAAATGGCCCGCCAGCGCCGCCTGCGCGAGGGCTTTGAGGTGCTGCGCCAGGGCGAGCGTGTGATTGACGCCCAGCACAGCGCCAGCTTTGAAAGCGCCTCCGCCTTTCGCACCGCCTTTGCCCGTCTGCTTGGCTGTGCGCCCAATGCGCTCAAACAAGGCGGTCTGCTGCGCGCGGATTGGTTCAACACCCCGCTGGGCGATATGATTGCCGTGTCCAGCGCCTCCCATCTGCATCTGCTGGAGTTTGTGGAACGCAAGGCCCTGCCCCGCGAGTTGTCCCGCCTGCGCGACTTTGCCAAGGGCGATCTGGGCTTTGGCCGCTACGGCCCGACGGATCAGGTGGAACAGGAGCTCACCGCATTTTTTGCCGGGACCCGCGCCCGCTTTGACACGCCGATGGCCTTTCACGGCAGCGCCTTCACCAAAGAGGTCTGGCATGCGCTTTGCGCTATTCCCGCAGGCGAAACCCGCACCTATGCCCAATTGGCGCAGAGCATTGCCCGCCCCACCGCCACCCGTGCCGCCGCGCGCGCAAATGGGGCCAACCAGCTGGCGATTCTGGTGCCCTGCCACCGCATCTTAGGCGCAGATGGGGCGCTCACCGGCTATGGTGGCGGGCTCTGGCGCAAACAGAAATTGATCGAAATCGAACAACAGTATCAACCGATGAGGATGGACGGATGACACAGGAAACCCGCGCAGAGGCTTTTGCCGCCTTACACCAACCGGGCACGCCGCTTGTGCTTTACAATTGCTGGGACGCAGGCAGCGCTGCCGCGATTGCCAAAGCCGGTGCGCCCGCACTGGCCACCGGCAGCTGGTCCGTGGCGGTGGCGCAGGGCTATAACGATGGCGAAGACCTGCCCATGACCGCGCTGTTTGACACCGCCAAACGCATCACTGCCACCACCGAGCTGCCGGTGAGCGTGGATTTTGAAGGCGGCTATGCCACCGACCCGGCGGCGCTTTCTGAAAACATCAAGGGCCTGCTGGCCACCGGGGCCGTGGGGCTCAATTTTGAGGACCGTGTGGTGGCCGATGGCAAAGGGCTGCATCCGCTCCAAACCCAAGTGGCCCGCATTCAGGCGATCCGCGCCACAGCCGAGGCGCAGGATTTGCCGCTGTATATCAACGCGCGCACCGATGTGTTTTTGCAGGCCGCGCCGGAAACCCATGCCGCGCATTTTGACGAAGCCGCGCGGCGCGTGGCGGCCTATGTCGAGGCCGGGGCCAGCGGTGTGTTTGTGCCCGGACTGACTGATCCGGAGCTGATCAAACGGATGGTGGCCCATGTGCAGGCACCGGTGAATGTGCTCTGTCTGGATGTCACCGCAGACATCACCCCGCTCGCGGCGCTGGGCGTGGCACGCATCAGCTTTGGCCCCGCCCCTTACCGCGCCGCGATGAAGGCGCTCAGCGCAGAGGCCGCGCGGCATTACGAAAGCCCAAGCTGAAAGACAAGCGCGCCGGAGGCAGAAAACCTCTGGCACCGCGCTTGAACAACGACCGGCGGCTCCACACCGCCTGAACTCATGCGCATAGACAAGTCCCCGACCCTGGGTGGGGGTGAAGCCCCTCCCGTGGGGAGGGTCGGGGGCTGGTCGGCTTCGCCGCCTGGCAAATAATGACAACTGCGCCAATCGGGCGATCAGGGCGATACCCACAAAAAGAAAAACCCCGCCATTGCTGGCGGGGTTTCCCAAATCATAAAGCAAAAGATCGAGTGATCTTACTCGTCGCCCTTGAGCGCTGCGCCCAGGATATCGCCGAGGGATGCGCCGGAGTCGGAAGACCCGTACTGTTCCACTGCTTCTTTTTCTTCTGCGATTTCGCGTGCCTTGATCGACAGGCCCAGACGACGGGTCTTGCTGTCGATGTTGGTGACGCGCACGTCGATCTTGTCGCTGACGGAGAAACGCTCTGGGCGCTGCTCTGCACGGTCACGGGACAGGTCGGAGCGGCGGATGAAGGATTTCATGCCTTCATATTCCACTTCGATGCCACCGTCTTCGATCGCGGTCACTTCAACAGTCACGATAGAGCCGCGCTTCACGCCGCCAACCGCATCTGCGAATTTGTCACCACCCAGCGCTTTGATGGACAGGGAGATACGCTCTTTTTCCACATCCACTTCGGAGACAACGGCCGAAACCATGTCGCCTTTGCGGTAGTTCTGGATCGCATCTTCGCCACGCTCGTCCCAGGACAGGTCGGAGAGGTGAACCATGCCGTCGATCTCGCCTGGCAGGCCGATGAACAGACCGAATTCGGTGATGTTCTTGACTTCGCCTTCGACCTCGGTGCCCTCTGGATGCGTTTCTGCAAACACTTCCCATGGGTTGCGCATGGTCTGCTTGAGACCAAGGGAAACACGACGCTTGGCGCCGTCGATTTCCAGCACCATGACGTCCACTTCCTGAGAGGTGGAAACGATCTTGCCGGGGTGCACGTTCTTCTTGGTCCAGGACATTTCAGAAACGTGAACCAGACCTTCAACACCTGGCTCCAGCTCAACAAAGGCACCGTAATCGGTGATGTTGGTCACGCGGCCTTTGTGCACGGACTCCAGTGGGTACTTCGCAGCCACCAGATCCCATGGATCGTCCTGCAGCTGTTTCATGCCCAGGCTGATGCGGTGGGTGTCTTTGTTGATCTTGATGACCTGAACCTTAACGGTTTCACCGATCGTCAGGATCTCAGATGGGTGGTTCACACGGCGCCATGCCATGTCGGTGACGTGCAGCAGGCCGTCAACGCCGCCGAGGTCAACAAACGCACCGTATTCGGTGATGTTCTTGACCACACCGTCCACTGCCTGACCTTCGGACAGGTTGCCGATAACTTCGGCGCGCTGCTCGGCGCGGGACTCTTCGAGGATCGCACGACGGGACACAACGATGTTGCCACGACGACGGTCCATTTTCAGGATCTGGAACGGCTGCTTCAGACCCATCAGAGGGCCAGCGTCACGCACTGGGCGCACATCAACCTGGGAACCTGGCAGGAAGGCCACGGCGCCGCCGAGGTCAACCGTGAAGCCGCCTTTAACGCGGCCGAAGATCGCGCCTTCAACGCGTGCATCGTCTGCGTAGGCTTTTTCGAGGCGATCCCATGCTTCTTCGCGGCGCGCCATCTCGCGGGAGATAACAGCTTCGCCACGGGCGTTTTCAGCCGCGCGCAGGTAAACTTCCACTTCGTCGCCAACAGCGATTTCAGGAGCTTCACCAGGGTTTGCGAATTCTTTAAGCTCAACGCGGCCTTCCATTTTGTAGCCGACGTCGATGATGGCTTGGCCCGCTTCAATTGCGATGACTTTGCCTTTGACAACCGAACCCTCGTTCGGTGTGTCCATTTCGAAGCTTTCTTGGAGGAGGGCTTCGAATTCCTCCATGGTTGTGTTAGCCATGTGGCGTTTCAATCCTTTACAAACGTTTTAACTGGCCGTGCGGTTGTCTCCGCCGGTCTTGGTTGGTGTCCGCCTTCTGGCAGAACGATTTGGTCAGGGCGCGCCAACAACCGGAAAACACACAAAAAACAAAGAGGGCCGGCGATTCCGACCCTGCTCGTCCCGTTGTTTTATGGCATTTGCGCCTTATAGACAGCGGCTCTATAGCGATTTTCCCTCAGCTCGGCAAGTCGTTAGATGAACGCAATTTACACAGCGTCACTCGGCCCTCAGATTAAGAAAACGGCACTTTTAGTGGAATTCATCTGACCCAGCCCCTTGATCCGGGCCGTTTGGATGTAGAATCCGTTCCTGTTTCTTTCTTGTGATTAGGTTGCGGTCAAGGCCTGCTGAGCG
>NZ_CYPW01000002.1 GCF_001458175.1 Shimia marina
CTGTTCGTCCGAAAATCTGCGTTTCATTGTCCATCCTTTGCTTGGACGGATTACTAACATCTCAATGGCCCGATTTCAGGGGGCTGGGTCAAAGTTCTTGTTGAGTTCTGGCGTGTGGCCTGCTGCGTTAGAAGCGCTGCCGCTTGCAAAGCCCTCGATGGGCGCAGATTGCGAGTTTGAAATGGTCATGGAAGTCTCCAATGCTCATCTGAACGGCCCCATGCCGCTCAGGTGAACAGGAAATTGTTTCGTTCGGATTTTTCGGAAACAAACCGCAAACTTTTCTTCGAACGACCGAACAGAACAACGCCCTCCTTAAGAGGGCTTGTGTTCTGTTCGGCTGTTCCGGAACCAACATTTCTATGCACGGAGGCCAGTCAGGGCTTCCACATCACACACCACCCTACACATTTTTTCTATAATAATCAGTCCATTGCAGACTTAATGAATGGATCCATGAATTCGTGCACACTTGAAAACTGGGTCTCCTCCAGCACTGAGTGCTTCTTTTGTGGCTCAATCGTCCGCCCTGCAAACTCCACAGCATGCATACTTCCAGACGCAATGATCAGTTGCGCTCCTTTTGGCTTATGCTTGATGCAGAACTCGATAGCAGACTTAGCACGTGCGCTGTCCGGATCTTGCTGCTTGGGTGTATCTATAACGATTGGTGCGAAACACCCCGTTGAAAACTTCGCAATCGTGTGCAGGATCGCGTAATTGTATGCTAGGAAAAGGCGCGGCTGGGAACTGCCCGCTTCACTGATGGTTGGCCGGATCTTTTTGTAAACAGAGCTTGGAACATTGACGATATCGAGCTCCTTACAAAATTCAACCATCTTCTTGACGTAGTAGTCGGTTATCTCCTTTTTATGCTTGCGATCATCGTATTTTTTCATCTCGGCGTTTGCCGAGGCGATACTCTGATCAGCTTTTCCGACTTCTTCATCAAGCTCTTTGGATTCATCCAGAAAAACTGCATCCACCATGCGCTCGCTCTCATCCTTGAGCATATCGCGCAGCTTCATTTCACCTCTCACAGTTTCAAGTATCGAGGTGATTTTTGCTATCCGCTCATTGAGCCTTATGGTAGGAACCATAGCGTTTTTGATATCAGAACTTAGTTTTTCGGCATTTGCAACACTTGTGACATAGATCTCTCGGCAAGCATCCGCGTCGTTCATCAAACCATACCGATTTGAAAAATCGTTAAGGTGAACAGTATTGCAGGTGGGGCAAATTATTTCAGATTCGTCTTCCTTCTTTAGGAATTTTATATCCTCCTCAAGTTCAGAAAGAATCCTCTTAGCAATCTGCATCTCTTCCAGGGCAATGGATCGAGACGATTGAAGTTCAGCGACCTTAGTTTTTATCTCATCGTAGCTGGACTGAAGGGCGTTCTGCTCTTTCAACAAGTCCTGGATACGATCAGCGAAAACTTCCGGTTCAAAAGCAATGCCAACAGAAGAACGTTTTGCACTAACACGCTCGCGGGCTCGATTCAGGGCATCTCTTTCCTTGCGCAAACCAGTGAGTTTTGCGGCGGCCTCATCCTTCTGCGATTTCGCCTGGTAATATTCTTTCGGCCGCATTCCTGTATGGAAATTTGCGACAATGTCCTTGTACCCTTTAATGAAACCCGTACCAGAAAATGACTCCCAACTTTCGGTCCATCCGCGATCTTGGTCGATATAAAAAGGCATAAAACACAATGCGGGAATGGGCGACGCAACCCCTCCCTGTTTAGTTGTCAGCTCGACTTGAAAATCAACCATCTTTGACAGTTTAGGAGCGAGCCCTTTCGTGATGCCATTTACCGCCCACAAGGGTTCTTTACGATCATTGAACAAGGCAAACACTGGCCCGAAGCGCAGCATATAAAACTCATCCTGATCGATCGAAAAGTTCAACAAGCTGGAAACGTTTGCTGCTGTCCAAGACTCAGGTGTCTTCTGCGGATCCGCACCCAGGGTGGCATAAAGTGATTTGACTAAGCTTGACTTGCCATATTCATTGTCTGCGACAACGGCTGTGACATTGTCATCCAGATCAATTTTCCTTGCTTTGCGCTCTTTTGTTGATAGCAGCCAGAGTTTTTTGAATTTCAATTTTTTCATATTTTTTTGTTCGCAAGCTTCTAACTAAAGATTTGAACTTCTTGAGTTCGGGATCATATGCACGCTTCATATATTATCATCACCTTGATACGTTGGTCGCTGATGGGTGAGAGGTGTTCCCGCGCCTTTGGCGCCACTTCTGGGAAAATCTCGGAAACAAGTTCCATCAGAGTCATCTCCCCGTCGAACTTATCATTCAATTGATTTTGAATTTCCAACCTAACGGCATCTATGGCCACATTGCTGTTGAGAGCCTCAATTCCGTATCTCGCCCACTCCTTTCTCATACTGTTTTTCTCGAAAAAGCTGCCTGAAACTTCCGATGAAATTTCATCCCAAGCCGGAGCGGACGCCTTCTGCCTTATTCGTGTAAGCCAAGCTTCTGCGTCAGTTTTCGTCACACCTCTATTCAACAATAAATCGGGAATGGATTTGGGATCACATTTTGTCCTGGATTTTCTCTGGCACTCATCCACTACCGCCCGATAAAGGGCATCGAGAGAATACTCCATTTCACCCAGGTTTTCGGAAACAAATTCACTTAATTTACCCTTTGAATGTACATCAAGATCTTCCAAGCTCAGACTGCTGCAAACAAACCGTACCAACTGTGTTTTCACATCTTTGCATTCTGGATGCTCCTTTTTGATCTGGTTTACCACTCTGGCAACCTCTTCAGGAGTACAACTATCCAGACAGAAATTTGAGGACTTTGACCCAAAGTTCATTTGGGCATTGGAAACAAAGCTTACAGCCTCAACACTATCCCCAAAATTCAAAACGTTCTGGTACATTTTGCCCATGTATGAGGGAAGGAGCTTTTCCGGGCTTATCTTACCTTTGCCTTTCTCCTGCTTTAGTATCGGTGTCAGTGTCCAATGCCCTGAAGCCTTTGTCTTGACCTGGAAAAACCTGACCCGCTCTGGGACCGTACTGCTATCAAGCACGGCGAGATCGTCATGAAACTCAAAGACAACCGCATAATCGTTACCTGACTTGTGCTCTTCGAACACCAAGGCGAGGCCGTACAGTGCTTGGTACTGAAACCTCTTGGCGGTGTCAGACCCGGAATCTTCGAGCTGAGGGGTTGAGATGAGTTTGCTTGATAGTTTGGACAAATTAGAGCTCTTGCTTCACAACTTTTGAGTAACTCTTCCAGTGCACCCCTGGTTGCACAAGCCCTTTCGTCACTTTGCTCCAAAATTTCCGCTGATGGCTGCACTTTCATTGCAAACCAAAGCCGCATATAGAATTATATGCTGAAAAACAGTCCCTTAGACTGCAATCATGAGATTTGCTTTAATCGACAGTGTTCGTTGCGAGGCCAATCCAGGGCACGCCGGAGTATGCCCGCACTGCGGGAGTGTCGTAATCGCCAAATGCGGATCTATCAAGGTAGGTCATTGGGCTCACAAGAGTCGCCGGAATTGCGACAGTTTGTGGGAGCCTGAAACTCCGTGGCATCGCTCATGGAAGGATGTGTTCCCAATAGAATGGCAGGAACACGGTCGAAGGGATCCGATAGGGGAGCTTCACATTGCCGACGTTCTGACCCCGCAAGAGTTGGCCTTGGAATTTCAACATTCACCGATCAAGAGAGATGAAGTTGAAGTAAGAACCAACTTCCACGGTAACATTTGCTGGATTGTGGACGGCCTCAGACTGGAAAACAGCTTGAAGCAGTTCAGCCATGCCCTCGACGTAGGGTACCGGATTCGCTCCCGAGGCGCCCCAATATTCCAGCGGTATCACTCTGACTCATTGCTTTTGAAGAAATGGTCCGGCTTGAATGCACCTATCGTTTTCGACTTTGGCGGTGAAGACCTTTGGATAATAGGGCGAAGTGACATAAACTCCTCCTACGTGTACCCCTTGAGGAGACCCCTTCTTGTGAGGGAGTTCAAACGAGGGAACCGTCCCCCTCCAATTCAAAACATGTAAATCGCATCAGCTATCAAACCACTTTGTGAACTTGACAAGTGGACCGACATCCTGAGATCAAGCTAAACACCTGAAACAAATGTAGAATCCTACCACCCCAGCCATCAATCCAGACATCAGTATTTATTGGCCTCAGCGGATCTCCCAGCGTCAAAAATGCCCCCAAAAGTGCCCCCCGCTGTTGGCTCCGTCTGAGTATAGTCAGCAAGGAATGCGTAGTAACTATTGCCACAGTCTACTGGCTATCCAAGCTGTGCTGAACTAAAGCGTGGTTAGCCCGATCTTAAGGGAAGCTCCCTTATGTTGCAGGTACGACGAAACACGTTGACCATTTGTTCAAAAATGGTTGGATAAAGGACAGCTCGTTAACGTGAAAGAGTGGTTACTATGAAATCAAGCTTTTTCAGTTCTTGGAAAGACATTCTGGAAATCCAGAATGCGTTTCTCAAACAGGCGCAGTCCGACCTACCTGTGGAAGACCTGCTAAAGAGCCTCACTGATCGGCTGGACGCACTCCATGATCGTCACGCAGTAAGTGTGATGCTCAAAGGAGAGGGGGAAACGCTGATTTTTGCGGCCGGCTCTCGCCTGAGCAGCGACTATATTGATCAGATCAATCCACTGCCGTACGGGCCAAATGTGGGATCCTGTGGCACCGCCGCATTCGAGAAGAAGCAAGTCATTGTCGATAATATGCTCACCCATCCGCTTTGGGCCGATTTTCGACATCTACAACCTGCGTGTGGTTACATGGCTAGTTGGTCACAGCCAATGCTCTCCAAAGACAACAGCTTACTTGGCACTTTCGCGGTGTATTTCAAAGAACCCCGAGCACCAAGCGAAATGGAGACCGATATCATTGAATCGCTTGGCAATACTGTGGGCTTCATTTTGGAGCGCAAGAAGTACGAAGACACTTTGAAAACCACAAATGCCTCCCTTGCCAAAAAGGTTGCGGCCCGAACCGCCGAGCTTGAATTACAAAAGGAAAAGGCCGAAGAAGCGAACACACTGAAAACGCGATTTCTGGCTGCAATGAGCCATGAACTCAGAACGCCACTCAACGGAATTATTGGCGCCGGGAACCTGCTGTCAAATTCAAAATTGAACAAGGAGCAGTGTGAACTCAACGAAATGTCTGTCAATTCTGCACAGCTCTTGTTGACACTGGTGAATGACCTATTGGACCTCTCCACAATCGAGAGTGGTGAATTCAAACTGAACTTGGAACCTGGAAATCTGCGCCAAAATTTGGAAGAGGTCTGCGCACTTTTTCATGTTTCCGGCAAGGCGAAACAAGTCCCGATCAACCTGTCGATTTCAGAAACGGTTTCAGCCAGGTACGCGCTTGACTACATGCGTATTAAGCAAATTATTTTCAATCTAGTCGGTAACGCCTTGAAATTCACATCCGATGGCAGTGTGGAAATCCGCGTGAGCGAGGCACCCGCGGACACTACGCCTACTTCGCTTCGGTTTGAAGTCGAGGATAATGGCATCGGGATTTCCAAAGACCACCACCAGACGATTTTTCAGCTGTTTAGGCAAGCAGATGCTTCAACCACACGCAAGTACGGCGGCACAGGACTAGGTCTCGCAATCTGTAAGAAGCTCATTGAAGGCATGGGAGGTCAAATCGGCGTTGAAAGCCAATTGGGAGAAGGCGCCCGATTTTGGTTTGAAATTCCCGCAACCACTTGCAACGTAAGTGTTAAGGAAAACGCATCGAATACGCTTGAGGTGGCTGGCATCACCGCCACCGCGCGGAGACAGGTGCTTTTGGTCGAGGACTCCGCTGTGAACCGCACCATTGCAACCAAGCTTCTTGAAACTTTGAATTGCGAAGTGGACACAGCCCAAAATGGCAAAGAGAGCTTGGACCTCATAGAAGGTAAAACCTACGATCTTGTGTTCATGGACTGCATGATGCCTGAAATGGATGGCTATGCTGCCACCAAGATCATTCGAGAACGCGAACAGACAAGCTCAGCCCCGACAACCTTACCCATCGTGGCCCTCACTGCGAATGCAATGCATGGCGACGAAGAAAAGTGTTTGAGCGCAGGTATGACAGACTATCTGACGAAGCCGTTTGATGCCAAATCGCTCGAGGCAATGTTAAGCAAGCACATATAGCCGAATCTCCAACCTAGCTTTGATGAACATAAATCAAGGAGATCTATGCGCATTGATGGCCATTGTGAAACGGCCAATACCCAAAGCTGCCTGAGCCTGATGGAGCAAGATATCCACACGGCTACAAATGCTTCCCCTGCCCACTGAAACACGCAACTTCCAGACAGGTGCTGTTTCTTTGGTGATTTTCGCCAGACTACCGACAATCATTGAACATGTCGGGACAGCCCTCCCGAAAGGGCATGCTCAGGTAATACGTTTATATGCTAGTTTTCTTGTTGCTCAGCGGCGCGTATAGACAATCTCTTTTGCCAATGGCCGATGGTGTCGATCAGCAATTGTTTACGAACGGGCTTGGATAAGAAATCATCCATTCCCGCTGCACGGCAGGCTTCTGCGTCAACGCTTTGCGCGTTGGCTGTCAACGCGATAATTGCTGCTTCTGACACCCCATTGGATCTCTCGTATTGGCGGATCAAACGCGTTGCCTCCAAGCCATTCATGACCGGCATCGACATGTCCATCAAGATAATCTCAAATGATAACTCTTTGAATAGCTCGACCGCCTCAAGACCATTTTCGGCGCAATGAATCTCTGCCCCTGTGCCCTCCAGCATTTTTCGTACGACCAATCGATTGGTGGCGTTATCTTCTGCCAACAAAACACGGCTTGGTATTCCTTCTCCGTCCACTTCAGAAACGGCACGATGTCCAAGGCTCTTGGTGACGTTACTCTGGCGCATGATGGCATCCACCAGAGCTCCTGCCATCTTGGCCGACCTCGCAGGCTTCATCAGATAACCAGAGAAACCAATATCCTGCAGATCTTCAATCGGTAGTTCCGGGCGGCTAGACGAGTAAAGAATGGCAGGCGGCACCAAATCCCCATGTACTCCCCTTAGCGTTTGCTGCACCTCGATCCCCGACATACCCGGCATATTCATGTCCAAAATCATGACATCAAAGCGATCAATATTGCCTTCACTCTTCAAAAAGGCCGTCGGGCTGTCAAACACCGTCGCCAGCGCGCCCCATGCCGACAACCTGCGACTAAGAACCAACCTGTTGATTTCCAAATCATCAACGACGGCAATCATTTTTCCCTCAAGCACTGCAAAGTCCGGTGCCACGCTTGGTTCCGGGACCTCTTCAGGCAGTTGTAAACTCAAACTGACTGTAAACGTTGACCCCCGTCCAAGTTGGGAGTGTGCACGGATCTCCCCTCCCATTTTTCGAGCGAGGCTGCGAGAAATCGCCAAGCCCAAACCCGTCCCTTCGGTTTCTCGCGTCGAGGCGCTATCCACCTGTTCAAAAGCTGAAAACACCGTGGAGAGTTGTTCTTCCGGGATACCAATACCAGTGTCAGTAACCGATATACTCAACTCTCCTGGGGCGTCGTTGCTATGCGCGACCGTCACGCCAACATCCCCGCTTTGCGTGAATTTCACGGCATTGCCCATCAGATTCAACAAAATCTGCCGGACTCGACTTTCGTCGCCAACAAAAAACTCAGGCAACTCCAAAGGATAGTCGATCCAAAGTTCGATGAGTCCCTCTTTCGCCTGAGTTTGCAGTAAAATGGTCACGTCATGAATGAGGCTGCGGAGCGAAAACACATCCGCTTTCAGGGGCAGCTTATCGGCAGAGAGCTTCGAAAAATCCAAAATGTCGTTGATGATATGCAGCAATGCAGAGGCAGAACCTTCGATGGTCTCTGCAAACAACCTCTGTTCGTCCGTCAATTGCGTCTCATTCAGCAACTCGGCCATACCCAGGATACCATTCATGGGTGTTCTGATTTCGTGACTCATATTGGCCAGAAATCGCTCTTTCGCCTGCGCAGCTTCAAGCGCATCATTTCTCGCCTCACGCGCGTCCCGTGCAGCACTCTCTGCCTGTTGTTTGGCCTCACTTAAGGTCTCTGCCTGCTCCTGCAGTCTTTGCTGCTGTTGGCGAAACTCCGTGATGTCAGATCGCAGCCCAACAAGGTTATCATTCTCTGTAATGACATCCTGGATCAGCAAAAATCGATTGCCAGGCAGCTCCCTTTCAATCGGCCGCGCCTGTCGGCTCTGACGATCGAGGCGTTCTGCAAGCCAGTCCGCTTCCCGCCCATGCGCCTCTGGATACTGACCATTCTCAAGCCCGTACCGCATAATACTTTCCCAAGTCACGCCTCTATGGATCGCGGGCGCAGAGTGAGCATAAAGCTCTTTGAATTTACTATTGAAAACGACAAGCTTGTCATCAGGGTCAAGCATGACAAAGCCTTGTGGGAGCGCCTCGACCGCCTCCTCTAGCTGATGTCTTGCCCGCTCCGCCCCCTCACGTGCGGCTTCCAACTCTGCATGGTTGGTGAGGATACCGGTGATGTCACGCTGAAAACAAACACAAAACCTACTAGGCAATGTCGCGCCCATGACAGGTCGCACTTCAAGATCAACCCAAATCGTTGAGCCGTCTTTGCATTTGTACTGAATGTGCCGATGAAAATTTCGAGCGCTTTCCAACGCATTCTGCATTGGCTGTGTCACGTCGACAATATGAGTGTCACAAATCAGAGCAAGTGGCGATTGACCAATCAGAGAATCCCGTGTCTGACCGCTCAACTGCACCAAAGCGTCATTGCACCATACAATCGTTAGATCGCACCAAGAACCATCACAAGTTTCTGCAATGTAAATGGCATCCCGCGAAAGCTCGGAAACTTGGGAAACAACACTCTGCAAATCCAACGCCTGTACCCTTCAATTGTTTCTGGCAGATGCAAAAAAACTCAAAGTCAGCCTCTCAAACGGATGCAGGATCACAGTAACTACAAAAGTATAAAAAATGGCAACCACCCAAGGTTTCGGCTAAATTTCGTGCCCCTATGGTAAATTTTGCAGCAAAATTGCATGTATTGGCTCTTAGTAAGATCAGAAACGTGTATCGTTTGCAATCACCCTACCCTCTGAAAAGAAATAACAATTTCGAGAAAACATAGGCGAACGGGGGAGGACAACCACACATGCTTTGCGCGCCCCTCGCCCATTGGCTTCAGGATCACCCCACAACTTCGCCAACAAACATCACGACCAGCCCCGATACGATTAACGCAGTTCCGATCAGGCGCGTCACACTCAGAGGTTCCCCCAGAAAAGCGAAGCTCAATACAGCCACAAAGATGAAGCTCAGCGCCACAAAAGGATACGCCACCGACAGATCAAGCGCCTTAAGAGCAAACAGCCAAAAAACCGTGCCCAACGCATAGAGGCTCAAGCCCGCCAAAACATATGGTGAAAAAACGAGGGATGCCGCCTTGCTCAAAGAAGACATTTGCGGTGCAAACGAAATCTGCGACACGCCAAGTTTGAAAAGCGTCTGAGCGACAGCAGAAAGCGCGACGCTGAATGTCATTAATAGCAGCAGCCAGAGGTTCATAGGAGCACCGTGTCTAAGTGAAGATATTTTGCCAGAAAAATGGTCACAACAACCATAAGCAGCACAATCCTGCTAATGGAATCTTTCACAGCGAATGCAACTGGGTCATCTCCAACCTTGCCGCGTGCGGCATATAGCCAACTGCGATTGAGCCAGAACATCAGCAAGGGAATGCTCAACCAAAGCAAATCGGGCGCACCATAGGCTTCCGCGACTTGCACGCTGCCAATGTATTGCGCAAGTGTCAGCAAACACAGCCCGGCATTTACGATGCCAAAACTGAACATCAACATGTCCTCCCCCCCCCAGTAGTTTCGAGAGGGGAGTTTTTCACCGTCTTCGGCAACGTCCAGAACCTCAATGAACCGCTTCATATAGGCCAAGCTGACAAAGAAGAAGAAACAGAAAGTCACCAGCCATGGGCTTACGGAGATTCCGGTCGCAGCGGCCCCTGCCCCCACGCGCAGCGTGTAAAGGAACGCGAGGGTTAGAACATCAACGGTCGAATAGGCCTTCAGATACAGCGTGTAGCCTGTCGTCATCACCAAATAGAGCAATAGCATCAAAGCAAAACCACTGCTGACCCCGAACGCGCCAATCGCAAAAGCCACAACGAGCAATAAAATAGCCGTCACCACGCCCGTGATAGGGGGCACTCTGCCAGCGGCAAAGGGACGATTGCACTTTCTGGGATGCTGTCGATCCGCAACAAGGTCAGAGAGATCATTGAGCAGATAGACCGCAGAAGCCACAAAAGAGAAGGCGAAAAATGCAAGCAGCGCGGCGGTTGTTGCAGCGGCATCCGCATAGGCATGCGCAAAAAGCAATGGCAGAAAGATCAACAGGTTTTTGGCCCATTGATGCGGGCGCATCGCCCGCGCCAAATCCGCAAATGAGCGTGTCTGATCGACGAACAAAGACATCTTGGGGCGCCATCGCTGCTTCCAGATGTTTGCCATTTTCCCAGAAGCAATGATACCGACCCGATCCGCAGCATCCCAGATTGGGACATCCGCCTGACTGTCACCGATATATTCAAACCCACGCCCCTGACAGTCCAGCACAATGGCTTTGAGCTTTCTCTCACCTTTCAGGTTCACCCCGTCCTCAGACGCCAAAACGCGATCAAAGACCCCCAGGTGCGCGGCAACAGCCTCTGCAGTGACCTTGTCCGCGGCAGAGGCTAGAACAACAGCCCTCCCCTGTGCACTCGCATCTTTGATGTACTGCAACACGTCCTCGCAATAGGGAAGTAAATCAGCGCGGAACGCGGCATGTTGGCTAGCCGCCGATTTGATCGCAGGAATATCCCGTTTCAAAGCCGCACGGAGCAACGTTCCGACGCCACGCCCGTTAAACACACAATCTAGAATTTGCTCCTGCGCTGTATCTGTCGGCGTCACCGTGCCATCCAAATCAACATAGAGAATAAGATCGTCCAACAAAGTGTCAGAAGCTGTTTTCACGGCAAGAGCGTCTTCCGTCGCAACATCACTCGAATTTTTCTCAATCATTGCCTAATCTTCACCATAGTTGCTTGAAATACTGCAACCCGCGTTCCGCCGGAAATAAGCTCACTCTCTATGACACCATTATTTTGACAAGCATATGCAAAGATTTCTACTGCTCCTACTTTTCTTAGCCGCATTTTTGCCAAGGGCACTTGGCGCAGACGTGGGATACTTTTTCGGCGATGAACGAATAAACGACGCAGCCAAGGTGCTGACAGGCCAACTTGTGCCCGGACAGCACTTCTATCCACCGCTTCTGAACTATTTGAATGCAATCGCATTTGTCGCAATGTATGTGATCGGCTTGCCGCTCGGCTGGTGGGAAGGCCTCTCCGATTTCCGCGCCCAGTATTTCTCTGACCCCACAGTATTTTACGTCACTGCACGGCTGGTTGTTGCGGCCCTCGGCGCAACCCTTGCCCCCATTGCCTATCTGCTTGCGCGGCATTTTGGGCTCAGCACGCTTCATTCCGTGAGTGTTGGCGCGATCGCCGCCCTCTTCCCGCTGGCCGTTCACTTGTCGCATTTTGCCAAAGGCGACATTCCCTTGGGTGCGGCAACAGCCCTTTGCTTTCTCGCAGTGGCGTACCGTGTGACGCAAGGAAACGGTCAAAAAGAATGGCAGCAAGACGCTGCGGTGGGGCTGAGCTTCGCGCTCGCCATGAGCTTTAAACAATCCGCGATTTTCGGTCTCCTGCCATTGTCCATCGGTATGTTTGTTTTGCTTGCTCAGCGTCAAAGCAGCAAGACCGCACTCAGGTCTTACGGACGCGCGGTCTTAATATTCGTCCCGGCTTGGAGCATTCTGAATATTGGAATCCTTCTGGATTTTCAGAGATTTTTGGAATTTCAAGGTATTCAATCGGCCATGTCGGTCAGCCAGAAAGGCGGTACTTGGGCTGGGATATCACAGATGCTCGGCACGCTGCTTGCGCCGCAATATGGCATTGGTTGGATTCTCGGCATTGCGGCCATACTGGGAGGAATATTAGTACGCCTTGAAACCTGTCAGATCAAAGACAAACCTCTGTGGCGCATCCTCTGGATATCCTCCGCTATTGGGGCCGTAACGATTGCCGCATTGACCGGCACACGCCAACCGACGCAGCTCTTCATCGCACCATTCGGAGAACTCCTGATATTGGGGGCCATTCTTTTGGCCGGGTTTGCGCAATCCGCCAAGCGACAAGCGGCCCTCCTTGGCAAGGTCAGCCTGGCGACTACTTTGCTCGGTTTCGCAATCTATATGGTGCACCCAATCGCCCAAGCCATGCGCACACCTCTCGCGGATACCATCGATGTTTATTTGGCCCAAACCCATGCTGATGACCGCGTGGTCACAATGATGCGCACAAAAGCCAAACAGTCTCCCGCCGCGCGTGACTGGGAAGATGCACGCCTGCAGCGCCTTGCCGCAAAGTACAACGTCGCGCTCCCAGAAGTTGCGCCAGAATCCCGCGCCGCAGGTACTTCTGAGCAAGCCATATTTTGGGTACCCCTGCCGCAAGCCATGTATGGCCTCGAAGATGTGACAGAAGGGGAAGAAACCTACACCGTTCAGGCACACACCTGGCCCCTTCAACCTGAAGAGTGGCAATTGCAATACTGGACACAACAGGGCTTCACCGTATTTGTCCTCAGCGATGTCGCCTATCATCTGGAACAGCGCCCGTCAGAGGTGGTCAGCCAGTTCTTTGAAGAGATTGTCACGTCTTGTCAGATAGAGCGCAGTTTCCCCCCCGCAAAACCCATGTACCTGGAATATCTGACCGAGATCTATGTTTGTACCTAACCGGCCGCGCCTGATGGGCGTGTCGTGCGATGCAAACCGACATATCTATAGCGTTTCGGGCTTAACTTGAGACACGAATACCCTGCCATGCCAACGGCATTCTCGAGACATTCGTGCCGCGATAAAAGGCAGGTAAAACCCCAAACGCTTTAGAGCTCAAAATCGTCGAGATTGTCCAAAGCCGTTTTCAGCGCGGCGCTCCACCCGTGACGTATTTTCAAGAAAAATGGATCATCTTCTTCAATCCGGCCTTCCCGCCCCTTCCGGAGGCTATCTGTCTCGTAG
This sequence comes from Shimia marina, assembly GCF_001458175.1. GTDB lineage: Bacteria > Pseudomonadota > Alphaproteobacteria > Rhodobacterales > Rhodobacteraceae > Shimia > Shimia marina. Next base: position 13,206 of record NZ_CYPW01000002.1, read on the forward strand.
AGGTGAAAGTCAAACGGCGCGCCAACTGTGAGGTTGGCCTTCAGCGTGCTGTCGAAACTGACCAAAAGCAACTTCATGGCCTCGTCAAACTTCATTTGACGATCGTAGGCGCGCACCAGAATAGGACGGCCATATTTCATTTCACCGATCTGGAAAAAGGCTGTGTCCTGCCCCGCTTCTATGAAGTTCCCTTCCGGATAAATCAGGAACAGACGTGGCGGGCCGCCCGCAATCTGACCGCCTAAAATGATCGTGGCGTTAAACGCACTGTCGGCCCGCTGGCCCTCATCTCCCTGTCGTGCAATGACTTCACGCAATGTCTCTGCCACAAGCCGCGCCGCCTGAAACATGGAGGGCACTTCAAGCAGGGTGGGTGCACGCTCATCCGGCGCCTTGGTACGCTCATCCAGCAGGCTGATCACAGACTGGGTGGTCGCAAGGTTGCCAGCCGTCATCACAGTCAGGACCCGATCTCCCGGCATCTCCCAAGTGGTCATTTTGGTGAATGTCGAAATATTGTCGAGACCGGCGTTTGTGCGCGTGTCCGACATGAAGGCGATGCCTTGATCCAGCATCATGCCAACACAATACGTCATGGGAGTCCCTTACTGCTGTGCCACTTCGATCTGGACAGCCAGCGCTTCGCCTGCGCCACCAATCCGTGTCCCAGTTACAGGTGCAGCCCCTTCATAGTCCAGCCCCGTGGCCACGCGCACATACCGCGTATCAGGCGAAATGCCATTGGCAGGGTCAAAACCAACCCAGCCCAATCCCTCCACATGCACCTCCGCCCAAGCATGCATGGCATCCTGCTCTGTGCGATCATCCAACATCAGATACCCAGAGACATATCGGGCGGGCAGCCCCATATGGCGCGCCGCCGACAGAAACACATGCGCATGATCCTGACAAACCCCGGCCCCATGCGACAGCGCATCCTCCGCGGCCCAGCCGGGATCGGAAGCGCCGACCTCATATTTCACAGCCTGATGCACCGCCCCCATAAGCCCATGCAGCCGGTCAAGCTCCCCGGTGCCAGTCACCTCCCGGATCAAAGCCTTAACGCCCGCGCCCGGCTGCGTGCGCGTGGATTGGCGCAGGTAGAGCCAAAGCGGCGCAAGCCCCGAATGACGCCCGACAACACCGTGATTTTCTGAAAGTTCCACATCCCCTTCACTGGTCACGACCAGTTCGGTGGCCTCACGGTGAAAGCTCAGCAATTCGACAATATTGTGATGGTGATCTTCAAACTGCACTTCTTTCTGGCCACCTTCGATCTTTGTAGACCAGTTCAGCACCCATTGCTGATGTCCCGTCTTGGGCGTTTTGCGCAATTGCTGAAGACCATAGGCCACAGGCGCATCAAAGTGATAGCGGGTGGAATGACGAATTTTCAGGCGCATGTCTTACTCATAGAACCGATAGTCATGTTCGATCTGCTGCCCCAGATCAGCCAGCAGCATGAGCACCTTCTGAATGAACTCATGCAGACCAAAGTCAAAGACAGCATCAATATCATGTGACAGATAGGTACGCTCCAAATGCCCAACCTTGGCCATAGATGGCATCCGGCTCCCATAAGACGAGGCCAGATATCCCAGATTGTCACGCAGTTTCCGGGTACAAAACGCAAGGCTGCGCGGCATACGCTTGTCCAGTATCAAAAACTGAGAAATATCACGCGGATCGGCAATTGGGCCGTATTCCATGCGAAACCCGCCCCGCCCGGAAACCGCCGACAGGATTGTCTCCCACTGCACATTGTCCACGGTAGAGCCCACAGCACTCAGTGATGGCAGCAGCACGTAATATTTCACATCAAGAATACGCGCCGTGTTGTCCGCCCGTTCCAGAAAGGTGCCGATGCGCGCAAAATCATAAATGTCGTTGCGCATCATCGTACCATGGGTTGCTCCGCGCACCAGAGCCGTGCCTTGACGGATTGCCCCCAAAGTCGCGGGAAGATCACGCTCACTGACCTTGCGCTGTGTCAGAGACTGCGCCCGCATATAAACACCGTTGAGCGCCTCCCAGACCTCTTCTGTCAGCGCAGCCCGCACCATACGCGCATTCTGTCGCGCGGCCGAAATGTCGGACATCACAGAAGCCGGGTTGTCCTTATCACGCAACATCCAGTTGATTGCTGCATCTTTGGTCAATCGCTCGTGCGCCGCATCATACCCTTCAGCCATCCCGCCGGTTTGCAGGATCGACCGCCACTCTTCGTCAGAACTGCCCAACCGCGTCAAAGCGATCCTCTGCCCGGTCTCAATCAGACGTGCTGCATTCTCAGCCCGTTCCAGATAGCGATACATCCAGTAGAGGCCATTTGCCGTTTTCCCCAGCATCACGCCTCCAAAACCCAAGTGTCTTTGGTGCCGCCGCCCTGCGATGAATTCACCACAAGCGAACCTTTCTTCAGCGCCACACGGGTTAAGCCCCCCGGTGTGATTTGCACCCCATCCGGACTGACCAGAACGAAGGGGCGTAAATCCACATGGCGGGGTGCCAGACCAGAGCGCGCAAAAATCGGTACTGTCGACAGGCTCAAAGTCGGTTGTGCAATGTAGTTGCCTGGGCGCGCCTTGAGTTTCTTACGGAACGCAGCAATCTCACGCTTGGTGGCCGTGGGGCCAATCAGCATCCCGTACCCACCAGAGCCGTGCACCTCTTTGACCACCAGCTCTTCCAAGTTATCGAGCACATAGGCCAAGCTGTCAGGCTCCGCACAGCGCCAGGTCGGCACATTTTCAAGCAGCGGGCGCTCTCCGGTATAGAACTCAACGATTTCGGGCATATAGCTATAGATCGCCTTATCATCAGCAATACCTGTGCCCGGTGCGTTGGCAATGGTGATCCGCCCCGCGCGGTACACGTCCATGATCCCCGGCACACCCAGCTGGCTTTCAGGATTGAAGTTGAGCGGGTCAAGAAACTCATCATCCACCCGCCGATAGAGCACATCAATTGGCTGATACCCTTGGGTGGTGCGCATCGCGACCCGGCCATCCACGACGCGCAGATCGTGGCCCTCAACCAGCTCGACCCCCATTTCATCTGCGAGAAAAGCATGCTCAAAATAGGCCGAATTAAAAATTCCCGGTGTCAGAACCCCAACGGTTGGTTTGCGCCCCAACCCGCTGGGCGCGCAGGCCTGCAAAGACCGCAGCAGTTGTGCCGGGTATTGCTGCACAGGCTGCACCCGGTTCTTGGAAAACAGCTCCGGAAACATCTGCAACATGGTTTCGCGGTTTTCCAACATATAGCTCACCCCCGACGGCGTCCGCGCATTGTCTTCCAGCACATAGAATTGATCCGGCCCGGTCCGCACCAGATCGATGCCAACGATATGCGTGTAAATGTTACCCGGTGGCGTCAGCCCAATCATACAGGGCTCAAATGCACTGTTCTTAGCGATCATCTCCTGCGGAATGCGGCCAGCCTTTATGATTTCCTGCCCATGATAAATGTCATGCAGAAAAGCATTGATGGCGCGCACACGCTGCTCAATTCCTCGGCTCAGCCGCACCCACTCTGCGCCCGAAATAATGCGAGGAATGATGTCAAAGGGAATAAGCCGCTCTTCCGCTTCCGCGCGCCCATAGACATTGAAGGTGATGCCTGTGAGACGGAAAAGCTCTTCTGCCTCACGTTGCTTCGCTCGCAATCGTTTGGGATCTTCGTCCGCGATCCATTGATCAAATTGTTGATAAGGGCCACGCACCGTCTGATCGTGACCAAGCATTTCGTCAAAAATAGTGTCATTGCTCATGCCCTCAGTTTTGAGACGGCACTCAGAAGGTCTATGACCTTGCTCATTTTGTCGACGCCTTGACAGGATCGGCGCCTGACCTGCCCTTTTTTTACGCAGCCTGGCATTGCAAATGGGCAAGTGTTAAAAACCGCTTAACGCGAATAGCCGCGTTTTCCATCGCGCCCTCCGCACCAGCACTACCTGCTCTTTCCTCTCCCGCACGGCATATTTTTAATTGACAGAATTTTTCACCCTTTCTATGACGCCCCCACTCTTCCCTTGAGGAAGCCGCAATGGAGTGTGCGCGGATGAAATGGCTTCATTTCCGAAAAGCAGGACAGATTGAACCCGCCTGACAGCGGGTCGCACGCTCTCTTCCCTTTTTTGACATCTTAAATCTCGCATGAGGCTTGTTCCGGTGACACAAGAACAGTCTATCTCCGCATCCGTGTACGGCATTGACCGCTGGGGCAAAGGTCTGGTGACCACGCTGCCAAACGGTGACGTTGCGCTCTGCGATCCAGCGCATCCTGACACCGCGCCCTTCAGCCTGCCCACGATCCTGCAAGATCTGCAACAACGCGGCATTGCAAGCCCGATGGTCCTGCGCATCAAGAGCTTTCTGGAAGCCGAAATCCGGACGCTGAATGAAAGCTTTGCACGCGCCATTGCCAGCACCGGATATCAGGCCCCCTACCGCGGCGTGTTCCCGATCAAAGTGAACCAGCAGGCACAGGTGGTGGACCGCATCGTCGAATATGGTCGTCAGTACGACTATGGGCTGGAAGCAGGCTCCAAACCCGAACTGGTGATTGCTCTGGCGCATCGTCTGGCCAAAGACGCGCTGATCGTCTGCAACGGTGTCAAAGATGCTGAGTTCATCCGCCTTGCCATCCTGTCGCGCCGGATTGGCTTCAACACTGTGATCGTGCTGGAAAGTCCCAAAGAGGCCGAAATCGTCATCGATGTGGCCCGCGAATTGGAGATGGAACCCCTGCTGGGCGTACGCGTCAAACTCACCAACCAAATCAGCGGTAAATGGCAAAGCAGCTCTGGGGACCGTTCTGCCTTTGGCATGAACACCGATCAGCTGATCCGCGTGGTCGACCGGCTGCGCGACGCGGGGCTGGTGCATTGTCTGAAACTCCAGCACTCCCATCTGGGCAGTCAGGTGCCTGACGTGAACGACGTGCGCCGCGCCGCAACTGAGGCCTGCCGCTATTTTACAGAACTCACCGCACAGGGCGTGCCTCTCACCCATCTGGATCTGGGGGGCGGTCTTGGCGTGGACTACACCGGCGAAAAACGCGCCTCGGAAAACTCCATCAACTACTCTATCGCCGAATATGCCACCGCTGTGGTGGAAACCGTGGCGTACGCCATGGATGAAGCCAAAGTGGCCCATCCGGTACTGGTGACAGAAAGCGGCCGCGCGGTCTCGGCCACCTCTTCCATGCTGATCTTTGATGTCTTGGAAAGCACGCTCTATGACGCACCAGATGCCCCAGACGTTCAGCCAGAGGATCACCATCTGGTCTCAGATCTGGCTGCCGTTTCCGGCTATTTGGTTGCTGATCGCGTGCAGGAATGCTGGAACGACGCGCGATTTTATCGTGATGAACTGCGGGCCCTGTTCCGTCGCGGCCATGTCGACCTGCGCCAGATGGCGCGGGCTGAACGCATCTATCTCAATCTGATGGCCCGCATCAAAGACATCGCTCGCAGCGCAGAGGCCAATGGTGATCTCGACAAAGAGCTGCAGAAAATTGCCGATGTCTACCACTGCAATTTCTCTGTGTTTCAATCCTTGCCAGATGTCTGGGCCATTGATCAGCTGCACCCGATTGTACCCCTGCAAATGCTTGATCAGGTGCCTGATCGCCGCGCGGTTCTCTCCGACATCACCTGTGACAGCGATGGCAAACTTGATCAGTTCATTCTGGACGGCGAAATTGCCCCCTCTCTGCCGGTGCATTCGCTGCCAGAAAATCAGCCCTATTATCTCGGGGTGTTTTTTGTCGGCGCCTATCAGGAAACACTGGGCGATCTGCACAACCTCTTTGGCGACACCAATGTGGTGACCATTGAGCTGCGCGCGGATGGCGGGTTTGACCTCCTGCATGAACAGGAAGGCGACACCATCGCCGAAGTGCTGTCTTATGTGGAATATGACCCAGCCGACTGCCTCGCCGCCTTCCGCAAAATGGTGGATGAGGCGATCTCACAGGGCCACCTCGCCAGCAGTGCACGCAAAACCCTCATCGGCGCTTACCGCGACTCGATGAATGGCTATACTTACTTCGAATAACCCTCTTCAGTCAGGAGACGATCATGGGAAAGACACTTGTAGTCGGAGCGGGCGGCGTCAGCCACGCGGCGGTCCACAAAATGGCCATGAATGCCGAGATCTTCACGGAGATCACACTGGCCAGCCGCACCAAATCCAAATGTGATGCCATCGCTGCCAGCGTCAAGGAACGCGTCGGCGTAGAGATCAAGACCGCGCAGCTGGATGCCATGGATGTGGCCGCCACCGTGGCGCTGATCAAAGAGACCGGCGCGGAAATTCTTGTGAACCTCGCGCTGCCATATCAGGATCTGAAACTGATGGACGCCTGCCTTGAGGCAGGGTGCCACTATCTCGATACGGCAAACTATGAGCCCGAGGATGAGGCGAAGTTTGAATACCACTGGCAGTGGGCCTATCAGGACAAATTCAAAGAAGCCGGCCTGACCGCCATTCTCGGCTCCGGCTTTGATCCGGGCGTAACATCTGTCTTTGCCACATGGCTGAAGAAGCACAAGCTCGACACCATCCGTCAGATCGATGTGCTGGACGCCAATGGCGGCTCCAACGATCAGGCCTTTGCCACCAACTTCAACCCGGAAATCAACCTGCGCGAAGTCTTGCAAGAAGCCCGCCACTGGGAAAGCGGCGACTGGCAAACCACACCCGCCATGACCCATAAAGTCGAATTCGACTTCCCCGGCATTGGCCCCAAAAACATGTACCTCATGTATCATGAGGAGCTGGAAAGCCTCTCCACCCACTTCCCGGAAATTGAACGCGCCCGTTTCTGGATGACCTTCGGCGATGCCTATATCATGCACGCCAAAGTGCTGGAAAACGTCGGCATGACCCGCATTGATCCGGTGATGCACAACGGTCAGGAAATCATCCCGATCCAATTCCTGAAAACCCTGCTGCCCGATCCCGGCGATCTGGGGGAACAGACTAAGGGCAAAGCCTGCATCGGCGACATCGCCACAGGTCAGGCCAAAGATGGCTCCGGTGAGAAAACCTACTACATCTACAACATCTGCGACCATGAGGAGTGCTTTGCCGAGGTCGGCTCACAGGCCGTATCCTACACCACCGGCGTGCCTGCCATGATCGGTGCGGCGCAGGTTCTGAAAGGCAATTGGGTGAAACCCGGCGTCTGGAATATGGAGCAACTGGATCCCGATAATTTCATGGACATGCTCAATGACCACGGCCTGCCTTGGCAGGTGCATGAACTCGAAGGTCCCGTCAGCTTCTAACTCTACGGCCTTCATTTGGCCAAAAATATCCCGGGGGTCCGGGGGCGGTGCCCCCGGCTCTCCTCTTTCGGAGCCTCCAATGTCTGACATGATGCAAACTCAAGCGGGAGACGCCGGTGCCTTTCGCCATTTTGATCTCAGCCGCGTACCCTCTCCCTGTTTTGTGGTGGACGCCGCCGCCATTGAACAAAACCTGCGCATACTCAAATCCGTTTCGGATCAGTCGGGGGCCCATATCCTGTCGGCTCTGAAAGCCTTCTCCATGTTCTCCCTGGCCCCTCTGGTGCGCCGATACCTCGGCGGCACCTGCGCCAGTGGCGTGTTTGAAGCCCGTCTGGGACGCGAGGAATATGGCGGAGAGGTCGCCACCTTTTGTGCCGGCTACAAAGACAGCGACATTGACGAAATTTTGGCGCTGTCTGATCACATCATTTTCAACAGCCCCGCCCAGAAAGACCGTTTCCTTGCGAAAGCACAAGCCGCAAATGTCTCCGTCGGGCTGCGCATCAACCCTGAACACTCTGAGGGCGAAATCCCCAAATATGATCCCTGTGCCCCCTGCTCCCGCCTCGGCACGCCAGTGAGCCACCTCACCCCCGAAGTTCTCGAAGGTGTGGATGGTCTGCACATGCACACTTTGTGTGAGCAAGGCTTTGACCCGCTGGCACGCACATGGGCGGCGGTAGAGCCCAAACTGCGCCCCTATCTTGCAAATCTCAAATGGCTCAACTTCGGTGGCGGCCACCACATCACGCGGGCGGATTATGACCGCGCGGCGCTGATTTCTTTTATCAAAAACATCCGCACAAGCTATGATCTGGAGGTCTATCTGGAGCCGGGCGAAGCGGTGGCGCTGGATGCAGGCATTCTGGTTGGCGAAATCCTCGATCTGCCCCGTAACGGCATGGATCTGGCGATCACCGATATCTCCGCCACCTGCCACATGCCAGATGTGATCGAAGCCCCCTATCGCCCTGCCCTGCTGGATGAGGCAGGCGCGGGGCACAGCTATCGCCTCGGCGGCCCCTCCTGCCTCGCGGGCGACGTGATTGGCGATTACACTTGGGCGCAACCACTTGCGATCGGGCAGCGCTTTGCCTTCCTCGATCAGGCGCATTACTCCATGGTGAAAACCAACACTTTCAACGGCGTGCCCCTGCCCGCCATTGCGCTGTGGAACAGCGAAACCAACGCGCTCACCATGGTGCGCCAATTCGACTACACCGATTTTAAGGAGCGCCTGTCATGAGCGTTTTTCTGGACAGTGAACTGACCGAGAGTGAGCGCAGCGAAAAGGCGCATTTTCACATTCTGCCAATGCCGCTGGAACGCACCGTGTCCTACGGTGCTGGCACGGGCGCAGGCCCTGCGGCCATTCTTGCGGCCTCCAATGAATTGGAGCGGCTCTGTAACGGCACAGAACCCTGTGCACAGGGCATTTATACTCACCCCGCCCTCCCCTGTGACGGGCCACTGCCCGATGTCATGGAACACCTTGCCAGCAAAACAGAAGCCATCGTGAAGGCCGGGAAGCTTCCCGTCACTTTGGGCGGGGAACATTCCCTCAGCTATGGTGCGGTGATGGGCGTGGCACGCGCCTTGGGACAACCCATCGGAATAGTGCAGATTGACGCCCATGCCGATCTGCGCATTGCCTATCAGGATGAAAAGCACTCCCACGCCTCTGTCATGCATCTGCTGGCCGAAGAAGGCGTGCGGTTGGCCCAGTTTGGTGTGCGGGCGCTTTGCACTCAGGAAGCAGAAAGCCGCGCCCGCAATGCCGTCTTTCATGTCGATGCCGAAGAGCTGGTCACCGGCAATATCCACGCGATAGATCTGCCAGAGGATTTCCCGGAGCTGATCTATGTGAGCTTTGATGTGGACGGCCTTGACCCAAGCCAGATGCCCGCCACGGGCACGCCAGTGCCCGGCGGGTTGAGCTACTATCAGGCGCTGCATCTGGTGGAGCACGCCCTCAAGGGGCGACGCTGCGTTGGTATCGATGTGGTAGAGCTGGCCCCAAACGGCGATGAAACCTGGGATTTCACCGCCGCACAGATTGTCTACCGGCTAATGGCCGCGACTCTGTCCTGACCCTGCCTCTTCTTAGATGGCAAGCAGCGTGCCCGTGGCTTTGTGATCGCTTGGAGACACCCCAAACTTACGCGAGTATTCCCGGCTGAACTGGGTCGGGCTTTCATAGCCCACATCATAGGCGGCGGCCGCCACCGAACGTTGGCCAGCCGCCAGAAGACGCCGCGCCTCCATCAGGCGCAGCTCCTTTTGGTACTGTAGCGGTGTGGTAGATGTCACCGCCTTAAAATGTTCGTGAAATGCCGACAGGCTCATACCAGACTCTGCGGCCAAATCGGCCACGGGGATTTGGGACGTATAATTTGCACGAATGTAAGCAATGGTCTTTGAGATCCGGCTCGCGGCACTTTCATGGCGCAACAATTGCCGCAGCATACATCCATGGCGCGCACGCAAGAGCCTGAAATGAATTTCCTTCATCACCAAAGGAGCCAACGCCCGTGCCTCCAGAGGATCCTGTGACAGTTGATACAGCCGCATCACGGCATCGACCAACGCAGCGTCCCCCTTTTCCACGCGCATAGAGTGTAGGTCTTTCGCAGGCGCGCCAATACCGCCGATCTCATCATAGAGGCTCCGCGCCAGCGCCAAATCCAATTTGAGGGCAAGTGCCACATAAGGCGCCTGCGCGCTTGCCTGTATCACAGCGGACTCCACATGCACCGCGTGGCTCACCAAAAGTGTATCTCCTGCAGAATACCGCAATACGCGCCCGCCAATCTGTGCCTCTTTGGTGCCCTGAAGCACCAGACACATCACCGGCTCATAAAACCCTGCTTTGCACGCACTCACCTCAGGATCCGCAAAGGCAAACAACCCATCCACGCCCGTCTGACAGCCAACGCCCAAAGCGTCTTCTGAAGCGACCAGATCAAAAACACTCTGCACAATATCTTTGGCAATCATCAGCGTCTCCTTTGCCCCAGAAATATAGGCCCCCAAGGCAAGAAGAGAATAGTCAAATCCCGGCACCCCGGAGGAATAGGCAGATCATTTGGAGAAAAAGGCAAGGGGCCCAGGCATCTCTGTGCTATTTTTAACAGGCAACAGGGCGGCAATAGCCGTGCACAGGAAACAGAAATCATCGCTCATGGCTGCCGGGTCTACCGCGTTCAGCCAAAACGGAAGCGCATGATAAGGGGAGATTTTCACATCCGTTGCCCACAGCGCGCCGTATCCTCGAAGAGCCTCCGTTGTGCGTACAGGGCACCGACGGGATCTCTGACACTTTCTGCCGCCCGACATGCTGCCTGATCTTTGAGCCAAATCAAAGTTCAAGGAAGACCAACTAAAAACTGAGCCAGAGGGAGACCTGATAGCTATGGCAATCTCACTGAAATTGAACGGCAAGACCCATGAGGTCGAGGCCGAACCGGGCACCCCGCTGCTGTGGGTGATCCGCGATGAGCTGAAACTGACCGGCACCAAGTTTGGCTGCGGCGTGGCCTCCTGCGGCGCCTGCACCGTGCATATGAACGGCGAACCTGTGCGCTCCTGCCAGACCTACATCGAAGATGTGGAAGACGCCGAAATCACCACCATCGAAAAGATGGAAGAAGACAAAGTCGGCGCAGCTGTGCAGCAGGCATGGCTGGAGCTTGACGTTGTGCAATGCGGCTACTGCCAGTCCGGCCAGATCATGAACGCCGTGGGCCTTCTGCGTGAAAACGCCAAGCCCACCGCCGAAGAGATCGACGATTACATGTATGGCAACGCCTGCCGCTGTGCCACCTACCAGCGCATCCGCGCCGGTGTGCAGCGTGCAGCCAAAATTCTGGAGGCATAAGACAATGACTGCTCATCTTTCTCGTCGCGGCTTTCTGAAATCCGCCGCCGCTGCAGGTGCCGCGCTTTATATCGGTGCAAATGCCAAAGGCGTTATGGCCGCTGCCAGCTCTGCGGACGCAGCGCTCAACCCCTTTGTGAAAATCGGCGCAGATGGCCGTGCAATCGCGCTCATCAAACACGTCGAATTTGGCCAAGGCCCGGCCACCGGTCTGACCACCCTGATCGCCGAAGAGCTTGGCGTGACCATGGATCAGATCACCTATGAGTTCGCGCCGTCTGATCCGCAGGTCTATAACAACCTGCTGTTTGGCCCCTTCCAGGGCACCGGCGGCTCCACCGCCATGGCCAACTCCTGGATGCAGTACCGCAACGCCGGTGCGGCTGCGCGCGAGATGCTGATCTCCGCCGCCGCCAAAGAATGGGGTGTGGATGCCGCCTCTCTGGACATCGTGGATGGCATGGTGACCGGTGGTGGCAACTCTGCTTCCATGGGCGATTTTGTCGCCGCTGCTGCCGAAATGGACGTGCCAGCGGAGCCACGCCTGCGCGACGCTTCTGAGTGGAAGCTCATCGGCAATGACGCGACCCGCCGTCTGGACAGCCCGATCAAGGTCAACGGTCAGGCCCAATTCGCCATGGACGTGCATCTGGACAACCAGATGGTTGTGATGATCAAGCGCACCCCGCAAAAAGGCGGCGTTGTGGCGAGCTTTGATGACAGCGCAGCCAAAGACGTCAAAGGCTTCATCATGGCGCAGGCCCTGCCCACCAAACACGGTGTGGCAGTCTACGCCGAAAACACCTGGGCGGCCATGCAGGCCCGCAACGCCATTGAGGTGGAGTGGGACAATTCCGCCGCTGAAAGCCGCTCCTCTGCGGAGATCAAAGACGAGATCATGGCGGCGCTGGATGCGGAACCAACCTACAACGTCAACAAAGCAGATCGTGCGGCTGTGAAGGCGGCGGTCGATGGTGCCGCAACGGTGCTGGAAAAAACTTTCTACTTCCCGCTTCTGGCCCATGCGCCAATGGAACCGCTGAACTGCACCATCGAGCAGACCGCTGAGGGCAAAATCGTGCTCCATGACGGTGCGCAGATGCCAACGGGCCCACATATGGCCTACCAGCAAATCTTTGAACTTCCCGCCGACAAAATCGAGATCAACAGCATGCTCGCCGGTGGTTCCTTTGGCCGTCGCGCAACCCCTGATGCCGACTACCAGGTCGAAGCTGGCCTGGCCTTCATCATGACCGATCGCTCCCGCCCCGTGAAACTGGTCTGGGACCGCGAAGACGACATCCGCAGCGGCTACTACCGTCCGGCTGTGGGTCATAAAGTGCGGGTCGGTCTGGATGAAAACGGCACAATCATTGGCTGGGATCATCAGGTCGCCGGCCAGTCGATCATGAAAGGCACAGCTTTTGAGGCGATGGCTGTACATGAGGGCATCGACCATTCCACAGTCGAGGGCATCGCCGACAGCCCTTACACGATCCCAGGCCAATCTCTCGGCCTTACCGACACCAAGAAGGCAACAAGCGTTCTTTGGTGGCGCTCCGTGGGCCACACCCATACGGCTTATGTGATGGAAGTGATGATGGATCTGGCAGCGAAAGCCGCCGGTCAGGATCCGGTCGACTTCCGCCTGTCCTATCTGACCGGCGGTGGCGAGGCAGACCGCAAAGCCGCTGTGCTGAAACTGGCTGCAGAAAAAGCGGGCTGGGGTAACGCCCCCGCCGGTCACACCCAAGGCATCGCCGTGCACAAATCCTTCGGCTCCTATGTGGCAGAAGTGGTGGAAATTTCGGGCAACAACGACGACGGCATCGTGATTGAGAAAGTCACCGCTGCTGTGGATTGCGGCATCGCCGTCAACCCGGACACCGTGCGCGCGCAGATCGAAGGCGGCATCGGCTACGGCATCGGCCACGCCATGCGCGACCAGATCACACTAGATGGCGGTGCAGTGGAGCAATCCAACTTCCCGGATTACGAGCCCCTGCGGATTTCCGACATCAAGGAGATCGAAACCCACATCATCGCCTCGGCCGAAGCCCCCACCGGCATTGGTGAGCCCGGCACTCCGCCTTCCGCACCAGCGCTGGCCAACGCGATTGCGGCACTCACCGATGACAGCCAGTTGATCGCAGAGCTGCCGATGGCAGAAGCTGGCGTTTACTTCGCATAAAGCTTTGCCGCACCCGGAGGTTTCTACGGGTGCGGCACATCTTCTCCGTCCCTTTCACGCCCACTTCAACTCACGCGAACCACCTTTCGCAACGTGCATCCCAATCCATAGATTTGTGAATAGTTTTGCCAACCTCGCCAAATTCGCGAGTTGTCTGGTGCCTCGAACTGACATAAACAATATACAGTCGAGCGCAAAAACTATTTCCAAATCAACAACAAACATATGGGTTCGTGGGTCGCATGTCCGAAAACACTCTGGTGGCACAAACCATCTGCACCCGCGAAGGCCACGACTTCGCAAAGATCTTCAAATTTCAATTTGTCCTGAGCAAAACGCCTCCTGAAACATCCGAGAGCTGGCGCGCCTACAAAGTGTCCGACTGGACATTGCAGGCCTGCCCCTCGCTGCGCGTCACCCCCGTCCTCGACAGCGTCGGTGACCTTGTTGGCTGGTTTCTCGGGATCGGCATCACGGCCGCAGGCGACGCAATCACCCAAAGCCTCCCCCTGCCTGCGCAACAGAACGCCGACGATTTTTTTGACAAGGCGCAGGATGTCATTCATGGCATCGCCGGGCGGTTCGCAATCATTCTGGCAACACCTGAAAAACAGCGCATGTACTTTGATGCCGCGCTGGATCAGTCCGTGGTTTATAATGCAGACGCCGGACTTATCGCCTCTTCAGCCACTCTGGCAGCTTTCGGAGATCTGCAGACCAATCCGTTGTTTGATCGCGATGCCATTCTCAATGGGCACAACTACTATGCCTTTGAACACACCAGCGATCCACGCGTAGAACGCGCTTTCCCAAACCATTACCTTGATCTGAAAACCTTCGCGCTCCCCCGTGTCTGGCCCTTGGCAGAAACGCCTTTTGACATTATGCGCGCCCGGCGCAACGGGCTAATCTCCCGGATGGAGCGGCGTCTGCGGCAGATCATGCATGGGCTGTTGCGCAATTTTGACTGCTGCCTGCCCATCTCTGGTGGCCATGACAGCCGCTTGTTGCTGAGTTACGGCAAAGGCGAGTTACACAACCTCAGCACAGCCTTTTCCCACGCCACCAATCACAACACGCTTGTGGACAGTTTGATTGCCGCCAACATCTGCAAAATCTTTGATGTCCCGCATCAGGTGATCAACGTCTTTGGCGAAGAGCACAAAAAGCAATTGGAGCGCCGCAAAAACATGCGCCGCTTTAATGAATTTGCCCTCCGCACCGGCTTTGAGGGGGGCACACGCGACCGGCGCGCAGGCCTGGCAAATGCGCTCGCCCCTAAACATGAGGTGCTGATCCGCGGCAATCTCGTCGGCATTCTCAGTGCGCAGCAATACGGTCGTCACTTGCTGGATGCGCCGTTCAATCTCAACTTCGCCCTCGCCCGTCTGCGCATTCAGGACAGCTGGTCAGAAGAAGATCTCAACCGATGGAGCGCAAGATATCTGCGCTGGCTCAACACCCTGCCCAAGGCGGCGCATAGCCGCGCCTATGACCTTGCCTTCCTCGAATTGGTACAGCCACACGCTTTGGGCGCTTTGCTGAATGGCTCCACCAATGCCTATCACGTCAATCCGTTCAATGATCGCACGCTCCTGCACGGCTCCATGCGCCTACGTCCGCGCTATCGCCTGTCGCGCAAAGCCATCGACACCATGCAACAAAACGCAGCACCGGAACTGTCGGTAGTGCCCTTCACGTCAGACACCAAACATGTCGTGATGAAAGCGCTTGGGAAATCCCCGCCGTGGGAAGATCTGAAAGACCTCGACATATTGCAGCAGAGTTAGCCACCACCTGCGCCCCAAATGGCACAACAAGCCACGAAAGACCGCCATGAGCACCGATCAAAAACCGATTTTTATCCATATCGGCACGCAAAAAACCGGCTCCACCTCCATTCAGGCCTTCCTTTGGGGTAAGCATAAAGAATTGCATGCCAATGGTGTGCACTATGTCAAAGCGGGTCGCAAACGCGCGGCCCACAATCACCTTGCAATTGTTGAGCGCAACGGTGATGTGGCCCCTCTGATGGACAACCTCGTGGCCGAAATCGAGGCGCACCCGGACCACACCCATGTCATTTCCTCTGAGATGTTCTTTCGCAGTTCTGTCTCCGAGATGTTGGCGCAGTACCTTCCAACTGAGATGAAGCATCGGGTGCGGCTGATCGCCTATCTCCGCCGTCAGGACAAATTTCTTGAGTCCATGTTCAAACAGGCGCTCAAAAACGGGCGCTTCCGGGGCACCCCTCAAGCCTATTGGGCCAAACGTGGCAATGCAGTGCGCTACAGTGAAGTACTCGATAGGTTTGCCAGCGACTTTGGCAAAGAGGCCTTGATCGTGCGCCCCTTTGAACGCGGTGCCTTTCCTGAGGGCGACATTGTCAAAGACTTTGCACAGCACATTGGCGTAGATGCCGACATGACCAACATGCCAGATCAGGCCCCCTCCAATCTGACCCTCTCACATGAGGTTTCTCATCTTCTCGGCATGCTCAATCGCACCACCGATGTGAACACCCGTGTCTTGATCCGAGAAATTTCGCGGCACAACACACGCGGAGCGGTACGCTCCAGTGATTGTTATCTGCCCTCCGAGCGGCGCGAAATCATGCAAACCTGTGCCGATGACAACGCCTATGTGCACCAAACCTACTGCCCAGAATTGCCGCAGCTTTTTGACTTCAGCGATCTAGCCGATGACGTCGCCGACGTGCCTGCTACGGATGCCGAACGCCTGCAACACCTGCAGGAAGGGATCTATGCCGTGCTGCGCGCGATTGGAAAAACCCACAAGACCACGCCGCGCTGACAACGCGCAAGCGACCTTTGCCTGCAGATGGAGAAATCTGATGGCCGATCAAACAACAGACACAACACTCGCCTTCCACTGCACCGTGGAAGGCAAGGTACAGGGTGTGGGATACCGCAACTGGGCGCGCAAAACCGCTCTGGCACTTGGTATTGGAGGCTGGGTACGCAACAGCTCCAACCATGTCGAATTGATGTACGCAGCCTCCGCCCAACAGGCAGAGAACTTTGCTCTTGCGCTCGCGTCTGGCCCGCGTGGCGCGGAAGTGACGGCCGTTAACCCCCGCAGTGTCCGCCCACGCCGCTTTCGCACGTTCAAAATACTGGACAGCAAACACGCGCAGCCGCCTGTGGCCATGCCTCAGGCATCTGCACCGCTCGCAAAACCCACGCCGGATCTTCACTATGATCCGGCCTATCGCGCCTTGTGCCAAAAACTCTACGACGCGCTGCCATCGGACCTGAAAACCCACAATCGGGGGCAGTCCATTCCAAAAGATTGGGGCTTCAGTCAATTTGAAACCGCCGCTGCAGATGCGGGCTGCGTCATCAGTCGCATCGACGCAGGCGCGCCCCGGCAATACCTGATGGAACACGCCACGGGCCGCCTTGGCATGAGCAGCACCCGACTCAGCAAAGCCTCATATCTGGACACGCTGGTTGCCAATGACAAAACGCTGACCATGGCCGTTTTGCAGCAGGCAGGTCTGCCAACCCCCCAGAGCCATGTGGCTGATAACATCGATACAGCCTTGGCCCGCCTCTCCACGGCCAAGGGACCGCTGGTGCTCAAACCCAGTCATGGCTCCAACTCCGAAGGTGTCACCACAAACGTGACCACCCAGCCCGCTCTGAACAGCGCGTTTTCTAAGGCGCAGGCTGCCGCACCGGATGGCCGTGTCGTTATCGAAGACTATGTCCGTGGTGTGGATTTGCGCATGCTGCTGGCAGGAGACCATTTCGTCGTTGCCTACCTGCGCCTGCCAGCCAATGTAATTGGCAACGGCACAGATACCATTGCGCAGCTGGTGGCCGCAAAGAACGCAGACCGCGCAACGTTGCCCGGTATCGGGGCAGAGAATCCGATACCTCAAAATAGACTGACAGACGATCTGCTCGCCGCACAGGACTTCACATATGAAAGCGTGCCGCCCAGTGGTCACTTCGTGCAACTTGGCCTGCGTCCCAACACCTCAGATGGGGCAGATCAGATCACCGTCACCGACCTGCTGCACCCGACCATCAAAGAGGCCTGCGTAGACGCCACCAAAATCTTGGGGTCTGAAAGCCTCTGGGGATTTGACGTTCTTTCCGAAGATTATACGCAACCTGTGGGCACAACACGCACGGTGTTTTGTGAGGCCAACAACCGTCCTTTTGGCGGCGTATTCCGCCATGCCACGCACGGTGCCTACGTGAACTTTTTTGAGCCTGTGATGGCCAAATTTTCTTCACAATCAACCGCACAGGCGTGGACAACTGCCCAATGGTATCTGCAGGTTTCCGGGCGTCTATCCAACAGCGAAACAGACGCGCTCAAATCACTCAATTTGGCTGACGCCATGTTGCCTGATGGCACGGTACCATTGGGAGATATGACGCGCGATCAGGCCCTCAAGCTTTACTTCAAAGCCAGTCGACATCCCACATTGTTGGGGCGTTTGACCCTGCGCAATACCGCTGTTCTTGATGCTGTGGTTCCAAGCGAAGACATCACCTGCCCTGCAGAACCATCTGCCCCGATTGAGGTGGAAGAAACACTCACCGAAGCCATTGCCCAAGCCTACAACCACACGCAGGGGACCGCCGCAGTTGCTTGGCGCGACAACGTGCTGGGCTTCCATCAAGACGACCAATTGACCCTTTGGGACACACAGGCCCCAACCAGCCTCGCCGCCTATCTGTTCCGCCCGGCCCGACAGATGTCACTGCGCACTGTTTTGGGCAGCGCGGGCCTGCCAATGACGGAATTACATGTCATCCCTTCAGCCAACGCGCTGCTGCAATTACAAAATTCGCCGCCTGTGACCGGGCAATTGCATCTGTCACGTAAGTGGCACAAGCGTACCTTCGTTAAGGTGTCGTCAGATACAAACTTTGCAAGGCTTGCCACGCGCATCCCTGAAAATTGTTACCCACTGCGGCTCGATGCCTGGACCTCTGAGGATCACCTTAATGTGATCATGCTGGGCCAAACGCCAATTGCTGCTGGCCTGCACACCGCACAGGGTCTGCACAGTTTGCCAGAGGTCCCATCAACGCTGGCCCGATTATCTGCGCAAATCGCAACGGCCATTCCCGGCTTTGGCCGCGCGCGCCTGACGTTCCGACGATCCCAGAACGCCAGCTCACACTGGCGGTTACAAGCCATCAGCAGCGACTTATCCCATTCAGATTTTGCAGCACCTGCCTTGGGAACTGCCATCGACATTGCCGCACACATCGCAGCCTCCGTTACAGATGCAGGAAGCAAGCAGATTCACTTTGCCGCAGCCAAGATGTAAGCGCCGCTAATCTCAATCTTTATAATTGTCGTGGTTTTGCACGTGCAGCGAGATAATTTTCAGAGTCCGTCAACTTCTTTTCCTTACTCGAATGAGCACTAAAGTGATGGAGTCGAACCTTGGACCAACGCGTATCTGCCGAAACCGCCGAAGATATTTTTGCCCTGATCAGGACAACCTCTTCTGAAGACGAAACCGGTCCAGTGGCAGAACTTCTGCGAAACGGGGATATCTCTGAGTTGATGATCTCTGTGGCCACAGGCGATTTTGACGCCATCAAAGACACCGCACGCGTCGGCAGCGGCGTCAATTTTCAAGGCGCCTACGGCACCAGCCCCCTGCTCTTTGCCGCCGCGCTGGAACGCGCAGATGTGTTCAACTTCCTACTCGAAAATGGCGCGCGCATCGACCTGAACATCGCCCCAGAAGCCTCTGCTGTCACATGGGCAGCGCGCTACGGTACAGTTGAGACCATGGCGATGGTGATCCGGGCGGCTTTACAAAAAGAAGAGCGCACCCATCAGATTTTCTTTCAAGCGCTTGAGGGCGCTGTACGCGCTGACAACCCAGCCCAGAAACTGGATCGTTTGGTCGGCTTTGGCTTCAATTTCGCCCTGCCCAACACGCAAAAACTGACGCCGATGCATGTTGCCGCACGTGCTGGCAATGTGGACGCGATCACCAAACTCGCAGCTTTTGGCCTAGATATCGAAGCCCCTGGCGACAGCGCCACTACGCCAATGCATCTGGCCGTCATGGCAGGACATATGCATGCGGTGGAGGCACTTTTGGCGGCAGGCGCAAACCTGGAAACACAGGATAGCCGCGGCGAGACACCGTTGTTTTACGTGTCGTCACGCGATGGCGGACAGATGTTTGATCATCTCGTGAAACTTGGCGCCAAAGCGGACACGCGACGCAAAGACGGGGGCACCATCCTACACAAGGCCGCGGCATTGGGTGATGTCCGCCTCTTTGATCGTCTTATTGGCTTGGGCATCAGCCTTGAAGATCAAGACAATAAAGGCAACACGGCTCTGCACGCTGCCTCTGCCGCAAGTCAACTGGTCGCCATGCGTAAACTGCACGGCATGGGGGCCAATATTGAAGCACGCAACGGACGCGGTGAAACCCCAATCTTCCTCACCATCAATGCCGACAATCCAGCCGCCTTCCGCGCTCTGGAAAAACTGGGGGCCGATCTGGCCAAACACCGCACCTACGGGGCCTCTTTGCTGCATGACGCCGCCCGCTGGGGCCGCATGGAGATTCTGCAAACCCTGCTGGAAAACGGCGGCAATGTGGATTGCGTCAATGATTTTGAAGAAACGCCCATGCATTTCGCGGCCAAATTCGGCCACACCGACGTGATCAAGAAATTGCATGAATTCGGAGCCAATCTGGAGAAAGAAAACAAACAAGGCGAAACCCCGATCAACTCCACCATGGAGGCTCTGGGGCGGAAATCCTTTGCCACGCTCTCCCAGCTTGGCGCCAATACCAAGACGCTCAACCGTTTTGGCGAAGGCCTGATCCATTCTTCTGCGCGTTGCTCCGATCTGGAAATCTTTGAGAAGGTGATTGAGGAAGGCGTGGATGTAAACGCAACCTCCGAAATTGGTGAAGGGGCTTTCCACTACGCGGCACGCTCTCCCATCGCCGCAAAGAAGTTCGAAATCCTCTCCCTGCTCGGCGCTGAAATCGAAGCCGAAGATGATCGCGGCCGTACCGCGATGCACTCCGCTTGCGAAGCCAAGAACATGCCCGGCATTCTCGCGCTTTATGACATGGGGCTCAGCCCCGAAGCCAAAGACCGCGCAGGCGTGACCCCACTGCATCTTGCTGCCGCATCCAGCCGGGCCGATGGCGCACAAAGCTTCAAGACACTTGTTAAAATGGGTGCCGAGGTCAATGAAATGGACAGCGCCGGGCTCACGCCATTGCATTATGCCGCCATGTCCGGACAC
Organism: Shimia marina; assembly: GCF_001458175.1. Taxonomy (GTDB): domain Bacteria; phylum Pseudomonadota; class Alphaproteobacteria; order Rhodobacterales; family Rhodobacteraceae; genus Shimia; species Shimia marina. The sequence goes on from NZ_CYPW01000002.1 coordinate 33,858, forward strand.
GCCTCCCACATCCGTGCGCTTGTGAAACTGGGGGCAAAAATCAACGCCACCGATCCAGACGGAAACACAGCGCTGCATCTTGCCGCCAAAGCGGAAAAGAAAGAGGCCATGGCAGAGCTTTGTGATCTCGGCGCAGACCGTGATGCCCGCAACAAAGACAATCACAACGCGCTACATGTGGCTGCCATGGGCAAAACCCGCCGTATGGCCTGCATTGAAACCCTGCTCGCCAAGGGCTGTGACATCAACTGGCGCACCGGACTGGGCGAGACCGTCGCGCATCTCATCGCTGAAGATGGTGATCTGAAACCGGTTGTTTTGATCCGCCACATGGAAGAACTGGCCGATTTGGGCGTTGATTTCTTCTTTCGCAACCGCAAGGGGCTCGGCGCACTCCAGATTGCGCAGGAACATCTGGAAAGCCACGGCGCAGAATGGGAGCGCAAAAAGATTGCACAGCTGCGCAAAAAACGGGGACGCAACAGCAAGTAACCCGCTCACAAAATCTGCATATGACAGACAGGGCGTCACGATCGTGGCGCCCTGATTTGTACCAGCTCCCAGCAAACGAAAGCTGAATTCCCCAAAAACTCACGAACCACTCACGCTGAGTGACCTTGCGTTAACTTTTTCTTACGCTTGTATTTCGAGCCGAACTTAGAACGACAAAACCACGCTCAAGTGTCTGTTTTTATAAGTAATAACCCAGCCCCAACCAAACATACCGGTCACCTTAGAAACACTGGAAATCGCCCAAATGAACGCCCAAGAGATAAATCCTAGGGCAATTCATACTTCTGACCCACGCGTGATTCGCCTATCTTGGACGACATTGAAACGCACAGCTCCCACGCAATTTCTTTCGGGAGCGCAGTTACAAAAATTAAAAATTTAAGGAGCTGAGATGGCTAAGAAACCAGCCTCAGGACCGTCGGAGGAGTCTGCGGACGCCACCGACGGCACCGATCGCAATACGACCGCCGCATCGCCCCCTCCGGAGATACAGCTTACTTGGGCGAAAATCATTTCAAACGCCGCGCAGGATCCTGACTATGCTCAACGCGCTTTTGCGGATTTGGCCACTGCCTTTGCCGAATGTGGCGTGGCGGAGCTTGCTGACCTCGATCCGGAGCAGGACCTCGTGCCTGCCCTCTCGGACGCGCAACGCATGGTGAGCGGCGCTTTGAGCCTCAAAGCACAGGAACAGGCCGCCTCGGGCCTGCCCCCACAGGGCTACACACAAGGCTACAGCTGGGCGTGTTTTGCCTCCGCCCCACCTGCGCCGGATGCCCCCCCTGCCGAGACACCGGACACCGATAATTCTGACCAAAGCAATTCTGAAGGAGGAGAGACTGTGAACATGGATACATCAGCAACAAATGCCCCCATGATGGGCGGCTGCGTCGGCACATTCGGCACAGCTGGATCGCTCGGCACCGTGGGAGGCACCGCAGGCTCTGCTGCCACTGTCGGCTCTTATGGCAGCGCTGGCATGGTAGATCCTGAACGGCCCGCCGCTTCGCTTGTGACCCACCCCACCATGGCCACCAGTTTCTCTCAGGCAAGCAAACCCACGGTCGGAACAATACGCCCCACAGAAGCCTGCGTCATGAGCCAAGCTTGCGCGCCAACCCAACCCTGCGTGCCTACGCAACCGACACAGCCCACAGTGGCCACAATCAAAACGCAGCCCACGGTCGCCTCGATCAAGACGCAACCCACCATGGCCTCGATCAAACCCACAACCGGTTCCATCCTGAGCCAACCGGCTCCGGTCTCATCCACACGCCTCTCAGGCGCAAGCTACGCGGATCCCATGATGGGCGGGTGCTGGGGCAGCGCAGGCACAATCGGCAGCGCAGGCACATTTGGCGGCTGTGCCGGGACAGTGGGCACTGGTGGCTGTTACGGCTGTGCCGGAGGAGATGAGGCCAAGTTGACACCGATGGACCCCTGCATGGCGTCACTCATGACCCAGCAAACCATCGCCTCCATCAAACCAACGGTTTTGACACAGCCCCCGCGTCTGACTCAACCGGCCACTGAACTCACGCAGGCCACCATCAAACCCACGGTCGCCAGCCTCAAAACGGTCGGTTCCGTCCTCAGCCAGCCTGCGCCGCTCTCCGCCGACCCGATGGCCGGTGGCTGCAACGGCACCTTTGGCACAGTCGGGTGTCTGGGCTCTGTTGGCGGCACCGCAGGCAGCGCAGGCACGGTGGGCACCTACGGCTCCGCCGGCATTGTGAATGAGCTACAACCCTTGGAGCGCAGCAAAATCGCTACGCTGACGCCCTGCGTCAGCCCCTGTCAGATGACGCAACAGACCACGGCCACCATACATGGCAGCTTTGCCAAAGCACCTATGGCGGATCTGCGGTCCACCCGGCTCTCTGGCGCCTCAATGGGCTCCTTTGCCACCTATTGTGGTTGTGTCGCTGATGGCGCAGCAGCACAGGATCCCATGATGGGCGGATGCTGGGGCAGCGCAGGCACAATCGGCAGCGCAGGTTCCTTCGGCGGATGTGCTGGCACCGTTGGCACCGCCGCATGTTACGGCAGCGCCGGTGACAGCGTGGTTATGGAAACCGCAACCCTGCGCAACCCAACCCTCACACCTGTGATGCCAAAGGCCTCCCTTTCCACACTGCGTCCCCGTCAAATGACCCCATTGCGTGGCGAATTTGAAGACTATGGCAGCTATTGGGATTTCGAAGGCATGGCCGCCAGCTATGGATGTATGGCTTCGGCCTGCGCCGCCTCCATGGCTCAGCCTCTAAGCGGTGAATTCTACGACGACTGACACTCCTGGCAGGCGGTCCCCCATACCGCCATAGCCCCCGCATCGCCCGCCTGTCCCGCGGGCGATGCACCCTATGATTTCAAGCCAATGCCATTTGAATATTCGACGAGGTCTCCCATGCTGTTTCGCCCTATCTTAAAGGAAAACTATCAAGCCTATGCTGTCTATGGCGAAGGCCATGTACTTCTGTCCGATGCGGAGAGCTTCGCGTTGGAAGGGCATATTCTCAGCCAGCTCTTGCCGCTGCTGAATGGCGAAAACAGCCGCGATGACATCGTCGCTCTACTCAGTGCCATCGCCAGCGCCGAAGAGGTCTATGCGGCGCTGGATTATCTCACACAAGCAGGTCACCTTCGCGAGGCCGATCCAGATGCCACAGCAGATGAGGCGCTCTTCTGGTCTTCCTTGGGGATCAACAGTCAGGCTGCCCGCGCCCAGCTTGCGCAATGCCCTGTCACCGTTCTGGCACCAAATGCGCAGGAACAGGCCACGGCACTGGCGTGGGCGCAATCTGCTGGTCTAAGTATTGATCAGGAAAACGGCCGTATCAAACTGGTGATCGTCGAAGACTATCTGGACGAAAACCTGCGCGCTCTGAATGCCGAACTGACAGCATCGGGTGATCCCTGGCTGCTGGTGCGCCCATGGGGTCTGACCCCGCTGGTCGGACCGCTGTTCATTCCCGGCACCACAGGATGCTGGGAATGCCTGGAAACCCGCCTGCTGGAAAACCGCGATGTTGAAATCATGCTTGCCGGGCGTATGGCCATAAAAGGCGCGCCTCCGCGCCCTGTTGTGCAATCTGATGCCTTTTATGCGCAGGCACTCGCCACCGCGACAACACAGCTCATGCGTTACATCGTGGCAGGAGCCAACCCCGAGGTTACAGGTGTGATCAACCAATTGATGCCCCTTACGTTGGAACGCAAACAACACAGCCTGCTGCACCGTCCCCAATGCGCCTGTTGCGGCGATCCCCAAAAGGGGCTGATTGGTGGCGCACCCAAGGATTTTGAGGTCCGCCAATCCGCGCAGGGCGTCGAAAACGGCGAGCGCACCATGACCGCAGCAGAAACCTACGCGCGATATGCCGCGCACGTCAGCCCGCTGACCGGCGTCATAAAGGATCTGACGCCCTCTCCCTACAACGGTGTCACCCCTCTGCGCACCTACTCGGCAGGAAATAATCTTGCGGTCAAACCAGCGGGCCTCTGGGGGCTTAAGCAAAACCTGCGCTCTGTATCTTCTGGCAAGGGCCGCACCGATACACAGGCCCGCACCTCTGCCCTCTGTGAGGCGCTTGAGCGCTATTCCGGCAAGTTCCGCGGCGAAGAAATCCGCATTCCGGCATCACTGGGCATGCTGGGTGACAGCGCGCTGCATCCCAATGAACTGATGCTTTATTCCGATCAGCAATACGCCGATCGCGAGGCATGGAACGCGCGCGGCAGCCAGTTTCAGATCGTGCCTGAAAATCAAACCCATGATGAGATCGTGGAATGGACACCGGTCTGGTCAATCACCCAAAAGCGGATGAAATACCTCCCCACCTCCATGCTGTTCTATTCTTACCCAGCACCGGACAACCGCTTCACCTCTTGGGCAGACAGCAACGGTGCCGCCGCGGGCTCCAGCTATGAAGACGCCTGCCTGCAAGGTCTCATGGAGTTGGTGGAACGCGACTCTGTGGCCATCTGGTGGTACAATCGCCTCGCCATGCCCGAGGTGGACCTCACGGGGCTGGATGATGCGTTCGTCGCCGAAAACCGCGCCTTTTATGCACAGCATAAGCGTGAGTTCCACGTGCTCGACATAACAACCGATCTGGGCATCCCGTCTTTTGTGGCCATCAATCGCCGCACCGGCGGCCCGACAGAAGACATCGTCATGGGCTTTGGCGCCCATCTGGATGCGCGCGTGGGCATCATGCGGGCCATCACCGAGATGAACCAGTTTATGCCGGCGGTGCTTTCGGTCGGTGTTGACGGCCGCACTCACTACGCCTTTGACGATCCCGACAGCCTCAACTGGTGGCAAACCGCCACCTATGACAACCAGCCCTACCTTGTGCCTGAAGGGCCTGCGCGCAAGCTGGCCGATTATGCCCCTTTGCCAGACGGCGACATCACCCACACACTGCGCACGGCCATCCAGCGTGTGGAAGAGGCCGGGCATGAAGTACTGGTGATTGATCAGACCCGCGCCGACATTGGCCTTCCCGTGGTGCGGGTCTTTGCACCGGGCCTGCGCCACTTCTGGGCCCGCTATGCACCGGGGCGGCTATACGATGTGCCGGTCAAAATGGGGCGTCTGGATGCGCCGCTGCGCGAAGACCAGCTCAACCCAATTGCCATGTTCCTCTGAGGAGAGCCACCATGATGCATGTCTGGATTGACCCCGGTCACGACACCGAAAAAGCGGCCCTGCTCGAAGCCGCACTGGCGCCGCTGCGTGTGCACGCCCCAAACACATGCGCACAGCTCCTAGAGTGCCTAGACACGTCCAACGGAACCAGCATAGCGGATCTGCAGGCCATCACCGCCACAGCAATGGACGGCGGAGAAACCATGGCATCGGATGTGTTGCTCAGTCTGTTGCAAAGCCTTGGTGCAATTGGCGCTCTGCGCTTTGGCTCCGCCGACAGGACAGAGGCCGTGCTCACCCTATGGCCCATGCAGCCTGACCTTCTGCCCACGATGGATCTGGCGATTGAGGAAACTCTCACCTACCGTCTGTCACGCTTTGCAACCCTGCGGCGCGAAGGGAGTCGCTTGATCATCGAACGACCGCTCTCCGGCTATCGTGCCGCAATCCGCACCGATACAGTGACAGGGGCCAAACTGATTGCCCTGTTCACCGAAGGCACCACCGTCGCTGGACTGGCCCAAGGGCGCATCCCAACCGCCCAGCGCGCGCCAATCTGTGCCATGCTGGCACAGGCTGGCATCATTGCACCGCAAGATGAAAACGGCCTCCTGCCCGAAGACAAAGATGACACCCTGCGCCAGTGGCAGCCGCAGGATCTGGCCTTTCACGCCCATTCCCGCATGGGGTTTGCCAATGATCCCATCGGCGCGACTTTCTCTTTCAAAGACGAAATCTACGCACAGCCCGCGCTGCATCCGGAACCTGACAACCTCGGCAGAGTGCCGCTCCTTGCGCCAGAGCTGAACATGCTTGCCGCGACGGATATCTCGCTGACGCAGGCCATGGAGCGCCGCAGTTCCCGCCGCCCGCAACTGCGACGCGCACTCACTCTGGCAGAGCTGGGCATCTTCCTGTTTCGCACCGCCCGCATCCGCTCCCATTTTGAAACCGATATCGGCAGTTTCACCTCCCGCCCCTATCCGTCCGGTGGGGGGGCTTATGAATCTGAAATCTACATCACCGCACAAAACATCGCTGGGCTGCGTCCCGGCTTTTACTACTATGCCGCAGCCACACATGAGCTGCTGCTCCTGCGAGAATGGGATGACGATTGCGCAAGCCTCGCACAAGACGCGCTCACCGCAATGGCCATGACATCTGCCCCCGATGCTGTGCTCACCTTCGGCAGCCGGTTTCAACGCATGCAGTGGAAATACGCGGGCATGGCCTATGCCACGCAACTCAAGACCACAGGAGCCGCCTATATGGCCTTCTATCTCGCGGCCACCGCGATGGGTCTTTCCCCCTGCGGCCTTGGGCTGGGCAATGCCGCCACCTTCGCCCGCCTGACAGGGCAAGATCCCCATTTTGAAGGCTCCATTGGCGAGTTCGCCTTATCCGGTCCAGGAGACGCCTGATGCCAAACACCCCAAACAGCCCCTCTTATGCTCTGTTTGCTTTGCGCAATCAGACGGTTGAAATCTCCTCCGGTGATCTCAGCGCCATTGCCCTGCAATTGCGCGATGTGTTGCGCGACTACTATGTCCATCTGCCGCAAAAAACCGCCTCCATGGCCATCAACCCTCTGCGCGAGCTTGAGCTTCTCGCAGATGATGCGGCGGCTTATCCATCCACTGCGGCCTATTTGCAGCGGCTGGCCCGTATTTTCCTGAAACTGCGGGATCGCCACACCTCCATCCGTCTGCCCGCCCCTTGGAACGCTATGATCGCCTATCTGCCCTTTGTCGCAGAAAGCTGCTACGAGGCCGGACGGCGCAAGCTGATCGTGACAAAACTGGTGGAGGCGCCAGACGATCCGCATTTCACCGTCGGGGTAGAACTCACCCATTGGAACGGCACCCCGATTCAGCGGTTTGTCGAAACCCTGTCTTGGCAAACCAATGGCTCCAACCCTTGGGCACGGATCGCATTGGCGCTGCGCGCACTCACCCTGCGCCCTCTGGCTTTTGCGCCCCCACCAGACGAAGATTGGGTCACGCTGACCTATGTGGACGCCACCGGCGCCCAGCGACAGGCCACATTTCTGTGGCAGGTGACATTCAAACCAGATGCAACCGCGGGCGCTGGCACCCGTGAGAGCGGGAATGTGCCCCTTTTGGGATTGGATGAGGGAACCGAAGTGGTCAACCAGACCCTGAAATCCCTGTTCTGTGATCCCGGGCAAAACCGACTGCGCGGCCTTGGCCTGACCGTAACCGGCTCTGGCATGCGTTTTGATGAACTGCAGGGCGCAACCGGTGCCGCCCCCGGCGTGCGCTCCTCTGTGATGACCCTGCCCGATGGGAAGAGCTTTGGCCTTCTGCGGATTTTTTCATTTGGCGCCCGCAACATACGCGGCTTTGTCGAAGAGATCGCCGCCCTGCTTATGCAAATGCCACAAACCGGGCTGATTGTGGATGTGCGCGCCAATCCGGGTGGCACCATCCCCGCAGGAGAAGCCCTCCTGCGCCTGCTCACCCCAAACCCCGTAGACTTCAGCCGGAATGCCTTTCTCGCCACCCCCGCCACACGCCGTCTCAGCAGTGGCGCCGCCTTCTTTCAACGCTGGCAGCGATCGCTGGATATGGTGCTGGAAACAGGTGCCACCTTTTCGCAGGGCTTTCCGCTGGTAGAAGATAGCCATTGGCAGGGGCTGGAGGGCACCTACAAAGGGCCGGTGGTGTTGATCACCGATGCCTTGAGTTATTCCACAACAGACTATTTTGCGGCGGGCTTTGAAGACAACAAGATCGGCAAAATCATAGGCTTGGATCCCACCACTGGCGCAGGTGGGGCCAATGTCTGGAACCTTGGACAGATCTCACGCTTTTCTCAGGAAGGCGGTGCCGCCCCCCTGCCCCCAATGCCAGCAGGCATAGAAGCCAACATCGCTGTGCGCCGCGCCCTGCGTGTGGGGCCAAACCATGGCCTGCCCCTCGAAGGTCTGGGGGCCAGCCCTGATATCCTACACCACACCACGCGGCGTGACGTGGTCGCCGGCAATCAGGATCTCCTGCTGCGCGCCGCCGATGTGCTTCAAGGCGCGATCTGAGCCTCCCGCAGATTGAACGCAAAGGCGGTTGCCTCTATCACAAGAGCCAACCGTCATTTGAAGGAGAGCGCCATGCCGGACTATGTCGTGCCCCCCGCCGCCCCCGTTGCCCTGCCTGTTGTGGGGAGTGACGCCCTTTTTGCGGTGCGGCGCGTCTATTGTATCGGGCGCAACTACGCAGATCACGCCCGTGAAATGGGGCATGATCCAGACCGCGAACCGCCCTTTTTCTTTCAGAAAAACCCTAACAATCTCTCGCCCACACCCACGTTCCCCTACCCTTCTCAAAGCAGTGATGTGCATCACGAGGCAGAAATGGCCATTGCGCTGCATTCTGGCGGCAGCAATATTTCGACCGAGAACGCGCTGTCACATGTGTATGGCTATGCCGCCGCGCTCGACATGACACGCCGCGACCTGCAAGCCACCGCCAAGGCGCAGGGCCGCCCGTGGGAAATTGGCAAAGCATTTGAGCACTCCGCCCCCATTGGCCCCATTCATCCTGTCGTGAAGACCGGCCATCTCAACACAGGCCCCATCCGCCTTTTGCTCAACGACACCATCAAGCAGGAGGGCAATCTCAATCAGATGATCTGGAAAGTGCCCGAAATGATCGCCTTTCTCTCTACGTACTTCACATTGGCAGCAGGCGATGTGATTTTGTCGGGCACCCCTGCGGGCGTCGGCCCCGTGATCAGGGGGGATGTCATGACCCTTTCGATAGCGGAGCTCGCACCTCTCACCGTGACCGTCACCTGACCCGCAGCTCCTGCTGAAAAACTGCGCACCCGCTCTCCCAACCCCAATTGAAACACTCGCAGTCGTTGCGCGTCGCGCGACCGGTGCTAGGCTCCGCAGAAGACCACGCGCGCCACGACCGAGAGACCACCATGATTATCAATCGCACTGCCAGCCAAACGGACCTTGTGCAGATTCTGAACTGGGCCAGAGACGAAGGCTGGAACCCCGGCCTGCAAGACGCTGAGGCCTTTTGGCAGGCCGACCCTGAAGGTTTCTTTGTCGCCACCGATGGTACTGAGCTTCTGGCGGCAATTTCCGTCGTAAACCACTCTGCCGATTTTGCCTTTCTTGGCCTCTACATCACCCAGCCCTCCCATCGGGGTCAGGGCGTGGGATACGCCCTGTGGCAACACGCGCTTCAACATGCCGGATCGCGCACCATTGGCCTTGATGGTGTGCCAGATCAACAAGCCAACTATGCAGCCTCCGGGTTTGACCTCTTCAGTGCGACCACACGGTTCACCGGTTCCATTCCCGCCACGCGTCACCCCCAGATCCGTATGGCCACCGCACGGGATCAACCTGCCCTGATCGCGATGGAAGCCGCGACCTCCGGCACAGCGAAGCCCGCCTATCTGAACGCCTGGTTCACAGAGGCCGACAGCCGCAAAACCCTGATCCTGTCAGAGCGCGGCACCATCACCGGCTGTTGTACCGTGCGCCAATGCGCATCCGGAGCAAAAATCGGCCCGCTTCTGGCGCAGTCAGCCGATGATGCCCGCAGCCTGCTATCCCACGCGGCCAGCCTGTTTGGTACCGAGATGACGCTGGATGTGCCCGACACCTCCGCTGCGCTCAAAGCGCTTTGCACAACGCTGGGTCTCACGCCCGGCTTTGCGACGGCGCGCATGTATCGCGGCCCTGCCCCCCGTGTGTACAAGGATACCTCAAGTCCATTTTTCGCGGTCACCTCTTTGGAGTTGGGCTAAGCTCTGCTGGGAGGCTGATCTGGTCACAAACAATGCTCCTGAGCCCCCAAGCAAGATCACTTTCTCAGAAAAGCCAAACGAGCAGTGCGTACACTGCGACCGGCATCAATCCCCAGAAAGCTTGCAGACAAAGGAGCCGCAGTCTTACTTGTCACAGCTCGGCTCATGTGTCAGCCAATCATAGACCAGCTTTGCACGGTCGGTGGCGTTTGGGTGTAACTTGACATAGAAATCGACCGGTGACGCCACCGTTTCAGGCAGGATCTTGATCAGCTTGCCGGTATCTATGAACATCTTTGTCAAACCGTGCCATCCCAGAACTGCGCCCATATCATCCTGTGCAGCTTGAAGTGCAATCACATAGTTATTGACACGAAGACTGTTTCGCAAAGGCCCCAGATAGCCCTGTGCCTTGCACCAGCCGTGCCAGTCGGTCCAGGTGCTTTTGTCTGCATCCAAATGAATAAGCGGAACTTTCCCAAGATCTGAAATCTGTTCGATTTTGTGAAGCTGTGCAAAACGCGGACTGGCGAGCGCCATTATGTGGTCATGAAACAGCGCATGACAGGTACCGGTCTCATTCGACATATCGCCATAGTGAATACTCAGATCACAGTCTGACCCGGCCTGATCAGTGTCGCTCACAATTTGGGACACGGAAATATGTCCATGTATTTTCCAGAACTGCGCCAGACGCGGCGTAAGCCACAAAGAACTGACCGCAGTTGTTGCGCGGATGGTGACGGAGGTCTTTGTAGAGCGCGCTCTGAGTTGATTCAGAGCGTCATTCATACATTCAAATCCACGCTGAAGAGACACCAACAAGTAGGCCCCGGTCTCTGTCAGTTCAACTCCCCGATGGTGACGCCGGAACAATGCGCTTTGCAGCTCCTGTTCCAGAGATTTGACCTGATGGCTGATGGCTGCAGGAGTCACGTTTAACTCGCGTGCAGCGGCTTTAAAACTGACATGCCTGGCCGCAGCTTCAAAGCTAATCAGAGAACTCATCGGCGGAAGATCATATGGACGTTTAAGCAAATCAACCTCATCTATAGAATCATTTCAGCCTTACAAATTTAGCTCATTCATCGATTAGGATTAATTCAGATAATCCAAGGTGAAATTAAATGCAATTGCCAGAACACGTCAAATGCCCAGAGTGAAGAGTATCGGCAGACCATGGGCCAGGGCTTGCTACTCGGCCTCATCAAAAGGAAAATCCCGTGTCATTAGAGGCTCCGTCCCCCGTGCAATCCCCCCGCCGCAGTCGGCGTGGCCGCTCACACTCCGAGTCTAGTGCCACACCGGGGCTAAACCCGCACCTGCGTGTCCCATTTATTACCAGGAACACGCCCACCTATGACCTAATTGGCGAGGAGAGCCTGCGAAAAATCGAAGCAACCGCAGATCGTATCCTGGCTGAAATCGGCATTGAACTGCGCGAAGACCCAGAAACCATGTGCCTATTCCGTGACGCCGGGGCGCATATAACTGAATTATCGACAGATAGATGGAACGCCAAGTTTGAGCCGGGCATGATCCGCGAAGTGCTGAAAACCGCGCCTGCCCGTTTTAGCCAACATGCACGTAACCCTGCGAATACGGTTGAAATAGGCGGTGACGCCATGGTGTTCGCGCCATCATATGGATCCCCCTTTGTCATGGATCTGGACAAAGGGCGCCGTTATGGCACCCTCGAAGACTTTGAAAACTTCGTGAAACTGGCGCAGTCCTCCCCCTGGCTACATCATTCAGGTGGTACGATCTGCGAGCCTACCGATATTCCCGTAAACAAACGTCATCTGGATATGATTTATGCGCATATGCGCTATTCCGATCGGGCGTTTTTGGGATCAATCACCGCCCCGGAACGTGCCGCGGACAGCATTGAGATGTGCCGCATCTTGTTTGGTGCGAACTATGTTGACCAGCATTGCGTTATCATGGGCAACTTCAACACCACCTCGCCTCTGGTTCTGGATGGGGTGACAAGCGCTGGCATTCGCGAATATGCAGCGGCAGGGCAAGGCAGCATTCACCTGCCATTTCTGCTGGGCGGCGCGGTCTCACCGTTGACAATGGCAGGGTCTGTTGCGCAGTGTTTGGCTGAATCCATGACCTCCTGCGCTCTGACACAATTGGTACGCCCAGGCGCGCCAGCGGTGCTTGCCGGTTTTTTGTCATCCATGTCGCTGCGCTCAGGCTCTCCAACATTTGGCACTCCAGAACCCGCACTGGGCTCTTTGGTGATGGGGCAACTGGCACGACGGCTAAACATGCCGCTACGCTGCGCAGGGAATTTCAGCACTTCTAAGCTGCCCGATGCCCAGGCCATGCAACAAGCCATGATGTCGATGATGTCGGCCATTCAAGGCGGCGCGCACTATATCCTCCATTCCGCAGGATTTCTCGATGGGCTACTATCGATGTCTTACGAAAAATTTGTCATGGACACCGATCTATGCGGCGCTCTGCATGCTTATCTCAAAGGCATAGAAGTCAACGAAGACACCCTTGGATTTGAAGCCCTGGCACAGAACGGCCCCGGAGAGCACCTGTTTGGCACGGACCACACGCTACGCCACTACAAGACAGCCTATTGGGACAGCGGCCTGACGGATGACACGCCCTATGAAACTTGGCAAGAACAGGGAGGTACAGATGCAGCCCAACGCGCAAACCGGCGCTGGAAAGAGGCCTTGAATACCTATGAAGCACCAGCGATGGACGTAGCCACAAACGATGCTCTGAAAGATTACATCGCTCGAAAAAAAGCCTCAATGACCGATATGTGGTACTAACATACAAGTCGCAAGGAGCCTTGAAAATGTCCAATGATCCGCTTTTGCAACCGTATCAATTAAAGCACCTGACATTGCGCAACCGGATCATGACCACCAGCCATGAACCGGCCTATCCTGAGGATGGAATGCCAAAAGAGCGCTATGTGGCCTATCACGCTGAACGGGCCAAGGCAGGTGTCGCATTGACAATGACCGCCGGCTCCGCTGCCGTCAGCAAGGACAGCCCACCAGTTTTCAACAATATTCTTGCCTACAAGGACGAGGTGGTGCCGCATATTCGGCGGCTTACCGATGCCTGTCACGAGCATGGTTGCGCCGTCATGATCCAACTGACGCATCTGGGTCGCAGAACGGGGTGGAATAAGGGCAACTGGTTGCCATCGGTCTCCTCTTCAAAACACCGCGAACCGGCGCATCGCGCCTTTCCCAAACTGATTGAAGATTGGGACATCGACCGCATCATCTCCGATTTTGCCGATGCCACTGAACGCATGAAAGCAGGTGGCATGGACGGGATTGAACTACAGGTTTACGGCCATCTTTTGGATCAGTTCTGGTCGCCCCTCACCAATGACTTGGTTGGACCTTACGGCGGACAAACCCTGGAAAGCCGCCTGAAATTTCCAATGGATGTACTGCATGCCATACGCGATCGGGTCGGAAATGATTTTATCGTGGGCCTGCGCTACACGGCGGATGAAGTAGAAGACCGTGGGATCACTCCTGAAGAGGGCCTCGAAATATCCAAGCGGCTGGCCAACAGCGGAATGGTTGATTTTCTAAACGTTATCAAAGGACGCATCCATACGGACCCAGCAATGACAGATGTGATCCCCGTGCAGGGAATGAAAAATGCTCCCCATCTGGATTTCGCTGGCGAAGTTAAAAAAGCCACTGGCATGCCCACGTTCCATGCCGCCAAAATTCCAGATGTCGCAACGGCCCGCCATGCGGTTGCCAGCGGCTTGCTGGATATGGTCGGCATGACCCGCGCACATATGGCTGACCCTCATATTGTACAAAAGATCATCGCAGGCCGCGAGGCCGACATTCGCCCCTGTGTGGGGGCGACCTACTGCCTTGACCGGATCTATCAGGCGGGCGACGCACTGTGCATGCACAATGCAGCCACCGGCCGGGAACAGGCGATGCCACATACGATTTCACCTGCTGCGCAGCCTAAAACAGTGGTGATCGTCGGGGCTGGACCAGCCGGACTGGAGGCAGCCCGGATAGCAGCCGAACGGGGGCATGACGTTACCGTGTTTGAAGCGCAGCCTGATCCGGGAGGACAGGTGCGCTTAACTGCGCAAAACCCGCGCAGGCGCGAAATGATCAGCATTATTGACTGGCGCATGGCACAATGTGCTGCGCGCGATGTCACGTTCCATTTCAACACCTGGGCCGAAAGGGACGATGTAACCGCGCTGCACCCTGATGTGGTGATCATCGCAACTGGCGGCCTGCCGAACACGGAGCTGTTTGAAAGCGGTAAGGAGCAAGAACTGGTGGTTACAAGCTGGGATATCATCTCAGGCGACGTGAAACCGGGGCACAACATTCTAATCTATGATGAAAGCGGAGATCACCCCGGCCTGCAAGCGGCTGAAGTTGCTGCCAACTCCGGGGCCACGGTGGAGATCATGACACCAGACCGGGTGTTCGCCCCCGAAATCATGGCGATGAATCTGGTGCCCTACATGCGCGCGCTTCAGGATAAGGATGTGACCTTTACCGTCACCCGTCGCCTAAAGAATGTAACACGCGTCGGGAACCTTCTGAACGCCACCATCGGCACGGATTACAGCAACCACACGTCCGAAAAGGCCTATGATCAGGTGGTTATAAACTATGGCACACTGCCACTTGATGATCTCTATTTTGATCTGAAACCGTTTTCCAGAAATGGTGGTGCCGTGGATTATAACGCCTTGATTGACGGCCAACCTCAGGACATCGCGCGCAATCCCAAAGGCCGGTTCCAGCTGTTTCGGATCGGCGACGCTATCAGTGCCCGCAATACACACGCTGCAATCTACGATGCACTCAGATTAGTGAAAGACATCTAGCGACTGTATGTCTCTTTGGCTCAGAGGGGACCATTTATCGCCCACTTTGATGACTGTCACAAAGCCGATCCGGGCCTCAGCGAACGGGTTTATTTCTAGGCAGACGAGATAGTCAACGGGTTGCGCAGCACGGAGGACCAGTTCTCCTTACTGGGCGCCATCAGCGTCAAAACATTGCTATTAAAAGATTTAATGCCCACTCGAGGCGAAATTCGCCAGAGCGAGGGAGCGCCTGATCAAAGAGCGTGATGAGTTGCTGATGCCATCCAAGACGTCACTTTCATCAACGACATAAACCCTTCAACCCGAAATCAAGCCGACACATGGCGATCGCCTGGACACCAGATTTGGCATTAGCGCATTCCCCCCAATCCCGGCACCCAGCTTTAAATTCCTCTGTGTCGCCACACTAAGCAATGCGCTAGTTTACGTCGCATGTCCGCATTTGAGGGATACCCCCACAAATCGATTGCATTGCGGCTCCCCATTGAAAAAGCCCCAACCACTTGCTCACCCAATTCGATGTTCGCGAGATATACGATCTTGCGGTACTTCACAGGGTTCCATCTCATTGAGGTTTCCCCCTCGAACGCCACTTCATCGAAAACCCGCGTGAAGCTAGGAAAGTACAAGAGCCCCACCGCGTTGAAGTCACTTCCGATGGGAGTATAGGGCGTCGTTTTTATTGTATCGTCACCGATTTCCGATTTCTGTCGTTTTGCCAAAGCCGCAGCTCTGGTCGCAAAATCATCAGTTGCGGGATCAAGAACCGGTATCAAATAAGGTGTCGCGCGGCGAACGCTTGCGTTCACGCCGGCCTCCACATGTGCGACAAACGTTGATACCAGTCGGAAACGGGCGATCTCTGTACCGTGGATGCATAGAATATGGTTCGATTGGATACGACTGCGACCAGCAGACCGCAATTCGGAATGCACGTCGACCTCTTCGCCCAACCGCGCCAAGCTGGGGTGAGTTTGCTCAAACTCCGTTGCGCAGAAGGCGGCGTACAGTTGACGACCTCGCCTGTCGCGAAAGACCGTTGTGTTCTGGCCAACCGCTTGCGCGATCAACTGCCAGTGCACGTCTCCTAAGTACTTTAACCACCAGTCTTCAGAGATACCCTGCGGTGCCAAATGTGCCATACCTTGACGTATCGACGTCAGACGTGGCACCGCCTCTGTTGCGGACCCAATTGCGGGGTTCACGATGCGGCCTTCAATTCAGACTTTGCCTTCGCAGTGATTTGCTCCACCAGAAAGCGCGAGTCTTCGTCGATGCCTAAGAAACGACCTGACCCCCAAGTATTCAGCCAGCCAAGCCCGATGAAGTAAAATCCGTCTTGCTGACAAACGCCGCGATCATAGACGGGGCGACCGTGATCATCAAAAACATCGACGTCTATCCAGCTGTAATTCGGGCGAAAGCCGATAGCCCAGAGGACCGAGGTAATACCTTCTTTTTCACAGTCGATCTCGGTGATCTCTTGTTTTGGACGCCAGAGCTTTTTAAATGCGGGCTCACTCGGAGCATCAATGTTGTGTTTCTCAATATGCGCATCAATGGCATTCCGAATACCGACATAACTTTCATCTGCGTCATCAAGATTGGTTTCCAAATCCGGTAAAAACTGGATTTTCTTACCTTCCATACCGCTCACAGACCCGTAAAGTGACACCCCTTCCGTTGCAAATTTGCGTAGGTCAATCTCATGACCTCCATCACGACCAGTCATATAGTGGTTGGTCTTAGTGACCGCATGCTCCGGATTGGGATGTTGCGCAATGGTGATGGCGTAATGCCCCATATCATGCAGCCAATCGGTGGAGTCACGACCGCGATACCTGCGCGGTGCGCGTGGTGCGGGGCCAACTGCCAGATGAACATCACGGCCTTTTAGGTGCATGTCTTCCATCAATTGAACGCCGGATTGGCCAGTGCCTACGACTAAGGTCGCTCCTTCCGGCATTTGTTCGGGGCGGCGATAATCGACTGAATGCATTTGCAAAATAGAGGGGTCAAGCTGATCCGCAAAAGGCGGCACAATCGGATTGTCATAGCCGCCTGTGGCAATCACCACCTGATCTGCGCTGAAGTTGCCCTGGCTGCTGTCCACAAAATAACACCCGTCCGGACGTCGGGTAATTTTTGTCACTTCACATTCTTCAATGATCGGAGGATTGAACGTCTGAGCGAAGGCATCCAGGTATTCGGTAATTTCATCCTTCACCATAAAGCCATCGGGGTCATCTCCCTGATACGCAAAGTCAGGCAAGCGGCACTGCCAGTTTGGGGTCACAAGACAGAAGGTGTCCCACCGGTTGATACGCCAGGAGTGGAATTTTTGGTGCCGCTCCAGCACGACGTGATCCAAACCTTCTTGGGTCAGATAATAACTAACGGAGAGCCCGGCCTGTCCGCCGCCAACAACAACAACTGATTTATGGTCTCGATGGGTCATGAAGGATGTCCTTAGGAAATGGATAAGCAGGTAACCTGCGCCGGAGAATCAAAGGCACCTGCCTTGCTCTCGATTTTGGTCAGTTGGGCGTCGGCGCTGGAGCAGCGGAACCCAAATTTTGCTTCGACGCGGAAACTGGCCTTTTCCAAGCCGATCCGGCAGCGCATGATGAAATCATCCAGCGGATATGTCGTGTCTGCGGTTAGGAAGTCTTTGATAACGCTCGAAGGCGAATAGCATTCTTCTATGTGGCCATCTGGCCAGCGCACGGTAAACCGGGTCTCAGGCATGAGGAGCCTCTTTTGCTGCAAGGTTCAAATAGGGAGAACGTGCATAGTCCCAAAATTGGGCGGCACCTTCTCTGCTTTTGAGGTGAACGAAACTGCCGTCAGTGATATCTCCACAAGTGCTTGCGGCGATGCCCCTACTTTGGAAAGCCGCGCAAACGGCTTCGGCATTTTCGGCGCGCGCGGTCATCAGGAAACCAAAGCTTGGGAAACTGCGCAGCCAGCGCGCCATGTCGATCCCGTCGGGATGCGGCAATGCTTCGAGTTGAAGTGTGATTGCAACATCTGAGGCTTCTGCCAGCATCAGCGCTGTTCCCGCTATGCCGCCTTGGCTGATATCTTTGCCCGCTGTAACAAGGCCAGCCTCGGAAAGGGCCGGAAGAATGCCCATATTGTCGCGCAGTTCAATTGGCGGTTTCGTTAGGGCGGCATTCCAATTGTCAAAAGGCTCTCGGTAACTGCCTCTTAAATCAATGGCGCAGATCAGGACGTCACCTGGTTCGGCTGCAAAGCTAGAAATCACCTTTTTTGCATGGCCAAGAATCGAGACAGAAAGCTGTAGATCATCCGTGTGAAGATTGGTGTGGCCACCAACTATCGGTACGCCATAGGCTTGTGATGCAGCCTTCATACCAGCCAGAACGGGCTGAGCCTGCCCGACATTTGGGGCCCAAATCGCGTTAGTGATATAGCGTGGCCGCCCGCCCATGGACAGGATATCTGAAATATTCACCATAACGCCGCACCAGCCTGCAAACCACGGATCCGCTTTGACAAATGCGTTGATAAAGCCCTCACACGAAAACAGATCGAACCCATCTTTGGTCGGCAAGACCGCGCAGTCATCACCAGGTTGGCCTGTGCTTGCAGACGTCAGCCCCAGCGTTGTGGTGGCTTGCGCGATATCCAACTTGCTGAGGATCGATGGATGCTTACGCAATTCACGCACGATTTGGCGGAGGGATTGGTTTGGCTTGATCATGGTCGACCCCGCCTTGGGAACAAGGATTTCCAACCCGCAAAAGGATCACACATAGGCGGATAAGCAGCCAAATCAGCTTCCATCTCCAAATGAGGCATGCCGTGAACTTCGATCTCTTGCAGAGGCGCCCAGTGTAAGCGCCTGAACAAAGAGACATTCTGGATCTGAACCTGCGCAAGAAAACGGTCGCAGCCACGTCCATGCGCAGTGCACACCGCCAGCTTTATCAACTCGGCACCAAGACGCCCTATGCGGCGGTGACTACGCGCGACCGCAAGCCGCGAACCACGCCAAAGACGTGGGCGTTCTTCGTGAATACGAACCGTCCCGACCACTTGATCTGCTTCACTGGCCATCGTGCTAATTGCCGCCAAAGGCATAGCAATGTCGTCAATTGGATCGCGGTCATGGTGAACAAAGATTTCTTGCTCCTGCACAAAGACCTGATGACGCAGATCCTGCACGCCTCTGAATTCCCAAGGCCGAGCAGCGGCACGGATGATCACATCAGGCGAAAGAAAGACGCGGGCGTTATGAAAGCTCATGATACGCGCAGCTTTTCGTATGTCGACAATGCTGAGCAGGCCCCACATTTGGCACAACCGGCCTTGGAGCTTTCTGCACTCATACCTGCGCGCAATATCATGCCTGACAGCGGCTTTAGAATGCCTGCCATAAAATCAGAAGTTGGCGCAGGATGGCTTTCGAGCGGCGTTCCAGAAACAGGAACAAACGGCACCACAAAAGGATAGACACCAATTTTACAAAGCTCTTGCGAGGTTTTTAGAATAGCCTCGGAGGTGTCGCCCAATCCTGCAAGGATATAGGTCGACACCTGACCGCGCCCAAATATTTTGACCGCCGATTTAAAGCTGTCGAAGTATTTCTCAAGGCTCACCTGCGCCTTGCCGGGCATGATGCGTTGGCGCACCTCTGGGGTCACCGCTTCGAGGTGCATTCCCAAAGCATCTATACCCGCATTGAACATATGTTCGTGCCAGATGTTGTCCTCTGGCGGTTCACATTGGCCTTGGATCGGCAGGTCAACGGCGGCTTTGACGGCAACCGCGCTTTCGACCATGACAGAAGCGCCACGATCTTTGCCTGCGGGCGTGCCTGTTGTCATCACCATATGCTTTACGCCATCCAACTCTACCGCTGCTTTCGCAACTTCCGCCAACTGAGCCGGTGTCTTACGCGCAATGGTGCGCCCTGCCGCCAACGACTGACCAATCGAACAGAATTGGCAGGTCTTCTTGCGACTTTCATACCGGATGCACGTTTGAAGAATGGTCGTCGCGAGCACGTCTTTGGAATGTAGAGCCGCGATCTTATGGTATTCGACACCATCAGCCGTTTTAAGATCGTAAAACTTGGGACGCATCGGGAGGCGTATATTCCCCAGAGATCTACCTCGTTTTGTTATCTCTGAAATCCCGTCAGAGCTTGGCGCTTGTACCACATAGGGGCTTTCAAACGCCGGGGCTGTGTGCACAGGAACCATGACGGTCGTGTCGCCAACAGTTACGGCCTTGTGATCCGTTGGACCTGCACCGCCCCGGCGGCTTTCCATGCCAGCAGTTGGATCGACCAACCGAATTCCACGGGTTTGCAATTCATTGATAAGTTCGGCTTCAGACATCTTCAGCCTCCAGATTTGGGGTTGCTACCGTGTCTTGCGAGTCTTCAATGCGCACAACAGTCTGCGCCGGACGCGCATCATGCACCAAATGCAGCAACTCTGGTCGGGCATAATGGCCAACGCTGTCCATCATGCGTTTGCGTTTGGTCACCAGTTTCATATCCAGATCGGCGACCAGAATACCTTCGCCCTCTGTCAAAGGTGGTACCACATGACGCCCTTCGGGTGAGATGATGCAGGTCATGCAACCACCGCGCAGACCTTTTTGCAGTTTGGGATCCTCAGAGATGCTGGCGATTTGCTCTTCCGCCAACCATCCTGTTGAGTTCACAACAAATGCACCAGCCTCTAAGGCGTGGTGGCGCATCGTGACCTCGATTTGTTCAGCAAAAATCGGACCAACAAGGCTACCGGGGAAATGGCCGACGTGAATTTCTTCGTGTTGAGCCATGAGCGCATACCGCGCAAGCGGATTGTAGTGCTCCCAACACGCCAATGCACCAACACGACCCACTTTGGTGTCGACAACCTTAAGACCTGCTCCATCGCCTTGGCCCCAAACCATACGTTCGTGATAGGTTGGTGTGATCTTGCGCCGTTTCAGTACTAAAGTACCGTCAGCATCAAAGATGAGCTGGGTATTGAACAACGAACCGTTGTCCCTCTCATTCACCCCCAAGACCACAACGACGCCACGCTTTCGCGCTGCATCGGCAACCGCCTGAGTTTCGGCAGACGGGACCACCACAGCTTCCTCGTATAGATTAAGGTGTTCTGCACCCTGTTGAATTGGGGGCAATACAAACGAAAAGTAGGGATAATATGGTACAAATGTTTCCGGGAAGACGATCAGTTCTGCACCTTTTTCAGCAGCTTCTGCGATAGCATTCAATACGCGTTCTATAGTGCCGGCTCGGCTTGCTAAGTCCGGTGCGATCTGGACAGCAGCGGCGCGGACGATGTGATCTGTCATGTGAGTAGCCTTTGTGCAGGGGCGAGCGACGCCGTTGCCGCTCAGAATAGGTTTGCAAAGAGGAACAAATGACCGGGGCAACGCCATTGCTGCCCCGGACAGAGGGAAACTTAGAGGGTCCAAGTATCAAGAATCAGAGCGTTGTCGCGCACGTGCAGCAGCTTCAGGTCCAACACATCTTGTGGTGCAATTGGCGTGATACCTGGCACCAGCGATGGTTCGCCATGGCCCATCAACATCTGTAGCGCAAAACGGCATGCAAATATCTTGCCGCCTTCTTTCATGAACTTCTTCAAGTTGGCTGCATAGTTCTGTGCGCCTGGGAACGCCTCATCGCCAAGCGTCGGAAAGCCACGCTGAACGCCAAGTGATACGCCGGGGCCATACAATAAAATAGAGGTTTCAAAACCTTTGCGCTGTAAACGGATCGCCTGAAGGATGTTCACCAAGCCGATGGAACCTTCAAAGGCGACGGTGTGAAAGGTTACAAGGGCTTTTTGCCCTTCTTCGGCTTGGACGTCTTCAAAAACTTTTTCTTCATAGTTTACGAAAAAATCGCCATCTTTATGGGCTGGTGTCGTGACTTCGGGCATTGCGTTCTCCTGTCGTTCGCATTGGGTTACCCATCGCTAGACGAAGCCTGGAGAGTGGCGCCACATATCCATACATTTATGCAATCAATGTAATTGTATTGATTATATGAATCCGCCCTCATTTTATGCAAATAGAAGAATTTTTGGCAAAAAATAGGCGCTAAACGTTTTACAAACCAAAAAGTACTGCGGCCAATTTGCACATCATTGCCTGCACCTAATGCATACAATACTTGAGAAATGGATCAAAACGCAGGTGATTTATGGACAACTGGGCACAACGAATCGAACAGGCTGGCAAACCTCGCTATCTGGCGATCGCGGATTGTATCGCCCAGGATATGAAAGACCGTGTGCTGTTGCCTGGCGACAGGCTACCGCCCCAACGCCGTCTGGCGGATTTGATCGGCGTTGATTTCACAACGGTTTCGCGGGGCTATCGTGAAGCAATCAATCGCGGCTTGATTGAATCACACGTTGGACGCGGTACATTTGTATTGTCGCAAAAAAGTAAAAGCAGAAACAGCGACGACCGTCGCGCACTTGCTAATGATCTGACAATGAACACGCCGCCAGAACCAACTGACCCCGAGTTGCTGGAGCGTATGCGCGCAGGGCTTTCAGCGGTGTCTGATGACCTTGTGCACCTCTTGCGCTACCAAAACCCTATTGGCGGTGACGTTGATAAAGAGGCGGCCTCTATTTGGCTATCAATGCGGGGATTGGTTCCCAATTTAGATCGCATTGCTGTCACTCCCGGAGCGCATGCGACGATGCTGGCGATTTTAACCATCTTGGCACGTCCAGGCGACACAGTATTATGCGAGGATGTTACCTACGCGGGATTCAAAAAGATCGCAGCACAGCTTGGTCTCGTTCTGGTTGGGTTGCCCATGGACAACGACGGCATTCTGCCTGAGGCACTGGAAGACGCCATTCTTCGGCATAAACCCAGAGCACTCTATCTGAATCCGACACTACACAATCCGACAACCATGATCGTCCCTCAAAGCCGCCGTCTTGAAATCACGGACATCATGAAGCGTTATGATCTACCATTGATCGAGGATGATGCTTATGGATTTATTCTGCCAGGCGCACCACCTCCGATGGCCACCAGCGCCCCTGAACTGACGTGGTACATCGGTGGGCTTGCGAAATGTATTGGAGCGGGGCTAAGGCTTGCTTACTCGGTTGCCCCAAATGCGCGTGCTGGCTTTGCAATGGAAAATGGCATTAGTGCGGTTTCGGGAATGGCATCGCCAGTATCAATGGCACTCGCGACGCGCTGGGTATTGGATGGCACGGCAGATCAAATACGGCGCTTCATCCGCAAAGAAACTGCAGTCCGTCAAGACATCGCTAAACAGGTGATCACCGAAACAGATTTTGTTGCCAACCCACATGCGTTTAACATTTGGCTAAGGCTACCAGAACCAGTAACCTGCGCGGCCTTGATGGCATACATGTCTAACCATGAAATCGGCATTGCGCCAGAAAGTGCATTTCGAACCGCAGGCGATCAAGAAAAATATGTGCGCGTTTGCCTAGGCGGGCGTCTACCGCGTGCTGCGTTGCCCAAGACGCTCGCAACTCTAAACAACCAGATCTGGCAACTGGCTCGGTAGTCAGGCGCAGTTACGCGATGGCCCGACCAGTCTTTGCAGCTGAGAATAAGTGGATTTACCATTCCTGATCCGGCAACGTTGCCGGGCCATCTGTCTACATGGTGGTCGCAGAAGACACAGTGTTACTGGTGACCTGCCCACCGAAACCTCCCGCACTTTAATGTAGAGTTTGCTCAACTTGTTGAAGGAGCAAACGAATGCGAAAGAGAGCCGTTTTACCGAGGCGCAGATCATCGGGATGATCAAGGAACAGGAAGCAGGCATGCCAACTGCGGAGGTGTGCCGCAAGCACGGGCTCAGCCAGGGCACGTTCTACAAGTTCAAATCAAAGTACGGTGGTATGCATTGCCCGACAGTGCATTGCTCAGCAATGTCACGAAAGGGAAGTGTCTGACGCTGCCAAAGCGTGCAATGCGTGCTTCATCTTCGAGTGTAATGCGAAGCTTTCCTTGAGCTTGAATCCAGTCGTGTAGTTTCACCGGGCGTTGGAGCTGCCGGCCATGTTCAGGACGACGGTCTGGGATGGGTGCTTCGTGAAACGGATAGCTTGGCCGCACATCGCTGTTCGCATCAGGATATTGCTGAGGCGCGAACACCATTGGATAGTTGTTACAAGGCAACGGCAACGGCAATGTATGAAGCACTTTGTCGGCAAGGTGCAGCGGCAACGGAATGTCGGGCGAAAAAAGCTCCAGGATCTTGTACGGCGCCTTTTCACCGAAATCTGGCACCGTACTTTCGGGCGAGACGATAGCGCCCGTCCAATTCGCTTCGACACGGTCATCAATAGAATGGTTTATCGCGCCAATAACAATGAAATTGCCATCTTCGTCCATAATCTCACTCGGAGGATAAAGGGGCCCCTGTGTCGTCACCGACAGGTCATAGGTTGTTTGTTTCATATCAGTTCGGCCTGGTTACGCCCGGCGCACCCGAAAGGTGCGCCGGGCAAATGGTCGGTTTAGGCAGCGCGGGCAGAAGCTTCAGAGTTTGTACTTGCGAGCGCACATTTTGCGGCGTCAAGCGCCAGTGTGGCTTCTTTTTCCAAGATGACCTGATGCGAATAGACGGTGAAGGCATAGCCAACGCGCGTGCGTGGCTCACCGCCTTGGATAAAGTCCATTTCGACCTGATATTTGTGGCGCCGTTCGTTCACGTCGCTCGACAACACCCGATACTCAATATGTGCAGGTAAAGGGAAAACGAACCCATTGAACTCGGTTGTCATGGACGTGATGACAAAATAGGTTTTCTCTTCCATGTCAGTCAGCAGATATTTTCCAGTCACGGCGAGGAAAGATTGTCGCGCGGCTTCGACCAATAACATTCCCTGTATATGCTGACCTGTCTGATGATGGCCCATCAGCTCACACCCGTGGTCGATTCGAAGATCAAGGGAATAGGTGTCTTCAGCGACCTTTGTCGGGCTACCGATCAATGTATTACAAGATTTTCGTTTATGCGAAAATTCTGCGTCTGCGCGATCAGACAGATTTCGAAACAGAGTCGTATCCCATCTGCTGCCTGCCGGGTCTTGTACCGTGATCTGCTGGAGGAGATCGGCAATCTCAAGATCAGAAAGACCCTGGCCGGGCAGTAATTGCATCGGGCCTGACAGCATGTGTTCGGGCAAAGACAACATTGCGCGAAGTTGGCTCAGCGTCACTACGGGTTTGTCCGATGTGAACTCCGTGAATTCGTCGGCAACAACGATCAGTGTGCCGAAGGTCAAGATTTTATCGCTCATAGCAAGTCTCCAGAATAAGTTGTGATTAATCTTCTCATCACCCGATTCAGGCTGCGAGTTTGGCGGTGTCCGCGTAGGTTTTTGTATAGAGACCGTTGGTACCGCCGGTGATGTAACGATCACCGGCCTGCTGCACGATGGTACTGTAGCGCTCGGAGGAAAAGACTGCGGTATATGTTGCGGGGTCCACAGAAAAACCTGAAACAAACATAACGCCGGGTTGGCCGCTGATGACCGAATAATAGGCAAGACAACTGTCCACCGTATCGGCATTGCGGACGACGTCAAAGATTGTCTCGTCGCGCCACTTGAGATAGGCGGCGTGCTCTTCGGGCTCCTTGTTTCATGACGCTGGAGAGGACTGGCCAGTTTGGAGGGGAGCTATGCTGCCAGCCTACACCTCAGCGCTGTGTGAACAGAGATAGTATTTTCCCAAATTGGAATCATTGGATAATAATGCAAGCGGGTTTTCCATTATCGGAAAATCCAGGAAGTCGCCGTCAGTTGTTGCTCAGGCCTCAGTATCCACGAAGACGCGCCCGACTGGAGACCACCAGATCGCTAAGAAAGTCCGCAAGGGCGCGCGTTCGGCGTGATTGCGCCAAATCGGACTGAATCACCAGATATATCGGCTGATCGATTCCAATATCGGTGTCAATGCAGGTCAGATTTGCATCCTTGGCCAAGAAATGCGGTAGGACGGCCAGGCCCAAGCCGGCCGCTGCGGCCGATACCTGTGTCGAGAGCGAAGTCGTGATGATCGCCGGCGACCGGCCGCGGAGCACGCGTTCAACCCATTGTGCAGCAGGCAGATGGGCCTGCATCTCGCCCCAAGCAATGAATGCATCCATCTCGTAGCTGCCGCGATCCGTGCTGACTTGACGGGCTTTGACATAGTCGCTGCTTGCGTAGAGCCCATAGCCAAGGGTGCCCAGACGCTTGAGGGTGACGTTGCCGCGTTGCGGTTTGACCATGCGCAGCGCAAGATCGGCGTCACGGCGATGTACGTTAACGGTTGTGATATCGGTCACGACCTCGACCATTAAGCCAGGATGTCTGGAACGGAACTCAGGCAGCGCGGGAATAATCAATCCACTTGCAAGGTTTTCTGCAGTCGCCAAGCGGACCTTACCGGCCAACTGCGCTTGCTGCCTTGCGCCACTGCTCAGCGCCAGGGCCGCCGCCTCTATCGCCTCAGCTTTCTCGATAAGATCAGTGCCATCTTCGGTCAGTTGGTAACCCGTCTGGTGCCGGACGAACAGGGGAACGTCCAACGCCTCTTCCAGCCGATTTATCCGACGTGAAAGTGTGGCAATGCCGATGTTCAAGGCTCTGGCCGCCATGCTGAGCGTGCCATGCCGCGCCACGGCCAGAAAGGCCCGAGTGTCATCCCAGACCAACCCTTTAACATCATTCTTTCCGATTATGGAAATCTCGTTGCCATTATTCGGTAGTTTTTCCATTCATGACGTATGCCATGCTGGTCCCCTGATATTCAAGGAGGTCTATCATGCAAAAACGTAAACTTGGGCAGGACCTTGAGGTATCGGCCATCGGGCTTGGGTGTATGGGGATGAGCGAGTTTTACGGGCCACGTGATGATGCTGAATCACTGGACGTTCTGGCACACGCCGTCGAGCTCGGGATCGATTTTTTCGACACGGCCGATATGTACGGGCCGCATCACAATGAAGAGCTTATCGGGACATTTCTGCATGAAAGCGGCGCAGATGTGCGTGTGGCCACGAAGTTTGGGATCGTGCGTAATCCGGGCGAATACAAGCGCAGCCTGAACAATCGCGCGGACTATGCCCGCGCTGCCTGCGACGGGTCCCTGCGTCGATTGGGCGTCGATCACATAGACCTCTACTACGTGCACCGAGTAAATGCGGAACAGCCGATTGAGGCAACGATGGAAGGTTTGGCGAAACTGGTCCAAGAGGGTAAGATCTCTCATATCGGCCTGTGTGAAGTCAGCGCAGAGACATTGCGAAAAGCGCATGCGATACATCCTGTCACCGCTGTCCAAACAGAGTTTTCCCTCTGGTCGCGGCAAGCTGAAGCATCGATCCTGCCTACCTGCCGTGAACTGGGCGTAGGCTTCGTGCCCTACTCGCCGCTTGGCCGCGGCTTCCTGACCGGGCGGTTCCAATCTACCAACGAACTTGAAGAGGATGATTTTCGAGCTTCCCTGCCACGCTTTGCCGAAGAGGCTATCGATCAAAACCTCCGCATCGCCGACGTGATCGCTGATATGGCTACCGAAAAGGGCTGCACCTCCGCGCAGCTCTCGCTCGCCTGGCTCTTGGCGAAAGGGGATGACATCGTCCCGATCCCGGGAACCAAGCGTCGACAATACCTGAGCGAGAATGCTGGCGCCACATCGGTTGAACTGACGGCGCAGGATTGTATCCGGCTCGAAAGTGCGGTCGCGCGGGTACCTGTGGTTGGCGAGCGCTACACTCCAGAAGGTATGAAGGGAGTGGACGCATGACCAACAGCCCACATGATACTGACCGCCGAACACGCGCCTTAGCCTTGCTCGAGCGGCTGGAAGCGGGCGCGCCCGCGCGTGTGACCGCCAATCTCGATGCGTTCGATGTCGATGCAGCCGAACTAATTCTCGGGTTCTCTTTCGCTGACGTGGTTGGTCGGGATGGAATAGATATCAGAACCCGCGAAATGCTGACGGTAGCGATGCTCGGGGCCAAAGGTACAGCACCCGGCCAACTAGATTTTCACATACGCGCAGCGATGAATTGCGGCGTGAGCCGGCAGGAAATTGTCGAGATCATTTATCAAATCGCAGTTTACGCGGGTGTACCCGCGGCGATGAACGCCATCGCCTCAGCCCGGAAGGCGTTTGAGGCGCTCGAAACCTCATCGTAGAAACGGAGTTCACAAACTATGCCCCAACACGTTCAGCGCGCCGATTACCGCGCTTGGCTGGCTATTGCCGCACTCGGTACTGGCAACTTTTCCATTGTAACCGCTGAGCTCGCGCCGATTGGGCTTCTCTCCCAGATAGGCGGCGATCTGGGAGTGCCTACCGGACAGGTCGGCCTGATCGTGACGCTCTATGCCTGGATTGCCGCGGTCGCTGCAATCGCGTCTGCGGTCTGGCTCGGTTCCGTACCGCGGCGACCGCTGCTGATCGGGTTAATGACAGTCCTCGCAGCATCAGGATTTGCGGCGAGCCTGTCGGAGAGCTTTGCGTGGCTTATGGGGGCTCGGGTGCTGGGCCCTATCGCCCATGGCGCATTTTGGGCAATGATTGGAACACTCGGAGCTCAGATCGTACCGGCCCGCCAGGTGGGCCTGGCGACCTCCATCATCTTCGGTGGTGTGTCAGTCGCTAGTGTGCTGGGCGTACCGTTTGCCAATTTGGTCGGCATCGAGGCAGGCTGGCGTATCGCATTCCTGGCCATTGGCATGCTGTCGTTAGGCATAGCGCTCGCGATGTGGATCACCGTGCCAACGGTGCAGGGCACCGGCAATGTAGGAGTGCGACCGCTGATCCGTATCTTGTCAAATAGCCGTTTCCAAAGAATTTTTGCGGCCACGCTTTTTGCCGTCACAGCACACTTCATGGCATATACCTACATCGAACCCTTTCTTACGGGGGCAGAGGAGGTTTCGATCCGGGCGGTCGCGCCTTTGCTATTCACCTTTGGAGCCGCTGGCATCGCAGCAAATATGGTGACCGGCGCACTGATCGATACGTGGCTCAAAATGATTGTGATGGTCTCACTGCTTCTGGCCTGCGGAGCGCTAAGTGCGTTGTCTCTCCTCGGAGCCAGCATCGGCACAATGGGAATTGCCCTGGTACTTTTCATCTGGGGGGGGGCGATCGCCGCAATCCTTGTGGGTCTGCAGACCTGGGTTTTGAAGGAAGCAGGCGCAGATGCCCTCCAGGCATCGGCTATCTATGTTGCGCTGTTCAACGGCGCAATTGGTCTCGGGGCGGCACTCGGGGCGGTTCTGCTTGAGACCACTGGCCTATCCAGCCTATTCCTTTGCGCTGCAGTGTTGGTTTGCGTCAGCTTCATATCAATTGCCGCGCTTCGCGAACCTAAAACGACCCCGGCTGAATAAGTCAGCATCTGCTGTCGCAAGACTGATCATCACGAATGACGACATGAGGATTTCATTATGTGTAGAATGTTTGTGACCTGAGCCCCTGAATCTCCTCCAGCTTTGTGTAGAGTTCGGCCAACTAAAGGACGGACTAATGAAGACGAGATTCACCGACGAACAGATCATTCAGATGATCAAGGAACAGGAAGCTGGCGAGAAGACGACTGATGTGTGCAGGCGCTATGGGATCAGCCAAGGCACCTTCTACAAGTACAAATCTAAGTATGGCGGCATGGAGCCGTCAGATGCCAAGAAGCTGCGTGCGCTGGAAGCCGAGAACGCAAAGCTGAAGAAGTTGTTGACTGAACAGATGCTCGACAACGCAATGCTGCGGGATGTGA
Organism: Shimia marina; assembly: GCF_001458175.1. Taxonomy (GTDB): domain Bacteria; phylum Pseudomonadota; class Alphaproteobacteria; order Rhodobacterales; family Rhodobacteraceae; genus Shimia; species Shimia marina. The sequence goes on from NZ_CYPW01000002.1 coordinate 63,474, forward strand.
ACTCAAAAAAGTGGTAACGCCCGATGCCAAGCGGAAGGCGGTGGTTCATCTGATGGAAGCTCATCAGGTGAGCCAGCGTCGGGCGTGCTCTGCTCTGGACGTGGATCGTTCTACGGTGCGGTATCAGTCGCGCCGGGACGATGAAACTGAGCTGCGTGATGCCATGAAAGCGGTCGCCAAAGAACGTCGCCGGTTCGGCTATCGGCGTCTGCATGTGATGGTGGAGCGGCAGGGCTGGCAAGTGAACCATAAGAAGTTCCGACGGATCTATCGCGAAGAGAAGCTGCAAGTGCGGCGCAGGGGTGGTAGAAAGCGGGCTCTGGGCACGCGAAGGCCGATGGTTGTGCCAGATAGCCCGAACTAGCGTTGGAGCCTTGATTTCGTATCTGATGCTCTGACCGATGGTCGCCGCTTCCGTATCCTGACCGTGGTGGATGATGACCCAGCCCCCTGAAATCGGGCCATTGAGATGTTAGTAATCCGTCCAAGCAAAGGATGGACAATGAAACGCAGATTTTCGGACGAACAG
>NZ_CYPW01000003.1 GCF_001458175.1 Shimia marina
TGACCCAGCCCCTTGATCCGGGCCGTTTGGATGTAGAATCCGTTCCTGTTTCTTTCTTGTGATTAGGTTGCGGTCAAGGCCTGCTGAGCGGAACCATTGCGTAGCTCAAGCGAAGCAGGCCGGGTGGCACGGTTGAGATTGACGTAAACGGCTGGGGCCAGCCCGCCAAGCGATGTGTGTGGTCGTTGGGTGTTGTAGTCAATTCTCCAGTTCTCAATGATCCTCCTTGCTTCAGCAAGATTGCCAAAGATGTGCTCATTCAGGCATTCGTCCCGCAATCTTCCATTGAACGATTCAACGAAGGCATTTTGCATGGGCTTCCCAGGCGCGATGTAGTGCCAATTCACGCCTGTGTCCTGGCACCATCTCAGGACCGCATGAGAGGTCATCTCCGTTCCATTGTCAGAGACAACCATTTCAGGCTTTCCACGCCGGCGGATCAATTCATCCAACTCGCGGGTCAGCCGCACTCCAGACAAAGAACGATCTACAACCGTTACCAGTGCCTCTCGTGTGCAATCATCCACGATACACAGCACACGGAACCTTTGGCCGTCTTCAAAGGCATCAGAAACGAAGTCCAACGACCAACGCTGATTAGCGCGATCCGGCACCAGAATAGGCCTGCGCGTGCCTAAAGCTCGCTTTCTTGACCGTCTGCGACGCACGGCCAAACCCTCTTCACGATACAGACGGAAGAGCTTCTTGTGGTTCACTTCAAAGCCCTCTCTGGCCAGCAGAATACCCAAACGGCGATAGCCGAACCGACGACGTTCATTCGCCAACTCGCGCAACCGCTTTCGCAGCGCATCATCGCCCTGTTCTTGCTTCTGATACTTAAAGACAGACCTATGCAGATCAGCCAATTCACACGCCCGACGCTCTGACAAGCCATACTGATCCATCACATCACGCACGGCTCGTCGCTTCACATCAGGCGTCAGTAATTTTTTGTCGCGAGATCCTTCAAAGCTGCATTGTCGAGCATCGCATCCGCCAACATCCGCTTCAGCTTGTTGTTCTCGTCTTCCAGAGCACGAAGCTTCTTGGCATCTGACACGTTCATGCCGCCAAACTTTGCTTTGTATTTGTAGAAAGTCGCGTCGCTGATGCCATAGCGGCGGCACAGTTCCTGCGCCTTAACACCCGCTTCATATTCTTTGATCATTCCGATGATCTGTTCGTCCGAAAATCTGCGTTTCATTGTCCATCCTTTGCTTGGACGGATTACTAACATCTCAATGGCCCGATTTCAGGGGGCTGGGTCA
>NZ_CYPW01000004.1 GCF_001458175.1 Shimia marina
CCGCTCAGCAGGCCTTGACCGCAACCTAATCACAAGAAAGAAACAGGAACGGATTCTACATCCAAACGGCCCGGATCAAGGGGCTGGGTCAAGTGCGGCACGCTGACCTGTGCTGTCGATCTCATCAGAGCTGGCACCGGCGGGGACCAGCAACAGCCCACTGCGCGGCGGCTGAAGGGAGGCGTCGGGCGTGTCGAGTTGGTCATAGGCCCAGCCCCAGCACCAGACCCGATCCACCCATCCCTTCATCATGGCAGGCATGCCCCACCAATAGAGCGGGAATACCAGACAGATCGCATCAGCCCGCGCGATACGCGCGTGTTCTTCAGGCAGATCCGGAGGCAGGTTTGTGGTGCCGTTGCTGCTGATGTCTTCCATCGACCAGATGGGGGAGAAACCTTCGGCGTGCAGGTCGGCCAGTTCGGTGGTGTGACCGGCGGCTTCGGCACCGGCCATGAAGCGACGTGCGGCAGCGGCGCTGAAGGCGTGTGGGTTTGGGTGATCCAGAACGGTGAGAACGTGCATTTTGACCTCTTTGACGTGCCGTGCAGATGCAATTGAGGGTAGCCTAGGATCTCAACCTAACTTGAGGGCAAGCTGAAAGTTTTATGGTTTTACAGGGGAGTAAAAGCCCGACCCCAACAAAGGAAACGACAGGACGTTGGGGTCGGGAGGAATGGTCGCACAGCGCCTGGGAAGCGCGGGAAGCGTGCGACCGGGATCGGGGCAGAGAAATGGGATGAAAACTGCCCCGAATGGGATCACTTGTCAGCGTCTCCGGGGATGAGGAGCGGGGGGCGTGGTCCGGAGGGGGCAGGCAATGCGGAGGTGGGGGCGGATGGCACATTGGCAGCGCAGGCATGTGCTGGATCTGCGCGCAGTGGGGTGCTGCCAAGACCAAGCACCAATGCGCCGGTGGCGATGGTCAGCCCGCTGCCGAAGATGGTCAGGACAACAGTTTTGGCGATGGTGGGCAGGGAGGGAAACATCTCTCAGTCCTTTCTTTTGTGCAGTTTGCTGCTGGAGTTACCGATCAGTAAACCAACGTTGGGTCACGAATATTGACAGGGCATGCCAAAGACTTGACAGCAGGCGTCAAAGCCTGTGATGCACGTCACATGCCCGTGATCGCGACAGGCGGGCGTGCTGTCAGATACAAGTTTTTTATGTGAGGTGGGCCGTGGCCGCCATTTCTTCGATTTATGCGAGAAAGCAGATTGCCAATGCGGTGCGTCTTTCAGACAAAGCGCCGCTTTATGAAATGGTCGATCTGACGCCTGAGACGGCACAGGACCCCGCTGTCATGGTGCCTTTTCCGCTGTATCTGGATCTGCTGGAGACCATCGCAGAAAGCGAATGGCCGGATTTGCAGTTTCACATGAAGACCTGCGCCAGCATGCGGTGTGACGAATTTGGGGTCTTTGGCTTGGCGTTCAAAACCGCGCCGACCATCCAGCAGGGGTTTCAGCGGATTTCGCAATACATTCGCCTGCACAACCGTGTGTCTGATTTCTATGCCGAGCAGAGGGGCGATCAATATGTCTGGTCGGTGAAGGGCCCGCCGGTGACACGGCTGGGGGCGGCGCTGTCGCATGAAGCGGCGCTGGCGACCACCTTGACCCTATGTCGGGAGGCGACAGGCACGGCGCTGACGCCCAGGCATGTGCAGTTTGTGCACGAGCGCGAAGGGTCGATTGAGACGCTGGTGACCCATTTCGGTTGTGAACCGCAGTTTGGGGCCGAAACAGATGCGATGATCTTTGACATGGCACAGGTGACGCAGGCCAGTGCGCTGGGTGATGTGGCGATCTGGGAATATATGACGCAGCAGCTTGATCAGGCGCTGGAGCAACTGGATGGCGAAGCCTTGCCATTCGAGGCGCAGGTGGTTGAGGAAATCGCCAAACTGCTGAGTGGCGGGGTGCCGCATTTGTCGGAGGTGTCTTCTCTTATGGGGCTGGGGGAGCGCACGTTCCAGCGGCGTCTGTCGGAGCGCGGCAAGACCTTTCAGGCGCTGGTGGATCAGGCGCGGCATCAATTGGCGCAGCAGCTTGTTGCGGCGTCGAGCTACTCTCTGGTGGAGATTGCGTTTTTGACGGGGTTTTCCGAGCAGAGCGCCTTTTCGCGGGCTTTCAAACGTTGGTCAGGGCAGTCACCCAAAGCCTATCGTTTGTCCCTTCAGGATGGGGCTTTGCGCCCTTGAGGGCTATGCTTGCGCGGCCTGTTCTTTGGCGGCCTTCTTAAGCAGCTTCCATGAGCGGGCAGAAAGATGGGGCCGGGCGTTTTGGAGGGGGATGTTGCGCCGGTGCAGGAAGCTGGCCAGCGCGTAGGCGCGGGTGGGTTGGCGCAGGTAGCCGGACCAGCCGAGGTCATCGGCATTTTGCAGCTGAATGACCCCAAACCCCGCAATGATACAGCTCAGGTCCGTGGCCAGCTCATGGGCTTGGATGCCGCCGGGAAAATCGTCGACCACATCATGAAGCTGTGCATGCATGACCTCATGGGCCAATGTGTTGATCAATGAGATCGGGCGATTGAGAAGCTCTGGGTCATAGGTGATCAGCGCGGTCTCACCGTCACTCTGAAACGTGCCAGCAACATCGCCTGTGGATTGATAGCTGTGGCGGTATTCGGCCGGTACAACCCCCAAGGGAGAGAGGGCGAGCGTCATCTGGTTGCCCAGATGGCGCTGTATGTCGGCGAGCACCTGTGCGGCGGTGTCCTGAGGTGCGCCTTTCCTGGCGGAGAAAAAGGCCGCTGTGGGCAGGATCAGCCTGTCCGGTGTGGGGAAGCGGGCCTCATACCAGTCAAAGCTTTCCGCGATCCACTCTGCCATGTCGTCTGATACGGTGGGGCGAGACCAAAACATGTCTCAGACTCCAAATACAGAAATACAGAGGGGCAGGCCGGGGTGCGTCAGGCGTCCCGGCTCAGGCGCTCTTCGAGCACTTCAAAGGGGACCCCGGGGGTGTCCTTGGCGCCGCGGATGACCAGAGAGGTTTTCACGCTGGCCACATTGTCCGCCTTAAGCAGCTCTTCGGTCAGGAAGGTTTGGAAGGTGGAGAGATCAGGGGCGACGCATTTCAGGATGAAATCCACCTCGCCATTGAGCATGTGACACTCGCGCACCAAAGGCCACTCGCGGCAGCGGCCCTCAAAGGCAGAGAGGTCTGCTTCGGCCTGGCTGACGAGGCCGACCATGGCAAACACCTGTACCTCAAAGCCCAGCTCGCGGCTGTCGACATCGGCATGGTAGCCACGGATATAGCCGGAGTCTTCCAGCGTGCGCACGCGGCGCAGACAGGGCGGGGCAGAGATGCCGACGCGTTTGGCCAGCTCCACATTTGTCATGCGGCCATCCGCCTGAAGCTCTGCGAGGATTTTGCGATCAATCGGATCAAGCCGGTGTCCGGGCATGTCTCTCGTCTCGTTTGTCAGATTTGCGGTTGTTATATCACTTAAGGGAGGTTGCGCAATTATGTTTCGTGATAGCGCAATATCCTTTTACGGTTTTCTCGAAGGTGGCGATTTTGCAGGCAGGTTGGTTCGCTTTTCCGTGATGGGCTTTTCCTGATGCGCCGGGATGGCTATATCGGCTGTCGACTTTGAATTTGCAACGCAGAAAGGTGCCGTCATGGCCGAGACAAAACACACCAAGGTTCTGATCATTGGGTCCGGGCCGGCGGGCTATACAGCGGGCGTTTATGCGAGCCGGGCCATGCTGGAGCCGGTGCTGGTGCAGGGCATTGAGCCGGGCGGGCAGCTCACCACCACGACGGAAGTGGAAAACTGGCCGTCCTTTGTGGAGGTGCAGGGGCCTGAGCTGATGATGAAGATGGAAGAGCACGCCCGGGCAATGGGCTGTGAGATCATTGGCGATATCATCACCGATCTGGATCTGAGCGCGCGCCCCTTCAAAGCCAAGGGGGACAGCGGCACGCTTTACACTGCTGACGCCGTGATCCTCGCCACCGGTGCGCGGGCCAAGTGGCTTGGGCTGGAAAGCGAAGAGGCGTTCAAAGGCTTTGGCGTGTCCGCCTGTGCGACCTGTGACGGGTTCTTCTATCGCGGTCAGGAGATCGTGGTTGTGGGCGGCGGCAACACCGCCGTTGAGGAAGCACTGTTTTTGACCAACTTTGCCTCCAAAGTGACGCTGATCCACCGCCGTGATGAGCTGCGCGCCGAGAAGATCCTGCAGGATCGTCTGTTCAAGAACGAGAAGATCGAAACGCTGTGGTTCCATGAGCTGGAAGAGGTTGTGGGCGATGAGATGCCCAAGGGCGTCACCGGCGTGAAGGTGAAACACGTGGAGACCGGTGAGATCACCGAGATCCCGGCAAAAGGGGTGTTCATCGCGATTGGCCATGCGCCGGCAAGCGAGTTGGTGAAAGATCAGCTGGAGCTGCACAATGGCGGCTATGTGAAGGTTGAGGCGGGAACGGCCAAGACCTCCATTCCCGGTGTGTTTGCGGCAGGCGATCTGACCGATCATGTGTACCGTCAGGCGGTGACCTCTGCGGGCATGGGCTGCATGGCGGCGCTGGATGCGGAGCGGTTCGTTGCTGAAAACAGCTGACGGCATGAACTGATGTGAAGGCGGGGGCGTGGCACGGGCTGCGCCCCCGTTTTTTGTGGTGCGCCCATGCGCCTTTCTCTCTGGAAGTTGATACCATTGTGCAGTCTTGCGGAGGTGTCTGTGCCTTGACCGAGGGCGGCGGCTTGGACAGGGTTGAGCAGGAGAATGAGGGAAGGACAGCGGCGTATGCGGGGCTTGTGGCAGGGCAATTGGCGGGTGAAGACGCGTATTGTGTCGGGGCTGATCCTGTTTGCCTATACGCTGTGGCATCTGATCAGTGTGGGGCTGGGGCTGTTCTCGGCGGAGTGGATGGAGCAGTCGCAGCGGGAGTTGTCGCGGCTGATCAGCAACCCTGTTGGTGGCGCGCTGCTCTACGGGGCGCTGCTGACGCATATGGGGCTTGCGCTGTATCGTCTGGCCATGCGGCGCACCTTGCGGATGCCGATGCATGAGGTTGCGCAGGTCATTTTGGGGGTGGCGATCCCATTTCTGGTGATGATCCATGTGGTGCACACCCGGTTTGCCACAAATTGGTTCGGTGTCGATCCTGATATGGGCTACATCACCGGGCTGATCTGGGACAGCAAGAGCGGCTGGCAGCAGGCAGCCTTGGTTCTGGTGGTTTGGATCCATGGCTGTATCGGGTTGCATATGTGGTTGCGGGTGGTGCCATGGTGGCGCAGGAACCTGCCGGTCTTGATGGGAGTGGCCAGCCTTTTTCCCGGCTTTGCCTTGGCGGGGTTTCTGACGCAGGGGCGCTTGCAGAAGCTGCGGTTGTTTGACCCGAACACAGGGGCGCAGCTGCGTGCGGATTATGGGTTTCCGACCGCAGAGGGCTTTGCCCGGCTGGCGGAGATCCACCGGATGGGGCTTGGCGTTTTTCTGGCGATTTTGGGCTGCGTGGCGACGATATATCTGGGGCGCAAGCTGCTTGGTGCGCGCCGGGCGGTGCGCATTCAATATGTGGATGGCCCCGAAATTCAGGGGCAGCCGGGGATGACGCTTTTGGAGATGTCGCGCACTGCCGGTGTGCCGCATATGGCGCTTTGCGGTGGGCGCGGGCGGTGCACGACCTGTCGTGTGATCGTTGAGGCGGGTCTTGAGGCGCTGCCGACAGCAGCGGCCAGCGAAGCCGCCAGTCTGGCGGCGGTGAATGCGCCCCCCAACGCGCGGCTGGCCTGTCAGTTGCGCCCCAAGGAGCCCGCCACGGTTTTGCGGGTTTATCGAAGCGACGGACAGCAGGCGCGGGCGCATCAGAGCCTTGGGCAGGAGCGTCAGATGGCGATCCTGTTTCTGGACATGCGTGGGTTCACAGCGCGGACGACAGGGCAGTTGCCCTATGATGTGGTTTTCCTTCTGAACCGGTTTTTTGACGCGATTGTGCCGTCGATCACCGGCGCCGGTGGCACGGTGGACAAATATCTCGGGGATGGGTTGCTGGCGGTGTTTGAGCAGGAAGATGAGGCGGCCAGCGCGCGGGCCGCCATGGAAGCCGCGATTGGCATCAGCTCTGCACTGGCAACATTCAATCAGGCGCTGCGATCGGAAAAGGCGCAGCCGGTGGCGATTGGCATGGGGGTGCATTCCGGCACTTTGGTTATTGGGGAAATTGGCGCCGCACAGCATGCGCCGCGCACGATCATTGGTGATACGGTGAATGCAGCCAGTCGTCTGGAGGGCGCGACCAAGGAGCTTGGGGTGGAGCTTTTGGTGTCTGAAAGTGCGTTGCGGGCTGTGGGGCAGGATGTGGATGTGCTGGATCTTGAGATTCTTGAGCTGCGCGGCGTCGCTGAACCGATGCTGGCGCTGCCGGTGCAGATTGGCAGTGACTTGCGTGAAATCCTGATGCCTGCCGCTGTGGCGTGACAGTCGCAGATGCTGCAGTTGCAGCATTTTTTCGCCGGTGGATGAAATAATGCTTTGAGAAATCGAGATCACAACATATGTGTTCATGCGTGAACACACTTTGAGTCGTTTGTTGATGTCGTTGCAGACCACAAATCCCAAGTCCGATGAGGAAGACCTGCTCTTCCGGCTCCTGCGCCAGCTAGATGTTGCGCCGGAAGCTTCTCAGCGCGCCACCGCGGCGGCGGTGGGCATCTCGCTGGGGCGGTTGAACGCGCAATTGCGTGCAGCGGCGGATGCCGGGCTGATCACCATTAGTGATCGTGCTGGCCCGGACAAGCGACAGAGGTTTGCCTATTCACTGACCGCGCGCGGCGCAGTGGAGAAAGTGCGGCTCACAGATCAATTCCTCGCCCGCAAACTTGCAGAGTATGACGCGCTGCATGCGGAACTGACAGGCTCGGCAAGCGGCCTCGTCCCTATCAAACACAGGACACATCCAATGCAAAATAATCTGGCTCCGATTCCTGAGCTTTATGTCTCCTATGAGAGCGCTCAGAAGCTGAAAGTCGAAGCGGGTGATCTGGTCAGCTGGGATCTGACCCCCCGCCAGATCTGCGATCTGGAACTTTTGATGAATGGCGGCTTCAACCCGCTCAAGGGCTTCCTGACCGAAGAAGACTATGACGGTGTTGTGGAAAACATGCGTCTGGCGGACGGCTCTCTGTGGCCCATGCCGATCACTCTGGACGTGAACGAAGATTTTGCTGCGTCTCTGGAAGCGGGCCAGGACATCGCGCTGCGCGATCAGGAAGGCGTGATCCTCGCCACCATGACCGTGACCGACAACTGGGTGCCAAACAAAGCGCGCGAAGCCGAAAAAGTGTTTGGTGCGGACGATGATGCGCACCCAGCGGTGAACTACCTGCACAACCACGCGGGCAAAGTATACCTCGGCGGCCCGGTGACCGGCATCCAGCAGCCTGTGCACTATGACTTCCGCGCCCGTCGCGACACACCAAATGAGCTGCGCGCCTATTTCCGTAAAATGGGCTGGCGCAAAGTGGTTGCGTTTCAGACACGTAACCCGCTGCACCGCGCGCACCAGGAGCTGACCTTCCGCGCCGCCAAAGAAGCGCAGGCCAACCTGCTGATCCACCCTGTTGTGGGCATGACCAAGCCGGGCGATGTGGATCACTTCACCCGCGTGCGCTGCTATGAGGCGGTTCTGGACAAATATCCTCAATCCACCACCTCCATGTCCCTGCTGAACCTGGCGATGCGCATGGCGGGCCCACGTGAGGCGGTCTGGCATGGTCTGATCCGCGCCAACCACGGCTGCACCCACTTCATCGTTGGCCGCGACCACGCTGGCCCCGGCAAGAACTCCGCAGGCGAAGACTTCTACGGCCCATATGATGCACAGGACCTGTTCCGCGCGCATCAGGAAGAAATCGGCATCGAAATGGTCGACTTCAAACACATGGTGTGGGTGCAGGAGCGCGCGCAGTATGAGCCTATGGATGAAATTCAGGACAAAGACGATGTCACCATCCTGAACATCTCCGGCACCGAGCTGCGCCGCCGTCTGGCCGAAGGTCTGGAAATCCCTGAGTGGTTCTCCTTCCCTGAGGTGGTGACAGAGCTGCGCAAAACCAAGCCGCCACGCGCGCAGCAGGGTTTCACCGTGTTCTTCACCGGCTTCTCCGGCTCCGGCAAATCCACCATCGCAAACGCGCTGATGGTGAAGCTGATGGAAATGGGTGGTCGTCCTGTAACGCTTCTGGATGGCGACATCGTGCGTAAGAACCTCAGCTCCGAGCTGGGCTTCTCCAAAGAGCACCGTGACCTCAACATCCGCCGTATCGGCTATGTGGCTTCCGAGATCACCAAAAACGGTGGTATCGCGATCTGTGCGCCAATCGCGCCTTATGCCACCACCCGCCGCGCCGTGCGCGAAGACATCGAAGCTTTCGGTGCCTTTGTGGAAGTCCACGTGGCGACCTCGATTGAGGAATGTGAACGCCGTGACCGCAAAGGCCTCTACAAGCTGGCGCGGGAAGGTAAGATCAAAGAGTTCACCGGTATCTCCGATCCATATGATGTGCCTGTTGATCCAGAGCTGAGCCTTGAAACCGAAGGCACCGATGTGGACAACTGCGCCCATCAGGTGATCCTGAAGCTGGAAAGCATGGGTCTGATCTCCGGCTGATCCGCCCCACAGTGAGATATTTGAAGAGGCCCGCAGCTGTTGCGGGCCTCTTTTTGTGACTGGCTTGGGGACAGAGCAACGTCGTACATGGGGATTGACGCGTTGCCTGTGCTTGCCAGTGAGGGGAGGTTAGCCCTCTGGGATCAGAACTTTGTCGATCACGTGGATCACACCATTGGACGCGCCGATGTCGGCGGAGACCACTTTGGCATCGTTCACTTTCACGCCGCTTTTGGCGTTCACGTTCAGACGGTTGCCTTCAACGGTCAGCACTTTGGCTTTTTTGCCTGCGATGTCACCGGACATCACTTTGGATGGCACCACGTGGTAGGTCAGGATGGCGACCAGCTGATCTTTGTTTTCGGGTTTCAGCAGGGTTTCCACTGTGCCCGCAGGCAGGGCTGCGAAGGCCTCGTCGGTCGGGGCAAAAACCGTAAAAGGGCCCTCACCTTTCAGGGTATCCACCAGACCGGCGGCCTGTACTGCGGCGACGAGGGTGGTGAAGCTGCCCGCGCCGACGGCGGTGTCTATAATGTCTTTTTTGCCGTGGCCATCTGCGAAGGCAAATGTCGCGCCGGTGACGGCCATGGCTACGCCCATTACGGAAGCGATAAAGGTGCGTCTGAACATGTTATTTCCTCTCCAATGTTGACGTGAAATCTACGGGGAGGGCAGTTCATTTGGATCAGGGAAAGATCTCAAAGGGATAGTTTTTTGTTTTTAAGTATATGAAATAAATGAATAAACGTTTTTGTGAAGCCTGCGTGATCAGAGGGGCCCTGTCAGTTGCCACGCGGTTTCCAAGGCGAAACCGCTTCGTCATGGCAGATCTTGATGCGTTAAGTGACGTGAGTGGACTGGTTGACGAAATAAGGGTTGCACAGGGATATGCGGCTGCGGTGACGAAAACTCTGGATCTGGATTGACGGGTGGGTATGGTCGGGGCATTGGGGAAACGCCAAGGACATATTTGATGACACTATTTGAACGCACCATCGCTTTGGTGTTTGGCGTATTTTGCGCCACTGGGCTGCGTGCAGCGACAATTGAAACCGTTGGAGAGTGGGACGATCGCTGCACCTATTATTACAGCGGAGACGTGGTTGCAGGGGATGCGGCGAAAGTGGAGGCGCTGAACACCTTTGGTGCGGGCGGGGCGACCCTCTGTCTGAACAGCGGTGGCGGGAATTTCCTTGAGGGGCTGAAGCTGTTTGAGGTGATCTGGAACAAGCAGATGAATACGCGTGTTCTTGCGGGCCACACCTGCGCCTCTGCCTGTGCTATTGCGTGGCTCGGCGGGAGTGTTTCGGAGGGATCTCTTGGGGTTGCGTCGTCGTCTCGCAATATCGAGCCCGGTGCCCGGCTGGGATTTCATGCGCCCTATCTCGTGTTGCCGGATGGGGGGAGCTATGATGACTCTGAGGTGGAATGGGCCTACCGCGTGGGCATTCGTCATTCTCAGGGGCTCTTTGATATCCATCTGACGCAATTTGATGAGGCGCGGGCGCTCAATCAATATCTCTATCGTCAGACCATTGCCACGCCGGGGGAGGAGATGCACTGGATCGACACGGTGGGAGAGGCCGTGATGAGCGATGTGCTTGTGGACAGTCTTGTCGCGCCCACGAGCATCAAGAAGGCCAATCTCGTGCATCTGTGTGAGGCGGCCTATATGCGGCATCTTGATCTCTCCCCAGGATTGACGGACGCGGCATCCCGCTTCGCAGATCTTCGCACAGGCAGCTACAAAGAAGATCAGGTTGGCAGCTATTTCAAAAACGATCAGGAATATTGGGCCATCCGTCTTTATGGTGAGAGACGGCAGCAATATGTCTGTGTTGTGAGCGATGACCGGATTGGTTCTCTTCTCAGCAATATGAAACGCTACAATGCGGAAAAGACCTATCCGTACAATGGGCGGGCAGAGGTGCCGCATATTCATGTTGATCTCCGCTTTGCGGATGTTTGGCCAGATGGGCCTCTGGAGGATGTTTTGGCGGATTTGTCCGGCGTGGATCCTTATGGGCAGTCAACCTCCGTGAAACTGCCATTCTATGCGCTTTATGATGCGGGCGTGCCACTGAGCGCGATTGCACGTTGAGGGGCTAGATCCCTATGCGACACTGCGGCGATTGATTGGAGGGTGTCACCCTCATACCGTGTGCTCAGTACCACAGTAATGAGGATAGGATGATGTTTTCCTTTGTTCGCAAGGGGCGCTTTGCGCCCATGGTGGCGGCACTTGCCATGGGCGTGCTGACCATGCCAAGCTTTGCTGATGCCTGTACCGGCATTCGGCTGACGGCGCAGGATGGCGGCGTTGTATATGGGCGTTCTATGGAATGGGGGGCGTTTGATCTAAATTCGCGCGTGGCAATTGTGCCGCGCGGTCATGTCTTTACAGGCAGCACACCGGAAGGGCCAAGCGGCAAGAGCTGGGAGGCCAAATATGGCGTTGTGGCGCTTGATATGCTGGAAAAGGACCTGCTGGCGGATGGGATGAATGAAGCCGGGCTGGCCGCGGGGATGTTTTACCATCCGGGCTTTGCCAGCTATGCGCCCTATGACGCAGCAGAGGCGGCCAATACGATCACGGCCGTGGATGTGCTGGGCTATATCCTGACGCAATATGCCACGATTGAAGAGGTGAAGGCGGGTCTGTCGCAGGTGCGTGTTGTGCCTGTGGTGGAAGAGGCGATTGGCATTCCTGTGGAGGCGCATTGGATGGTGGTTGAACCATCGGGCAAGGCGCTGGTGATTGAATATGCCGATGGGGCGGTGCAGTTTTTTGATGCGCCGCTTGGGGTGATCACCAATGCGCCGGAATATGACTGGCACATCACCAATCTGAACAACTATCTCAACCTCTCACCGGTTGCCCTGCCGTCTCGCAACCTGTCGGAGACGGATTTTGCGCCGCTTGGCGCAGGGAGTGGCATGATTGGCTTGCCCGGAGACAACACGCCGCCGTCGCGGTTTGTGCGAGCGGTGGCCTGGACACAGACAGCGCGGCCCACGTCGACCACTGCAGAAACCGCCTATGAGCTGTTCCGTATTCTGGACAATTTCAATCTGCCGCTGGGGGGAGCGGAAGGTTCTGACGGGGCCGTGGTCCCTGACGACATGCGCAGCTCTACGATCTGGACATCTGGCTGGGATCTGGCCGAGGGCAAGCTTTACTTCCATACGCAACACAATCGACGCCTGCGCAGTGTCGATCTGAACAAGGTGAGCTTTGAGGGGGAGGGGGTCACTCATATTCCGTTGGATCGCAACAAAGCGCAGGATGTGCTGGAGTTGACACCTGAGCCGTAAAACAGGTGCACGACCAAACAAAAAGGCCCGCCAGATTGGCGGGCCTTTCGTGTTTCAGAGAGAAACAGCTTAGTTCGGGATCTCGGCGGTGATGCCTTCGACGTAGAAGGACATGCCGGCCAGACCGTCGTCGCTGTAATCTTGCGCAACTTCGCCTTCGGCCAGCCATGGGGTGCCGTCCTGCTTGTTCAGCGGGCCGGTGAAGGCGTGGTAGGAGCCGTCTGCCAGTGCATCAACCAGTGCAAGTGCTTCGGCTTTCACGTCCGCTGGAACCGCGTCAGAGATTTCACCGATGCCAACCATGCCTGCGCCGATGCCGTCCCATGTGGAGACAGATTCCCATGTGCCGTCCATGACAGCCTGAGTACGTGCCACGTAGTAGGGGCCCCATTCGTCGATGATGGAGGACACGCGTGGGAAGGGTGCGTATTCGCCCATGTCAGAGGCCTGACCAAAGGTGATCACATTGCCTGCGGCCTGTGCCGCGGCCTGTGGTGCGGTGGAATCGGTGTGCTGCAGGATCACGTCCGCGCCCTGCTCGATCAGCGCCTTGGCAGCGTCGGCTTCTTTGGCTGGATCAAACCATGTGTAGGCCCAGATGATGGAGAATTCGACATCCGGGTTCACCTTCTTGGCGTGGATGTAGGCGGAGTTGATGCCGCGGATCACTTCTGGGATTGGGAAGGAGGCGATGTAGCCGATTTTGTTGGTCTTGGTCATGTGGCCCGCGATGTGGCCCTGAACCGCGCGGCCTTCGTAGAAGCGTGCGGAGTAGACAGAGACGTTGTCGGCCTGCTTGTAGCCAGTGGCGTGCTCAAACTTCACCTTTGGGAATTTTTTGGCGACGTTGATGGTTGGATCCATGTAACCAAAAGAGGTGGTGAAGATCAGGTCCGCGCCCTGCAGCGCCATCTGGGTGATCACACGCTCGGCATCGGCACCCTCTGGCACGTTTTCAACAAAGGTGGTTTCCACTTTGTCGCCAAACGCGGCCTCAACTGCCTTGCGGCCTTTGTCGTGCTCATAGGTCCAGCCGCCGTCGCCCACTGGGCCAACGTAAACAAAGCCCACTTTGGTTGGGTCGGCCATCGCAGTGGTTGCCAGACCCAGCGCCAGCGTGGCGCCTGTCAGAAGTTTGGTCAGTTTCATTTCGGGAAGTCCCCCTGTTAGTGGCAGTTTTTTGTAGTCTACCTCATTGCGAGGCATGGAAAGTGCGGCCAAGTGAGGCGGGCGCGCCGCTTTTGTCAGCCGACATGATGACCAGAACGAGGATGGTTATCAGATACGGTGACATTGCCAAGTATTCCACCGGTATGGCAATACCTGCCGCCTGTAGATTGAGCTGTAAAACGTTGATACCGCCAAAAAGATAGGCGCCCAGCAAAACGCGCCAAGGTTTCCAAGAGGCGAACACCACAAGGGCGAGCGCGATCCAGCCGATGCCAGCGGTCATGCCTTCGGTCCATTGGGGCACGCGGATGAGCGAAATATAGGCACCGCCAAGGCCTGCGCAGGCGCCGCCAAACATGATCGCCAGAATGCGCACGCGGATGACGTTATATCCCAGCGCATGGGCGGCATCGTGGCTTTCGCCAACCGCGCGCAGGATCAAGCCGCCACGGGATTTTTTGAGGAACCACCAGACAGCTGCGGTGAGGGCGATGCCGATGTAAAGCACCGGATCATGGGAGAAGAGGATCGGGCCGAGCACCGGGATGTCAGACAGCACCGGGATGTCCAGCGTGGCCATGGCGGGGGGTTTGATGCCCACATAGGATTGGCCCATGAGCGCCGACAGACCAAGGCCAAAGAGCGTGAGGGCGAGGCCGGAGGCCACCTGATTGGCCAGTGCGAATTGGGTCAGGAAGGCAAACAGCAGGGAGAGCACCGCGCCTGCGACCATGGCGGCCAGCAGGCCCATCATTGGAGAGGTGGTTTCCACCGCGATGGCAAAGCCTGCGATGGCGCCGATGATCATCATGCCTTCGACGCCGAGGTTGAGCACGCCGGCTTTCTCCACGATGAGTTCGCCAATCGCGGCCAGAAGGAGCGGGGTGGCCGCCACCATCAGGGAAGCGATCAGCAGGACGGGGTTGATGGCTGAGAGATCCATTATGCGGCTCCCTTCTTTTTCAGGACGACGCGATAGTTGGTGAGCAGGTCAAGCGCGAGTAGGAAGAACAGGAGCATGCCTTGGAAGACCTGAATGGCCGCAGAGGGCAGGCCCAAGTTGCCCTGCGCGAGATCGCCGCCCACATAGGTCAGCGCCATCAGCAGCGCCGCGAGCAGAATGCCGACCGGATGCAGGCGACCGAGGAAGGCCACGATAATGGCGGTGAAACCATAGCCAGAGGCGAAGTCGATGTTGATTTGTCCAGACGGCCCGGTGACCTCAAACAGCCCGGCCAGACCAGCCAGCGCCCCGGAAGTGCCAAGGCAGAAGAGGATCAGGCGGGTAGGGTTCACGCCGGCAAACCGTGCGGCGCGCGGGGCTTCACCGGTGAGCCGGATGTTGAAGCCAAGGATATGGCGGTTGAGCAGCACATAGGCAAAGATCACCGCGATAAAGGCAAAGGCCATGCCCCAGTGCAGGCCTGCGGCCTCATTGATCCAGCTGGAGGCGGCCGGGAAATCAGAGAAGTTGCGGGAGCCGGGAAAGCCCATGCCTTCGGGGTTGCGCAGCAGGCCAAGGGACATGGAGGCCAGAAGCTGATCGGCCACATAGACCAGCATCAGCGACACGAGGATTTCATTGGTGCCAAAGCGCACTTTCAGGAAGGCAGGAATCATGCCCCAGGCCCAGCCGCCCAAGGCCCCAGCCAAGATCATCAGCGGGAAGATCAGGCGGCTTTCGGTGGGATAGAAGGCCAGCCCCACGGCGGCGCCGCAGATGGCCCCGATGATGTATTGACCTTCGGCCCCGATGTTCCAGATGCCTGCCTTAAAGCCCAGCGAGAGGCCAATGGCGATCAGCACCAAGGGCGCGGCTTTCACCAGAAGCTGTGGGCGGTAGTAGAAGGCAAATTCGCCAAACACCGGATCATAAAAAATGGTGCGGATGGCTTCCAACGGGTTCTTGCCGAGCACGGCAAAGAGCGCGCCGCCCATGATCATGGTGATGAGCACTGCAATGAGGGGGGTGGCGAGCGAGAGCGCACGCGACGGGGTGGGGCGTTTTTGTAGCGCGATCATGCGCCTGCTCCTTCTTGTTGGTCACCAACATTGGCAACTTCCATGCCGTGGGCACCGCCCATCATCAGGCCGATTTCATCAATGGTGAGACCGGCGGCAGGGCGGATGTCGGACATGCGGCCTTCGTTCAGCGCGCCGAAGCGGTCAGAGATTTCCATGAGTTCGTCGAGGTCCTGAGAGATCACCACGATGGCGGCGCCACCGGCGGCGAGATCGAGCAGAGCCTGACGGATGGAGGCGGCTGCAGCGGCATCCACGCCCCATGTGGGCTGATTGACCACCAGAACTTCGGGCCGTTGCAGGACCTCGCGGCCAATGACAAATTTCTGCAGGTTGCCGCCAGACAGGGCGCGCGCAGCCACATGGTTGCCGGGGGTGCGCACGTCAAACTGTTTGATGATCTTATCGGCAAACTCTGCCGTCTTGGACCAGTTCACAAATCCCTTGTTAGAGAGGCCTTCGCGGATGGCGCCGGTCAGCAGGGCGTTTTCTGTCAGGCTCAGATCCGGCGCGGCGGCGTGACCGAGACGTTCCTCAGGTGCGGCGAGAATGCCCAGATCACGACGCGCGTTGGGGCCAAGGTTGGCCACATCCTTGCCGTTGACCTTGATGGCGTCAGGCCATGTCAGCGCTTCGCCTGACAGGGCGGCCAGAAGTTCATCCTGTCCGTTGCCTGCGACACCGCCGATGCCCAGAATTTCGCCCGCACGCACGGTGAAATGAATGTTCTTGAGCGTGGTGCCAAATGGATTGCTGGGCTCCAGAGTGAGGCCGGAGACATCCAACACCACATCGCCGGCTTTTTCGGTGGTGCGGGTCGGGGTTTGCAGCGTGTCGCCCACCATCATCTCCGCCATGTCGCGTGCAGAGGTTTGAGCAGGCACACATTCGCCAACGTTTTTGCCAAGCCGCAGAATGGTGGCGTGGTCACAGAGGGTGCGGATCTCTTCGAGCTTGTGAGAGATATAGAGGATCGAGGTGCCCTCTGCCTTCAGCTTGTTCAGGGTCTGAAACAGGATGTCGACCTCTTGCGGGGTCAGAACCGAGGTGGGCTCATCCATGATCAGCAGCTTGGGATCTTGCAGCAGGCAGCGGATGATTTCGACGCGCTGACGTTCCCCGGCTGAGAGATCGCCCACGGTGCGGTTAGGATCGAGCGGCAGGCCGTAGGTTTCGGACACGCGGCGGATGCGGCGGGCGAGGTCGCGCATGGACGGTGGGTTTTCCATGCCAAGGGCGACGTTTTCTGCCACGCTCAGTGCGTCAAATAGCGAGAAGTGCTGAAACACCATGGCCACGCCTGAGGCGCGGGCGGCTTTGGGCTCAGACGGGGCAAAGGGCTGGCCGTTCCATGTCATGGTGCCGCTGTCCGGCTTCACAAGGCCGTAGATCATTTTCACAAGTGTGGATTTGCCTGCCCCGTTTTCGCCAAGCAGGGCGTGAACCTCGTTGTGTCCGATGTCAAAGGAGACGTCATCATTGGCCACCACGCCGGGATAAGCTTTGGTCAGCCCCTTGATGGAGAGTAGCGGTGTTGTCATTGGCGTCCCCCTGCGGTGCGGTTCCGGCCAACCTCGCTAAACTGGCACACCGCTTGTTTTATAGCGCGCTCACCCTAAAAACGGGGCCCCGGAGTCTGCAAGACAAACTTCCCAAGCCCATTTCTGCATCAGGACCAGCAGGGCGCGACTCGTCCGCCAGCCACCCCTCATATCCTTGGTTTTTAAGGGGTACGCCAGTCTATTTTCAACAATTCCTATAAAGAGTTGCAGCTAGGGAAGTTGTGCTGTTGCGCAATTTTTATGCAAGTTCCCTTGGGGCAGGTGTCCTCAGACGGCCTCTCAAGCGTTGCCAAGTGACGCCATTTTCCGGGGCCGACTCCCTCAGGGCGCTTGGAGGCGGGGGTGAGGGGGCCGGGTGCGAGTAGCATGCGCTAGTCGTCGGAGATGAGGGATTTGGCATCGCGGGACAGCGCGCGGGCGGTGTTGGCCAGCAGCACGGTATCGATGCCAACCGCCACGAAGGTGGCGCCAAGATCGAGGTAGGTTTTGGCCCCTTCCAGAGACAGCGTGAGAATTCCGGCGGCTTTGCCTGCGGCGGTGATGCGGGTGATGGCATCGGCGATCACAGTCTGGACCTCTGGCGCGGTCAGATCGCCGGGGTAGCCCATATCGGCGGAGAGATCTGCTGGCCCAATGAAGACCCCATCCACGCCCTCTACGGCAAGAATGTCATCGAGATTGGCTATGGCGGCGCGGGTTTCGGCCTGTACCAGAACACAGATTTGCGCGTTGGCGGTGGTGGCATAATCCTCGATGGCGCCAAAGTTGGTGACACGTGCGCCGTAGCCGCCCATACCCCGCACGCCTTCGGGCGCGTAGCGGCAGGCGCGGACCACCCCGGCGGCCTGTTCGGCGGTGTCCACCATGGGCACCAGCACGGTTTGTGCGCCAGCGTCCAGCGCTTGTTTCAGCATCCAGTCCTCGCCGATCGGCACACGCACGACGGCGTGGCTTGAAGTGGGGGAGAGGACGCGCAGTTGATCTGTGATCGAGCGGATGTCGTTTGGACCGTGTTCGCCATCCACAACCAGCCAATCAAAGCCTGTTGTGGTCATCAATTCGGCGGCAAGGGCGTCGCCAAAGGTCATCCAGCAGCCGATTTGTGGTTTTTTCTGTGCCAAAGCGGCTTTGAACGGGTTGAGAGGTGCGGGCATGAGGCCTCCGGCAGTTGTGATCTTCTGTTGGAGGGAGTTGAGCGCGGAAGCAGGCCGGTGTCCAGACGTTGGGGCTGGAAAAGAAACAGGCCGACCCTTGGGCCGACCTGTCAAAAGACGCCTTTGTGGCAGTGATCAGCCCAAAAGCTGGGCTTCATGTCGCTTGAGCGAGAGGCGTGCGGCGGTGTAATTTGCCAGACCGGCCTCTTCGCGCAGCTCCGGGAAAATCGCGTAGATTTCGGCGCGCTGCTCTTTGCCCATGCCATCCATGGTGTATTCACCGGGCTGGAAGCTTTCGCTCCAGGCACCATCCGCGAGCACCACCTCATGGTTGTCACACATGAAGTGAATGTAATCGACACCGTCAACGACGGCTTTCTCAACACCATCAAGATGCAGCAGGTGTTTGGCCGCGACCAAGACTTCGCGCTCATCAAACATCAGTTCTGCCTGCTCGGACACCAACAGCATGCGGTGACTTGGAGAGACCATCATGTCGCGCTCTGGTTGGTTGGGGCCCAATGCGCCCTGTTTGATCAGGATTGGGCTCAGTTCTCTGCGTTCTGCCAGCTGTTGTGCAGTGAGATGCTTGCGGCCAGCCCAGCGAATAGGCTGCAACCCGTTGTCGCGGGTGACGACCTGATCGCCTTCTCGCAGGGTTTCAACAGCCACTTCGCCAAGAGGCGTAAGAATTTTGGTGCCCGGCGTGAAGCAGACGATGACCGCACCGGCTTCGATGTTTTCAAAATCCAGCGTGCCGGTCACACCGCCAACGCCATCGAGAAACTCAATGGTGCCGTCAAAGCCATTTCCGTCGCTGTCGGTGGTCAGGTCTCTGACGCGCCAGTCCACGCCACGTTCACCGTAGATGTCGATACGGTCAGCATCCAGGCCACCGTCGCCACCCAAAATAGTGTCGCCGATACCTTCTTCGGCAGAGTTGATGACAAAGAGATCCTGATCATCATTGCCTTCCAGCTGGTCTGCGCCTGTGCCCCCGGCGAGGGTGTCGTTGCCAGCACCACCGGAGACGGTATCATCGCCTTCCTGACCAAAGATCAAATCGTCGCCATCGCCGCCTGTCAGCAAGTCGCCGCCATCCACCGGAATGGCGCCATCTCCAGATTCAAAGAAGATGTCCGTGACGGTGACATCCGCGGGCGTGTCGCTGAGGTTGACGAGGCGGACCTCGATGCGGGCCACGGGACCGGGAATGTTGACCAGAACCGAATTGGCTGCGGTTTCAGAATCGCCCGTTGAGGTGCCGCCGGAAATCGCGGCTTCGCGCCCGCCGAACCCGTCAATGTCCACCAGATGCAGGTTTGACATGTCTTCGGCTGTCATGCTGACATCAATGAGGTTGCCGTCAGCATCCCATGCGATGACTTTCACAACCGCATTTTCATCCATGTCGTTGATGCGGAATTGAGCATTTTCCACAGTTTCAGAGAAGGCGAGCGTCTGTGACGTGGTTGCGCCTTCGCCTGCACCGGTGGTCGAGCGGACCGAGCTGTCGGTGTTGCCGGTTTCGGTGCCGGTATTCACGCCACCCAGCAGCTGTGTGTCATCTTCAAAGGTGCTGGAGCCGCCTGTGGTCGCGGTGGTTGTGTAAGTGACTGTGACAGAACCGGTGTCCTGTACGAAAGGGCCGGTCAGGCTGTCGCCATCCGCCGGTGTGCCAACGCCATCCCAGTTGAAGCTTTCGATACCACCCGAAGAAGGGACCGGAGTGGTGCCGGGAGCATAGCCGCCATAGATCGTGTCATCACCATCCATGCCGTCAATGGTATCACTGCCGCCTTCGCCAGCGAGCAGATCGTCCCCCGGTGTGTCGTTGCCGTCAGGCAGGCCCACTTCATCGCCCGCCACAATGTCATCACCGTCGCCAGCGCGCACAGTGTCATCACCGTCGCCGGCAAAGATCGTGTCATCGCCCGCGCCAGCGTGAATGCTGTCGTCGCCATCTTGAGCGCTAATGACATTGCCGCTGTTGTCGACAGTGTCGCCATTGGAATCGGTGAAACCTACATTGATCGTGTCGTCGGTTTCGGAACCATCCACGATTCCCGGACCGTTTGGATCAGCCATAATACCCTCTTTCTACCCGACCACGCCGCCACTGCGCGAACAGGATCAGGGTGCGCCCACTGCAATAGACACACGACGCTGAACAGCGTTCGCAAGCGACATCGTCAGGATGCCCTTCACAAAATCAGTTGGCTGCCCCAAGCCAGAACTCAGTCCCCCAGTGGACTTGAGTCAAATATGATTGAAACAGGGAGGTGAAGAAACAAAAACCTGCAAAATTTGAGGAAAAGCGGCTCTAAATACGCCCTGCATAGGTGTGGTTTTTGGTGGTCGCTCAATCTCTGCGCAGTGAGATTGTTTCTGCTCATTATAGGGCAGAGGCATGAAACTTGGGGGTTGGGCGCCTTGATTCTGCCATTGTTCGTTAATGGGTTGCTTCAATTCTGGCTAAGGTTGGGCGGTTGTTTCCAAATGCGCACCAATGCGTCTGGAGGGGGCGCTGGCTGGGCGGTGTTTCAAGCTAAGGTGATGTCGAAATTTAATTGTTTGAAATTCGCGAACAACTTGCCGGCATTTGGCAATATTGGATGAAATTCGTAAACTTTCGGGGAGGGTGCCTATACGAAATGAGGCGAATCGCTTTGCGACTCGTTTGACACTGTTTTGCGCATTCTCAGGCCAAATATGGATGCCGCTGCATTGGGGGAACGTGGTGCATGGGCGGAGCTTCGCCGATGCCCAGAGGAGCGTTGAGCGTTGGCGGCTGGCAAGTTGCGTGTTCTGCTGTGCAGTCATGCATGGCAGTGGATAAGCGAGTAACGCAAATCAAGCGCACTATCGCACGTATCAATAATCGAAGATGTTTGGAAAACTCGGTGGTGCTGCTGGGGAGGATTGAACTCCCGACCTCACCCTTACCAAGGGTGCGCTCTACCACTGAGCTACAGCAGCGTTACCGTGGCGCGGTGTTTAGGCGCAAATTTCGACGGGTGCAAGCGCAATCTGGACCCTTTTTTGCACCTCATGTATGGAAAGTGCATGGAACGCAAAACGACCCCTAAAAATAAAGCCCAAAAAACTGCTCAGAGCCGAGAAGATCGGCTGAAAGCGGCCTTGAAAGCCAATATGGGGCGCCGCAAAGCGCAGGCAAAAGCGCGTGCAGCAACAGATACGCCCCGCGACTCGGGCATAGAAGATACTAAAAGGCAGGATTAATGGATTCGATTATCGTACGCGGCAACGGGCCGCTCAATGGGCAGATTCCGATTGCAGGAGCGAAAAACGCTTGTCTGACGTTGATGCCGGCAACGCTTTTGAGCGAAGAGCCGCTGACATTGACCAATGCGCCGCGGCTGAGCGACATCAAGACCATGAGCCAATTACTTGGCTCTCTGGGGGCTGAGGTGACCAGCCTGCAGGATGGCAAGGTCTTGGCCATGTCGAGCCACGACATCAATAATCATGTGGCGGATTATGACATCGTGCGCAAAATGCGCGCTTCCAATCTGGTGCTGGGCCCGATGCTGGCGCGTCTTGGACATGCGGTTGTGTCCCTGCCTGGGGGCTGTGCGATTGGTGCGCGTCCGATGGATCTGCACATCTTTGGTCTTGAGAAGCTCGGGGCAGAGATTGAGCTGAAGGACGGTTATCTCCATGCCAAGGCACCAAACGGCCTGAAAGGTGCCGTGATGGAGCTGTCCTTTGCTTCTGTTGGTGCAACAGAGAACATCCTGATGGCCGCGACGCTGGCGAAGGGCACCACGGTGATCAAGAATGCCGCGCGCGAGCCTGAAATTGTCGATCTGGCCGATTGCCTGCGGGCCATGGGCGCACAGATTGAGGGGGATGGCACCAGTGAAATCACGGTGCAGGGGGTGGATCGCCTGCATGGGGCGACACACCCGGTGGTGACCGACCGTATTGAACTGGGCACCTTTATGCTCGCCCCCGCCTTCTGCGGTGGAGAAGTGGAACTTCTGGGCGGACGTCTGAATCTGGTCGAAAGCTTTGTGGCCAAGCTGCATGAGGCGGGTATCGACGTGGAGGAGACGGAGAAAGGTCTCAAAGTGGCCCGCAAAAACGGTCGTGTGAAAGCGGTGGATGTGACCACAGAGCCGTTTCCGGGCTTCCCAACCGATCTTCAGGCGCAGTTCATGGCAATGATGTGTACAGCGGAAGGCACATCGGTTCTGGAAGAAAAGATCTTTGAGAACCGCTTTATGCACGCGCCGGAATTGATCCGTATGGGCGCCAATATCGAAGTGCATGGTGGTACGGCCACGGTGCATGGGGTGGAGCGCCTCAAGGGGGCGCAGGTGATGGCAACGGATCTGCGCGCCTCTGTGTCGTTGATTTTGGCCGGACTTGCGGCGGAAGGCGAAACCATTGTGAGCCGGGTCTATCACCTTGATCGCGGGTATGAAAAAATCGAAGAGAAACTGGGCGGCGTGGGGGCCCATATTGAAAGGGTCAAGGATCAGTGACACAGGATGCACGGTTTGAAGACGGCGGTGACCGCCCGCTGAATCTCGGAGCGCTGGATGGGGAAGACCTCCAGGTGCTGTCGTCGTTGACGCAGGATGCGGTGTTTCCCGCATCCGAGATGCAGTGGCTGCCCAAAGAGCGCCGCTTTGCCGTGCTGCTCAATCGATTCCGCTGGGAAGATCTGAAGGCTGCGGAGCTGCGCAAGCGGACGGTGGAGCGGGTGCAAAGCCTTCTGGTGATCGACAATGTGCTGAGCGTGGCCTCTCAGGGCGTGGCGCGCGGGGATGCTGATACGATTCTGTCGCTGCTCTCGATTGCCTTTGAGCCGGGCGAAGATGCGGAGGGGGCTGTGATTCTGACGCTGGCGGGTGATGGGGCGATTCGCCTGAAGGTCGAGGCGCTTGAAGTTTCCGTAAAGGATGTGACGCGGCCTTACATGGCGGTGTCACGCAATGCGCCGCAGCATCCCGAATGATCCGGACCCTCACGGCGGCGGATCTTTCGGCCTATCGCGCGCTTTGGATGATGGGGGTTTCGCAGGAACCCTCGGCCTTTCTGCTGACGGCTGAGGAGGTGGTGGCCACCGGGGAAGCCGCGCTTTTGGCCAAGCTGGCTGGTGGCGAGGTGATCGGCTGGTTTCAGGACGAGGCGCTTATGGGCTTTCTGGCCATGCGGCGCGGGGGCGTGACACGGCTGCGGCATATGGCCGACATCGGCCCGCTCTATGTGCATCCGCAGGCCAGGCGGGCCGGTGCGGCCCGTGCTTTGATGGCGGCCGTAGAAGCAGAAGCCAGCGCTGCAGGGATCTTGCAGCTGGAGCTCTGTGTGGATGTAGAAAATGCGCCGGCGCGAGCTCTGTATGAGCGCCTTGGATTTGTGCAGATCGGGCTGAGGCCGCGGTCCGTTGTGATCGACGGTGTGCCCCGCGACGATTTGCTGATGCTCAAACAGCTGGATACGCCGCGCAACGCTTGAGGACAGGGCAGGCGCGGTCTAAGAAGGCGCAACGTTTTCGGAGAGATCGCAATGCCCGTTTTTCTTGATGCACAGGATGCCGACTTTGAGGCCAGCTTCACCGCGCTTTTGGGTGCCAAACGCGAAGACAGCCCGGATGTGGATGCCGTTGTGGCAGATATCATCGCAGATGTGCGCCATCGTGGCGATGCGGCGGTGATCGAACTGACAGCGAAGTTTGACCGTCTGGAACTGACGCCGGAAACGCTGCGGTTTTCCGAAGAAGAGATTGAGGCCTATTGTGCGCAGGTGACAGAGGCGGATCGTGCCGCGCTGGAACTGGCGGCAGAGCGGGTGCGTGCCTATCACGCGCGCCAGATGCCTGAGGATGCCAGCTGGACCGACGCAAGCGGAGCCATGCTTGGCTGGCGCTGGACGCCTGTGTCTGCGGCGGGGCTTTATGTGCCCGGTGGTCTGGCGAGCTACCCGTCCTCCGTGCTGATGAATGCGATCCCCGCCAAAGTGGCGGGCGTGGAGCGTTTGGCGATTGTGGTGCCAACCCCGAATGGGGTGGCCAATCCGCTGGTCCTGTTGGCCGCCAAACTGGCCGGTGTCGATGAAATCTACCGTATTGGTGGGGCGCAGGCTGTGGCGGCGCTGGCTTATGGCACGGACACCATCGCGCCGGTGGATAAGATCACGGGGCCGGGCAATGCTTTTGTTGCGGCGGCCAAACGGCGGGTCTTTGGCAAGGTCGGCATTGATATGATCGCAGGCCCCAGCGAAATTCTGGTGATTGCCGATAAGGACAACACGCCGGATTGGATTGCGCTGGATCTGTTGTCGCAGGCTGAACATGACGAAAGTGCACAGTCGATCCTGATTACGGATGATGCGGATTTTGGCAAAGCGGTGGCCGCGGCGGTGGATAAACGTCTGGAAACGCTGGAACGCCGAGAGATTGCGGGCGCGAGCTGGCGGGATTATGGCGCGGTGATCACGGTGCCAGATTTGGAGACTGCGGCCGCGCTTTCAAACCGGGTCGCGCCGGAACATTTGGAGCTTTGCGTGGCAGATCCGGATGCGCTGTCTGACAAGATCACCCACGCGGGCGCGATTTTTCTTGGCCAATATACGCCGGAAGCCATTGGGGATTATGTTGGCGGGCCCAATCACGTCCTGCCCACGGCGCGGTCCGCAAGGTTCAGCTCGGGCCTTTCGGTGATGGATTTTATCAAGCGCACCACGCTGTCCAAAATGACACCAGAAGCGCTTAAGGCGATTGGCCCTGCTGCCGAAACCCTTGCGATTTCTGAAAGTCT
Source organism: Shimia marina (assembly GCF_001458175.1). Classification (GTDB taxonomy): domain Bacteria; phylum Pseudomonadota; class Alphaproteobacteria; order Rhodobacterales; family Rhodobacteraceae; genus Shimia; species Shimia marina. Next base: position 24,645 of record NZ_CYPW01000004.1, read on the forward strand.
TGAGGCGCATGGGCTGAGCGTACGTGCGCGACTGGATGCGCTGAACTCCTGACGGGGCGCAGGGGCTTTGCCCCGTCACAGCAGGCTGTGACTCCCCAGGATATTTAGGGTCAAATGAAGGACGCCCCGGTCCTCTCAGACCAGGGCGCTTCACTTGACGCGGCCATCGGCATCCCTGCCTGTACCGCAGGGGGTATTGTTTGCGCGCTTGGTTAACAAAGCCTTACTTCATTTGACCCCAAATATCCTCGCCGAAGGCATAAAGGTGCTTGGCCTTGGGGCGGATCAGTAGTGGCTGGTATAACCGCCATCCACCGCCCAGATTTGCCCGGTCACATAACTGGCGGCGGGGCTGGCGAGAAAGAGGATGGCGGGGGCAAGCTCTTCTGGAGCGCCCCAGCGTTTGAGAGATGTGGCATTTTCCAGTTTTCTGGCCAGCGCAGGATCTTTGGCCGCTTCCGCATTGGGGGTGGTTTTGAAAAAGCCCGGCGCGATGGCGTTGACGTTGATGCCATCGGTGCCGAGCTCTGCGGCGAGGGCCTTTGTCATGCCGTTGAGGCCCGCTTTGGCAGCGGTATAGGCAGCATCGCCAGCCTGAGCGATCAGCCCGGCAATGGAGGAAATGTTGACGATGCGTCCATAGCCCTTGGTGGCCATCTGTGTTGCGGCCATTTGGCAGAGTTGGAAAGGGGCGATGAGATCCACATCCATCATGCGGGTGAGATCCGCATGTGTAAACGCCGGCAGCGCCCGGCGGTCGCGCAGGCCCACGTTGTTGACCAGAATGTCGAGGCCGCCGTGCTCTGCGAGTATTTTGAAAGCCTCCGCTCGGGCGCTGTGATCAGTGACGTCAAAGGGCAGCGCATGCGCTGTTTGGCCCGCGTCTGTGAGTGTCTTGGCGATGTCCTGACAGTGGGTCTCTGTGCGGCCATTGATCCAGACATGTGCGCCCGCCTGTGCCAGAAGCTCTGCGGCGGCGCGGCCCAGCCCATCGGTGCTGCCGGTGATCAGGGCGTTTTGACCGGACAGGTCGAAACAGGGGAGGGGCTGTGGCATGGTCTTTGGCTCCTGTTGCTGTGGTGTTCGATCTGGCGCGGATCAGATGGGGCTGTCAATTGGCAACGTTGCGCGGATCCTGCATCAGACGCGGCGTGCCGCATGGACAAGCTTGCGCTGGCTGCGTTAGTCATGGGGTATCGCAATTCTTTAAGAGACAGCCATGTCCCGGATCAGCCACATTCAGATCGATGACCGAAACCTGCCGCCGCCGACGCCTGAGATTGATCAGGAGCGTAAAGTGGCCATTTTTGATCTGCTGGAAGACAATAGTTTTTCCTTGCCCAGGCGCGATGATCGTGTGGTGCCGGAGGGGCCGTTTTCTGTGGATTTGGCCATTCGTGACCGGCGCTTGGTGTTTGATGTGGCCTCTGAAGGTGGCGAGAAAGCGGCGGAGTTTCATCTGAGCCTGTCGCCTTTCCGCCAAGTGGTAAAGGACTACTGGGCCATCTGTGAGAGCTATTTTGATGCGGTGAAAAACTTGCCGCCGAGCCAAATTGAAACCATCGACATGGCGCGGCGTGGGATCCACAACGAAGGCGCGCGGGTGTTGCAGGAGCGGCTGGAAGGCAAGGCAGAGGTGGATACGGATACGGCCCGTCGCCTGTTCACGCTGATTTGCGTTCTGCATTTCGGAGGGTGAGGCGCGTGTCAGGGGAGGGTCAAACGCAGCTTCAGTCTCAGCCATTGCCCCAATCGATTCTGTTTTGCTGTGATCAGAACGCCGTACGCTCGCCCATGGCTGAGGGCATCATGAAAAAATTCTACGGCCACGATGTCTATGTGCAATCCGCGGGTATCCGGAGTGATCTGGATATTGATGGCTTTGCCATCGCCGTCTGTGCGGAAATTGGCGTGGAACTTGATCGCCACCGTACCCGTAGCTTTGAGGAGATGGAAAAGCGCGGGGATGAGATGTCCAGCTTTGACATGGTGGTGGCGCTGACACCGGCGAGTCGCGCTGAAGCCGAAAAGCTCACCCGCTTTGACCATCTTGATCTGGAATTTTGGCCGGTCTCTGATCCAAGTGGCGCACAGGCCGGAGATGCGCGTGAGGCCAAGCTGGCGGCCTATCGCACGGCGCGTGATGAGATCGTGGCCTATCTGGAAGCACGCTGGGGCCTGCCGATTGCCTCACAATAACGCGCGTGAGCACGCGCTTTACGAGCGCGCTATGACAGGAAGATACCCTCCCTTGCTGGGCGCGGAATGTGCGTCCCTGTGGCAATTCTCCGGATAATTCGGGTTCTTTTGTTATTGGACCTTGAAAAAAAGGGAGAAAGCCCTCATTTAGGCGCACATCCTGCAGAATGCTGCGGGAGCAAACCAAAGGAGAGACCATGGCGAAGGAAGAACTGCTCGAATTTCCCGGTGTCGTGAAGGAACTCCTGCCAAATGCGACGTTTCGGGTCGAGCTGGAAAACGGCCATGAGATCATCGCACATACGGCAGGGAAGATGCGCAAGAACCGCATCCGTGTTCTGGCTGGCGACAAGGTTCAAGTCGAGATGACCCCTTACGATCTGACCAAAGGTCGGATCAACTACCGCTTTAAATAAGCATTTGCGCGGGCAGAAATGACGAGGTCCGGGATGAAATTGATCTTGGGCTCAGGCAGTCCGCGCCGCCGGGAATTGCTGGCACAGATTGGGGTTGTGGCGGATGAGGTCCGCCCGCCCGATATCAATGAAGACCCCCATAAAAACGAATTGCCGCGCCCTTATTGTGTGCGCATCGCTCATGAAAAGGCGGCGGCTGTTCTCGCTGCCCCTGACGATATTGTGCTCTGTGCGGATACCACTGTGGCGCTTGGGCGGCGTATTATGGGGAAACCGGCGGATGCGGCGGAGGCTGCGGCCTTCCTCATGGCGCTGTCAGGGCGTCGGCATCGGGTGATCACAGCGGTGGCGGTGAAACGTGGCGATCGGCTGTGGCAGCGCGATGTGGTGAGTGACGTGAAAATGAAGCGGCTCTCCAATGCGGAACTCAATGCCTATCTTGCCACAGGTGACTGGCAGGGCAAGGCAGGCGGCTATGCCATTCAGGGGCCTGCCGGGGCCTTTATTCCGTGGATCTCCGGATCCTTTACCGGCATTGTCGGGTTGCCGGTGGCAGAGACCGCAGGGCTTTTGCAGGCCGCAGGCTATCCGCTTTACACAACAGATTAAAGGAGCGCGCAGATGAAGGGGCGTCAGATCATTCTCGACCATATCAATGGGCGCGAGGCCGCAGCACTTATGGTGGATGGCTTGCTTGACGATCTGTTGATTGAGGGCGATGCGCCGCGTGTCGGCACCATCTATCGCGCGATTGCAGATCGCCCTGTCAAAGGACAGGGGGGGATGTTTCTGAAAACACCAGATGGCATGGCTTTCCTGCGGCAGGTAAAGGGCCTGGCTCCGGGCGATCGCATGCTGGTTCAGGTCACGGGATTTGCCGAACCCGGTAAGGCGATACCGGTGACCCAGAAGGTGCTTTTCAAGAGTCGCTATGTGATTGTGACCCCGGGTGCGCCGGGGGTGAATGTCAGCCGGTCGATCCGCGATGATGATACGCGCGATGCGCTTTTGGCGATTGCCCATGCGGAGGCCGGAGGGCTGCTGGCGGATGCCAATCTCGGGCTGATTCTGCGGTCGGCCTGCGATGGGGCGGACGCGGAAGAAATTGCTGAGGATATTCGCGCGATGCTGGACCTTTATGAGGCAGTGATGGCGGATGGTGAGGGAGATGCAGAAATGCTCTCTGAGGGCGATGGCCCGCATGTCTCTGCCTGGCGCGACTGGTCTGAACCTGCGGAGGTGGTGACCGAGGCGGGAAGTTTTGAAACCCACGGTGTGCTGGATGCGATTGAGATGGCGCAGGGGGCGCAGGTCACGCTTGAGGGCGGCGCATATATGTATGTGGAACCCACCCGCGCGTTGGTGGCTGTGGATGTGAACACAGGCCGGGATACCTCGCCAGCGGCAGGCACCAAGGCGAATTTTGCTCTGGCCAAAGCCCTGCCGCGGGCGTTGCGGGTGCGCGGGCTTGGTGGGCAGATTGTGCTGGATCTGGCCCCTATGGCGAAGAAAGACCGTCGCGGATTTGAAACTGCATTGCGGGCGGCGTTTAAGCGCGATGTGATCGACACCACTCTGGTGGGGTGGACACCGCTTGGCCATTATGAGCTGCAGCGCAAAAACGCGCGTCCTGCGCTGAGTGAGGTGCTGAAATGAGCTGTCCGATCTGTAAGAAGGCGACGGTGCAGTCCTATCGTCCGTTCTGTTCCAAACGCTGTGCAGACATTGATCTGGGCAAGTGGTTTGGCGGAGAGTACGCGGTGCCATCGCAGGATCCGGAGGAGGCGATTGAGGCTCTGGAAGAGATGGAAAAACAAACTTCGCAGTTGCACTGACTTTTTTGTCTTTTTCCTCTGGACAGCCCTGATTGGCTGACATAGAAGCACCCCACCCAAGGCGAGACGCCTTCCCGTGCCCGGGTAGCTCAGGGGTAGAGCAGTGGATTGAAAATCCTCGTGTCGGTGGTTCGATTCCGCCCCCGGGCACCATTTTTACAAAACATAAGAATGCCTTGGTAAATGTGCCTTCCCCATGCTGCGTGGGCTGGTGCGTTTTTTTGTGGGGGTGCTTTGGTTTTCTGAGGGCGGATTTGGGCTGTATCGTTCAAGGTATGTTGAGTTCCTCTCCAAAAGGCGTCAGAAGCGAGCGCGTATGCGCTGCCAGGCCTCCTGCAGGTTCGTGAGATTCGATCTTAGGGTCAGAAACTTACGGCAGGTCCTCGCCACGAAATCCACGAAAATGGAGTTGCCAAAACGCTGGTTTGGAGACGCTGCGTGAATTTACTATTGGATTTTGGATACAATTATTCTACAAGCCTGACAGATGCTGTAGGGAGGGTGCGGCAGATGTATGGTTTTACGCTGTTGCGCAGGGGGCTTTTGCGCGTTTGCGGGGCGAGACTCCTCCTTTCTGTTCAGATCCCAATACTTTGCGCGCAGGGCTTTAGCTTTGCCGCACACCAAAAGGGTGCCTTTGGCAGCCGACCCAAAATCTCACAACTTGGAGACGTTGATAATGAAACTTCTGATGAAAACCGCGGCAGCTGGTGCGCTCGCCATGCTGACCAGCACCGCTGCGTTTGCTGCTGACATCGACCTGCGGTTTGCGGGCGTGTTCCCGATTGATCACCAGGGCACCAAAATGATGGAACAGGTGGCTGCAGACGTGAACGCGGCGGGTGTTGGCCTGAACATGACCGTATTCCCAGCCAACCAGCTGGGCTCCGGTGAGGCGCTTTTTGAAGACGTGGCACGCGGCAACATCGATTTCGCCTCTGCGTTCATCTATTCTGACACTGACCCACGTCTGGAATTCCTGTCCATGCCTTTCCTTGTGAGCGGCTGGGACGATATGGACAGCGTGATGCGCAACCCTGAGTCTGAGTTCAGCAAGATCCTGCAGGAAATCACCGACGAATATGGCGTCAACGTGATTGCGGGCAACCCAGAGGGTTTTGTCGGCATCGTGGCCACCAAAGAGCCTAAGAACTGGAACACTCTGGAAGACAAAGGCATGAACATCCGTGTTTGGTCTTCTGCTGTTCTGAAAGAAATGATCGAAAGCTTTGGCTTCCAGGCGACCACCATGGCATGGGGCGACATCTTCCCTGCGCTGCAGTCTGGCATCGTGGATGGCGCGATCTGCTGCACCAAGACCGCGACCTATTCCATCTTCGCGAAATCCGATGTGGGCAGCCACTTCATCCAGTACAACACCATTCCTGAGCAGACCTTCTACTACGGTTCTGAGCGGACTCTGGCGAAGCTGAACGACGAGCAGCGTGCTGTGATCGAAGCCGCGATGAAGAAAGCCTCTGACGATTTCTTCGCATACAACCGTGAGAATGACTCTGTATTTGAGCAGAAGCTGGTCGACAGCGGCTACACCATCCTGAAGCTCAACGACGAAGAGCAGGCGGCCATGGTTGAGCATGTGCGCACCAACATCTGGCCAACCATGGAAGGCTCCGTTGGCAAAGACGTGATGGATCGTCTGCTTGCTGCTGGCAAATAATTGCCTTAGCTGGGCCGGTGGTCTCCACCGGCCCAACCTGTATTCAGCGACAAGCTAACGTGACGCAAAAGAGGCGCGCAGAATGAACATCACAGAGGAACTGCCCAGAGTGATCGGGCTGCCCATGAAATGGGCTATGATACTTATGAAGATTATCGTGACCATTTCAGGTCTTTTGATGGCCGTGACTTTTGGGCTTGTTGTGATCATCCGCTATGGGTTTAGCGGGGATCTTTTTGCTTATGAGGAATGGCTTCTGGCTTTCAGCATTGTGGGCTTTTTTGCCGGAGCCGTGCTGGCGTCTGAGCGCAAGTTGCATATCAATGCCGACATTCTTGGGATCGTGATTACCAACCCCCGCCTGAGCTGGTGGAGGGGGTTTGTTGTCCTGACCATCGAATTGGCTGTGACCCTGTTTATCATATATGCCTGCTATGTCTCGCTTGCGGATGATTTCTCCTTTCCGCGGTTCCGCTCGACACCTGCTTTGCGCATTCCGTTTGTGTCCTGGCGCATCGCGATCATGATTGCCTTTGGCTTCATGTCGATGTTCTCCGCTGCCTATCTCTATGTCCATATCCGCAAGGGCCTTGGCTTGCCATTGAAGTCGGAACGCTCTGAAGAGGCCACACAATGATCATCGTTGGAAGTCTGATTATCGTCTGCGTCATGCTGTTGCTTGGCGTCAGTGTTTATGTGGCCTTTGGGGCTGTGCTGGCCTTTATCGCTGTGGTTGGGGATCAGTCGATCTCTGGCTATCTGCCTACGGGATCCACGGGGATCCGCTCTCTGGTTCTGCTGGCGATTCCGCTGTTCATGATTGCGGGCGGTGTGATGGAGAAGGGCCGGATCGCGGCGCCTCTGGTTGCCCTTGCCGAATTGTTCATTGGCCATTTGAAGGGCGGGCTTGCGGCTGCGGCTGTTCTGGCCTGTGGGGTGTTTGGATCGATCTCCGGGGCGGCAAATGCCACGCTGACTTGTATCGGCGGCATTATGATGCCGCATCTGAAGCGGGCGAATTATCCGGCAGGGCAATCGGCGGCGCTTTTGGTCTCGGCGAGTCCTCTGGGGCTTTTGATCCCGCCCAGTTCCTCTCACATTCTGTATGGCTGGGTGGCGCAGCAGCACGTTCTGAAATGCTTCCTGTCTACGGTGATCCCCGCACTGATTTTGATCACGCTGCTGATCATCACCAACCAGTTCATGCTGCGTAAATATGACAATATCGAACTGAAAGAGCGGCCAGACCCCTTTATGCCCGCGCTTAAAGCGCAGGGGCGTGTGGCTGGCCCGGCATTGATGATGCCGATCATCATTCTGGGCGGCATTTACGGTGGTGTCATGACGCCCACCGAAGCTGCCGGGATTGCCGTGGTCTATGCCATTCCTGTGGCGATTTACTTTTATCGGGGGCTGACATGGAAAACGCTGGCGCAGACCATTCAGCAGTCTGGCATCACCATTGGTGTGGTGATGGTCATGATTTTCATGGTTGTGATTGTCTCTGACAATCTGATCGCGCAGGGCGCGCCGCGGATTGCCAAGGATATGGTGTATTCGGTTTCTGACAATCCGATTGTGATCCTGTTGATGATCAATGTGGTGATGATCCTGATTGGCATGCTGATGGATGATATTTCCGGTCTGCTGCTCTCCACGCCTATCTTGCTGCCAATTGCACAGAGCGTGGGGATGGATCCGATCCATTTTGCCGCTGTGATTGGGGTGAACCTTGGCATGGCAAACATCACGCCGCCTACCGCGCCTTTGCTCTATCTGGGGTCGCAGGTGACAGACACGCCGGTTGCGAAGATGCTCTGGCCCACTCTGATTTTCATCGTGTTTGCCTGGTTGCCGACGCTGATGTTGACCACATTTGTGCCCTCTCTGGCGTTGTGGTTGCCGGAGTTGCTTCTGGGCTAAGACTCGAGACCTGATCTAAAAATAACAAAAGCCGGCGTTTATGCGCCGGCTTTTATCGTTTTGGGAGCGGTGTTTTTGGGGTTGTTGTGGAGGTGCCCGTCATGAATGGGTCAGGATGGTGACCGCCGCGATCATGGCCATGCCTGCGGCGACAAAGCCTGCGTATTCCAGTGCGCCGAGCATTTTCTTGGTCATTGTGATTCTCCTTGTTTGATATCATCGGTGGGCCCGAGGAGACCCACTACGCCCAATTTTTGAGCGCGAGAAGATGATAGTCTGCATCTCCGCTATGCGTGTGCGTGTTGGCTCCTTGGCTCGGGCGTGGCGATGGTGTGGGCCTGATAAACTTTCTGCGGTCTGCTCAAAAATCTTATTGGATTTTGGATCCAATTATTGTACTTGAAGGGAGAAGCAGGGTGCCTTCTGCTCTAAGTGTAAAGTTTTGCGCGGTTTTTTAGAAGTCACCCTCGGAGGGCTCTCCTCCTTATCCGATCATGTTCAGGGCCATGTGCCCCCTTTAGACAGGAGTTCCCATGTCGAACACCATTTTCGCGGGCACGATGCCAGCCCTGATGACCCCTTGTAAGGAAGACCGTACGCCAGACTATGATGCGCTGGTGAAGAAGGGGCATGAAATGATCGCCGCGGGCATGTCCGCTGTGGTGTATTGTGGCTCGATGGGTGACTGGCCTCTGCTGTCTGACGAAGAGCGCATGACCGGCGTGGCGCGTCTGGTGGAGGCAGGTATTCCGGTTGTGGTCGGCACGGGCGCGATCAACTCCAAATCTGCAGCGGCTCATGCGGCCCATGCCCAGAAAGTGGGTGCGGCGGGTCTCATGGTGATCCCGCGCGTGTTGTCTCGCGGCACGTCCATTGCGGCGCAGAAGAACCACTTCAAAGCCATCCTTGAAGCGGCTCCAGATGTGCCTGCGATCATCTACAACAGCCCGGTTTACGGTTTTGCCACCCGCGCGGAGCTGTTCTTTGCGCTGCGTGCGGAGCATAAGAACCTTGTGGGCTTCAAAGAGTTTGGCGGCAAAGACGATCTGCGCTATGCGGCGGAGCACATCACAAGCCAGGACGATCAGGTGACCCTGATGGTGGGTGTGGATACGGAAGTGTACCATGGTTTCGTCAACTGTGGCGCGACCGGTTCCATCACGGGCATTGGTACGGCCCTGCCAAAAGAAGCACTTCTGTTGGCGGCGCTGTCGCAGAAAGCCGCGCAGGGCCATGCGGAAGCGCGGAAGCGTGCACAGGAGCTGGAAGAGGCTTTTGGTGTGCTTTCAAGCTTTGACGAAGGCACCGATCTGGTGCTCTACTACAAGTATCTTCTCGTTCTGAATGGCGAGGAAGAATATCGTCTGCACTTCAACGAAACCGATGTTTTGTCTGATGCGCAGCGCAACTATTGCGAACAACAGTACAGCCTGTTCCGCAACTGGTTTGCGGACTGGAGCAAGCAGGGCGGAGTGATCGCTGAATGCATGTGATTGACAGTCACACAGGTGGGATGCCCACACGGGTGATCCTTGATGGCGGTCCGGACCTTGGGTCTGGGCCGTTGGCCGATCAGGCGCGTGCTTTGGCGACGGATCATGAAGGCTTTTACAAATCCATTCTTCTGGAGCCGCGTGGCCAACCGGGGATGGTGGGGGCGCTGCTTGTTGCGCCACAGGATCCGACCTGTGAAGTGGGTGTGATCTATTTTGATGCCGATGCGGTGCTTGGCATGTGTGGTCATGGCACCATTGGCCTGGGTGTGACGCTGGCTCATATGGGGCGGATCGGCGTGGGCACCCATCGGATTGAAACGCCGGTTGGCGTGATCTCCATTGATGTGCTGGATGCCAATACGGTGCGTGTCACCAATGTGGAAAGCCGCCGTATCAGGGCCGATGTCACTGTGGATGTGGCAGGCTATGGTTCTGTGACGGGCGACCTTGCCTATGGTGGCAACTGGTTCTTCATCGTGGATCCCAGCCCGATGGCGGTGGATAGTACCAATATCCGTGCGTTGACAGATATGACCATCGCGGTGCGCGAGGCCTGTGTGGCGCAGGGGGTGTGCGGCGAAAACGGGGAGCTTGTGGATCACGTGGTCTTTCAGGGCACATCGTCCAATGCCGATGTGCACAGCCGCAACTTTGTTCTGTGTCCGGATGATGAATATGACCGGTCGCCCTGCGGCACCGGCAGTTCGGCGCGGCTGGCTTGTCTGGCGGCGGCAGGGCGACTGGCCCCGGGTGAAGAGATCATTCAGGAGAGCGTCATTGGCAGCCCCTATCGCTTGTCTTATCAACCCGGCCCAAGTGGGGGCGTGATCCCGACCATCACTGGGCAGGCCTTTGTGATGGCCGAAGGTCAGTTGATCTTTGGGGCTGAAGACCCTTTCAAGCTGGGTATTTACTAAAGCGTTTCGCCTTATTGTTGCGATGCAGCGATAAGGCGCAATGCGCCTGATTTTATGTAAGCGGCCTCCTCTGCCAGCGGGGGAGCGACCTTCAGGGGGATGAGATGTCGGACGTTTTGGACATTGTGGTCATTGGTGCGGGGATCGTCGGTATCAGCGCGGCACTTGAGCTGCAGAGCCGTGGGCGCTCTGTCACCGTGATTGACCGCGTGGGGGTGGCTGAAGAAACCTCCAAGGGCAATGCGGGCGCGTTTGCCTATACCGACATCGTGCCGCTGGCCACGCCGGGCATTATGCGCAAGGCGCCCAAATGGCTGTTTGACCCGCTGGGCCCGCTGTCGATCCCACCAAGCTATGCGGTGAAGATTGCGCCCTGGATGCTGCGGTTCTGGAGGGCGAGCTGGAAAGACCGCTATATGGCGTCACTGTCGGCGCAGTCCGCCATGATGGATTTCAGCCGCGCGGCGCTGGAGCGGCAGATTGCGGCGGTAGATGGTGAGCCGATGATGCAGCGTGATGGTCAGATCATGCTCTATGAATCTGAGGCCGAGTTTCGGGCGAGTCAGTCGTCATGGCAGCTGCGCAAAGAGCACGGCATTCCTTTTGATCTGCTCAAGAGCCCTGATGAGATTGCGGAAATTCAACCGGGCTTGAGCCGCCAGTTCACCTATGCAGGCTATACGCCGACGTGGATGAATACCATTGATCCGGCAGCCTGGACGCGCCATCTGGCGGCCGAGTTTGAGGCGAGGGGCGGCAAAATTCGACGAGCGGAGATCACGCAGGTCACGCCACTGGACGGTCAGCTGCGCCTGAGCAGTGCGGCGGGGGAGATCATGGCGGGAACGCTTGTGATCTGTGCCGGGGCCTGGTCTCACAAACTGGCAGCGCAGCTTGGCGATAAGATCCCGCTGGAAACGGAGCGCGGCTACAATACGACCCTGCCGGAAGGGGCCTTTGATCTGCGCACCCATGTGACCTTTGGTGGGCATGGGTTTGTAATGACGCGGATCAATGGCGGCGTGCGTGTTGGCGGCGCGGTTGAGCTTGGCGGTCTGGAACTGGCCCCAAATTATAAGCGTGCGGATACACTTTTGGCGAAGGTGAAACAATTTGCGCCCGCGCTTGAGACCTCTGGCGGCACGCAGTGGATGGGTTTCCGTCCGTCCTTGCCAGACAGCTTGCCGGTGATTGATCGTGCGCCACAGGCACCGCAGGTGGTCTATGCCTTTGGGCATGGGCATCTGGGGCTGACCCAGTCGGCGGGGACGGCAGAGCTTGTGGCTGATCTGTTGAGTGACAGCCCCGCGAAAATTGACATGTCCGCTTTTGCCGCGACGCGGTTTTAAGCGCAAACCACCAAGGAACTAGAGGACGCAGCATGCGCAGCAGCAAGACAATCCACGTGATTTCCGCTCATGCGGAAGGAGAGGTTGGCGATGTGATCGTAGGGGGCGTGATGCCGCCTCCGGGGGAGACGCTGTGGGAGCAGCGCCGGTTCATTGCAGAAGATCAGACTTTGCGCAATTTTGTACTGAACGAGCCGCGCGGCGGGGTGTTCCGGCATGTGAACCTGCTTGTGCCGCCAAAACATCCTGAGGCGGATGCCGCATGGATCATTATGGAGCCTGAGGATACGCCACCCATGTCCGGGTCTAACTCGATCTGCGTGTCAACAGTGCTTTTGGACGGCGGGCTGATCCCGATGCAGGAGCCTGTCACCCATATGACGCTGGAAGCGCCGGGCGGTCTGGTGCGGGTGCGTGCCGAATGCAAGGATGGCAAGGCAGAGCGCATTTTTGTGCAGAACCTTCCCAGTTTTGCAGGGCAGCTTGATATGTCCCTGGACGTGGAGGGCCTGGGCAAAATCACGGTGGACACGGCCTATGGCGGTGACAGCTTTGTGGTGGTGGACGCTCAGGCGCTGGGGTTTGATATTGTGGAAAGCGAAGCCAAGGACATTGCGCAGCTTGGGGTGAAGATCACCAATGCCGCCAATGAACAGCTTGGGTTCCATCATCCTGAAAACCCGGATTGGAAGCATATTTCCTTCTGTGCGTTCTGCGGCCCTCTGAGTGAGACAGAAGCTGGGCTGACTGGTAAGTCGGCGGTGGCCATTCAGCCGGGCAAGGTGGACCGGTCGCCAACGGGCACAGCGGTGTCGGCGCGGATGGCTTTGATGGCTGCGCGTGGGCAGATGCAGCAGGGGCAGACCTTTGAGGCCGTGTCCATCATCGGATCGCGGTTCACCGGGCGCATTCTGGAAACAACAACCGTGGGTGATCAGCCTGCGATCATTCCGGAGATTTCCGGCCGTGGTTGGGTCACGGGCATTCACCAGCATATGCTGGATCCTTCTGATCCCTGGCCTGGTGGATACCGTCTGCGCGATACATGGGGTGCGTAAGCAAAAGAGCACAGAAAGAAAACGCCCGGCTTTTGGCCGGGCGTTTTTGTTTTGGGGTCAGGCTTTTAGCTTCAAGAGGTCTTCATACAGCGCCTCTGGCACCTCGACATAGCCACGCTCCAGATTGCGGGCGCGGGCGGCAAAGCGACGTTGCGATGGCAGGCGCGCGCCCTGATCGACGATGTCCGCAAACAGGCGTTCGGCGCGCGCGTCATTGTCGGCCACGCGGCCATTGCTGAAATGCTCTGGGTCAAAGGCGAGCAGGATTTCCCCGTGGTAGGGCGCGCCGCCAGCGCCATTGGCGAAGGCCATGCTTTCCATGCTGGTCAGATCATCAATCAACGGGCCGGCAAGCAATTCGACCATGATCGACAAGGCAGAGCCTTTGTAGCTGCCAAAGGTGAGCATGGCGCCATCCATGGCGGCCTGTGCATCGGTTGTCGGCTTGCCGTCTTTGTCGATGGCCACACCTTCGGGCAGCGGTTTGCCTGCGCGCCGATAGAGTTCGATCTCGCCACGGGCAAAGCCGCTTGTGGCGAAATCAAATGTAAACGGATCTTTGCCGATACGGGGCCAAGAAAAGGCGATTGGATTGGTGCCAAGGCTGCCGCGCGTGCCGCCCGCAGGGGCCACCCATGCGTGGCTTGGCACCATGGCCAGACCGGCGAGGCCAGCATTTGAGAGGCGTTCCACTTCGGGCCAGAGCGCGGAGAAGTGGAAGCAGTTGTTGATCGCCATGGCGGCCATGCCATGTTTGCGGGTTTTCTCGATCAGCGCGGGCAGGGCCTTTTCGAAAGCGAGAAGAGACATGCCGCCCTTGGCATCTACGCGCACGATGGCATTGTCTGTTTCTGTGAGGGCGGGCAGGACATGGCCGTCAATCTGTCCGACCTGCATGGTCTGGGCACACATAAACAGGCGGAAAAGGCCGTGGGACTGGCAATCATCAAGCTGGCAGCGGTAGAGCATGTCTGTGATGGCTTCGGCGTGCTCAGGGCCATAGCCCACAGATGTCAGGACATCCTGACAGAGCGTTTTTATGTCGTCCAATTTGAGTTGTTTCATCGCGCTCATCAGGGATTCCCGGTCATGTTTTGCAAAGGGTTGGTCGTTTAGGATATTGGATACAAAAACCAGTCTATTGCGGCAATCCAGATTTCAGGTTTTTTTGCCAATGTTATCAGTGTATCACTTTGGTCGAGCATATTGCATCCAAAATACAAAAGCGAAAACTTGCATGCCAGCCAAACGCGCCGTCGTAAAACAAAGCTTGCCCGAACTGATCACCAATGATTTGCGCGAGCGCATTCTCAGTGGAGATCTCAAAGAGGGTGAAGCCATTCGTCAGGAACTTTTGGCGGATGAGTACGATGTGTCCCGCATGCCGGTACGCGAGGCGCTCAAGCGGCTGAGTGCGGAAGGGCTTGTGCATTGGGAGAACAATCGCGGCGGCTATGTGATGAAGCATTCCCTGCGCGAGATTGGCGAGATCTTTGATCTCAGGGTGCTGCTGGAAGTGGATTTGTTCCGGCATGCCATCCCGGAGATGGGGGAGGCGGAGTTTCAGCGCTGTGAAGAGATTATTGCGGCGATGGATGAGTCTTATCAAGAGGATGACGTGTCACGCTGGGGTAAGCTCAACTATGATTATCACTGTGCGCTTTACAGTGCGGCAGGACGGCGGCTTTCGGAAGAGATGCTGGCGCGCTTGAATGTGCATTCTGACCGCTATGTGCGTATCCATCTCAGCGTGATGGAGCAACGCGAACCGGCACAGGTGGAGCATCGCAATTTGTTGACTCTCGCGCGGGCCGGGGATGTGGAGGGGGCCTGTGATCTTCTGGTGCATCATATCACGCGTACCAAGTCAGAATTGCTTGAGATGATTGCGGCGCAACGCAAAGCCGAAGAGGCTTAGCCTCGGGGCATTAGTGTTTTAGCGCCGGTGCCAAAGGAGCGGATGGGGCATCTGTCATGCTTGCCAGGGCCTCTTGAATTGGATACAATATCCATAACTGAGATCCTTACCAATGGAACCAAGTCTATGTCTTTCAAACCTCACGGAAAACACCTGATCGCCGGCAATTGGGTGGCCGGTGCACAAAACTTCGCATCCAGCCCGGCGCATGGTCCCAGCCATGAGTATGCAGCGGGCAGCGTGGAGGATGTTGATGCCGCCGTGCAGGCGGCGGAAAAAGCTTTCTGGAGCTATGGCTATTCTTCCCGTGACGCGCGCGCCGCCTTCCTGAATGCCATCGCGGATGAAATCGAAGCACGTGCGGAGGCCATCACCGAGATTGGCACGCAGGAAACTGGCCTGCCAGAAGCGCGGTTGCAGGGTGAACGGGGCCGTACCACCGGGCAGCTGCGCTTGTTTGCCAGCCACATCTTGCAGGGGGACTATCTGGATCGCCGTCACGATGAAGCTCTGCCGGAGCGCGCCCCTCTGCCGCGGCCCGATCTGAAAATGGTGCAGCGCCCGATTGGCCCTGTGGCTGTTTTTGGAGCCTCTAACTTCCCACTGGCCTTCTCCACCGCCGGTGGTGATACGGCTGCCGCGCTGGCGGCGGGCTGTCCTGTTGTTGTCAAAGGCCACTCTGCGCATCCCGGCACGGGGGAAATCATCGCAGAAGCGATCCATGCGGCGATTGCGCGCTGTAATGTTGATCCCGGCGTCTTCAGCCTGATTCAGGGTGGCAATCGCGCGGTTGGCTCCGCGCTGGTGCAACACCCTCTGATCAAGGCTGTGGGCTTCACCGGCTCGCTGGCGGGTGGCCGTGCGTTGTTTGACCTCTGTGCACAGCGCCCAGAACCAATTCCCTTCTTTGGTGAGCTGGGGTCGGTCAACCCGATGTTCATTCTCGATCACGCCCTGAGCAATCGCGGTGCAGAGATCGGTGCGGGCTGGGCCGGTTCGCTGTCCATGGGGGCGGGGCAGTTCTGCACCAATCCGGGCATTGCGATTGTCAAAGCGGGTGCTGAGGCGGATGCTTTTGTCGCAGCGGCTCAAGAAGCGCTTGGCCAAGTGGGCGCGCAGACCATGCTGACGGATGGCATTGCCGCGGCCTATCGCGATGGGCAGCGCCGCATTGCGGGCACCAGCGGTGTGCAGGAAGTGTTGACCTCCGTGTGTGATCTGCGGGATGCGACGCCATATCTCTATAAGACCACAGCTCAGAACTGGTTGGCCAATGAGGCTCTGGCGGAAGAGGTCTTTGGCCCGCTTGGCGTGGTCGTTGAGGTCACGGACATGGACGAGGCGCGCGCGGTGGCGATGAGCCTGCAGGGGCAGTTGACCTGCACCTTGCATATGGATGACGCGGATATGGGCGATGCGCAAAGCCTGATGCCGATCCTGGAGCGCAAAGCCGGGCGTTTGCTGGCCAATGGGTTCCCGACTGGCGTTGAAGTGGCAGACACGATGGTACACGGCGGCCCATACCCGGCCTCCACCAACTTTGGTGCCACCTCTGTGGGTACGCTTTCGATCCGCCGCTTCCTGCGGCCTGTGTGCTATCAGAATCTGCCTGACGCGCTTGTGCCGGAAATGGGTGCCTGATTTTAGCGCTGTTGTCTGACGGCTGTGGCGGTCTCGGAGATCTCACTTGGTGAGGTTTCAGGGGCTGCCACAGTTTTTATAGGCGTAGCGGAG
This sequence comes from Shimia marina, assembly GCF_001458175.1. Classification (GTDB taxonomy): domain Bacteria; phylum Pseudomonadota; class Alphaproteobacteria; order Rhodobacterales; family Rhodobacteraceae; genus Shimia; species Shimia marina. The sequence goes on from NZ_CYPW01000004.1 coordinate 41,168, forward strand.
GATGTCTGCGCGTTAAGGTGTGAAATTCAGCGGCTGGTTGAAGCCAAAGCTTTCTCCTGAGAGTTTCTTAGGAGCTTTGGGCATTTTGCGGGCGTTCTTCACAGCGGCGATGGCGGCCCGGTCAATGTTGGGATTGCCGGAAGACCGTATGATTTTCGCACTCAGAATTCTGCCATCGCGGTGAATTTTCAGCTTCAGCGTCACCCGCCATGTGCCGGTTTCGCCGCGCGGAAACTTTTGATGACGCGCAATTCTGCTGCGGATTTTTGCGCCCCAGATCGCCTTTAGCTTCGCCTGTTTGCCCTTGGAGGCGGTGGCGACTGCGGCGCTTGCGTTGTCGCCTGCCTGCGTGCTCCCGCCACTGCCTGCGGCTTGTTTTTCCTGCCGACCTGCGGAAGATTTTTGCGCGACTTTGGCTTGGGTGACCTCTTTTTCAGGCTTTGGCGGTACCACCGGTGGCGGCGGAGCTTCAGGCTCCGGCTTTTTTTCTTCGGGTGGCGGAGGCGGCGGCGTGGTGATGTCAGCGGCCAGCTCAAAGCTCTCTGGTGGAGGCTCTTGCAGTGATGAAATACGCACGGCGGCTCTTGGCGCCACTGTGTCCAGTTGTGGTGTCTCCGGAAGATCTGGCACCGCGTCCGGCGGTGGCAAGTCTGTTTCTACAGCGGTCTGAGTTTCTGGCGGACGTTCCCAGGTGTGCACCATTTCTGTGATGGTCGGGGTGGCGCCTTGCATGGCGGCCATGGCGTCTCCCCCTTGTCCCCCGGCCTCAGCACCTGTGCTTGGAGCGGAGGCAAAGAGCACGACATGCACGAGAACGGCGATGCCGCCAGAGATACCTATTTCAATGGCGCGCCTCATTGTGGCACCACGATCAGTTCGACGTTGGACAAGCCTGCAACCGCGAGGTCAGAGAGAACTTTCGCCGCCAGCGACGAGGGCACACGTTGGTCGGCGCGAAGGCGGATGACAGCGGAGGTGCCGCTGATGGCCTTGACGTTTGCAATGGCGGCCTCTGCCTCGGCACCTTCAAAGGAAAGCGTTCCGTCCTTGTCCAGAAATATCACCGGTTCTGCTTCTGGTTTTTTCTCTGACGCGGCGGTTGGTGGCGTGACCTTAAATGGCGCTGGCTCCACCAAGCGGGACGTCATCAAGAAGAAGATCAAAAGCAGAAACACCACATTGATCATCGGAACGATGCTTTCGCCCTTGGGGCGTTTGTGGGGTTTGTCGATCTGCATGGCGTCACTCCACCAAAACGACCGAGGTGAAACCGGCCGATTGCAATTGTTGTGTCACATCGACAATGCGTTGCAGAGGGGTTTCCGGCCCGCCGCGCAGGATGAGCGTGTCCGTTGGGCTCTCTGTCAGAGGGGCAACGGCGGCTGCGATGTCGATGACCACAATGCCATTGAGTTTGAGGCTGTCGGGTTCCACTTGAATCAGGCGGGGAGGACCGGAGTATTCACCGCCTCCGGCTGCCAAAGGGAGCGTCAACATAGCGTCAGAACCAAAGCGAGAAGCCAGCATGAAAAACACCAGAAGCAGAAACACCACATCAATCATGGGGGTCAGGCTGGGTTTGCGCCGAGGGCGCGTGGGAGGAGCGAGCAACATCGCGCTTACTCAGCGACGAGATGCAGGGCCGGCTTTGGCTCCTGAGCCAGGAAAAGCCGTGTAACGCCATCTTCGACGTCGCGGTGAACACGATCGATCACGCTTTCAAACCACGTCAGGGCCGCCGATGCGGGGATCGCTACAGCCATGCCGGCAGCGGTGGTCAAGAGCGCTTCCCAAATACCGCCGGCCAACTGGGAAGGATCCGCATTAGACCCGGCAGATTGCAGAGCCTGGAAGGCGGCAATCATCCCCAAGACCGTTCCCAACAAACCCAAAAGCGGGGCAATTGTTGCAATCAGTTCCAAGGCGGACAGGCCAATGCGCGCTTCGGCGAGCTGGTTTTTGGCCACCCGCGCGGCATCTTCGCGCGCGCGCTCCTCATCCCATTTCTGCATAGCCTTGAGCGCTGCCGTAATCACCTTGGAGCGGATGCCACGGCGCTTTTCTACGGTCTGCATGGCGGTCTGCAGATCGCCGTTCTCAAAGGCGCGCACGGCCTTGCCTGCCTTGCCGCGCGACCATGCCCCCATCAAGGCCAATTGCCAGATTTTCCAGAGGATCAATGCAAGCGTGATGACGGACAAGGCGGCAATGGCCCAAATGCTGGGGCCGCCGTCGCGCAGGAAGGCATGGGCATCAGAGGCTGCAGTCTGTGCCATGGCAGTAAGCTGTTCTTGGGTGGTGACCGGCGCGATTTCTGCGTCGGTGATCTCATCAAAAGCGGTGGCCGGGTCTGACACAGCGTCAGCGCTGGGAGAATCGACGCCTGCGTCTGTTGCTTCTGCTGTGTCTGGTTGCTCAGGTTGGAGGGCCGGTGAGGTGGACGTCTGCGTGTTTACATCTTCGGCCTCTGGCGCCGCAGGCGTGGCCAGAGTTGGCGTTTCTATTTCGACTTGGGGTGCAACCAAAGCGGGCGCTTCTGGCGCTGTCAGAGGGGCGGTTTCTGCGGTGGTTTGGGCAAATGCCATGACCGGCAAACAAAGGGCGCAGGTCATCAGGGTGAGCGATTTCATGTGCGGCTCCAATATGTCGCGATGTAGTGATTTTTAACGTCGATGTCCTGGCTTTTGCAGAATGCGCGCATCTTCTGCGTATCTTCTTTTTCGGAAGCAAACCAGAGCATATGTTCTGGAAAAGAGGTGCGATCTGCGATGGCGACATCAGGGAGTGTCTGGTCAGAGTGAGGGCTGTGCCAAATCACCTTTAGGTTGGGATGATCCGGAAGTGGATAGTCTTGAGTGCCGGCTTGCAGTACCACGCGGCCCCCTACGGAATGTGGCAGTGCTTCCAGCAGCCGAGCAGTGGCGGGAAAGGCCGTTTCATCGGCATAGATTGTGATCGCCTGGGTGTCAGGTATGCCACCGCCTCCCGGGCCGGTGATGCCAATTTGCGTGCCGATCGTGACGTTCTGTGCCCACTCCGTGGTGCGACCGCCCTCGTGAACAAAGACGTCAAACACAAGTTCATTGCGATGTGTGTCGACGCTGCGAATGGTGTACACAGGGCGATGTAGGGCTTTGTCACCTTTGGGCCAGATCGTAACACCCTTATCGTTGAGGCGCGGCCATTGTGGGGCCTGATCCCCCTTTGGGGGCAGAATGATACGGAAATGAATGGCGTTTTGTGCGTAGCTGCTCAGATCTTGGGCTGACAGGGTCACGCGTAGAAAGCTTTTGCCGATTGGAGTAACTGCGGTCACTGTGGCGAGCTGGAAGTTTGGCGGGTGGCCTTTGTGCTGCGCGGCATCGGACCATGTGAGGCTTTCGGCCAATTGAGGGGCAAAGTGCTCGATGCTCTCAACAAGGCTTTCCTTCAGGATGAAAAGCTTGTCTGTCTGATCCGCCATGACACAGGCGTGCACGCCATTTTCCAGTGCATCAAATGTGAGATGACCGTATTCAGACACCATCATGACACGGGCGTCGCTATTTTCTGGCAACTCCAGACCGTGCTCTTGGGCTTCATGCACCAGCAATGCGCGGATGGCCGGAAAAGCCAGACCAATCAGGCGTGTCTCAGCGCGAAATGGGAATTTTGTTTGCTCGTTCATAAAGAGCGCCTTTACTTCGGAATGACGTGCGGGTGCCCGTGCACCGGGTCTTTGATCACGGTGGAAGGCAGATTGAAGATCTTGGACATCATGTCTTCGGTCACAACGTCCTCAGGAGAGCCCTGGATGTGAACGGTGCCATTTTTGAGAGCGACGATGTGGTCGGCAAAGCGCGCGGCCAGGTTGATGTCATGCAGCACCATGGCCACAGTGCGACCGGTGTCCTGATTGAGCTTTTGCACCAGTGTCAAAAGTTCGATCTGATGAGGAAGATCCAGATAGGTCGTTGGCTCATCCAGCAGCAGAATATCTGTGTCCTGTGCCAAAGCCATGGCGATCCATGCGCGCTGGCGCTGTCCTCCAGAGAGGGTTTCAAGTGCCCGATGGGCATTGGCGGTCATGCCGGTCAATTCGAGTGCGCGCGCAACGGCAGCCTGATCGATTGTTGACCATTGCTGAAGTGCAGATTGGTGTGGGGTGCGGCCTCTGCGGACCAGATCATGCACGGATAGTCCTTCGGGGGCGGCAGGGGATTGCGGGAGCACAGCAAGCTCCCACGCCACCTGTTTGGAGCGTTGCGACGAAATGGATTTGCCATCGAGCACGATCTGTCCGCTGTCGAGTTTTTGCAGACGCGACAGGGCGCGCAGCAGGGTGGATTTTCCGCAGGCGTTGGGGCCGACGATGACTGTCATCTTCCCATCCGGCAGGGACAGGGACAGCGCCTTCAGCACCTCCTGCTTTTGAAAAGCAACGGAGACCGTGTTGGCTTGCAAGCGATTGGAGGAGCGCATCAGAAGTTTCCTTTGCGGAATTGAATCACCAAAAGCCACAGGAGGACCGGTGCGCCAATCAAGGCGGTAAAGACACCGGCAGGCAATTGGATGAGAGGGACGGAGCGGGCGGCCAGATCGGCAATCAGGGTGACGGCTGCGCCGACCAAAGCGGCTGCGAAAATCGCGGGTCGCCCTCCCCGGATGATGCGCCGCGCAATCGGGCCGGCGACAAAGGCCACAAAAGGCAGGGGGCCAGCAACGCTGACGCTTAAGGCGACCAGAGCGACCGACGTGCCAGCAACGGCAAGCCGGGTTGGGGTGAGCGCAATGCCGAGACCTGTTACGGTGTCGTCATTCATAGCCAGCCGCGCGAGGGGGAATTGCAGCCACGCCAGAAGCGGTGTCAGCAACGCGATGCCGCCCCAGATCATAGCCACATCGCCATAAGAACGCGTATTCAGAGAGCCTGTGAGCCAACGCGCCATATCGGCAGCAATGCGTTCGTCGGTCCAGCTGAGCAGTAGATCAGCCCCCGCGCCCAAGGTGAGGTTGATGCCGATGCCAACGAGGATCAGACGCGTGGTGTTCAGCCCATTTTGCCAGGCCAGCAGGGTCACAAGGATGGCGGCACCCAAGCCGCCAAGCAATGCCCCCATGACCACCATGCCACCTGTTATCAGCACGCAAAGAAGTGCGCCAAAATTGGCGCCTGCGGTGAAGCCAATGACATCGGGGGAAGCGAGCGGGTTGCGCAGCATGCTCTGCATCATGGCCCCGGCCATGCCGAAAGCCGCCCCTGCGCCAATGGCGACCAGAATACGAGGCAGGCGATGTTCGCGCACGATCATGTTTTCCAGATCATCAAGGTGCCCGATCAGGCCCCGGAAGAGGTCGCTCACACTCAGCGGATATGCTCCTGCTTTCAAAGAGAGGAACGCAACTGCCAGAGTTATTGTGAGCAGGAGCAGGCAGGCGAAAACCGCGCGCCGGGTGGTTTGAAAAGACAGGGCCTTGGTTTGCAGGGTTACGTTCACAGGCGGCGCCCTCCGCCCTTACGCACCATCACAATCAGCGCGGGACCGCCGATCAAAGCCGCCATGACGCCCGCCTGCATGTTGCCGCCTAAAATGGGAAGGCGTCCGATGAGATCCGCGCTCAGCAAGAGGCCAGCGCCGATCAGAGCGCTGAATGCCACCATCCAGCGCATGTCCTGTTGTGCCAGTGGGCGCGCGATGTGGGGGACCATCAGGCCAATGAAGGCGATGGGGCCGGCGAGGGCCACGGTGGAGGCCGCCAGCAAGACAATGGCAAGGCCGCTGATCAGTTTGGCGGCCCCAACATTGACGCCGAGGCTGCGGGCGGTGTCTTCGCCAAGCATAAGCGCGTTCAGTAGAAATGCCGCGACAAGAGCCACCAGAAACCCTCCTGCGAAGAAGGGCATCAAGGCGGTGATGTCAGCAAAGCTGATGCCATCCAAACCACCGAGAACCCAGAAGCGATAGACGTCCAAACTCTGGCGGCTCATGAGCAGGACGCCCCGTGTGATTGCAATGAAGAAGGCGCTGATTGCAGCGCCTGCCAAAAGCAGGCGCACAGGGCTGGCCTGTGCGCCGCCGCCAAGGCTGAACACCAATACCGCGCCGATGGCGCTTCCGAGCATGGCCACCCAGATGAACTGGCTCGGGTCAGACCAGCGCAGGGCAAAGACCACAATGACCACGCCAAGACCTGCGCCCGCATTGATGCCAAGGAGCCCCGGATCGGCAAGCGGGTTGCGGGTCATGCCTTGGATAAGCGCCCCGGCCACGCCAAGCGCAGCCCCTGTCAAAATCGCGGCCAGAAGACGTGGCAGGCGAATGTCCCGAATGACGATCTGTTCCGGGACCGACGGGTCATAAGCGCCAAAGGCCGCGCCGATATCTGCCCACGTCAGGTCACGCATGCCAAATCGCAGGGCGAGCACAGCGAGGCAGGTAACGCCAAGCAGCGTGATGAGCAAATGAAGCGGTCGCATGTCCTTGGGCATGGGGAGAACGTTGGTTTCGGCCTGTAGGCTCATGGCGTGATCTCCGGCAGGATGCCCGCTGCGCGTGAGGTGGCGACTTCGGTGTGTGGATCGCCGTCCATGGAGGCTTCGAGCAGAGGCACCAAAGCGTCCAGCGTGTATTCAATACTGAGCGGGCTGGAGTGCGACATGGCGGCGGTTGTGTCGAGGCCCAGGTAGATTTCCCGACCTTCTTTATAGGCGCGCATGGTGTGGCGCAGGGGCAGTGTATTCAGCCGCTCGACATTGTTGCCCGCGTCAATCCAGATCAAAGCGTCGGCATCAATTGGGGCTGTGACCTCTTCGGGAATAATCTTGTAGAGGCTGTCAAAGATGCCGATATCCTCAAGGCCTTCAGGTTCCTGAAAGCCGAGTTCAGCCATGAAGCGACCGCGGATGTCGCCTTGCGTGTAGGCACCGGTGCTGCCTGACCAGACCACGACGGCGCTGGCGCCCTGCCATTCTGGATGGGCCTCGCGGATGGCTTCGAAGCGTCCCTCAATTCTGGAGATATGCGCTTCGGCCAGTTCCTGTCGCCCGGTGGCAAGGCCGAGGGTGCGCAGCATGTCCGCCCAGGGTGCGCCATAGTCTCCCCAGTCTTCTTGGGGGGCGATGGTGGGGGCAATCTGACTGAGCAGGGCATAGTCGCTTGCACTCATGCCGCTCCACTGGCCAACAATCAGGTCAGGTTTGAGTGTGGCGATCTGTTCAATATTGATCTCACCCCACATCACAACGGGGGTGCCGTCCCCAAGAGCCTCTTGTGCCCATGGCCAGACGCCGTAGGGGTGCGGGCCGTACCACTTGCGCAGCGCTTGAGGGATGATGCCAAGAGACAGCAAAAAGTCATGGCCGATGAAGCTCAGAGAGACGATATTCTTTGGCTCTTCAGGGATGTGGGCTGTGCCGTAGCGATGGGTTATTTCAACCGGAAATGGTTCGGCTGATAGGCCAAACGGGCAGAGCAATCCCGCCGAAATGATCAATGAACGTAGCGCGCGCACCAGTGCTGTCCCTGTCTCATTGCCCCATGTGTGGCCCCTATGTGGGCGGAGCAATCTTGGAAACCTTTGGGCTGGCTGCGATGTTGAAAGTGTCTCAACACGACAGTGGCTAGGTGGGTTCGATTAACTTTTCAGATGGTTTCTGTCAAGTTTTCACATATTCAACTCAGCCGGGAAAGCCCCGGCTGAGTTTGTTTTTGAGATCAGAAGGCTTTGGTGACCGATAGCTGCACATTGCGTCCTTCGCCGAAGTAGCATGTGAAGGTGGCGCAGCCGGTAATGACACGTTTGTCGGTCAAGTTGCTGACATTCAAAGCCACACGCCAGTCGTTCTTTTGGTAGCTGATGGCTGCGTCGAGCAATGTATAGGATTCGGTTTCGAATTCCGTTGGAAGGCCTGGCACTGCAAAGCCAGCAGAGCCTTTGGTTTTGCCTGTGAAGCGCGCTCCCAATCCGAAGTTCCATCCATCGAGGGATTTGGGTGCATAGTTGATCCATGCCGAAGCCATTTGTTCAGGCACCAGATCAATGTAGTCCTGTGTTTCTGTCTCCGTATCGAGGAGTGTATAGGAGGCTTGCACGGACACTTCACCGAAGTTGTGGAAAGCTTCCAGCTCGATGCCTTTGGAAGAGGCTTCGCCCGTCTGGATGCGTTGGGATGGATCGTTGGGGTCAGTTTGCAGCAGATTAGACTTTGTGATGTCGAATGCGGCAGCCGACAGCAGCGTATTGGTGCCTTTAGGCTGATACTTTACACCGATCTCATACTGTCGCCCTTTGGTGGGTTCAAAGGCTGTGCCGTCTGCTTGTGCTCCAAGCGTCTCTTGCTGAAAGCTCGTGGCCCAACTTGCATAGGGAGCAAGACCATTGTCCAAAACATACATGATCGCTGCGTTGCCAGTCCAATCGCTGTCTTTGGCCGCAGGGTCGACGCTATTGTTGTTGGGGTCAGTGCTTTCGCCACGCTCAATCTGGCTGAAGCGCAAACCAAAATCGAGGAAAAGCCTATCCTCAATGGTTGCGCGGTTTTGGTTGTAGACGCCCCATTCCGTTACCTTGACCGCAGGCGTGTCGATGATGGTTGGATTGATGATCGTGCCATAGTTGGGATCAAAAGGGTTGATCGGAGCGCCATGGTTGGCTGGATCTGTGTTGGCAGAAGAGTCTTTGTCAAACTTGGCCCGGTTGTAGTTGAAGCCCACAATGCTGCGCATTTCGACGCCGCCTAAACGGTATTCTGCGGTGGCGTAGGCATCAGCAGCTGCGGTTTTGAGCGTATTCCGGGATTTGTAGAACGTTCTGTTGATCGTGCCGTCCGCATTGTAGCGGCCAAGATAAAGATATTGCGCAACTGCAGGTATGTTGCCCGCTGCGATCAGGTCTGTCGCACCGTACCAGTAGGCGTGATCATAATCACCTTTAGAATCGCTGTAGCGTGCATTCGCATTCAGAGACCAAACCTCATTGAAGCGATGTTGGAAGTTGGCGGAGATGCTGCCAGATCTCGCATCATAACGATCAAACCCGGGCTCACCGACATATAGATCTGAGTCAAACTGGCGACCAGCGTGGGGGGAAGGGACCGCACCGAAACCCGGAATGACAAATTGGTCTGGTACCGGCTGCAAGGTGCCAATGTAGGATGCGAACTGAGACGCAGGAGTTGCGTTGTTTTTTTGATACTCAGCAAGGATAGTGACCTCGGTATCTGCGCCAAGCTTCCAGGTGAGCGAGGGCGCAATCGCTATGGCATCATCTTGAGAGTAGGCTAGAACATCGTCTGAATCGCGGAGCAAGCCGACAAAGCGGTACTTGAGCGTTCCGTCTTCATTCCCATCGCCACTGAAGTCTACTGCAACCTGCTTGCGCTTATTGGTTCCAATCTGTGCTTGAACAATATTGGGTGCGTCTTGTGCAGAGGTTTTGGAGGTTGTGTTGATCACGCCACCTACGGAGCTATCGCCATAAAGGCCAGACGCCGGGCCGCGCAGTACTTCAACACTGTTCAGGAGGAAGGTTTCGGGACGTGGGCTGTTGTAGAAGCCATAGCGGGTTGGGAGGCCATCCCGCAAGAAACTTGGATTGAAGCCACGGACGTAGGACCAGTCTGCGCGGTTATCCATGCCAAAGGCACCGGCGCGCACGCCGGGCGTGTAGGCGAGCACTTCTTCCAGATCGCGTGCGCCGCGTTCTTGGATCTGATCTGCGGTGATGACGCTGACCGAGCGGGGTGTTTCCGCAATCGCATCGCCGGTTTTCGCGACTGTACCGGTCTGCAGAGAGATGGTTTCGCCAAAGAAGCCTTCGGTATTGGCTCCGCTTACATTGATATCTTCGAGATCGATGTCCTGTGCAAAGGCCGGGAGGGCCGCAACCAGCGCGCACAGGGACACAGTCGTACGTCGCAAGAGCATGACACGTTTCCCATTCCTGTTGGTGTGTGATGCCTGGCGATGCGCTGGGTTGTGAAGGCGCGATAGGAAGGCTCGGGGGAAACGTCAATTTGCTCACATGTGAACGAATGTGAAATGTTGCTTTGTGGGCACATCTTTATGATGTGTCGCTGGGGCAGGTGGGGGCGGCGCGATATCTGCACAGGTTTCGTGTTCAGGGAGCGTGATGTCGCAATCGAGTATTGACCGTGCAATTCGACTTCTGGCATCTACCCCTCATGTCCGGTTCTGGGAGGAATCTCAGAAGCAATAGGGAATGCAGTGCGGTGTCTTGACGCCAATTCTGCAACTGCCCCCGCAACTGTAGGCGGAGAGCACGGCTGATACATGCCACTGGGAGTGCCCGGGAAGGCCAGCCTGAGTGTTTTGACCCGCAAGTCAGGAGACCTGCCAGACATGCGCCCTCGGAAGGGGCGTTCATCATTGGCGACGGGGTGCGCGCCAGATCCATGTCTGTCCTTGGGGCACATTGGGGCGCGCGTCTTGGCGGTATTTTAGGAATGCGCCGGGGAAGGCGCGACGTGATAAGGACCTGATTTATGAAAAAACTGCTTTTGGCGGCCACTGCTGCTTTGTCGATCCCGGCAATGGCGCAGGCGCATTTTCTGCTTGAGTACACAGAAAATACTATGATCGAGCGTCCGGGGGATGTTCCTGTGAAGCTGATCTTCTGGCATCCGCATGAAGCCGGTCACGTGATGACGCTTGAAAAGCCCGAAGAGTTTTTTGTCATCCACAATGGCGAAAAAACCGATCTGATGGACACGCTGGAAGAGACCACTTTTGATGGCCCAGACAACAGTGCCAAAGCCTTTCTCGGCTCCGTGCCTGTGAAACGCTCCGGTGACTATGTGGTCGTGACTGTGCCTGCGCCTTACTATGAAGAGTCCGAAGACATCTTCATTCAGCAGATCACCAAAACCTATCTGAACCGCAATGCGCTGCCGACCGACTGGGATCAGCCTCAGGGGCTGGCCACGGAAATTCTGCCGCTTAACAAGCCCTACAACATTGTGGCAGGCTCCACCTTCACCGGCCGTGTGTTGAGCGAAGGCAAGCCCGTTGCAGGCGCAGAAATCGAAATCGAGTATATGGCCGCAGAACCTGATCTGGCGGGCACCGGTGCCAAGGCGGCAACCGTTGGTGCGTTGCCGGGTGGGGCCATCGTGGCGATCTCCGATGACAACGGCTATTTCTCCTTTGGTGTGCCAAAAGCAGGCTACTGGGGCTTTGCGGCGCTGGGCTCTGGGCCGGCAACCGAGCATGAAGGTAAGGAACTCAGCCAAGATGCTGTGATCTGGATCCGCGCCTGGGATCTGGAGTAAGCCTAAAATGCACATTGTTGACGGAGCCTTGTCAAACCCTGTGGTGATCGGTGGCGCTGTCGCCGCGGTCGGGGGGATCGCCATTGGCCTGAGATCGCTGGATCTTGACCGCATTCCCACAGCGGGTGTGCTGTCTGCCAGTTTCTTTGTGGCCTCTTTGATCCATGTGCCAATTGGCCCGTCCTCTGTGCATTTGATACTCAACGGTCTGGCCGGGCTTTTGCTTGGCTGGGCCGCCTTTCCGGCCTTGTTTGTCGGTCTTCTGTTGCAGGCTGTGTTCTTTGGCTTTGGTGGCCTGACCGTGCTTGGGGTCAACACCGTGAATATTGCTTTGCCTGCTGTCTTGGCCTGGATGATTTTTGGGGGCCTGATTGGGCGAGGCTCTCCGGTTCATGGTGCCATCTGGGGCGGGATTGGTGGCGCTTTTGCCATCGCCGCGACCACGGGATTTGTGGCGATTTCGCTTGCCTTGTCCGGTGATGAATTCCTGCCTGCTGCCAAGCTTGTCTTTTTTGCCCATATTCCGGTGATGGTGATCGAAGCTGTGTTGACGGGATTTGCCGTTCTGCTCGCACGTAAGGTCAAGCCGGAGCTTTTTGTGAAAGGGGCTTCCGCATGAAATCGTGGGTCGTGATTGCCTGTCTCATCTGTGCACCTTTGCCAGCCTTGGCGCATAAAGTGATTGCCGGCGTGTTTCCCGCCGGCGATGCCATTGAGGGAGAGCTTGGGTTTTCCAATGGCGATATGGCAGTGGATCAGGAAGTGATTGTCTATGGTCCTGATGGGGCCGAACTCGGCCGCACTGTGACGGATGCCGATGGTTTTTTCCTTTATGTCCCTAAGCAGCCTGTCGCGCATAGGTTCACTGCGGATCTGGGGGCAGGGCATGTGGCCAATGTCACCATGAATGCGCAGGAGGTTGCCGAAATTATGGGCGTTGCAGCGGAGGTTGTCGAAACCTCCGAGGTTCAGGCCACCGTAGCAGGGCCTGAGGCGGTTATCTTCGCTGGGCTATCGGATGAAGAGCGCGCCGCAATTGCCAAGGCCGTGCGTGATGAACTGCGCCCTTTGCGACGTGAGATTGCGGCCTACCGGGAACAGAATGATCTTCAGACCATCCTTGGGGGTATTGGGTATATCCTTGGTCTGTTTGGGATTGGATTTTACATCGCGGCCCGCAAGAAGTTGGCTGGCTGATGGCACATGTGCTGGAACCCCAAGCTAAGACGCTGGCTGAGGCAGAGCAAGATGCGCCTTATGGCCTGATTGCGGATATTGATCCGCGTGTGCGTATTGTTATGGCCTGTGTGTTTGCAGTTGTGACGGTTGCGCTGGGCTCCGTGCCGGGCTTGCTCGCCGCGTTGAGCATCGCGATTGGGTTGCTTCTTCTGTCGCGTTTGCCGATCCGGCGCACGCTAAAGCGTATGGCCATGATGGATGGTTTCATCATTTTTATGCTGGTTTTAATGCCGTTTTCCATGCCCGGAGACGTGATGTTCACGGTGTTTGGCTTTCCTGCAAGTTGGCAGGGGCTTTGGAAAGCTTTCGAGATCGCATTGACGGCCAACGCCGTTATTCTGACCCTGATGGTTCTGGTGGGCACGATGGAGCCCGTAACACTTGGCCACGCGTTACATCGGCTGCGGTGTCCGGAAGTTCTGGTGCATTTGATGATGTTCACCATCCGCTACATTGAGGTGCTACGGGAAGAGTATTTACGGCTGCGCAGCGCGATGAAAATTCGCGGATTTCGGCCCGGTACCAACTGGCATACATATCGCAGTTTTGGCTATCTCGTCGGTATGATGATGGTGCGGGCGATTGAGCGATCCGAGCGCATTCTGGGGGCCATGAAGTGCAGAGGTTTCTCTGGGCGGCTGATGTTGCTACAAGAGTTCTCTATGAGCAGGCGCGACCACGTGTTTGCCGCTCTCTTGGGAGCCGCCTGTATCGGACTACTGATTGTGGATTTTGCATGACCATCTTGCAGCTCGATGACATCCATTTTGCCTACGCGGGACAGGCGCCGATTTTGGCCGGGGCTTCTATGCAGCTTGAGGCGGGGCAACGGCTCTCAATCACGGGGCCCAATGGTGCCGGTAAATCCACGTTGTTTCGCATCTCCCTTGGCTTGCAGAGCCCGACTGCAGGGCAGGTGACAGTGTTTGGCAAACCTCGAAACGTAGAGGCGGATTTTTTGGATGTCCGTCGTCGTGTTGGTCTGGTGTTTCAGGATCCTGATGATCAGCTTTTCTGTCCCACGGTTGCGGAAGACATTGCCTTTGGTCCGCTGAATTTGGGGCGTAGCAAGGAAGAAGCCCTGCAGATTGTTGACCGTGTTCTCACGGATCTGGATCTGATGCATCTGAAGGAGCGGATCACGCATAAGCTGTCTGGCGGGGAGAAGCGTTTGGTGACCTTGGCAACCGTTTTGGCCATGGAGCCGGAAGCGCTGTTGTTGGATGAGCCAACCAATGCGCTGGATACAAAAAACGAAGCGCGTTTGCTGGAGATTTTGCAAGCGCTTCCGCAGGCGATTTTGCTGGTGAGCCACTCTCCTGCTTTCCGGCAGGCTTTGGCTCCGGACTCACTGATTCTAGAAGATGGGCAGCTGATCTCGGCGTGAGCTGAACGGTGGTGGGCAGAAGGAGTTTTGACGGAAAACACCTCTTTGCGGGCGATCACATACACCTGAAAGCCAGGTTTTTGGGGAGGTGTGGCGGCTCACTTCATGATTGCGTTGCGGCGTTCGTAGATTTTGCGTGGCTCTTGGATTGCTTTTTCGTGCGGGTCTGCAACTATATGAATTATAATAACATATAGGCGTTTTCTGTATCTATCGTTGTCTCTTCATTATGGAGATGAACAACCTAGGGTTTTTGCCTTGCGACACGTCAAGTGTCGTTTTTCGTACCTGTAAACGCAAATTTAAGAGCTGAAAACACAGGCTCAGGCGCGAACAGTAACAAGGGCCGCCCGATATGAGCAATGTCACCGACAACCTCCCCGAACGATTTTCTCTGACCAATGAAAGTCTGGAGGACCTCCAAGAAGCTGGGGTTTTTTTGACCCCAATGTTGGATGAGGCGCTGGATGATTTCTACGCATTTGCCTTGCAGGATGAAACGATGGCGGCGTTTTTCACGCAAGATGGCGTTCTGGAGCATGCGCGCGGGCGGCAGAAGGCCCATTGGGCGATGATGATCAATGGGGACTTTTCCGAGGCATATCTCGCTTCAGCCGAGGCCATCGGTAAAGTGCATTTTCGTATTCAGCTTCCGTTTGAGTTGTATTTGTCTGGTTACGCCCGTGCGACGACCTTCATGCAAGATGCATTGGTTCGAGCATGGTCAAAGAGATATGGACAACGTGTGCGCCTGAAATTGGCGCGGCTTGTGCCTGCGCTGTCGCGTGCCTTCGCAATGGACACGACTTTGGTGATTGCAGCGTATTTCCGGGCCCAGAATGAAGAACAGCGTCGCGCCTTCGGGCATTTGCAGCGTGGCATGGAACGTGTGTCTGCCAAAGACCTCTCTCAGGATATTCCGTCGCCAGATCAAAGTGATTACCCCGCCCGCTACGACGACATCCGTGAAGCTTTCAATTTGCTGTCTGGCGCGATGCGAGAGATGGTGCAGACCATTGCAGAAACCTCTCGTGGTCTCGATCAGACAGCAGACCATGTAAAGGTGGCAAGCAATGATTTGGCACGGCGTACTGAGGCGCAGGCGGCGACGCTGGAACAGACAGCTTCCGCAGTGGAAGAGATCAATACCCATGCCAAAGCTTCCAGCAAAGCCACAGAGCAGACCAACAATGCGGTTACTGCGGCAAGAGATGCGGCCGAGCTTGGGGTCAGTGTTGCGCGTGAGAGTATTGATCAGATCGGAAATATTGCGACTGCGTCCAAACAGATTGCGGAAGTTACGGGGGTAATTGATGATATTGCCTTTCAGACCAATCTCTTGGCCTTGAATGCCGGCGTGGAAGCTGCGCGTGCAGGTGACGCGGGACGTGGTTTTGCGGTCGTGGCCTCTGAAGTGCGCGGGCTGGCACAGAAGGCTTCTGATGCGGCCAAAGAAATTGATACGTTGATACAACGCTCATCCTCCATGGTGGAGCAGGGTGTTGTTTTATCACAGCGGGCGGGGCAGGCATTGGAGACGATCCTCAAGGAGGTTGAAAATGCGGCTCAACTGACGGGAGAGGTGTCCACAGCATCTCAAGAGCAATCCGTAGCCCTTTCCGAGATTGCGGAAAGCGTTTCGCATTTGGATGTTGTTACGCAAAAGAACGCTGCGATGGTCGATCAAACGGCTACAGCCATGACGGGAATGCGTGAAGATAGCGCGGCGATGTCCCAGATTGTAAGTGAATTTCAGCTTCAGAAACTGGACGGCACGTCAGAGTGGCATCCCAGTGCCGGTGTGGCATAGTCCGGCGCCGGTGTGTGTTGGAGGATCGTGTCTTTTCGGCACGCTCTATTAAATTTTCCGAGTGAATGTATCAACTTTTGGTTGCGGAGCGGTGTCGTGCCAAAGTTCTATGAATGTATGTTCAGTGGGTGAATGATGGCGGAAGATGTGCCGCTCAATAATGGAAAACTGTGCGCTCAAGTGGGAACGGCTTTGGTGCGCGCTGAAAAACTCTGGGGTGAAATGTGGTTACGGCTACACAAAATGTGTTTGCAAAATATACAGACGGTCGGATTCGTGTGGAAAGGGCTCCTGGGGGTGCTTTTGCGGGCATTTGGCAGGTCGATTTTGTTTCAAAATCGGTCTGGTGGAGCCGTGAAGCGCAAATGCTTCATGGGGTTGATGCAGCTTATCAGCCAACCTTTGAGAATGCTTTTGAGTATTGCCTACCTGAGTATCGCGATGCGCTAAAATCAAGCCTGTTGCAAGCCATAGATCAGGGAAATGAGTGGCAATGCAAGTTCGATGTTCAACTGAGTGATGGATCCCGAAAACGGGTGAAGGCGGAGGGGCGACCCATTGTTGAGGGTGGGCATGTTACGGCCTTCATGGGCTGTTTTGAAGAACTCGACGCGCAGGTGAATTTCCCTCTGTGTTCCCCCGCAACTCCGGTTGCCATTGAAGCGCGCATGCGAGAATTGTTTGAGTTACGCGCAATCATTGATGAGGCCGCGATTTTCTCAGTATCAGACAAACATGGCAAGATTCTGAGCGCCAATCAGAACCTGATCGAGATATCTGGCTATTCGGAAGACGAGCTGCTGGGGCACAGTCACAACATCATGAATTCTGGATTTCATGGTCCTGAGTTTTTTGCACGGATGTGGGAAAAGATCGCCTCGGGTGAGGTGTGGCGCGGCGAGATTTGCAACAAGAACAAATCTGGTGATTTGTTGTGGTTTGATACCATCATCTATCCTGTGCTTGATCAAAACGGGCAACCTGATCGGTTTTTATCGCTTCGTTTGGATATTACGGAGAAAGTGCAATCCTCGCATCTTGTCTCGGAATTTTTTGATGTGTCAAACTCTCCGAGTTTTGTTTTGGATGGCCGGGGCTACCTGCGCAGAGTCAATGAGGCCTTCTGTGGCTCGTTGGGGTACTCTTCGAGCGATTTGATGCACACGCCTCTGCTGAACCTGATCAAGCCAGAAGAACGTCATGCGGCGACCGATGCGTTCCGAAAGATTGTGGTTGGGCGGCCAGGGGCCAGTCTTGAGTTTACCTGTTTGCATGCCAGTGGAGCTGAGAGGGTTTTAACCTTCCGTGCCAATCGGTTTGAAGGGCAGATTTTTGGATCTGCTGTTGATGTCACTGAGGAGTTTGAGCGCAAGAAGTCTCTCCAACAAGCAAAGCAGGCGGCGATCGAGGCCAATCAGTCCAAGTCCGCATTTCTTGCAAATATGAGCCATGAAATTCGCACGCCGCTCAACGCGATTATTGGGGTGGCTGATGTTCTGTCCAGGGATCAGCACTTGGAGAACCATCAGCGAGAATTGGTGGATATGATCTATGATGCTGGCAGCATGCTGGAAGGCTTGCTGACGGATATTTTGGATCTTTCTAAGATTGAAGCCGGTAAACTGAAGCTTGAAGAAACCACGTTCTTGCCGATGGAAGAGGTGCGGTCGGCATTGCGTCTGCATATGCTCAGGGCCCAAGAGCATGGAGTGTTCTTTGCTTGTACCGAGGATATGGCTGAGGGCGTGCAGCTTGTGGGGGATCCGCTGCGGCTACGTCAGATCATTTCCAATCTGGCCTCCAATGCTGTGAAGTTCACCGAAAAGGGCAGCATTCAAGTGCATGCAGCCGTCAAGATGAATGAAGCTTTGCCGATCTTGGAGCTTTATATCCAAGACACTGGCATTGGGTTTCCGGTCGAAACAGCGGGCGAAGTTTTTGAGAGATTTGAGCAAAGCCGGAGTAGCGACACACGAGTGTTTGGCGGCACCGGTTTGGGACTGGCGATCAGTTCGTCCCTCGCGCGTGACATGGGGGGCAGTTTGCGTGTGCGCTCCAAGCCCGGTGCTGGCACGCGATTTGATCTGAGTATTCCTTTTGTTGTGGCGCCGTCTAAAACCACTCTGAAGGAAGCTGTGAAGTCTGACGCTACGGTGCCCGATCTTTCGACCAAGAAAATTCTTGTGGCGGAAGACAGCATGGTTAACCAGAAAGTGCTCCGCCTAGTTCTGCGCCCGACACAATGTGACATTGTTTTTGTCGAGAATGGAGAGGAGGCAGTAAGAGCCTTTCAGGAGGCCGAAAGGGCCTTTGATTTGGTGCTGATGGATATGCGTATGCCGAAGATGAATGGCCATGACGCTGTGAAGCTCATTCGCTCCTTTGAGGTTCGGAATGCCTTGGTGCCGACGCCCATAATCATGGTGTCCGCCAATGCAATGGGGCACAATGTGCAAGAAGCGATGCAGGCAGGGTGTAATACGCATATCGCTAAGCCTATTCGACAAAAAACACTGTTTGCCGAGATTGCGCGATTTTTGCCCGATCCGGGATAGGACTGCGGCTTTGGTCCATCTGAAAAAACGACTCAGCATTCGGCAATGCCATCTCGCAGCGGTATGGGGTTTGGGCAGTCAGTTTGGGCGGACCTTGAGCTCAAGGCTATGAAGCAGATGACGCCGCGTTTCAAAGGAGAGCAGCCCGAGCCGGATGTGACGGCGCCGGTGTTTCCGTGACTCCAAAGTGCGCGCAGCTATCCTTATGAGTGCGCCCTGAAACGGGATTTCAGGATGATTTCTATACTTTGGGTTAGTGCCACACGCTTTTTGTGTGGCGCACATACCTGCGTGCTGCGGTCGCAAACGGATAGGGCCGTTAGGTTGAAGGCGTTTAGTGATCGAGGTTGCCGTGAAGATTCGCCATCAAAACCCAAGTGCAGATTTGAGCTGGACAGTTCAAGCGCCGCTGACGTTGGAAACCCCAACGGGCGAGCAAGTCGGCATCTCGGCTTGGTCCCTGGCGGGATTGGAGTGGCCGGAAGATGCTGGAGAGTGCCCGCAAACGGGCGTTCTGAGCGTTCCGTTTCAAGGCGTAGACGTGCGTTTCCCTGTGCGTCTGGTGCAAAAAGAAGCGGGCGCGCTGGTGGCTTTTGAAGGGTTGAGCGGGCGCCAGCGCGAAACTCTGGCAATTTTCTATCGGTCGCTCTTGTCCGGGAAAATGGCCAGCAGTGGTGAGGTGATCACGAGTTTGGATACACCTGTTGATCTGGTGCCCATGGGAGAAACAGAGGAAGAGGTGGCTGCCAGCTCACAGAAAGGGCTGCCCGCCCCGCTGCGCATTGCGATCAATGTCACGATGTATGTTTTGGTGGCCGGCCTTATCTTGAGTATTTTGGGCGCGTCATTGTTCAAGAGCGTGACCCGAATTGATGTACAGCATGGTCGTGTGGTTGCCCCCATTGTTGAGCGGCTGCCATCCAATGAGGGCTATGTGAAATCCATACATGTCGAGGCTGGGCAGGCTGTTGAAGCCGGGCAGATCCTTGTGCGTTTGACCGATCCAATTGCTCAAGGTGCTTTGACGGAAACTCGGGCCAAGCTGACGCTGGCGCAGAAAGAATATCTGGATGTGCAGGCCGCCATTGCGCAGTTGGAAACAGAGCGCCCCGATCTCACATTGGAAACACGCGGCGCATTGTTTTCCCAGACCTATGCCCGGTTTGTTGGGGATCGAGGCTTTGACACCCTTTGGGCGCGCTGGCTCAAGCTGCGTGAGAGCGACCCGCTGGCGGCTGAAGGTATTGATCCTTTCGCCTTTGCCATTGCGCGACTGCGCGAAATTGAAACAGCATTGCTTGCAAAAGTGCGCAGCCTGCGCGCGGCGCGGGATGGGCAAAAGAGAGGTCTGTCCCTCAATCATGTGCGTGCGCCTTCTGACGGTATTGTGCATGAGGTGCTGGTGCGCAAAGGCCAGTTCTATGGCCCCAAAGATTTGGCCGTGGTGTTTGAAAGCAATGCCCCCCGCGTTGCCATGGGGTGGGTCAGTGAGCGTTATGCAGAAACGCTTTTTATTGGCATGCCTGCTCAGATCGGTGTGAACGTCGCCGGAGAACGCCAAAGTATTTCCGGAGAAGTCAGCGATGTGCGGGCCGGCAGTGATCCGCGTCGCCCCGGGGAATTCGGAATTATTGTGACGGTCACCCCCTTGGGCATGGAGGCGGAAGAGACCAAAGCAGTCCTGCGGATGGATGCGCCGGTGAGTTTGGAAACGCGTCGTCCCTTTGCGCAGAAAATCTTCAACCGTGTGAATGAATGGGTGAAACGCAATGGCTGATCTGTCTTCGGAATATGCTTTTGACAAGGATCTGACAGAGCGGCTGCGAGATTTGCAGACGCCCATTAAACCCTATTGGGAGCGTTGGACTGCGCCCCATTTGATCGCTTTGATGGCTGTCTTTGTTGCGCTGTTTTGGCTTTTGACCAACGTGCCCAATCGATTTGTGGATCCAAATGCGGCGCATATCACCGTGGTGCTTGGTACGCTGGGCATCTGGCGCTTTGGCTGGTGGTTTACACATGCGGTTCGGGCAATGATCTATGCCCGTTTCAAATGGCCGGAAATGCGCCGTCAGGCAGACGCGCTCTGGGATGCAGGTTGGCGCCCTAAGCGGCTGCATATCCAGATGACCACCTATTATGAGGAGCCTTCGATCACCAAGCGGGTCATCGGCTCCATTCTGGGCCAGATCCGCCGTGAGCGTATTCCCACCACCCTCTACATCGGCACAGGCAGTTCCTATGATGAAACCATCATCCGGGAGTTTGTGGAGACCTATGCGCAGGACATTCCAGATGATCTCGCAGAGCTGGTTTTTGTGCGTCAAAACCAGCCCGGCAAACGCATGGCGATTGGCCTGATCCTGCGGGCCATTTGCCGGACCGCGGCGAACCCCGATGACATGGTGATTTTTATGGATGGGGATGCGCTTTATGGGGGGGATGTGCTCAAAAAGACTCTGTCGATGTTTGCCTACGATCCGGAGCTGCAGGCACTGACCACAGATGAAGAGGTCATCTGTTATGGGCCAACATGGATCGCAAAGTGGCTTGATATGCGGTTTGCACAGCGCCGCCTGGCGATGCAGAGCCATGCGATGTCCAATCGGGTGCTGACCCTCACCGGTCGGATGAGCGTCTTTCGCGCACAGCATATTCTGGATCCGAAGTTCATCCGCACCATCGAGGCGGATCACCTCAATCACTGGCTGTGGGGGCGGTTTCGTTTTCTTTCGGGTGACGACAAGTCGACCTGGTATCGTCTGCTCAGTGTCGGTGCCAAAATGACATATGTGCCGGATGCGACCGTCTACACGATTGAGGTGATCAAAGAGAATGGTCTCTTGCGGATGATCCAGAACTTTCGCCGCTGGTCGGGCAACATGTTGCGTAATGGAAGCCGTGCGATCGCGCTGGGCCCGCGCCGGATGCCTTTCTTCATTTGGTGGTGCGTGGTCGACCAACGGCTTGCCATGTGGACGATGATGGTCAGCCCCATTTTGGCCGTTTTGGGCAGCATGATTGCACCGGGGTATTTTTGGAATTGTCTGATCTGGGTGTTGTTCTCCCGCGTGGTGCTTTGCCTGTTTTTGATTGGCTACAGCCGACGCGCAGACATGACGTGGCCCTTCATTCTGTACCTCAATCAGGTGATCAACGCGTCGGTGAAGATCTACATGATTTTCCATCTGTCCAAACAGAAGTGGTCCAATCGGGGCAATCAGAGCTCTGGAGAAGGCACGGGCCTTGTGGAAAGACTTCGGAATGGGTTTGCCAAATTCCAGCTGGTGACAGCAGTCTCAGGATTTTTGACCCTGCTGATGATCTATATTGGTCTGATTGAAATGCCCTTTTGATCGGGATCTATCCTTTTTCGTAAACAGATGACCCTCCGCCCAATCCTGTGTGTTGGCTGGCTTTGTAGAGTGAAGCCAGATGAAAATGAGAGGTTTCAATGATCTATCCAGTCATTCTTGCAGGCGGCGCGGGCGCGCGTCTATGGCCAGTATCTCGCCGCAGCTTTCCCAAACAGTTTGCAAGCCTTATGGACGGGCCAAGTCTGTTTCAGCGTACGGTGGAAAGGGTGATTGCGCCTGGTTTCGCCGCTCCAACAGTGATCGCGGCCGAAGACTATCGCTTTCTGGCGCAAAAGCAGGTCGATGACATTCAAGCACCTTTGGGGCAGCTGATCGTGGAGCCGGTTGCGCGCAATACAGCGGCTGCCATTTTGGTTGCGGCGCTGACACATAAAGATACGCCAGACGCGGTACTCTTGGTTTTGCCCAGTGATCATCACGTAGAGGATGAGCGTCTTTTTTTGCGTACGGTCAATAAGGCGGCAGCCGTGGCGCGCAAAGGATTGATTGCGGCATTGGGTGTACAGCCAGCCAAGGCATCAACGGAATACGGCTACCTAAAGGTCGAAGGTGGCAACGACGACGCGCTTGTCATCTCTCGCTATTTTGAAAAGCCAGAGTCTTGCCATGCTGAAGCGATGGTTGCTGAAGGGAACTGGCTTTGGAATACGGGCATCTATTTGTTTCGCGTGGATACAATTTTGCGCGCGTTTGAAAGCCACGCTCCGGATTTGATCGGCCCAGCCGAAGCAGCGCTTGCTTTGAGTGGGGAGGATTTGGGGTTCCGGAGGCTGGATCGGAAGGCATTTGGTCGCTGCGCCGATCTGCCTTTTGGCAAAGCGGTGATGGAAAACCTGGACGAATGTACCGCTTTGCACCTTGCCTGTGGGTGGGCTGACCTGGCTGATTGGCATGCTGTGAAAGAGGTGTGTGAGACCGATGGCGCTGACAACCTTGTCGCGGGCAATGCCTCTGCATTTGAATGCACAGGGAGTATTTTGAAATCCGCTGATCCAGACACAAAGATCGTTGGTATGGGACTGAAAGATATTGTGGCGGTCGCGACAGATGATGGAATTCTGGTTGCTGACCTGTCCCATAGTTCTGACGTGGGGGAAATGGTTGAAACGCTGCGGGCGGAAGGGGCCGTGCAGGCAGATGGCTTTCGGCGCTGCTATCGTCCATGGGGATATTATGAAACGCTTTCCTTGGGTGAGCGATTTCAGGTGAAGCGCATTATGGTCGATCCCGGTGCGAAGTTGTCGTTGCAAAGCCACGTACATCGCGCGGAGCATTGGGTTGTTGTCAGTGGTGCGGCACGTGTGACGGTGAACGAGGATGTGCGGCTGCTTGGTGAAAACGAAAGCACGTATATCCCACTGGGGGCGGTGCATCGTTTGGAGAACCCAGGAAAACTGCCTTTGCATCTGATCGAGGTCCAATCTGGCTGCTACCTCGGGGAGGACGATATCGTGCGCTACGAGGACGATTACCAAAGGGATGAGGTGGCCTGACGCAATTCGTATTCACTGTTGTCTTCTTGCTTACCCGGTTCAGTGGATACGGCGAACCTGCATGGGAAACCATGCAGGTTTTCGCATTTGGAGACGGCGCTTAGCAGAGCTTTGGGGCGGGAAAGGCGAAAGCTTATGACCCAAGGTATAGGTGCATGCCCCTTCGCGAGGTAATGCTGATCCTTCGCCTTAAAATTTAATGAAAACATTCGGTTAAATTCTCTTTAATCAGGAGGACAGACACATGGAATACCGGAAGTTTTCTACTCAAGACGCGGAAATCATCATCCCAGCCCCGCGTGTGAAGCCAAGCATTAGCATTGTTGGTCTGGGGTATGTTGGTGCCGTCTCTACTGCGTGCCTTGCTGCACTTGGCCATGAGGTGATTGGCGTCGATCTGGACCAGCAGAAGGTGGATCAGATTGGTCGCGGTGAAAGCCCTATTCACGAAGCGGACCTTACCGAGACTTTGAGCGCTGGCGTAAAAGACGGGCTGATCAACGCGACGCAGGATCTGCGGCAAGCTGTACGGGACACGGATGTGACCTTCGTGTCCGTTGGCACGCCTACGGCGGTAGATGGTGGATGTGATTACACCTACATTGAACAGGCAAGTGAAGCGATGGCCGAGGGATTGCGCGGCAAAAAGGGCTTCCATGTCTTTGCGATGCGCTGCTCCATTCCACCGGGCACCACTATGGGTGTTATGGCGCCAATCCTGGAGCGTATCTCTGGCAAAGTGGCCGGCCGTGATTTTGGGATTTGCTTCAATCCTGAATTCCTGCGTGAAGGCGTCGCGATTGATGATTTTCATAATCCGCCTAAAACCGTCATCGGAACCACC
Organism: Shimia marina; assembly: GCF_001458175.1. Classification (GTDB taxonomy): domain Bacteria; phylum Pseudomonadota; class Alphaproteobacteria; order Rhodobacterales; family Rhodobacteraceae; genus Shimia; species Shimia marina. Next base: position 65,142 of record NZ_CYPW01000004.1, read on the forward strand.
GATTTTGCCACCGCTGAAATCATGCGGCGCATTTACGAGCCTGTGGATGCGGATCCCATTCTGACGACCATCGAAGTGGCTGAAACCATCAAGTATGTGGACAATGTTTGGCATGCGACCAAGGTCTGCTTTGCCAATGAGGTTGGTCGCCTGTGCAAACCTTTGGGTGTCGATAGCCACGCTGTGATGGATATTTTCACACAAGATCAGAAGCTCAATCTGTCCGCCTATTATCTGAAGCCAGGCTTTGCCTATGGTGGCTCCTGCCTGCCCAAGGAAGTGCGGGCTGTACAGCATGTTGCCAGCACGCTGGGCGTCAACCTGCCCATGATTAGCAGTCTTGAGACATCCAACTCCGAGCAGATCCAGCAGGCTGTTGAAATGGTACGCAAGACCAAGGCAAAGCGGGTGGGTATTCTGGGGCTGGCTTTCAAACCCGGCACGGATGATCTGCGTGAAAGCCCAATTCTTGAAGCGATGGCGGAGCTGCAGCGGGATGGCGTCGAGCTGATCGCGCATGACGCGGCCGTGACCAAAGACACGCCGCTTGGTGGGCTGGCCAGCTACACAAAATACGGCAGTCAGGGGCTGGCAACACTTGCGGTGGGGCTGAAGGACATGCTGCGCGAAGATGTGGATGCTGTGATGGCGGAGGCGGACGCGGTGATCGTGTGCCATTCCAGCGATGAATATCGCAACGCCGTATCTAAGCATAATGGAGTGCCGGTGATCGACGTTGTCCGACTGTTTGGCAGCGCGCCCAGCGATGTTGCAATCGATGGTATCGGCTGGTGAGCCGCCATCTGCTTTCCGCAAATTTTGAGAACAAGTGAGGGTACGACATGTCTAACAGCAACCTTTCCGCCATAATGGGCACGGGTCTTTCAGACACCAGAACAGGCACGGGGGCCGATGATGTGATCATTGGTCTGGCTGGCGACGATACGCTGTCTGGTGGTGCAGGAAATGACGAGATTTATGGCGACTATGCCGAAGCAAACCTGCTTGATGGCACGTCCAGCGCCACCGGCTTTCAGGATTATGCGGATAGCGGCAGTTGGACCATCACCGCATTAGAAGGCGGTCATCAAGCGATGACGCAGACCGTCGAGACCGAAGCGGGCGGTGTCTACAATATGAGCTTCGACCTTGCTGCAAATTTCGCAGCGGGCCTTGCCAATGCTGCGATTGAGGTCCTCGTGGATGGTGTCGTCGTGGGCACGTTTACATCTGACAGTGGGGCGTATGCGACGTTTGATGTCTCATTTGCCGCTGACGATGACAGCTCTGAAATCACGATTCAATCTGTGCAGGCTGAGGGCAACGGTCCGATCATTGATACCTCCGGCCCCGTGTTTCACTATGCGCGAGAAATGGAAATTGGGGGCCAGACCGTTGAGGTGGCGGCCTTCGCCGACGGTCAAGCCAACCTGTATCAGGTACTAAATGGCACGCTGCATGTTTTTGATGTGGAAACGCAGACCTACGAAGTGGCGGGGGCCGCGGGTACGGTCAATGTCAACTCCATGGGCTACAATGCGGAAGATGATCTGCTCTATGCCATTGCTGTCAGTGATGGTGTGGACTCTCTTGGCCAGACAGTCGCGCGCTCAGATCTTATTATGTTGGATGCCGAGGGGAACAGTTATCGCATTGGTGAGACGCCGTATCGGGCGTGGACTGGCGATTTTGATGATCAGGGTAATCTCTGGTCGTTTCAATCCAGCATGGACCATATTTCTGTGATCGATGTTGATCAGTTTGATGCGGAGGGCAACCCTGTTGCCACGGTATACCGCTTGCCAAATGAGTTGGTGCAGCATCGGGTCTACGATGTGGCCTTTGATGCCAATACCCAGCGGTTCTATGGTGTTGCGCGGCCAGCGTCTGAAGGGGCGGATACAATTCTGCTTGTTGTTGATGTGTCCACAGGGTCTCCTGAATTTACCACGGTGCCTGTGACCTCAACTGTTGTGGATGGCGTGACGCTGGACGGTGTGCCCTTGGTGACCTTTGGGGCCGCGATCATGGATGCAGAGGGCAACCTCTTTGTTGGCGGCAATTCTGGCGATCATGATATGAACAATGCCACGGGGAATTCCGGTGGTATTTATCAGGTGATCATCGACCAGGATACCGGTGCGGCGAGCCTCCACCTGGTTACATCAGCACCGGGATCCTATTCAAATGACGGCGCTGCGGATCCGACTGCAGAAAGCCCCTTTGTTGAAGTGGATCTCAACTCTTCGGTTCTGATCCGGGATCTTGCGCTTGTGGCCACCACCGAAGGCGCTTTGACGTATGATGACTCTCTTGTTGGAGAGGCCGGCAATGACACGCTTGATGGCGGCATCGGCGACGATGAACTGATTGGTGGCGGTGCGGGGGACACCCTGATTGGCGGCAGTGGCGATGACTATCTGGACGGAGGGGCTGGGCCCGGTTGGGTGGGTGACCTGATTTCCGTGTATGACAGCAATGGTTTGCGGTTTGACCAATTTGGCAATCCACTTCCTGAAAATGATGATGTGCTTTTAGGTGGCGCCGGAGACGACACGCTGCGCGGTTCTGCAGGGCATGACACGCTTGATGGTGGCGAGGCCAATGACCAACTGAGTGGCGGCTCCGGCTCAGATGTGCTGTTTGGAAGCGGTGGCAATGATACGCTGCTCGGCGGCGGTCAGGACGATACGCTGTCCGGTGGAGCAGACAATGACGATCTGACCGGCGGGTCTGGCAACGATGATATGTCTGGCGATGACGGCGATGACATTCTTGCCGGTGGATCTGGCTCCGACACTTTGGATGGCGGTCAAGGCGCAGACATCCTTGGCGGCGGCACCGGGGATGACATTTTGGACGGAGGCAGCGGTGCGGATTCTCTGGCAGGCAGCTCCGGAAATGACGTGCTCAACGGTGGAAGCGGCGCAGATACGCTCAGCGGTGGCAGTGGCAACGATACTTTGGATGGGGGCTCTGATGCGGATAATCTGATTGGAGGGTCTGGAGAAGATGCCCTTGCGGGGGGAGACGGAGCAGATACGCTGTCTGGCGGCAACGGGAATGATGTGCTTGAGGGAGGTGCGGGTGCAGATAGTCTCCGTGGGGGCGTCGATGATGACGTGCTGCGTGGTGGCGAAGGCCGGGACCAGCTACGTGGTGACAGTGGCGATGATCTGATCGAAGGTGGGAATGGCAACGATTACTTGTCTGGTGCCTCCGGCAGCGATACGCTGGATGGGGGATCCGGCAATGATCGCCTTTATCTGGGCGCAGGCGCAGATCAAGCTGCTGGGGGAGCTGGTGCAGATCGGTTCATTTTCCGCAGTGATGATTTGGATGGCTCAACGGACATCATCACAGATTTCGACGTCACTCAGGGTGACCGGCTGGATCTGCGTGCTCTGGGGCTGGCAGATGACGAAGCGGATTTTTCCACCTGGTTTAGCTCCAACGCTCTGGTTGTCGGCGAGGATCTCCATCTGGCACTTGGCAATAGCACAACACTTGTCCTCAGAGATGGCGGGGATGACGCCCTCTCTATCTATGACAACATTCTTTTTGGATGATTGTCGTAAGAAGCAGGCTTACTCAAAGCCTGCTTCTTTTGCCACCAAAGCCGCCTGAGTGCGGTTTTTTGCGTTCAGCTTTTTGCATACGGTGCGGACGTGGAGTTTGATTGTCACTTCCTGAAGATCCAGATCTCGAGCGATCTCCTTGTTGGAGGCTCCTTTGCACAAGCCAGACAACACTTGCTTTTCACGTTGACTGAACTGTTTGGCAAAATCGCTTTCCTCAGTCGCCCCACCATCCGCAAGTACGGTTGCAGGTACAAAGGTCTCTCCAGCAATCATGAAGCGCACCGCGTTCACCAGAGATTTGGCGCCCATTGTTTTTGGCAGGAACCCAATCGCTCCTATTTCAAGAGCTTCATGCGCGATCTTGTTAGGGGCGGTGCCACTGACAATTGCGAAGGCTTGGTCAGGATGCTTTTGAATAGCGTCAGTCAACCCCTGAAGGCCGTTCATTCCGGGCATGCTGAAATCCAAGAGCACCAAGTCAAAAGGCCCCTTTTGCTCAAGTGTCTTCATGGCTTCAAAATAGTCAGAGGCGGCAACGACGGCTGCGCGACCTTCTGTTGTGAGGTAGGCCGAAATGGTTTCACGAACCATGCCGTGGTCATCTGCCAATAAAATGCGCATTGATACCGGGCGTCCTATATGGCGATCATCAATTGAGTTTACCGGCGTGCCTTCATTGGTGCCAGTACTGCCAACCATACCTGAAGAGTGTGAAAATTGCATTGCCAACCTCTCTTTTGAAAATCAGGCAGCGCTTTTGGAAGCTTGCGCTGCATCTGTATAAGCTCTCGTAAATTCGCACAGGTGACCGCTATTTGGCGTACGCAAGGGACGTGAATATTTGGCGATTGGTCACGTGAACTATACGAAAGGTTAGTCCAATGACCCTATGCACTGGAGGCGATCTGACTGTGATGTGCCACTACTCAGGGCAACGCAGATTTGTCAAAGGAGTGCCCTGCCATGTTCCACGTTAAAAAGATTGCCGCCGCCGCAATCCTCGCCATTGGATTGCCGTCGCTGGTGCATGCGGCTGATGTGCTGTTGACCGTTTCTGGTGAGGTCGGGCCTTCAGAGCAGGGCGATGCTTGGGTCTTCACTATGGACGAATTGCGTGCCTTGCCGACAGCGTCATTTGAAACAGAGACGATCTGGACTGACGGCGTCCAAGTGTTTGAGGGTGTTGCGTTGAATGTCTTGTTGGATCACGTAGATGCGGAAAGTGGCACCATTCGTGCGACTGCGGCCAATGATTATGCCATCACCATTCCCTTTTCGGATGCGGTTTCAGGAGGACCGATTGTGGCCTATCTGCGCAACGGGCAGGAAATGTCGCTGCGTGATAAGGGCCCTTTGTGGATCGTTTACCCATTTGATGATAACGAAACATACAAGTCTGAAGAGTATTATTCTCGGAGTATATGGCAACTGAACCGTATTGAGGTTGTTGCAGGTGAGTGATTTGAGGTTGGTATAAGACAAGTAGGCAAACCGATTATGATTGGCCGTTGGCCCTTCGTCCTGTTTGCGGGCCTATTGGTGGCAAGTCTATTTGCCATCGGTGGGTTGGGGCGCACGGTTTTTGCAGACTTGCGGGCGCTTTCCACCGCCCAAAATGACGATATCAGCTGGACGATGTCCCAGCTGGAAGTGGAACTGTTGCGTCTGCAAAATGCAACGCAACAGGCCCAATTGCAGGAGGGCGGCGATCTTGCCATCGTTAGAAAACGCTTTGATATCTTCTATAGCCGCATCACGACATTCCGTGAGGCGGCGTTTTTTCAGTCTTTTGAACCGAGCCCAAAGACGCGCGCGCAACTTGCGCAGGTTGTGACTTTTCTGGAAGATACAGCGGTTCTGATCGACTCCGATGATGCAACGTTGATGGCAAAGCTTGATGTCCTGCATGTGTCGATCAAAGAGATCGCACCAGCTGTGCGCGGTTTGGCTCTGGCTGGGGTTGGTATCTTTACAACGCAGGAGGCAGAGCGCCGAGAGGCGTTGTCATCCACGCTTTCAGCCTCTGCGATCGGGTTGATATGCTTGATTGTGCTATTGTTCTTTGCGGTTGGCATTCTGGTGGCGCTTTTTCGGCAGGGGCAGCGTTTCGGTCATGTCAGCGAAATCGCGCGCGCCCGATTTGAATCTGCTATTGCTTCCTCGTTGGATGCCGTACTTGTTGTGGATGTGAACGGCCATATCATTGAGTTTAACGGCGCGGCCGAGACCGTGTTTGGCTACAGGCGTGAGGAAGCGCTGGGCGCCGATATGGTGGAACTCGTTATTCCTCATAATATGCGTAAGGCGCATCGCGCAGGCATGAGACGGTTTCTGAGGACTGGGAATGCAAAAGTTCTTGGGGCAGGCCGTATTCGCTTGGAAGGGCTGCGAAAATCGGGGGAGGTGTTCCCGGTTGAACTTTCAATTGCGATTTCAGAGGCGAGCGGAGAGAAAGTCTTCGTATCTTATCTGCGCGATATCACCAGCGAATTGCAGGCGGAAGAAGAATTGCAAAACGCCCTTTTGAAGGCGCAGGAGGGGGAAAAGGCCAAATCTGATCTTCTCATGGTGATGAGCCATGAAATGCGCACGCCGCTCAATGGCATTCTGGGCTCTTTGGAAATGATCGATCAGGCTGGTTTGAGTAACAAGCAGCGACATCACCTAAATTCTATTGCGGTATCCGGGGAGTTACTCCTGTCACATGTCAACGATGTGTTGGATCTGTCACGTGCCAGCGCCCAAAATGGCGATACACATGACAGCATTTTTGACCTTGGGGCTTTGGTCAACAATATATGTGATAGTCTTCGTGCGCATGCAAAGGCCCGCGGGAACGATCTGATTGTCGAGGTTTTAACGCCGGACCTCGGATATGTTTCTGGCAATCAGGCAGCCTTACAGAGATGTCTGATAAATCTCGTTGGCAATGCAATCAAATTCACAGAGGACGGCGCCGTTATTGTGGAAGCCGAGCGTTTGGCCTCTGAGGAAATGGTTGAGATCAGGGTGGCGGACACCGGCGTGGGCATTGCCCAAGAGGATTTGGATCGTATCTTTGAAGAATTCGTCACGGTGGATACGGCCTATGATCGCGAGAATGCAGGGACGGGTCTCGGGCTCGCGATCACCAAGGGCTTGGTGCAGGAGATGGGCGGGGATATTTTCGCCGACAGCGAGCTGGAGGAAGGAAGCCTGTTTACCATTCGTGTGCCCATGCCCGTTGTCCAAAAACAACGTGTAATGACCCCGCGCAATACCGAACAGACCCTTCCGGACTTGCCTGACGGGATCAGCTGTTTGGTGGTGGATGACAATCAGATCAACAGAGATATCCTGACGGCCATTCTGGAAGATCTGGGTGTTGCTGTGGACGAAGCCAGCGGTGGCTTTGAGGCTATTGCGCTTGCTGAAACCAAGGGTTTTGATTTGTTGTTGCTCGATATCAGCATGCCGGAAATAGATGGTATCGAGACATTGGCGCGGATCAGAGCGGGGGGCGGAGCGTCTTGCGCGACGCCGGCCATAGCAGTGACTGCCCATGCTGCGGCGCGGGACCATGAGAATATTCTTCAAGCCGATTTTCACAGCATACTTGTAAAGCCGCTCAGCAAGGCCGGGGTGCATCAGCGTTTGGCTGTGCTCTTTGACCTCATGGATGATACGCAGGGGGCTGAGAACGAGCAAAGCGATATGCCAGAGTTCTTGCAAAGGTTTGGGGTTGCGCGTTTTGAGGCCGCTTTGGAAGAGGCCCTGGAGGAAACCGAGTCTTTTGTTGACGCGCTTGTGGTGGCTGAAGGTTTGACCGAGGGGTTACGTGAGGAGGCGCATCGGCTTTCCGGTTCTGCGGCGATCCTTGGGCAGCAGGCGCTGTGGCGCGCGCTGCAAGACATTCAAAATGTAGCGCAGACAGACTGGTCAGATGCGCGCAGCACTTTGCTTGAGACGGTCAGAACAGAGCTCAGGCATGCGCGGTCTTCCTGGATCGCGTCAGAAGAGGCCTAGCTGGTTTTAGCTGTCCCAAGGGCCGTGATGCCCGGTGCCGCCATCCAAGCGGGCAAAACCATGACGGCCAAAGAAATCCCTTTGTCCCTGAATAAGGTCGGCGGTGCCTCGGGCCTGTGTCATGCCGTCAAACCAAGCCAGCGCAGCTGTCATAACAGGGATAGGGTGTCCGGCCTTGATGCTTTCGGCAACCACCGTCCGGAGCGCCGGTAAGGTAGTTTCCAACAGAGGCACCATGGCAGGCGCAAAGGCCAGTATTGTGGTCGCTGGTTGGGCCTCATAGGTCTGCGCTATTTCTGTAAGCAGGCGGGAGCGAATGATGCAGCCCGCACGCCAGATTTCTGCACAGCGAGCCAATGCCAGGGACCAGCCGAATTCCTGCGAGGCAGTTGAGAGCAAACCGAACCCCTGACTGTGGCTCAATATGCGCGCGGCCAAGATCGCCTGTTCAAGCTGCGCTGTATCCAAAGCGACCTCGCCCCGCTGGACCTCAAACAGGGCTTGGCCGGTATGGCGCGCCTCTGGATGTGCCGACCAGATACGCGCACCAACTGCAGCTTCGATTGTTGAGGCTGAGACACCAAGCTTTTGCGCTTCAATTGCCGTCCAGCGCCCTGTGCCCTTTTGGCCCGCCGTGTCCACAATCATATCGAGAATTGGTTTGTCGGTGGCTGGATCTATAGCGCGCAGAACCTCTGCGGAGATTTCCACGAGATAGCTTTGCAATCGGCCTTCGTTCCACGTGGCAAACACGTCCCCAATTTGGGGTGGCGTCATGGACATGCCGTTGCGCATAAGCCCGTAGGTTTCTGCCAGTATCTGCATGTCGGCATATTCGATACCGTTATGGACAGTCTTTACAAAATGCCCTGCTCCATCTGGACCTACGCGATCAACGCAGGGCGCACCTTCAAAATCTGCGGCAATCGCCTCCAGCATAGGACGCAAGGTTGTCCAAACGGATTCTGTTCCGCCCACCATCATGGCCGGGCCTTTGCGAGCCCCTTCTTCACCGCCGGAGACCCCCATGCCCATGTAGCCAAGCCCTTCGGCCTCCAGTGCCTGCGCCCGGCGGCGTGTATCGTGAAAATCCGAGTTGCCCGCGTCGATCAGAACGTCGCCGGGCCGCATATGCGGCTTGGCCTGCGCGATGCTGTCATCAATGGCGGCGCCCGCAGGGATCAACATGATGATAGCGCGGGGGCCGGGCATGGCCGCTGTCATATCTGCAAGGCTACGATGCCCCGTAAACATCGGTTTTTGAGCGCCAGCATTGGCAACGAAGTGTTCTGTGTCTTCGGGCTTGTATGAGGCGACGTGCAGATGGAAGCCCTTGTCTGCGATATTCTGTGCCAGCGCGCTGCCCATTGTGCCAAGCCCGTAAAGGCCAAAGTTCGCGATTTCCATGAAGCATTCCTATTTGCGAGTGCGCGCGGCGCGCGGATGATGTGCCTGGCGGTAGCGGCTTGGACCTAGCGTTGATCTTGTGTGACCTGCATCTGGGGCAAGTGTCAATGCAGCGGATGTCGCAAAGAATGGCGTTGCAGCAGGGTCAGTTCAGATGGTGGGATCGGCTCAATAGAAAGAGCACGCGTTTCATGATGTCTTTCGGGGGCAAAGTGGCGTCAATTAAGAGGTGATCTTCGTCTTTGGTGAGCGGCTCTAGCGCTGCAAACTGACTGGATAGGAGGCTGGCGGGCATGAAGTGATCCTGCCTCTTGGCCATCCGATGCAAAATGACGTCCTTCGGGGCTGTAAGGTGCAGAAAGGTCGTTTGCGGATTGTTGGTTTTTAGGAGGTCGCGATATTGACGTTTCAGGGCGGAGCAGGTCGCGACCAAATCTTTGTCCGGGTGGTGGTGATGGTGCTCTGATATGGCACTCCGAAGAGCCTGTAGCCAGGGAATGCGCATCTCATCGGTCAGCGGTAGACCTTGCGCCATTCTGTCGATGTTGGATTTAGGATGTAGGTCGTCTGCCTCAAGATATTGAGCCTTCAGCGCTCGTGCGAGTGCCTGTGCGAGTGTGCTTTTGCCAACACCACTCACGCCCATGACGATGAATGTCTGCCCCTTGGAGGCGGCTGCCATTTCTAACATTCCCTCTATATGCTTCTGCTGATCATGGTCGTGTCCGTGCGGCGAAAGAGCAACTGCCAATGTGCAGTTATATCTCGTCCTCGAGGCACGCCCTTGACCCGAGGCGCGCGGACGGACGGAGAGCTTTTGCAGGATACCCCTTGCCAGACATGCAAATCAGCTGTAGAGGGCGCGGGTTCCTTACTGGAATCTTGAGGCGGGGTGATTCCCGCCTTTTGGGTTCGATGAGGGTTTGCGGTGGTCGCGGATCCTCCTCTCAACTCCAACGCCTAAAAAAGGCTGACGAAATGCAAAGTCAAAACATTCGCATTCGGCTGAAGGCTTTTGATTACCGTGTGCTGGACGCAAGCACTCAGGAAATCGTGAACACTGCAAAGCGCACCGGCGCGCAGGTTCGTGGCCCGATCCCGCTTCCCAACAAGATTGAGAAGTTCACCGTTCTGCGTGGTCCACACGTAGACAAGAAATCCCGCGATCAGTTCGAGATCCGTACGCACAAGCGTCTTCTCGACATCGTTGATCCGACCCCGCAGACCGTAGACGCGCTGATGAAGCTCGATCTGGCGGCCGGCGTGGACGTGCAGATCTCTGTTTAAGGAGAACATCTGATGCGTTCCGGTATTATCGCAAAGAAAGTGGGCATGACCCGCTTGTTCATGGAAGACGGCAAGCAGATCCCTGTGACCGTTCTTTCGCTCGACGGCCTGCAGGTTGTTGCTCAGCGCACCGAAGAGAAAGACGGCTACACCGCCGTTCAGCTCGGCGCTGGCACTGCAAAAGCCAAGCGTACCTCCAAAGCCATGCGTGGCCACTTCGCAGCAGCGAAAGTGGAGCCAAAGCGCAAGATGGTTGAGTTCCGCGTTCCAGCAGACGGCCTGATCGAAGTGGGCGCGGAAATCTCCGCAGAGCACTTCCTTGAAGGTCAGAAAGTGGACGTTGCGGGCACCTCCATCGGTAAAGGTTTTGCCGGTGCGATGAAGCGCCACAACTTTGGTGGTCTGCGCGCTACTCACGGTGTTTCCATCAGCCACCGTTCCCACGGTTCCACCGGTCAGTGTCAAGACCCGGGCCGCGTGTTCAAGGGCAAGAAGATGGCTGGTCACATGGGTGCGGTTCGCGTAACCACCCAAAACCTCGAAGTCGTGAAAACCGACGCCGAGCGTGGTCTGCTCTTCATCAAAGGTGCCGTTCCTGGCTCCAAAGGTGGTTGGGTTTCCGTTAAGGACGCCGTGAAGAAAAAAGCACCTGAAGGTCTGCCTTTCCCGGCAGCCGTGAAAGCAGCAGCGACCGAAGCTCCGGCTGAAGAAGCACCTGCGGAAGGCGGTGAAGCATGAAACTTGACGTGATCAAACTCGACGGCTCCAAGGCCGGTTCTGTTGAACTGTCCGAAGACCTGTTCGGTCAAGAGCCACGTGCGGACATCCTGCACCGTGTGGTTCGTTGGCAGCGCAACAACGCGCAGGCCGGCACTCACAAGGTGAAGACCCGTTCCGAGACTTCTTATTCCACTAAAAAGATCTATCGCCAAAAAGGCACCGGCGGCGCACGCCACGGTGACCGTAACGCGCCGATCTTCCGCGGTGGTGGTATCTACAAAGGTCCAGTTGTGCGTAGCCACGGCCACGACCTGCCGAAGAAGTTCCGCAAGCTCGGCCTGAAGCACGCCCTGTCCGCGAAAGCGAAAGCAGGCGAGCTGGTTGTGATCGAAGATGCAGCGTCTGAAGGCAAGACTGCCGCTCTGGCCAAGCAGGTGAAAAACCTGGGCTGGAAACGTGCTCTGGTCATCGATGGTACGTCCGTGAACGAAGGCTTCCTGAAAGCATCGCGCAACATCGAAGGTCTGGATATCCTGCCGACCATGGGCGCGAACGTTTATGACATCCTCAAGCGTGACACTCTGGTGATCACCAAAGCGGGGATCGAAGCACTGGAGGCTCGTCTGAAATGAGCGCGAAGGCAGAACACTACGATGTGATCCGCAAGCCGGTCATCACCGAGAAATCCACAATGGCGTCCGAAAACGGTGCAGTGGTTTTTGAAGTGGCGATCGACAGCAACAAACCACAGATCAAAGAAGCTGTTGAAGCTCTCTTTGGTGTGAAGGTCAAAGCGGTCAACACCACCATCACCAAGGGTAAAGTCAAACGTTTCCGCGGCCAGCTTGGCAAGCGTAAAGACGTGAAAAAGGCTTATGTGACCCTTGAAGAAGGCAACACGATCGACGTGTCCACCGGACTGTAAGATCTTGCCTAAAAAATTGGAGCTGTCCGGGAAATCGGGCAGCTCATTTTCTTTATGTATTGCGCATTTTTAAGCTCACACTAGTTTTGTGTTGGCAAAGAATTTTTAATGGCAGGGCAAGCGCGTGTATTCTCACACCATTGCGTTTCGCGACGACGAGACTCTCCGTACCGGAAAACAACGCACTCTGATGATCTACGGGGTTAACCGTGGTGGTACCACAGCTGTTGCAGGTGGTATCCGCCGTATGGGCGTCTTTCTGGGTGATGATATGGAGGGCAACCTCGAAGATAAGTGTTTTCGGTTCAAACATGGGCTCGATGCTATTCGTGGCACAGTCGCGCAGCGCAACGCGGACTATGATGTATGGGGGTGGAAGCACCCTCATCCTCATCAGTACATCGATGATATTTTGCCCGAGCTGCGCAATCCTCGTTTGATCCTCGTGACGCGTGACATGACGGCCAATACTTTAGGCGTTTCATCTTGGGATCAAGAGGCGCTTGGTAAGGGTGTGGGGCTATATATGGGGCAAACCCGCAAGAATGTAGATCTTATGTGGAATGCGAAATGTCCTGTGATGCTGGTCAGCTATGAGAAGTTGGTTCTTAAACCCGAGGCGGTCTTGAAAGAGCTTGCGCATTTTTGTGGGTTGAACCCGAAGAAGGCGCTCGTTTCGCATGCTGCTGAATTTATCAAGCCCGGAGCCTATCAGCCCGAAGAGGCGAAAGCGCTGACGTTTTCCGAGTATTGCCGTCACCGTGGTAGCCTTATCAAGCGCCGATTTTTTAAGCGCTAACTCTCTGGGAAACAAACCTTCCCGTTGGGAGGCCTCGGTTTTGAATTTCGCTTCGCTTGCAGCTGTTGTGCGATAGAGAGCGTATTCAGCGAATTGTTGCTCAATGCCTAACAAATGACATGGTTTCCGCATGGTCTGTCCACAGACCGCGGATTACATGGGGAGGCTTAGGTAAAGAATCGAGCGCAGAATGCCACCTATCAATCTGATTTTGAACGGGACTTTTGACCAAGGTTCAACGCACTGGTCTGGGTCGGATTTGGAAACCAATCACAGAGAAGGCGCATACCTCGGAAATGGATCGCGCAACCGTGTTGCTGAGATTGATGGGCGTCGTGGACAGACCACGGTTATGGAGCAAAGCTTTGTTGTGTCGCGGGGCACTTCCACGTCTCTGAATTTTGACGCGGCTTTGCGGACTGCCTCTAATGGCAATGCTGGGCGAGAAGGCTTCGATGTCGAAATTCTAGACAGCGACAACAATGTAATTGCTTTCCTTGCGGTGCGCCCGACTCAAAACGGTTTTGTCGAGTTTTCGCTCCCAGTCACGTTTCCTGAGGCGGGCACCTATAAGCTCAGAATGACAGAGCGCGGCCCGAATGACAGTCTCGGTGCCATTGTTGACAACATCGAGTTGATGGTCTGCTTTCATGGCAATACCGGGCTTAGAACAGCCACTGGGGCAAAGCCTGCTCGCGACATCCAAGTGGGTGACCTGGTGCACACAGCCAATGGATTGCGCCCTGTGCGTTGGGTAGGGCGGCGCAGGCTGCATTCTGGAGATCTCAGGGCTGACCCCAAATTGTTGCCAGTTAAGATCACTGCCGGTGCGTTAGGAGGAGGCTTGCCCCAGCGTGATCTCTGGGTTTCCCGCCAGCATAGAATGCTGGTTAACTCCCCTGTATGTGAGCGGATGTTCGGCGCATCAGAAGTGCTTGTAGCCGCAGTGCGGCTTTGCGGCTTGCCTGGCATCGAGATTGACACTTCCATGCAAGAGCTGGACTACGTCCATCTTTTGTTCGACGCTCATGAGGTTGTTTATGCAGAAGGCGCTCCAAGTGAAAGTCTGCTGTGGGGGGCGTTTACTCGCGCGGCGCTGAGTGATGCTGCCGTCGAAGAAATTTTGAAGCTCTTCTCGGAGTTACAAAGAGCAGAGAGCAGCCCGCAACCGGCTCACGTCATTCCAGACATCAAACAGCAAAAGCGTCTTGTGTGGCGGCTTGCTAAAAATGGGCGAGATGTTTTGGAGAGCTATTCACCCGTCAGTGAAACTCTACGTAAAGCAGGGTAAGCGCGTCTCCTCGAAATTCTTTTAGGTCTTTGCAGCGCGTAGGTCACATGGCATGCGGGGCAGGCGTTTGCGGGCCGCGCCGCCGGACTTGAGCCAAGAAAAACAAGCGGTCCTATAGACAGCCTTACCCAACCCTGTTACATCGCGCGGGTCGTGTGGCCTCAGATTCGTTCTGGGGCTGCTCGCCTTTTGAACCGGGGACCTTCGGGGCCCTATACATCTGGCACCTACGGGGGCCTTTAACATCGCTGGACCAAAGACAATAACCTAAGGTCTGGCTGCTATACGGAAGACAGAAAGCATGGCACTTAAGTCGTACAAGCCGACGACGCCGGGCCAGCGTGGGCTGGTGCTGATCGACCGTTCGGAACTTTGGAAAGGACGTCCCGTCAAAGCTCTCACCGAGGGTTTGACGAAATCGGGCGGCCGGAACAACACCGGACGGATCACCTCGCGTCGTCGTGGTGGTGGGGCGAAACGCCTTTACCGGATCGTTGACTTCAAACGGAACAAATTTGATGTTGCGGCAACCGTTGAGCGGATCGAATATGACCCGAACCGGACTGCATTCATCGCACTGGTCAAATATGAAGACGGTGAGCAGGCGTATATCCTCGCACCTCAGCGTCTGGCAGTTGGCGATCAGGTGATCGCGTCTGCAAAGGCCGACATCAAGCCGGGCAACGCAATGCCGTTCTCTGGCATGCCGATCGGTACCATCATTCACAACATCGAACTGAAACCAGGCAAAGGCGGCCAGATCGCCCGTGCAGCTGGTACCTATGCTCAGTTTGTTGGTCGTGACGGTGGCTACGCTCAGATCCGCCTGTCCTCTGGCGAACTGCGCCTCGTGCGTCAGGAATGCATGGCCACCGTTGGTGCCGTGTCCAACCCTGACAACTCCAACCAGAACTTCGGTAAGGCCGGCCGTATGCGCCACAAAGGCAAGCGTCCGAGCGTTCGTGGTGTGGTTATGAACCCGATCGATCACCCTCACGGTGGTGGTGAAGGTCGTACCTCCGGTGGTCGTCACCCAGTGACACCATGGGGTAAGCCGACCAAAGGTGCACGTACCCGCAACAAAAACAAAGCGTCGCAAAAGCTTATTATCCGCTCGCGTCACGCCAAGAAGAAGGGGCGTTAATAGATGTCTCGCTCTGTATGGAAAGGCCCTTTTGTGGATGCTTACGTGCTTAAAAAAGCCGAAGCAGTTCGCGAATCCGGTCGCAATGAAGTGATCAAAATCTGGTCCCGTCGTTCCACCATTCTGCCCCAGTTCGTGGGTCTGACCTTTGGTGTGTACAACGGCAAGAAACACATCCCTGTCAACGTCACTGAAGACATGATTGGTCAGAAGTTTGGTGAGTACTCCCCAACTCGGACCTACTACGGTCACGCAGCTGACAAAAAAGCGAAACGGAAGTAAGTCATGGGCAAGGTAAAGAACCCCCGCCGCGTGGCTGAAAACGAAGCAATGGCGAAAACCCGCATGCTTCGCACCAGCCCGCAGAAACTGAACCTGGTTGCTGGCATGATCCGCGGCAAGAAAGTTGAGAAGGCTCTGACCGACCTGACTTTCTCCAACAAGCGTATCGCAGCAGACGTGAAGAAATGCCTTCAGTCCGCAATTGCCAACGCCGAGAATAACCACAACCTGGACGTCGACAGCCTGATCGTTGCCGAGGCCTATGTGGGCAAGAACCTGACTATGAAGCGCGGCCGTCCGCGGGCTCGTGGTCGTTTCGGCAAGATCATCAAGCCGTTCTCTGAGCTCACCATCAAGGTGCGTCAAGTTGAGGAGCAAGCCTAATGGGTAATAAAGTCAATCCGATTGGCATGCGCCTTCAGGTGAACCGCACCTGGGACAGCCGTTGGTACGCCGACACCAAGGACTACGGTGATCTTCTGCTGGAAGACATCAAAATCCGTGAGTTCATCAAGGCAGAGTGCAAACAAGCCGGTATCGCACGTGTGATCATCGAGCGCCCTCACAAGAAGTGCCGTGTGACTGTTCACACTGCGCGTCCGGGCGTGATCATCGGCAAAAAAGGCGCGGACATCGAGACACTTCGTAAGAAGATCGCTGCGATGACCGACTCCGAGCTGCACCTCAACATCGTTGAAGTGCGCAAGCCGGAACTCGACGCTCAGCTGGTAGGCGAGTCCATCGCTCAGCAGCTGGAACGCCGTGTGTCTTTCCGTCGCGCGATGAAGCGTGCTGTTCAGAACGCAATGCGCATGGGCGCCCTGGGTATCCGGGTGAACGTCGCTGGTCGTCTGGGTGGTGCCGAAATCGCACGTACTGAATGGTATCGTGAAGGCCGTGTGCCTCTGCACACTCTGCGTGCCGACATCGATTACGCACATGTGGAAGCGACCACCGCTTACGGGATCATTGGTATCAAAACCTGGATCTTCAAAGGCGAGATCATGGAGCATGATCCACAGGCGCGTGACCGTCGTGCACAAGAAGTCCAGGATGGCCCTGCACCACGTGGTGCCGGTGGTCGTCGCTAAGGGAGACTGATCAATGCTTCAACCAAAGCGTACTAAATTCCGCAAGATGCACAAAGGCCGCATCAAGGGCGATGCGAAGGGTGGCTCCACCCTGAACTTCGGTTCTTTTGGCCTGAAGGCAACCACACCGGAACGCGTGACAGCTCGCCAGATCGAGGCAGCACGTCGTGCAATGACCCGTCACATGAAACGTCAAGGGCGTGTTTGGATCCGTATCTTCCCAGACACTCCTGTGACCTCGAAGCCTACCGAAGTCCGTATGGGTAAAGGTAAAGGTTCCGTGGACTATTGGGCGTGCAAAGTGAAGCCGGGCCGCGTGATGTTCGAAATCGATGGTGTTGACGAAGACATCGCACGTGAGGCTCTGCGCCTTGCAGCGATGAAACTTCCGGTCAAAACCCGCGTTGTCGTTCGCGAAGACTGGTAAGGATTTGGTGGGCTGAGCCCACCGTCTCCAACTAAATTTGAGCCCCCGCCTGTTTGGTGGGGGCTTTTTTGTGGTTTTGGGGGCGGGGTGTTGCGTGGGGAAATCGCATGTCGGTAACACGTCGGTATTCCCACGGTATCGCGACGGTGGAATTCCGCGCTTTTGCGGCGCAGCCCTGTGTTTATGATGTATATACGAAAGCCCCGGCGAGTGCCGAGGCTTTACGCAACGAACCTTACAGGGGCAGTTGGCTAGGCCGCATCCCAGGCGTCGTCCAGATCCGCCTCAATTTCTGACGGGTGCCCTGCCGATGCCGTGTGTTTCAGAGTGAAGCCTTCAACGGCACGTACGAGGTTTTGGGCTTCGCCGAGCAGGACCTGACCAGAGGCGGCGGTTTCTTCGAGCATGGCTGCACTCTTCTGGCTGTCGCTGTCGAGGTTTTCAACAGCGGCATTGACCTCAGACAGGCCTGCGGACTGATCCACAGCGTTTTCTGCAATCTCATTCACTTTGCCAACCACCTGTTCAACAGCCTGCATGATCTCACCTAGCGAATTGCCGGTTTCATCCATCAGGTTCACACCATTGGCCACTTCGGTTTGCGAAGAGGTGATCAGCGTGTTGATTTCATGCGCCGCCTCGGAGGAACGTTGGGCCAAAGCCCGAACTTCAGAGGCCACCACGGCAAAGCCGCGACCAGCATCACCGGCACGGGCGGCTTCCACCCCAGCGTTCAAGGCAAGTAGGTTGGTTTGGAATGCTACATCCTCGATCAGGCCTGAGATTTGGGAGATGGCGTCGGAGCTTTCCTTGATTTTTTGGATGGCGGCCACAGTTTGGTCCGCCACATCGCGGGTGGCTTCTGCTTTCTTCTGAGCGTCGTTGACGTGAGAGCGGGCTTCTTGCGCACTGTTTGCGGTATGATTGACCGTTTCGGCCACCGTCTGCAGCGATGAAGACGTTTCTTCCAAAGAAGCTGCAGAGATTTCGCCGCGCCGTGAGGCGTCTTCGACGGAAGAGGAAATTTCCTGAGAGGTGCTGTTGAGCACCTGACTGCTGGCGGAGAGCTGACGTACCATGCCATCAAGGCTACCGGTGAGATGGGTGATGGTGTCAGAGATGTCTTTGAACACACCTTTCTGACCATCTGGCATGTCGTGGGTCAAATCTCCGGTGGCAAGCACCTCCAGAGCGTCTCTCACATCACCCAGACCTTTTTCTGCCACGTCCCCAATGGTGTTGACCCCTTTGCCAAGTTCGGCAAAGGCCCCCTCAGCGCCGTTGATGTCGATCCGGCGTGAGAAGTCGCCTTCGCCGCAGGCATCAATGACTTTGGTGATTTCTTGGGTCAGATGAGATTTGGTTTCTTCTGATTTGCGGAAGAAACCGACCGCATCTGAAATTGCAGAGAGTTCCCGAATGCGTGATTTGGGCAGTTCTTTGGAGAAGTCCTCGGCCATTATGTCTTTGAGAACCTCATCAATGCGGCGGAGTGGTTTCGAAATGCCTCGCGCCAAGAGAAGGGCGAAAATGGCAAATAGACCACCGCCGATGATGGCAGCCCATCGGGCGCTGGCCTGTGCCTGTGCACTGACAGTTTCGCTTTCGGCGACGATGGCTTCTGCTGCTGCGTGAATTTCGGTCAGGATCGCCCCCATCACAGGTTCAGCAGCTGCAAAGTGAGAGGAGACATCACTGCGTGCGCCACGTTCAGTCAGGGTTTCCTGAACGAGTGAGGCGAATGAGGTTTGATAGGCGTCCATCATTGGAATGATCGCTTCGCGCTGTTCCGCGCTGTCATAGAAGAATACCGGGAAGCCTTTGAATTCTTCTATGCGTGCTTTCACCTCGTTGAGCCACTTGGAGTCCGGATCCAGCAGGAAGTCTTTTTCATGTTGGCGCATGGTGAGCACTTTGACGTGCAAAACCGGAATCGCGACGCCTTCAAGGCTGGTTTCCATGGCAGATACGGCAGCGGCCAGTTCTCCCTTCAGACCGTCTGAGGGAGAGAGACCAAGGCGCAAGTTGGCATCGCTGACATCTTTGAAGCTCGCCTCATACTGACTTGTGTGCTCTTTCAACAGGGCGAGGTCTTCGGCGGCCTGTTCCAAGCCTGACACTTGGGACAATAGTCCTTCCAGCGTACTGATATAGCCGTTCATGCGGGTCATGACTTCGGCGTGCTGAGCGATATAGTCCTTTGAGAGTCGCAGCAGAAAGTCCTTCTCGGCACGGCGGGCAGAGAGGAATTCAATCTTCAGATTTTCGACAGCGTAGTTTGCGTCGCCAATCAAAGTGACCCGATGCTGCATGTCATCGCGCATCTTGTGGGAATAAAGAGAAATGCCCGCGAGGCCCGCCATCACACCAATGGCCATGACGATGATCGAGAGGATCGCGAAATTGACTGTGATTTTGCGTTTCATGATCTGGTACCTTGGCTCCCAAGCGAGGGTTTTGTTGCAAGTGTGATCAAGAGGTTTATCAAGCAGGCGTTAAAAGAGTGTGCTAGACCTTATTTTTAAGGGCTTTCACTACAACCTCAGGTTTTTTATTGAATGATCCGAGGGGGCTATGGCACGGAATCTGTGGCCTTGGTCTCGCCAATCGTGACTGAGAAGGGTAGGAGGCCCGCATGTCTACAATCGAATCTCTCTTTGTGACGCGCCTCTATCGCGCGCGTCTTTCGGAATTTGGTCCCAGCGTGGATACCAACGAGTTGGAAGTGTCTTGTTTCTCCATCGCCGAAGATGATGAAGCTGGGCAGGAGTGGTGTGAGGAGAATGCCTATCCGGGCTATACCTCATATGCCTCTCTGACGGATTTGCCTTGGCGCTTTCCGATTTTTGCAGATGTCGTGTCGGCGTTGGATCAGCATGTTGCAGCTTTTGCCAAGGACCTTGAGTTCAACCTAGATGGGCGTGCGCTCAAGCTGGAAGACATCTGGATCAACATCTTGCCTGAAGGTGGGATGCACGCGTCGCATATCCACCCGCATTCAGTGATCAGTGGCACCACCTATGTGTCGATGCCTGAAGGTGCCAGCGCGCTTAAACTGGAAGATCCCCGCTCTGGCCGCATGATGGCATCGCCTGTGCGCCAGAAGGATGCCCGGCGGGATCTGCAGCCGTTTATCTATATGAAGCCTGATGTCGGGGATGTGCTCCTCTGGGAGAGCTGGCTGCGTCATGAGGTGCCGATGAATATGTCCGAAGATGAGCGGGTGAGCGTGAGCTTTAACTACGTCTGGGAATGACGAGTGCGGAGCCGTGCAGGGCCGTTATTTAGGGGATGCAAATCGCACGCTCCCAATGGGGACGCCTGATCTGGCTGAGACTATTCAGGATCATGACGTGCGCCCGCCCTCTTGAGGTGTCGGGCATTTTGATTTGGCGCACAGCTTTGCTTGGACGCGACAATTTCATACGGCACGGCGATTACGTCCGTTAAGAGGTCGCATTTTAGGGGTTTGGGATGTCGTATTTGACCACTGTGCCCGCTATGGCATGAAAAAAGGGAGGAGCCTATGTCAGACGATACCGATTATGAAGTCGGTCAGGACAACGTTCAGGTTATGGGATTGGACATACACAATCCGGTCTTTGCGATATCCGGAGTGACGATTGTTGCCTTTGTCTTTTTCTCGCTGGTGTTCCGCGAACAGGCGGCCGAATTCTTTGGCTGGCTGCGGCCGACGCTGACGAGCAACTTTGACTGGGTGTTTATGATCGCCTGCAACCTGTTTGTGGTGTTTTCTCTGTTCTTGGTGATTTCGCCTTACGGCAAGATCCGCCTTGGGGGCGAAGATGCAAAACCTGACTACAGCTATATGGCATGGATCGCGATGCTGTTTGCCGCGGGCATGGGCATTGGGCTTGTGTTCTGGGGCGTGGCCGAGCCGATCTCGCATTATGGCTCGTCCATGGGCGGCGTTGCGGTTGGCGAAGATGGCGTGCGCACGGACTGGGCGCCGCTGGGCGCTGCAGCCGGTGATATGGCTGCGTCACGTGATCTGGCGATGGCGGCGACGATTTTCCACTGGGGTCTGCACCCCTGGGCGATCTACGCGATTGTCGCTCTGGCGCTGGCGTTCTTCAGCTTCAACCGCGGCCTGCCGCTGACCATGCGCTCTGTGTTCTATCCCCTGCTTGGGAAGCACACATGGGGTCCATTGGGGCACATCATTGATATCCTCGCTGTGTTTGCCACGATTTTTGGTCTGGCAACCTCTCTGGGTCTGGGCGCGTCTCAGGCGCTGGCGGGTCTGAACTATCTGTTCGGCGTGCCGATCAGCGATGGTATGAGCGTTGTGCTGATCATTCTGATCACCATCTTTGCACTGGTGTCGGTTGTGGCCGGTCTGGAAAAAGGCGTGAAGCGTTTGTCTGAGGCCAATATGATCCTGGCGGCGGCGCTGTTGCTGCTGGTGCTTCTGGTGGGGCCAACAATGGCAATTCTGTCCGGCTTCTTTGGCGGCATGGCGGATTACATTGTGCAACTGCCGGCACTGTCCAACTGGGTTGGCCGTGAAGACACCAACTTCATGCAGGGCTGGACGGCCTTCTACTGGGCATGGTGGATCAGCTGGTCACCTTTCGTGGGTATGTTCATTGCGCGTATTTCGCGCGGCCGGACCATCCGCGAGTTCATCATCTGTGTTCTGATCATCCCAACCATCGTGGGGGCTCTGTGGATGAGCGTCTTTGGTGGTGCGGCTCTGGAGCAGGTCACCGGTGGTGCAGGTCAGGCGCTGTCTGATGCGGCGCTGGAGCTGAAGATGTTCAAGATGTTTGAAGCTTTCCCAATGACCGGGTTGCTGTCTTTCATCGGCATCATTCTGGTGGTGGTCTTCTTTGTAACCTCCTCTGACTCTGGCTCGCTGGTGATCGACACGATCACCGCAGGCGGCAAGACAGACGCCCCAACCGCACAGCGCGTGTTCTGGTGTGTGCTGGAAGGGGCGATTGCGATTGTGCTTCTGCTGGGTGGCGGCCTTGGTGCGCTGCAGGCGGCGTCGATTGCGACCGGCTTCCCGTTTGCCATCGTGCTGATGCTGATGTGTGTGTCGGTGATGATTGGCCTGATCCGCGAGCGCAAGCGTCTGAAGTGATGCCTGCGACATGACAAAAGAAACGCCGCTCCGAAGGGGGCGGCGTTTTGCATTTTCTGGGGCGTTTATTGGGGTGTCAGCGTTCTGCGGTGACCAGCTTGAGCGCCAGAGCGATGAAGACCACACCGGCGAGACGATTGAGCCAGATCTGCGCGGTGGGGGAGTTTTTCAGCCAATCCCCAAGCCAGCCTGCCGCGAGGGCGACACTGCCAAAGACCAGAAGCGTGGCCAGGATCATCAGAAGGCCCAGTTGGTAGAATTGCGGCACAATGGGGCCATTGGCCGGATCGACAAATTGCGGGAGGAAGGCGAGGAAGAAGATCGTCACCTTGGGATTGGCGATGTTCATGATCAGGCCGCGCGCATATTGTTTGGCACTTGTTTCGGGGGCAGGCGCGCCGCCGTCCAGATTGGATTTGGCCGCGGTGAAGGCTTTGAACGCGAGATAGGCCAGATAGACCGCGCCGATGTACTTCAGAATAGCAAAGGCGATTTGCGAGGTTTGAAAGATCACCGCCACGCCCAGTGCCACTGCGGTGGTGTGAAAGATCAAGCCACTGGCAAGACCGAGCGTGACGGTGAGGCCCGCAACGCGGCCGTGCAGGGCCGATTGAGTCAGCACAAAGATATTATCCGGCCCCGGCACCAAGGCCAGCGCGATGGCTGCGCCCATAAACAGGATCGCTACGTCGATTGGTATCATGGTCACTCCTCCCAAACTGCGCGCTTTGGCTCGCGCCGCGCATAGTGATTGCGGATGTGTAGGGGAGGGGGGCGATGTGCGCCAGAGAAATCCGGCGCACATGTCTGAGGCCTTTGGAGGCTCTAGTTCAGTTGTTTGGCAACGCCGGGTGTTGGCGCGTCATCCGGCATGACCACAAGCTGAAGCCTCAACGCGCCCTCGCGGGCGGCGAGCCAGTGCATCTCACCTGGGCGGACCATGAGGATGGAGCCTTGCGGATATACGGTTTCTGCGCCAGCGTCGATCTTGTCACCATCCCCCCAATAGAGCGTGCCATCGACCACGGTCAGCATCCGCAGCCCGGATTTGGTGGCATGTGCGGGCACCACCGCATTGGCGGGCACTTCAAGTAGGACGCTGAGCGGTTTGCCATCCTCCGTCAGGGCCAGCGGTTTGAGGGTGGCGGTGTCATGCACGGTTTTGCCGGGCAGGGCGTCGAGGTCGATTTGTTGTGTGCCTGCGTGGGCGAGCGCGGGAAGGGCGGCCAGCAGCGCGGCGGTGATCAGGTGTTTCATCCTGAAACTCCAATGATGTGGGGCTGGCGGCCAGGCTGGCATATGAATTTGGCCATATCATTTGCGTCATACAAATGTGGGGAAAGTGTAGGATGTGGGGAAGGGGGCGGCAAGCGGCACAGATGCGGCGAATTGGCTCGTCTTTTTGAGGGCGGGTGCAACGGATGTGCGGTGGCGGACATGGCCTCCGCCTTGACATGCGACTGAGCACAGGTTGAATGCGGGCCAACGGATTAAAAAGGACGATGGTGTGAGAACCTTTTTCAGAATGGCAATTGCCTGCTTTCTTGCTACAGGATCAATTGCCCATGCACAGGATCGTCCGTCTGTTGCGGTGCAGTTATTTGAGGACGTTTGTCTGCCGATAGTTTCTGGCGTTCTTCCAGCAGCAGTATCTTCGACGGATGGGCAAAAACAGTTTTCTGATGGTGACCATACGTCCACCAGATGGTACTGGCCTCATCTCCCATCAGGGTTTTCTGTCGAAGTGATCGAGTCTCTGGATGGGCGTCTGTATTGCAAGATAACAGACAGAGAGAATGAAATGCCCAAATTAGAGCGGCGGATTTTTGAAAAGAAGGTTTCCGAGTGGATGGCGCGTAAAATGCCAATGCTTGCACAGGAGTCTTCCGAGCCGCTTGAGGGCTTTGAGTATTACAATAGCTGGATGGATCCGCGTTACCCGAGGGGAGACAGTCGGCGATGGGGCGTGCTAAATTTTCGGTTGAACGCAGAGTATGATCATACGACATCGCTGATCCTGGTGTATATTGGAGAGCGACCAACCTCTTAACTCATCTTTCCCTTGCCATCCCAGCGACTCCCCCGTATAGAGCGCCATCTCATGGATTCCGTGACTGCGGGATTCGTGTGTTTGTCATATGTCCATCAGGCAAAAGGGTCACCCCGCACATACTCGGGCGCCCTCTGATGTATGAGAAAGGAAAAGGCGATGAACGCCAACGAACTGCGTGAAAAAACGCCGGATCAGCTTCGTGAAGAGCTGGCCAACCTCAAGAAAGAATCGTTCAACTTGCGTTTCCAGGCGGCCACTGGCCAGCTGGAAAACCCGGCTCAGATCCGTGCAGCGCGTCGTAACGCAGCACGTGTGAAGACGATCCTGAACGAAAAAGCCGCGTCGGCAGCTGAGTAATAGGAGCTAGATAGATGCCCAAACGTATCCTGACAGGCACCGTTACTTCGGACGCCAACGCCCAGACCGTCACTGTGTCCGTAGAGCGTCGCTTTACACACCCGGTTCTGAAGAAGACCATTCGTAAGTCCAAAAAATACCGGGCTCACGATGAGAACAACGCCTACAAAGTAGGTGACTCTGTTCGCATTATCGAATGCGCACCGCGTTCGAAAACCAAACGCTGGGAAGTTCTGGAAGCCTAAGAGTCTCACTTTGAGACTCCTGGCGACTAGACTTAACAGTTAGTCGAAACCCTGGGGGATATCAGCACGCATCGCTGCCCCATAGGTCGGGAGAAACCACATGATCCAGATGCAAACCAATCTGGATGTTGCTGACAACTCCGGCGCTCGCCGAGTTCAGTGCATCAAGGTTCTGGGTGGCTCCAAGCGTAAATACGCATCCGTAGGCGACATCATTGTTGTCTCGGTTAAGGAAGCCATTCCACGTGGTCGCGTTAAAAAAGGTGACGTCCGTAAGGCCGTTGTCGTGCGCACCGCAAAAGAAGTCCGTCGTGAAGATGGCACCGCGATCCGTTTTGATCGCAACGCAGCCGTTATTCTGAACAACAACAACGAGCCAGTGGGTACACGTATCTTTGGCCCAGTTGTTCGTGAGCTGCGCGCCAAGAACTTCATGAAGATCATCTCGCTCGCGCCGGAGGTGCTGTAAGATGGCTGCTAAGCTGAAAAAAGGCGACAAGGTCGTCGTTCTGGCCGGTAAGGACAAAGGCAAAGAGGGCACGATCTCCTCTGTTGACCCCAAAGCCGGTAAGGCCATCGTGGACGGCATCAACATTGCCATCCGCCACACCAAACAGAGCCAAACCGCACAGGGCGGCCGCATCCCTCAGGCGATGCCGATCGAACTGTCCAACCTGGCTTTCCTGGACGCAAACGGCAAACCAACCCGCGTTGGCTTCCGCATGGAAGGTGACAAGAAGGTGCGTTTTGCAAAGACTACAGGGGACGTGATTGATGCTTGATAACGCAGACTACACCCCACGTCTGAAGTCGCTCTACAAGGATTCCATCCGCGCCGCTCTGAAAGAAGAGTTCGGCTACAAGAACGACATGCAGATTCCTTCGCTGGAAAAAATCGTGCTGAACATCGGCTGTGGCCGTGCAGCCGTTAAGGACAGCAAAAAAGCCAAGTCGGCACAGGCAGACCTGACTGCAATCGCAGGCCAGAAAGCTCTGACCACCGTGGCAAAGAACTCTATCGCTGGCTTCCGTGTACGTGAAGGCATGCCGATGGGTGTCAAGGTGACCCTGCGTGGCGACCGTATGTACGAATTCCTCGATCGTCTGATCACCGTTGCGATGCCCCGCATCCGCGACTTCCGTGGTGTGAAGCCGAGCTTTGACGGCCGTGGCAACTTCGCCACCGGTCTGAAAGAGCACATCGTGTTCCCAGAAATCGACTTTGATAAAGTGGATGAGAACTGGGGCATGGATATCGTCATCGCCACCAATGCTGAAACCGACGCCGAAGCGCAGAGCCTGTTGAAGCATTTCAACATGCCCTTCATCGCGTAAGGCTGAGAGGATTACGACATGGCTAAAAAAGCAATGATCGAGCGCGAGAAGAAGCGCGAGCGTCTGGTAGCGAAATACGCTGCTAAGCGCGCCGAGCTCAAAGAGATCGCAAACGATGAGTCCAAGCCAATGGAAGAGCGTTTCAAAGCGCGTCTGAAACTGGCGAAACTGCCGCGCAACAGCTCGGCAACTCGTCTTCACAACCGTTGCCAGCTCACCGGCCGTCCACACGCTTACTACCGTAAGCTGAAGGTCAGCCGTATTGCGCTGCGCGAGCTGGGTTCTGCTGGTCAGATCCCTGGCATGGTTAAGTCCAGCTGGTAAGGAGAGAACGATATGAACGATCCTATCGGTGATATGCTGACCCGTATCCGTAACGGTCAGATGCGTGGCAAGTCCGTGGTCTCCACCCCGGCGTCCAAGCTGCGTGGCTGGGTTCTGGATGTGCTGGCCGACGAAGGCTACATCCGCGGTTACGAAGCATCTGAAGAGAACGGCCACGCGGCCTTCGAAATCAGCCTGAAGTACTACGAAGGCACTCCTGTTATTCGCGAACTGAAGCGGGTCTCCAAACCCGGTCGTCGCGTGTACATGAGCGTCAATGACATCCCAACCGTCCGTCAGGGCCTGGGTGTGTCGATTGTCTCCACCTCCAAAGGTGTGATGTCGGATGCAAGCGCACGCTCCAACAATGTTGGCGGCGAAGTGCTCTGCACTGTCTTCTAAGGAGAGCTGACAATGTCTCGTATTGGTAAAAGACCGGTCGAGCTGCCCAGCGGCGTCACTGCCTCTGTCTCCGGCCAGACCATCGAAATCAAAGGCCCGAAGGACACTCAGTCCTTCACCGCAACTGACGACGTCACTCTTGCAGTGGAAGACAACGCTGTGACCGTGACACCACGTGGCATGTCCAAGCGTGCTCGTCAGCAGTGGGGCATGTCCCGCACCGTAATCGCCAACATGGTGACCGGTGTGACCCAAGGTTTCAAAAAAGAACTCGAAATCAACGGTGTTGGTTATCGTGCGCAGATGCAGGGCACTGTCCTGAAGCTGTCGCTCGGTCTCTCTCACGAAGTGAACTTCGAAGTTCCTGCAGGCATCACTGTGACTGCGCCGAAGCCAACTCAAATCATCGTTGAAGGTACTGACAGCCAGCTGGTTGGCCAGGTTGCGGCAAACATCCGCGAATGGCGTAAACCTGAGCCTTACAAAGGCAAGGGCATCAAGTACAAAGACGAATATATCTTCCGCAAGGAAGGTAAGAAGAAGTAAGGACCAGACAGATGGCAAACAGCAAACGGGAACTGTTCCTCAAGCGCCGCCTGCGCGTCCGGAACAAACTTCGCAAGGTCAATGGCGACACCAAACTGCGCCTGTCCGTTCACCGCAGCAACAAGAACATCAGCGTTCAGCTGATCGACGACCGTGCTGGCGTGACCGTGGCATCCGCATCCACCCTGGAAAAGGATCTGGGTTTGGTCGGCAAAAACAACGTCGAAGCAGCTACCAAAGTGGGTGCTTTGATTGCCGAACGTGCGACCAAAGCAGGCGTGAGCGAAGCATATTTCGATCGCGGCGGCTTCCTCTTCCACGGCAAAGTGAAGGCTCTGGCCGACGCTGCGCGTGAAGGTGGCCTGAAAGTCTAAGACTTGTGGGGGACAGGCCAGTGGTTTGTCCCCCCG
Source organism: Shimia marina (assembly GCF_001458175.1). GTDB lineage: Bacteria > Pseudomonadota > Alphaproteobacteria > Rhodobacterales > Rhodobacteraceae > Shimia > Shimia marina. The sequence goes on from NZ_CYPW01000004.1 coordinate 92,883, forward strand.
ATGATCCGGGAAGTCCGGCTTTGTGTTGAGCTTCACTGGGATCGGAATTAACAGGCGCCACGCGCCAGTAGATAAAGGAATGCCAAATGGCAGAACGTGAAAACCGCCGGGGCCGCGGTCGCAACCGCGAAGAAGAAACCCCGGAATTCGCCGATCGTCTCGTTGCGATCAACCGTGTTTCCAAGACCACCAAAGGTGGTAAGAACTTTGGCTTCGCAGCTCTGGTTGTTGTTGGTGACCAAAAAGGCCGTGTAGGCTTCGGCAAAGGTAAAGCGAAAGAGGTCCCTGAGGCCATCCGCAAAGCCACCGAGCAAGCCAAGCGTCAGATGATCCGCGTGCCTCTGCGCGAAGGTCGTACCCTGCACCACGATATGGAAGGCCGTCATGGCGCCGGTAAAGTGGTTATGCGTACCGCACCTGAAGGTACTGGTATCATCGCCGGTGGTCCAATGCGTGCCGTTTTCGAAATGCTCGGCATCAAAGACGTTGTTTCGAAATCCATCGGTTCTCAGAACCCATACAACATGATCCGCGCCACCATTGACGGGCTGAAGAAAGAAGCCAGCCCACGTCAGGTTGCGGCTCGCCGTGGCAAGAAAGTTGCTGACATCCTGCGCAAGGATGAAGCACCTGCCGAAGCCGCAGAGTAAGGAGTAACGAGACATGGCAAAAACCATCGTAGTTAAGCAGGTCGGTTCGCCGATCCGTCGTCCTCAAGACCAGCGCGCCACTCTGGTGGGCCTGGGCCTGAACAAGATGAACCGCACCCGTGAGCTGGAAGACACTCCGGCGATCCGTGGGATGATCCGCAAGGTTTCCCACATGGTGGAGATCATCGAAGAGCGCGACTAAGCCTTTTTGATCTTGAAAATGAGAAACGCCCTCGGATTTTCCGGGGGCGTTTTTCGTTGGATTTTACGGGCTTTGTTCAGGATCCATTTACCCTCGCCTGAGCAGTTCTTGGCGCGTGCGTCATGTAGTGGCGGAAACGTCGATCACCGCAAAATACGCCATCGCAAAATGGAATGAGTCACATCTCCTTCAGAGATATTCCCAAAGTGCATATCCGAGATGCTGTTTTGGGTCTATCTGGCCGTAAATTTGGGCACTATGTGAACGCGCATGAACAGCAACGCGCGCTAGAGCCGAAGTGGCGCATCGGCATTTGAAGGAAATTACTCATGCAACATGCACCATCTCTGCACATCGAAGCCGTTGATTTTGTCGGCCGTATCAACCGTATGATCGAGAACTGGCGTCTGAACCAAAAGCGTCAGGCGTCTTACGCCCGCACTGTCAAAGAGCTGAACAAACTGACTGCACGCGAGTTGGCCGACATCGGCCTGAGCCGCGGCGATATTGAAGTGGTTGCCCGTCGCGGTGCCGACGCTGAGTAACATCAGCAGCTTCACTCCCCCTTTGATGATGGCCTCGGATCTTATCCGGGGCCTTTGTCTTTTCAGGAGCAGTGGATCCTAAAGGGTAAGACGTTATGCCCTAAATGCATATCCGCCAGACCGATCCAGCATTTGTTAGCGATAACGCCGCTGCCTATGTAGGGCGTGAAAGAGGAGACATCATAAACACCGCCGGAAAATACGTTTCGGCACAGACGTAAGGAGCCAGATACATGGCACATGTAACGACCAGCTATTCCAGTTCTTTCAGCCTTATGGCCCGCATTGAGGCCGCTTTTGCGCGTTTCAAAGAAGCCCGCACACTGCGCCGGAAATACAATGAAACGGTTCGGGAAATGCGACAGCTCTCCGATCGCGAGCTAAACGACATCGGCATCAGCCGCTATGATATCCATTTCATCGCACAAGAGCATGTCTACGGCTAAGACCCACGCGAACATACTTCTGTTGCCTCGTAGCGCCTCTGTAAATCGCAGGGGCGTTTTGTTTTGAGAGAGGCGGTAGTGGATGGCAGGTGCCGAAGCTATCTTCAACATTGCAAAGCGTGCAGCCAGCGTCTATACGCGCCCGGTGGCGTTCTGCGCCGCATAGAATCAAAACCAAGAAAAGCCGTGTTTGGCCCGATACGCTTCGTGGGTCAGTTCCGGCAAGGAGAAGCGATATGAAACTGAATGAACTGCGCGACAATCCTGGCGCAACTAAGAAACGCATGCGCGTTGGCCGTGGCCCCGGTTCCGGTAAAGGTAAAATGGGTGGCCGTGGTATCAAAGGTCAGAAATCCCGTTCAGGTGTGGCCATCAATGGTTACGAAGGTGGCCAAATGCCATTGTACCAGCGTCTGCCTAAGCGTGGCTTCAACAAGCCAAACCGCAAGGCATTTGCTGTTGTAAACCTGGGCCTGATCCAGAAATTCGTCGACGACAAGAAACTGGACGCAGCTGCAGCGATCACCGAAGATGCACTGATCTCTTCCGGTCTGGTACGTCGTAAACTGGACGGTATCCGCGTTCTGGCCAAGGGCGACGTGACTGCCAAGCTGACCATCGAAGTGACCGGTGCCTCCAAAGCAGCCGTTGAAGCTGTCGAAAAAGCAGGCGGCTCTCTGACGGTCAAAACCGCGCCAGCGGCTGAATAAGAGGTTGTGAGCGGGCCATTCCCCGCTTACATAATCTTCCAAGTTTTCCTAACGCCGCCAAACCGGAAAACGGTTCTGGCGGCGTTTCCAGTTTAAGAGAGAACCTACATGGTATCTGCAGCAGAGCAAATGGCGGCCAACACCAGCTGGGCCGCGCTTGGAAAAGCCACCGATCTGCGCAATCGCATCCTCTTCACCTTGGGTTTGTTGATTGTCTATCGTCTTGGCACCTGGATCCCGGTTCCCGGCATCGATGGTGTGGCGCTTCGTGAATTCATGGAAAGCGCAGGCGCAGGGATTGGCGGCATTCTGTCGATGTTCACCGGCGGCGCATTGGGCCGTATGGGGATTTTTGCTCTCGGCATCATGCCATATATCTCGGCCTCCATTATTGTTCAGCTTCTGGGCTCCATGGTGCCCGCCCTTGAACAGCTCAAGAAAGAGGGGGAACAGGGCCGGAAGAAGATGAACCAGTACACCCGCTACGGCACGGTGTTTCTCGCTACGCTGCAGGCCTATGGCCTTGCGGTGAGCCTTGAGGCTGGCGATCTGGTGACTGATCCGGGCATGTTCTTCCGCTTCAGCTGTCTGGTGACACTGGTGGGGGGCACCATGTTCCTGATGTGGCTGGGTGAGCAGATCACCGCACGCGGCATCGGCAACGGCATCTCTCTGATCATCTTTGTGGGCATCGTGGCTGAACTGCCAGCGGCGCTGGCACAGTTCTTTGTTTCTGGCCGTACCGGTGCGATCAGCGAATTTGTGATTGTGGCTGTGATTGTCATGGTGATTGCCACCATCGCCTTTGTGGTCTTCATGGAGCGGGCGCTGCGCAAGATCCACATTCAGTATCCCCGTCGTCAGGTGGGTATGAAAGTCTATGACGGCGGTTCTTCTCACCTGCCGGTGAAAGTGAACCCAGCGGGCGTGATCCCGGCGATCTTTGCAAGCTCTCTACTGCTGCTGCCAACCACAATTTCGACGTTCTCCGGCAGCCAGACTGGCCCGATCATGTCGACGCTGCTGGCGTATTTTGGCCCCGGTCAGCCTCTCTATCTGCTGTTCTTCGTGGCGATGATCGTCTTCTTTGCCTACTTCTATACGTTCAACGTGAGCTTCAAACCTGATGAAGTGGCCGACAATCTGAAAAATCAGAACGGCTTTGTGCCTGGCATCCGCCCTGGCAAGCGTACCGCTGAGTATCTTGAATATGTGGTGAACCGCATTCTGGTGCTGGGCTCCATGTACCTTGCGGCAGTTTGTCTCCTTCCGGAAGTTCTGCGTGGTCAGTTTGCGATCCCCTTCTATTTTGGCGGCACCTCGGTTCTGATTGTGGTTTCCGTGACCATGGACACCATTCAACAGGTGCAGAACCATCTGCTGGCCCATCAGTATGAGGGGCTGATCGAAAAATCGCAGCTGCGCGGCAAAGGTAAAAAGCGCGGCGCACGTAAGGGAGCTTCTCGTCGATGAACATTATTCTGCTTGGCCCACCCGGCGCCGGTAAAGGAACTCAGGCTGGCCGTCTCGTTGAGAAGCGTGACATGATCCAACTGTCCACCGGAGACATGCTGCGCGCGGCAAAGACTTCGGGCACGGAAATGGGCAAAAAGGTCGCTGAGGTCATGGACCGTGGCGAGCTTGTCACCGACGAGATCGTGATTGGCCTGATCCGTGAGCAGCTTGAAGGCGACAAAAAGGGAGGCTTCATTTTTGATGGTTTCCCCCGGACGTTGGCTCAGGCAGATGCGCTGGCAGCGTTGCTGGAAGACTGTGGCGAAACACTGGATGCGGTGATCGAAATGCAGGTGAACGATGAGGTTCTCGTGGACCGCATCGTCAACCGCGCCAAAGAGGCGGTTGCAGCAGGTGGCACCGCGCGGGCAGATGACAATGAAGAGAGCCTGAAAGTGCGCCTGATGGCGTATTATAAGCAGACCTCTCCGCTGATTGGCTATTACCATGCCAAAGGCAATCTGACCGCGATTGACGGGCTGGCTTCAATGGAAGAGGTGGAAGCCTCGATCTCTGCCATTCTCGGATAAGACCGGCAGTTCTGAATTTTAAAAGCCCTCGGTCATGCCGGGGGCTTTTCGCTTTTGGCGGGACAACGGCAGTAAGATGGCGGCGGTTTCGTTGCACGGAAAAAAGTTGAAAAACTTTTGAATAGTTTTCGGCGGGGGCGCGTTACCCTCTTGAATAGGCAATTTCGCCTAGAACAGGAGGACGAAATGAAGACCCTAGTGAAAACAGTTGCAGCGATGATGATGTTGGCCAGCCCGGTATTGGCTGGTGGTCACGAAAAATGGTCGGCTGTGGAAGCGGAAAGCGTGATCGCTTTTGGCTCGATCAAAGGCAATGAATTTGGCGAAGTGCACACTTTTGACGGGGTGACCGGCAAGGTGAATGAGAAGGGTGAAGTGGCTGTGTCCATTGCGCTGTCTTCCATTGAAACCAACATTGATATCCGCAACGAGCGCATGATTGAGCATGTGTTCAAGGCGGCGGATGCTAAGGCGCAGCTTAATGGTGAAATCGACTTTGATGAGGTGCATGACCTGAAGGTTGGCGACACCACTGTTGTGGATTTTGAAGGGGTGCTGAGCCTTGTTGGCGTAGAAGCCGATGTGGAGGCGGAGCTGTTTGTGGCGCGCATTGCTGAAGATCGCGTGCTGGTGACCACCGCAAACATGATCATGCTCTCCACCGAAGATTTGGGCATCACGGCCGGTGTCGACAAGCTTAAGGAGCTGGCAAGCCTGGACAGCATCACGCGGGTGACACCGGTGACCGTTCGCATGGTTTTTGCGAAATAAGCCGCTGAGCTACTGAGCCACGGGCGCGGGGCATTTGCCGCGCGCCTTTCGCAAGGAGAATTTGGAAATGCACAAGACGGCCATGGTGGCTTTGGTTCTGACTCTGGGCGGGGGCATGGCCTTCGCGGAGGGGGATGCCAAGGCAGGAAAAAAGGTTTTCAAAAAATGCAAAGCCTGTCACAGCCTTAAAGAAGGGCAGAACAAAGTGGGTCCGACATTGTATGGTGTTTTGGGGGCTGAGGCAGGCGCAGTAGAAGGCTTTCGCTACTCTAGTGCGCTTCAGGAGGCAGGCATTGTCTGGGACGATGAGGCACTTTCCGCCTTTCTGAGTAAGCCCAAGGCATTTGTGCCGGGCACGTCGATGGCGTTTCCTGGATTGAAAAAGCAAGATCAGATTGACGATCTCCTGGCCTATTTGCAGAGTGAGCAGAGCGAACAGTAAAGCAAACAGTCAGGTGACACTCTAGATGTTGACCCCATGGAAGCGGCGCTCAGCTCAAGGTGAGGTTGAGGCGGGCTTGCCCCAGATTTTTCCGCGCGTGTGGCGCTATGCCTATTCCCTGTCAGGGACGCGGGATGGCGCAGATGATCTGGCGCAGGCGGCCTGCCTGCGTGCGATGGAGCGAGCGCGTCAGTTTCAATCGGGCACACATTTGGACCGATGGGTTTTTCGGATCACGCGGAACCTCTGGGTGAGTGAACTGCGCAAGGCGCAGGTGCGTAAGCAGGGTGGTCTGTCGGTGGTTGATGCCGAAGAGATCGCAGATCCTGGGCAAAATCCGGAGCGTGATTATGACCGGCGGGAAGTGCTCCAAGCGGTGCTTGACCTGCCGGAAGCCCAACGAGAGACCGTGTTTTTGGTCTATATCGAGGGCTATTCCTATAAGGAGGCAGCGGAGCTTCTGGAGATTCCGCTGGCCACCGTTATGAGCCGCCTTGCCACCGCGCGAGGGCGTTTGAGCCAAAAGTTTCGCGACCAAGAAGGTGTGAGCGATGCAAAATGAAATGATCTCTGATGAAGATCTGGTTGCCTATCTGGATGGGGAGGCGGATCCGGCAACCATTGGCCGTATTGAGGCGGGCTTGCGTCGGGAGGCAGATGTGCGGCGGCGGCTTGATCATCTGCGGTTGGATGTAGAGGCCCTGAAGGACAGCTTCGCGCTGCTGGAACCGCCCGTTTTTACCATGCCTGAAGCAGCCCCTGCGCGCGGGCGCGCGGCCGCGGCGGCTGTGCCTGTGTGGGGAACGGTGGCGGCGGCCTGTGTGGCGCTGGTGGTTGGTTTCGGTGCGGGGCACTGGCAGCAGGAGGTGGAAGCGCCCAAAGGCTGGATGGCCTATGTGGCGGCCTATCAGGCGCTCTATAGCCCAGCGACGCTTGCGGCCATTGATCAGCCGCAGGAGGCCCTGCGCAGCGAGTTGGCGCGTGTGTCTGATGCGGTGGGCAAAGACATTGATCTGGCGCAGTTGGAGGGATTGGCAGATGTCACCTACAAACGTGGACAGGTGCTGAGCTTCAAGGGGCGGCCCTTGGTGCAGCTGGCCTTTGCCACGCCAACCGGGGTGCCGATCGCCTTCTGCATCATCGAAAAGAAAGAGGCCACAGCCCCGTCAGATCAGATCGCGACCCTGGAACTTGAAGGTCTGAGCGCAGCGCAGTGGACGGATGGCGTGCATGATTATGTGATCATAGGTGGACAGGACACGGCTTTGATCGAGCGGCTGGGCGGGCAGTTGCAGGCGATGCAGATTTAAACGCGTCGCCGATAGGGGGGGGAGGCGAGTCGTCCCCACAAGTGTAGGGTGTCGCCCTCAGAGGCTGCAATGTTCGTTGATCGCGATCTGTGTGCCGAGACACAGGATGGCCTTAGCGGTCCTGAGGTCACCTCTCTTGGTAATTGAACGCGGGTCTTCGACAGGCTACTGATCTAGCCAATGCGCGTATTTTTGTTTGGAGAGAGTTATGAACCTGTCGCTGAAAATGCTCCTCGTAACGTCCGCTTTGACTCTTGCAGCCTCTGGTTCTGTTGCGGAAACGACTCCTGTTACCATTGATAATTTTGTCCGCGCTGCGACGGATATCGAGTTTCGAAAGTATCTGGTGAACTCCGGGGGCATTAACAAGCTGTTTCATGTGCGCGAACCCACACCGCTGGATATGCAGCCAACGATCCGCATGAATCGGGATACACTCTATAGCATGGCAGTGGTCGATATTTCGGAAGGGGCGGTATTGACCGTGCCGGAGACCGGAGACCGCTATGTTTCGGTTCAGGTGGTTAATCAGGACCACTACGTTAACGAGGTGTTCCTGGGCGGTGGCACCTATGATCTGAAGGTAGATCAATTTGATACGCCTTATGTGGTCCTGTTGTTTCGGTATCTCGTTGACTCGGAAGACCCCGACGACATAGCCAAGGTGACTGCCTTGCAGGACGGGGTCAAACTGCAGGCCAATTCAGCCCGCCCTTTTGATGATCCACACTATGATAAGATTGCTTTCGACGAAGTTTTGAGTGCTGTGCTGGAGCTTGCACGGTTTGCTCCTGACAGCGCAGGCACATTTGGCTCAAAGGACGCGGTTGATCCTGTGAGGCATTTGCTGGGAACCGGGTTTGGCTGGGGTGGTTTGCCGGAGGAACAGGCATTTTATCTGAATGTCGAACCTGGTCTGGCGCTGGGGGCGTATAAAATTGAGGTCCCTGCCAAGGTTCCTGTGGGCGCATTTTGGTCTGTCAGCCTATATAACGCGGCCGGTTTCTTTGAGGAGAATAATCTTGGCGTGTATGTGATTAATTCTGTCACGGGGGAGGTCAACACGGACGGGTCGATGACCGTACATTTCGGCGCTTGTGAGGACGGGCGGGTCAATTGCCTGCCGATCATGGAGGGCTGGAACTACGCCGTGCGTTTGTATCAACCCGCGCCCGAAGTGATTGACGGGACGTGGACCTTTCCAGAGATCACTGTTGCGAAGTGAATTCCGGATCAATGCGCGATCTGCGCTTGACGTGCGTGGCCTGCGCCACTACTTGACGCTATCTCGCAAGAGAATCGAATTGTGCGCGGGTAGTCCGTTCACATGATCATATCTTAAATACTGAGCGCGCTGACATCGTTGTCACTGTTCAGTGTTGTGAAAAAAGGTTCTGGAATGACGGAACCGCAACGAAAAGGAAAGTGACACGTGGCACGTATTGCCGGCGTAAACATCCCGACCCACAAACGGGTCCCGATCGCCCTGACTTATATCACTGGTATTGGCCCAGCCTCTGCCAAAGAAATCTGCACTGCCGTGAACATCGACGAAACCCGTCGTGTGAACGAGCTGTCTGATGCAGAAGTTCTGTCCATTCGCGAGCACATCGATGCGAACTTCACTGTTGAAGGTGACCTGCGTCGTGAAGTGCAGATGAACATCAAACGTCTGATGGATCTCGGCTGCTACCGCGGTCTGCGCCATCGTCGTAACCTCCCGGTCCGCGGTCAGCGTACCCACACCAACGCACGTACCCGTAAAGGTCCTGCGAAGCCGATCGCCGGCAAGAAGAAGTAAGGGAGGGTTTGATCAATGGCACGCGATAAGACTCGTACGAAGAAAAAAGAGCGTAAGAACATTGCTTCTGGTGTTGCGCATGTGAACTCCTCGTTCAACAACACCAAGATCCTGATCTCTGACGTTCAGGGCAACGCGATCTCCTGGTCCTCCGCTGGTTCCATGGGTTTCAAGGGCTCCCGTAAGTCCACCCCATATGCCGCTCAGATGGCTGCAGAAGACGCAGGCAAAAAAGCGCAGGATCACGGTGTGAAGACGCTGGAAGTGGAAGTTCAGGGCCCAGGTTCTGGCCGTGAATCCGCGCTGCGCGCTCTGGCTGCAATCGGTTTCAACATCACATCCATCCGTGACGTGACCCCGATCGCACACAACGGCTGCCGCCCTCCAAAGCGCCGCCGCGTCTAAGCGACACAGAATTCCTTTGGGGCCGCGTGTTTTTGCACGGCCCCATTTCGTCATTTTGAAACCTCGGGCGTCTGGTTCATTTGGAACATGGGAGCCAGACAAGAATGGAGGGACGCATGATCCACAAGAATTGGGCAGAATTGATCAAGCCGACCCAGCTTGAAGTAAAGCCGGGCAACGACCCTGCGCGCCAGGCCACTGTTGTGGCAGAGCCGCTGGAGCGTGGCTTTGGTCTGACATTGGGCAACGCGCTGCGCCGCGTTCTGATGAGCTCGCTGCAAGGCGCGGCCATCACCAGCGTTCAGATCGACAACGTACTGCATGAGTTTTCGTCTGTTGCCGGTGTGCGTGAAGACGTGACCGACATCATCCTGAACCTGAAGGGCGTGTCCCTGCGCATGGAAGTGGAAGGCCCTAAGCGTCTGTCCATCAATGCAAAAGGTCCGGGTGCGGTCACTGCTGCGGACATCTCTGACAGCGCAGGCATCGAAGTGCTGAACAAAGAGCATGTGATCTGTCACCTGGATGACGGCGCAGACCTCTATGTTGAACTGACTGTGAACACCGGCAAAGGCTATGTCTCTGCAGACAAGAACAAGCCGGAAGATGCGCCTATTGGTCTGATGCCAATTGATGCGATCTACTCCCCGGTCAAGAAAGTGTCTTATGACGTGCAGCCGACCCGTGAAGGTCAGGTGCTGGACTATGACAAGCTGACCATGAAAGTGGAAACCGATGGTTCCATCACCCCTGAAGATGCCGTGGCTTTTGCTGCGCGCATTCTGCAGGATCAGCTGTCCATCTTCGTGAACTTTGATGAGCCAGAATCTGCGGGCCGTCAGGAAGAAGATGATGGTCTGGAGTTCAACCCGCTTCTGCTGAAGAAAGTGGACGAGCTGGAACTGTCTGTACGCTCTGCGAACTGCCTGAAGAACGACAACATTGTCTACATCGGCGATCTGATCCAGAAGACCGAAGCAGAGATGCTGCGCACCCCGAACTTCGGCCGCAAGTCTTTGAACGAGATCAAAGAAGTGCTGTCCGGCATGGGGCTTCACCTCGGCATGGACGTCGAGGACTGGCCACCAGACAACATCGAAGATCTGGCCAAGAAGTTCGAAGACAACTTCTAAAGGTGCGCCCAGAGGGCACACCCTACGTAGGGTGCGCATTCATTGCGCACCTTCACAGACAAATGCCCGGATGTGCCGGGGAAGACTGGGCTTTCCGCCCCAAGGTGAACCGGTGACACGCATCACTGGTCTGACAAAGCAAAACGCGAATTAGGAGACATCAAATGCGTCATGCTCGTGGCTATCGCCGCCTGAACCGTACTCACGAACACCGTAAAGCCCTGTTTGCCAACATGGCGGGTTCCTTGATCGAACACGAACAGATCAAAACCACCCTGCCTAAGGCAAAAGAACTGCGCCCGATCGTTGAAAAGCTGATCACGCTTGCAAAGCGTGGTGACCTGCACGCCCGTCGTCAGGCGGCTGCACGTCTGAAAGAAGATCAGTATGTTGCAAAACTGTTCGACGTTCTGGGCCCACGTTACGCAGAGCGTAAAGGTGGTTACATCCGCATCATGAAAGCCGGCTTCCGCTATGGTGACATGGCGCCGATGGCGATCATCGAATTTGTGGATCGTGACGTTGATGCAAAAGGCGCGGCCGACAAGGCCCGCGTGGCAGCGGAAGACGCCGCCGAAGAATAATCTCCATCTGGATCAACCAGATGCCTGGACCCCTGCCAGAATGGCGGGGGTCTTTTTGTTTGAGGATTTGTGTTTGCCCATGGCGTTTTTTTCGAGAGCACGCCATGGTTGCGCCGTCAACTTGAGGGAGTGGCACCATGGCATGTGATGTGATCGTGATTGGGGCGGGGCTCTGGGGCAGTGCTTGCGCGCGCCATCTGGCAGAGATGGGGGCGGATGTTGTGTTGGTTGGCCCGGCTGAACCCGCCGACGGCGCAACTCACAGCGGCGTGTTTGGCAGCCACTATGATGAGGCGCGGATCACGCGCCGTCTGGCCAGCGACCGGGATTGGGCGCGGTTTGCCGATGTGGCCATGACCCGCTACCCGGTGTTGGAGGGCGCGGCGGCAAAGCCGGTGTTCCATCCGGTGGGGGCCTTGATGGCGGGCGTTGAAGAGGGTGTGGGCAGCGCCTTTATACGCGATACGGTTGCCGTGGCGGATGACCTCGGCACGGTCTATGAAAGCTATCAGGGGCAGGGTTTGAAGGCGCGCTTCCCGTTTTTCTCCTTCCCAGACGGGGTGCGCGCGCTTTATGAGCGCGACGGCGGCTGGATCAATCCGCGTGCGCATGTGGCTGCGGAAATTGCGCTGGCGCAAGCCAATGGGGTGATTTGGTATCAGACAGAAGCTGTCGGAGTGGCGGAGAGCGCGGCCCATGTGGAGGTGCGCTGCGCCAATGGTGCGCGTTTCAAGGCCGCGCGGGTGGTGATCGCCTGCGGGGCATTCTCCAAAGCAGACACACTGTTGCCCGCGCCTGTGCCTCTCACATCTTATGCGCGCACCATTGCCTTTCTGGAGATCGATGCGGCAGAAGCGCGGCGGCTGCAAGAGATGCCATCGCTGGTCTATGTGCCGCCGGGCACGGATCGGGACAGCTATGTGTTGCCCCCGGTGCCCTATCCAGATGGGAAGACCTATCTCAAAATCGGCGGGGATCCTGAGGATCATGCTCTGGACACGGTTGCGGAACTCAAGGACTGGTTCCGCGGAGGCGGCGATGCGGCTGTGGCGGCAATGCTGGCTGCGCAATTGCAGGATCTGATGCCCGGATTGGCCTGTCGCGGTGTGCGCCATGGCAGCTGTGTCACCTCCTTCAGCCCATCTGGCAAGCCTTTGATCTATTCGGCGTCTGAGCGCAGTGTGGTGTTAACGGGCGGCAATGGTGCGGGGGCCAAATGTGCGGATGAGATTGGCCGCTTGGGGGCCATACTTGCACAGGGCGGTGATCTGGCTGCTCAGGGATATGACGCGGATTTTCTGCCTTGATCAGCGACGGGAGCGCGCTTGCAATCACGGTAACGGCTGCGCATATCTGAGGCTGGACCAAAGAGAGGACTTTGCATGATCCGTTCTGCGTTGATCGCCTGTGTTCTAGCGGTGGCGACACCGCTGATGGCGGAGACAAAAATTCCGCAATCACAGGCGGAAATTTCCCTTGGGTTTGCGCCTCTGGTGAAAGAAGCGGCTCCGGCGGTGGTGAATATTTTTGCCAAGCAGATTGTGCAGGTGCGTCAGAGCCCTTTTACGGGGGATCCGTTTTTTGACCAATTCTTCCGGGGCTTTGGCAATAGTCAGCCGCGGGTTGAAAACTCGCTGGGGTCTGGTGTGATCCTGTCAGAGGATGGCATTGTCGTGTCCAACTATCACGTGGTGGGCATGTCGACGGATATTCGGGTTCAGCTCAATGATCGGACGGAATACACCGCCGAAGTGCTTTTGTCGGATGAAGAGAGCGATCTGGCCATTCTGAAGCTGAAGGATGCGGAGGGTCTGCCGTTTCTCACATTGCGTGACAGCGACAATGTGGATGTGGGCGAGTTGGTGATGGCGATTGGCAACCCCTTTGGGGTCGGGCAGACTGTGACCAGCGGGATTGTCTCAGGGCTGGCGCGCTCCGGCGTGGCGACGGGCAATGCGCGTGGCTATTTCATTCAGACCGATGCGGCGATCAACCCGGGCAATTCTGGCGGTGCGCTGATTGACGTCAACGGTGATCTGATTGGCATTAACACCTCTATTCTGACGCGTTCTGGCGGCTCGAATGGGATCGGTTTTGCGATCCCCGCGCGGCTTGTGGCGCAATTTGTCGAGCAGGCTCGCAGCGGCTTTGAGAGTTTTCAGCGGCCTTGGGCGGGCATGTTTGGTCAGCCCGTGGATGCGGATATGGCCGAAGGTCTGGGGCTGCGGCGCGCGGGCGGCATTGTGGTCTCTGCGCTGCATGACGCGAGTCCCTTTCTGGCCGCAGGTATGGAGCCGGGTGATGTGATTGTGGCGCTCGATGGTTTGCCGGTGAATACTCCTGCGGAGATGATTTTCCGCATGTCTGTGGCCGGGCTTGGCAGCGATGTGAATGTGGAAATGGTACGGGATGGCGAGGTGCAAACGCGGGTGGTGAAGATGGCTGTTGCGCCTGACACGCCTGCGCGCGAGACGGTGGAGACCGGGCGGCGGTCAGCCATTCCCGGGATGGTGATGTCCAACATCAACCCGGCGGTGCTGGGAGAATTTGGTCTGCCGCTGAACCTTGAAGGCGTGGTGGTTGAAACGCCCGGCGATGTGGGCGCGCGTCTGGGCCTTGGGGCTGGGGACGTACTGCGTGAAATCGACGGCACGCCGATTGTGACAACAAAAGACGCCGAAAAAGCGCTGCGCGATGCGCGCAAGCGGCTGACTTTGGAAGTGCAGCGCGGCACCCAGCGCGTTGTCATGCGGTTTAGACTGTAAGGACCGGCGGTATGGCGGATCTGTTTGATAGCCCCTCTGCGGACAATGGTGTGGTGGCGCAAGGTGAAGCGCCCCGGCCGCTGGCCGATCGACTGCGGCCCAAGGCTTTGGGAGAGGTGATTGGACAGCAGCAGGTTCTGGGCGCGGAGGCGCCTTTGGGGGTGATGCTGTCGTCAGGCTCCCTCAGCTCGCTGGTTTTCTGGGGGCCGCCGGGTGTGGGCAAAACCACGATTGCCCGGCTTCTGGCGGATGAGACGGATCTGCATTTTGTGCAGATCAGCGCGATTTTCACCGGAGTTCCGGAGCTGCGCAAAGTCTTTGAAGCGGCCAAGCTGCGGCGTGCCAACGGCAAAGGCACGCTGTTGTTTGTGGATGAAATCCACCGCTTCAACAAAGCCCAGCAGGATGGGTTTTTGCCTCATATGGAAGATGGCACCATTCTTCTGGTGGGGGCCACAACGGAGAACCCGTCTTTTGAGTTGAATGCGGCGGTGCTCTCTCGTGCACAGGTTCTGGTGCTGGAGCGGCTGTCGCTGGCCGATCTGGAGCATCTCGCGCAGCGCGCGGAACAAGAGGTTGGCAAAGCGTTGCCACTGGATGGCATGGCGCGCGAGGCGCTTTTGGAAATGGCGGATGGCGACGGCCGTGCCTTGCTCAATTTGATTGAACAGGTCATGGCCTGGTCGGTGCCGGGGAAGCTTGACAGCGATGCGCTGGCGACGCGGCTGATGCGGCGGGCGGCGAAATACGACAAATCTGGCGATGAGCATTACAGCCTGATTTCTGCATTGCATAAATCTGTGCGTGGCTCAGACCCGGAGGCGGCGCTGTATTGGTATGCGCGCATGCTGGAAGGGGGCGAAGACCCGCGCTTTCTGGCGCGTCGGATCACCCGTATGGCCTGTGAGGATATTGCGCTGGCTGATCCGCAGGCGCAGGGGGTCTGTCTGAATGCCTGGGAGACCTATGAGCGGCTGGGCAGTCCGGAAGGTGAGTTGGCGCTGGCGCAGGCGGTGATTTATCTCGCGCTCGCTCCCAAGACCAACGCAGGCTATGCAGCCTATAAGGCGGCGCGGGCCTTGGCCAAGAAGACCGGATCAGAACCTCCGCCCAAACATATCCTGAACGCGCCGACCTCTCTGATGGCGGATCAGGGCTATGGCGAGGGCTATCAGTATGACCATGACGCAGAAGATGGGTTTTCGGGACAGAACTATTTCCCGGAAGGGATCAAACGCCCGGTGCTCTATACGCCGGTGGAGCGTGGCTATGAGCGCGAGTTGAAACGGCGCATGGAGTATTTCGCGAAACTGCGCAGCAAGCGGCAGGGCTGAGGAGGGGCCAGCCCCTCCGGCACAGCGGTGCTGTGCCTCCTCCCCGGGATATTTACAGTCAAATGAAGCAGGGGTTTTCTTGACATTGCGGGGCAAAGCGCACAGAGACGCTGGATGATTTTGAACCTTGTATATGTGGCCTTGGGCGGTGCGGTGGGCGCCGCGTTGCGCTATCTTGTCGGCATTGGCGTGATACGGCTTGTCGGGCAGGGGCTCTGGCAGGGTTTTCCGCTGGCGATCGTGACGGTGAATGTGGTGGGCTCTTTTCTGATGGGCGCTTTTGTGGTGCTGGCTGCACAGCGTGGTCTGACGCATTTATCCCCTTTGATCATGACCGGGCTGCTTGGCGGGTTTACGACGTTTTCGGCGTTCTCGCTGGAAACGGTGACTTTGATGGAGCGCGGTGCCTATGGGACTGCGACGCTCTATGTAGGGCTGTCCGTGGCGGGCGCGGTGGGCGCGCTGATGCTGGGGATGGTTGTGACACGAGGAATTTTGGCATGAGCCGAGTACAGACTGTGACCGTGGATGCGGATGAAGGAGAGCAGCGGTTGGACCGGTGGTTCAAACGGCGTTTTCCGCATGTGGGGCAGGGGCAGATTGAAAAGATGTGCCGCAAGGGCGAAATCCGCGTGGATGGGGGTCGGGTCAAGGCCAACAGCCGCGTGCAGGAGGGGCAATCTGTGCGGGTGCCGCCTTTGCCTGCTCCGGGAGAGAAGCCAGCGATGCCTGCCAAGCCCAAGGTCTCTGCTGCGGATGAAAAGCTGATCCAGAGCTGTGTGATCTATCGCGATGATCAGATCATTGCGCTTAACAAACCTCCGGGACTGCCGACGCAGGGGGGCAGCAAACAGACCCGTCATGTGGATGGGCTTGCAGAGGCACTGCGGTTTGGCTTTGAGGAGAAACCGCGTCTGGTGCATCGTCTTGATAAGGACACCTCTGGGGTTTTGTTGCTGGCGCGCACGCGGGCGGTGGCGCAGGCGCTGACTGAGGCGATCCGACACAAGCAGACCCGTAAAATCTACTGGGCTGTGGTTGCTGGGGTGCCAACGCCCTATCTGGGCGAGATCAAATATGGTCTGGTCAAGGCCGCTGGCCATGGCGCGCGGGGCGAAGGCGAGAAGATGATTGCCGTGCATCCGCGTGAGGTGGACCGGACACCGGGTGCCAAACGGGCGATCACGCAATATGCAACGCTCTACCGTGTGGCCGGGCGTGCGGCCTGGGTTGCGATGGAACCGATCACCGGACGCAGCCACCAGTTGCGGGCGCATATGGCTGAAATTGGCCACCCCATTGTGGGCGATGGCAAATATGGCGGCTCTGGTCAGGAGAACCTTGGTGATGGCTGGGGGGCCAAGCTTGGTGGGATCATTTCCAACAAGCTGCACCTGCATGCGCGCTCGATGTCCTTTGAACATCCGGTGACGCGCAAGCATGTGACCGTCACAGCGGGCCTGCCCGATCATATGAAGCTGACCTGGGACACCTTTGGCTGGACCGAGGATCTGGCGGCGGAGGATCCGTTTGAGAGCCTGCGCTAGACGTGGTGTTGGTGGCTGCAGCGGGCCGCCTTTGCGGAGCTGAGAGGCGGCGCACGGCAGGGGAATGAGGTGATGATATGCGGCTGAAGCTGGTTATCTTTGATGTCGATGGCACGCTGGTGGACAGTCAGGGCCTGATCGTGGAAGCCATGGATCTGGCTTTTACGGGGGAAGGGCTGACACCGCCTGCGCGGCAAGCGACATTGGGCATTGTCGGGCTGTCGTTGGATGCGGCGATCTTCAAGCTCTATCCCGAAGGGGCGCCGGACCTGCGGGCGCGTTTGGTTGAGGGCTACAAGGCGGGCTATATGCAGCGCCGTGCGGCTTTGGGGGTGGCGCAGTCCTCTCCGTTTTTTGAGGGCGCGCGAGAGACGTTGATGCGCCTGAATACCCGCGAAGATGTTGTGTTGGGCGTGGCCACTGGCAAATCCCGGCGTGGTCTGGACAAGCTGATTGAGGGCCATGATCTGAAAGGAGTTTTTGTGACCACGCAGGTGTCAGACGATCATCCTTCCAAACCCCATCCCTCTATGATTGAGACTGCGCTGGCGGAAGCGGGTGTTGCGGCGCAGGACGCGGTGATGATTGGCGACACCAGTTATGACATGGATATGGCAGCGGCGGCCGGTGTGACGGGCATTGGTGTGGATTGGGGCTATCACCCCAACGCAGAGCTGCGCGCGGCACAGAAAATTGTGGCAAGCTTTCAAGAGCTTGAGGACACATTGACGGGCATTTGGGAGCATCAATGATGAGCGGTTGGGCAAAGAAACGGTTTTGGAAAGAGACCAGCTGGCAGGCGGTTGACGGAGGCTTCGGCGTTTTCCTTGATGGGCGCGCGGTGAAAACCCCCGCCAAAGCGGCGTTGGTTGTGCCAACCGAGGCCATGGCGCAAGCCATGGCGGCGGAGTGGGAGGCGCAAGAGGGGGAGATTGACCCAACGACGATGCCGGTGACACGCGCAGCCAACGCAGCGATTGATAAAGTTGCCGTCCAGCATGCGGAAGTGGCTGATATGTTGGCCGAATATGGCGGCAGTGATCTGTTGTGCTACCGCGCGACCTCTCCGGCGGAATTGATTGCGCGACAGGCGGAGGCTTGGGATCCGCTTTTGCTCTGGGCCGCAGAAGAACTGGGTGCGCAGTTGACCTCTGTTGCTGGGGTGATGTTTCAACCCCAAGACGAAGGCGCGCTGGAGCTGTTGCGCCAAGAGGTGCATGGCTTTGATAACTTTGAACTCGCAGCCTTTCACGATCTCGTGGGGATCTCCGGTTCGCTGATCCTCGGATTCGCTGCAGCCCGTGATTTTATGGATATTGACGCGCTTTGGGAGCTGTCGCGTGTGGATGAGCGCTGGCAAGAAGAGCAGTGGGGCCGCGACGAAGAGGCTGCGGTTGAGGCAGGTAAGAAATTTGAAGCATTCACAAATGCTTATGCCTTTTTCAAAATGGCCAAAACCTAATCAAACATTGTGCCCGGAAGCGTGCTCAGGCCTTTTGAGGCGGCATTGATTGTATTCCGTGATGGACCTCTTGACGTTTGGCGATGAATGGGATCACACTGCCCTTGATGTGAGGGGGGTGTTGTCTCTGAGCATCTATCTACGGCCGGGAGTGGCCTAAAACCACCTTCAAAGGGTGGGTAAACAGGAAGAGGTAAAAATGAAAAAATCCGTAGTTTTTGGTGCGTTGACTGTTGCGGGCCTGGCGGCCGGTGCAGCTGCCGCTGGCACGCTCGATGACGTTAAAGCACGCGGCAAGCTGAACTGTGGTGTGACCACCGGTCTGGTTGGCTTTGCAGCACCTGACGCCAATGGCGAGTGGGGCGGCTTTGATGTCGGCATCTGCCGCGCGGTTGCTGCTGCTGTGCTGGGAGACCCAAAAGCGGTTGAGTTTGTTCCAACCACCGGTAAGACCCGCTTCACCGCGCTGGCGTCCGGCGAGATTGATATGCTGGCCCGTAACACCACCTGGACCTTCAGCCGCGACGTTGACCTGAAGTTCACCTTCGTTGGCGTGAACTACTATGACGGCCAGGGCTTCATGGTGCCAAAAGAGCTGGGCGTGTCCTCCGCGAAGGAACTGGACGGCGCGACCGTATGTATCCAGACCGGCACCACCACCGAGCTGAACCTGGCGGATTTCTTCCGCTCCAACAACATCAGCTATGAGCCGGTACCAGTAGAAACCAACGCTGAATCTCAGCAGCAGTACCTGTCTGGCGCTTGTGACGTGTATACCACCGACGCATCCGGCCTGGCGGCGACACGTGCGACGTTTGAAGATCCAGCAGCGCATATCCTGCTGCCAGAAATCATCTCCAAAGAGCCGCTCGGCCCGCTGGTACGTCATGGCGACGACAACTGGGGTGACGTGGTACGCTGGTCTCTGAATGCTCTGATCACTGCAGAAGAGCTGGGCGTGACCTCCGCGAACATCGGTGAGATGGCCGCAGGTACCAATAACCCTGAAGTGAACCGTCTGCTGGGCACCGAAGGCACTCTGGGTGAGATGCTGGGTCTGGACGCTGACTGGGCGAAGAAAGCCATCATGGCTGGCGGTAACTATGCCGAGCTTTTTGAAGGCAACATCGGTGAATCCACCCCGATCGGTCTGGCCCGTGGCCTGAACGCTCAGTGGACAGATGGCGGCCTGATCTACTCTCCGCCCTTCCGCTAAACACATCACGGAAAGGGCGCGGGACACTCCGCGCCCTTTTCGCTTTTATGACCCAACAACAATAATCGGCCATGGCGCATTGAGACGCCGCATAAAAAGGCCGACGAACGGGGAAGATCCTATATGACCAATTTGACCGACCCTCCTAGGGAGTCGTTTCGGCTATCTATGCTCCTCAATGACACCCGGTACCGCAGCCTCACCTTCCAGGCGATTGCAGCGATTGTGCTTGCGCTTGCGATCTGGGAACTGGGGGGCAACCTGGCTCAGAACCTGCGCGCTGCTGGTCTCAACATCTCTTTGAGCTTCATGTCTGACCCTGCGGGATATGATATTAACCAGAGATTGGTTGAGTACGACAGCCAATCCTCGCATGCGCGCGCTGCGCTGGTTGGAATTTTGAACACGCTGCTGGTCGCCTTTTTGGCTTGTATCACGGCAACGGTGTTTGGTGTGATCGCCGGTGTGCTGCGTCTGTCCAACAACTGGCTTGTGTCCAAGGTGATGGCGTTTTACGTCGAAATCTTCCGCAACATTCCCGTACTGATCTGGATTTTGATTATCTACACGATCATGACATCGGTGATGCCGGGGCCGCGTGCCTTCCGCGGGGACAATGCGACCTCAAGCATGCTGTTTGATAGGTTCGCGTTCACCAATCGCGGGATCTACATCCCCATGCCTTGGTTTGAGAACGGCATTTTTGGCAACCCAACACTCAATTGGCTTCTGGTCATCGCGGGTTTGATCGGCTCCTGGATTGGTGCCCGGAGCGTGACCCGCTGGGCGAACCAGAAACAGGAGATGACAGGGCAGCGACCAAACACATTGTGGATCAAGCTGGCAATTTGGCTGGTGCCATTTGTGCTGCTCATGGTGATTATGGGCCTGTCCTGGGAGATCCCCGCGCTGAAGGGCTTCAACTTTAAGGGCGGTATCAAGATTGGTGGCCCATTGATTGCGCTGTGGTTCGCGCTGTCGATCTACACCGGTGCCTTCATTGCCGAGAACGTGCGTGCGGGTATTCAGGCGGTTTCTAAAGGCCAAACTGAGGCGGCTGCCGCTTTGGGTTTGCGTGCCAATCGCGTGATGAACCTCGTGATCTTGCCACAGGCGCTGCGTGTGATCATTCCGCCGTTGATTTCCAACTATCTCAACATCACCAAGAATACCTCTCTGGCCATTCTGGTGGGCTATGCGGATATCACGGCGACTTTGGGAGGCATTACGCTCAACCAAACAGGTCGCGCCATTGAGTGTGTGCTTTTGCTGATGCTGTTCTATCTCACAGCCTCTCTGCTGATTTCGATGGCGATGAACATCTACAACTCTTCTGTGAAACTGAAGGAGCGCTGAGACATGTCTGACTCTCAAAACAACTCTGTCGCTTTTGTCGCCACAGAAGTGATCCCACAAAGCCCGCCGCCTGCGCGCGAAACGGGTGTGGTCAAATGGCTGCGCGAAAACCTGTTTTCCAGCGTGACCAATGGTGTGCTGACCGTTGTGGCGCTGTATCTGATCTATCTGGTGCTGGCGGCGACCCTGCCGTGGATTTTCAACGGGATCTGGACAACCAGCTCTCTGTCGGAATGTCGCGAGGTTTTGCAGGGCAAAACCGGCGCTTGTTTCTCTGTACTGACCGAGCGGTGGCATCAGCTGATTTACGGTTTCAAATATCCGGCTGACGCCTATTGGCGCCCGAATCTGGCCTTTGTGCTGATGCTGGTGGCGATTGCGCCTGTGCTGTTCTTTGATCTGCCGCGCAAACTGCTGTTGTTCACGGCCGTGTACCCTTTCATTGCCTTCTGGCTCATTTGGGGTGGCACTATCCTGGCGCCTCTGGTGGTCTTTGTTGGCTTTGTGGCTGCGGCCGTCGTGTTTCAGAAGTTTGGTCGCTCTTCTTTCGCGGTTGGATTTTTCGGGGGGATTGCGGTCGCTCTGGTTGTCTGGACAGTTGGGGGCGCGCTGATCCCGGATGGGGCCTCTGACAATGCGTTGCTGCCTGCGGTGCCGTCACGTGACCTTGGTGGGTTCATGTTGAACCTGATGCTGGGGGTGACCTGTGTGTCGCTGTCCATCCCGCTGGGCATTGCGCTTGCGCTGGGGCGTCAGTCAGACATGCCTCTGATCAAGGGGATCTGCGTGGTCTTCATCGAGTTCATTCGGGGTGTGCCTCTGATCACACTGCTGTTTGTGGCTTCGGTGATGCTGGCGTATTTCTTCCCACCAGAGAGCACAGTTGACCTGTTCCTGCGTGTGGTGATTATGATCACCATGTTCTCCGCAGCCTATATCGCTGAGGTGATCCGCGGCGGGCTCGCAGCGCTTCCGAAGGGACAATATGAGGCCGCAGACAGCCTTGGTCTGGATTACCCACAAGCCATGCGGCTGATCATTCTGCCACAAGCGTTGAAGATCTCGATCCCGGGCATCGTGAACGTGGCCGTTGGCCTGTTCAAGGATACGACGCTCGTGTCGGTGATTTCCATGTTTGATCTGGTTGGTATGATCCGTGGCCCCATCCTCGCCTCCACGGAGTGGAACGGCGTGTATTGGGAGCTTTTCGGATTTGCCGCGCTTCTGTTCTTTGTCGTCTGCTACGGCATTTCTCAATATTCCCAGTGGCTTGAGCGCAAGCTGCACAAAGGCCACTAAGAAGGAGTTCACCTATGTCTGAACTTATGTCTGACCGCGCAATCGACCGCTCCAAAATGCAGGTGAGCGATCAGGTTGCGATCCAAATCTCTAACATGAACAAGTGGTACGGGTCGTTCCACGTGTTGCGCGACATCAACCTGACCGTCAATGAAGGTGAGCGTATTGTGATTGCGGGGCCGTCTGGCTCCGGTAAATCCACGCTGATCCGCTGTATCAACCGCCTGGAAGAGCACCAGTCCGGGGATATCGTCGTGGATGGTACGGAGCTGACCAGTGATCTGAAAAACATCGATAAGATCCGCTCAGAAGTTGGCATGTGCTTTCAGCACTTCAACCTCTTCCCGCATCTGACGATTTTGGAAAACTGTACGTTGGCGCCGATCTGGGTGCGGAAAACACCCAAGAAGGAAGCTGAAGAGATCGCGATGCACTTCCTTGAGAAGGTGAAAATTCCGGATCAGGCTCTGAAGTATCCAGGCCAGCTTTCCGGTGGTCAGCAGCAGCGTGTGGCGATCGCGCGGTCGCTGTGCATGAAGCCGCGTATCATGCTGTTTGACGAGCCGACCTCCGCTCTTGATCCGGAGATGATCAAAGAGGTGCTCGATACCATGATCGAGCTCGCGGAAGAGGGCATGACCATGCTCTGTGTGACCCACGAAATGGGCTTTGCCCGTCAGGTAGCGAACCGTGTGATCTTTATGGATCAGGGGCAGATCGTGGAACAGAATGAGCCGGAAGAGTTCTTTAACAATCCCAAGAGCGACCGGACCAAGTTGTTCCTCAGCCAGATCCTCGGCCACTGAGACGCTGAAGGCGAGAAGTGAAAGTAACAAAAGCCGCGATGGATGCATCGCGGCTTTTTTCTTTTGCCAGATCTCATGCCAGCAGCTCGCGGGGGAGGGTAAAGGCTTGGATTTGCCCCGTGTGTGGTTGGATCTCTTGCCAGTGGGCACAATCAAAGTGAAACACCGTCGTCGCGCCGGTTGGGTAATCCTGAAAACGGAGATGTTTTGGGGGCTTTGATGCAAGCTCTGCCGCGAAGCTGGCGATGCCCGGATTGTGACCGATCATCAGCACTGTGCTGCCGGTGGCGGATGTCAGCAGCTGCCACATCGTGTTTGGGGCGGCGAGGTAGAGGCGCTCTTCGAAGCGGGGCGCGGTATTGGGTGTCAGGGCGAGGCGAGCAAGGGTTTCGCGGGTGCGCTCTGATGTGGAGCAGAGCACCTCGTCTGGCAGCAGGGCGTTGTCTTTAATCCACCCAGCCAGGGCTTTGGCAGAGGCGCGGCCGCGCTTGTTCAGGGGGCGGGCATGATCCGCCTGCCAAGGATCTGACCAACTTGATTTGGCGTGGCGCATCAGGATCAATATGCAGCTCATGGATGAAAGGCCCTCATGTGAAAGGCGGATTGCGCGTCGCTGCGGCCTGCACCGTCAGACAGGGGGCAGGCGCGCCGGGCGATGCAGCCGCGCGTCATGCAGGATTGACTCGATTCTGTATCCAGAAAGCTGTGACATTTTTCGACATCATACGCCGCGTCGGCGCTGAGCGCATTGACCGGGCAGGCGGTGGAGCAGGGTGCCGGGCATTGGGAGCAGGGGGAGGATTGCAGCACTGGCGTGCTGTCCGGCAAGGTTTCGTCAAACAGCAAAGCGCCGCGCAGCGAGATCATCATACCAGCCGTGTCATGCACGAGCATGCCGACAGGGCTCTGGAAAAAGCGATTGCTGTCAAAGGCCCAGCGGATAAAGGGGGGAAAGGGCGGGCCGTCTGAAGGAAACTGTGCGGTCGCTCCAAGCGTTTGGGCGATGGCCCCGATCACACGTTTGGACCAGCGGTCCATCGGGTCAGTCAAGCCATCCTGGGCTTCCGCAGAGGCGCTGAAGATCGGCCAGAAATCGGGGGCCGTGCCCAGCAGAACAACCGCTCCTTTGTGATGAGCCGTGCCCATGATGTGCAGCCCATGTGCATGGGCCAGTCTGTCGATCTCAGCAAGGTGCATGTCTACTCTTAACGGTGGTCTATGGCCGTGAAGAGAGCCTGCCAGCTCGCGCCACCCCTGTCACCTTCGAAGATGGCGCGCTCGATAGAGGGGTCAGTCCTGTCGGATCAACGAGCCTGCGCCATGTTCGGTGAAGAGCTCCAGAAGGCAGGCATTCGGCGCGCGACCATCGAGGATGACCACAGCGCGCACGCCTTTGTCGATGGCGGCCAGTGCGGTCTCTGTCTTGGGAATCATGCCACCGGCAATGACGCCCTCTTCTGTAAGATCGCGGATTTGTTGGGCTTTCAGCTCTGTCAGAACATCGCCATCGGCATTTTTAACGCCAGCCACATCTGTCAGCAGAAGCAGGCGATCGGCGGCCAGAGCGCCGGCAATGGCGCCTGCGGCGGTGTCGCCGTTGACGTTGAAGGTTTCGCCATTGCGGCCCGCGCCGAGGGGGGCGATCACCGGGATGGTGTCATTGGCGAAGAGTTCATGCAGAATCGCAGGGTTCATATCGGCAGGGGTGCCCACAAAGCCCAGATCCGGGTTGGTCTGATCACAGACCATGAGGTTGGCATCCTTGCCGGAGAGACCCACGGCCTTTCCGCCCTGACGGTTGATGGCCTGCACGATGCGTTTGTTGACCACACCGGAGAGCACCATTTCCACAACTTCCACTGTGGCGGCATCGGTCACCCGTTTGCCGTTCACAAAATCAGATTTGATTTCAAGGCGTTCCAGCATCGCATTGATCATCGGGCCACCGCCGTGCACTATCACGGGGTTGATGCCGACCTGACGCATCAGAACCACGTCGCGGGCAAAATCATCCATCGCTTCATCAGAGCCCATGGCGTGGCCACCAAGCTTAATCACCACCGTCGCGCCGGTGTAGCGCTGAAGATATGGCAGGGCTTGGGACAGGGTACGGGCGGTGGCGATCCAATCGCGGTTCATCTCTTGTGTCTTCATCTTGGCTGACCTCTTTGACTGAGCCTGTTACCTGCTCTGAGCAGGAGTGCCAAGGCGCAATGGCGGATTGAAGCTCCAATTTGTGCAAAAAGGGTGAAATTAACCCGATTTGGAACATCTGTATTGCGCCTGTAATGCGTCGGTATCGCGGCGGTGCTCTTTTCAGAGGGCGCAAAACGTTAACGCGCCGACACGGCGCCCGGCACAGGGGCGCGCGCAGGGCTGTGATAGACTGTGACGAGCGCGAAAAATCGCATTTGGGAAAGTTAGCGGGGTGTGCGCGGCGGCTTGGGCGCGTGCAGTTTGCGCAGCGCCCACTTGAGATCGCTTTGCAGGGCCAGAAGATCCCGCGCGGCAGTCTCATCTTTGCGCCCGATCAGAACGTAGTCCCAGCCGGGTTTGCCGCAGGAGGGCAGCACGGCGCGGGCGACCTCGCGCATCCGACGCTTGGCACGGTTGCGGGCCACGGCATTGCCGACCTTCTTGGAGCAGGTGAAGCCCATGCGGATGACGGAGGGATCCACATCCTCGTCGTCGCGGCGTTTGCGGGCCTGAATCATCATCGCCTTTGTGCCTTGTTTGCGGGCGCGGGCGGCGGCGAGAAAGGCGCTGCGCTTTTTTAGCACATGCAATGTGTCATCTGCACAAAGAAAAACCGCCGGAGACGCTGTCCCGGGAGTGGCGGTGCCATCCATGGGGGTCTCCGGCGGTGTCATTTTTCAAACGGTCCCTTGGGACAATCGCGCGCTTATGCGCTCAGCGACTTACGACCGCGTGCGCGGCGTGCGTTCAGGATCTTGCGACCAGCTTTGGTGGCCATGCGCGCACGGAAGCCGTGGCGGCGTTTACGAACCAGGTTCGAAGGTTGGTAGGTGCGTTTCATCGCTCCGTCTCCGTTACAAAGTGTGGAGGCGCCGGCAAGTCGATCAAGCGAAAGATTCGCGGAGCCTGTCTATTCGAAGCCCGGTCAATAGACGGGGCAGGGGGATAAGTCAAACGCCTGTTGGGGGTTTTTGCACAAAAAGGCAAGCGTAAGGTGCAAAAGACTGGATCCAGCGGCCCGAACGGCGGAATGGGGTCATATGTGGCTCAGATTTCCGGTGTTTCCCACGCCGCGGGCACTGTGCCAATGCCCGATATGTCACCTTGGCGCATGAATGTGCAGGGATTTGTTACGACTCACATGGTTTTCCTCACAAAAGCTCGGCGGCTGATCAAGCGCGCGTGAGGTGCCTGTTGTTTTACCGGGGCGTAACGCATGTTGTGGGAAGAACGGGATAAATGGACGCGAAGATGGCTGACGTGACTGAGACCACCACAGAGAGCAAATCAAAATGGGCCCGCCTGTTGCCGCTGGCTGCATTGGCCGTAGGGGCCGTGGTTGGGGCCTGGGCTTTGGGGGACTACCTGAATTTTGAGACGCTGCGCGACAATCGCGAGATGCTGATCGCCTATCGTGATGCCCATTATGGTCTGGCTGTGCTGGCCTTCATGTCGTTTTACGTGGTGATTGCGGGGTTCTCTTTACCGGGGGCAACCATTGCCACACTGACGGGGGGCTTCCTCTTTGGGACTTTTCCGGGCGTGCTTTACAATGTGGGTGCGGCCACGATTGGCGCGACCCTGGTCTTTATGGCGGCCAGCTGGGGATTTGGCGAACGCATGTCTGCCAAACTTGATTCTGGCGAAGGGCGCATCAAAGCGCTCAAGCAGGGTATTGATGAAAATCAGTGGTCGATGCTCTTCATCATCCGGTTGGTGCCTGTGGTGCCCTTCTTTGTGGCCAATCTGATCCCGGCTTTGGTGGGCGTGCCTTTGTGGCGCTACGTTGTGTCGACCTTTGTAGGCATCATTCCCGGTGGACTGGTTTATACCTCCGTTGGTGCAGGCCTGGGCGAAGTCTTTGCCCGTGGTGAAACGCCTGATCTTGGGATTATTTTTGAGCCGCATGTGCTTTTGCCCATTCTGGGCCTGGCGGCGCTGGCATGTTTGCCAATTGTTTTGAAACGCATTCGCGGCAAAGAGGCGCTGTAACACATGGAACAGATCAAAACGGATTTGCTGGTGATTGGCGCTGGCTCTGGCGGCCTGTCTGTGGCCGCAGGCGCGGCACAGATGGGGGCAGATGTTGTTCTGCTGGAAGGCCATAAGATGGGCGGCGATTGCCTGAATTTTGGCTGCGTGCCCTCCAAAGCTCTGCTGGCCAGCGGCAAGGCGGCACATGGCATGACAAAGGCCGGGGTCTTTGGTGTGGCGGGGCAGGAACCGCAGATCGATTACGCCGCGGCGAAAGCCCATGTCAAAGAGGTGATCGCACAGATTGAGCCGATGGACAGTCAGGAGCGTTTTGAAGGCTTTGGTGTGCGGGTGATCAGGGACTATGGCAGCTTTATCAGCCCGTCGGTGGTGCAGGCCGGAGACCATCAGATCACGGCGCGCCGGGTGGTGATCGCCACCGGTTCCAGCCCGCTGGTGCCGCCGATTCCCGGTCTGGATCAGGTGCCTTATCTGACCAATGAAACGCTGTTTGATCTGACCGACACGCCCGAGCATCTGTTGATCATTGGCGGTGGCCCAATTGGCATGGAGATGGCGCAGGCGCATGTGCGGCTGGGCATCAAGGTGACGGTGATTGAAGGTGCTAAGGCGCTGGGACGTGATGATCCGGAGATGGCGGCAATCGTGCTGGACCGGCTGCGCGGTGAGGGCGTAGAGATTGCAGAAGAGGCGCTGGCCAAGTCGATCACGCAAGAGGGCGGCGTGATCACGGTGGACACCGAAGATGGGCGCAGTTTTACAGGCTCCCATCTGTTGGTGGCCGTGGGACGTCGGGCCAATATGAGCCGGCTGAACCTTGAAGCTGCCGGCATTGAAACCCACAAGACGGGCATCACCGTAGATGCGTCGATGAAGACAACAAACCGGCGGGTCTATGCGATTGGGGATGTGGCCGGTGGCGCGCAGTTTACCCATGTTGCGGGCTATCATGCGGGCGTGATTGTGCGCTCTGCACTGTTTGGCCTGCCGGCCAAGGCGCGCACAGATCATATTCCTTACGCCACCTATACCGACCCGGAGTTGGCGCAGATTGGTCTCACCGAGGCGGAGGCGCGGGCGCAATATGGCGATAAGCTCACCGTGACGCGGTTTGAAAGCCACCACAACGACCGCCTGATTGCAGAGCGCAATGCCTATGGGCTGATCAAGGCGATGGTTGTCAAAGGTCGCCCGGTTGGGGTGTCAATTGTCGGGCCGCAGGCTGGGGAGCTTGTCAATCTCTGGGCGCTGGTGATTGCCAATAAGCTCAAGATGAGCGCGGTTGCGGGCATGGTTGCGCCCTATCCAACGGTGGGAGAAATCAACAAGCGGGTTGCAGGGGCCTATTTCTCGCCCCAACTGTTTGATAATCCTAAGGTCAAACGGGTGGTCGGCTTGATACAGCGCTGGCTGCCGTAACCAGAACGGTCAACCTATTATGCTCAATACGCTCTCAGGTCGTTTTTTGATCCTGACGGTCATCTTTGTGATGCTGGCGGAAGTCCTTATTTTTGTGCCCTCCGTGGCGCGCTATCGCGAAGATTATCTCCTGCTCAGGCTGGAGCGGGCGCAGATTGCCTCGCTGGCTTTGCTGGCGGACGATATGATCGACATGGATCTGGAGGAGGAGCTCCTCAAAAATGCGGGCGTGTACAACGTGGTGCTGCGGCGGGATGAAATGCGCCAGCTCATCCTGAGTTCTCCCATCCCGGAGCCGATCAGCGAGACCTATGACATGCGCGGGGCCACCGCGGGTGTGCTGATCAAAGATGCCATGATGCAGTTGTTTGACCGCAGTGAGCGTGTGGTGCGGGTGATTGGCGCGCCGGTGCAGGATGCCGGGTTGCTGATTGAGGTGACCATGGGCACGCAGGATTTACGGGCGGCGATGATCGACTACGGCGTGCGGGTTCTGGCGCTGTCGGCTGTGATCTCGATCGTGACGGCGTTTTTGCTGTTTCTGGCGGTGCGGGCGATTCTGGTGCGGCCGATCAAGAGCGTGGTGAGCTATATGCAGAGCTATTCTGCGGCGCCGGAAGATGCGCGCAGCGTGATCACGCCGCGCTCTGGTGTCACGGAGCTGCGGGAGGCCGAGGAGGCCCTGCTGAAGCTTCAAACCGAGCTGACGGCGGCACTGAAGCAAAAGGAGCGTCTGGCGCAGCTGGGCGGCGCTGTGGCCAAGGTGAGCCATGATCTGCGCAATATCCTGACCTCGGCGCAGCTGTTTACGGATCGCATCGAAAGCAGTGAGGACCCGCTGGTGACGCGGCTCGCCCCCAAGCTGGTGAATTCGATCACCCGCGCGGTGAACCTCTGTGAAGGCACATTGGCCTTTGGTAAGGCAGAGGAGCCTGCGCCGACGCTCACCCGCTTTGCCATCGGGGAGATGGTGGCGGATGTGATCGCCAGCGAGCGTCTGGCGGTGGAAGACTATGATTTGAGTTTTGCCGAGGACATTCCCGCAGGGCTCGTGGTGCGGGCTGATCCAGAGCAAATGTATCGCGTGGTGTCCAATCTCGTGCGCAATGCACGCCAGGCCATCGTGGCCAGTGGCAAGCCCGGGGAGATCGCGGTTTCTGTCGGAGAATCAGAAGAGTGCTGGATGATTGTGGTGCGCGACACGGGGCCGGGACTGCCGCCCAAGGCACAAGAGCATCTCTTCACGCCGTTTCAAGGTGGGATTCGCAAGGGCGGCACCGGTTTGGGGCTGGCAATCTCCTCAGAATTGGTGCGCGGCCATGGGGGTGTTCTCAAATTGGCGCAGACCGATGCGACCGGAACAGCCTTTGAAATATGCCTTCCGAAGGGGGAAGTTTCGATAAAATGATTTTTCTTACTTTTTGCTCTTGCGCCCCCTGAGAGTTCACTTTAAACCGCCCCTCACACCGCGCTCTGGTAGCTCAGCTGGATAGAGTACTTGACTACGAATCAAGGGGTCGGGGGTTCGAATCCTCCCCAGAGCGCCACTAACTTCCTGTTGCACGTCACATGACTTTGCCCTTTGCGTCATAAACTGACCCAACATTTCCATTTTGCTCCCGCAGGCTGTTTCGATTGATCTGACTTCCCTTTCGGAAAATCAGGGCTGATTTGCAGGTTCAGTCGGCGAAGCCGCCTGCTCCTGCTGATCTGCCACGTGGCGAACGCTGGAGGGGGCGAGGCAATGCTATTCGACAGGGGTGGTGCGGCCCGCAGGCGTAGCCGAGGACACGGCCCTGTCTAATAGGGTTGCCCGAGGGGGAGGGCAGCGCCCTCACCCTGACGGCCAGGGGCGTTTGGCTTGTCCAAATCCCGCTGGCCCACAAAACAAAAGCGGCGGGGCGATAAGCCCCACCACAACCGACGTCGCACTTCAGAAATCACTATTTGTGCCGACGATGATGAGCGCTGCGTAATAACACGAACGGCCCAGACCGGTCATTGTAGCGACAGGGGCGTGCAATGACGCGGAACTGCAAAGCCGGCATTCGCACTTCCACAGTCGCGAAATTTCGAAAACCCCCGAGAACAACCTTTTAGAACAACCTCGGCGCGCATACTTTGACTGCATGGCTTACTTTTACTTAGACGACAGTAAACACCATCGTGTTGGTTTTTCGCTGGCTGCATTTGTAATCTGCGACACTGATCCGACAAAGCGTCTCAGCACTGTCTTTCGGAAACATGGATATGATCCCAGAGAGTTTGAGTACAAATCTTCGGCAAAAATGGCGGGAGACCGACAGATTCAAGGCTTAAGAGCTGACTTAAAGTCGTTCATTGGAAGGCAATGCAAAATTGCTGTTTGCGTTGTGGACGGAGACAAAAGGCTGGGACCCGCGGCACTCAGGCTACTGAGCTCTGCTTTGTCTCATCCCAGTCTTGAAGGGCAGTCACACAAGGTATTTTTTGACCAGGGACTGTTCCAATCAACTAAAGCTGCGGGTGGCTTGGTTGAAAGAGAATCCGCCCTTGGATGCTGCGAATTCCATTTCGAGCAAGACTCGCGAATGCACATAGGCATTCAGTTAGCTGATATTGTTGCACATACTTGTAGCACAATGCTGCTTGAGACGCTCGGCGAGGTGACCAAGAAAGTGGTTCTCGATATGCTTGGAGACAGCGTCTATGATGGCCTAAAGGTCGAACTCGGTTTTGAGATGTGGGCGGGTATTCGTTACGCCTTCTTGGCCAAGAACAAACAAAACCCAATAGACGGCTTCGATCTAGCAAATGTCGACGTCTACCCTTGGGGCTTGTTCATCGATGATAGTGCAGGAGAACGAATTTCTAACGCCGCCATGGAGCGATTTGGCGAGAATTATCTTGGCTGCATCCATTGACGGCCCACAGCCGCCGTTCACTGACTGGTGGGGTTGCTGCGGTCGCAGCCCGCTTTGCCGTCATTCGCTGCGAGCGCGAAACCAAGTTAGGTTTGGGGTCGGATGTTCAGATGGCGCTGACAGTTGAATGGTGTTCCTTGCGTTGGCACAAACCCGACGTCCACCAAAAGCACCTAGCAAGAAGTTCCCTCTTGTCGTTCTGCGATCAGCTTTTGGGGAACACTTCTAATTTCGTCCATGCGGGATAAGCGACCGTTGGCAGAGTATCGTTGAATAGTTCTGACCCAGCCCCTTGATCCGGGCCGTTTGGATGTAGAATCCGTTCCTGTTTCTTTCTTGTGATTAGGTTGCGGTCAAGGCCTGCTGAG
>NZ_CYPW01000005.1 GCF_001458175.1 Shimia marina
GATCCCCCGGGCCATACTAGTACTGGATGCATCTGCAGGATATCGCGGCCGCTCTAAACGTGGTAAATTGTTAACTCCGAGCTAGACTTCAGGTGGCCGTATTTATCAGATTTCCTCGTTGTGTCCTCAGAAAAAAATGCCAATACCACTTTCAGCTGTGAATATCCACCATGAAGGGCAAGACATGCTCATAATTAACTGTCAGGCAGGCCAGGCCTTCAGCTACAACGACCTTGAATTGGTTTATTCTGCTTGTCCTCTATAAGTTTGCCAGAGGGAATCACACATGAGCCAAACCTATTGAAGAAAGCATTAGGACAGTGCCAGTCTTAATCACAGTGGGGGGTATGTTATTCCCAATGAAGTCGTCCAG
>NZ_CYPW01000006.1:0-140485 GCF_001458175.1 Shimia marina
GCAGCTGTCAGTGTGGTTTTACCGTGGTCAACGTGACCAATGGTGCCGATGTTGCAGTGCGGTTTACTGCGCTCAAACTTTTCCTTTGCCATCTCGGGCGCCTTCTACTTTGGTGTGGGCCGATATTGGCCCGTTTTCCTCTACCGCGCGCGACATATTGCGTTGCGCGCAAAAAATCAAGCTTACTTTCGCTTAATCACTTCTGTTGTTCTGCCAGCTTCTGGCGCATTTCCTCATTGCGGTTGTCCTGCCAACAGGCCGCAAGCACATCCGCCGGCACGTCATCCACCAGACAGGCCGCATTCTCATGCATCCACTTCTCGATCTGGCGGGCCGCATTATACGTCAGGTTGTCCATCTGCTCCTGCGCCGTCATGCTGAAACCGCTGGACGCGATCAAGGAGCCGCCAGTGAAGGTTTCCAGCACAAAGATCTCCTTGGCCTCTTCGTTGAATTTGCCACCGGCGCGGTCATCCCATGCGGTCACGGAGATGATCAGCCCTGACCTGGGCTGCAACACAATTGGCACCCCTTTCTGGGCCAAGACATAGCCATTGATGTTCACGCCAAAATGCACAAGCCGCGTGCCGTCATAGCGGCTCGCCCCCATGCGGGCATCAATGGCGTTTTTCATCGAGGCAATAAACGCATCGGTATCCGCTTCCCGCGACAAAACTCCTTTTTGGATGTCCCGCGCGACGACGATATTGTGCCCCAGCACAAAATCCCCAAGATCCAGCGTCTCGTCGGTGACATTCTTGGTGGGCGTCGTGCAGGCCACCAGTGCAGCCAGCGCCACAAGGCCCATAACCAGTCTCAACATAGGCGAAATTCCCAACCGCTCGTCGTTCTTCTTTGAACGCTGACATAGCCGATGCCCCTCAATCGCGCAATCGTGGGCTTTGCGGGTAGTGATCTCCCGCTTATCCTGATCCGTAAGGAGTTCATGATGTCGCAGCCTGCTTCACCTCTTAGCCACGACCACCCCGCCGTTCCTGTGCGCGCTCAGCTTGCCACTGAGCCTTTGGGACTCTTTGGATCTTTGAAAGCGGCCCGCAGCAATCTGCTCAACATCCTGCCAGAGATCGCTGTACGCCAACCTATGGTCTCCGGACGCACTGGCCTGCGCTGGCATATGGTGATGGACCCCGGTGCCATCCGTCAGATGCTGCTCACCAAAGTTGAGGATTACCCCAAATCCAAAGCCACCAAAAACATCCTGCGCCCGGCCATCGGTGACAGTCTTTTTATTGCCGAAGGCGCCCATTGGCGCTGGCAGCGTCGCGCGGCTGCCCCGGTCTTCTCCCATCGCAATATTGCCAATCTGACACCGACCATGGCCGCGGCCGCCGACCGCGCAGCCGATCGCATCGCCGCCGCAGGGCCGCGCGCGGTGGACCTGCTTGAGGAGATGGTTGCCACCACCTTTGACGTGATTTCGGAGGTGACATTTTCTGGCGATGGCAGTTTTGACAGCGACGGGGTGCATCGCGCCATCGACGCCTATATCGCGGAAGCCGGCAAAATCTCTCTGCTTGATATGCTGGGGGTGCCCGATTGGGTGCCCCGCCCGGGGCGCATGATGTCGGGCCACGCCGTGGGAGGCATGAAAAAAGTCGCCGACGCCGCGATTGAGGCCCGGCGCCAGCGGGGTAGCAAAGGCTTACCTGATTTGCTTGATCTGTTGCTGGCGGGTGAAGATCCTGAGACCAAGAAACGCATGAACACCGCAGAGTTGCGCGACAACCTGCTGACCTTCATCGTTGCCGGCCATGAAACCACCGCGCTCACATTGGCATGGGCGCTCTATCTCTGTGCATTTGATCAGCAGGTGCAGAGCAAAGCCCGCGCAGAGATTGCCAACATATGTGGCAACGCCCCCATCACCGGAGCGCATGTGGCCCAGCTCGCCTACCTGCGCCAGATCGTGGAAGAGACGCTGCGCCTCTATCCTCCGGCGGGCATCATATCGCGCACAGCGCAGAAAGCAGATAGGCTCTGTGCGCGTGAGATTCGACCCGGCGACACCGTAATGATCCCGATCTATGCGCTTGGTCGCCACCACCAACTCTGGAACAATCCAGACAGTTTCGATCCGGACCGCTTTGCCGATCGCAAGTCAATTGACCGCTACGCCTACCTGCCCTTCGGCGACGGCCCCCGCATCTGTATCGGCGCGAATTTTGCCATTCAGGAAGCTGTGATCATCCTCGCAACCCTGCTGCGGCGGTTTCAATTTGAAGAGGTCTCCGGCCGGCCGCCAAAACCGGTCATGATCCTCACGCTCAGACCAGAAGGCGGGGTTTGGCTGACTGCGAAGCCGCTCAGGTCAAAAACACCTGCGGCCCTCACATAAGACACGGGGGCCAAACGGCCCCCGAAACTCATTTGAACTTATTGTCTTTGGGAAAGCCATAGGGCGGCTTCTTCCCGACGCTTGCGCGTTTGGCCAACCAGTCCGAGAGATCTTGCTCATGGCGCGTCTTACCGCTGTTGCCCATGGACCAGGTGAGCCCCTCTTCCCACTTAAAGGTGGTGATGTCAGACAGCCCGCCATCCAGCTCAAGCGTGCCCTGACGCCCGCGTGCCATATTGTACTTCTGAATGCGCACCCCTTTGCCGCGCCCAAGTTCTGGAAGCTCCTCAACGGGGAAGACAAGGAACCGGCCATTCTTGGACACCACAGCCACGTGATCGCCCGCCACCGGTTTACAGATCATCGCTTTCACATCGTCTTTGACGTTGAGCACCTGTTTACCGGTGCGTGTCTGGGCAATCACATCCTTCTGCGGCACCACAAACCCGTCACCAGCGGTTGACGCCACAAGCAGACGCCCCTCCGGCTTATGCACAAAAATATCGACGATCTCGGCTTCATTTGGCAAATCCACCATCAGGCGCACAGGTTCTCCCATGCCGCGCCCACCGGGCAGATTAGCCGCACTCAGGGTGTAAAACCGCCCGTTGCTGCCAAACATCAGCAAACGATCCGTGGTCTCTGCATGGAAGATAAACCGCGGCCCGTCGCCATCCTTGAATTTGAGTTCGCGAGTCAGATCGATGTGGCCGGACATGGCCCGGATCCAGCCCATCTGGGAGCAGACAATCGTCACGGGCTCGCGGTCAATCATCGCCTCAATCGGCACTTCTTCGACCTCGGCAGCTTCGGCGAAGACGGTGCGCCGCGCGCCACCTTCATAGCCTTTGCCAAACGTCTTCTTGGCCTCTTTGAGCTGGTCAGAAATGCGCTCCCACTGCATGTCTTCACTGCCCAAAAGCGCAACGATGCCCGCGCGCTCTTCCTGCAGCGCATCCCGCTCCCGGATCAGCTCCAACTCTTCCAGACGACGCAAACTGCGCAGGCGCATGTTGAGGATCGCCTCAGATTGCACCTCGGTAAGTTGGCTTACACCACTGCTCGGCAGCGGAGACTTATAATCCTTCTCACTGGTGGCCCGCGCGTGATCCAGATCCCAGTTCTCCGCCATCAACGCCTGTTTGGGCGCATCATCATAGCGGATGATGTCGATCACCCGATCCAGGTTGAGGAAGGCAATGATGAAGCCTTCCAACACTTCCAGACGGTGGTCGATTTTCTCCATCCGGTGCTTGGAGCGGCGGATCAGCACCTCACGGCGGAAATCCAGAAACGCGCGCAGAACCTCTTTCATGGAGCAGACCTTGGGGGTCACGCCATCAATCAAGACGTTCATATTGAGAGAGAATCGAATCTCAAGATCACTGCTGCGATAGAGCATGTTCATCAGAACATCCGGCTCGACATTCTTGCTGCGTGGCTCCAGCACCAAGCGGATGTCATCGGCGGATTCATCACGCACATCCGCCAGAATGGGCACTTTCTTGGTTTGGATCAGCTCAGCGAGCTTCTCGATCAGCTTGGATTTTTGCACCTGATAGGGGATCTCCGTGACCACAATCTGCCACTGACCCCGCCCCAGATCCTCCTTCTCCCATTTACAGCGCAGCCGGAAAGACCCACGCCCCGTGCGGTAAGCCTGCGCGATGTTTTCAGCAGGTTCCACAATCACGCCACCGGTCGGAAAATCCGGCCCCGGCACATAATTGAGCAACGTATCTTCGCGCACATCCGGCGTCTTAATCATATGCAGACAGGCGTCGCACAGCTCACTGATATTGTGCGGCGGAATGTTTGTCGCCATCCCCACGGCAATCCCGCTGGCCCCATTGGCCAAGAGATTCGGGAAGGTCGCCGGAAGCACCACAGGCTCACTCAACGTGCCGTCGTAATTCTCCCGAAAATCAACAGCATCCTCGTTCAGACCTTCCAACAGCGCTTCCGCGACAGAGGTCATGCGGGCCTCGGTATATCGGCTCGCCGCAGGATTATCCCCGTCGATGTTACCGAAGTTACCCTGCCCGTCCACCAACGGGTAACGCACGTTGAAATCCTGCGCCAGACGCGCCATCGCATCATAAATCGCGGCATCGCCGTGTGGGTGATAGTTCCCCATAACGTCGCCAGAAATCTTGGCTGATTTACGGAAGCCCCCGGTGGCCGAAAGCTTCAACTCTCGCATCGCATAAAGGATTCGCCGGTGGACCGGCTTCAACCCGTCCCGCGCATCAGGCAAAGCGCGGTGCATGATCGTACTCAGCGCATAAGTCAGGTAGCGGTCGCCAATGGCGCGCCGCAGCGGTTCCGTTACGTTCTGGGTGGGGAGCTCGTCGTCATCGATCAGGTCTGTCATACACAGGGTGATAGCTTTTGGCGTCGCGACGGTAAAGCGCATGCGCGGGAACTATCGCCGTTTTTTCCCCGCCGTGCTATAGTGAGGTCCATGTTAACCCCTCACACGCTTTAAATGACATCGAGTCGTTTGAGCGAATTGAGTATCGCGAGGGTATTGTTGTGAACAAATTCATTTTAATCAGCTTTGGCTTTATGGGTTGGGTTTTCTGGGAACTCAGCGGCGGATCAGACTTTGAACCAAAATCGCGCGTGGCATCCCAAACCGTGGCGCAGGCGACTCCCGCCGCATCCACCGCAAGCACACCTTCGGACACAACAACCGTGCCGCTTGTACAAGCCGCTGCTGCAAGTGCGCAGCCGACGCAGGTCACGCAACCGGCAACCCTCTATTCTCCGTCGACCGATGGCGCGGAAATCGTTGTGGCCTCCCTCGCCAATGGCGCCGCCGCTTTTGCTACGCCGGGCGCCCCCCTCCTCTCGCTCAACGCCCCAGCCGAATCGCAATCCGAGGTGGTCCCAGCCTCCGCCGCAGTGCAGCCCCCCAAACCCGATATGCGCCTTGTGCGCGGAAGCCGCGTGAACATGCGTGGCGGCCCCGGCACGTCTTTTGGCATACTCACGGTTCTGGCACGCGGACAAGAAGTGCAAGTGCTGCGCGAAAACGGAAACGGCTGGGTCAAATTGCGCGACGAAGAGTCCGGTCAGATCGGATGGATGTCTGCAAAGATGATCACTGCGGCAAACTGACAGGCCGCTCGCTCTCAATAGGGGTTTGCGCCCTCTCCTCTTCCCCGTAGTCTGCCCTGCAAACAAACGTGCATACCGCAGGGCAACCAATGTCACAAAAATCCCTCCTGATCACGGGCTGCTCCAGCGGCATAGGACTTGCCGCAGCACAAACCATGCGTGATCGCGGGTGGCGTGTCTTTGCAAGCTGCCGCAGTCAAAAAGACTGCAAGCGCCTGATCAAACAGGGCTTTGAAAGCCCCTTGATTGACTACTGCGCGCCTGACACGATCCGCTCCGGCCTAAAGGATGTGTTGGAGGCCACTGGCGGCACCTTGGATGCGCTTTTTAACAATGGTGCCCGCGGTCTGCCCGGCGCGGTTGAAGACTTACCCGCCGCCGGATTGCGCACCCTCATGGAAAGCAACCTGATCGGCTGGCATGATCTGACCCAACAGGTGCTGCCCGTCATGCGCCAACAGGGACACGGCCGCATCGTCAACAACTCCTCAGTTCTGGGCTATGTCTCCCTGCGCTATCGAGGTGCCTATGTGGCGTCAAAGCACGCGCTTGAAGGCTGGAGCGACTGCCTGCGCCTGGAGCTGCGTGACACACCTCTCCATGTTTCTCTGATCCAGCCCGGCCCCATCACCTCGGCCATGCGGCGCAACAATGCGACCCAGTTCTTTCACTGGATCGACTGGGAAAACTCTCCCCATGCAGAGGCCTACCGCACCGGACTGCTCAAGCGATTCTCCCAAAAGAATTCCAGCCTTGATCCCTTTGAGTTGCCCGCCAGCGCAGTGTGCAACAAACTCATTCATGCACTGGAGGCCCCCCGTCCCCGCGCAAGGTACCGGGTGACCAAGCCTGCTCACTTCATGAATGTGCTGCGCCGCACCCTACCGACAGAAATCTTGGATTGGGTGATCGCAAAAGGATGACACAACGTAGAGCCAATTGTGGTTCAGTTTGGATCGCCTTCGGGCTAAACCCAACCCACCTCAGCAAAACGGAGCAGACGAATGGCCAATGATCCCCTTTTTTGGGTTGCCGCAGCAGCCTGTGTTGGCGTGCTGATCATTTTGATGATCGGCGTCGGCGGGTTCGCCAAAGGTGGCGAGTTTAACCGCAAACACGCAAACAAAATCATGCGCCTCCGAATCGGCGCGCAATTTGTGGCGGTGCTCCTGATCCTCGCCTTCGTCTGGCTGCGCTGAAACGCATATAAAAAGGGCTGACCATG
The DNA here is from genome assembly GCF_001458175.1 of Shimia marina. Taxonomy (GTDB): domain Bacteria; phylum Pseudomonadota; class Alphaproteobacteria; order Rhodobacterales; family Rhodobacteraceae; genus Shimia; species Shimia marina. The sequence continues at coordinate 6,705 of NZ_CYPW01000006.1, forward strand.
GTCGTACTCAACAAGATTTACACCCGCACCGGTGACAAGGGCACCACCGCTCTGGGCAATGGCGCGCGCGTTGCCAAATACGATGGCCGCGTGGCCGCCTATGGCACCTCTGATGAACTCAACGCCGCACTGGGCGTAGCACGCCTGCATGCCGCAGGCGAAATGGATGCGGCTCTGATGCGTATTCAGAACGATCTCTTTGATTTGGGCGCGGACCTGTGCCGCCCGGATATGGCCAAAGACGCCCAAGCCGAGTACCCGCCGCTGCGCATGACCGACAGTCAAGTCACCCGTCTGGAAGATGAAATTGATGCGATGAATGCCAATTTGACCCCTCTGCGCAGCTTCGTTCTGCCCGGCGGATCCGCATTGGCCGCCCACCTGCATATCTGCCGCACTGTGGCACGCCGCGCCGAACGTCTCTCCGTGGAACTGGCGCAGACTGAAGATGTGAATGCAGACGCGGTCACCTATCTTAACCGATTGAGTGACTGGTTTTTTGTGGCCTCCCGCGTGGCCAACAACAACGGTGCGGATGATGTGCTCTGGGTGCCCGGCGCCAATCGCTAAGCACCGGCGGCGTTCCCTCCGAATCGGTTTTGGCGAAAACAGCATGGGGTTGCGCTAACACATAAGTTGACGCGATCTCTCCTTACGTAAACTTTCTGCAACGCGGAAACATTCTTGCAAAGAACGTCGCGTGAAAAGCTCCATACGCGACGTCGTTGCGCCAAAACGTGACGATTTTGCTCTGTTTTCGCCGGGCGCAAATATATATCAACACGGTGAGAGCATCCGGATGAGCTGCCTCTGGCGGCTTTGACAAACTTTGAGGAGTCCAACGCCCATGAAGGTACTAGTACCTGTCAAGCGCGTGATTGACTACAACGTGAAAGTTCGTGTGAAAGCGGACGGGACCGGTGTCGATCTCGCGAACGTCAAAATGTCGATGAACCCATTCGATGAGATTGCAGTCGAAGAGGCCATCCGTTTGAAAGAAGCCGGTAAGGCCGACGAAATCGTCGCGGTCTCCATCGGTGTGAAACAAGCCCAGGAAACGCTGCGCACCGCGCTGGCGATGGGCGCGGACCGCGCCATTCTGGTTGTGGCCGCAGAAGATGTGCATCAGGACATCGAGCCGCTGGCCGTGGCCAAGATCCTGGCCAAAGTTGTCGAAGAAGAGCAGCCGGGCCTCGTGCTCTGCGGCAAACAGGCGATCGACAACGACATGAACGCCACCGGTCAGATGCTGTCGGCGCTTCTGGGCTGGTCCCAGGCGACCTTCGCTTCTGAAGTGGACATCGACGGCGACAAAGCCGTGGTGACCCGCGAGGTGGACGGCGGTCTGCAGACCATCAAAGTCAACACCCCAACCATCATCTCGGTCGACCTGCGTCTGAACGAGCCGCGCTATGCGTCTCTGCCAAACATCATGAAGGCCAAGAAAAAGCCGCTGGATGAGAAAACCGCTGCCGACTACGGCGTCGATACCTCCCCGCGTCTGGAAATCGTGAAAACCTCTGAGCCTTCTGAGCGTGCCGCAGGCATCATGGTCGGCTCCGTGGATGAGCTGGTTGAGAAACTCAAAGAAGCGGGGGCTGTATAATGGCTGTTCTTCTTCTCGCAGAAGTAACCAATGGCGAACTGGCGCTGGACGCCACCGCCAAAGCTGTCACTGCGGCCAAAGCGCTGGGTGATGTGACCGTTCTGGCCGCAGGCGCATCCGCCGCGGCCGCGGGCGAAGCTGCCGCGAAAATCGATGGTGTTGCCAAGGTTCTGGTTGCTGAGGATGCGTCCCTTGGCCACCGTATGGCCGAGCCAACTGCTGCGCTGATCGTGTCCCTCGCAGGCGACTACAGCCACATCGTAGCGCCCGCCACCACTGACGCCAAAAACATCCTGCCACGTGTGGCGGCGCTGTTGGACGTGATGGTGCTGTCGGATGTGACCGGCGTTGTGGACGGCGACACCTTTGAGCGCCCGATCTACGCGGGCAACGCGATCCAGACCGTGAAATCTTCTGACGCCAAGAAGGTCATCACCTTCCGGACCGCAAGCTTTGACGCAGCGGGCGAAGGCGGCGCAGCCTCCGTTGAAACCGCGGGCGCAGCCGAAAACCCCGGCCTGTCTGAGTGGGTTGAGGACAAGGTTGCCGAAAGTGACCGTCCTGAGCTGACCTCCGCTGGCGTGGTAGTCTCCGGTGGCCGCGGTGTTGGCTCCGAGGAAGACTTCAAAATCATCGAAGCGCTGGCCGACAAGCTGGGTGCCGCTGTTGGGGCCTCGCGCGCTGCGGTGGACTCCGGTTACGCACCAAACGACTGGCAGGTGGGTCAGACCGGTAAGGTTGTGGCTCCTGAGCTTTACATCGCAGCAGGGATCTCCGGCGCCATTCAGCACCTTGCGGGCATGAAAGACTCCAAGATCATCGTTGCGATCAACAAAGACGAAGAAGCGCCCATCTTCCAGGTGGCTGACTACGGTCTGGTAGCCGACCTCTTTGAGGCCGTCCCAGCCCTGACCGAGAAACTCGGCTAAGCCACAGCGCTTGCTTCAAACCACAAAAAACAAAAGGCCCGCCACATCGGCGGGCCTTTTTGCGTGACTTAAGCAGTGTGGAGCGACCTTCAGGTGCCGCTCAACACAGCCTCAAGACTTTTGGACAAGGCCTGCGCCGCCTCGACATGGGCCTGCACCCCGAGCATCCGCTGCGCCGCCACCCGCTCCAGATCCGTGAACTGCATGCCCTCCACCCCTTGGGAAAGCGCCGTCTGACTGGCCACCACTTCCACCACATCGGCCACCAGCGGGCGCAGTTCTTCGATCATCAGCCGATCCACAAACAGTGGATCCGGGCCAAGACCGCTGGTCCCCAAAGCCGTGTCCGGCGCATGATCCGCCACCCAAAGCAGCACAATCTTGCCGCCAATTGTGTTCAACAACAGCTTCATGCGCGCACTCCACGCCATGCGCAGCTCGTCACGTACCATCGCATAACGATCCGGTGTACGCGCGCATAATGTGCCCAGCATGTGGCGTGTAAAATGGAATTCGCTGAAGTCGACCTCATTGAAAACCATCTGCATCATATTGGACGCCCCAATAAAGCGGTCATTGCGCCGAGGATGCACTTTATAATAGCGATTGGACATATTCTGCGCGCCCATGATCTGAACGACCGTCACCTCAGACTGCTGCGCAATTTCCAATATCGCCGGCTCAGACAGAAACGCGTCGATCCCGGCATTCAGATACCCCAGATTAACACAGGTTTGTTCCATTGCCTCATCGAGAATTTCCACAAACGGTTGCGGGACAAATTTCCCGTAAGTTTCCGTGCCACCCAGAAACGCGATATATGGCGCCTCGAGACTTTTCTGAGGGCCGCGGAATGTCAGCCGCGACTCTCCGTATTGGCAGGGCTCGTAATTGAGCTCCTCGCCAACCATCTTTTCGTAAGACATTTTCTCACCCTAATTTTCTCACCCACTAGAGAGAGTCGCGCAAAGCCGTTGCGAAAAGGCTAATGCGGGCTTTTGAGCTAATTTTTAGCCTCTGCCCCCTCTTGCAGCTCAACCACCCCCGGGCATAAGGTCAGCTCAAACGTCTGAGAGGGTTAAAAAGATGGACATCAACACAATTGGCGTCGTCGGCGCGGGCCAGATGGGAAATGGCATTGCCCATGTGATGGCACTGGCCGGATATGATGTGCTTTTGAATGACATCAGCCAAGACGCCCTTGATGCCGCTGTTGGCCGAATCGACAAAAACCTGGAACGTCAGGTGAGCCGTGAAAAGATTTCTGCTGAGGCGAAGGCAGAGGCGATGGCCCGCATCAACACCACGTTGAAACTCCCGGATCTGGGAACCACAGATTTGGTGATCGAAGCTGCAACCGAGCGCGAAGAAATCAAACATCAAATCTTTGACACGCTCAAACCCCATCTCGGCCCAGACACGATCCTCACGTCTAATACATCTTCCATCTCCATCACCCGTCTGGCCAGCCGCACCGACCACCCCGAGCGCTTCATGGGCTTTCACTTCATGAACCCGGTGCCCATGATGAAGCTGGTTGAACTGATCCGCGGCATTGCCACAGATGAGCCAACCTATCAGACCTGCCTGAACATTGTGGAACGCCTCGGTAAAACCGCGGCCAGCGCCGAGGACTTCCCGGCCTTTATCGTGAACCGTATCCTGATCCCAATGATCAACGAGGCCTGCTACACGCTCTATGAAGGGGTGGGTAACGTGGCTTCAATCGACAACGCCATGAAACTGGGTGCGAACCATCCGATGGGGCCGCTGGAACTGGCAGATTTCATCGGGCTGGACACCTGTCTGGCGATCATGAACGTCCTACATGACGGTTTGGCAGATACCAAGTATCGCCCCTGCCCGCTGTTGACCAAATATGTCGAGGCTGGCTGGCTGGGCCGCAAAACCAAACGGGGTTTCTATGACTACCGCGGCGATGTGCCTGTTCCGACCCGCTAAACATACACAGCGAAGGCGGGGACTTACTCCGCCTTTCACCTCTCAAAATCTGTAAAACACACTCCACAGAGATCAGGTCGCCTTTAGAGCAGGCCCCATTATGGGGTGTGAAGCTTAACTCTCTTTGCCCAGATCCAGCGTATGCTGGCGCAGCCAAGCCATAAAACCTCTTGGATCGGTCTGCAGACGCGCCATCTGCTCATCCGTCAAAGGAGCGCCCACCACAGGTTTCTGTGGCTTGTGACAAGAGCGCACGATTTCATGCAACAAAAGCCCCTGGCGCAGAATAGGGGACAGCTTATTGGCAATCTGATAGGCTCGGCTGTTCTGTCCTGGATAGAAGATCGGCACCACGCGCGCACCAGACCGGCGGATCATCTGCGCAGTGAACACATTCCACTCCTGCTCAATGGCAGGGCCGAACCATGTTTCAGAGCTCATCACAACCCCCGACGGGAACAGTGCAACAACGCCCCCCTCTTTCAGATGCGCCATGGCCTTTCCACGCATCTCCACCATCTTGCGTTGCGCGTCTGGATCATGAGGGAAAGGCACCGGAATCATGAAACTGGAGGCGGCTTCGTCCAGTCCGGTCAAAACAGAGCGTGTCAGAATGCGATAATCCTGACGGCGGCGACCAATGAGATCGGCAAAGATCATGCCGTCCACCATCCCGTGTGGGTGGTTCGCCACCACCACAACAGGACCGTCTGTCGGAATGTTCTCCAGTTGTTCAACCGGGGTCTGCAGCTCGATCCCCATGACATTGAGCGCCCCACGCCAGAACTTCTGACCACGGTATTGCTCATTGTCGCGCTCAAACTTGTTGACCATACGCAGCACGGTCAACTTACCCGTGCACCATTCGATTGCGCGAATGGCCAACGCGGTCCAGCGGTCGTCAAAGGAGTTGGCATAGGTCAGCGTACGGCGGTCATAGATCTGACCATCCGTCTCATTTGCAGGCTCTGTCACCTGCGCCTCTGGCACCGTATCTACCAACTGTTCTTTCCTGTCCCGCTCAAGCCGAACTCAAAAGCCCTCGCCGAACTTGTCTGAAACAAGTGCCTCAATGGCATCGGCCAAGGCTGGCGCATCCGGCCCGCTGGTTGCAACGTCAATGCTGGTACCTTTGGAAGCGGCCAACATCAGCAAACCCATAATACTGTCACCGCCCGCACTCAAGCCATCCTTTGACACTTCTGCAGAGGCGTCAAAACCCTCAACCACTTCAACCAGCTTGGCAGAAGCTCTTGCGTGCAGTCCCTTTTCATTCACGATCTGCAGCGTACGGTGGACGATGTCGCTCATATGTCTACCCTGTTTGAATATTTTGACTGTCAATGTATTTGCGCCCGGCGTCCAGCGCAGCGCTCACCGCATCGGCCACCGGCAAATGCCGGCTCTTGGCCAATTTGATCAACATCGGCAAATTGGCGCCATACAGAATACGGCGGTTGACCGGCGCACAGGCCCGCAGGCTTAAATTCGAGGGAGATCCACCAAACATATCTGTCACGACGACAACGCCATCGCCCTGATCCACCTGATCGGCGGCCTCACAAATTTCGCGTTGTTTCTGAGGACGGTCATGTTCGGCCTCAATCGTGATGGCCTGTACGCTGCCCTGTGCCCCCACAACATGCTCCATGGCGGCCAGGTATTCCTTGGCCAACCCGCCATGTGCCACGATCACTATCCCGATCAAGCTGACTGTTCCCCATCCTCTGCGCTGGCCGGCCGTTGCCCCGACAAAGAGGCAAACCGGTTGAGCTCGCGGTGTCTTATAGACACCTGCCAGCCCCTATTTGCAAGGGATTCGGCCAAGGTCTCAGTCACAAAGACTGAGCGGTGTTTGCCCCCGGTACAGCCAAATGCAATCAGCAGGTGGCTGCGCCCTTCCCGGATATAGCCCGGCAAAAGATGCGTCAGCATGTTTTCCAGCCCCGCGATGAAAGGCGCATAGCCCGGATCCCGCGCCACATAGGCGCCCACAGGCGCATCCCCGCCGTCCATATCCCGCAACTCCGGCTGCCAATGCGGATTATGCAAAAAGCGACAATCCATAACGATGTCCGCCCCCTGCGGCAGCCCGCGTTTGTAGCTGAAAGACTGCACCGTCAGCCCAATCGCCTGATCCTGCGACGGCGCAAATCGCGTGGACACCGCTTGACGCAGCTCATGCGGGCTCAATTCAGAGGTATCAATCAGCACATCAGCATGCCCACGCACCCCCTGCAACAGGGACAACTCGCGCTGGATGCCTTCGGTAGGATCCTCCTGACGGGCCATCGGGTGGTTGCGCCGCGTCTCATTGTAGCGCCGACGCAGCACATCCGCACGACAATCCAGATACAACAACTCCGCAGCGGTATCCGGCAACGCATTGGCCAATTTCATCGCCGCCAAAAGCGCCTGAGGAGAAAAGTCCCGGTTCCGCACATCCAACCCAAGAGCCATGGGCTGCTTGAGTGGCTGACCAGACAACAGGCGCTGCAATAGTCCCAGCGGAAGATTGTCTATGGTCTCATATCCCACATCTTCGAGCGCCTTGATCGCCGTGGTGCGCCCTGCCCCGGATGGGCCGGTCAGGAGAACCAGAGGGGTCTTTTGGGGGGCGGATGTAGACGTAGGCATCTATGCATTCCTTCCATGGCGTAGAAACTGCAATATCGCTGCTGCGAAATATGCGGCATCCACGCCCAGAAGCAAAGGCACGACACAGCCCAAAATGCGGGTTTCACGCGGATGTGGCAGGCGATCCTCTTCGCGCCCATCCAAATCCACCACCAGATGCAGCTGCGCCTCACCCACCGGGCTGGCTTTCAGAATGCCCACCCCCCGCGCTTCGATCAATCCGCGCGTGGTGTCTGGCGCGCGCACATAAAGCGATGCACCCTTGCGGCACACGATGGTTTGATCATCCGCAACCAGATCCGCGCCATACCCCATCATCTGAAGTGCCAGCGAAGACTTGCCCCGCCCCGAAGCTCCCCGGATCAGAACCGCGCGCCCATTGTCCGCCACACAGGAGGCATGCAGAAACAGCGCATCGTCATCAGAGGACACCGCGTTAGCGTCAGGCGCAGAGGAGAAAAGATCCTTTGCGCCTGTCATAGGTCACACCGGCAAGCCAACAACGAAGCGGGCACCCAGCGGCTCAGACGTGACATCCGCATCCGTCGGACGGATATTCTCGGCCCAGATCACACCGCCATGGGCCTCGACAATCTGCTTGGAAATCGCCAATCCAAGACCGGAGTTATTGCCGAACTGAGATTCAGGCCGGTGTGAATAGAAACGATTGAAGATCTTGTTAAGCGACTGCTCCGGAATACCGGGGCCCGTGTCTTCAACAACAACCAACACCCGGTTTTCCCGCTTGCGCGCCCAAACCCGGATCGCATCCCCTTCTTCACAGAAGCTGATCGCATTGGTGATCAGATTGACAAACACCTGCGCCAGCCGCGCTTCCAGCCCATTGATTTCGATGGGATCATCCGGAAGGTCAGAAATGAAATCAATGCCTTTGCCCTGTGCATCCTCGCCCAGATACTGCGCCAGATTGCCAATCATGGACAACAGATCGAAGTTCTCTTCTTCTTCCTTCACCAACTCACTGTCCAGACGCGATGCATTGGAAATATCACTGACCAGCCGATCCAGCCGCCGCACATCATGCTCAATCACATCCAGTAGTTTTGTACGATGCTCTTCTTTCTTGACCAGCCGTAGCGAGCCCACGGCAGAGCGCAGCGACGCCAATGGATTCTTGATCTCATGCGCCACATCTGCAGCGAATTGTTCGTTGCTGTCGATGCGCTCATAAAGTGCGGACACCATGCCGCGCAACGCCCCTGACAGCCGCCCAATCTCATCTGGCCGCGCCGTCAGATCAGGAATGCGCACGCGCCCTGGGTTTACCTTGCGGCTGTCGCTGTCCCGGCCCAGTTCTGCCGCCGCGGCCAAGTCAGACAGTGGATTGGAAATCGTCGAGGCCAGCACCATGGACAGGCCAACAGAAACCACAGTGGCAATCAGGAACATCTGCAAGACCCGCTCCCGCTCAGAACGGACCATCTGATCAAGTTCGCCCGCCGCGCTGGTCAACACAACTGCCCCAATCACCCGCTCGCCCTGCTGAATGGGCACTGCCATGGCAAAAACTCGATCCCCGGAGGCATCGGTCAGCGTATCGAGCGTCTCCATGCCTGATACGGCATCTGCGGCCAGATCCGCAAGTTGATCCGCCAAATCAGGGACCGCCAATTGCGCGTCCCCTCCAGAGCCGGCAATGGCATCCCACACTCGGTTGAGACTAGAGGTCAAGGGCGTGCCTTCCGGCCTTTCGGCCAGAGTTTCGGCCGCTTCCGCAGAGGCCACACCTTCTTTTGCGCCCACCACAGTGGGGGAGCCGTCAAAAACCGAAACGCTGGTGCCAATCTGAAGCGGCAGCTTTTCCAATGTGGCCGCCACATCAATGCCGTCACCAGTTGCCAGATTGACAGGCGCCCCAGCAGGCAACTGCGCTTCAAACGCTCCGGCAATCAGCCGGGCCTCGGTCACGAGCCCTGCGGCGCGCTGCACCGCAAAACTGTCGCGGGCGCTGTTGAGAAACAGAATACCCGTGACCAGCACGAGAAGCGCGATCAAATTGAAAGTTATGATTTTTCGGGTCAGCGGGGACTTCGAAAGCGGCAAAAGCCGGCGTCGTTCACGCCGGCCCCTGAGCTCTTTCTGGACGTTGGCTTCCGGTGCGACCCAATCATCGCCCAAAACAACGTCCCCATCCCTCCCTTGGGCCATGTCCTGCACGTTGGTCCTTCCGGCCTAATGTGACTATGCGTCGTTATTCTTCATTGTATCTATAGCCGATGCCATAGAGCGTCTCAATCGCCGAGAACTCCGGGTCTGCACTACGCATCTTTTTCCGCAGGCGTTTGATATGGCTGTCAATGGTGCGGTCATCGACATAGACCTGATCATCATAGGCCACGTCCATCAACTGATCGCGCGATTTCACAAACCCGGGACGCTGTGCCAGTGCCTGCAACAAAAGGAACTCTGTGACGGTCAGCGTCACATCCTGCCCTTTCCAGCTCACCGAATGGCGCAGCGGATCCATGGTCAGCTCACCGCGTTCCATGATCTTCGTATCTTCGGTTTCTCCAACGATATCACTGTCCACAGCCTCTTGGCGGCGCAGGAGCGCACGAATGCGTTCTACCAGAAGACGTTGGGAAAACGGTTTCTTAACATAATCATCGGCCCCCATGCGCAGACCGAGCACTTCGTCGATCTCATCATCTTTGGAGGTCAGGAAGATCACCGGCATACTGGTTTTCTGGCGCAGACGCTGCAACAAGTCCATGCCATCCATGCGGGGCATCTTAATGTCCAGCACAGCCATATCCGGGAGTTTCTTATTAAATGCGTCCAGCGCTTGCTGGCCGTCGTTGTAGGTCTCGACTTCAAACCCTTCAGCCTCAAGGGTAATGGAAACCGACGTCAGGATATTCCTGTCGTCATCCACGAGGGCGATTTTCGACATCGGACGGTTCCTTATTCTGCTCTTATTATGTGCCTGTTTTTTTGAAGCATTATGCGCATTCAAAGCCCAGGCAATCAATGTAAAAGTGCGATTCGGGTCGCAAACCGGACATATTTGGCCACAATTTCGCTAAGCAATGGCTAAATTGCCTCACTTTCGCCTGCACAATCGGCAAGATCTTTCCCATCGGAAAACTTGATTGCGCTAACCTGCATTTGGTTGCGCTAACTGATGGAAACCCTCCTGTTCTTCTTAATAATCGGCATGTTAAGACCGCCCTGTCGCCTCTCGGAATCTGCCCATGCGCAAGAAAATTTCGTTCCGAGGACAATCAAAGACCGCCGCCACAGCACACGCGGCTACAGGAGTAAGATAATGACATTTGGACGGGTCAACCCGCAGTTCCGCCTCGAAGATCAAGGGATCGAAGGTCTGGGCAATGTCTATTACAACTTTATGGAGCCCGCCCTCATTGAGTCTGCGCTGAAGCGCAACGAAGGCACGCTGGGCAACGGTGGGACTTTCCTGGTCAGCACCGGTGAATTCACCGGCCGCTCTCCCAAAGACAAGTTCACAGTCCGCACGCCGATGACCGAAGGCACCATCTGGTGGGAAAACAACCACGAGATGGAAAGCGATGCTTTCGACCGCCTGCATGCCGACATGCTGGAGCATATGAAGGGCCGCGACTACTTCGTGCAGGATCTCACCGCAGGTGCGGATCCCGCTCATGCCATCAACGTGCGCGTTGTCAACGAACTGGCGTGGCACAACCTCTTTATCCGCCACCTGCTGCGCCGCCCTGACCGCGACGCGCTGGACAGCTTCGTATCAGACTTCACCATCATCAACTGCCCAAGCTTCAAGGCCGACCCGGCCAAGCACGGCTGCCGCTCCGAGACCGTGATCGCGGTCAACATCGAGAAAAAGATGATCCTGATCGGCAACACCGAATACGCTGGTGAAAACAAGAAATCCGTCTTTGGTCTGCTGAACTACCTGCTGCCGGAAAAAGGCATCATGCCGATGCACTGCTCCGCCAACCACGCCAAAGACAACCCTGTGGATGCGGCGATCTTCTTCGGCCTCTCCGGCACGGGCAAAACCACGCTCTCTGCAGATCCAAACCGCACGCTGATTGGCGATGACGAGCATGGCTGGTCTGACCGTGGCACTTTCAACTTTGAAGGCGGCTGCTACGCAAAAACCATCGGCCTGAACCCAGAGGCAGAGCCAGAGATCTATGCCACCACCAAGATGTTTGGCACCGTGATCGAGAACATGGTCTATGACGAAGAGACCAAAGAGCTCGATTTCGAGGATAAGAGCCTCACCGAAAACATGCGCTGCGCCTACCCGCTGGAGTCGATCCCGAACGCGTCCGACAACGGTCTTGGCGGTCACCCCAAAAACGTGATCATGCTGACCTGCGACGCCTTCGGCATCCTGCCTCCGATCGCACGTCTGACCCCGGCGCAGGCAGAATACCACTTCTTGTCCGGCTTCACTGCCAAAATGGCAGGCACCGAGCGTGGCCTGACCGAGCCAACCCCGGCGTTCTCTACCTGCTATGGTGCGCCGTTCATGCCTCGCCGTCCAGAAGTCTACGGCGCCCTGCTGCGCAAAAAGATCGCAGAATTCGGCACCACCTGCTGGCTGGTCAACACCGGCTGGACTGGCGGCGCCTACGGCACCGGCAACCGCATGCCGATCAAAGCCACCCGTGGCCTGCTGACCGCAGCCCTCGACGGCTCCCTGAACAACGTCGAATTCCGCAAGGATCCAAACTTCGGCTTCGAAGTGCCTGTATCTGTGCCGGGTGTAGATGACAGCCTGCTCGACCCACGCGGCACCTGGGCGGACAAAGACGCCTATGACGCCCAAGCCGCCAAGCTGGTGGGCATGTTTGCCGACAACTTCGAGCAATATCTGCCTTACATCGACGCAGACGTGAAAGCCGCCGCCATCGGCTAAGCCCTTCAACAGCTATACTTAAAAGCCCCGTGCCACCTGCGCGGGGCTTTTTTGCATACGGTGCTTGATTTGCTTGTTATGCTTCCCTTGAAAGGAAGCACAACATGATCGCTTATGTCACCGTCGGCGCAGACGACATCCTCGCCGCAGAGCGTTTCTACTCAGCCTTCCTGCCCGCTCTCGGCTACCGGCTTGAGCACTATCATGGCGATCTCAGCTACATCCCGCCCGGCACGCCGCCAACCTCCCCAGATTTCTATGTCAAAGCCCCCTTCAACGGTGCGCCCGCTTCCGCAGGCAACGGCAGCATGGTGGCCTTTCAGGCAGACAACCAACAGCAGGTGCGCGATCTGCACGCCGCCGCGCTCTTAGCAGGTGGCGCAGACGCGGGTGCCCCGGGCTTTCGCGAGGCCTACAGCGACAATTTCTTCGTCGCCTATCTGCGCGATCCCCAAGGCAACAAGCTCGCCCTCTTCACAACCACCTCGTAGGGTGCGCAGTCCCTGCGCACCATTGCGTCACCAGCAGATTTCAGGGCGGCCAAAGCCCCCCCAGACAGCTGCTCGCCTAAGCAGAGCGCCCCCCCTTGTGCCACGCCGCCCGCAATGAGGGCACGCCCTCGGTCAGCCGGAACCGGATCATATCCGCCTGCAAACCCACCTCGAGTCGCCCGCGATCCTGCAGGTTGGTGTAACGTGCCGGCGCTGCGGTCACCGTGTGCAGCCCCTTGGCCATATCCCCCCAGACATTGCCCAGCATCACTGCCCCCAAAAGCAGCGATGACGGCACATAATCGGAGGAAATGATGTCCAGCAGGCCTTGGTCCGCCAGATCCATCGCTGCCACGTTGCCGGAGTGGCTGCCGCCCCGCACAAGGTTCGGCCCGCCCATGATATTGGCGATGCCGTGCTTATGGTTGGCGCGCGCCGCCTCAACCGTGGTCGGAAACTCCGCCAGATGAATGCCATAGCCCGCCGAGGTCATCACCTGTGCCTGCGTGCTGTCATCATGACTCGCCAGAACCGCACCAAACCTCTTGGCAGCGGCCACCGTAGCCTCTTCATGGCGCTTGCCAAATTTGTCATGCAGCCCATAGAGAAACTGCACATAGGCCTCAAACGCCGCCGGATCCATCGCATATTTTCCGCGCAGATAGCCTTCGAATTTGGAGAGATCCGTGAACTGACGCTGCCCGGGCGTGTGATCCATCAGGCTCACAATGCCAATGCGATCTTCCGGCCCGAACTCGGCCAGCTCATCCACCAAGGTTTCAGAACAGGTCTCCGCCCGCAGATGGATATGGTGGCTGATCCGCAGCCCACCACTGTCGCGCATCGACAGGATCTCATCGGCCACGGCACGGGCATATTTGCCGTAATCACGCCGCCCATCCGTCAGGATCGACCCGACCCGCAGCGCATCAAACACCGTGGTGATCCCGACACTCGCCAGTTCCGCATCATGGGCCACAATCGCCGCCTGATGCGGCCAGTTGACCTTGGGCCGCGGGCTCATATGCCGCTCCAGATTGTCGGTATGCAGCTCAATCAGGCCCGGCGCAATAAAATCGCCAGCGCAATCTACCGAACCCTGAGGCACGGATCTTCCCTGATCCATCTCTGCAATCACCCCGTCCCGCACAACAACAGATCCGGTCACGGTCTCCGTCGGCAAAACAAGGGTGGCATTTGCAAGGATCATCTCTTGTGTCATGTGAGTGTCACGCATTTTTGGCATTCGCTGTCAAAAGGTTGAAAGAGGCAACATGCAGTTCAGAAGATACGGCATTTATTACACGCCAGAGCCCGGCGCTCTGGCCGATTTTGGCGCCCAATGGCTGGGCTGGGATCCTGTCGCGGCCAAACATTGCCCCCATCCGGAGATTGCAGATCTTCCGCGCCCTGTGGAAGAGATCACGACCACGCCGCGCAAATACGGGTTGCACGGCACCATCAAACCGCCGTTTTTTCTGGCAGATAACCAAAGCCCAGAAGCGCTGCAAAAGGCGCTGGCCGGGCTCTGCGTCACACTGCCCCCCGTCACACTTCCCGGCCTGACGCTGTCCCGCCTCGGCAGTTTTCTGGCGCTGAAAATCGACGGCGATCAAACACCACTGGCCGCACTGGCCGCGCGCGCTGTCACCGAGCTCGACATGTTCCGCCGCCCGCCCTCTGAAGCGGAGCTGGCGCGCCGCCGTCAGGCCAATCTGTCGCCTGCGCAGGAAGCGCTGCTGGCAGAGTGGGGATACCCCTATGTGATGGAGGAATTTCGCTTCCACATCACCCTCACAGGCCGCCTTGGCAAAGATGCCGAACAAACCCAAGCCGCGCTTCTGCCCCACATCACAGCGCTCTTGCCACAGCCCTTTGTGGTGAGCAGCCTGACCCTGGTGGGCGAAGACGACAGCCAGATGTTTCACGAAATCCACCGCTACGCCCTCACCGGCTGAAGCGCCTCAAGCGCGGCGGCCACCGTGGCCGCCAGCGCCCCATCATTGGCCACTTCCACCACATCTTCGCCCGCCGGGCGCGACACGCCAGCACGGGCCAGACGCGCAGCTATCTCCGCCTCGCTCTCCCGTCCTCGCGCCGCCAGCCGCTGCGCCAGCGTCTGCACATCTGCGGTCAGCGAAAGCACGGCAAAATCCTCAAACGCCGCCCGCGCCTGATCGAGCACACCACGGGACAGGTTCACCAGCACAATCCGCGCACCTGCTTGTTGCAATGCCTTGCGCGGCACGCCATAGCGCAGCCCATGGGCCGCCCACCACAGCGCAAAAGAGCCTTCGGCCACCAGCGCATCAAACTCTGCATCCGTGGCCCCGATGGAATTCTCCCCACCAGCGCCCGCCGCCCGCGTGATCACGCGTCGCGCCAAAACCACATCGGCGCGCGCCGCCGCCATGGCCTCCATCACCGTGTCCTTGCCCACGCCGGAAGGCCCCACGACCCCCACAACCCGCGCTGGCAGCGCAGCGTTGCCCATCACGCCGCCCCCTGCAGGCCGGGCGTGAAAACAGACACATCAATCTCCCGGTCACAGACCTGATCGCGTGCCGCCTCATCGTGGAAAATCCCGACAATCGCCGCCCCGCGCGCCTTAGCCTCTTCAATCAACCCCAGCACCGTGGCGCGGTTGGTCGCATCCAGCGAGGCTGTCGGCTCATCCAAAAGCATCGCCGGATAGCTATGGGCAAAGCCGCGCGCAATGTTCACCCGCTGCTGCTCCCCGCCAGAAAACGACGTCGGGCTCAGCTGCCACAACCGCTCTGGAATACGCAGCTGGGTCAGCAGATCCCGCGCACGCTCCCGCGCCGCCTCGGCCTCCACGCCCACCGCCAGCAGTGGCTCTGCCACCACATCCAGTGTCGGCACCCGTGGCACAACCCGCAGAAACTGGCTCACATAGCCCAGCACCTCACGCCGCAGTGCCAGGATTTCGCGCGGCTCGGCCTGCACCACATCCACGCCATCCACGACGATCGACCCACCTGCGGCCAGGTAATTGCCATAGATCATCCGCATCAGAGTGGATTTGCCAGCACCAGACGCCCCGGTCAGCGCCACACATTCCCCGCGCGCCACACTCAGGTTGGCCCCATCCATCACCGGGATCACCGCGCTGCCCTGATTGTGCAGGGTGAAGGTCTTGCTCAGATCTCTAATCTCAATCATCTGATTTCTCATTCCCAAATATCCTCGGGGGTTTGGGGGCAGACAGCCCCCAACCTGTCAAACTTGCAGAACGGAACTGACCAGCAGCTGCGTATAGGCATGCTGCGGATCATCCAGCACCTGATCGGTCAGGCCGGTCTCCACCACATGGCCGTCTTTCATCACCATCAACCGATCCGCGAGCAGGCGCACCACCGCCAGATCATGGGTCACGATGATGGCGCTCAGCCCCATTTCACGCACCAACCCCCGCAACAGATCCAGAAGACGCGCCTGCACGGACACATCAAGGCCCCCTGTGGGCTCATCCATGAACACCAGCCGCGGCCCCGTCACCAGATTGCGCGCAATCTGCAGGCGCTGCTGCATCCCGCCGGAAAACTGCGTCGGGCGGTCATCCACGCGGCTCTCGCTGATCTCCACCCGGCCCAGCCAGTCAACCGCCTCTGCGCGGATGTTGCCATAATGGCGCGCGCCCACGGCCATCAGCCGCTCGCCCACGTTGCCCCCAGCGCTCACATTCATGCGCAGCCCATCGCGGGCATGCTGATGCACAAAGGCCCAGTCGGTGCGGCTCAACATGCGGCGCTCCGGCTCACTCATGGTGACCGTGTCCCGCATCGCGCCGTCGCGCATTTCAAACAGCACCTCGCCGGTTTCTGGGGTCAGATGACCGGCGAGGCAGTTGAGCAGAGTCGACTTGCCTGACCCACTCTCCCCAACAATCCCCATGACCTCTCCGGGGTAGAGATCAAAATTGACGTCTTGGCAGCCAATTCGCTGGCCATAGTATTTGCTGATATTCTCAACTTTCAGAAGCGGCGTCATGCGGCTGTCTCCTCAAGTGCTGCGGCCTGCGCCCCCACATGTCCGGCCGCACGGCGGCTGGCGCAATAATCGGTGTCAGAGCAAACAAACATCCTGCTGCCTGCATCATCCATGATCACCTCATCCAGATAGCTGTCCTCTGCGCCACACATGTCACAAGGGTGCTCGGCTTTGCTGGCCTCAAACGGGAAATCCTCAAAATCAAGGCTCACCACCTGACAGTAAGGCGGCAGCGCATAGATCCGTTGCTCACGGCCCGCACCAAACAGCTGGATCGCCGCCATTTCCATCTTCGGATTGTCAAACTTCGGGATCGGGCTCGGATCCATCACATAACGGCCCTCCACCTTCACCGGATAGGCATAAGAAGTGGCAATCGCGCCGTGTTTGGCAATGTCCTCATAGAGTTTCACATGCATGAGGCCATATTCCTCAAGGCTGTGCATCTTGCGGGTTTCCACCTCAGACGGCTCCAGAAAGCGCAGCGGCTCTGGGATCGGCACCTGATAGACCAAAATCTGATCCTCACGCAGCGCTTCTTCGGGAATACGGTGGCGGGTCTGAATGACACTGGCCTGTGCGGTTTCCTCAGTGGTGGCCACACCGGCGGTCTTCTCAAAGAACTTGCGGATCGACACCGCATTGGTGGTGTCATCCGCGCCCTGGTCGATCACCTTCAGCGTGTCTTCAGGCGTCAGCGTGGCGGCAGAGACCTGCACGCCCCCCGTGCCCCAGCCATAAGGCATCGGCATCTCGCGGCTGGCAAAAGGCACCTGATAGCCGGGAATGGCCAGCCCCTTCAGGATAGCACGGCGGATCATCCGCTTGGTCTGCTCATCCAGATAGGCAAAGTTATAGTCGCTCATGATATGCCCTCACGTGCATATAGGATTGCTGCGGCTTCGTCGTTCCACATCAAGCCTCCATCAGTTTTGTCGAGCACACCAAGTGCCCAAATTTCTTCAAACGCCAACGTCAGTTCACTTGGGATTCGCATCGGCTCCCAAAGCTGGTCACTCAAGCCCAACACATCGTTGAACCCCATAAGAGCACCGGCCAATATTGCGTTACCTGCAGGCGTAATCTTAGAAGCAGAAAACGTTGCTTCTGGAGCCAAGATCCAAAGCGGCGACAGTCCGGAAAGGGGTTCACACAATTCAAATTGAGCCAGAGCGTTAAGCGCTCCCTCCGCCGCACTCATATGCTTGTGATGAACTATGGGTTCTTTCAAAAACTTGGCTCGCTCCCCATGAGCGGGGTCGTTTAACTCGAACCACTGATCGCCAGGAAACGATCTCAGCAACACCTCTCTCACAGCCAAAGCAAGGGCGCTCATTCCGCCGCCTCCTGCACAGATGTCTCACCCGCAGCAAGGTTCTCTGCCGCCTCACGGCGCAGCTTGCGGATCAGCTCCAGCTCAGACTGGAAATCCACATAGTGCGGCAGTTTGATGTGCTCCAAGAACCCCGTCGCCTGAATATTGTCGGAGTGATAAAGCACAAACTCCTCATCCTGCGCTGGCGCGCCAAGGTTATCTTCACCCAGCTCTTTCCAGCGCAGCGCACGGTCTACGAGCGCCATGGAAATAGACTTGCGCTCAGACTGGCCAAACACCAGCCCATAGCCGCGCGTGAACTGCGGCGGCTCGGTTTTGGAGCCCTGAAATTGGTTCACCGTTTCACATTCGGTCAGCTCGATCTCGCCAATCTCGATGGCAAAGCCCAGCTCCGGGATTTCCATCTCCACCGCCACTTTGCCGATGCGCAGTTCCCCCACAAAGGCGTGGTTGCGCGCATAACCCCGCTGCGTGGAGTAGGCCATCGACAGCACAAACCCCTCATCCCCCCGCGTCAGCGCCTGCAGGCGCAGCGGACGGTTTGCGGGCAGCTCCAGCGGTTCACGCGTCAAATCACCGGGTGTTTCCTCAGAGGCCACTTCCGTCTGGATCAGCCCCTCTTTGTTAAGAAACTCGGTGATATGCGGCGTCGGCTCCGTGCGCGCTTCGCCACGCTCAACCACAGGCGTCTCGCCCTCTGCCGCCAGCGCAAAATCGAGCAGGCGGTGGGTGTAGTCAAACGTCGGCCCTAGAATCTGCCCGCCGGGCGCGTCCTTGAAGGTGGCCGATACCCGACGGTCACAGGCCATGTCTTCTGTCTTCACCGGTAAGGATACGCCAAAGCGCGGCAAAGTGGTGCGATAGGCCCGAATGAGGAAAATCGCCTCAATCATGTCGCCGCGCGCCTGCTTGATAGCCAGCGCGGCAAGATCAGGGTCATAAAGCGAGCCTTCCGCCATCACCCGGTTCACCGCCAATGCCAGCTGCTCACGGATCTGCGCCACGGACAGCTCCGCCACATTCAAATCACCCCGGCGCTCTTCGGCCAGCCAGGCATGCGCATTATCAATCGCGCGCTCGCCGCCTTTCACTGCAACATACATCAGGCCGCCTCCACTTTCGTTGTTCTTGGCAGCGCGGAGACCTGATCCCCGCAGGTGAAGAAGAAGTCTAGCCCCAGCGGGAACAGCAGCGCGTTCATCTGAAAGGCCTCTGTTTCCGGCAGCGCCATCTCAGCCGTCTCTTTGATGCCCGGGCCACGCAGGGTTGCTCCGGCGGAAGCAAGCACCTCACGCTCCACAATCAATGTAGCGGAGCGGTCCGGATATTCCGGCGTGCCAATGGCAAAGCGGCTCAAAGGCGCCAGATCTTCCCAACGCCCAATCGCAAACATGGCCTGCTCCGCCGCAACAATTGGCGCCCCCACATGGAAAGCCACCCAATCGCGCATGGCCGTGCAGTCCCAGTCGCCCGCCAGATGCAGCGGGGTATCCGGATCACATAACGTCAAGATCACCGTGCCCGCTGCGACGGAGACCGGTGCCGGTGGTTGCGCGCCCTGCAGGGTTTCCAACTTACCGGGACGCGCCATCACAGTCATGAGCCCCCGAAACGCCCGTGCGGCATCCACAGGGGCATTGGCGAAACCGCCTTTCAATACATCAGCGTCCATCAGTCTTCTCCCCGCACCATGGTGAAGAAATCCACCTTCGTCGCCGCAGCCTTCTGTGCGCGGGTGGTTTTGGCCGCCATCATTTCCGCTGCAAGCGGTGTCAGGATCGCCGTCTCCACAGCCTCTGCCGCTGGCCCCTGCATCAAAGCATCCACAAGCGCGGCCACTTCAGCCTGCTGCTTGTCACGACCCTGCACATAGCCGTGGCCCACTTCGCCGCTCTCCAACTGCAAGGCACAACGGGTCAGCGTCATTTCCCCAAGATTGAAAGGGGCCCCAGTGCCCCCAAGGCGTCCACGCACCATGGTTGCGCCAATTTCTGGCGTGCGCAGCCAGTGAAAGGCGGGATCCGCGCCATACGCCTGCCAAAGCGCCTTAAGCCGCTCTGCCGGCGCCTTGGCCAACAGCGACATCCATGTGCGCCTGTTATTCTCTGCGGTCATCTAGACACCTTGTCGATTTGTCTATTAATCTATACAACTAGACAAATGTTAGCTTTGCGACGCGAGTCGCGCAATCCATCACCGCATGAAGTTTTCATGACACAGGCCCATCCATGACCCGCAAACGCACACCGATCTGGCACTCCATCGCTAACACCCTGACCGAAGACATTGCCGAAGGCCGCTATGGCCCGGGGGACAAACTGCCAACAGAGGCAGAGCTCTCCGCACGCTTTGGCGTCAATCGCCACACAGTGCGACATGCCCTGAAGTCTCTCGCCGAGAACCGCCTCGTACATGCACGCCGCGGTGCCGGTGTTTATGTCGCGCAGGTGCCCACCGACTACGCCATTGGCAAACGTGTCCGCTTTCATCGCAATATCACACAGGCGGGCCGCCTGCCCGGCAAAGCCGTCCTGCATTTGGAAACCCGCAGCGCTGATGAGAAGGAATGCCGCGCCCTCGACCTGCCTCCCGGTTCACAGGTGCATGTCTACGACGGGCTCTCGCTGGTGGATGACAACCCGATTGCTCTGTTTCGCAGCGCCTTCCCGTCCAAGCGCTTTCCCAGTCTGCTTCAAGACCTCGATCGACTGCGCTCTGTCACCGAAGCCCTCAAGGAACACGGCGTTGCAGACTACACCCGCGCCTCCACCCGCATGAGCGCAAAACGGGCCAGCGCAACACAGGCGCTGCATTTAAAAATTGCCGAAGGTGATCCGATCCTGCGCACCGTTGCCGTGAATGTGGACACAACACAGACACCGGTGGAATTTGGCACCACGTGGTTTGCCGGAGATCGCGTCACCCTGACCATGGCCGAATAATCCAACCTCCGGTTTTCCAGAGCACGGACCGTCACGCAGACGACATAAAACCCCCATAGAAGAGGCTCAAAATCAGATTGAGCATCCCTATGTCCAGCTTCGAACCCTCCCTGCGCCTGACCGGTGCAAAAGTCTTGTGCAACGGCGCTCTACAAGAGCGCCCACTGGCCTTTCACGCCGGAAAAATCACAGATGCGGCCCTGCCGGAGGTGGATCTCTCTGAATATCTGTTGCTGCCGGGCATCATCGATCTGCATGGTGACGCGTTTGAAAGACATATTGCGCCACGCCCCTCCGCCCCGTTCCCCATGGAAATGGGGTTGCGTGCCACAGATCGCGACGCTGCCGCCAATGGTGTCACAACCGCCTGGCTGGCCCAAAGCTGGAGCTGGGAAGGCGGCCATCGCGGGCCAGAGGCCGCCGAAAGCCTGATGGCGGCGCTGGATCGCTACCGCGCGCACGCCCATACAGACCTGCGCATTCAAATTCGCTGTGAAACCCACACAACAGAAACCCATGACCGGCTTCTCACCGCAATCAAAGCGCATGAGATCGACTATGTGGTGTTTAACAACCACCTCGAAGAAGCCCTGATGCTGGCGCGTGAAAAGCCTGAAGAAATCGCGCTCTGGGCCAAAAAGGCCGGGCGCACAGCAGAAGAACATATGGCGCTGGTTCGGGCGGCCTTTGATGAAAGCCCACGGGTGCCGCGCTATCTCTGCTCTCTGGCAGAACAGTTTGACCGGATCGGTGTGCGCTATGGCAGCCATGATGACCCGGATGGCGACACGCGCGAGCGCTATTCGGTGCTGGGGGCGCGGATTTGCGAATTCCCCACAACCCGCGGTCCGGCCGCCGTTGCCAAGGCCGTGGGCGATCACGTGATCATGGGCGCCCCCAACATCGTGCGCGGCGGCAGTCAGGCTGGCAATATCCAGGCCGCACGCCTGGTAGCCGACGGCCTCTGTGATGCTCTTGTGTCAGACTACCACTACCCAGCGCTGTCCAAAGCCGCATTTCGTCTGGTGGAAGACGGGCTCTGTGATCTGCCGCAAGCATGGGCGATGATCTCATCCAATCCTGCGACCATCATGGATTTGGAGGACCGGGGGTCGCTGGACCTTGGCAAACGCGCAGATATTGCCATCGTGCACCCTGTCACCCACGCCATCGAAGGCACCATCGTGGCCGGCCACATCACGCATCTGACAGGCACGGCGGCACGACGGTTTTTCTCAGCCCTGCAAGGCGCGCAACTCGCTGCGGAGTGATCCGCCGCGAGCTGTACGCCCTCACGATCCACATGGTCTTCAACAGGCCTCGACTGTCAAAGCGGATCACCCGTTGTATTTTTCCAGAAAAGCTTCGGCAGACAGCGCACGAAAATCCATCAGCGCTGCGTGCAAATCCTCATGGGGCCAGTCCCACCAAGCCAGCGCCAGCAGCCGATCCGCCACGGCCGGGCTAAATCGCGCGCGCAACGGTGTCGCAGGCATGCCCGCCACAATCATGTAAGGCGGCACATCTTTGGTCACCACAGCCCCGCTCGCCACGATGCTGCCATGGCCCAAAGTGACCTCGGGCTTGATCATCGCCCCATGCCCAATCCAGGTGTCATGGCCAATTGAGGCCACGCGCTGACTACGCTGCTCAAAGAAGGCGTGATCCGGTTCTGTCCCCTCAAAATAATCATCAGATCGGTATAGAAAATGGTGCAGCGAAGCCGTCTCCATCGGATGATCCGTGGCGCCAATCCGTGTGAAGGCCGCGATATTGGCAAATTTACCAATCTGCGCATTGGCCACTTCGGCCATGCGATCACAATAGGAATAGTCGTCAAAATGCGCTGAAATAATCCGGCTGCCCTGCCCGATCTCCACATACCGCCCAAACGTCGCCTCATGCAGAATACAATCTGCGTGGATGGTGGGGTGCTCTGCCGAAAGTCTGGGCATGGGCGGCTCCTGTTGCCTTTAAACTTTTTGCCTCCGGCGGGAATATTTAAGGTCAGAAGAAGCACGCCGCCGCCCGCTTCTTCTGACTGGAAATACTCTCGCCGAAGGCATCTTTAAAAACGGGGCGGATCAATGTCCGCTCTCGTCTCCTGTGATCAGCTTGCGGCGCAGCCAGCCAGAGAACCAGTCCATCACCATAACCATCAGGATGATCAGCACGATGTAATAGGTCACCTCTTCCCAGTCCTTCTGGGTGATCATCGCCTGTGTCAGCATCAGGCCAATGCCGCCGCCGGTGATCGCGCCAATGATGGTCGCGCTGCGGGTGTTGGATTCCAGGAAATACAGCACCTGGCTCATCAGAACCGGCGTCACCTGAGGGATCACCCCAAAGCGATAGCGCTGGATCGGCTTTGCCCCGGTGGACTGCACCCCTTCGATCTGTTTCTGATCCACATTCTCCAGAGCTTCAGAGAACATTTTGCCAAAGGAGCCCGTATCTGTGATCAGGATGGCCAGAGCGCCTGTCAGAGGGCCGGGGCCAAAAGCACGGGCCAGAACAATGGTCCAGATCAGAGCATCCACACCACGGAAAAAGTCAAAAAAGCGGCGGGTGATTTGGCGCACAACCACCAGCGGAGTGAAGTTTTTGGCCGCCAAAAAGGCCAGCGGTAATGCGACCATGGCCGCGCCCATCGTGCCAAGGAAGGCCATCAGAATGGTCTCAAAAATCGCCCAAGCCACATCCTGATGGCGCCACATCTTATTGGTCCAGAAATCCTGCCAGATCGCAGAGGCCTCACCGCCCAGCGCGCGCGCCATCACCTCTCCCACAGGCAGACCGTGATAGGGGCTATCGAGCGTGAAGAAGAAGAGCTCCCAGCCAGTAAAATACCGGAACACCTCGGTGCGGTTGCGAGTGATGGTCAGCCGCCCGGCTTCGGTGGTGATGGTCATGCGGTTCTTGGAGGCATTGATCCATTCCGGCATTTCGCCTTCCGGCAAAACTGCCTGTACCCCTTTGGCGCGGCTTGGCTGCGCCGTGATCACGCCATACTCCGGCACATCATAGCTGACGAAATTATCCGCCCCAAATGTCACCACATGGCCATCACCCAGATCAATCACCGTATCGGTGTCCCCAAGCGTGACCCACTCAGGAGAGGTGCCCTTCGGATAGGTGCCCTTGCGCTCCCCCTCGATCGCCACGGAGACATCGCCTGACCGGTTGTCGCGTGTCACATGGGTTTTGTAGCTGTAGCTGTCTGCCACCAGCGCGCGAGCATTGTCAGCCTCAAAGCGCTGCGCCAACCCCAAAATATCGAACGCAAAGAAGATATAGGTCAGATAGGCCACCACCAACACAGGCAGCCCAAAACTCATCAGCTTTTTCTTGGCGAAGTGGCGATCCGCCTGGATCTTCAGAAAGTCGGTTTCATTGGCTGTGATACTCATGCCGAGGCCTTCTCAAGTTTGCGCTCAGTTTTGCCGTGTGTCAGGCGCTCACGCACCAGAGAGGAAAGCTGATCCACCACCACAATGGTGGCAAACAGCAGAATGAAGATCGCCGCGGCCTCATCATATTGGCCTTTGCCCCAGCTCATCGCATTGCGCAGCTCATAGCCGATGCCGCCCGCCCCTACGAAGCCGAGGATGGCAGAGGCGCGGATGTTCACCTCAAAGCGCAACAGGGCGTAGCTGAAGTAGTTTGGCGCCACCTGTGGAATCACCCCCAGCCACATGCGCTGGGTCCAGCTTGCACCGACAGATTGCAGCCCCTCCACAGGCTTGAGTGAGGCGTTTTCATTGACCTCGGAGAACAGCTTGCCCATCGCACCTGCGGTGTGGAAGGCAATCGCCACCATGGCCGGCACCGGCCCGCCGCCCATCACAAAGATCAGAACCAGCGCGATCACGATTTCCGGCATGGCGCGCATGATGTCCATGATCCGGCGAAACAGCGGAATGAGGCGCGGCCATTTGGCCATGCCACGTGTGGACAGCAGCGACAACACCATTCCCAGCATCGTGCCAATCAGCGTGGAGGCCGCCGCGATATTGATCGTTTCAATCAACGAAGGCAGGAATTTCCAGAGATGCGCGGGCAGCTCTCCCACTTTCTCAAAAGCCTCCCCAAGAACTTCCTTGGGGAAATCAAACAACCTGTGCAGACCCTCCCAGAATCCGCCGGCATTGCGGTCATCCGCAACCATAAACCCCGTCACCATCAAAGTGACAAAGACAATCAGGATGATGCCATCCATCATGCGTTTGCGTCGCACCTGCGCCATGTAGTCTGCACGAATGCCGCCCGCATCGCGGGACATGCCGGTCATATCTGTCATGAGAGCCCCTCAGTCAGGAAACAGGCCCTGCGGATACGCAGGGCCTGCTCAAAATGGTGAAGTCGCTTTAGTTGGACTTCAGTTTACGTGCTTCGATGATCACTTCGTAAGCATCATGACCAATCGGCTGAACACCTTTGGCCTCACCGGACAGCACGCCATAGGCGCAGTCTGGGTCGATGGATGGCAGGGAGGCCATCAGCGCGGTGAACTTCACTTTTACGTCTTCAGGAAGCGCTTTACGCAGAACGATTGGACCTTCTGGGATCGGCTTGGACTGCCAGATTTTGACCAGTTCGTTCATGTCCACGAGACCCGCGTCAACCGCACGACGCAGCGCGCCGGAGTTGTAGCCGTCTTCCCACTCGCCCAGACCGTCGGCCCAAGTCACACCGCCGTCAAAGTCGCCGTTGTTCACGCCAACGATGGTCTGCTCGTGGCCACCGGAGAATTTCACTTCGCCGAAGTAGTCCCCAGAGGTCATGGTGGAGCCGGTCACTTCTGGGATTTCGATGGATGGGATCAGGAAGCCGGAGGTGGAGTTCGGGTCGCCAAAGCCAAAGGTCTTGCCCTTCATGTCTTCCAGAGAGGTGATGCCGCTGTCTTTGCGAGCAAAACCGATGGAGTAGTAGCCATAGCCGCCATCCACGTTCACTTTCACCAGGATCGGCTCAACCGCTTCCGGGTCAGACAGATAGGTCTTTGCGTAGCCGGATGCGCCCAGCCATGCCATGTCGATGGTGCCGCCCAGCAGGCCCTGGATCACACCGTTGTAATCCGCAGGAGCGAACAGTTTGGTGGGCACGCCCAGCACTTCTTCGGTTTTCGCGCGCAGGCACTCGTTGTTGTTCAGACGGTCCTGAGCGTTTTCGCCCCCCAGCAGACCAATGCGGAATTCGCTGATTTCTTCCGCGAAAACAGGCGTTGTCAGAGCGGTGGTCGCCAGAATGGCAGCAAGCAGTTTTTTCATCGTTTTCTCTCCAGTTGGTAAAAACCCCACGCATCCGTCGCGTGGGGTGTGATGAAAGTCAGGCAAGTTCGGGGGAAGCGGCGGCGGCAGGCTTGAAGCCTTCCGGACGGTCCAGCGTCTCGATCTCGGTCGAGGTGGCCGCTTCGCTAAAGGAGGCATCGGCACCATAGATGTCGCGCGCCACACCGGTGGTCAGCTGCGCGGGCGTGCCGTCAAACACGATGCGCCCATCGCGCATGCCGATCACACGGTCGCAATAGCGCCGTGCGGTGTCCAAAGTGTGCAGGTTGGCAATGACCATACGGCCATCTTCTTCGTGGATCTGACGCAGGGATTGCATCACCACCTGTGCGTTCATCGGATCCAGCGAGGCAATCGGCTCATCGGCCAGAATGATCTTGGGGTCTTGCATCAGCGCACGGGCAATCGCCACACGCTGCTGTTGCCCACCGGAAAGCGCTTCGGCGCGTTTGGCGGCATGTTCGGCAATGCCCAGACGGTCCAGAATGTCGATCGCGCGATGGATGTCCGCATTGGGATAAAGATTGAACATCGTTGCCAGCGCGTTGCGACGGTTCAGCGTGCCATGCAGCACATTGGACACCACATCCAGACGCGGCACGAGGTTGAACTGCTGAAAGATCATCGCGCATTCGCTTTGCCAGCGGCGCTTGGCAGCGCCCTGTAGCGCGGTCACATCACTGCCCTCAAAAGCAATGCGGCCACTGGTGGCATCGGACAGACGATTGAGCATCCGCAACAATGTGGATTTCCCTGCGCCAGAGCGCCCGATGATCCCAATCATGGCCGGCTTGTCCACGGTGATGTTTGCTGCATCCACCGCCACATTCGGGCCAAAGGCCTTGGTCAGATTCTCGATATTCAGCACGGTTTGTCCCCACGTCTAATGCGGGGCGAGAGCTACAAGCCGAATTCAAACCTTAAATGTCGATTCAATGAAGGTTGTGTAACGAAGCAAGACTTACTCAATACCTTTGCCAAAAACCTGTCACGACTCGGTCTGAGCTACATAGCTACATAGGCCGCCAAATTGACCTGCCCCCCAGACGAACCGGTCCAAACCACCCAGACAAGCCTAGCAGTGGCCGCCTCACGACAACCGCATCTGTCAGAAATGCTGACAAACCAACGCAATTTAAAAAACCCGGCATGCCATGTCGATTTCTCTCTTGACCCTGCCGCGCGAACACCCTAAATCGCACCCCACTTACGGCGGTATAGCTCAGTTGGTTAGAGCAGCGGAATCATAATCCGCGTGTCCGGGGTTCAAGTCCCTGTACCGCCACCAAGAATTCTAGAAGCCCGGATGGATCACCATCCGGGCTTCGTTTTTTCGGCCACGACACACCCTCTTGTGACATGGTCCGCTTTCCCGCTAAGTCATAAGCATCACAAAAGGCAGACCGCAGATGAGCAGCACAATCTACATCCTCAACGGCCCCAACCTGAACCTTCTGGGCAAACGCGAGCCGGAGATTTACGGCCACGACACGCTGGCCGATGTCGAAACCTCCTGCGCCGCAGTCGGCGCGCCCCTTGGCCTGTCGGTCAAGCTGCTGCAATCCAATCACGAAGGCGAACTGGTCGACTGGATACATGAGGCGCGCACGCAAGGCGCCGGGATCATCATCAATCCGGCCGCCTACAGCCACACCTCCGTGGCCATTCTTGATGCGCTCAACACCTTTGAAGGCCCGGTGCTGGAGGTGCATATCTCCAACATCCACAAACGTGAGGCCTTCCGGCATCATTCCTATGTGTCTGCCCGCGCCGAAGGCGTGATTGCGGGTTTCGGCGTGGAAGGCTACGCGCTGGCCATGCGCCGTATGGGCACGCTACTGGGCTGATCCTGCTAGGTCACGTGCTGCAGGCACGGGACGTGCCCGCCTCTCCCCACGGGAGGGCGTACTGCACTGTCACATATGGATGAACCCGAGCGCGTGATCCGATCCACCCCGCGCCCTGCGAAGTCTGGGCGCGCCCACCCAGGGTCGGGCGCGTCCCTCAGTTAGCTCACTTCTTGCGCATCGCATCCAACAGCGCCGCGCCCAGCGCACCATTGCCGCCGTCCTGTTGCTTGGGCTTGGCACTGTAATTGCCACCACCGCGCGGTCCCTTGCCGCGGGGCCCGCCACCGCCGCCAGCAGGCCCACCGCGGCCCTTACCGCCAAACCCGGCCCGCGCATTGCGGTCTTCCTTCGCTGAGGCCCCGCCATCCTTGCGCATGGACAGGCCAATGCGTTTGCGCGGCACATCCACCTCGGTCACCGTCACCTTCACCACATCCCCGGCTTTCACCACCTCATGTGGGTCTTTCACAAAACGATCAGCCAGCTGGCTCACATGCACCAGACCATCCTGATGCACGCCCACATCCACAAAGGCCCCAAAGGCCGCCACATTGGTCACCGTGCCTTCCAGCACCATGCCGGGCTTGAGGTCTGAAATCTCTTCCACCCCATCCGCAAAAGTCGCGGTCTTGAACGTCGGGCGCGGATCCCGCCCCGGCTTCTCCAACTCGCTCAGAATATCGCGCACCGTTGGCAGACCAAACTTCTCGGAGACAAACTCCTCCGCCCGCAGCCGCTTCAGCGCCGCGCCATCCCCCATCAGGCTGCGCACATCCCGGCCACAAGCCGAAACAATCTTGCGCGCCACATCATAGGCTTCCGGGTGTACCGCACTGACATCAAGCGGCTCATCCCCTTCGCTGATCCGCAAAAACCCGGCACATTGTTCAAAGGCCACCGGCCCAAGCCGCGCCACTTTCAACAGCTCCTTGCGCGAACCAAAGGCGCCATTTGCATCCCGATGCGCCACAATTGCCTCTGCCAGACCGGGCCCAAGACCGGACACATGTGCCAGCAAGGGGGCCGACGCCATATTGAGATCCACGCCAACCGCGTTCACCGCATCTTCCACCACCGCTTCCAGCGATTTGCTCAGGCGATGCTGATCCACATCATGCTGATACTGACCAACCCCGATGGATTTCGGCTCAATCTTCACCAACTCCGCCAATGGATCCTGCAAGCGCCGCGCAATCGACACCGCCCCACGCAAAGACACATCCAACTCCGGGAACTCCCGTGCCGCCAGCTCACTTGCGGAATAGACCGAGGCCCCTGCTTCACTTACCACCACTTTGGTGGGCTGTTTCACCCCTTTGGGCAACAGTTTCAGCACCTCGCCCACAAGCTTTTCACTCTCCCGGCTTGCGGTGCCGTTGCCAATCGCGATCAACTCCACGCCATGTTTGGCAATCAAGGCCATCAGGGTTGCCTCAGCCCCCCGTACATCGTTCTTAGGCTGAAACGGATAAATCGTGGCCGTATCCAAAAGCTTGCCGGTGGCATCCACAACCGCCACTTTACATCCCGTGCGAATGCCCGGATCCAGCCCCAAGGTGGCCTTTGCCCCCGCCGGTGCCGCCAGCAGCAGATCTTTCAGGTTACGCGCGAACACGGCAATGGCCTCTTCCTGCGCCCGCGCGCGCAGCTCGCCCATCAAATCCACCGTCATGCTCAGGCTCAACTTCACCCGCCATGTCCAGCCCGCGATCTTGCGCAGCCATTTATCGCCGGGTGCATCGCTGCGTGTGTCCAGATAGCTGGCCACCATTTCTTCGGCGCGCTCTTTGCCCCCCTCCGCATCCGGGCCAATGTCCAGCGTGATCACGCCTTCCTTGGAGGCCCGCATCATCGCCAACGCCCGGTGGCTTGGCACTTTGGACCATGGCTCAGAATGCTCAAAGTAATCCGAAAACTTCGCGCCCGCCTGTTCTTGGCCAGAAATCACCTTCGCCGCCACAATCGCCTCTTTCTGCAAGAAGCTGCGCAGCTCGCCCAAAAGCGTGGCGTTCTCTGTCAGCCCTTCGGCGACGATATCGCGCGCGCCATCCAGTGCCGCTTTCACATCCGCCACGTTGTCAGAGATATAGCCCGCCGCCAGCACCTCCGGATCGGCAGTCCGATCCGCTAAAATGGCCTCTGCCAATGGGGCCAGCCCGTTCTCGCGTGCAATCATCGCCTTGGTGCGGCGCTTGGGTTTGTATGGCAGGTAAATATCTTCCAGCGCCGCTTTGGTCTCAGCACCTACAATGGCCTTAGCCAAGGCATCGGTCATCTTACCCTGTTCGGTGATAGAGGCCGCCACGGTTTCTCGCCGCGCTTCCAGCTCCCGCAGATAGGCCAGCCGATCCGCTAATGTCCGAAGCTGACTGTCGTCCAAGCCCCCGGTCACCTCTTTGCGGTAGCGCGCCACAAAAGGCACCGTCGCGCCTTCATCCAAAAGCTTCACAGCCGCGCCAACCTGATCTTGTTTGGCAGCGATCTCGCCTGCAATGGTGCGGAAAATGCGGGTGCTTGTGTCCACGGGGGGGTCTCCTCAAAGCCTTGGGAGACCCTTCTTAGCATTGCCCGCGTCAGGGCCAAGTGCGGATTGCCCTGCTGAGAAGAAATGCGCCGAAAACACCGCCGCAAAACCGCGCCCCACCCATCATCGGCTGGGGCTCTTAGGGTTCAGCGGCTCAGTCGTCCAGACCAAGCTTGACAAGAAGCCCGGCCATCACCTTGCGTTCCTCGTCATCCATGGCCGTCTTGCGGCTTCTGAACAATGTGGCCTGCGATTTCAGAACCAAGGCATCATCCAGAATTTTCAGATGGTTGGCCCGCAGCGTATCCCCCGTTGAGGTGATATCGGCCACGCCCTCCGCCGTCATATTCTTGATCGTGCCTTCGGTGGCGCCTTGGCTGTCCACAAGCTGATAATCCGCCACACCATTGTCGCGCAGAAATTCTCGGATCAGCCGGTGATATTTGGTGGCAATCCGCATGCGGAAGCCATGTGTGGCCCGAAAGGCCGCCGCCGCCGCATCCAGATCTTCCAGCGTATTCACATCCACCCAGCAGCCCGGCACGGCAATGATCAGATCCGCATGGCCAAAGCCAAGCTCCGCCATCTCCTGCACCTGCTGCTCCCATTGGCCCAGCTTTTCGCGCACCAGATCGGTGCCAGTCACGCCAAGGTGGATCCGTCCAGCCGCCAGCTCGCGAGGGATTTCTCCAGCAGAGAGCAGCACAAGTTCAACGCCCTCAACGCCCTCAACGGCACCGGCATATTCCCGGTCCGACCCCGTCCGGCTCAATTGCACGCCGCGCGCACCGAACCAGTCAAAGGTTTTCTCCATCAGACGCCCTTTGGAGGGCACACCCAATTTGATGGTCATGCCGCCTCCTCCAGATCCACCAGAATGCCGGGGCGGATCACGCCGCCCACCGCTGGAATTTCACGTCCCTGTCCCAACACTTGGGTAAGCGCATCATAGCGTCCGCCCGTGGCCACTGGCGGCAGATCGGCCCGACCGGGCACATAGAAGCCAAAGACAAACCCGTCGTAATATTCCATCGAGGTGCGGCCATAGCTGGCTTCAAACTCAAGGTTCTCCACATCCACGCCCCGCGCCGCAAGCGCATCAATCCGGTCGCGCAACCGAAACGCCGCTTCTGTGATCGCCGGCAGATCCACCGCCAGGTCCCGCACCTGCTCCAACGCATTGGGCAGGGTTTCACGAATGTTCAGAAGCGCCTCAATCAGTTCCACCTGCAAAGGTGAAATCGGTGCAGCCTCTGAATCTTCGCTCAGAGCTGCAACCCGCGCAGCCACCTCAGCTTGCGAGCGCAGACCAATATCAGGAAAACCATGCGTCATCGGATCTTCTTGCGCCAGCAAAGCCGCGCGACGCGCAGGCATCTCGCTGCGCCCTGCAAAACGATCCAGCAGCGCTTTGAATTTACGAGGTCGCCAAATGTGACGCGCCAGTGCCGCTTTGCGCGCCTCGGTGGTATCCAGCCCCGCCACGGCGGCTGCCAGAATACCCATATCCCCGGTGGCCGCACGCAACTCGACACCCTTGAGGGCACGTTCAATCACCGCAAACACCTCGGCATCACTCGCCGCAGGGTTCTCGCGATCAAACACCTCATAGCCGACCTGCATATATTCATTGGCCCGCGCGGCATCATCTTCTTGGCGCCGGAACACCTCACCGGCGTAGGTATAGCGTGCAGGCTCAGCCCCATGGGCCATATGCATTTGCACCACGGGCACCGTAAAATCGGGGCGCAGCATCTGCTCCCCCCGCAACGCATCGGAGGTCACATAGGCGCGCCCGCGAATGTCTTCGCCATAAAGGTCGAGCAAGGCTTCGGCTGGCAAAAGCACAGGTGTTTCCACCGGCACCGCCCCCGCCGCTTCAAAGCCAGCAGCCAAAGCCGCCGCCCGCGCACGGATCTTGGATTTCTGCGTCATCAGCCTGCCTGTTCTTCGCTTTGAGATGCCAGAATCTCGCGCACTTTCGCCACCAGATCCCCACGGGGCACCTCAAACTGGCTTGGGCGTTCCTTCCACTCTTCCAATGTGGCGCTCTCGGCAATTTTTGCGCCCAAAATCAGGTCTTTGAGCTGCACCACACCGTTGGCTTTCTCATCCCCGCCTTCGATCACGGCCACAGGGCTATTGCGCTTGTCTGCGTATTTCAGCTGGTTGCCGAAGTTCTTCGGATTGCCAAGATAGACCTCGGCGCGAATGCCCGCATTGCGCAGCTCAGCCACCATGGCCTGATAATCCGCCATCCGGTCGCGATCCATCACGGTCACCACCACCGGCCCCGTGGCCACGCCACCCATCCGGCCCTTTTCGCGCAGCGCCGCCAGCAGGCGATCCACCCCGATGGAAACCCCAACCGCAGGCACTTCCTGACCCGTGAACCGCTTCACCAGACCATCGTAACGACCACCGCCGGACACAG
The DNA here is from genome assembly GCF_001458175.1 of Shimia marina. Taxonomy (GTDB): domain Bacteria; phylum Pseudomonadota; class Alphaproteobacteria; order Rhodobacterales; family Rhodobacteraceae; genus Shimia; species Shimia marina. Next base: position 39,606 of record NZ_CYPW01000006.1, read on the forward strand.
AGCCAAATTGCCGTTTACGGCCCTTTTCATCGAGAATTTCAAAAGTCAGCTCGGCCTCAAACACCGGCCCGGTGTAGTAACCCAGACCGCGCACAATGGAGGGGTCGATCTCAATCCGGTCACGGCCATAGCCACCAGCGGCCAGCAGCTCGCCAATCTGTTCCAGCTCGGCAATGCCCTCAGCCCCCACTTTAGACGCGCCAACCGCGCCGCGCAGATTGTCAAAGGTCTTTGCCACATCGTCCGCTTTGGAGGTCAGGAAGGCAATCACCGGCTCGATCTGACCCTCAGACAGACCCACACCGTCGATATAAGCACCAGAGGCATCCAACCGACCTTTGCCAAGCAACTCGCGCACGCCGCTCTCGCCCACCTTGTCGAATTTGTCGATGGTGCGCAGCACGTTATCTTTTGCCGTCTGATCTTCACCAAGCCCCATCACTTCCAACACGCCGTTCATGACCTTGCGGTTGTTCACCCGCACAAGGAAATCCCCGCGCGGAATGCCAACGGTCTCCAGCGTGTCAGACAGCATCGCGCAAATTTCCGCATCTGCCGCCATGCTCGCCGTGCCGACAGTATCCGCATCACATTGATAAAACTGGCGATAGCGCCCGGGGCCGGGCTTTTCATTGCGCCACACTGGGCCCATCGCATAACGGCGATAAGGGTTCGGCAGATCATTGCGGTGCTGCGCATAGACCCGCGCCAAAGGCGCGGTCAGATCATAGCGCAGCGCCATCCAGTCGCCCTGATCTTTCTCATCAAATTCCTGCCAGGCAAAGACACCTTCATTGGGGCGATCCACATCCGGCAGAAACTTGCCCAGCGCCTCAACGGTCTCCACCGCGCTGCTTTCCAGCGCCTCAAATCCGTAGCGATGATAAACCCCGGCGATCTGATGCAGCATCTCGGTGCGCTCGGTCACCTCCACACCAAAATAGTCGCGGAAGCCCTTTGGCGTGACTGCCTTGGGGCGGGGGGCTTTCTTCTGCTTGGCCATCGCTATGGTCCCTGTGAAATAATTACGCCTGTGCCTTTACCGAAAGGGGTGCAAAGGAGCAAGGAAAGGCTTTGTAACAACCAGACGCCGTAGGGTGCGCAGTCCCTGCGCACCACTGCAAACGCCAGCAAACAAAAACCCCCGACCAAAGACCGGGGGCAATAGGCTTCTTTCAGAGAGCCGCTTACTGAAGCGCTTCGGGTTCCGCTGCCTCCGCGCCGCCTTCCGCAGCCCCCTCTACCGCAGGCTGGCTGGCTTTGGGCGCAACCAAACCATTGGTCACACCAGAAAGGCCGTCTTCCAAACTGATGCCAAGCTCCTTGCCCAGCGCCTGCATGGCCGGCATCTGCAGCGCCATACCCAACACAGAGTCGAGCGCCTGATTGACGGGCGTGCCCGCCTCACCGGTGCCTCCGCTCTGCGCGCCATTCATGCCTGTGACCTGATGAATCTTAATGCTGTCGATCTTCTCGGCAGGTTTCACCATCTGCTCCACAATCTGTGGCATCGCTTCCAGCATCGCCAGACGCAGCTTCATCTCAATGATGTCGCGGCTCAGTTCGTTTTCTGAGTTGGCAATCGCGGTCTGACCTTCCGCTGTTGCCAGCAGATCCGCCTTCTTCGCCGCCGCCCGAATGGTCAGCGCATCCGCATCCGCCTGCGCCTCTTCCATACGTGCTGCGGCCCGGTCGCTTGCCGCGTCTTTCTCAGCTTCTGCCGCCAGACGGATCGCGGTGGCCTGGCGCTCCGCCTCTTTCTTGGCTTCGATGATGGCAATCTGCTTCTGACGCTCTGCCTCGGCAACCGCACGGGCCGTTTCAATGGCCTCGCTGGCTTTCTTGGCTTCTGCCCGCGCCGCATCCGCCGATGCACGCGCCTGGCTTTCTTCCTCAGATTTGCGCGCCACGATGATCTGACGTTCCTGATCGGCCACTTCAAGCTCACGCTCTTTGGCGATCTCGCTTTCGCGGATGGTCCGCTCCCGCTCAATCTCCGCTGAGCGCACCGCGCGCTCACGCTCAATCCGCGCTTCTTCTTTGGAGCGATCCGACTCTTCCTGTTTGCGCGCAATCTCTGCTTCCTGCGCCGCCTGCATCATCTGAATTTCACGCTCCTGATTGATCGAGGCTTCTTTCTGCTCCCGCTCAATCTCATATTTGCGCTTCTCCGCCTCCATCTCAGAGCGCGCCACTGACACATCCGCCTCCGCCACGATCTCCGCACGGGTCTTGCGCGAGGTGGCAATCACCGCCGCCAGCTTCTGCATCCCCACCGCGTTAAAGGCATTGTTCTCATCCAGACTTTCAAACGGCGTCTGATCTAGCGCGGTCAAAGACACAGCTTCCAGCTCGAGACCGTTTTTGAGCAGATCCTCAGAAATGGCGTTTTGCACTTCCTGCACAAAACTGGCGCGGTTTTCATGCAGCTCATCCATGGTCATCTGCGCGGCAACCGCCCGCAGACCATCCACCAGTTTCCCTTCGATCATCTCGCGCAGCTGGTCCACATTGAACGTGCGATCCCCAAGCGTCTGCGCTGCGCGCGAGATCCCATCTTCGGTGGCATTCACCGACACATAGAATTCGACGCCAACATCCACACGCATGCGGTCTTTGGTGATCAGGGACTGATCATTCACACGGCTCACTTCCAGCCGCAAGGTCTTCATATTGACCTCGGAAATCTCATGCAGGAATGGCACAACCACCGTGCCCCCATCCATCACAACCTTGCGCCCACCGGATCCGGTTTTCACAAGCGAGGTCTCACGGGTGGCTCGTTTATAAAGCCGCGCCATGATCAGGCCAATAAACAGCAGCAGACAGACAATGATCACAGCAATGGTCAAAATGAGCATAATCGCTGAAAGCATATTTCAACTCCTTAAAGTGTTGTTTTTTGATTGGCACGGCGCTCAGATCACAAAGAACTTGTCGCCGCGCTTACGAATGATGGTGACGTCACTGCCTTGGGCAAAGCTTGCGTCCTCCTCCAGAGGCTCCACGCGCAGGTAATGCGTGTTGCCGTGGCGATCTTTGATCTTGGCCTCCGCCGGGCGCCCCCGCGCCGCCACTCCTTGGGTGATCACACCGCTATAGCCGCCCAGATGGCGCGCCCGCAGCGCCGTGGTTTCCGTCTTGGGCATCAACAAAGCCACCCAGTTGGACAACACGCGCGTGCCCGCCAGCGCAGGGAACATGGCCAGGGCTGAAGCGGCAAGTGGGGATATCCCCTTGCCAAACAGCGCTGCAAGTGTGCCCTGCAAGATCAATCCGCTCAGGCCAAACAGGGTCAGCAGAGAGACAAACCAGATCAGAAATGGCACGCCACGCATGCCCAACCACCCAAGCACAGCAGAAGGCCCAACCTCTACGGCATCCCCCGCTTCAAGATCGGCCGCCATATCCACATCCGGCGCATCCAGATCAATATCGACCCCGGTGGTCAGATCAAAATCTGCATCCACATCGAAGTCCATATCCGCCCCCTCTGCGCCCGCCCCCATAAAGGACAAACCGATCAAAGAGCCGATCAACTCCAAAGCAAACAGAGCTGCAACAACCGTCAACGCCACCGAAAAAGGCAAAGATCCGGGATCCAAAAACACGCTAAACATGTTTACATCTCACTAAAATTCCCTCATTTCGATATTTTTGTTAATCTATATATGTGCATAGGTCACAATATTTTCAATGTTAAGATATGATATTTGTGTAAAAACCATATTGAAAATGTAGTTTTTTAGCTCCACCATGGGGGGGCCACGATCATGAGGTCCCACGCATGGGCGATTTCATACGCCGCCGCAAACTGTCTCGCCTATTGGATCAGGCCGCCGCGCAGACGGAAAGCTGGCCCATGCCGGAAGGCGGCTGGATTGCCACGATGCGCCGCGCGCTTGGCATGTCCGCAGATCAGGTGGCGCAACGCAAAGGCGTCAGCCGCAACGCGGTCTATCAGGCGGAACGCAACGAAGTGGACGGCGCGGTCTCCCTCAAGCAGATGCAGCGCCTTGCAGAAGCCATGGGCGGACGCTTTGTCTATGCCATTGTCCCCAAGGAACCGGTGGAACGCCTGAAGTATCATCAGGCCTGCGCCACGGCACAGATGCTGGCCTTGCAGGAGCCCGATTTTGCCACATGGCCTGCCGATGAACAGCAAGACTGGGTGGATGACAAAACCGCAGAGCTTTTGCACGACATGCCCTCCGACTTCTGGAAACACCGCCCCCAAGACCCAAACCAAGCCCCAGCCTCGGCAAAACCAACCAAGGAGTGAGCGGCGCGGATCGCTTGACCTTCCGCACCCTTCGCGCCTATGCCGCCTTATGGAACAGCTTGAAGAACAGATTGCCCATTTGACCCGCACCGTGGAAGAGCTCAGCGATGTGGTGGCCCGTCAGGACAGTGAAATTGCCCTACTGACCCGCCGCGTACAAATGCTCATGGAGCGCGAAGCCAGCCGTGAAAGCGACGGCGGTGGCGGCGTGGTCATGGGAGATGAGCGCCCGCCGCACTACTAAGAGGCAATACCCCGGTGAAAATGCCTTTCGGTGGCTCAGCTGCGCTGAGCCTGAAGGGGCGCTGCCCCTGCCACATCTGTGATGTGGCCACCCCGGGATATTTTTGACCAAATGAAGCCTCTGCGGTTTCCTCGCCCTGCGCGCTAAGATAGCTTGGCGCAATGACCACAGATCCTCGATTCATTCACCTGCGTGTGCACACGGAATACTCCCTGCTTGAAGGGGCCGTGCGCGCCAAGAAACTGCCCGGCCTTTGCACCGATATGGGCATGCCGGCGGTGGCAATCACCGACACCAACAGTCTTTTTGCGGCGCTGGAATTCTCGGTGACCGCCCAAGGCGCGGGCATTCAGCCCATCGTGGGGTGTCAGGTGGATCTGCATATGCCCCATGACGATCCGAGCGGACGCACACAAGCGCCAAAACCGGCACCCATCGTGCTGCTGAGTCAGACTGAGCAGGGCTATGAAAACCTCATGAAGCTCTCCTCCTGTCTCTATGTGGACAAAGGAGGCCAGCTGCCGCAAGTCACGCTTGAGGAGCTGGCGGAGCGCTCAGAGGGGTTGATCTGTCTCACTGGTGGGCCGGATGGCCCCATGGGACGGATGATGCGCGACGGGCAACGCGCCGCAGCAGAAACCATGATGGCGCGCTTCAAGGAGATCTTTGCCGACCGGCTGTATGTGGAGTTGCAACGCCACCCCGGTGAGGATGGCAAACCCGAAGCTGAGCGGCTGACAGAGCGGGGCTTTGTGGAGATGGCCTATGCCATGGGGATCCCACTGGTGGCCACCAATGATGTTTATTTCCCCACCACCAATATGTATGAGGCGCATGATGCGCTGATCTGTATTTCAGAAGGCGCCTATGTGGATCAACAGGACGGCCGCCGCCGCCTGACCCCACAGCATTATTTCAAATCCCAAGAAGAGATGATCACGCTCTTTGTGGATTTACCTGAGGCCATTGAAAACACAGTGGAAATCGCAAAACGCTGTGCCTTTGCCACTTATCGCCGTGATCCGATTCTGCCGAAATTTGCCGATGACGAGGTGGCAGAGCTGCGCCGCATCGCCAACGAAGGCCTGCAGAAACGGCTGGCGGTGATCCCCCATGCGGTCAGTGTAGAGGAATATCAGGAACGGCTAGAGTTTGAGCTGGGCATCATCGAAGGCATGGGCTTTCCCGGCTACTTCCTGATTGTTGCGGACTTCATTCAATGGGGCAAAGATCACAATATTCCGGTGGGCCCCGGGCGGGGCTCTGGTGCGGGATCCCTTGTGGCCTATGCGCTGACCATCACCGACCTTGACCCGCTGCGTTATTCCCTGCTGTTTGAGCGCTTCCTCAACCCGGAACGGGTGTCGATGCCCGACTTTGACATCGACTTCTGCATGGATCGCCGCGAGGAGGTCATCAAATATGTGCAGCAGAAATACGGCCGCGACAAAGTGGGGCAAATCATCACCTTTGGTGCACTCCTGTCCAAAGCCGCCGTGCGCGACATCGGACGCGTGCTGCAAATGCCCTATGGGCAGGTGGATCGCCTCTCCAAGCTGATCCCGGTGGAGGGCGTAAAGCCCATGTCCATCGCCGACAGCCTCAAAGAAGAACCACGTCTGCGCGAGGAGGCGCAGAAAGAAGAGGTGGTGAACCGGCTCTTGACCTATGGCCAGCAGGTTGAGGGGCTGTTGCGCAACGCCTCAACCCACGCCGCTGGTGTGGTGATTGGCGACCGCCCGCTGGACGCGCTGGTGCCGCTCTATCAGGATCCGCGTTCTGACATGCCCGCCACCCAGTTCAATATGAAATGGGTCGAACAGGCCGGTCTGGTGAAGTTCGACTTCTTGGGCCTGAAAACTCTGACAGTCATTCAAAACGCCATTGAGCAGATCCACAGCTCAAACCGCCCGCTGCATGTGGCCGCCGATGGCACGCAGCTTTATGAGCCTGCAGAGGGTGCCGAAAACCAGATCAACGCCATCCCGCTGGATGACAAACCCACCTATGATCTCTATTCCGCCGCCAAAACCGTGGCCGTGTTTCAGGTGGAATCCACCGGCATGATGGATGCGCTCAAGCGCATGAAACCCACCTGTATCGAGGACATCGTTGCGCTTGTGGCGCTCTATCGTCCGGGCCCGATGGAAAACATTCCGGTCTATTGTGAAGTCAAAAACGGGCTGCGCGAGATTCAATCGGTCCACCCGCTGATCGACCACATCCTTGAGGAAACACAGGGCATCATCGTTTATCAGGAACAGGTGATGCAGATCGCGCAGGTCATGGCCGGCTACTCCCTTGGCGGTGCGGACCTGTTGCGCCGCGCCATGGGTAAGAAAATCAAAGAGGCGATGGACGCCGAGCGGCCCAAGTTCGAAAAAGGCGCGGCCGAAAACGGCGTTCCCGCCAAGAAAGCCAGCGAGGTTTTCGACCTTCTGGAAAAATTCGCCAACTACGGCTTTAACAAATCCCACGCCGCCGCCTATGCGGTGGTGAGCTATCAGACTGCCTGGCTGAAGGCCAACCACCCGGTGGAATTTATGGCCGGGGTGATGAACTGCGATATCCACCTCACAGACAAACTTGCCATCTATTTTGAAGAAGTCAAAAAGGCGCTGAAACTGCCCTATGTGCCCCCCTGCGTCAACCGCTCTGATGCGACATTCAAGGTGGTCGATGGTGCGCTTGTCTATGCGCTTGGAGCACTGAAGAACGTCGGTTTGGAAGCCATGAAATTGGTGACCGAGGGGCGCAAGGTTGATGGCATCGACAAGCCTTTTGCCACGCTGTTTGATTTTGCCCGCCGGGTGGATCTCAAGAAAGTGGGTAAGCGCCCGCTGGAAATGCTCGCACGTTCCGGTGCCTTTGATCAGCTTGATGGCAATCGCCGTCGGGTGATGGAAAGCCTCGACGGGCTGGTGAACTACTCCGCCGCCATCCATGAGCAGAAAAGTTCCAATCAGGTCTCGCTCTTTGGCGAAGCGGGCGACGACCTGCCGGAACCCCGGCTCTCCCCTGCCGGCGACTGGCTGCAGGCAGAGCGGCTGGATGAGGAGGCCAAAGCAATTGGCTTTTTCCTGTCAGGTCACCCTCTGGAAGATTATATGGCCCCGCTGAAGCGCAAGCAGGTGATGACGCTGGACGAGCTCACCGATAAAGCGCGCGGTGGTCCCTGTATTGCCAAACTGGCCGGGCGGGTTTCTGGCCGCCAAGAGCGCAAATCTGCACGCGGCAACCGTTTTGCTTTTGCGCAGCTGTCTGATCCCACAGGGGCCTACGAGGTCACCATCTTCTCTGACACCTTGGAGAAGTGCCGCGAATATCTGGAAGTGGGCTCCAAAGTTGTTGTGACGGTGAAAGCGGAAATGGAGAGCGATCAGCTCAAGCTGCTGGCGCAATCCATGACCCCCGTGGAAACCATTGTGGCAGATGCAGGTAATTCTGGTCTCAAGATCTATCTGGATGACGCCAGCGCCGTGGGACCGGTGGCCAATATTCTGGAAGGCGCCAAACAGACTATGAAGAACATGCCCAAGGGGCCGATCTGGTTCTGCCTCACCAATATGGAGCTGCCCGGTGAAGTGGAAATTGACGCGGGCGCGGGCTTCCCGGTGAATCCCCAGATCAAAAGCGCGCTGAAATCCGTGGAAGGGGTGATGGCCGTCGAAGAGGTCTAAACCCGGCGAGCAACACCTCCCGCCGCCAGACCCGGCGCGGCGACTAGGGCCGCTTGGTCGGCGTTGGGCATGGCTCAAGGCTACGCCTTGAGCCTAAGCGTGGTGCCCTCCTGATATTGCTTGCGCCTGTGGCAAGCGCATCCCGGAGCGCACGCCCGTTTAACCTTTCTGCGCCACAGCAAACATTCACCGACGTGATACCACCGTATTACTGACCCAATACCGACGCGCCATTTGCGAGTTAACGCCCCCCAGAACACGCAACAGCCCGACGCCGGGATTTGACATCTGACGCGGCGTTCGGGGGTGACAGCCCTACAGGTTTACGTTTTGGTCAAGCACAATATGAGGAGGCACCCTGGAGGCACCTATGACCACATACCCACATATGCTCGCCCCGTTGGATCTGGGCTTTACCACTTTGAAAAACCGAGTCCTGATGGGCTCCATGCACACAGGACTTGAGGAAACCAAGGACTGGAATCGCGTTGCAGAATTTTACGCCGAACGCGCCCGTGGCGGCGTCGCGCTGATCGTGACCGGCGGGATGGCACCCTCAATGGAAGGCGGCGTTTTCCCCGGTGCTGCGGGCCTGTTTACAGAGCAGGACATCACCAATCACAGGGTCGTCACAGACCGCGTGCATGAAGCTGGCGGCAAGATCGCAATGCAGATCCTGCATGCGGGCCGCTATGCCTACGGGCCCAACTGCGTCTCCGCCTCCGCAATCAAATCTCCGATCTCTCCCTTCCCACCAAAAGAGCTGGACGAAGAGGGAATTGAGAAGCAAATTCAAGACTTTGTCACAGCTACAGTCCGCGCGCGTGAAGCTGGATATGACGGCGTGGAGATCATGGGCAGCGAAGGCTACTTCCTCAATCAGTTCATCTGCAGCCATGTGAACAAACGCACCGACCGCTGGGGCGGCTCTTATGAAAACCGCATCCGCCTGCCCATCGAAGTGGTGCGCCGCTGTCGCGAGGCTGTGGGCGAAGATTTCATCATCATCTACCGCCTGTCGATGATTGATCTGGTGCCCAATGGCTCCACCCACGAAGAAGTGGTGCAGCTGGCACAAGAGATCGAAAAAGCAGGCGCAACCATCATCAACACCGGTATCGGCTGGCACGAAGCGCGCATCCCAACCATCGCCACCTCCGTGCCCCGCCGCGCCTTTGCCTGGGTCACCAAAAAGCTGATGGGCAAAGTCGGCATCCCCGTCATCACTTCCAACCGCATCAACACGCCGGAAGTGGCCGAAGAGGTGCTGGCGGAGGGCTGCGCGGACATGATTTCCATGGCGCGCCCCTTCCTCGCAGACAGCGATTTCGTGAACAAAGCCGCCAACGGCAAAGCCGCCCATATCGCTCCCTGTATCGGCTGCAATCAGGCTTGTCTGGATCACACATTTGGCGGAAAACTCACATCTTGTCTTGTGAATCCAAGAGCTTGTCACGAAACTGAGCTCCCCATTCTGGCGACCTCTGATGTAAAGTCGATTGCCATCGTCGGCGCTGGCCCAGCTGGCCTTGCAACCGCAATGACCGCAGCGCAGCGCGGCCACAAGGTCACATTGATCGACCGGTCAGACAAATTGGGCGGCCAACTGAATGTGGCCAAGCAGATCCCCGGCAAGGAAGAGTTCTGGGGGCTTGTGGACTGGTATGAAGCCATGATTGCCGAGCTCGAAATTGAGGTTAGACTCAACACGGAAGCAACCGCCGAGCTGCTAGCAGGCTACGATGAAGTGGTGATCGCGACCGGTATCGTCCCACGTGATCCAGGCATTCCAGGGCAGGATCGCCCCGAAGTCCTGTCTTATCTGGATGTGCTGCGTGACAAAAAACCGGTTGGTAAACGGGTTGCCGTAATCGGTGCAGGCGGCATCGGCTTTGATGTTTCCGAGTTTCTTGTGCACGAAGGTGAGAGCCTCACAGAGAACCTGCCCGAATGGATGGTAGAATGGGGTGTCTCTGACCCTGCAGAGCACCGCGGCGGTCTTGCCCCAGAAGGCCCACAACCCCACGCGCCAGCCCGCCAAGTCACCCTGATGCAGCGCAAAGCCAAGGCACTGGGAAAAGGCCTCGGAAAAACAACGGGTTGGATTCACCGCGCCGCATTGAAAATGAAGAACGTCGAAATGATCGGAGGCGTCAACTACGAGCGCATTGACGACGACGGCCTACATATCTCCTTTGGCGAAGCGCGTGAAAACCCCCGCGTGATCGCTGTGGACAATGTGGTGATCTGCGCAGGCCAACTCCCTGATCGAACCCTTGCCGATGCGTTGGAAGCGGAGGGTGTTACCTGTCATGTGATTGGCGGTGCCGATGTGGCCGCAGAGCTTGATGCGAAGCGTGCCATCAATCAGGGCACACGTCTGGCCGCCACATTCTGAGTGGTAGAAATATGCGACGATGAAAGGAGCGCCTTGGCGCTCCTTTTTCATTGCGGTCACAAACGCAAAAAAGAGACCCGGACACTTCTGTACCGGGTCAAGGTGCTTTCAAGGAAAGCTAGGGAAAGTTCAAAAATCCGTTACCAGTTGGTCGGGCCTTTCTCAGCAAAGGCATGCACGAGAAAGTCTATAAATGCCCGCACCTTAGGCTGCGTAAACCGTCCGGGAGGATAGACCGCATAGATGCCCTGCGTCTCAACTGGAAGATCAGGAATCGCTTCTTCCACCAGACCCTCTTCCAACGCATCCGCATAAAGAAAACTTGGCAGGTAAGCGATGCCAAGGCCAGCTTGCGCCGCGTTCAAAAGCGACTGCCCATCGTTTACAGAAAGCCACCCCGCAGTACGCACCTGCCGCTTTTCACCGGAGGGGGCGGTCAGCTTCCACACGGCGCCGTTGGACTGGCTGGAGTAATGCAAGAGCTTGTGATGATTGAGATCATCAATCTTCTCAGGGCGACCGTATTTTTCGAAATAGGCCGGACTGGCAATCATACGTCGCGTTGTCTCTGTCAGCTTGCGAGCGCGCAATGTGCTGTCTTCAAGCTCTCCGATCCGAATAGCCATGTCAAAGCCTTCGGAAATCAGCTCCACATAGCGATTGTTCAGCTCCATATTCACTGTGATTTCAGGGAACTCACTGAGAAACTCTCCCAATACAGGTGAGAGGTGGTTCACCCCAAAGTCCGTCGCCACCGAAATACGCAGAAGACCAGAGGGCGCGGATTGCATGGATGTGACCAGCGCATCGGCTTCGCCGGCATCGTTCAGCACACGCCGCGCCCGATCATAATAAGCCAGCCCAATTTCAGTTGGCGAAACTCGGCGCGTTGTCCGGTTGAGAAGTCGCGCACCAAGACGCGCTTCAAGAGAGGATACATGTTTGGATACCGCCGACTTGGAGATGCCCATCTTCTTTGCGGCATCCGTAAATCCGCCCTGATCCACGACGGTGGCAAAAGCTTCCATTTCGGTCAGGCGATCCATCTTGATGTCCTCTAATGTCTTCCTTGGACACAAGAGATGCCCCCGAAATCGGGCAGGATATGGGCAGAGGCCGGACAATATCGGGGTTTTGCTTAGATCGTTTGCGACGCGGAAACACAGAAACGATCGGTTTCCAAAGGCAAAGGAAGCCCACCATCTCTTAAATCGGGCACGTAACGAAGAGGCCCCGGCTGCGACGCTTTGGAAGTGCAGCGCCCCAAAAGAGTGCGCCGTTAATCTCCCAGCTTTGCGTGCACCTCATCCAAATCGATCTCTCCCACGGGCATTTTGTTCCCCGGGTTCTCAAAATCGTATTTGAAAAGCTGGAAGTCGCGTTTGTAGATTTCATAGACGAGATGCATGGACAGATCGTCGAAGTAGTCCTCTACAGGGTGTGCACGCTTAGGGCCATGCCCCTCCGATTCGTTAAAACGGGGAATCGCATTCAGGTCGACGCAGTGTGGCGTTTGAATACTATCAAGCACTTGCTGCATGCCATCATTGAACTGTTCAGTCCAAAAGATCTTGTTGTAGGTACCACCGTTCACAATAAACGTAGAAATGTGTCCAGACATCGCAGACCAGTGAATGTCGGGATCCATCGGCCGGCGCCAACGGATGGTGTCACGTGCAAACAACAAAAACCGTCTGAAACTCTGAATCTGGTCGAACTCCTGCTTGCCGTCGTCGCCGCCGACCTCAATGCCGTACTTCTGAATCAGCATCGGCACAAGGTTTCCGCGATAGCGCTTCCCATTGCGCTGAATGCCGCAGATTTTATCGAAGAAGGAAGAAAGGATACGCGTGTAGGGGTTTCTCACACATGTGAAAGCATAAGAGCGGTGTTCACGCACGTTATTGGTAATCGGCTGATGGCTGCCCTCAAGCGCCCATTTGTGCATGCCCCCTTGTGCATCATGGATATCCCCATCGAAAAATTCACCATGATCCGAATAGAACATGATTTGCCCAATGGTCGAACAGGCGCATTTCGGAACAACCCGATACACAACGCTTTCGCTTTCAGTCATCCAAGTGCCGGGAAAACCCATAGTCTGCCTCCGTAGTCACCATGGCTCGTTTCTCTGCCACAGTCTTGATGCGTATCGAAAAATTCCGAACAAAGCCTGTTTATTCAATGCCGTTTCCTCTTTAAATGGATAACGTCAAAACGTCAAAGTGGGGATCAAGGACAACAGATGGCAAGAATTGCGTATATTCTTCTGTGCCACAAAGATCCCGAAGCGATCATTATGCAGGCAGAGCGCCTGACAGCGACTGGCGACTATATTTCTATTCACTTTGACGCGCGCGCAAAGCCGGAACATTTTCGCATGCTTCGAGAGGCTTTGGGTCACAACCCAAACGTTGCCTTCGCGGAAAAGCGAATCAAATGTGGCTGGGGCGAGTGGTCTCTCGTAGAAGCGACACTCTATGCCGTTGAGACAGCCGTAAAACGCTTCCCGCGTGCCTCACACTTCTACATGCTGTCCGGCGACTGTATGGTGATCAAATCGTCAGAGTACATCCATAACTTTCTGGATGACAACGATGTGGATTTCATCGAAAGCTTCGACTTCTTTGAAAGCGACTGGATCAAAACCGGCATGAAAGCCGAGCGCCTGATCTATCGGCACTGGTTCAACGAGCGCACGCAAAAACGCCGCTTCTACGCAACCTTTAACCTTCAAAAGAAGCTCGGCTTCACCCGTGAAATTCCTGCTGACATCCAAGTGATGATTGGTAGCCAATGGTGGTGCCTGCGCCGCCAGACCATTGAGGCTGTTTTGGATTTCACAAGAACGCGGCGCGATGTGATGCGCTTTTTCCGTACCACATGGATTCCAGACGAGACGTTTTTTCAAACCTTGGTGAGACATCTTGTACCCACGCCCGAAATCCGTTCGCGCACCCTGACATTCCTAATGTTTACGGACTATGGAATGCCGCTCACATTCTACAATGATCACTATGACCTGCTCTTGAGTCAGGACTTTCTCTTCGCGCGAAAAATCAGCCCGGATGCAATTGAGTTAAAAGAACGCCTCGGCCAGCTTTACGCTGAAAAGGGCGTTTCATTTCAGATCTCCGCAGAGGGTCCAAGCCTCTTCAAGTTCCTCACAGGTCGCGGACGCATCGGCAAACGTTTTGCAAGTCGCTTTTGGGAAGCAGAAAGTACCTTGGGGCGCGACCGTGAACTGATGCTGCTTGTCTGTAAGAAATGGCACGTTGCCAAACGGCTATTGGGCAAAATTGGCGAAGTCACTGACATTCCGACCATCGCTTACCTCTTCAATGAAGAAGGCACGGCATTGCCTGATTTGGGCGGCATTCAGTCGACGCTTGGCAAACGTACCCGCCACCGCAGGGCGTTGATGCGCATGTTGTTTGACTATTACAACACGGATCGGCTTGTGATCTGTCTGGACCCGAGCGCGCTGGAGTTTATGCAGGACTTCTTCAGTGATCGATCCATGACTCGCATGTTGGAAATTCAATGCGACTTCACTGACGAATACCTGACCGGACATGCCATTCGCATCGGTCTTGCAGGAGATCAAACGCCCAGGGACACATTGGAGCGCCTACTGCCTACCATTCGACGCGACATATTCAATGAAAGTGATCGCATCAGAGACGCTGGATTTGAAAACCTTGGCCGAATGAGCCAAAGCGCTCCAGAAGCCGAGCACGTAGCTTCGATCATGTCCTTTTTGAGCATCGATGAAGAAAAGGCCCGTGAAATCGCGCAGACCAACTATCTCTTCAGCGATTAAAGCCTTTGGCGGTCTACTTAATGCCTCACAGTTACCTCGAAGCGCTTTAACACCAATTGGCGCGCCTTAGCGCGCCTTGGTCAGCTCCAGGAAAACGTCTTCGAGATCAGCTTGCTCGGTTTTAACATCTTGTATTGTGATGCCCGCAGCGCGCACTGCGTTAAGAACATCTTCTGCAGAGGTGGTCTTGGTCTGATACGATATGGCCAGAGCCCCATCCGCACGGCGCTCCACAGAGAGCCCTTCTGCCGAAGGCAGCGCCTGCACATCATCAGCAGGCTGTATCACCATGCATTTTCCATCAATTTGACCCAGCAAATTTGAAGTGCTGTCCTGCGCTACAAGACTGCCTTGATTGATGATCGCGATCTCGTCACACATTTCTTCGGCCTCCTCGAGGTAATGTGTCGTCAGAATGATGGTCGTGCCATGCTCTTCATTCAATCGACGCACATTGCGCCACAGCATCTGACGCAACTCAATATCCACACCTGCAGTCGGCTCATCCAGAACCAAGACCTGCGGGCTATGAACAAGGGCCTTACCGAGCAAGAGCCGGCGCCGCATGCCGCCTGACAGAGTACGCGCGTAGGCCTCCGCTTTATCCTCCAGCCCAATGAGTTCAAGGATTTCATCGCTGCGTCTTTGCGCTTTTGGAACACCGTAAAGCCCTGCCTGCACCTCCAATGCCCCACGTGGGGTGAAAAAAGGATCTAGGTTCAACTCTTGGGGCATAACACCAATTGCCGCGCGCGACTGTCTGGGGTTCTCGTCTTGATCAAATCCCCAAATTCTTACAGACCCCGCCGATTTGGTCACAAGCCCCGCCATAATATTGATCATAGTGGATTTTCCGGCCCCATTAGGACCCAGCAGCCCAAATATGCATCCGGCTGGGATCGCGAGATCAACCCCTTTCAGCGCCTTTTTCTGTGGTTCACCACGGCCGCCCTTGTAGGTCTTATGCAACCCTCGGATTTCGATCGCATTCTGGGTCATGGCCACTCTTGCTCCCTGCTGCGCAATGCCTATTATTTGGCCCTAACCAATATGGACGCGTACTACAACCGCGCCCTACTATAGCCAACCGTCAGATACCGCCTGACTAAGCCGAAGGAACATCGCGCATGACCATCGCAGCGCCTGAAACCAAAGTTGTCGACAGCTACCGCGTCTCTTGTGACGGCGGCGAAGGTGCCCTTGGTCACCCGCGTGTTTGGCTACAGATTCCCAATGAACATGGCTGGGTGGAATGCCCCTATTGTGACTGTAAGTTTGTCCATAAGGATTTCGAAACGGCGCAAGCCTAAAGCTGCCAACGAGACACTAAACAGGAAGCGCCGCTATTAGCGGCGCTTTTTCATCCTGCGTTCAAAGGTGTGTTTGGGCGTGGTGTCGCTCAGGTGCTTCTAGGTGTGCGACCGAGTTGAACTGCACCAAAAGCGGTTTGCCCAGCACCATCTGCCACCGATGCACAGAAGTGTTTTGAATTGCCAGACACATCTGCGCCCAACCGGCGACGTCGAGATTGAGTGTTTGCCGCAACACGGCGCCAATCAATCCCCCAGATGTGACGACCAGCGCACGCCCCTCGCCGGCGGCAATGTCTTCCATCGCAGCCCTGACTCGCGCCTCAAAGGTGTCAAATGTCTCCGGAGCCCCTTGAATGGCTCCGTTTTTCCAAGCGTCTAGAACCTGCGGCATATGGCGAACAAATCCTTCGCGATCCGTCGGAACCTCCAGCCCAAATTGCGTCTCCATCAACCGAGATAGATCAAAGTAAGCAAACTCATTCAGCCTTGGGTCTTCCACGATATCTGCAAAGCGATCGGCTCTCATGCTGATGGCGGTTTCTCGATGCCGCCGCATACTGCCTGTGAAGACACGTTGAAAGTGTTCGCCACTATCGCGCATGTGATCTCCGAGCCATGCGGCCTGTTGGTGTCCGAGATCGGAAAGCCTATCATAGCTGACTTCATCTCTGGCCTCGGTATTGGCCTGCCCGTGACGTACAAGAGAAATATGCGGCATTAGGGTTCGCTCACTCAAATATTCATAAGATGCCTAACCAAGCTTCCATCACAGGAAAAGCAAAAATGCCACGAGGTACGCAACGCTATAGGCCGTGCCTCTTGTGACGTGGAAACAGGCTACTCAACCGCGCGCGTATCCACGGCGCAACGCCCGCCTGCGGTACCCATCAGCGGCCAAGGAGGCTTCGCGCAAATTGCCGAAAATACGGATCATGGTGCGCCCTTTTCCGCCAGAGACCCCCCATTCGCGCATAACCGACACTTCCTCAAAGAGATTCATCGCAAGCTCGACACGATAGTAGCGCGGGCCCGTGGTGCGAGAGGGTTTGTATAAAATGCAGGTCGCCATGCCCTGATTCTATTGCAGGGTGATTCGGGGTGCAACAGTCCTATGAACTGAGCAGGATTGGGCTTAACGACGCCACGGGCGGTACACTTGTCTGCTACTAACTGCCGCCACCTAGCAAAACAGCCTCAACACGGCGGTTTTCCATCCGTCCGGCTTCAGTAGCATTAGACGCTATCGGAGAAAGATAGCCTGCACCATGCGCCTCGAGCTGCGTTGCCGCAACGCCATAAGTTTCAATCAACACGCGCCTTACGGCCGAGGCACGACGCTGCGAAACACTTACATTGGCCGACAAGCTGCCTTCTGTATCGGTGTGCCCAACCAATGCAACACGCCTTCTAGCGTCCGCATTCAAAAATGAGGCCAGAGCCTTCAGAGACGCGACGGATGTATTCGATAATCTAGAGGCTCCTGTGGCAAAGGCCAAATCATCCAGCACCACATGGCCATATTCCTCTAAGTGCGAGACGTATCCAACACGAGGCATGGTTTGATCGGATGATTTTGGAGTGTGATCCTGCGCGCGTTCAGAAGGATCAATAGCCGCATCCGATGCTGCTGCCGCCTGGTCTTGCAGCACGCTTTGGGAAACAGTGTCAATTTGAACCATTCCGGCCTGTACCGTGCGACTCACAAGAATCGTGACACCTTCTGGACCCTTATTCGTTTCCCGCTTCGCAGAAACAAAATAGTAGTCAGAGAGATCCACAAACATGTTGGGCGGCAACAAGACATCAAGACTGAATCTGAAGTCAAATCCTCCACAACCCACATCATCGCAGGACAAAAGAACTTCATAGTCCTGCGCCGTCGCCTGTTTCGCCAATGTCTCCGCGAGCGCAGCGGTGCCGACAAAACCGCTCGACACACGCCACGTCTGCTGCTTCACGAGCCCCGTGACCGGCATCGTCGGAACACCGCCTTCTTCAAATCTCCCTGTGGGTAGCGCAAGGACTGTTTGTGGCTTGCTCGCACCATAAACCATCTGAGCAGCATCACTCAGATCAGGCTCAAAGGCCCAAGCTGCCCCGGGCAATACCGCGACAAAGCCTATGATGCGCGCAAAGTTCATCTGTGGAGCGCGTGATACTCTTCATTGGGCGCCATCTTTGTCGCCGAAGCTACGCGGTTGGACATATTGTAAAACCCTGCAACATTGGCAATGTCCCAAATATCGCGATCTGAGAAACCGACATCGCGCAAAGCCTGTCTATCCTGCTCCTCAATGGTGCTGGAGGCCACAGTCATCTTCTCAGAGAACGCAAGCATCGCATACTGTCGCTCATCCAGATCTGCGACACGCCAGTTCATGACCATTTTCTCACCAAGTGCAGGGTCACCTGAAAGCTCCCGCACTGCAGCACCATGTGCGACGAGGCAATAGAAGCATTTGTTGATCGAACTGACCGCAACTGCAATCATTTCGCGTTCCAGTTTGGACAGGCCGCTCTCCGCCAGCATCAAATCATTGTAGAGGGCAGTAAAGGCATTCAGTTTGGCGGCATCAATCGCGTAGGCCTTCAGCACATTGGGCACCAAGCCCAATTTGTCCTGACAGATTTCAAAATAGCGCTGGGTTTCAGCTGGCAGAGGATCCATCATAGGAATATCCAGAGCCGTAGGTTCTTTAACTGTCGTCATACTTACCTCCCTCAAGTCTTGATTTTTTGCCTGTAACGATAGGCACCCACCGCGGTCATTCCGAGGCCTGAATATAGCGCATTCGCGGCCTCGTTAGCGCGAGTACAAACAACCGCCAGATGGGTACCACCCTGCTGAGCAGTCCATATTGCAGCCCTCTGCATCAAAAACCGAGCAACGCCCTGGCGGCGTTGAAACGGTAGGATTTCCAAGGCGTGCACCATACCCACACCTTTATGCAACCCAAGAAAAGCAGCGCCGGCGGGTTTATCCTGCCATCGCGAAATCAGTCCTGTTTTAGGGCCAAGAACACGTTTCATCACCTCGACACGCTCAGGACCGATGCCGCCATGTGCCCAAATTTCTTCCATGATGCGCAGTGGCTCCCATGCAGGGATCGCAGCCGTGCGCGGAGGAGTAGGTTCAAGCAAATCTGTGACGGGAATCGCGTACATCACCACTGGATCGACAATAGTGTACCCCAGTGCCTCAAGCGCTTGATCGAGTTGATCTTCCTCATCACGCAGTTGGAAAAGAGGCGTTTGTCCCAGCCGCACCATCGCAGCTTCCGCCAGATCAACGTTAGAGAGGCAATTGTGTGTCTTACTGGTCGCAGCGGATGCTCTTTTTCCACCGCCCTGACCATCCCGAATAACAAATTCCGCCACTTCAAACTTTTCGGCGGCAGGCCATGTTGCATCAAGAACATCAAACAACTCTGAGGAGCTAGGCAACGCCATCACGCAAATAACTCAGCCAAACGCGCCATGGCTTCATCAACTCGCTGCCCATCCGTCCCCCGAATGACCACATTCGCACCATAGGCCCCATTCTGTTGATAGGGATAGGATCCAACAGAAAGATCCGAGTAAGTCGCTGCAAGCTCAGCCAGCGGCCCAGCGATCTCCCCTTCCCCACGCTCAATCCGAAGCGTTTGACTCAAAACCGGATCACCACCTGTCAGCGTCGGCATAATGCTGGCAACCATGGCTTGAAACACCGAAGGGACGCCCGCCATCACATAGACATTTTCCAAGACGAAGCCCGGAGCAACGGACACAGGGTTCTCGATCAGCGTGGCGCCCTCTGGAATGCGCGCCATGCGTTGACGGGCTTCGTTAAATTCTTGTCCGGATTTATCATAATGGGCCTGTAGCAAAGCTCTTGCATCATCACGCACGCCGATGGTCTTCCCAAAGGCCTCTGCAATGCAGTCCGCGGTAATATCATCATGTGTTGGCCCAATACCGCCAGAGGTAAAAACACTGCCATATTCGCGAGAAAGACCCTGTACGGTCTCGACAATTTTTGAAGCGACATCAGGAACGATACGGACTTCTGCCAGTGAGATCCCATGTTTGGTCAATTCACCGGCCAAATAATGCATATTCGCATCACGCGTTCTGCCAGAGAGGATTTCATCGCCAATCACGAGCATTGCAGCGGTTGGATTTGCCATAAGTGCTTTCCTTGTCAGAAGTCTACCGCAGGTATAGGGCTGAGGGATGCGCTTTCAAACCCCTCTTATCCCCGCTGAGCTCAAACGTCGCTACAAACGCTTTCTGGCTGATGCCATTTTATCAGATGGCACCGAAATCACCGCCCATTGTGCCAACCCTGGCTCCATGATGGGATTGGCCATTCCCGGGAACCGCATATGGCTTGAGCCCAACGATGATCCAAAGAAAAAGCTCAAGTTCGGCTGGCGGCTTGTTGAGCACGATGGCGGACATTTCACAGGCGTGGACACATCCGTGCCAAATCGCGCGCTGAAAGCCGCCCTTCAAAATAAAGAGATCGCAGAATTTGCCGCCTATGACGACATCCGCCCTGAGGTGAAATACGGCACCAATAGCAGGATCGACTTTCTACTGACCTCACAGGGCAAACCAGACCATTACGTTGAAGTAAAATCCGTCACGCTGTCGCGCCAGGAAGGGCTGGCTGAATTTCCCGACAGTGTCACCGCCCGAGGCGCAAAGCACCTCTCCGAGCTCTCAACCATGAAAGCTCAGGGGCACGATGCAACCATGTTTTATCTCGTTCAGCGCACAGACGCCGCGCGCGTATCTTTGGCCGCAGACATAGACCCGACCTATGCGACCACCTTTAAGGCTGCGCGTAAAGCCGGAGTAGAAGTGCTTGCCTACAGTTGCGTTATATCGCCTCAATCCATCACAATCGGTGTACGTCTACCATTCGAAGAATAGTCGCAATACGCACACCTGAACTGAGGTGCCTCTAGTACTTCGATGCAAATTCTCCTACATAGCCTCGGACACAATGCGATGGAGCAGTTCTCATGATCGGCAGAGGCCGCAAAACACGCGATGACATTCGCATCTATTCACCGGAAGATCATGCTGGCATGCACAAAGCCGGTGCTCTTGCGGCACAGATTTTGGATGAGATTGCAGAACATGTGTTTCCGGGGCAGACCACGGAAGAACTCGATCGACTGATTGAGGGCAAAGTGCGCGCCGCAGGCGCGGAGTCCGCAACGATCGGGTATCGCGGCTATCAACATGCGAGCTGTATCAGCGTTAATCACGTTGTGTGCCATGGCATTCCCGGAAGTCCGATTCCGAAATGGAAGAAGGAAACCAGCGCACAAAAAGAAGACCCAATGCGCGCCAATGACAAGCTACAGGACGGCGATATTCTCAATATTGATGTCACCGTCATCGTAGATGGCTGGTTTGGGGATACAAGCCGGATGTATGTGGCAGGCAAACCCAAAGCCTTTGCAAAGAAGCTCATTCAGGTCACGCATGATGCCCTGATGATCGGAATTGAAACCGTCAAGCCAGGCAACACCTTTGGTGATATCGGCAATGCCATCCAGACCTATGTGGAGCGCCAACGGATGTCCGTGGTGCGTGATTTTTGTGGCCACGGTCTTGGACTGGTGTTTCACGCGCCTCCCAACGTGTTGCACTATGGGCGCGCAGGCAGCGGCCCCATTCTTGAGGAAGGCATGTTCTTCACCATCGAACCGATGGTGAACCTTGGCAGACCTGAGACAAAAGTGCTTGCCGATGACTGGACAGCCGTCACGCGAGATAAGTCACTCTCTGCTCAGTTTGAGCACTCTGTGGGGGTCACCTCAAATGGGGTGGACATCTTCACCTTATCGGAAAAGGGCCTCTTCCACCCGACATGGGGCTAGCCTACGGCGGAGAAACAAGCCGCAGGAAGGTGACATGCGTGTCACCATATCTGCGCGCATCCAACTGCTGAAACCCTAGCGGCGCCAATTGGGGCGCTGCTTCTTCCCATACGATGAGCGCATCTGGAGCAAGCCACCCTTTGACCTGTGCGCTTTGCAATGCGCGCGCACCTAGTGTCTTGCCATAGGGCGGATCCAGAAACACCAAATCACATGCCACGCCCGGATTGTCCCGCAAACGGGTGGCATCGCATTTCACCAAGCTGGCGTCAGATTTTGCACCCAAGCGTTTGATGTTGTCACCAATCAATCGGCCAGCAACGCGCCCCTCATCCACCAATGTGGCAGACTTTGCGCCACGAGAGAGCGCCTCCAACCCGAGTGCGCCAGTACCCGCAAACAGGTCAAGCACATGCGCGCCTGTGATTGGATTGCCAAATTTGCCCCCAACCAAAACATTAAAAAGGCTTTCACGCACACGATCCGTGGTGGGCCGCAGGTGCATACCAGCGTCCCCTTTGCCCACGGCGGTGAGCGCCGTACCACGCCATTTGCCTGCAATAATCCTCACGCGCGCAACAGATCTTTGATATCGACAGTCAGATCCTGAACCAAATCAGAACTTGGGGACTTGCCACTTTCAATCAATCGCTTGCCCACCATGTAGTCCCTCGGCGCATTGGCCGCATCCACCGCCACTAGGGTTTCTCCCGTATAGTACCAAAAAGACTTTACACTGTCTGACGTGCTCCGCGTCACAACGCGATCGTAGCCCGCGTTCCAGCCCGCAATCTGCAATTTCACATCGTATTGATCCGACCAAAACCACGGCTTGGCGATATAGGATTTTTCCGCCCCCAGAATATTTTCGGCAACCACTTCGGACTGCTCAATCGCATTTGGCACGCTTTCCAAGCGGATTTGCGTGCCCTTGTAAGGAAAGGAGGCGCAGTCGCCAGCAGACCAAACATGTGCAACAGAGGTTCGGCCGAAGGCGTCAGTTTGAATGCCATTTTCCAATTCAGCACCAATCGCACTCGCCAGCCCCACGTTCGGCTGCACCCCAACGCCAACAATTACAAAGTCCACTGCCAGTGTTTCGCCGTTGGTCAGTCTGGCAGCTTCAACGCGGCCAGTTCCGTCAAGCTGTTGCAAGCCAACGCCCTCAACAATCCTCACTCCGTGCTTGCGATGCAAATCCCGGAAAAAATCACTGGTCTCAGGCGCTGCAACCCTCTGCAAAATGCGATCGGACATTTCCACAAGTGTCACCTCCAGACCTTTCGAAGCAGCCACCGCTGCGGCTTCGAGCCCGATGTAACCACCTCCGACAATCAGCACACGCTTGCCTTCAGAAAATTCCGGGGCCATCGCATCTACATCGTCTAGGTCCCGCACCACATAGACGCCCGCTAGATTGCCACCGATGCTGTCAGGCAAGCGGTTGGGAGAAGCGCCAGTTGCAAGAACGAGTTCGTCATACGCCAACACATCCTCGCCAATCGACAGGGACTTTGCCGCGGGATCAATTGAGGTGACTTCAGAGTTCAGTCTCAGATCAATGTTCTGTTCTGCGTAGAAACTCTCCGGACGCAAGAACAAGCGCTCCACATCCATCTCACCAAGAAGATATTTCTTGGACAACGGTGGGCGCTGATATGGCGGCACAGCCTCGGCACCAACCAAAGTGATCTGGCCTTCAAAACCAAGGGCCCGAAGTTTCGCCACACAGGCGGCTCCGGCCTGACCTGCACCAACCACGACGACATGTGTCATGTTCATTCCCCCAACTGCCATTGCCTCAATCGCCGCGGAGCCTATATCGTCAATTCAGGGAAACGCAATGAAGAGAATAGAACAATGACAATTTCTGTTGGAGATACACTGCCGGCTGGCACCTTGATGAAGGTCGGCGAAAACGGCCCCGAACCCGTTAGCATCGAGAGCCTGTCAAAAGGGAAAAAGATCGTGCTGTTCGGATTGCCGGGCGCGTTTACTTCCACATGTTCGAGCGCCCATTTGCCAAGCTTCATGCGCACGGCCGAAGCCTTCAAAGACAAAGGTGTGGAAGACATCATTTGCCTGTCAGTCAACGACCCATTTGTGATGGACGCGTGGGACAAAGACACCAAAGCCTCTGAGGCCGGAGTATCGCTTCTGGCAGATCCAAATGGCGACGTTACGGTTGCAATGGGACTGGAGTTCAATGTGCCAGAAATCGGCTTCAACAATCGCTCTCAGCGGTACTCGGCACTGATCGAAGATGGTGTGGTCAAAGTGTTGAACTTGGAAGAGTCTCCTGGCGCCTGCGAGATCAGCGCGGGCGAGACACTTCTCAACGCTATGTAACACCTCGGGTCGCACACTGGTTTTTCGCCGATGTGCGGCCTGTCTTTCAAGTTCCGCGCTTTAAAGCGTGTCCAACTTGCGGGCCAGTTTCGCATCAAGTGATGAGAGCCCTCCTACGTCATGCGTGGTTAAGACCACATCTACGCGGTTGTAGACATTGAGCCATTCAGGGTGATGGTTCCACTTTTCCGCCCAGATTGCTGCCCGGGTCATCCAGCCAAAAGCGTCCACGAAGCTTTCAAAGTGAAATGTCTTCACCAAGGCATCTCTATCGCCATCTAATTGCCAATCGTTTTCCAACAAAGGCGTAAGCACAGCATCCCGCGCAGCAGCGCTGAGTTTTTCGGTCATTCATGATCCTCCCCCTGTGACTGTTTGAACGGGCCCCAAGATGTCAGAACTTCGATATCTTGCGACACCGCCTCACGCTCCGACTGCAAATAGGTTTCCACAGCCTCTCTAAAACCCGCATCCCGGATCCAATGCAGCGAATGGGTTGTGACAGGCAGATAGCCGCGCGCCAGCTTATGCTCCCCTTGTGCCCCCGCTTCGACCGCCTGCAAACCATGCGCAATGGCCCAGTCCATAGCCTGATAATAGCACAACTCGAAATGCAAACACGGGTGATCTTCTACACATCCCCAATAGCGCCCAAACAAAACATCTTGGCCGATGAAGTTCATCGCGCCAGCAATCGGCTCTCCGTTGCGCAGCGCGAACGCTAATAGAATATCCTCCCGCATCGTCTCATGCATGAGATCAAAGAAGCGGCGTGTCAGGTAAGGTGTCCCCCATTTGCGCGCGCCCGTGTCTTGATAAAAGCGCCACATGGCGTCCCAGTGAGAAGGCTCTATGTCTTGTCCCGTCAACAGCACAATATCGCCGCCAAAGGACTGCGCTTTCGCGCGTTCCTTCTTGATGTTTTTTCGCTTTCGGGAAGACAGACGTGACAGGAACCCCTCAAAATCCTGATAGGCTTCGTTGGTCCAGTGAAACTGCTGTCCGGTGCGCTGAAGTAAGCCCATTTGGGCACCAGCCTCGGCCTCCTGCGGCGTACAAAATGTAATGTGGAGACTGCTCAGTTCATTGTCAGAAGCGACTTGCACCATGGCCTGCGTCAACGCCTGAACCCCGATCTGTTCCCACCCCGGCTTCGCCAAGAAACGCGGACCAGTGACTGGGGTGAAGGGAACGGCCACCTGAAGCTTGGGATAATACTCACCACCGGCGCGCTCATAGGCATGCGCCCAGTTATGATCAAAGACGTATTCTCCCTGACTGTGCTCTTTAACGTAGGTCGGCGCGACAGCCACCAGCTCCCCTTCTGAATATACGGCGAGATAGCGAGGGTGCCACCCTGTGCCAGATCCAACAGAACCACTTTTTTCAAGCGCTGAAAGAAAGCGGTGAGTGACAAATGGGTTTGCACTCTGACCTGATGCAGTGCCCCCCGCGCAGGCATCCCATTCCTGTTCTGACAGCACATCCAACGTGCTGTGCACTTCGACGGTCAGCTGACTTCCGTCCATTCACATCCCTCCTGAAGGGGTTCATGTATGGTACGTTAAAAAGATAATCGAGGATCAAAAGCGCAATTCATCACCTGCGCCATCACCTTTCTGTGCAGATTGCCAATACGATCAATAGCTTGGCAATCTGCTTATTCTGCGGTGCTTAAGCGATCTGGAAGATCGCCTCGATCTCAACCGCCACACCCAACGGCAGCGCCCCGGCAGAGACCGCAGACCGCGCATGGCGCCCTTTGTCTCCCAAGGCCTCGACGAAGAAATCAGAGGCTCCGTTGATCACTTTTGGCTGCTCTGTGTAATCCGGCGTAGAATTCACAAACCCCACAAGCTTAACGACACGAAGAAGGCGATCAATGTCCCCATCGCAAGCGGATTTTAGAGCCGCCAGCAGGCTGATCGCACAAGTTTTGGCGGCGGCAGCTCCCTCTTCGGTGGACAGGTCTTGGCCAACTTTACCCAAAATGAGCCCATCCTCGTTCATGGAGATCTGCCCAGACACATAAACCATGTCCCCAACCACAACATAGGGGACATAGTTTGCCGCTGGCGTGGCAACGTCCGGCAGGGTAACGCCCAGCTCTTTCAAACGGGTTTCAATTGCACTCATTCTTTTGCTCCCATGAGAGATGTTTCGCGCGACGCTAGCCCCGCACGAAACATTTGAAAAGTCCCCCAGCACAGCTTTGATGTCAGCTTTCACGGAAGGCTTTGACAAAATAATCTGTCAAAGGACGCGTCAAATAAGCCAGAGGGCTTTGATCCTGCGTGCGCAGATACGCATCCACCGGCATCCCGGGCAGCAACGATACGTTGGAAGGCAGCTTTTCAACCTCCCCCTCTGCCAGCTCGATCTCTGCTTTGTAAAACGTCTCGCCGGTCTGGTCGTTTTGGAACGCATCCGCCGACAGATGCACCACATGCCCGCGCAATTCCGGCGTCACGCGTTGGTCAAACGCGGAGAACCGTAGCGAAACATCCTGACCCGGGAAAACTTGATCAACGTGAATGGTCGGCACCTGAACCGCAGCCACCAAAGGCCGATCTTGAGGCACAATAAACAAGAGCGGCTCGGCAGGGCGAATTACGGATTGCAACGTATAAACACTCAGCCCATAAACCACGCCAGAAACCGGGGCACGGATCATAAGCCGGTCCAGTTTCTGAAGCAGCTGTCTGCGCCGCTCCGCAAGCTCCAGCTCCCGATACCGGAGGTCGCGCAGGGTGGTGATCGCTTCTTCGCGGCGCGTTGTTTCCAACTTCAGAAGCTCAATTTCGATTTCGGTAA
The DNA here is from genome assembly GCF_001458175.1 of Shimia marina. GTDB lineage: Bacteria > Pseudomonadota > Alphaproteobacteria > Rhodobacterales > Rhodobacteraceae > Shimia > Shimia marina. The sequence goes on from NZ_CYPW01000006.1 coordinate 66,388, forward strand.
TACGGCCCTCAGCCTGCGCGCGACTGGCCAGAAGCTCCCCCACCTGACCTGACAAAGAGGCTTCTTCGCGCTGCAACCCAAGCACGCGCGCCGCTTGCGCAAGCCCTTTCTCCAGAAGCTGTTGTTGATCGGCCAATTCATCTTGGATGAGCTCAAGCTGACGCTGCAACGCCGCGCTCTGTGCGTCGACACCTTCCACCTGGCTCTCGATCTGAGCAATGCGTTTCCGCAGCTGGTCAACATTCTTTTCGAGGCTGTCATTGCGGGCATGGAACAAGCGCACCTGCCCCTCCATGAACCCAACAACACTTTCATTTTCTTCGGAGATGGCGACCAGTTCAGGATCAAACACAACGCCGTTCGCACCGTCACGCTCAGCTTCCAAGCGCCCCCGGCGCGCCATCAGCTCCCAAAGCTGCCCTTCAGTGACAATCAGCTCAGATAGGAGATCAGAGTCGTCCAGCCGCAAAAGCAACTGCCCATGAGACACGCTATCTCCTTCATCCACAGCAATCTCGGTCACAACACCACCATCAATGTGCTGCACAACTTGACGATTGCGATCCACTTCGACCCGACCACTCGCCACAATCGCACCCGCAATTTGTGTACCGACGGCCCAAATTCCAAAGCCAAGCACCAAAATCAATAGCGCCCCAAGTCCGACACCCAGCGCGGCACCTGCTCCCCAACGTTGTTTCTCACTCATTGCACACCTCCCGGAGCATTGGAGCCTTTCACTTCGGAATAGTTCTGCAACACTTCTTTCAAAACCGCGTCACGCGGCCCAAAGGCGCGACGTGCTCCTTGATCCAGCACCAAGAGCTTGTCGCATTCTTGAATAGCTGCTGGCCGATGGGCCATGATCAACACGCTGCACCCTTTGGATTTCATAACACGGATCGCAGAGTTGAGAGCCATTGACCCTTCGTTGTCGAGGTTAGAATTCGGTTCATCCAACACCAAAATCACAGGATCGCCATACATGGCCCGCGCCAGACCAATCCTTTGAATTTGACCGCCAGACAAGCGCCCGCCTTGCGATGTTACCTGTGTGTCATAGCCTTCCGGCAGCTTCAGAATCATATCGTGCGCATCTGCAGCCTGCGCTGCCGCGACTACTTTTTCAGCATCCGGCGTCGCCGCCAATCGCGAAATATTCTCTGCAATCGTCCCGTCGAAGAGCTCCACGCGCTGTGGCAGATACCCGATGTAATTTCCCAGATCCGTGGGATCATATTGCTCTAAAGCAGCACCATCCAAACGGACCTTACCACCAGCAGTGCGCCACACCCCCGTGATCGCCTTCGCCAGTGTCGACTTCCCAGCCCCGGAAGATCCGATGACACCCACGGCCTCTCCTGGTTCGACCTCAAACGAAATCATACGCAAAGAAGCTTGAGATTCACCCGGAGGCACAATTGTCGCCTGCTGAACATGCAAACGCGCGGCAGGCTCTGGCAGCTTTGTCCGGCGTCCCTCGGGCGGCACCTCGCCGAGAAGCTCCGCCAAACTGTGCCATCCACGCCGCGCACGCTGTACAACCGCCCATTGATTCACGGCCATTTCCACCGGAGCCAGCGCACGCCCGAGCAAAATGGACCCTGCGATCATGGCACCGGGCGTAATCTCTCCTTTGAGAGCAAGATAGGCCCCCAAACCCAGCATGGCCGATTGCAAGAACAAGCGGAATGTCTTGGTTCCCGTCGTGAATATCCCCCCGACATCGGAAGCCGTCACGGTTGCCTCTAGCGATTTCTCGCGCGCCTGCTGCCAACGCAAAAAGGCCGCTTCACGCATACCAAGCGCACTCACCATTTCGGCCTCAGCCTGCAGCTGTGACGACAACTGATTTGCCGAGTACGACGCCAGAGTCATTTGCTCCAAAGGTTTCTTGGAAACAACTTGGTTGAGTACAGCCGCGATGATCAGAATACCGCCACCAACTATCGCCAGAAGCCCCAACCATGGGTGAAACAATGCAATGCCCATCAGAAAAAGCGGTGTCCAAGGAGCGTCAAAAAAAGCGGTCAACACAGGTGACGTCATAAATCTCTGAACAGACTCCAAATCAGACAAAGCCGTCTGTGTCGTGGACGTGCGCCCAACCGTTGCACGTCGCAAAGCCGCTTCAAAGACGCGATAGTCGAGACCGTCCTGAAACCGAGCCCCTACCCGCGCCATCACGCGACCACGGGTAAAATCGAGAATGCCCATCAAGGTAAACAGAAAAACAACCAACAAAGACAACGCGACAAGAGTTTCTTCGGACCCGCTCCCCAACACACGATCATAGACTTGAAGCATATAAAGAGGGCCTGTGAGCATCAGGAGGTTCACAAACACACTGAACAGACCGACCGCCCAATAAAGACCTCTGCTCGCGCGTCGCGCGCGCCTCAATTCTTCGTAACCCTTGTCTGTCGCAGTTTGCGGCATGGAACCATCTCTTCTGTTACTATTGTGATCCCACTGGATCATTCACCGGTATACACTTAAGTATCGAAAATGCCTTAATCGCGCACTTCAAGGTCTTATAGTATCTATGGCTGGCATTGGGCCAGCGTATCTATCAATCCAAATGCGCCAAAGTTGCTGAGTATAAAGAGAAACACCACGTGCCCCCACCGCTTAACCTTCTCCACCGTCTAAAAGCCGTACTCCTGTTGAGCTTGGCTGTAGCTGCATTGGCGGCATGCACAGGCAAAGCTCCAAACCCTGCCTCAGGCATCAATGACCCCAACGAGGCAGCAAACCGCCGAATTCATGCCTTCAACAAATCTGTTGATAAAGCACTTTTGTCGCCTGCATCGACCGGTTACGGCACCGTTATCCCGAAGAACGTACGAGGCGGTGTCTCAAACTTTGCAGATCACCTGTCTCTGCCAAACGACATCATTAACAACACACTTCAGGGGAACTTCCATGAAGCGTCCTCAACTGTCGCCCGTTTCATGATCAACACCTTCTTTGGTGTCGCCGGGATCTTTGATGTTGCAGGTAATACAGGTATGGAACGTTTTGATACCGATTTTGGAGAGACACTCCATGTTTGGGGGGCAGGCGAAGGGGCGTATACTGAAATTCCCTTCTTTGGCCCATCCACCACCCGAGATGCCTATGGGTTGGCCGTCGACATTGTCCTAGACCCGTTTTTCGTAGTGACACGCGAACCCACAAAATACATCGGCGGTGTGGCCTATGTGATCAACGCCATGGGGAATCGCTACGACTTTGATGAAACCATCGATTCCATTTTGTACGACAGCGCCGACAGCTACGCTCAAGCGCGACTTATTTACCTGCAGAACCGCCGGTTCGACCTTGGAATGACCGACGGCAACGCCTATGTCGATCCGGAATTTGACCCCTATGAGGATCCTTATGCCGATTTCTAATGTGAACAGACGGAAATTTATCTCTCTGACTGCTGCGACCTCGCTGGCCGCGATCCTGGCGTCTCCTGGACTCGCGCTCAATGATGCACAAGCAAAAAGCCTCATCGACAAAGCCGTTGCGGACATCAACAAGGTGATCTCATCGGGCAAATCTCTAGATGCGATGATCAAAGATTTTGAGCGCATCTTCGTCAAGTATGGCGACGTCGACATCATCGCACGCTCTGCCCTCGGCCCTGACGCGCGCGCCTTGTCCAAAAGCCAGCTGAAAGCCTACACCAAGGCTTTCCAAGGGTATATTTCTCGCAAATACGGCAAGAGGTTCAACGAGTTTGAGGGCGGTAAAGTTGAAGTGGTTGGCGCACGTGCAGTCAAAAGCTTCTATGAAGTGAACTCGACAGTGACCTTGCGCGGCCAAGCGCCATTTCAAGTAAACTTCTTGGTGTCCGATAAATCAGGCAGGAATAAATTTTTCGACATGATCATCGAAGGCATCAGCCTGCGCCTATCTGAAAAGGCAGAAATCGGTGCCATGCTTGATCGGCGCAAAGGCGACATCAACTTGCTCATCCAAGATCTAAAATCGGCAGGCTAAGCCAAGCGATCTTAAGGTCCTGGGGGCGGCGCATATCGCGTCGCCATTCTTAGATGTTATCGCTCTAATTTCGACCAAAGATATCATTCAGAATACCATTCACAACATCATCAATTCCCTTACCTCTCTGCCGCTGCGGCCTCGGCGATGGTTTGCTTTTTGGTGGGGGAACAAAGGCTGGCAATGGCTTGGGATCTAGCCCCTCATGCACACGCACCATGGTTTCGCGCCAGATCTCCGCGGGCAGTCCGCCGCCGGTGACACCTGTCAAAGGCGTGTTATCATCATATCCCATCCAGACACCGGCCACATAGTCACTTGTGAAACCGATGAACCAAGCGTCGCGTGCCGCCTGTGTCGTGCCTGTCTTGCCCGCCACCTGCCATCCGGGCAACTGAGCCCGCGCACCAGTCCCTTCGCTGACCACTTTTTCCATCATCCAGATGAGCTCCCGGGCAGCGGCATCAGAAATGACACGTTCGCCAATACCACCGCCAGTGCCCATAAGAGGGGCATCATCCCCAAGCAACCGCAACTCGATCAGCCCATAAGGCGTTACGGACGAGCCGCCATTCAGAATACCCGCATAGGCGCCGGTCATTTCCAAAAGGCTGCTCTCTGAGGCACCAAGCGCCAAAGCGGGCCCTGCCGCCAAATCACTTTCAATTCCAAACATACCGGCAACCGTGCGCACATTTTCACGCCCTGCCTTCTCAGAAACCTTAACAGCGGGCACGTTGAGCGAATTCTGCAATGCGAAGGTCAGAGACACATTGCCATAGTGTTTGCCAGTGTAGTTTTTGGGGCACCATTTTCCAGAACCCGGAACATTCAAACAATAGTGCTCATCCAAAACCATATCGTCATAGTGCCCGCCACGCTCCAACGCAGTCGCATAGACAAAAGGTTTGAACGCGCTGCCTGTTTGCCGCTTTGCTTGGGTTGCTCGGTTAAATGCGCCCGACACTTTGGTTTGACGTCCCCCAACCATTGCCCGCACAGCACCATCAGCTGACATTACAACGATAGCCGCCTGCGCTTTTGAACCTTCACGCACCTTGTTTTCGAACACCCACCGAAGCCCCTCCTCAGCTGCACTTTGGATGCGAGGGTCGAGGGTTGTTTTAAGGATCACATCTTCTGTGGTGTTTCGGGTAAAGAATTCCGGACCTGACGACATAACCCAATCAGCAAAATACCCGCCTGACTTGGCTTCAGCAGCTTCAGACAACGTCGCCGGGTTATTCTGATAAAATAGCGTATCTTTGTCCGACAGATACCCCTGCTCATTCATCAACCGCAGAACCGTCGCCGCGCGGTCCTGAGACCGTTGCAAATTGGCTGTTGGAGCCATTGAGGAAGGCGCCGTGAGCAGACCGGCAATCATTGCCCCTTCGGCAGGCGACAAATTGGCGGAGGGCTTTGAAAAATATCTTTGCGCGGCAGCTTCTGCGCCATAGGCACCGCCTCCCATATAAGCTCGGTTCAAATAGACGGATAGGATCTCATCCTTGCTGTATTTGACCTCCATCGCCATGGCATAGACTGCCTCTTTAACCTTCCGGCCCAGCGACCCACGCCTACAATCTTGCACATAGGCGCTTTCACTTTCCCAATCCTCCGGCACATATCCAACGCCGAGGCAAAGCAGCTTTGCAGTCTGTTGGGTCAGCGTTGAGCCACCATGCCCAGACAGCGGGCCACGCCCTTCACTCAAGTTGATGCGTATGGCACTGGCGACGCCACGCGGGCTCACCCCAAAGTGCCGATAAAACCGTTTATCTTCCGTGGCGATCACAGCATTTTTGAGATGCTTAGAGACCGTTTCTGCCGTGACCACACCACCGAACTGATCTCCGCGCCAAGCAAACACTTGATCATCGCGATCTAAAAGCGTGACGGATCCACGTGCTCGACCGTCCAGTAACTCATCCACGTCTGGCAGTGTTAGATACACATAGCTAACGGCGAGCCCGACCAGCAAACCCACCACAACAGATGTGCGCCAAACAATCGACCAGATGAGGCGCAACACCCAACTGAGTATCGATAGGAAGAAGGCAACAATAGGATTACGCTTGGCTGCAGCCTTTTTTCGTGGACGCTGCATTTTGGTCTTTCGAGGCTTCGGCTTCTTGGAAACGGGTTTCCGGGCGGGCCTGGCCCCTACACGCCCATAGCGCTTGTCCGCCACAAGAGGCGGCTTTCTCCGACCTGAATCACTCATCTCTGCTCAACTGCCTTGGATTTCTTTTCGGTCATTTTAGCGCGCCTCAGCGCGCTTGTTGAGCCATCGGTCGTCCAGATTTAGTTCTTATTAAGCTGAAATAATACGCACACACGATATTTCGCACATATTTTAGACACATCACCTTGAAAGATGCCGCTTTCACAGGCTCCAGCCTTCGTTTTCGGCGCTCTGCTGCGTTTTTCTGCAGACGCAAATTAGCGGGCAGACCCCGCACCGCCAAAAGGGGAACAAGGTGAAACTCATTATTGCAACGATCAAACCGTTCAAGCTGGAGGAGGTCCGCGAGGCGCTGACTGATATTGGCGTGCGCGGCATGATGGTCACTGAAATCAAAGGCTTCGGTTCTCAGTCTGGGCACACAGAAATCTATCGCGGCGCAGAGTACGCCGTGAACTTCGTGCCCAAAGTTAAGCTGGAACTCGTGGTTGCTGCCAATATGGCAGATCAGGTTGTGGAGACCATCACCAAGACAGCCCAGACCGGAAAAATCGGCGACGGCAAAATCTTTGTGCTGGACGTGCAGCAAGCCATTCGCGTGCGCACTGGCGAAACAGACGCAGACGCCATCTAAGGCGCACAAGGGAAGGAATACACTTATGAAAACCATGACGAAAATTGCCCTGGCTGGTGCGCTGACTGCGTTGCCAACGCTGGGCTTTGCCGAGGATGCCGTTCCTGGCGTCGATGCGTCTTCCGACGCGATCTTCATCTTTAACTCGCTGCTTTTCCTGATTGGCGGCTTCCTTGTCTTCTGGATGGCAGCTGGTTTTGCCATGCTGGAAGCCGGCTTGGTGCGCTCCAAGAACGTGACCATGCAGCTCATCAAGAACATCTCTTTGTTCTCACTCGCGGCGATCTTCTACTACCTGATCGGCTACAACTTGATGTACCCGCTGGGCACATGGTCCGTTGACGGCATCCTGTCCGGCGTTTGGGGCCCAGGTGTTCTGGAAGCTGTGGGCGTTGGCCGTGATGGCGCAGATGACTACGGGTATGCCTCCACTGGTTCCGATTTCTTCTTCCAGTTGATGTTCTGTGCGACCACCGCGTCCATTGTCTCCGGCACGCTGGCTGAGCGCATCAAACTGTGGCCCTTCCTGATCTTCACGATCGCTCTGACCGCGGTGATTTATCCGCTGCAAGCCTCCTGGAAATGGGGTGGTGGTTTCTTGGATGCAGCTGGCTTCCTGGACTTCGCCGGATCGACTGTTGTGCACTCCGTAGGTGGCTGGGCCGCTCTGACCGGTGCCATCATCCTCGGCCCACGTATCGGCAAATACAACAAAGACGGAAAAACCGTTCCAATCCCGGGCTCCAACCTGACCCTCGCCACTTTGGGTACTTTCATCCTGTGGCTCGGCTGGTTCGGCTTCAACGGCGGCTCTCAGCTGGCGATGGGCACCGTGGGTGACGTGGCCGATGTGTCCCGCATCTTTGCCAACACCAACACCGCAGCCGCGGGTGGCGCCATTGCAGCACTGATCCTGACCCAGATCATGTATAAAAAGCCAGACCTGACCATGGTTCTGAATGGTGCGCTTGCTGGCCTCGTTTCGATCACTGCGGAGCCACTGACCCCAACACTGGGCGCAGCAACTCTCATTGGTGCCGTGGGCGGTGTGATTGTCGTCTTTGCAGTTCCATTCCTGGACAAGCTGAAAATCGACGACGTGGTCGGCGCCATCCCAGTTCACCTGATCGCAGGCATCTGGGGCACAATCGCCGTGGTCTTCACCAACAGCGATGCAAGCCTTGGTACACAGCTTTATGCAATCGCAGTGGTGGGCATCTTCACAGTGGTTGTGTCGGCAGTCGTGTGGTTTGTTCTGAAAGTGACAATGGGCCTGCGTGTCGACGAAGAAACCGAGATCAACGGTCTGGACATGTCCGAATTGGGCATGGAAGCCTATCCAGAGTTCTCCAAGGGCTAATCGGAATACGCATCAAACAAAAGTTAAGCCCGGACCTATTGGTCCGGGCTTTTTTGCATTCGATATTCTCGCGACAAATGCCTGACATGTTGCTAGTCTCGCGTCATGAAAACTATGTCTTCGCACTCGCCCTGATCTGTTCTGCAGCCAACGCAGACCCGGCAGACATCCTGCGTGTCTCAACAACCCAAAGCGCAGACGGATGGCGCTTTGATGTCACCTTGTCTCATCCTGACACCGGCTGGGACCACTATGCTGATGGATGGCGCGTTGAAACTGAGGATGGGCAAGTGCTTGCCACACGCGTACTGGCACACCCACATGTCCATGAACAGCCCTTCACCAGAAGCCTATCACGCATCTGGATCCCGCCTGAAATCACCCGTGTGTTTGTTAGAAGCAAATGCAGTGTCGACGGCTGGTCAGAAGACACAACCAAAGTCGATTTGAAACAATAAAGGCGCCACTGGCGCCTTCTGCGAGGTCAATGCCTCAAAATTCAATGCACAGTGACAGGCGTATAATTGTTCTGTCTTGCCAAGACAAACGCCAGCTTGCGCTCTTTCACCAAAGCCAAACGCTCGCCATCTACCGCGTGCACAGCAAAGAGTGTTTCCGCACCTTCCGCTTGATCTTGAACTTCTTCTGGCAAATCCGAAACAGCGACCTCGCGCACGTATACGGTGCGCTCATCAATTGGATGTGCATCAAAGTCGGTCTGCATGACGTTATCCTTTCTTGATCTGAATGGTCTGAACAATGGCTTCTGGCTTGGCTTGCGTCAGGTCCACATGAAGAAGGCCATTCTCCATTATGGCCTCGCCCACTTCGACGCCGTCAGCCAGAACAAAGCTTCGCTGGAATTGACGAGCAGCGATACCACGATGCAAAAAGACGCGTTCCCCCAAGTCATCGGCTTGACGTCCACGGATCACAAGCTGCCTATCCTCAACCGTAATACTCAGATCACCATCACGGAAACCTGCAACCGCCAGTGTTATCCGATATGAATAATCTGAAGTCTGCTCAATATTAAATGGAGGGTAGCCTTCAGCACCAGTTTTGGCAGTGCGTTCCAGCAGACGCTCCAACTGCTCAAAACCGAGAAGATGGGGATAAGACCCCAAAGTAAGTTTGGTCATCGACACGTCCTTCAGTAAGCGACAGTCCAGCGGCTGGCCCCTTTCTGGCGACCAGCTCTGACTTCAATATGGTGAAGGTATTGACCCTGCGCAAGGGTTCTAACCACTCTCATATATGTGGAATTCACCTTGTATCGATGCAGATACTTTTCACTGCGCAACAATGCCTGTACTGTAAGTTCTCGCAGCTAACCGAGGATGCAGCGATGAATGCCACCACAGACCTGTCAATGAAAACTGACGATGTTTTGCGGGTTGAGTTAGCCGTTTTCAAACAAGAGCACAGGGACTTGGACCAAGCAATCACTGCGCTTGTTCAGAGCGGCACCGGTGATCAACTGACCATTCAGCGTTTGAAAAAGCAGAAACTTCGTCTCAAAGACATGATTGCACGTATCGAAGACCGATTGACCCCGGACATAATCGCTTAGAAAAGCTTCACATTGGCGTGCTTCAGCGCGACCTCTTTCCGACTTCGGTGTCGATGTTAAAAAGCGAGCGTGGAAAACTCATACCCGTTTCCACATCTTTCAGGCGAATTGTCGTTTGAGCACCTGTTGCATCTTGGATCACCCACTCTTGGAGTATAATCGGGTCGCCCAAAAACTTCATTTGAAGCTGACCTGTCTCAGGTTCTTTAGGATCCTGAGCAGTGACGATTGTATGCTTACCATCAAAGCTGTGACCTACAACCATATTGGCAGCGCCTAAGTTCACATTTCTGGCCAAAATCAACGACAGAGGTGTGCGACGCAACGGGTATATTTCGGGTCGCCCAGTTGCGCGTCCGTCAAAAATGGCTACCGCATTATTGCTGGCCAGCACGAGCGATTTTTGCGGCGGGTCATATTCAAATCGCATTTTGCCCGGTCGTTGAATGAAGAGCGTACCGGTTTGCACTGAGCCATCGTCTGACACCTGAATAAACTCAGCCTCCACTGTTTTGAGGCTGTTCAGGTAATCGCTCAAAGCCTGCAGGGAGGATTTTTGCGCGGAAGCGGGAAGAGCGGCCACAAGGGCGGCTACGGTAGCGAGGACGATAGATCTAAAACTGGTCATGCACTTGATATAGGTGTGAATGGTTAAATTGCGGCAGCGCGCACAAAAACTTTATGCATTGGCACCTGAACCTATTGCTCAGGTACCAAAATTTCGCGCTTACCAACGTGGTTGGCCGGGCTCACCAGCCCTTCCTCTTCCATTTGCTCGACCAAACGTGCGGCCTTGTTGTACCCAATCGCCAGCTTACGCTGAATGTAGGATGTTGAGCACTTGCGATCCTGAATGACAATCGCAACGGCAGAGTCATAGAGCGCGTCCTCGCCATTGGTATTGCCGCCGGTGCTCAACCCCAAAACAGCGTCAATGCCCTCAGATTTGCCCTCATCAGGCCCCTCGACGACACCACCTATGTATTCAGGCGGCCCATAGCTCTTGAGATGATTCACAATCTCTTCGACCTCTTCGTCGCTGACAAACGGGCCATGGCAACGGGTGATTTTTGCACCCCCAGCCATATAGAGCATATCCCCCATCCCCAGAAGTTGCTCCGCCCCCATCTCACCAAGAATGGTGCGGCTATCGACTTTGGAGGTTACCTGAAACGAGATGCGTGTCGGAAAGTTGGCTTTGATTGTGCCTGTGATCACATCCACAGAAGGACGTTGTGTGGCCATAATAAGATGGATACCTGAAGCACGTGCCATTTGCGCAAGGCGTTGAATGCAGGCTTCGATTTCTTTACCTGCCACCATCATAAGGTCTGCCATTTCGTCGACGATCACGACGATATAGGGCATTTTCTCAGGCAAAATTTCTTCGGTTTCGAAAACGGGCTCACCCGTCTCCTCATCAAAACCGGTCTGCACCGTCCGACTGAAAGTCTCCCCTTTAGAAAGCGCATCCGTCACGCGGCTATTGTAGCCGTCGATGTTACGCACGCCCATCTTGGACATTTTACGATAGCGATCCTCCATCTCGCCCACGACCCACTTGAGCGCAACAACCGCCTTCTTCGGGTCTGTCACAACGGGCGAAAGCAGATGCGGGATGCCGTCATAGACCGACAGTTCCAACATCTTGGGGTCGATCATGATCAAGCGGCAGTCTTCTGGCGTAAGGCGATACAGCAGCGACAAGATCATGGTGTTGATCGCAACGGATTTGCCCGACCCTGTCGTACCGGCGATCAACAAATGCGGCATCTTTGCCAGATTGGCCACAATGGGATCGCCACCGATATCTTTGCCCAACGCAAGTGGGAGCTTCATGTTGCTGTCGCCAAAATCACGGGCAGCAAGAATTTCACGCAACACCACCTTTTCGCGATGCTCATTGGGCAGTTCGATGCCAATCACACTCCGCCCCGGCACAGTCGACACACGAGCAGACAAAGCGGACATGGAGCGGGCGATGTCATCGGCCAAACCAATCACACGGCTGGCTTTGAGACCCGGTGCTGGTTCGAGTTCATACATGGTCACCACAGGGCCTGGACGAACGCTGACGATTTCTCCTTTGACGCCATAATCATCCAGAACAGTCTCTAGCATTCTGGCGTTTTCTTCCAATGCCTCATCACTGAGGTGGTGACGGCTGACATCAAGCGGATTTTCCAAGAGACCAAGAGGTGGCAACTCATACTCCGTGCCACTCTCCTCAAACGCCAATGAAGGCTGTGCTTCAGCCTTTGCACGTGCGGAGGGTGCCACAGCTTTGTGCACTCGTGGCTGAACAACTTTTTTGGGTGCCGCCACTGGAATTGGTGCGGAAACGTAAGCATCACTTGGAACTGCTGACACAGGAACGGATTCGTTCACAGGTGCATGCTGATCTACCACCGGCGTCCCCACCTCAATTTCCTGAGGTTGCCCAAAGGTCTCGACCTCTGGCGCCTCAATAACCATCATTGGATCAGACGACAGCGGCGGCTCCTGACGAGCGCCAACCACCAGTGGCGCAGCACTGGCTGGAGCATGGGTAGCTTCTTGCGGTCCGGTCATGTCGAGAAGAAGAGGATCAGGGCCTCGCCCCCGCCCCTTCGTCAAAGGTTTATCCGGGTGGAGCTCTGGTGGCGAAACCGCTTCACCTCGACGCGCTCGTGTGCGCATCACATCTGCAATTTTGGCGCTAATACGATCCGCTTCCAGAGCGTCATTCCACTCACTCGTAAATAGATTATCGACCAGTTCCGGCTCGGGAAGTGTCTCAGGTTCCGGCTCCGCGCGTTTAATAAGCGCAGGCATTCTCAAACGTGGCTTGGGTTTCTCAATCGTCTCGGGCGTAGGATAGCTGTCTTCTTCGTCAAAAACATTCTCATCCCAATGCTCTTCAGTAACATAGGCGTGGGCCGCCTCATCACCAGACACCGCGCGCCGTTCAACACGACGCTCTTGCGCAGCCTTCGCCGCCTGCACCGCTCCCGTCGCCCCTTTTCCCAAAAGCCTCATCAAGAAATCATAGCTGAGCACCAACCCAACAACGAATGTACGCGCCAAACGCGAGAGCTCCAATTTCGTGAAGCCCAGCACAAAAGCTGAGATCCCAATAAATGCGATGCCAGCAAACAGTGACATGACCTTTACCCCGGATTGAGCACCGATCGGCAAAATGGTCAGCAAAGCCCCTGTCACAGTGTCACCGAAAAGCCCACCCATACCAAAAGCATGGCTCCAATCGGTACTCGGCGTCAGAGTTGAGGCATAGATTGCCCCCATAGCCAGCATTATCGGCGCGAAAATCACCCGACTTTGCGCCCGCTCTTCTCCAATGTGGAACGCAAAACGCGCCCCCCAGACGCCCAGCAACAGCGCCACACCAAGGCTACCCCACCCAATGATGATGAACAGCGGCGCAGCAATAGAAGCACCAAACCGACCCAAAACGTTTTGCACTGGCGCATCCGTTACGGAAATCCAGCTCGGGTCATTCGGTGAGTAGGACAAAATCATGGCCGCCGACATGACAGCCAAGACAATCAGCACTATGCCGATGAGTTCCTTGCCACGCTTTTCTACAGCCGCCTGTGTGCTGCTGTCCAACAATGGTCCACGTCCTCGTGCTTGATACGCCATGTTTACCTCAACCCGATTGTCCGTAGATACAGTCGCGCAGCTTCACCAACGCGCCTGCCACCTCATCCGCAGGAGCCACCAACGCGACCCGGATGTATCCTTTGCCAGGGTTACTGCCATCTGCATCACGGCTGAGATACGCTCCCGGCAAAACCCGCACACCAGTTTCCGTCCAAAGTTTTACTGCGGCCTGTTCACCATCCGAGACAGGCAGCCAAAGAAAGAACCCTGCATCCGGGCTTTTATAGCCGGGCACATCTGCGAAAATTTCATCCGCCATGTCGAACTTCTCGCTATAGAGGCGTCGGTTCTCAATCACGTGCTCTTCGTCTTGCCACACTTTGATCGCAGCCATCTGCAAAGGCAGCGGCAAAGGCGCACCTGAATAGGCGCGCAGCTGTTTTACGCGACGCAGATTCTCTGGACCACTGGCAACGAAACCAGACCGAAGCCCCGCGAGATTACTGCGCTTGCTCAAGGAGTGGAAAATCAAAACCCGCTCAGGGTCCACTCCCATTTCCTTTGCAACCTGCAAAGCACCGACTGGCGGATCCTTCCGATAGATTTCGGAATAACACTCGTCGGCAAAAATCTTAAAATCATAAATCTCAGCCAACTGGATCAGACGCTGCCAATAGTCGCGATCAGCGATCGCACCCTGTGGATTGGCCGGAGAGCAAACATAGGCAATAGCAACACGTGCCAGATCTTGCTCAGACAGCGCATCAAAGTCGGGAAGATGACCCGATTCCGCCGTCGCCGGGACAAAGCGGGCTTCTGCGCCAACCGATGCAGCGGCAACCGCATAGACTTGGTAAAATGGGTTTGGCGTGAGGATCAGAGGCTGCTCGCCATTTTTTTCCTCAGGGCAAAGCGCCATAGCGGCGTTGTAAAGCCCCTCGCGCGTGCCATTCAGCGCCATAACCTGTGTCGCCGCATCCACCTCGACACCATAGCGCGTAGATATCCACCCTGCGATTGCCTCTTGCAATTCAGGCGCACCATCATTGGGAGGATAGTTTTTAAATCCGTCCGCATGCGCAACGATCTCGTCGGTCACCCAACTGGGAAATGCATGCTTTGGCTCACCAATGGTCATATGCACCACTGGGCCACCCGGCTCCAAATGGTCCAAAAGGGTGCGAAGACGCGGAAATGCGTACGCCGGTAGGTTCGAGAACCGCTCGGGAAAATTCATATTCAACTGCCTCAGGTTCGGGATCATTGCGCCCCGTTTGAGACCAAACTAGCCAAAGGCACGAAGGGCGTCCACTAAAATGCCGCTCTTCTATGGGCTTGTGTCCTTCGCGCCACCCTGCCAATGCCCACCAGCATCAGGCAGGATGGACACTTTGACGCCCGCACGCTATCCACTGCCACTATGGCCAAAAAACAAAAAAATGCAGACCCGAATTACAAAGTGATCGCCGAAAATCGGCGCGCGCGCTTTGATTACGCCATCGAAGAAGAGATCGAAGTTGGCATTGTTCTGCACGGCTCAGAGGTCAAATCTCTGCGCGAAAAATCGGCCAATATTGCTGAGAGCTATGCTGCGGTTGAAGAGGGAGAGCTCTGGCTCGTCAACTCCTATATCGCACCATACGAGCGCGCCATGTTCAAGCATTTGGAACGCCGCAAACGCAAACTTCTGGTCAGCAAGAAACAGCTATCTGACTTCTGGTCCGCAACACAGCGCAAAGGCATGACCCTTGTTCCTATGGTGATGTATTTCAACCATAAAGGCTTGGTGAAAATGAAAATGGGCGTCGCTAAAGGTAAAAAGCTACACGACAAGCGGGCCAGTGATGCCAAGAGAGACTGGGGGCGCCAGAAACAACGCCTGCTGCGTCACGGCGAATAAGTCTGCTCCCACAACGCAAGCCACTGCGCGTCAATCGCAGCCAATTTGCATGGCTTGATGCGATCAAGAATCTCCCAATAGCGTCCACTCGGGGCATCATAGCCCAAAGCGTTTTCTTCCCTGCGCAAGGCGTACACCTCCTCAACCGGACAAGGGGCGCGCGGCGCGACAGCCTCGATCGTATCAATTGTTGCTCTGGGGAACACAAGGCGGCTCTCTTCAACCGAGAGGTTGACAACACGGCATTCACTTCGGGCGGCAATCAACCCTAACCGTGCCGCTTTACCTTCCAAACTTTGCAACGAGACATCCGCCCGCAAAGGGTCTGCTGCGCCTTTTCCATAAAAATGGGTTTGCCCGGATTTCGGGTAGACCATATCACAGCCAATAAAAGCCATGACCTTGGGCTTTAGCGCGCCAAGAGCCCAATACCCTGCCGTAAAGGCCATTGTCCCTCCAGCAAAAAGCACCCCTCCAAACGCGTTGTTTTGCGGTACGTATTCAGTATGTTGCACACGCTTCTGCGTGGGTTGCAAATCATTGGGCCGGCGATCTTCGGGAAAGTCCTCCGGGTGAATGAGATGTGTCCAATCATTCCGTATGCGCCATGCGTTGTTGATTGAGACGACCGCGTCAAAAACGCTCCGTGGCCAATCTTTTGCGCTCACAGCATTTGGGCCGCTGCCCAATATTAAAACCACATCTGCCACATTACCCCCTTCAACACGATTGTGCTTACCTGCCCTGCCTCAATACGCCAGCAGTGTCCTTTCAGATCTTTCAGGATAGACGCTTTATACAACCCACAGCGCTTGCCTCTTTTAAGTACGGGATGTAGGCAGTATTTCGAGCTTTCTAAGTGAGGGTTACATGGCTGACGATCCGAAGACACTGGTTTCCACTGATTGGCTGGCAGCTCATCTTAAAGATCCGGATCTACGCATTCTGGATGCTTCCATGTCCCCTGCGGGCACGGAAAACACCGCTGGTCTCGAATACCAAGAACGCCACATACCCGGTGCGCGTTACTTTGACATCGATGATGTGTCAGACGGCCGAAGCGATCTTCCTCACATGGCGCCCCCTGTCGAAAAGTTTATGTCGCGCCTGCGCGCCATGGGTGTCGGTGACGGCCATCAGGTCGTGATATACGACAGCGCTGGATTGTTCTCGGCGGCGCGTGTGTGGTGGCTCTTCAAATTGATGGGCCAGAACAATGTCGCCGTTTTGGATGGCGGGCTGCCCAAATGGATACAGGATGGCCACCCAATCGACGACCTTTCGCCGATCATCCGTGACCGGCATATGACCGTGCGCCGGCAAAATCAGATGGTGCGTGATGTGACGCAGGTTTCGCATGCGGCAAAGCTTGGAGATCATGAAATCATCGACGCCCGCGCCGCCGCCCGTTTTCGTGGCGAAGCAGATGAACCGCGCGCCGGGCTACGCGCAGGACATATTCCAGGGTCCAAGAACGTGCCCTATACCAGCGTGCTGAATAAAGACGGCACAATGAAATCACCCGACGCCTTGCGCCAAGTTTTTGAGGCCGCCGGCGTGGATCTCTCCAAGCCAGCCATCACCTCCTGCGGATCCGGTGTGACCGCAGCAGTGCTGTGCCTCGCCATGGAACGGTTCGGCAAGACCGACCACTCCCTTTATGATGGATCATGGGCAGAATGGGGGGCCTTTCCCACATTGCCCGTAGCAACCGGAGAAGCTTGATGCTCACCAATCTCAAAGAGCAGCCTAAAGACAAAATCCTCGGCCTCATGGCCATGTATCGCGAGGATCCCCGCCAGACCAAAGTGGACCTTGGCGTGGGCGTATACAAGAATGCAGAAGGCGTTACCCCCGTGATGCGGGCCGTGAAAACTGCAGAACGCAAGATTGTCGAAGAGCAAATCACCAAGGCCTATACAGGGCTGGCCGGTGATCCGGTTTATTCTGAAGCCATGATCGACATGCTTTTGGCTCAAAGCGTGGACAAGGCACGACTCGCAGCTGTGGCCACTCCGGGCGGCACGGGTGCCATTCGCCAAGCATTTGAGCTGATCAAAACAGCCAACCCCAAAGCCCGTGTGTTTGTCTCTGATCCAACCTGGCCCAACCACGTCAGCATCCTGAATCATCTTGGCATTGAGATGGTAAAGTATCGCTACTTTGATGCAGAAACCCGTGGTGTGAACTTTGACGGCATGATGGAAGATCTCGCCGAAGTGACCGGCGACGACGTGGTTTTGCTGCACGGCTGCTGTCACAACCCCACCGGTGCCAACCTGAACTTGACCCAGTGGCAGAGCGTGATTGACCTGATCAACGATAAAGCCTGCCTGCCTATGATCGACATCGCCTACCAAGGCTTTGGTGACGGTCTTGAAGAAGATGCCGCGGCAACCCGTCTTGTTGCATCCTCCGTGCCAGAACTCCTGATTGCGGCGTCTTGTTCTAAGAACTTTGGCATCTACCGGGAGCGCACAGGGCTGCTGATTGCGATGAGCGAAAAAGCGGAAAACACCGCCATCGCGCAGGGCAACCTGAACCACCTCAACCGTCAGAACTTTTCTTTCCCGCCTGATCATGGCGCACGTGTTGTCGCCACGATCTTGACAGATGACACGCTGAAAGCAGATTGGATGGCAGAACTGGAAGAAACCCGTTTGGGCATGCTCGCCCTGCGTGAGCAGCTCGCAAGCGAACTTCAACGGCTTTCTGGATCAGATCGGTTTGGATTCCTTGCACAGCACCGCGGCATGTTCAGCCAGCTCGGCACCACGCCAGACATGGTTGAAAAACTGCGCGTGGACAATGCGATCTACATGGTTGGCGACAGTCGCATGAACATTGCCGGCCTGAACAAAAATTCGGTTCCAATCCTGGCACAAGCCATCGTTGACGCTGGCATCTGATCACCAACCAAAGCCGCGCCTTACCTCGGTCAGGCGCGGCGTTTCTTTCAGGATCTCCTATGTCGCTGGACTATAAAACACTCGCAACCACCGTCGCCTCCCTGACAGAAGGTGAGACCGACACAGTTTCGCTAATGGCCACACTCGCCTGCGAGGTTCACCATGCTGACGCGCGCTTCGATTGGACAGGTTTCTACCGGGTGGTCGGCCCGGAGCTTTTGAAAATCGGCCCGTACCAGGGAGGGCATGGATGTCTGGTGATCCCGTTTGCGCGCGGTGTATGCGGTGCAGCGGCCCGCACAGGTGAAACACAACTCGTCGCCGATGTGGATGCTTTCCCCGGCCACATCGCCTGTGCCAGCAGCACACGTTCAGAGCTCGTCCTGCCTGTCTGGAACGGCAAAGGGGTGCTGCTTGGCGTTTTTGACATCGACAGCGACCAACCCAATGCCTTCACCCAAGAGGACGCTGAGCAACTGGGGGCTATTCTGGCCGTGACCTTCAAAGACGCGGCCTGACCTTCAGAAAGGGGCTTTTGCCCGAAAAGCCATGCCTTTGCCGCTTTCCGGATGGCTGATGCGCAATTCCTCTGAATGCAGCATCAGCCGAGGGAATGCTAAGGCTGCGCCTTCTGCATATAACGGATCCCCCAAAATCACGTGACCCAGCGCCAGCATATGCACGCGCAATTGGTGACTTCGGCCCGTTTTGGGAAAGAGCCGGACCCGTGTTTCACTCTCTCCAACCTTCAAAGCGCGCCAATCCGTAACCGCCGGTTTGCCATTTTCATGATCTACCATCTGGCGTGGGCGATTGGGCCAATCTACCATCAAGGGAAGATCCACAGTCCCTGTTTTCTCAGATACTTTCCCCCAAACCCGCGCGACATAGGTCTTTTTGGTTTTCCGCTTTTCAAACTGCATGGAAAGGTTGCGCTGCGCATGGGGGGTCAATGCAAACACCATCACCCCTGAAGTATCCCGATCCAGACGGTGCACAAGAAGTGCCGTAGGAAAAGCAGCCTGCACCCGATGCAGCAAGCAGTCTGCAAGATGGGCACCACGTCCGGGAACAGAGAGAAGCCCCGAAGGCTTATCCACCACGACAATATCAATGTCCTCATGCAGAATTACGAGAGGATCATTGGGCGGGTCATAGGGCGTGATTTCTGTCATGCCTCGCACATAAGCCCTCTGTGCCTGCCGAGCAACCCAACGTCAGCCTTGAGTCAGGCGCTCAAATGCGCAGGCTACACACCAATTTTGAGGGAGGACACACCACATGCACGCAACCATTAAGAGAATGCAGGAAGTCGTTGCCAAGGGCAATGAAGACGATATCAAATCCCTTCTGGCAGAAGACGTTACCTTTCAGCCGCCGACGTATTGGGCCACATGGACCGGGCGTGAACCCGTGGCAGCCGTGTTGGGGCATGTTGGTCAAATCTTCACGGATTTTCGCTACCGCCGCATCATGGGTGACGGCAAGGACTGGGCTCTGGAATTTCAATGCAAGGTCGGAGATCTCGATTGCGTCGGCGTTGATTTGATCACCTTGAACGACGCGGATGAAATTCAGCATTTCGAAGTGGTCATGCGCCCCTATAAAACCGTGGGAGCGCTGCGCGATGCCATTATGCAACGTGTGATGACCGATGCACGCTTCCTCAAATTCAAAGACGCCATGAGCTGACACGCCTATGCCCTACGGAATTGATCAACTCTTGCGTATCCCGCTTGCACCATTGCTCTTGGTGCAAGCTCTTGGAGTGCGCAAAAGGGCCAATCAACTCCCGGAACCTCCAGGAAACCGCTCCGGAACTTGTGGTACAGGGCCAGAGCTCAACCTTCTGATTATCGGTGACAGCTCTGCAGCTGGCGTCGGAGCAGGCACACAATCACAGGCGCTATCAGGCCAGTTGACTGCAAGACTTTCTGAACACTTTCAAGTGCACTGGCGTCTGATTGCGGAAACTGGGGCAACCACCAAAACCATCCTGCAAAAGCTGGAACACATCGACACGCAGCCCGCAGACATCGTCGTGTCTGCGCTTGGTGTGAATGATGTCACGCGTGGGTTCAGCCGCGCGAGATGGACGCACAATCAAGACCGTCTGGCACAGGTGCTTGCAACCCGCTTCAATGCCCATCTGATTGTTGCCTCCGGTCTTCCGCCTATGGGCATGTACCCGAAGTTACCACAGCCCCTGCGCTGGATCCTGGGACAACAGGCCAACCGCCTGGATCAGGGGCTTGCCGCACTCTGCGCCAAACATCCGATCTTGTCGCATATGCCGCTCGATGTCCCGTTTGAGCCCCGCTATCAGGCCTCCGATGGCTATCACCCATCAGAAGAAGCTTACGCTCTTTGGGCAACTCTGCTCACAGAGCACATACGCAAACATCTATAGAATACGCCTATTTTCGCGCATTTCGAACGTCTTGGATCATAGGAATTGAATAGACAATCAAGGCCGACCAAATCATCGGGAAGGCGATCATACGCGCTTTGCCGAAAGGTTCATCAAACACCAGCACAGCCATCAGGAAAATCAAAGTTGGCGCAATATATTGCATGATACCGATTGTCGACAGACGCATAAGCTTGGCCCCATTGGCATAAAACAGCAAAGGCACGGCTGTCACGATCCCACATCCCAACAGAAGCAGCGTATCACTCACCTCACTTCCAAAGTGAGATCCTCCATTGACGGCTTGCCAGATCAGAAAGCCGGTGGCCGGGATGGTCAGGATCAGCACTTCAAGGAGAAACCCCTGATTGGGCCCAACCGGCAAGGATTTCTTGAAGAACGCATAAAACCCCCAAGAGATCGTAAGCGTCAACGCAGGCCATGGCAGTGCGCCTGCATCAATCCAGAGAACCCCAACCGCCGCGGCAGCAAGGCCCACAGCGACCCATTGCAGCCTGGACAATTTCTCACCCAGCAAAACAGCAGCCAGGGCAATGCTAAACAGGGGATTGATATAGTACCCCAAAGCCGCATCGAGCGCGCGGTCCGTAGCAATCGACCAGACATAGACGCCCCAGTTTACAGTGATAAGCGCGGCCGTGAGACATCCCATCAAAAGTGTACGCGGGCTGCGCACCGCGGCGAACAGGTCGCCCGTGCGACCGAGGTACATCAAAACCACACCCGCAACCGGCACAGACCAAATCACGCGATGCGCAACCACCTCAAGTGCTGGCATATGAGACACAGCTTTCATGTAAAGCGGCAAAAACCCCCACAGGAGATAGGCGGTCATTGCGAAGGCAAGCCCCTTTGGCGTGTCTACATTTTCTGATGTGCGTGCCGCATCTGCCATCTGTCTCTCCTCCACCACGACGCTTCTTGTTAGCGGTGGGACCCATGGAAGGAAACACAGTAAATCGTGCGGTCAGCCATCACGATTTGTGATGCCTGACCGCATTGAATGGATCACACTTTAACGCGTTCCGACTTAGGGTCGTACAGGGGACGCAAAGATGCTTCTGCGCGAACGCGCGTTCCCATCACATCAATCTCATAGGTTGAGTTTAGCACATCCGCTGCGCTCTCATTTGCGCAAGGCACATAGCCCATGCCGATGGCAGCCCCCAGAGTGTGCCCATAGTTTCCTGAACACAGATATCCAACATACTCACCGTCTCGCAGGATCGGTTCATTGTGAAACAAAAGCGGCTCTGGATCCGTCAGCTTAAATTGCAGTAGCCGACTTTGCGGGCCTGTTTCTTTCCGCTTCAAAACCGCTTCTTTGCCGATGAAGTCGTCCTTCTGGGTTTTCACAGCAAAGCCAAGCCCTGCATCCACAACGTGATCTTCGCTGGTAATGTCGTGCCCGAAATGGCGGAAGCCTTTTTCAATCCGGCAGCTGTCCATCATATGCATGCCACAAAGCTTCAGCCCCATGTCCTGACCTGCGTCCCAGAGCGTTTCAAAAGCATGCCCAGCCATGTCCGAGGACACATAGATTTCCCAACCAAGCTCCCCCACATAGGTCACACGATGTGCCCGCGCGAGGCCCATGCCCAACTCAATCTCCTGCGCCGTACCAAACGGGTTGACCGCATTGGAGAAATCCGCCGGAGACGCTTTTTCAAGAAGCTTGCGCGCGTTTGGCCCCATGATGGCCAGAACACCCTCACCCGCGGTGACATCGGTGATCACCACATTGAAATTGCCTCTGTGGCGCTGCATCCATGTCTGATCCGCAAGTCGCGTCGCAGCAGGGGTAACCACGAGATATGCGGTTTCTGTCAGCCGCGTCACCGTTACATCCGCCTCAATACCGCCATTGCGGTTGAGGAATTGCGTATAAACGATCTTGCCATTGGGCACCGAATAATCGCCACCGCCAACATAGTTCATAAAGGCTTCGGCATCCGGGCCTTCTACGCGAATTTTGCCAAAAGACGACATGTCATACATGCCGACATTTTCACGCACAGCGCGGTGTTCAGCAGCGGAGTTTTCAAACCAATTCTGGCGCTTCCAAGTGTACTGGTATTCGCGCTCCTGACCTTCATTGGCAAACCAGTTGGCCCGCTCCCAGCCTGCAAGTTCCCCAAAGACTGCGCCTTGTTCTTTCAGGTGATGATGGAACGGTGTGCGCCGCACGCCGCGCGCGGTGGCCTTCTGACGATAAGGGAAGTGATCTGCATAAAGCAGGCCCAGCGTTTCTTTGGAGCGCTCAAACAGGTAGGTTTTGTTGCCCTGAAACGGCTGCATACGACTGATGTCCACATCGCCCAGATCAAACGGTCTTTCCCCATCCGTCATCCATTGCGCCAGCGCCATGCCGGCCCCGCCCGCGGACTGAATGCCAATCGAGTTGAAGCCCGCCGCCACCCAGACATTGTCCATCTCCGGGGCCAATCCCAGATGATAGGCATCATCCGGCGAGAAGCTTTCCGGCCCATTGAAGAAGGTGTGAATGCCCGCTTCCGCGAGCATCGGCACCCGATTGCACGCCGCCTCCAGAATCGGTTCAAAGTGGTCAAAATCCTCTGGCAGCTGATCAAACTCAAAGCTGTCGGGAATGCCGTTCATCGCCCATGGCTTGGCGTTGGGCTCAAAGGCGCCCAACAGGATTTTCCCTGCGTCTTCCTTATAGTAGGCGCATTCATCTGGCACGCGCAGCACCGGCATCTGTGTCAGCCCCTGAATGCCCTCTGTCACGATATAGAAGTGCTCGCAGGCATGCAGCGGCACATTCACGCCCGCCATGCGCCCCACTTCATGGCCCCACATCCCCGCACAGTTGACGATCATATCACAGGCAATGTGACCTTGTGAATTGCCATCATCAGAGACCCAATCCACCCCCGTCACCTTGCGGCCGGATTTGGCGATATTGGTGACTTTGATGCGCTCTTTAACGATCGCACCGCCCTGTCGCGCGCCTTTGGCCAAGGCCAGCGCGATATTGGCCGGATCGCCCTGACCATCCAGCGGCAACCAGACGCCCGCTTTCACGTCTTCGATGTTGAGGTGCTCATAGCGCGCTTTTACCTCGGAAGGCGAAATCTCTTCGACCTCAACCCCAAAGGCCCGTGCCATGGCCGCCTGACGATAGATCTCTTCTTTGCGCTCTTCGGTCAAAGCCACCGTGATTGAGCCGCACCGCTTAAAGCCTGTGGCCACACCGGTTTCCGCTTCAAGATTGCCATAAAGCTCTTGGGAATACTTGGCGAGCTTGGTCATATTTGCGGTTGCCCGTAGCTGTGCAATCAGGCCAGCGGCGTGCCATGTGGTGCCTGATGTGAGCTGTTTGCGCTCCAGCAGCACAACATCTTTCCAGCCAAGTTTGGTGAGGTGATAAGCAACAGAGCATCCCACAACGCCGCCGCCAATAATCACCACGCGTGCTTTGTTTGGAAGATCAGCCATCATGATGTCCTTTCAGGTGTTGCGCAGACACAGCCTGCGTCTGTCAGGAGGGCTTTCCTCTGCCCCCAAGAATAATGAAACGCAGGCCTCAGGCCCCCACCAGGCTGTGGCCGGCCTCTTTCAGGCGCGTTGCAAGTTCCGCGATATGGGCAGGGCCAACCTCACAGCAGCCGCCAACAAATCTTGCCCCACCAGCAACCCATTGCATTGCAAAATCGGCGTAATTTCCGGGTGTGACATCGGTGCGCGCCCGCAGCCCATCTACTGTGCCACCAATATCCAACGCATCAATACCCTCAAACCCGTTTGCATAGGCTCCGGTCGGGCGGCCCGTTGACAGGAGCATCGGCAACCCTTGGGAAACCACCTCAGGTTTGGAACAATTCAATCCGATACCTGCAACCTCAAAATCCGTAAGCGCTTCCAGCGCAGCGGAGAGAGTCTCGCCAGAGCGCAGCTCTGTGCTGCTGTCATCCTTCAGCGTGACAAACACCCAAGTTGGCTTGCCCGTTTCAATACCCGCCTGAGTTGCGGCTGTGGCTTCTGCAACACTGGAGAGTGTCTCACACAGGATCACATCACAGGCCGCTGCCTGCGCCTGCGCAATCTCCTGATAGGCTGGCAACAGATCCGCATGGCTGCGCGACATATCCGGGCGGTAAGACCCGTGCAGAGGTGGCAAGCAAGCGGCCAGTTTGACGCCATCCTCACCCACCTCATCCCGTGCAGCATTGGCAAGATCAATCGCCTGTTGCTGGAGAGGCTGAAACATGTCGCCGACACCTTCCCGCGCAAGCCGCTCTGGCGTGGCGGAATAGGTATTGAGCGTGATCAGACGCGCCCCGGCCCGTATGAAATCTGCATGCACCGCCTGCACGATCTCCGGCTCTTCCATCATCACTTTGGTGGACCAAAGCGGATGAGCAGGCATTGCGGATCGGGACAGGAGTTCCTGCCCCGCGCCGCCATCTTTTAAAATCACTTCGCTCATGCGCGCAGGCGTTCGTTGGCAGGATCCCAGAGAGGTTGATCCTCTTGCACCACGGCGCGGTATTTCTCGCCGTAGATCTCAACCTCAAGCTCTGTACCGGGCTTCGCCAGATCCGCCTGCACCATACCCAGCGCGATAGAAGCATTCACACGATGCCCCCAGCCGCCAGATGTGGTTTCCCCCACAATCTGATCGCCATGCCAGATGCAAGACATGTAAGGCGCATCAGCGTCATCCGCGTCTACCACCAAGGTCACAAAAGACTTTTTGACGCCTTGTTGCAACTCGCTCTGGATCGCTGCCTTACCGGGGAACGCCTGCGGTTTGTCGAGCTTCACAAAGCGGCCAAGGCCACCTTCTAGCAAAGAGTAGTCCGTGGAGAGATCACCTTTCCACGCGCGGTAACCTTTTTCAAGACGCAGGGAATTCAGCGCATACATGCCAAATGGCGTCGCGCCAGCGGCGATAATGGCGTCATAAATGGCAGGCATATCCGCATTCAGCGCATGCACTTCCCAACCCAGCTCACCCGCAAAGGACACCCGGATCAGATGCGCCGGTTGCCCTGCGACGGTAGCACCCTGGTGGGTGAGCCAACCGCTTTCCAGATCCGCATCTGTCAGGCTCGCCAGAATCTCACGGGATTTTGGCCCCGTGACAATCAACGTGTCATGGGTGGTGGTGACATCTTCAACGGTCACACCTGTTGGCATGACTTTCATCAGAATGTCGCGGTCATGCCATTGTGCGGTGGCCGCTGTGATCATCACAAATTCATCCTCACCCAAACGGATACAGGACATCTCTGTCAGGATACGGCCCCGGTCATCGGACACATAAACAAGGTTCATTCTGCCAACTTTTGGAAGGCCGCCTGTGACCAGGCCACGCAGCGCCTCTGCCGCGCCCGTGCCTTTGACCATGAAGCGAGAAAAGCCAGGCAAATCAAGTACACCACAGTGATCACGCACAGCTTCGCACTCTTCTTTGATGCGCTGCTCCCAAGGGCCGGAACGCCCCCAGGTGTGGGTAGCAGCGAGCGAGGTGTCATCGCCGTCTTTGGCGAACCAGTTGGCCCTCTCCCAGCCGTTGTAGGCCCCCATAACGCCGCCTTGTGCAACCACCCGGTCATGGACGGGGGAGAGCTTCTTGTCGCGCGCGGCGGGCCATTCATGATGCGGGAAATGCATGGCGTATTCGTTGCCGTAAACCTCCATGCCTTTCTTCACGCAGTAATCATGATCGGTGTAGTCAGTGTAGCGGCGTGGATCGACAGCCCACATGTCCCACTCGGTATGGCCATCCACGATCCACTCTGCCAGCACCTTACCGGCGCCGCCGCCCTGCGCGATGCCAAAGGTGAACACGCAGTTTTCAAACGCATTTTCCACACCGGGCATCGGGCCAATCAGAGGCAAACCGTCTGGCGCATAGGGGATTGGGCCGTTGATTACACGGCTGATGCCGGAGGTGGCCATCAGCGGCACCCGCTCCATGGCGTCGGTCACGATGTCCTCGATCCGGTCCAGATCGTCAGACCAGAGCTGGAAGGAGAAATCATCGGGCATCGGGTCGGCGTCTGTGTCCCAATGGGCCTTACAGTTGGGCTCATAAGGGCCGAGGTTGTAGCCGTGTTTCTCTTGGCGCAGGTAGTAGGAGATATCCACGTCGCGCAGCAGCGGCAGCTTCACACCACCGTTGGCTTTGGACCATTCCTCGACCTCAGGGATTTCTTCGGTCAGCAGATACTGGTGGCTCATCACCATCATCGGCACGGAGCGACCACCATAGGGCTTGAACCATTCTCCCACACGCTGCGCATAGTAACCCGCTGCATTCACGACATAATCACAGGCGATGTCGCCTTTTTCCGTGTGCACAACCCAGCTTTTGTCTTCCTGCTGGGTCACGCCGGTGGCAGGACAGAAGCGAATGATCTTTTGGCCCATGTCCCGCGCGCCTTTGGCAAGTGCCTGAGTCAGCTGGGCCGGGTCAATGTCGCCATCGGTGGGATCATAGAGCACCCCCATGAGATCATGGGTCTCAAGGAAAGGATAGCGTTCCTTGGCCTCTTCCGCGGTCCACATCTCCATTGGAATACCCTGATAGCGGGCCATGGACATGGCGCGTTCAAACTCCTGCACTCGCTCTTTAGTGTGCGCCAGCCGGATCGAGCCGGACTGATGATAGTTCATCGGGTAATCCACCTCTTCCCCCAGACGGGCGTACAACTCGGTGGAGTAGCGCTGCATATTCATGATCGCCCAAGAATTTGAAAACGTGGGCACATTTCCGGCGGCATGCCATGTGGATCCTGCGGTCAGCTCATTCTTTTCCAGCAGAACACAATCGGTCCAGCCCTTCTTGGCAAGGTGATACAGACTGGAGGTGCCAACGACACCACCGCCGATAATGACCACGCGGGCCTTGGTTGGAAAATCAGACATCAGCGTCTCCCTCAGTCGAGTACAAGTTTGGCTGCCAGTCCCCCAAAGAGCGTAGCAGCGATTTTGTTGAGAATACCCGTGGCCTGTGCCAGCTTTGCGCCAACGACACCGGCTGAAATGCCGATCACTGAAACCACCACAAATCCGCCGGAAGCAAACATCGCTCCCAATATGGCAATCTGCTGCCAAATCGGGCCGACCTCCGGGGTGGTGAATTGTGGCAAGAAGGCCAGGATAAACAGAATAATTTTGGGGTTGAGCATATTGGTGAGAAACCCCCGTCGAACCGCACGCAGCACGTCGGAACGCCCCTCAGCATTCTCTGACATCGGTTTGGCTGTCCAAGCTTGATAAGCAAGCACAGCAAGATAGGCTGCCCCTGCATATCGGATCACCATAAGCGCTGTGGGCGACGCGGCGACCAAAACAGCCAGCCCTGCAGCTGCCAAGGTTATGTGAACCACAAGTCCAAGCGTTACGCCCACAGTCGCCGCGAATCCTGCTTTAGGACCTCCGGAAATACCACTGGCGATCGTGAACATCATGTCCGCACCAGGCGTGAGGTACATCACCAATGATGCAGCCATAAAAGCCCAGAGCGTGACGCTGTCCATCTGCATAAAAGTCTCGAACATCATCAGTCCTTCTGCGGCAAACTGTCGGCGATGTCGTAATAATCACCTTTGTTCGCTACGAAGATGTGCTTTTCGATCATGAGGCCCGTAGGACCATCCAAAGCACCTAATGCAAAGCTCGTGGTGGACTCATCATGGGCTTTCCAAAAAAGGAATGAGCCACATGTGGCACATATCCCGCGCTTGGCCACTGGGCTGGCTTCAAACCAGTGAACAGCCCCTGAGATATGAAGCGCATGATCTTCAACATAGGCAGAGGCCCATATTCCACCAGATTGCTTGCGGCATTGAGTGCAATGGCACATCGAAGCTCCTTGAGGTGCTGCCGACGTTTGAAATGTAATATCTCCGCAGAGACATGATCCTTCAAGCATGTCCATCTCCTCAATAAACCGGCGGGGCAATCACCCAGATTGCCACACAAGGTTCATCATAAGGGTTGGCCCAATGATGCGCCTCTCCGCGAATACGAAAGCTGTCACCTGGTCCTACAGAAAACGCCTGCTCTCCAATCCGCAGATCCAATCGCCCCGACACAATATAAGCGACCTCTTGTGTTGGTCGCGTGGTGATTTCCTGGATGGTTGCGCCGGGCGCGAAGGTAGAATGCACGACCTCAAAATCATCTGTGAGATCTGGAGACAGCAGCTCTTCAATCAATCCCCCTTCGCTCGCACCGATCTGGCGGCGGGCGCCTGCGCGCACGATGTACCCCTGCTCATCCTCCGGCGCCGCAGAATGCCCAAACAGCATCGACATGGGCACTTCCAACACTTTGGCGATCCGGCGCAAATCAGAAATCGTGGGCTCTGATTTGTCGCGTTCCACTTGGCTCAACCACCCGACAGAACGTTCCAGTGCTTCAGCCATATCTGTCAACGTCAACCCGCGCGCCTTACGCAGAGCGCGCAGATCCGCGCCAAGCGTCTGAGGGTTCTGGAGCACGTCGTGCAGCATAAAGCGTGATTCCTGTCGTGAAATTTTTTCCTGAAATTTCACGTTGCCTCAGGTTGGTGAAATTTCAAAGCACTTTTTCACACGGTCTTCACCTGTGTTGCGCAAGCCAAAAGCTGCGTTAACCATGAAATGCGACGTCGGTATCGCGTCTGTATTGCGGCTGTATCGCGTCGGTGTGAAATTTCGGCCGGAAAAAATGTTAATACAACGGGCGTTGCGCGGATTTCACAGTTCAATACCCACGCAACTCCTCCGCAAGTTGGCGGGCGTGTTCCGGCTCTTGCTGCCAGCAGAAAGCCAGAACATGTCCCCGCCTGCGCGCTCAGTGGACCTGAGCCTAGGGCACCTCACAGGTGTAAAGCTGCACCTTCAGCCCGCCATGCGCCACGGTGGCAAAGGGGGCTTCCAGCGGCAAGCCCGTGGCGCGGGCGAGCCCCGTGTCAGTGGTGACAATCCCCACGGTCCAGCCGGAGAAATGCTGCGAGAGCGCTTTGCCAAAACTTGCATAGAGCGCAAACAACCCCTTTTTGTCACCAATCCGCGCGCCGTACGGTGGATTAACCACCACGATGCCCGGTACGTCAGAGGGCGGAGTGATGTCGCCTGCGCTTTTCTGGTTGAAGCTTGCCCAGTCCGCCACCCCTGCGCGGCTGGCGTTTTCACCTGCCATGCGAATCGCACCGGCGTCTTTGTCAGAACCATAATAAAGCGTGCTGGGAGCTGTTGCCTCCGCAGCGCGCAGCGCATCAAACGCGGCGGCATCAAAATTGGCGAACTGCTGAAAGGCAAAACTGCGGGAGCGGCCCGGCAAAAGCCCTGCGGCGATCTCGGCCGCTTCGATCACAAAGGTGCCGGAGCCACACATGGGATCATAAACCGGTTGACTGCCATCAAAACCAAGCTGGCGCAGGAACATGGCGGCCATGTTTTCGCGCATGGGGGCCTTGGCGACGGCGGATTTGTGGCCCCGCTTGTGCAGGCTTTCTCCCGAGGTGTCGAGCGACAGCGTCATCATGTTGTTGTCGATCCGCGCCTTCACCACCACGTCAGCCTCTGAAGAGATAGGCGCGCCGACAGCGGTTGCCAGACCACGCTCAATGCGCTCCTTGGCTGCGCCTGCGTGGTAGATCTTGGATTTCTGGGTGGTCACATCCACCTTCAGCGGCACATCCGTGCGCAGATAACCCCTCCATGGCATATCGGCGATCAGACGTTCCAGTTGATCGAGATGCATGGCCTGAAAACTGTCGACCCGCGCCAACACACGCACCGCGCCCCGCAGGCTCAGGTTGGCACGCCAGACATCCTGCCAATTGCCGCGAAAGCGCACGCCGCCGGGCATCATCTTAGGCTTTTTGAAGCCCGCCTCTGTCATTTCAGCGGCCAGAGGCTTTTCCAGCCCCGGCGCGGTGACCACGAAGATCTCAAACTTTTTTGCGCTGTGTTCCATGCGGGCTCTTTAAACTGTCTAAGCGGCAGCGGCGAGAGACAATCGCAGACCCGGGTGGCTGGCATGTGCACTGGGCAGATCAAATCAGGTCAAGGCAGAAGAAACTCTGCCGCTGCAGCCAGACGCAACAGGCGTTCTTCACTGCCTGCCTGCCCCAACATCATCAACCCACAGGAGGGCACCCCGGTGGGCAGGGTAATGGCGGCGCTGCCCATGAGGTTGCCAATACGCGTGTTGCGCAAACCCAGAAGGTTTTCGGTGACGTAATACTCCTGATCCGTCATCAAACGCTCCAGATTGGGCGGCAGGATTGGGGTTGTGGGCATCAGCACCGCATCATAGCCCGCAATCCGAGCCTCCCAGGTTGCGCGCAGCGCGTGCAATTTGGTCCAGGCCTGTGTAAACTGCGGGCCCGTGACGCCTGCACCTGCGCGGAAACGCTCCAGAATCTGATCAAACATTTTGTCAGGCGCGGCCTCAATCGTGGCCTCCCATTCTCCATAAGCTTCGACCGTGTAAAGCGGCCCGGCGAGGTCCATTGCCTCCACCACCTCATCCGCGCGCAGAAACTCCAGCGTGGCCCCCGCATCCTGCAAACGGTGCAACGCACGCTCAAATGCCGCCATGGGCGCTTCACGCACCTGATCCAGCGCCATTGTTTCCAGCACCGCAAACCGCGCCCCCTTGAGAGACGCGCCGCGCAAATCCACCGGGCGCCCCCCTTCCAGAACCGCCAGAAACAGCGCCGCGTCTTCCACCGTTCGGGTCAGCGGACCGACCGTATCAAAACTGCGGCACAGCGGCACCACACCTTTGGTGGAGATGCGCCCCGCGGTGGTTTTCAAACCTACAAGGTCATTCCACGCGGCCGGGATGCGCACGGACCCGCCGGTGTCAGAGCCAATCCCTGCGGCCGCAAGGCCGAAGGCCACCGAGGCGCCGGCGCCCGACGAAGACCCTCCCGGCACGGCATCCGGGTCATTGACACAGGGCGGCGTGGCCGTGATTGGGTTTAGCCCCAACCCGGAAAACGCCAGCTCGCTCATGTGAGTCTTGCCCAGACAGACCAGCCCCAGCGCGGTTGCATTGGCCAGCACCTCTGCATCCTGAGTGGGCACACGCCCCTTCAAAAGTTCTGAGCCCGCTTCAGTGGCCACATGCGCGCTGTCAAACAGGTCTTTCCAGCTGATCGGCACCCCATCCAACAACGACAGGCGCTGATCCGCTCGGGCACGCTCTGCTGCCGCCTGCGCCTCTGCAAGGGCACGCTCTTTGGTGACCGCCGAATAGATACGATCTTTGGCGTCGTGGCTCTCAATCGCCCCCAGATAGGCCTGCGTCAGCGCCACGGGATCAATTTCCCCACGCTCGATGCCCCGCCCCAGCGCCGCCGCGCTCATTTCCTGCCAATTCAGCATCTTGGTCTCCGCTTTTACTTTCGCCAGACGGTAGCGGCGCAATCGCGCATGGACAATCCCGAAGCACACCCCATATTGGCGCCATGACCTATGACACCGATATTCTGATTGCAGGCGGCGGGCTCAACGGGCCTGCTCTGGCCTTGGCACTGGCACATTCCGGCTTTTCCGTGACCGTGGTGGATGCCCGCCCCGCCCCTGCCCGCGCCGCAGGCAACTTCGACGGGCGTGGCTATGCGCTTGCGCTGGCTTCCAAACGGCTGCTGGACAATATCGGCATCTGGGAGAGCGTGGCCGAACATGCCGAACCCATGCGGGAGATCAAAGTCTCTGATGGGCGCGCAGGCGAAGGGCCAGCGCCGTTTTTCCTGCATTTTGATCATCGTGAAATCGAAGAAGGCCCGATGGGCTTCATGCTTGAAGATCGTTTTTTGTACCGCGCCTTTTTGTCTGCGATGGAAGACGCGCCCAACATCACATTGATCTCAGGCACTGAAGTACGTGATCAGTCCATCGATGCCGGCGGTGTCACAACCACATTAAGCACCGGCGACACCTGCCGCGCACGGCTTTTGGTGGGCTGTGACGGGCGCCAGAGTGGCGTGGCCAAACGGGCTGGCATTTCACGTACAGGCTGGGGCTATGGGCAAACTGCTCTGGTCTGCGCGATTGCGCATGAACATCCCCACAATGGCATTGCCCATCAGTTTTTCATGCCTCCGGGTCCGCTGGCCATCCTGCCGCTGCCCGGCAATATGTGTTCGATTGTCTGGTCAGAAAGAGACGATACAGCGGCGGCCATTCAGGCGCTTTCTGATGAGGATTACATGGCTGTGCTGCGGCCACGCTTCGGGGATTTTCTTGGCGAGATCACTCTCGCGGGCAACCGCTTCACCTATCCGCTGAGCCTCTCGGTAGCCAATGATTTTGTCGCGGAGCGCGTGGCTCTGGTGGGGGATGCCGCCCATGGCATGCACCCAATTGCCGGTCAGGGGCTGAACGCCGGGCTGCGCGATGTTGCCGCCCTCACGCAGGTGCTACAGAATGCGCGGCAACGTGGTGAAGACATTGCCTCCCCTCTGGTGCTCGGGCGCTATCAGGAGTGGCGGCGCTTTGACACGGCCACGCTGGTGGCGGCGACAGACCTGACAAACAAGCTCTTTTCCAACGACAACCCTCTGCTGCGCGCCGCGCGCGATCTGGGCATGGGACTGGTGGGCAGCATGCCGGCCCTGCGCCGGGGCTTCATGCGCGAAGCGGCTGGCCTCAACGGGGAATTGCCGCAGTTGATGAAATAGCGCTAGAGCACGCGCGCCGACGCTTTCACGGCGCGCACCTCCGCTTCATTTGACTGAAAATATCCCAGCGTGAATTGGCCGACAGGCCAAAAGGGGCTGGCCCCTCCCCTTCGGTTTCCAAAACCAGAGGTCAGTCCAGACTGCGTGCCTCGTCAATCAGCATCACAGGGATCCCGGCGCGGATTGGAAAGGCCAGATTGGCCGCGCGTGAAATCAGCTCTTGCGCCGCAGCGTCATACTCCAGACGCCCGCGGGTCTGAGGACAGATCAGCGCTTCCAACATGCGCCGATCAAACACCGGGCCCGCTGCGCCCGTTTCTGGTGTGGCTTGCGTCATTGAATCAAATCCTCTCCTGTGCCGCCGCGCAGCGCAAATTCCAGCAATGTAACCAAGGTCTCCCGACGCGTGCTGAGCGACGGGGCCTCCAGCAGGGCTTGCTTGTCTTCGGCGGTAAAGTCCAGCAGCATCGACAGCGAATTGATCAACAGCTCATCATCCGCTTCTTTCAGCGTCTCCCAATCGGTGGAGAGCTCCAGCTGTTCAAAGTAGCGGCGCAGCAGATCCATAAATGCCGGACGCTGAAAGGCGCTGTCTTTTTCGCCGCGCCCCAGATCCCGGTCAAACCCGTCCCAGCTCACATGACAGCGCCGGTAGGGGGTAAACCCCTCCACTTCGCTCAGGATGCGAAAGCGCGACACGCCGGACAAGGTGATCAGATAGCGGTTGTCATCGGTTTCAGAAAACTGCGTGATCCGCCCCGCGCAGCCAATCACATGCAGCCCCGGCCCTTCGCGGCCGGGCACCTCATTGGGCGCCACCATGCCGATCAATCGCTCCGGTGTCTTGAGCGCGTCATCCAGCATCGCCAGATAGCGCGGCTCAAAAATATGCAGAGGCAGGCGCGCACGGGGCAGCAAGAGCGCCCCGGGCAAAGGAAACACCGAAAGGGTCTCCGGCAAATCAGCAGCTTTGATCATGGCCACCAGCCTACTCTGCTTTCCATGTCGGGCAAAGCCAGATCAGGCCCCAATCAGGCAAAGATCATAGAGCTGAGCTTGCGCCGCCCATTGAGCACCACCGGATCATTGGGCTTGAGGGCCTCAAAGATGGTGAACAGCTGGGTCTTGGCCGCGCCCTCGTTCCATTCGCGATCGCGACGGAACAGCTCCAACAGTTCATTGACCGCCTCTTCGAGCTGATCCGCCCCATGCAGGGCCTGCGCCAAATCAAGACGCGCCTGATGATTGTCAGGGTCTGCCTCAACGGCGGCGCGCAGCTCGGCCACCGGCCCGGCGTTTTCCGCCTGACGCGCCAGCTCAATCTGCGCACGCACGGCCTCGATCTCTGCGGCTGCCGAAATCGCCTCCGGCACGCCATTGATCACCGCTTCGGCCTGATCCACCTGCGCCAACGCCAGATAAGAGCGTGCCAGCCCGCCAAAGGCTTCGGCATTCTCTGGATCCTGCTCTGCGATGGCGGCAAAAGTCTCAACAGCGGAGGCCGCATCTCCTTCCGCCAGCATCTCTTCCGCAGCAATCAGCGCATCGGCGAGCCCACCATCGGGCATGGCGCCGCCACCGGCTTCCACCACACGGGCCACAAAAGCCTCGATTTCACTTGGCGGCAGCGCGCCCTGGAAGCCATCCACTGGCTGCCCCTGCCAGAAGGCATAGACCGTCGGAATGGACTGGACACGCATCTGGCCGGCAATCATCTGGTTTTCATCAACATTGACCTTGGCCATTTTCACGGCACCGCCAGCAGCGGTCACCGCCGCCTCAAGCGCCGGGCCCAGGGTTTTGCAGGGGCCACACCAGGGGGCCCAGAAATCCACAATCACCGGTACGGTCATGGAAGCATCCACAACATCAGCCATGAAAGTGGCCTCTGACACGTCTTTGATCACATCATCTGCTGCCGACGCGGTTGCGGCACCTTGGCCAAGAATATCCATCATTTTGGTCTCCGTCTGGACGTTGCCCTCTATATGGCGGGGCCGGGCTCAGAAACCAAGGGGTATCGCACAGCGCCTGCGTGATACGCCACCGCGCCGCGCATCGCGCGGCGCCGGGCCCAACCGCAAAGCCGCATCTTTGATGGGGTCTTTGGGGGCGGGAGCGTTTGTTTTCTCTGCTCAGAGATCGAAACTGGCAAAAACAGGGGCGTGATCTGACGGTTTCTCCCAGCCCCGCGCCGCGCGCAGCACCCGGCTGGAATGGCCCGCATTGGAAATATCAGAGGTGGCCCAGATATGATCAAGCCGACGCCCTTTGTCCGCCGCGTCCCAATCGCGGGCGCGATAAGACCACCAGCTGTAGAGATTGCCTTCGGGAATGTCCTGACGGGTGATATCCACCCAGTTGCCTGCATCCTGCGTTTCGGCCAGTTTCTCCACTTCAATCGGCGTGTGGCTCACCACTTTCAGAAGTTTCTTGTGATCCCAGACGTCATCTTCGCGTGGCGCAATATTGAGATCTCCCACCATGATGGATTTCGTGAGCGCCTCGCGGCGGAAGAAATCCCGCATATCGGCAAGGTAGTCGAGTTTCTGACCGAATTTTTCGTTTTTCTCGCGATCCGGCACATCTCCCCCGGCGGGCACATAGAAATTGTGAATGGTCACGCCATTTTCCAATGTGCCTGCGATATGGCGGGCATGGCCGAGATCGGCAAAATCTTCACTGCCCGCTTCGACCATCGGGATTTTGGAGAAAATCGCGACACCGTTGTAGCCCTTCTGACCGCGCGCCACCATGTGGGTATAGCCAAGCGCAGCAAACCCCTCGGTTGGGATCTTATCCACAGGGCTTTTACATTCCTGCAGGCACAGAACATCCGGGGCTTCTTCCTGCATGAGCTGTTGTACAATCGGCTCACGCAAACGCACGGAGTTGATATTCCAGGTGGCGAGGGTGAAGGACATGAGACGCTCCCGATTTGGCCCAAATTGGTCTGGGAGCGACCCTACCTTTGGGGCCCGCCCCTGCCAATGCGAAAACCCGCGATTTGGCCAAAGAGGCAGCTTGAGCAGCAACGCCAGAACTGAGGCGGACATGAAAGCGCATGAAAAAAGGCCCGAGCCGAAGCCCGGGCCAGTCCAACAGGGAGGTTCATGTCATAACCCGGACATGCACGGGAACACTTAGATCTTTGCAAATGGTGTGTGTCTGAAAGACTTTCAATCACACAGCCTTATCACATTTCTTATCCACAATCTGTTTCAGAAGTGTTTCTGCGACAGATCGGCGAAATCATGCCACCAACCGGTAGCCGCCACTTTCGGTGATCAGCAGACGCGCATTGGAGGGATCAGGCTCAATTTTCTGCCGCAGGCGGTAGATATGCGTCTCCAGCGTATGGGTGGTTACGCCCGCGTTATACCCCCAGACCTCGTGGAGCAGTACATCGCGCGCCACAACACCTTCCGTGGCGCGATAGAGGAACTTCAGAATGTTGGTCTCTTTCTCCGTTAGGCGGATCTTGCGATCATCTTCCGTGGTCAGAAGTTTCATCGAGGGTTTGAACGTATATGGCCCAAGCTGAAATACTGCGTCTTCAGATTGCTCATGCTGGCGCAGCTGAGCACGAATCCGCGCCAGCAGAACCGGGAACTTAAACGGCTTGGTGACATAGTCATTTGCGCCTGAATCCAGGCCCAGAATTGTGTCTGCGTCGCTGTCATGCCCAGTCAGCATCAGGATCGGGCTCTTCACCCCCTGTTTGCGCATCAATCGGCACAGCTCGCGGCCATCCGTGTCTGGTAGGCCCACATCAAGGATGATGATGTCGTAGAGCCCCTCTTTGACCCGTGCCATGGCCTCAGAGCCGTTGCCCGCCTCAAAGACGTCGAAGTCTTCGGTCATGACCAATTGTTCAGACAAAGCCTCACGCAGGTCTTCGTCGTCATCTACCAGCAAGATTTTCTTCAATTGTGCCATTCGTCCTCTCCGCGTCTTGGTTGCTTGTCATCCATTTGAGGTGGTCTCGCGTCTGCGACAAGATTTGCTGCAAAAGTCTCACGCCCTCGTGTTTCAGCATGGTCAAATGTTTCATATTGCTGCAATCGAGGCTACATGTGAGCAGCCCAATGGTTGAGGATCGACTAAAATCTCATGAGTTTTGCGCCAGATATCCTTGAACGTCTTGCCCGCGCCCGTGCCGATCTGCGCATGGGGGTGCCAATTGTGCTGACCGCAGAGGGTATGGCACCGCTTTTGGTGCTGGCCGTGGAGACCCTCACGCAGAACCGGTTGAGCGCGCTGCGCCAGCAACAGGACACGCCGATTCTGGTGATCACCGGGCGGCGGGCGGAAACGCTGAAGGCGCGGGCCTATGATGGCGATGTCGCCCGTGTGCGTCTTCCAGGCGACGCCGGGCTGCGCTGGATCCATAGCATTGCCGCCCCCGAGGATGATCTGCGCAACCCGATGAAAGGTCCTCTGCACACGGAACGTGATGGCGATGCGCGCCTGCACCGTATGGCCACGCAGATTGTGAAGTCTGCGCAATTGCTGCCCGCTGCGGTCACAGCCACCCCCACGGACGCAGCCGTATTTGCGCTGGAACATGGGTTGACCGTTATTCCTGCAGAGCTGGCTACGCCGCATCTGAGCGCCACAAGCCCGCTGCATTCCGTGGTGCATGCCCGCCTGCCCATGGCGGCGGCGGATGCCGGTCGCCTGCATATCTTCCGCCCCGAAGATGGCGGCGCGGAACATTACGCGATCGAAATCGGCCGCCCGTCGCGCGATGTGCCGGTGCTGACACGTCTGCATTCCGCCTGTTTCACCGGGGATGTGCTGGGCAGCCTGAAATGTGACTGCGGCCCGCAACTAGATGCGGCTTTGGGGCAGATGGGCACAGAGGGCGAAGGCATCCTGCTCTACCTCAATCAGGAAGGACGGGGCATCGGACTGGCCAATAAAATGCGCGCCTATGCGCTTCAGGATCAGGGCTTTGACACGGTGGAGGCCAATCACCGGCTGGGCTTTGAGGATGATGAGCGGGATTTCCGCATCGGTGCCAAAATCCTTCAGGAAATGGGATTCTCGCAGGTGCGCCTGCTGACCAACAATCCGCGCAAGATTGACATGATGGAAAACGCGGGGGTTTCCGTGTCTGAACGGGTTGCCCTGAAAGTTGGGGAAAACGCCCACAATCAGGCCTATCTGGCAACAAAGGCCCGCAAATCCGGCCATATGCTATGAGTGCCGCAACGCCTTGTGACCTTGTGCTGACACCGCGCGGCCTGCGCTTCGGCGGGCGCTGCCTGCCCTGTAGCATTGGCAAGGGCGGTCTCAGCCATGACAAACGTGAAGGGGATGGCGCCACACCTTATGGGGTGCATCACATCGTTGGCACGCTTTATCGGGCTGATCGCATGGCACAGCCTGCGCCATGGGCCCTGCCCATTGGCAAAGATGATCTATGGTCTGATGACAGTGCGGATGCCGACTATAATCAATGGGTCACAGCGCCCTATGCGCCCAGCCATGAAAAGCTGCGCCGCGCAGATCCGCTTTATGATCTGATCCTGCTGACCGACTGGAATTGGCCAAAGGCACAGCCCGGCGCTGGATCTGCCATTTTTCTGCATCAATGGCGTCGACGCGGCTACCCGACAGAGGGCTGCATCGCTTTCGCGCGGCAAGACCTGCTTTGGCTCGCCGCACGTGCCGCTCCGGGCACACGGCTGATTGTCGCTTAAGCGCGTTACTCTGGATATTTACGTGCAGCTGTGGCCCGAGCCAAAATCTTACCACCTTTGCGTGCCGTGGCAGTCCATTGATAGGTATGCGCCCCATTCGGAGGACAAGGGCTTTTATATTTAAATGTCCCTGCAGCGACCTGGCCATCCGTGTTGATCTTTAACTTCTTGCTGCCGCCATGATTGTAATTGGGAACATCCAGATCTTTGATCTTGAACTGAATAGTCGTAGTGCCTGATGGCACACCTGTGAGGGAAAATTCCGGGTTTCCGACGACGTTGGGGCGACCGGACGTGCACGAGGGGATATCCCCCCAACCTTTGAATGCGAGCCGGAACTCAGCAGAAACGGGAGCCGCAAAGCACAGCATACAAGCAATCATCGAAACAAAGCGCATCTAAATCTCCAAGACAGAATCGTATGTAATGACATCATAATCCAACGGACTCATTGAACATATGTCGCTCATCTGTGCCCGAAAAGGGCGTTTAGGCGCAGCAAAGATAGCTTGCCTCACTCCCTCAAGAGCTGGTTCTTCATAAGTTTTATCTTCTACGATATAGCGCTAGCTGGCGCGCGCGCCAAAGATGGCGGAGCCGACGCGCACATGGGTCGCGCCCAGAGCCACGGCACGCTCATAATCGCCACTCATTCCCATGGAGATACCTTCCAGCCCATTACGTGCGGCGATTTTGGCCAGCAATGCAAAATGCAGGCTGGGCTCTTCATCAACAGGGGGGATGCACATCAGCCCCACAATTGGCAGATCAAGCGCGCGGCACTCCGCCACAAAAGCATCGGCGTCTGCAGGCAAGATGCCGGATTTCTGCTCTTCTTCGCCGGTGTTCACTTGCACAAAGAGATCGGGGCAATGGCCCTCTTCCTGTGCCAGACGGGCCAGCGTGTTGGCAAGCTTTGGGCGATCCAGCGAATGAATGGCGTCAAACAGGCCCATGGCTTGTCGGGCTTTGTTAGTTTGGAGTGGTCCTAGGAGGTGGACCTTGGCCTCAGGATAGCGTGCGCGAAACGCGGGCCATTTCCCCGCAGCTTCCTGTACCTGATTTTCCCCAAAAAGCTGTTGCCCCTGCTCCAGAACCTCCAGAACACGATCATCTGGTTGGCGTTTGCTGACGGCGATCAACTGCGTGGCCCCGGCAGGGCGACCGGCGGCGACTTCTGCTTTGGCGATGTGGCTTTGAATCTCGGAGAGCGACATGTGCAGACCTTCTTTTGGAACTGTCCCGCAGAAACCATGGATTTGCACAAAAAGAAAGGGGCAGGCTCTTGCGAGCCCGCCCCAAAAGACATGATGTCTTTCAGCTATTAGAAGCTGAAGATCACACCCAGATCACCAACGGTGTCTTCAGCTGTGTCTTGACCAACACCACCGCGCAGGGACACGCCGCCGCCCAGGGAGTGACGGAAGCCGATACCGTATGCTTCGTTGTCAGCAAGACCACCACCGGTTACGAGTGCGCGGATCTCGGTCGCTGCGGAAACAGCATATGCACCGGACAGACCCCAGGAAGTGTCTGCGGAGTCATCTTCGCCTTCACCCACGATCACGGAGTAGGAGAAATCAGCGAAGGAACCGTTTACGCCGACGACCCAGAAGTCATTCTCGGTGGTTTGGTTGTCGCCGTATACCACACCAACATTGTGGTCGCCGATGGCGTAGCCCAGACCGATCTGAGCAACTTCATCAGCGCCGCCGTCCACTTCTGGAGCGTAAGATGCGTTCACAGTGAAGTTTTCGATGTTGTAACGTGCTTTCACACGCTGCTGTGCGTTGCCGTCATGTGCACCAAAGCCGTCTGCGGTGAAGCCGGAGTCGAAAGATGCGTCGTGCTCCAGGAATGCAGTCAGACCCAGACCGTAGCCGTAGAAGTCAACTACGTCGCCGGAATCCAGAGCGTCGGAGGTGTTACCAACGTCCAGACGGAAACCGCCGGTGCTTACGTTGAATTCTGCGGAACCTGGGCCTTCGCCACGTGCAGTGCCGTCAGCGTTGTCTTCGGTTTCGATACGGATACGACCGCCGAACTCCACGCCACCATCGGTTTCGGTGGATGCGGAGATGTTCAGACGGAAACGCTGTTCGATGCGTGTTTCTTCTGCAGCACCTTCGTTGTACAGCAGGCCGAAGCGGGCGTAACCGCCGAAGTTTACTTCAGCTGCAGCCATGGAAGCAGTTGCCGCCAGTGCAGTTGTCGCGATGAGAATCTTTTTCATGATTTTTCCCTCGGATTTCCAATTCATGCGCCCAATCCGGAGAATCCGAAATTGGGTATGCCGTAGTCTCTCGCTCTTTTGGGGGTGTTTTGGCAAGCGCAGCGAAAAGCTTTAAGAGAAAGTGACCCAGACATGGTGCAGACATGCCACAGTTTGATTTCGGCGTCAGATTACTGCCGATCCGCTGCACATAATGCCCCCTTATTGCACGGCAGGCCGCGTTCACCTTTGATCACGCAGGTTTGCAAGGGCCTTGCTCAACAGGCCCGGCTTGGCTAGGACGGTTACAAACCACGTCTTGAGGCAGTTTTATGGAACTTCTACGTCGCCCTGTCATGCTGGCCGCTCTCTTGGCTGCGCTTACGCTCACGGCCTGCGGAAACCGCGATAAGAACCCGACCGGGTTGCTCGTGGATGGCCGCACAA
Source organism: Shimia marina (assembly GCF_001458175.1). GTDB lineage: Bacteria > Pseudomonadota > Alphaproteobacteria > Rhodobacterales > Rhodobacteraceae > Shimia > Shimia marina. Next base: position 108,001 of record NZ_CYPW01000006.1, read on the forward strand.
CCGAATTCAGCCAGGAAAGAGAGACCATCTGGGACGCCTTTGCCCCCGACAAGTCTGATGAAACGGTGCGGGTGAACAAATATCTTTGGGCGGCCTCTCTTGAAGTTCTCGATTTCCTACCGGTTCAGACTGTGGATCCTTTCAGCGGGGTGATCTCAACCGGATATGGCACACCACCGGGTGGCGGGCGGTCTTATCGCGCGACGATTTACATCCGTGACACGGCGCTTGATGCGCGCTCTTTGAATGTGGCGCTGCAATCAAATGGCGGACGGGCTGTTCCGGAGAGCACAGCCCGCGCTGTGGAAGACGCCATTATGACACGCGCGCGTCAGTTGCGGATTGAAGATCGCAAATTCTGATCTAAACAGGTTTTGACTTTGCTTCAGCCGCGCCAGAAATGTCGCGGCTTTTCTTTTGCGCTGTCTCTGCATGCTGGAGACCGTGGACCTAACTGCGCAGGGCCCCCGGTGCCATGTCAAACAGCCGGTCAATCCATTCGAGTTGTTTGGGCAAACACACGGTTTCCAGATCATAATGCGTGACCGCAAAGTTACGGGAGGCGGTGGCCATGTCTTCACGCATCTTTGGTGACTCAAGCACGGTGCAGATTTCCTCAACCATGCGCGCGCCATCAAAGAAGGGAAACAGGCGGCCGGTTTCGCCATGCGTGATCACCTCTTTTACCGGGGCGGTATCGCTGGCGATGATGGGCGCGCCAATGGCCATGGCTTCAAGCAGGGACCAGCTGAGCACGAAGGGATAGGTCAGATAGACGTGAGCGCGACTGATCTGTAGCATTGAGAGGAACTGATCATACGGCACTTTGCCGAGGAAATGCACACGCTCCCAGTTGGGGGTCGGGATTTTGCCGCGCACTTCGTCGATGTATATCTGTTTCCAGGTTTTGCCCTGTGGCGGCGGCGCGCCATAGCTCACGTCATCGCCGCCGACCATGAGCACACGTGCATTGGGCCGCGCCTTTAACAAATCCGGCAGCGCGCGCATGAACACATGATAGCCGCGATAGGGCTCCAGATTGCGATTAACAAATGTGATGACTTCATCCTCACGTGTAAGAATCGTACCGTCAGGCAGTGTCAGGTTGGCGTCTGCATTGGGCGCGACCTGCGCGGTATCGATACCATCGTGAATCACGCTGATGATGTCTTGATAATCATCGGGAAACGTCTCCGCCTGAAAGCGGGTCGGGCTGATCGCCAGATCCGCGCTCTGCCGGTGCATCATATTGTTGATGTTCTTCAGGCGCAGCCGGATGGATTCGGTATCTGCGTTGGGCTTGGGAAACTCCGGATCAAAACCGGTATCCGTGTCATTGAGCGTGTAGTAAAGTTCCGCATAAAGGCCGATGCGCGCCGTTGGCCAGAGATCGCGCAGGAACATCGACTCCCCCCAGCCCGGATGCGCGACAATCACATCTGGCGTGTAACCTTCTTGATCACGCAGCTGACGCGCCGCCGCATAACAGGATTCGGCCCGCAGCATCTTGGTCTCAAAATCCACCAGCCAAGGATGCAGCCCCTGCGCCGGCTTGCGCTTGATCGCATATGGGTAGAGCTTCACCCCTTTCCAGTCACCAGCCTCTTTGACGCGCAGCGTGATGGAGCGCACATCATGGCCACGCGCGACCAAAGCGGGGGCAAGATGTTTGAACTGACCGGGGAAATTCTGGTGTATGAATAGGATCTTCACGCCAATGCACCTGTAAAAACTGCTCTTTTGATCTGTATAGCGCAGAAATTGGCCGTGTTAAGCCGGTGCATAGGTCAAATTGAGACGCTTCTCACTGGACCACGGGGGCCTGTCGGCCTATCACCTTGCGCAAACTGCGCCACGCATTGGGTGGCCGAGACCAGCAACAAAAAGGTGCCAGAGCATGTCGCGCTATAGCCCCGCAGAGATTGAAGCCCGCTGGCAGGATGCCTGGGCCAAGACCGAAACCTTCAAGGCCGTTCGGGACACCAGCAAACCCAAGTACTATGTGCTTGAGATGTTCCCCTACCCGTCGGGCAAGCTGCATATGGGGCATGTGCGCAACTACACCATGGGGGATGTGATCGCGCGCTACAAAATCTCCACCGGGCACAATGTGTTGCACCCGATGGGCTTTGACGCCTTTGGCATGCCTGCGGAAAACGCGGCGATGGCGAGTGGTGGCCACCCCAAAGACTGGACCTATGCCAACATCGACACGATGGTCGAGCAGATGAAGCCGCTGGGCCTGTCGCTGGATTGGTCGCGCATGTTTGCCACCTGTGATGAGGATTATTACGGCCAGCAGCAGGCGCTGTTCTTGGATTTCCTTGAGAAAGGTCTCGTCTACCGTAAGAACGCTGTGGTGAACTGGGATCCGGTCGACATGACCGTTCTGGCCAATGAGCAGGTGGAAAACGGCCGTGGCTGGCGCTCTGGTGCGCTGGTGGAGCGGCGCGAGCTGACTCAGTGGTTCTTCAAGATTTCCGACTATTCCGATGAGCTGCTGACCGCGCTCGACGGGCTGGAGAACTGGCCTGCCAAAGTGCGTCTGATGCAGGAGAACTGGATCGGCAAGTCGCGCGGGCTTGAATTCGGCTTTGAGCGTGTGGATGGCGGCGAGGCGATCACCGTTTACACCACCCGCCCCGACACGCTGATGGGCGCGTCTTTTGTTGGCATCTCGCCAGATCACCCGATTGCCAAAGAGCTGGAAGCCTCAAACCCCGAGGTTGCAGCTTTTGTGGCGGAGTGCCGTAAGGGCGGCACCACCGAAGAAGCGATTGAAACCGGCGAAAAGCTTGGCTTTGACACGGGTATCAAGGTGAAACATCCGCTGAACCCGGAGTGGGAGCTGCCGGTCTGGATCGCGAACTTCATTCTGATGGATTACGGCACCGGCGCGATTTTTGCCTGCCCGGCGCATGACCAGCGCGATTTGGATTTCTGCCGCAAATATGATCTGCCCGTCACAGACACCTTCTTTGCGCTTGGCAATGAGGTGCCGGTGGAAAACACCGCCTTTGTGCCCGGCAAGGAGGAAAAGGTGAAATGGGTGAACCATTTTGCCGGTCTAGACGAGGCCACCGGCCAAGAGGCCATCGACACCACCATCGATTTTGCCGAAGACGCGGGTTGGGGCAAAGGTGTGACCAACTTCCGTCTGCGCGACTGGGGCCTGTCCCGTCAGCGCTATTGGGGTTGCCCGATCCCGGTTGTGCATTGCGAAAGCTGTGGTGTGGTGCCCGAAAAGAAAGAGAACCTGCCAATTGCCCTGCCTTATGATGAAGACGGCAAGGCGATTGATTTCTCTGTGCCGGGCAATCCGCTGGACCGTCACCCAAGCTGGCGCAGCTGCAGCTGCCCGAACTGTGGCGCGCCTGCGCAGCGGGAAACAGACACCATGGACACCTTTGTGGACAGTTCGTGGTATTTTGCACGCTTCACCGCACCTCAGGCGGAGACGCCGACCTCCATGGAGGATGCGGCCTATTGGATGAACGTCGATCAGTATATCGGCGGCATTGAGCATGCGATTCTGCACCTGCTTTATTCGCGCTTCTTTGCGCGTGCGATGCACATCTGTGGCCACCTGCCCGAAAGCGCCAAAGAGCCGTTTGATGCGCTCTTCACTCAAGGCATGGTGACCCATGCGATCTATAAGAACGCCGTGCGCACCGATGACAATGGCCGCACGATCTACCACTACCCTGCCGAAGTGGAAGAGCGCGACGGTGGCACATTTGTGAAAGAGACCGGCGAGGCGGTGGAGGTGATCCCCTCTGCCAAGATGTCCAAATCCAAAAACAACGTGGTGGATCCGGTGGACATCATCACGTCCTTTGGCGCCGATACCGCGCGCTGGTTTGTGCTCTCTGACAGCCCGCCCGAGCGCGATGTAGAATGGACAGCCTCCGGCGCGGAAGCGGCCTATAAGCACCTGAGCCGCGTGCACCGCATTGCCACCGAGGTTGCGGCGCTGCCTGCGGGCGCGGGCAAGGACGATGAGGCCCTGCTGCGCGAGATGCACAAGGCGATCCGTGATGTGACGCTGGGTGTGGAGAGCTTTGGCTTCAACGCCTCGATTGCGAAGCTTTACGGTTTCACCAACACATTGGCGAAATCCAAAGCCGGTGGCGATGCAAAACGCGAAGCCACCAAGGCGCTGGCACAGTTGATGTCACCAATGACACCACACCTAGCAGAAGACATCTGGCGGATGCTCGGGGGCGAAGGCATGATTGTGGACGCCGCCTGGCCTGTGGCGGATGAGGCGATGCTGGTTGAGGCCAATGTGACCCTGCCGATCCAGATCAACGGCAAACGCCGTGGCGAAATCACCGTGGCCAAAGACCTCGCGAAAGAAGAGGTTGAAAAACTGGCGCTGGCCCACGAAGCTGTTCAGCGTGCGCTGGATGGGGCCCAGCCCAAGAAACTGATTGTTGTCCCCGGTCGGATCGTGAATGTCGTCGTATAACCGCCGCTTGTTTCTCTTGTCTGCTGCGGCCCTCGGGGTTCCCCTGAGTGGCTGCGGCTTTGAGCCTGTCTATGGCCCCAATGGCGCGGCCAGCGGTCTGCTCAACAAGGTTTTGGTCGATGAGCCCAAGGCCCGCGAGAGCTTTCTTCTGGTGCGTGAACTCGAAGATCGTCTGGGACGGCCCACAGCGGGCGCAGACTACGGCCTCTCGCTGGCTCTGCAGCTGAACGAGCGCAGCATTGGGAGAACGGTTGCGCAGGTGACCAACCGCTTTGATGTGATCGGCTCGGCGACCTATGCGCTGCGCGATCTTGACACCAAAGAGGTGCGCAGTTCCGGCAAAGTCTCCAGCTTCACCAGCTATTCCGCCAGTGGCAGCACTGTGTCTGAGCTGGCAGCCCAACAGGACGCTTATGAGCGGTTGATGGTGATTCTCGCAGATCGCATCGTGGTAGAGCTGCAGGCGGCAGAGGTCGCCCGGGCGTCATGAAACTGAGCGCGCGAGACGCCAATCGCTACTTTGGCCATCCGGAAGCAGATCGCACTGGCATGTTGATCTATGGGCCAGATGCCATGCGGGTGGCCCTTAAACGTCAGGAGCTGATTGCGGCCCTGATCGGACCACAGGGCGAAGAGGAAATGCGCCTGACCCGCATTCCCGGCGCTGAGCTGCGCAAAGACAAAGCCCGACTGCACGATGCCATCAAAGAAGTGAGTTTCTTTCCCGGGCCGCGTGTCGCCTTTGTGGAAGACACCAATGACACGGCCGCCCCTGCGGTGCTCGCCGCGCTGGAGGATTGGGCTCCTGGAGATGCGCAGATTGTGGTCACCGCCGGACAGCTCAAGGCCAGCTCCAAGATTCGCAAAGCCTTTGAAACCCACAACAATGCCTATGCCGTGGGGATCTACAATGATCCGCCCAGCCGCGAAGAAATCGAAGCGGATCTGAAGGCCGCCGGTCTGAAAGAGATTGAGCATGAGGCCATGACCGACCTTGCCAATCTGGCGCGCGAACTGGATCCGGGCGATTTCCGTCAAACCTGTGAAAAGCTGGCACTCTACAAATTCAAAGATGATCTGCCGGTGACCTCTGGGGATGTGGCCGCCTGTGCGCCGGCCTCCACCGAGGCTGCGCTGGATGATGTGCTCAACATTGTAGCAGAAGGGCGCGCGCAGGAGCTGGGGCCAGTCTTGCGCAAACTTGAGGCACAGGGGGTCAACCCGGTGCTGCTGCTGATCTCGGCGACCCGCCATTTCCGCGCGCTCTATGCGGCGGCGGCGGATCCCGGCGGGGCCTCTGCCGGCATTGCACGCATGCGCCCGCCGATTTTTGGCCCAAGGCGCGACCGGATGGTGCGGCAGGCCTCTGGCTGGGGGGCGGTCAAGCTGGAGCAGGCCCTGAGCGGGCTGACGGATACAGATCTGCAACTACGCTCTGCCGGGCAGCGCGCGCCGGAAATGGCGCTGGTGGAGCGGTTGTTTCTGCGGCTGGCCATGCTGGCGCGACGCGGCGGCTAGCCCCTCAGGCTCAGCTTTGCTGAGCCGGGCCCAAGGTTCTGTGTGGCAGCTTGCTGCCCTACAGAGGCGCGGGAGCCCTTGGCGGGAGCCCTGCGACGGCGCGTCATGACCTGCACGGATCTGTTGTTTATCGTCTCAACTGCAGGCAGGCTTGGCCAAAGCCCCCTTACCCCCGCATCAAAGAGCGCATCATGTATGAAATCATCGGAAACCCCGCCACCCGCGCGTTTCGCGTGTTATGGGCCTTGGAAGAACTGGGACAGCCCTACAAACTGCACGCGGACATGCCGCAATCCGAAAAAGCGCGTGCGCTGAATCCCACCGGCAAAGTGCCGATTCTGCTGGAGGGGGAACAGACGATCACCGATAGCGTTGCGATCATGACCTATCTGGCGGACAAACACGGTGCGCTCAGCTTTGCCCCCGGCACGTTGGAGCGCGCAGAACAGGACAGTTTCACCCAGCAAATACTGGATGAGGTCGAAGCCCCACTCTGGAGCGCAAATCGCCATACATTTGTGCTACCGCAAGAGCTGCGTGTCCCGGCGCTGAAAGACACGCTGATCTGGGAGTATAATCGCGGCATTCACAACGTCATGTCCCGGCGCAAGGGCCCCTATCTGATGGGAGAGCGGTTCACCCTTCCTGATATCCTCTTGACCCATTGCGCCGCCTGGGCGCGGTTTATCAGCTTTGACAGCGACAACACGGAGTTGGTGCCCTATATCAAGATCACCCGCGCCAGAGACGCTTTTCAACGTCTTGCGCCCAAGAAGGGCTGACCTATCTGCCTCTCAAGACCCGCGATGATCTGAGAGCCACTGGGCTGCATGCTGACCTGCCCAGCGTCCGGTGGCCAGACATCCGGTCAGCAGATAGCCCCCTGTGGGTGCTTCCCAATCCAGCATTTCGCCAGCGGCAAACACCCCCGGCTGGCCGCGCAGCATCAGCCCCGGTGTCATCGCCGCAAAAGGGATGCCCCCAGCGGTGCTGATCGCTTCGTCCATGGGGCGTGGCCCCAGATGTGTCACAGGCAAGGCCTTCAGCAGGGGGGCAATATCCTCTGGCAGCGGGGCTGCGAACTCCATAAGAAGCGCCTGTTTCTGCGGGCTCAGCTTCAAGGTTTTGCGCAAAAAATTGGCGCGGCTCATTTTGCCACGTGGGCGCGCAAGACGGCGACGCAGCTCTTCCAAGGGCACATCCGGCAGCAGATCCAGCGTCAGCCCATGACCTTCGCGCATGGCACGGGAGACCGCATAGATGCCGCCGCCCTCCAGCCCCCTCTCCGAGACGACAAATTCCGCGCGCACGGTCTGATTGCCCGCGCTTAGGGTTACGTTTTTGATCGGCGTGCCAAAGTGACGCGTCATATGCGGGGACCAATCCACAACAAACCCCATATTGGCCGGTTGAAACGGCACCACGGGCACGTCGAGCCAATCCGCCCAGGCGCCATCTGAACCCAGACGCGCCCAACTTGCACCACCGCAGGCCAAGACGCAGACCTTGGGCGCAAGATGTTGCGGCCCATCCGGCGTCTCAAATTGAAAAGCCCCGCCTGTCCAGCGCCAGCGCGTTCGGAGCTCCACACCCTGTGTGGATAAGCGCTGCAGCCAGGCACGCAAAAGCGGGGAAGCCTTCATGACTTTGGGAAAGACACGCCCGGAAGATCCAGTGAACATCTCCTGCCCCAGACCTTGCCCCCATGTGATGGTGTCCTGCGGGCCAAAGGCCTGCAGCATGGGGGCGAGATGTGGGGCGGCCTCCGCATACTGCGCAAGGAACGGCTCAAAGGGGGCATCTTTGGTCAGATTGAGGCCAGACTTCCCCGCCATCAGAAACTTGCGCGCCACCGAGGGTTTGGCCTCAGCAATGACCACGCTGGCCCCTTTGGCAGACAAGACATCTGCGGCCATCAGCCCTGCGGGACCTGCGCCTATGACCAGCGCATCCCTCATGCGGGCTGCTCAGGCAGGGGCGTTTTCAGCTCCACCACACGATGCGGGTAGGGAATGGTGATGCCTTCGGCTTTCAACGCGTTCCAGATCAGGAAAAGCACATCAGACGTGAATTTATTTTTGCCGTCATCGATGCCTTCGACCCAGAATTCCACGGCAAACTCCACGCCACTTTCCCCAAAGCGGCGCAATTCACAATCAGGCGGAAACGGGGTGGTGAGCACACCCGGATGTTTGGCCACGGCGGCCTCGATGATATCGGGGACCTTGTTGATGTCAGTGTCGTAGCTGACAGAAAAGGGGGCCTCATAGCGGTTGGCTGAGCCGCTGTCGGAATAGTTGACGACGCGGGTTGTGATGAAATCCTCATTGGGCACCACAATCCAGCGGCCATCGTAAGTTTCCAGAATCGTGGCGCGCGCAGTCATCTTGATGATGGTGCCCGCCTCACCGCCGTCCAGCTCCACATAGTCGCCCACAGTGGCCTGCCCTTCCAAAAGCAGGATCACACCTGAGATGAAGTTGGAGGCAATTTTTTGCAGGCCAAAGCCGAGCCCCACACCAATCACACCGGTCAGCACCGCCAGAGAGGTGAGCGAGATGCCCATGATGTTCATCACCAGCAGGAAGGCGATGCCAAAAATGCCGATTTCAAGCGTCTTTGCGATCAGCTCGCGCATGGCGGGGCGCATGTCTTCCTGTTTCTTGATGAACTGGCTGGACTGATCATTGGACCAGCGCCCAAGCCAGAAAATCGCTCCGGCCACCAACACAAAGCGGATGGCAAAGAGTACCGAAAACGACAGGTTGCCCAAGGGCACAACGGTGGCATCCAGATAATCCATCACCGCTTCGAGCAAACCAAAGGCATAGAGCGCGGCCACGGGTACAAGGATATAGCGGCCCAGCACCTTCATGATGGGATCAGAAATGATCTCTTTCACCAGAATGCGCACCGCAAGGAACAGGAACAGGCGCTTGCCGAAGGCGATCACGGCCCCGGACCCGAAAATAGAGCGCGTGACGCTTTCGCCAACACCGGTAAACACATAGGCCAGCAGCGGCAGCAGCAGTGGCAGAAACAGCGCCACAAAACGGCGCATTCGGGCGACATAACTGTCCTGTGCCGCAGGCGGTGTCAGCAGCCGATCCAGAAGCGGGCGCAATTTACGACTGGTATAGACGGCAGCAAAATACGCGATGATCAGCAGAGCAAACTGTGACCACGCCGCCGGGCTGAGCAGCCAGCCAGCAGCAAGACCCCATAGGCGTTCGCCCTGCACCAGTGCATCATCCAGAAATGTGTTGGGGTCCATGGTGCCGTCCGCTTGCAGTCTTGATGTGGTGTCGTATCCTCTTGCAACGCAGACACAGCCAACTCAATCAAAATCGCGCTTCCGGGAGGGGGAAAACCATGCAAGATGGCGCATCCAGGGCAGAGGGAAATCCGCTCTGCCCGCTGTGTCACCGCCCCATTCCACCGGAGGCCCGCCAGTCACGTCACCACCTGATCCCCCGCCTGCGCGGCGGCAAAGGCGGGCCAACAGTCCTGTTGCACCAGATCTGTCACAACGAAATTCATGCCACGCTGAGTGAGACGGAACTCGCACAGCATTTCAACACCGTAGAGACCTTGCGTGCCCACCCCAGACTGGCCAAGTTCATCAAGTGGGTGGCAAAGCGCCCTCCGGCGTTTCATTCCAAAACACCGGGGACCCGACGCAAGCGCTAAGGCTTACTCATAATGTTTGTTGCGGGACATTTTGCCGATGCCCGGGTTCATGCTGTTAGTGGGATCCATAGCCTTATAGAATTGCGCAAGGCTGGGCTTGGCCGGATAGAGATGGCCCACATTGTGCTCCGCCGGGTATTCTGCCCCGCGTTGATCCAGAATTTTCAGCATCGCGGCTTTCAACGCCTTTGGGTCACAGCCTTTTTTGACAATATAGTCCTGATGCAACACGTGGCACATGAAGTGGCCATAGTAGAGTTTGCTGACCAATTGATCGCTGATTTCGGGTGGCAGAGTTTCAAACCAATCCTCATCATTGCGGCGCAGGGCAATATCGAGCGCGATGATATCTTCCACCTCTTGGCTATGGACATTCATGTAACGCACCGCGGCCCCAGCTGCCGCAAAGCGCAGAAGTCCCGCCATTTTGGCTTCGCGTGCGTCACATTCAAAGAAGTCCAATGCGCCATCGGATTGCAGATCAGAGAGCAGGCGGCGCGCCTCTTCAATGCCGCCATCCCGCATCTTGAGAATCAGGTGGTGCGGATAGGCCTCTCGGAAGGCGCGCATACGTTTGGGCACCACATTGGGCCAGAGGCGAGCGGCAAATTGCATGAATTTATCAGTGAAATTGGCCAGCCCCGGCAGATTTTCCAGACGGGCATCCACCGCGCCTTTCAGTGCAAAGAAAGTCGGCAGGCGATCCGTGCCCAGTTTATCGATCATCACCATTGTGTCTTTGCCATAGACATCCGAGATGTCGAACACCTCTTCATGCAGATATTCGGCAGAAACGGGCAGGGTGGCAAAATCCTTCAGGATGCGGCGGCGCAGATTGCCCAGCGCGGCGGTGCCGGAGGCGCCAACGTAAAAGGTCTTTTCCGCATCGTTTTTGGCGTAGGTGTCCAGACGCACCGCAAAAACACCCAGCTTTCCTGCGCAGCCTGCGGCCTCATAGAGCCGGGATTTGTCAGCGTTGAAACGCGCCGGGCTTGGGGCATCTACATCCCGCACCCGCTGTGCGTAATCCGTGGCAGAGGCGCGACGGTTGTCATCCACAATGTCTTCGGGTCGGTAGGAGCCGTTTTGCAGATTGGTCAAAATCTCTTCGGGGGTTTCACCAAGCGCGATGCCCAAGTGATTCACCAGTTCCAGATGCCCCTCTTTGGTGATCTGAGCAAAGAGAGAGAGCTCTGTATAGCTGGGCCCGCGTTCCACCAGAGAACCGCCGGAATTGTTACACACGCCCCCCACCACAGAGGCCCCGATACAGGAGGAGCCGATCACGGAGTGCGGCTGACGGCCAATGGGATCGAGCAGTTTTTCCAGCTTGAACAGGGTGGACCCGGGAAAAGAGACAACCTGCGTACCATCTTTGATCAGCTGAATGTCATCCATGCGACGGGTGTTGATCAGCACCACATCCCGATCATACCGGCCCTTAGGTGTGGACCCCTCCGTCAGCCCGGTATTGGCGGCCTGCATGATGACAATCTTGTCGGCGGCCACACAGGCCTGCAACACCTTCCACTGCTCCAGCAGCGTGGCGGGCTGCACGACGGCGAGCGCCTCGCCTTCGCCAGATCGGAACCCTTTTCGGAAACGTTTGGTGCGGCGCTCTCCGGTGAGGACGTTGCGCTTACCAACAATTTCGCAGAGCTGGGTGATCAAAGTGCCTTCGGCCATGACATGCCTCTTCAGAAGTCCATTTACGCCACAGGGCTGGCGTAACGGCCCTGCGTGCGTTGGTATTGGTACGGCTGGGCGTGAAGGGTCAAGACGTTACGTCACTTTATGCTGCACAGCAGCGATCATAACGTGCGCAGCCTCACCTCACACAACCTTAGCCTTTTTTCATGAACAGAAGTGCCTCATTTAAATGCACATTGCTTTGATGCCCTGCGCGATCTCTGGCTTGGCCGCCAAAGTATCAACTGCAATCTCCCGCGCCACATCAAGCAAATCTTCGGCAGGCACAATACGCTCTATCAGACCAAAGGTCAGCGCCTCTTCTGCGGTGAGTTTCTGCCCACCCATCAGCATCAATTTGGCACGGGCCGGTCCGATCAGAGCCGCAAGCCGCGCCGGATCAGAGGGCTGTGGCAGAAAGCCAAGCTTCATAACCGGATAGAAGAACTTGGCATGCGGCGCGGCAAGACGCAGATCACAGGCCAGCGCCATCCCATTGGCCCCGCCTGCCAATGTGCCGTTGAGCGCGGCAATGGTCAGCCCCGGCAGCGCTGCAACAGCCGCAGACAAACGCTCCCAGACGGCGCTTGTCGCCAGACCCGCTCGGGCTTCCTCAAGATCCGCGCCTGCGGAAAACACCTTGCCCGCGCCGGTGAGCACAAGCGCGCGTGCCTCCTGTGCTCCCTCAGCGATCTCTGCCAGCTCTGTCAGCATGGCCTCGGTCAGGGAATTTGCCTTGTCTGGGCGATTGATGGTGACAACCCAGAGACCGCTTTCTTCTTTCGTCAAATCAATCATATCAGACCCACCTTGCGCCGAATGTCGTCGTCTCTGAGGGAAATTTCATCCCCAAGCCAAGCGTCAGCCGCCTCTGTGCACATCCACATCAGGCATTTGGCTGGCCATTCCGGCGGGATGTGATCACTCCAGTCAAGCTGACTGACCGGGTTGATGCCGCTGGCCTTGATCTCGCGCTGCATCTGCGTGGCCACGGTGCCCGGACTGAGGCCAATGGCGCGAATGCCCTTGTCGCCTGCTTCTTTGTGCACACAGCGGGTCAGCATATTGGCGGCTGCTTTGGAGGCGCAATAATGGCTCCAGGCTTCTACCGGACCATGCGCCGCGCCGGAAGAAATGGTGAGAATGGTGCCGCCACCTGCGGCCTCCATCACCGGCATGACCGCGCGCATGCCATGAAAGACACCTTTGAGATTGATGTCGATCACATGTCCCCAATCCTGCGGGTCGGCTTCTGCCATATGCGCGATGGGTTCAACAACGCCTGCGTTATTGATCAGAACATCGACACCGCCAAACGTCTGCACAGTCGTGTCGATGGCCTGCGCGACCTCTGCGTAGTTGGCCACATCACAGCTCAGCGCCAGGGCATTTGGGCCAAGATCTTCGGCCAAAGCCGTGATCGCCTCCGCGCTGCGCGCCAGCAGGACGACATTGGCCCCCGCCTCGGCAAAAAGCCGCGCAGCAGATTCTCCGATCCCGCGGCTTGCGCCGGTGATGACTACGGTTTTTGACTGCCAATTCTCCATCAGATCCTCACTATTTGCGCCTTTGGTACAGGTTTCAGTCATTGGGGTAACCTGCGCCATACTGCTCGTCCAGCCTCTTGCATTTGACAAGCTCCGGGCCTTGACCCTGCCCAAGGTTCAGCGGAAGTTAGGGCAACGTTTTTGAAAAGGTAAGCTTCCACATGCAGATAGCATCCTCCCGTATTTTCACGAGCACCGCTCTTGCCACCGTATTTTGCGCACAGAGCGCCTTTGCCGATGTGAGCGCCAGCGATGTCTGGGAAAACTGGCAGAGCTACATGAGCTCTTACGGTTATGAAATCTCTGCAAGTGAAGCCCAATCTGGTGACACGCTGACCATTTCCGATCTGGTTATGAATATCCAGATGCCGGAAGAGGCTGGCAAGATTGATATAAAGTGGGGCACGCTGACCTTTGTGGAAAATGGTGATGGCACGGTCACGATCTCCTTGCCCGCCTCCCAGCCGATGGTCTTCCGCTCTGACAGCCCCTCAGAAAAAGTATCTGCGATCATGGATGTCGCCACGGATCTGACCATGGTGGCCTCTGGCGAGAAAGACGCGCTGAAGTATACGTACACAGCCGATGCTCTGAAGATCGCCGTCACCGAACTGGTGGTGGATGACGAAAAGATCGAGAATGTGGACATTGCCATGGCTGTTGCTGGCATGTCGGGTGAATCCGAGTTGTTGGTTGGCGAACTGACAAAGAGCCGCGGCACCTCGACCATCGAGACAACCGATATTACCGTGAAAGGTACAGATCCTGAAAGCGGTGCGGCATTTGATTTTGCCGCCACGCTCAGCGGTTTGAAAGCCAATGTGGATTCAGCCTTTCCAGAAGGGGCCTACAGCACGGATCCCATGGCGTTTTTTGCGCCGGGCATGATGCTGGTTGGGGGGTACACCTTTGACGGCATGACCGTGGCAGGCAATTTTGAGGAAGATGGCGCGCCGGGCTCCGTCGCTGTGGAAAGCGGCGGTGGCAGCTTTAACATCGACATGAGCGACAGCAAGATGGCCTATGACGGGCGTCTGGCCAACATGACCATTAACGTCGCCGGGGCCGACATCCCTGTGCCGATCGATGTGAGCTTTGGCGAATTTGGCTATGGGTTCTCCCTGCCGATTGCTGCGGCCGAGGCAGCGCAGGATTTCGCTTTCAACCTGACACTGGCGGATCTGGAAATTTCCGAACTGCTTTGGGGCATGTTTGACCCGGCACAGGTACTGCCGCGCGATCCGGCCACTCTGGTGGTGGATCTGGTGGGCAAGGGCACTGTCCTGCAAGATCTCATGACGCTGGATGAAACCACAGATGAGATGCCCGGAGAGCTTAATGCGCTGACAATTCGTGATCTGCGCCTGAACGCCGCTGGTGCCAGCGTGGAAGGCAGTGGGGACTTCGTATTTGACAACACAGACCTTGAAAGCTTTGACGGCCTACCACGCCCTGAGGGTGCGATTGACATCAAAATCGACGGTGTGAATGGGCTGATGGACAAGCTGATCCAGATGGGGCTTCTGCCGGAAGAGCAGGCCATGGGCGCACGCATGATGATGTCCATGTTCACGCAACCTGGCGAAGGCGACGACAGCCTGAGCTCCAAGATCGAAGTCAACGAACAGGGCCATGTGCTGGCCAATGGCCAGCGTCTGAAATAAGCGCCGCAATATCCAAAATCTGGGCCCTGCCAGTCTCTGGCGGGGCCTTTTCTTTGACCTGCGGCCAAGCGTTTCAAGGAGCGCCCCCAAAAGGTCAGCTTTTTTGCCCTTCCCCTACTGGACCTTGTGGAAGGGCCCGCCTAGTCTTCGCCTGAGTTCAAGAGGGGGAAGGCACCATGGCCACCGGCACCAATATCCGCACGTATTTCAACGGCAGCTGGCATGAGGGCGACGCCCCTATCATTCGGGCGGCAGATCACGGGGCGTGGCTGGGCTCTGCGGTGTTTGACGGTGCGCGTCTGGTCAATGGGCTGACCCCGGATCTCGACAAACACTGTGCGCGCACCAATCGCTCCGCAGAGGCCTTGATGCTGACACCGACAGTCTCCACCGAAGACATGGTGGAGATCGTGAAAGAGGGGCTGAAAGCCTATGCGCCCGGTGCCGCAGTGTATATTCGCCCGATGTATTGGGGCATTGACGGAGATGCGACCGCGATCATGCCAAGCGCGGAGACCACGGGTTTTGCGATCTGTCTGGAAGAGATCCCTATGGCTGCGCCGGAAGCTGCCGCCACGCTGACCAAGACCCAGTTCCGCCGCCCGGTTCTGGAAAGCGCGGTGGTGAATGCCAAGGCCGGCTGTCTTTACCCCAACAACGCGCGCATGCTGCGAGAGGCGCGAATGAAGGGCTTCTCCAACACGCTGACCTGCGATGTGATGGGCAATGTGGCAGAAACCGCCACGGCAAATATCTTTATGGTGCGGGATGGCGAAGTGTTCACGCCTGTGCCCAATGGCACCTTTCTGTCGGGCATCACCCGCGCACGCCATATTGAGAACCTGCGTGCAGATGGTGTCAATGTGCATGAAACCGTTCTGAACTATGCTGATTTTGAAGCGGCGGATGAGGTGTTCATGTCTGGCAATATGAACAAGGTCACCCCGGTCAGCGCCTTTGATACGCGTCAATATCAGACCGGCCCAATCACCCGCCGGGTGCGCGAGCTCTATTGGGACTGGGCTGCGTCAAACGCCTAAGGCACTGCGCCAAAACCTCCGCTCAAACAGTCGCAAAACGCCGCAATCATAACAAGAGCGGTTGCGCGCCTCTTGGTCACGCGGCATGATCCCGGCAAAGGGAGTGCCGAAATGCGCAAGTTTCTCGTGGTGTTGGATGAAAGTCGTGAATGCCTGAACGCAATGCGGTTTGCCGCGATGCGCGCCGCCCATACGGGGGGCGGGGTGAAAATCCTGTCTGTGATCCCTCCTGAGGAATTCAATCACTGGATCGGCGTCAGCGATTTGATGCGTGAAGAAGCGCGCGAACGGATCGAGGTGCACTATGAGGTTTTTGCCAAATGGATGCGGGACCGGCAGGGCGTGGACCCGGAATTGAAAATTCGTGAAGGCGAACCCGTGGGAGAAATCCTGTCGGAAATCAAAGAGGATGCCGAGATCGGCGTTCTTGTGCTTGGCGCGGGCAATGATCGCAAAGGCCCCGGACCGCTGGTCTCTCAATTGTCACGCAATTCGGGCAGTCTGCCTGTGCCCATCACCGTGGTGCCCGGAGATTTGACCAAGGAACAGCTCGAAGCGATCACCTGAGGCGATCCTTGGTGTTTGGGGACTTGATCTATTTTAGAATGACTCTAAACCTTGACTAATGCCCGGTGTGGGCGCATATCCAGAGCGATAGGAAAGGTCTGCCCATGTTCATTCAAACGGAATCCACCCCGAACCCTGCAACGCTGAAGTTTCTGCCCGGCCAGACCGTTCTGGAAACCGGCACGGCGGATTTTCCGTCTGCTGAAGGGGCTGCGGCCTCCCCGCTTGCCACCCGGATTTTTGCGGTAAATGGCGTGAGCGGCGTGTTTTTTGGCAATGATTTCGTGACGGTGACCAAAGCCGAAGGGGTTGAGTGGGACCATGTGAAGCCCTCCATTCTGGGTGCCATCATGGAGCACTATCAATCGGGCCAACCGGTTCTGGCAGGCGACAGTGCCGCTCCGTCCGGGCATGCCGAACATACCGGTGAAGACGGCGAAATCGTCGGACAGATCAAAGAGCTTCTGGATACCCGCGTACGTCCTGCCGTGGCGCAGGATGGCGGCGACATCACCTTCCACGGGTTCGATCGCGGTGTGGTCTACCTGCACATGCAGGGCGCCTGCGCGGGCTGCCCCTCTTCCACACTGACCCTGAAGATGGGCATCGAAAATCTTCTGCGTCACTACATTCCGGAAGTGACCGAAGTGCGTCCGGTGGCGGTGTAATCCCCCCTCATGTCTGCACCTCTGATTTTGAGCTTTGACACATCGGCCGCGCATGTCGCGGCCGCTTTGCTGTCTGGAGAAACCCTCGTCGCCCGCAAAGTTGAGGAGATGAAACGCGGGCAGGCGGAGCGTTTGATGCCCATGCTGGAAGAGATTCTGGCGGAAGCCGGTAAGCAGTTTGCGGATCTGGATGCGATTGGCGTTGGCATTGGCCCCGGCAATTTCACCGGTATTCGAATTTCTGTGAGCTCGGCACGTGGGCTGGCGCTTGGACTGGGCATACCAGCGGTGGGCGTCAACAGTTTTGATGCAGTAGAAGCCTCACTAGAGTATCCGGCAGCCCCCGTCATTCCGGGACCGCGTGGACAAGGGTACATCTGGCCTAAAGGTGAGAACCCTTATCTGGCGACGCAGGACGAATTGATCGACATAATGGAAGATGGCGCCTTGGCCACGCCAAAAGCGGACAGTCTGGTGGAGCAGATCGCAAGACTTGCCGCGCAGCGCTATCAAAACACCCCTGCACGTCCAGCCCCCCTTTACATCAAGCCTGCGGATGCAGCGCCGCCCAAAGACCCAGCGCCGGTGATTTTGCCGTGACACCGGAAACCATGGCGCGGATCTACGCCGCCGCATTCCCCGACAGTCGTGCCTGGGATGCCGAAGAAATAGGCGACCTTCTCAGCAGCAATCTGGTGTTTGCGGCCCACAATTCCGTGGGTTTTGCTCTTGGACGGGCGGTGGCCGGGGAAGCTGAATTGCTGACCATCGCGGTTCAACCAGATCAGCAAGGCCTTGGAAACGGGCAGAAATTGCTCACAGCATTTGAAGCCGAAGCGCGCGGGCGCGCGGCCGACTGCTGCTTTCTTGAAGTGGCTGAGGACAATACGGCTGCACAGCGTCTCTACCTACGCGCTGGTTACGAAGTTTGTGGCACCCGACCCGGCTACTATACACGCGCTGATGGGCAGCAAATCGCTGCAAGCCTTATGAGAAAAACGTTAAACTGAGCACAGGTCTGATTCGGAAGATCTCCCACTTGGCCAAATGGTCAAAATTTGGTTGACCCTTTCGACATCAAACGCCTTAGATAGACGATGATCTGGCGGGATCTGAAAAACAATCAGACGGGACGGCGTCTAGCCACAACACCCCACCCGCTCAACACTGGGAGACATTTATGAGCCTGATGCACAAATTCCTCGGCGCCGCGGCAGCCGCAGCCCTCTCTGCAGGTGCAGCCCTCGCTGAACCCGCGCTGATCTTTGACCTCGGCGGCAAATTCGACAAATCCTTCAACGAAGCGGCTTTCTCTGGCGCGACACGTTGGTCTGAGGAAACCGGTGGCTCTTTCCGTGAAATCGAACTGCAATCCGAAGCACAGCGCGAGCAGGCGCTGCGCCGTTTCGCAGAAGCCGGTGCAAACCCGATTGTGATGACCGGCTTTGCCTTTGGCAACGTGCTGAGCGAAGTGGCACCTGATTACCCTGATACAAAATTTGCAATCATCGACATGGTTGTAGATGCGCCAAACGTACGCTCTGTGGTGTTCAATGAGCACGAAGGCTCCTATCTGGTGGGTATGATGGCGGCACAGGCCTCCAAATCTGGCACCGTGGGCTTCATCGGCGGTATGGATATCCCACTGATCCGCAAGTTCGCCTGTGGCTACGTACAGGGCGTGAAAGCAGTGAACCCAGACGCCACCGTGATCCAAAACATGACCGGCACCACCCCTGCCGCATGGAATGACCCGGTAAAAGGCTCTGAACTGACCAAAGCGCAGATCAGCCAAGGCGCTGACGTTGTCTATGCAGCGGCAGGCGGCACCGGTGTGGGCGTGCTGCAGACCGCAGCGGATGAAGGCATCCTGTCTGTTGGCGTGGACAGCAACCAGAACCACCTGCACTCCGGCAAGGTCCTGACCTCCATGATGAAGCGTGTGGACAACGCTGTTTATGAAGCCATGACCGCAGGCGTTGATCTGGAAACCGGCTTCAACGTGATGGGCGTGGCCAATGGCGGCATCGACTACGCGATGGACGAGCACAATGCAGCGCTGGTCTCCGCTGATATGAAAGCAACTGTTGACGCGGCCAAAGACCAAATCGCTTCCGGCGAACTGGCTGTACACGACTACATGTCCGACAACAGCTGCCCGGTCGAATAAAATACATCCGGGAGATACCCGGAGCTCTATTGAAGGGGCCGTGCCATTGCGGTACGGCCCCTCCTGCATAAAAGGGGGACCAGTAATGCTATCTTCCATGACCGCGTTTTTCGCCGCTTGGAGCGAGACGGATGCGGCCAAACGGGCCGATGCGCTCGAAAGCACCATGGCAGAGACTTTCTCCTATTGTGACCCCAATGCCGCCGAGAGCATCGGCGACCTTGAGACATTGAACAGCTATATTGGCCTGTTCATCCAATATGCCCCCGGCGCCACAGCGGCGGTGGTCAACTGCAGCGCAACACAAGGCCACCATCGGGTGACAGTTGCGTTTCGCATGGCTGACGGCAGTGAAAAGCTGGGCCAATATTTTGTCGAACTTGATGCCGAAGGGCGCGTCACGCGCATGGTCGGCTTCGCAGGACTGGGAGAGCCTGAATGACGGCGCCAGCCATTGAACTCAAAGGCATATCCAAAGCCTTCGGCCCTGTTCAGGCCAACAAAGACATCTCGATTTCGGTGCAACCGGGCACCATTCACGGCATAATCGGCGAAAACGGTGCGGGGAAATCCACGCTGATGTCGATCCTGTATGGCTTTTACAAGGCCGATGCCGGGGAGATTTTCATCAAGGGGAAAAAGACCCTGATCCCGGATAGCCAGGCCGCGATTGCTGCGGGCATTGGGATGGTGTTTCAGCACTTCAAACTGGTGGAGAACTTCACGGTTCTGGAAAACATCATTCTGGGGGCCGAAGATGGGGCCATGCTCAGCACGTCATTGAGCAATGCGCGCCGCGAGCTGAAACATCTGGCTGAGGAATATGGGCTGAATGTGGATCCCGATGCGGTGATCGAAAACCTCTCCGTGGGCCATCAGCAGCGTGTGGAAATCCTCAAAGCGCTGTATCGCAAAGCCGAAATTCTCATTCTGGATGAGCCTACTGGCGTGTTGACCCCCGCAGAAGCGGATCAGCTGTTCCGCATTTTGGACCGGCTGCGCGCTGAGGGCAAAACCATCATCCTGATCACCCACAAGCTGCGGGAGATCATGGAGTACACCAACACCGTTTCGGTGATGCGGCGGGGGCAAATGACCGCCACCGTCAAAACCGAAGAGACTTCACCCGAGCATCTGGCGGAACTGATGGTGGGGCGCAAGGTTCTGCTGCGCGTGGACAAAGCGCCTGCGGAACCGGGTGCAACCGTGTTGGACATCAAAGGTCTGCGCGTGGTGGACGACAAAGGCGTGGAACGGGTCAAAGGCATCGATCTTGCGGTGCGCGCCGGAGAAATTGTCGGGATCGCAGGCGTTGCGGGCAACGGACAGTCAGAATTGCTGGAAGTTCTGGGCGGATTTGCCGAAGGGACTGGCACGATCCTGATGAATGGGTCGGAAATACCGCTGAGTGGTCATGGTGCCGATGGGCAGACCCGGCGTGCTGTTGGCATCAGCCACGTGCCGGAAGACCGCCAGCGCGAGGGGTTGATTATGGAGTTTTCCGCCTGGGAAAACACCGTGTTTGGCTATCACCACGCGCCGGAAATTCAAAATGGCCTCTTGATGGACAACAAGGGCATTTTTGCCGAAGCCGAAGCCAAGATGGAGCGGTTCGATGTCCGCCCGCCAGATCCCAAACTGGCTGCAAAGAATTTCTCCGGGGGGAACCAGCAGAAGATCGTTCTGGCCCGTGAGATCGAACGCAACCCTGATCTCCTGCTGATTGGTCAGCCGACACGCGGCGTGGACATCGGCGCCATTGAATTCATTCACCAACAGATTGTGAATCTGCGCGATCAGGGCAAAGCCATCTTGCTGGTCTCTGTAGAGCTCGATGAAATCATGTCACTTTCAGATCGGATTGTGGTCATGTTTGACGGTCATATCACCGGTGAACGTGACCCTGGACAGACCAATGAAAAAGAACTGGGCCTGTTGATGGCCGGGATCACCGATACCTCCACTGTTGCAGGCAACGGCAATACCACCCCCCCTGAACAGGAGGTCCACGCCAATGGATAAGATGCCAAAATGGGCTGACATCGTCCTGATCCCCCTTATCTCGCTGTTATTGGCAGCCTTTTTCTCCGCGCTTGTGATCTTGGCCATCGGCGAAAATCCGATTGAAGCGTTGAACCTGATGATCGATGGGGCGCTGATGCGCTCGGCTGGCTGGGGTTACACGCTCTATTACGCCACAAACTTTATCTTCACCGGCCTAGCGGTCTCGGTCGCGTTCCACGCACGTCTGTTCAACATCGGCGGCGAAGGCCAGGCCATGCTGGGGGGGCTCGGCGTGGCACTGGTGTGCCTTTATATCCCCTGGCCCCATTGGTCTTTGTCAATCCTCGGTGCCTCTGTGGGCGCGGCGCTGTTTGGCGCGCTTTGGGCTCTGATCCCGGCTTATCTGCAGGCCAAGCGGGGCAGCCACATCGTCATCACCACCATCATGTTCAACTTCATCGCTGCGGCACTGTTGAACTATGTGCTGGTGGAAATGCTGCGGCCTGTGGGCGCGATGGACCCGGCTTCGGCCAAGTTCCCGGACGCAACACATCTGCCCTCTTTCCAAGACATGTTCTCTACAGCAGAGACACCTCTTTTCCGTGGTGCGCCCGCCAATGTGACGTTCTTCCTGTCGCTGGCGGCCTGCTTGCTGGTCTGGGTGCTGATTTGGAAAACACGGTTGGGCTATGAAATTCGTGCCTTTGGCCAGTCTGAGACGGCGGCGAAATACGCCGGTATCAGCCCCGTGCGGATCACCGTGATTGCCATGCTGATCTCTGGCGCGCTGGCGGGCATGATGTCTGTGAACACCACGATGGGGGAAAGCGAACGGCTGATCCTCAACAGCACAGAGGGCGCAGGCTTTATCGGCATCGCGGTGGCGCTTATGGGGCGCAACCACCCATTCGGCGTATTGCTGGCCGCGGTTCTCTTTGGTTTCCTCTATCAAGGTGGGGCCGAGCTGGCGCTTTGGACCAGCATTCCCCGCGAGTTGATCGTGGTCATTCAGGCACTTGTGATCCTGTTCACAGGGGCGCTGGACAATATGGTGCGTCACCCGCTTGAAAAACTCTTTATTGCACTGCGCCGGAGGAACGCCTGATGGATTTTCTGACACTGCTTCAGGTGCTGGACACATCTGTGCGTCTGGCCACCCCTCTGCTGCTGGCCTGTCTTGCGGGCCTCTATTCTGAACGCTCCGGCGTTGTGGACATTGGGCTTGAGGGAAAAATGCTGGCCGCTGCCTTCTTTGCCGCTGCATTCGCTTTCTATTCCGGCAATGCCTGGGTGGGGCTGCTTGCGGGTGTGGGTGCCTCTATTGTGCTCTCCATCATTCACGGGCTGGCCTCGGTGACGTTCCGGGGCAATCAGTTGATCTCTGGTGTTGCGATCAACTTTCTTGCGGCTGGAATGACCGTTC
This sequence comes from Shimia marina, assembly GCF_001458175.1. GTDB lineage: Bacteria > Pseudomonadota > Alphaproteobacteria > Rhodobacterales > Rhodobacteraceae > Shimia > Shimia marina. The sequence goes on from NZ_CYPW01000006.1 coordinate 130,452, forward strand.
TGGCGGCACAAAGCTGGTTTAGACAAGGGGGGCGCACGCCGCCGCTGGAAGGCGCGGCGCGTTTCAATCCCATAGAGTTGCCTTTTGCAATCGGTCCAAACGACGCTGCCGCAGCTGAGCGCCCGCTGAGCCAGTTGATTGCAGAAGCCGGCCCGTTTCAGCAGTTTTACTCCGAGTTGATCTCTGGCCATTCCATTCTTGTGTATCTGGCGTTGCTGACTGTTCCGGCCACATGGTGGCTGCTCTTTCGCACCCGCTTTGGGTTGCGTTTGCGCGCAGTGGGGGAGAACCCTGCGGCGGTCGATACGGCTGGGATCTCTGTGGTGTGGCTGCGCTATGGGGCGATTCTGATCTGCGGGATCCTATGCGGTGTGGCAGGGGCTTACCTCTCTTCGGCCCTGCAAGCTGGCTTCGTGAAAGATATGACTGCTGGGCGCGGCTTTATCGCGCTGGCCGCGTTGATCTTTGCAAAATGGCGTCCGGTCTATGCGCTCTGGGCCTGTTTGTTGTTTGGTTTGTTTCAAGCGCTGGAACTGCGCCCAGACATCATTGAAAACCTCACGGGTATGAAGGTGCAGGTCCAGCTACTTGGTGCCTTGCCCTACATCCTGACCGTGGTGATCCTTGCCGGGTTTGTCGGCAAGGCGATCCCGCCAAGGGCCAGTGGCGAACCCTATATCAAGGAACGCTGACATAAGGCCGGACCAATAAGTCCAGTTTCTTGTCAATGATCTGTCCTGCCAGCGTTTTATCGACGCTGGCAGGTTGCTTTTGAGGTCTGTGTGGCGCTATCAAAAATTATGCAGATCTATCTCCCCATTGCCGAAGTCTCCGTAAACGCCTTTTTGCTGCTCGGCCTGGGCGGGATGGTGGGCATCTTGTCCGGCATGTTTGGCGTGGGTGGCGGTTTCTTGATGACGCCGCTGCTGTTTTTTATCGGCATCCCGCCCGCCGTTGCCGTCGCGACAGAGGCCAACCAAATTGTGGCTTCCTCCTTCAGTGGCGTGCTCGCCCATCTGAAGCGCAAAACCGTTGATCTGAAGATGGGCACGGTGCTGCTGACCGGGGGGTTGATCGGGGCCGCGCTTGGTGTGGTTGTGTTCAACTACCTGAAATCACAGGGGCAAGTCGATTTGCTGGTGCGGCTCTGCTATGTGGTTTTCCTTGGGGTCATCGGCTCTTTGATGTTTGTTGAAAGCCTGAATGCGATCCGCAAATCCCGCAATAATGCAGCCCCAGCCAAACGCAAGAAGCACAATTGGGTGCATGGGCTGCCGCTGAAGATGCGCTTTCGGGTGTCTGGTCTTTATATCTCTGTGATCCCGCCTGTGATGGTGGGGATCCTTGTGGGGATTCTGTCTGCGATCATGGGTGTAGGCGGGGGATTTATCATGGTGCCCGCAATGATCTACCTGCTGGGCATGCCCACCAAAGTGGTGGTGGGCACCTCGCTGTTTCAGATCATTTTTGTCACCGGGTTCACCACGCTTTTGCATGCCACGACAAACTACACAGTGGATATCGCGCTGGCCGTGCTTTTGCTGGTTGGGGGCGTGATCGGGGCACAGATTGGCACCCGGCTTGGCACCTATCTGAAAGCTGAGCAGCTGCGCATTTTGTTGGCACTTCTGGTGATGCTTGTTTGTGGAAAACTGGCGCTGGACCTTTTGATCGAGCCAAGCGAGCTGTTTTCCATTGGCGCGGCAGGGGGGCATTGAAAATGCGGTTTCTAGCGCTCTGTCTCAGCCTGATCGCCACATCGTTGGCCAGCGAAGAGGTGGTTCTTGGCTTAAGCCAGGATCAGGTTGCCATCACCACCAATTTTGACGGATCAGAGATCCTGCTGTTTGGCGCGGTCAAGCGAGAGGCCCCTATCCCCGAAGAGCCACTTGACGTGGTGATCGCGGTTTCCGGCCCCTCAGGGCCCCTGACCGTGCGGCGCAAGGAGCGCAAATTCGGGATCTGGGTGAACACGGATGCGGTGGAAATTGACGCCGCCCCCAGCTTTTACGCCGTTGCCACATCGGCCCCTTTCACAGAGGCGATCTCCAATGTGGAAGACCAGCGCCACAAAGTGTCCATCCCCCGCGCAATCCGCTCGGTTGGCGCACCGATGGATGTGGAAGATGCACAGGCGTTCAGTGAGGCGGTGATCCGCATCCGCACAGCTGAGGGGGCCTATCAGCTGCATGAAAACGCGGTGCAGGTGGATCAGCAGACGCTGTTTCGCACTTCGATCAAAATGCCCGCCAATCTGACCGAAGGGGATTACCCCACACGGATTTTTCTGACCCGAAATGGTCAGGTGGTGTCGCAGTTTGAAACCATGATCAACGTCAACAAGGTGGGTTTGGAGCGTTGGCTCTTTGACCTGTCACGCAATCAACCGCTGATTTACGGACTTATGTCATTGGCTATTGCCATTGCCGCAGGCTGGCTCGCCTCGGCGGCCTTTCAGGTGTTGCGCCGCAATTGAGGCGCAGACACCAGACTTGCACTGGCCCCTGGCTCCGACTACCTGAAAGCAAACACATAAAGAGGCAGATAAGATGGCACAGACACCAGAGTCTTTGACAGAGCAGATGCTTGATGCCGCCCGCAAGGCGGGGGCCGATGCCGCAGACGCCATGGTGGCGGGTGGCACGTCTGTTTCCATCGAGGTGCGTGACGGCAAGCTGGAACAGGCAGAGCGATCCGAAGGGATGGATCTGGGTTTGCGGGTGTTGATTGGCAAGCGACAGGCCAATGTGTCGATCTCTGATGCACGTCCGGAAAGCATCGCGATGATGGCGGAACGGGCGGTTGCGATGGCCAAGGAAGCGCCGGAAGATCCCTATGCAGGCCTGGCAGAGCCCGCTCAACTGGCGCCAGCGCCCGATATTGCCGCGCTGGAGCTGTGTGATCCGACAGCAGAACCCAGCCCAAGTGCGCTGCAAGACGATGCGTGGGCCGCTGAGGCCGCGGCCATGGCGGTAGAGGGTGTCACGCAAGTGCAATCTGCAACCGGTGCCTACAGCCATTCAACCGTCCATCTGGCGGCGAGCAATGGGTTCTCCGGCGGCTATGCCCGCAGCAGCCGCGCGATCTATGCCACCGCCATCGCAGGCACGGGTGAGGCCATGGAGCGTGACTATGAGGGCGACAGCCGCATTTTTCAGAGCGATCTGCGCGGAGCCACAGAGATTGGCACCATTGCAGGTCAACGCGCCGTAGAACGACTGCATGCGCGCAAGCCCGAAACCGGCGCCTTTCCGGTGCTGTTTGACGAGCGTATTTCCTCATCCCTGATTGGACATCTGCTGGCCGCCTGCAACGGGGCCATGGTGGCGCGTGGCTCCAGCTGGTTACGAGAGAAATTGGGGCAGCAGGTGTTGCCTGAAACCCTGTCACTCATCGAAGATCCCCTGCGCCCTCGCGTGTCAGGCTCTCGCCCCTTTGATGCAGAAGGGCTGGCCACGGCCAAACGTGCGGTGGTGGACAAGGGCGTGCTGACCGGTTGGACACTGGATCTTGCCAACGCGCGCAAGCTGGGCATGGCCTCTACCGGCAATGCGGCCCGTGGCATTTCAAGCCCGCCATCGCCAAGCAGTTGGAATATCAGCCTGACACAAGGCAGCCAGTCCCGTGAGGACATGATCCGGGACATGGGACGTGGCCTTGTTGTCACCTCGCTGATCGGGTCGACGATCAACCCAAACACCGGTGATTATTCACGCGGGGCTTCTGGCTTCTGGGTAGAAAACGGTGAGATTGCCTATCCGGTGAATGAATGCACCATTGCGAGCAATCTGCATGACATGCTGCGCCATATCGTGCCCGCAAATGACGCGCGCGCCTATCTCTCCCGCGTGGTGCCATCGTTGCTGGTGGAAGGGATGACCCTTGCCGGAAACTGATCTTGAGCTGTTGATCGCGGCTGCTCAGGCAGCCGGGGAGATCGCAACGCAATATGATGGCAAAAGCGCCAAGACCTGGCACAAACCGAATGATGCTGGCCCGGTGACCGAGGCCGATCTCGCGGTCAACGAAATGCTGGAAGACCGTCTACGCAAGGCCCGACCGGAGTTTGGCTGGCTCAGCGAAGAGTCTCTTGATGAGGGAGACCGCGTACATGCGGAGAAAGTCTTCATCATTGATCCGATAGATGGCACACGCAGTTTCACCGAGGGGTCTGACACATGGGCCCATGCATTGGCGATTGCAGAGAGGGGTGTTGTCACAGCGGCCGTGATTTACCTGCCAAGGCGCGACAAGCTCTACAGCGCGGCGCAGGGCGCTGGAGCAAAGCTGAATGGTGTGCCGGTCGGCACTGCGGCGCGCACCGATATGGCGGGAGCCAAAGTTCTGGTGGCGCGCCCGGTGATGGAACCGGCTCTTTGGAAAGCCCAGCCTCCGGCATTTGAGCGCGGCTATCGCCCATCGCTGGCCTATCGCACGGCGCTGGTAGCGCAGGGGCGATTTGATGCGATGGTCACGCTGCGCCCCACATGGGAGTGGGATGTGGCAGCCGGTGATCTGATCCTGCGAGAGGCTGGCGCGGCGACGCTGGACCGCAACGGCGCGCCGCTGCGCTTTAACAACGCAGACCCGCGCCTTTCAGGTATGATTGCCGCCAACCCAGCGCTGGCCGCACAGATTACCGAGGCTTTGGCCCCACATCCTCCGCATCACGCAGCGCGATAACGGGCCACAAAATTTTTGACGATCTGAGGCGGGGCTGCGGCATCTGCCGCACGACAGAGCGCCATCAAACGCTCAACCTCCTCTGGTGGGAAATAGCCTTTGTTGCGGTACATGTTGATACGCGTGGCGAATTCCTCTCCGTCCGCCTCCGGATGAAACTGTGTGGCATAGATGTTGCTGCGGTAGCGGATCATCTGAAACGGGCAATGATCTGACTGCACAAGATGCAGACAACCTTCTGGCAGGTATTGCAGTGCCTCCTTGTGGCCAACAAAAGCGTCAAACCTTTGCGGTATCCCCTTGAGCAGGGGATCGGTTATGCCATCAGGGGTGAGCTGACACTGTGCCAGCCCCGCTTCTTCGCCATATCGGTTTTTGGAAACCGCGCGATCCAAGAAATGTCCAAGCACTCCGATGCCCAGACAACAGCCAAGGAAGGGCATATCTTCCGCGATAATTTGGGGCATAAGAGACAGGAGCTGCGCCTCCATGCGGGCTTCCAGCGGGTTGCGGCTCTGCGGACAGTCGCTGACACAGCCGGGGCCACCGCCAACGATCACGCCTGAATAGTCTGACAGCGTCAAATCCTGCGGCAGAGGCGCTTGGTTCAGAGGCAAGCGATGCACGTCAGAGGCCGCAAGCCCCCCGGTTTTCAGGAAAGCCTGAAACTCCCCATCAGAGGCTTCAACTTCCGGGCGCAATTGGAGGATCAAAAATCGTTTCATTGCAGCTCTCCTAGCCGCTATCCACCCGGAAAATCAATGCGTCAGCAGAGCGCAAGCTTCTGGAAACCATCGTCCACAACAGAGGCGCAATCCCCTTGAGGACGCGCGCCAAGCGGCTTAGGTTGCCCTCATTCCCGCACCACAAGGAGTGGCCCCATGGCACAGCGACTGCATCTCGTCTTTGGCGGCGAGCTGATCGATCCGACAAAAACCGCATTCAAGGATGTAGATGACATCCATGTGGTTGGTATTTTCCCCAACTACGAAGCGGCCTATGACGCGTGGAAAGCTGAGGCACAGCGCACGGTCGACAATGCGCATATGCGCTATTTCATTGCCCATCTGCACCGTCTGCGGGACGAAGGCCTCCCAGCATCTGCAACCGAAGAGCTGGGTTAAGCACCGGATGGCGCGCTCTCTTGGCCTGGCGACTTACCTTGCATTTGCACGTCGTCAGCCGCCTCAGCTTCGCGGGATCGACTGCCCGCGCCCGGATGGCGAAGTGATCTGGGTGCATTGCGCCGAACCTTCGCGCGCCCGGACCTTGGCCAAGCTGGGCCTGCGACTGGCCCATCAGCGGGCCAATGCACACCTGCTTTTGACGACGCCCGCTGGCGCATCGCTTACGCAAACACTACCAGAGGGGGCAATCTGGCAGCCCTGTCCTTCTGAAAACCCGTCCGACATTGCGGTGTTCTTGGCGCATTGGGCACCGGATCTTGCGCTCTGGATCGGGCCTGCGTTACGTCCAGCCCTGATTGACGCCATCCGCACGCGAGAGATTCCCTCGATCTTGCTTGAAGCACAGAAACCCAAGCTGGAGCAGCGGCGCAGACGCTGGGGACCGGAACCCATTCGCGGAACGCTCGCACGGTTTACGTCGATATTCACTCAGACCGAAGAGGCGCAAACGCGGTTTGGCAAACTTCTGGGCGACACGGCGGATGTGCAATTCAATGGCATCCTGATGGAAGAAGCCCCTGCTCTGCCTGTTCAGGACAGCGATCTTGAAGAGGTCCGGGCCAGTCTTGCAGGCCGTCCAGTATGGCTGGCGGCACGACTGCAACCGCGGGAACTGAATGTGGTGCTGAATGCCTATCGGTCGGTTCTGCGCCTGTCTTACCGCATGTTGCTTGTGGTAGTGCCGGACAATCCGGCAGATGCCGCGAACATGAAGGCCGCGATTTGTGATGATGGCTGGCGGGTGGCGGATTGGGATGATGGAGACTTCCCTGAAGAAAACACGCAGGTGCTTTTCACCCATACGCCAGACGAGCTGGGACTGTGGTATCGCGTGGCGCCGGTGAGCCTTGTGGGATCATCGCTGAAATCAGGGGCCGGAGGGCGCGATCCTCTAGAGCCTGCGGCTCTGGGCAGCGCCATTCTCTATGGGCCCTCTGTGCGGCGGTATCTGAGCAGTTATACGCGTTTGGCCAATGAGGGGGCGGCACGGATTGTCAAAGACGCCAACAGCCTGACAGCTGCGTTGATGGTGCTGGCGGCACCGGATCAGGTGGCGGCCATGGCCCATGCGGGCTGGAAGGTGGTGTCTGACAGTGCTGCGGTGTCCGATCAGGTTATCAATCACGCCCATGCTTTGCTGGACACGCGGAGTGAAACATCATGAAAGAACCCAGCTTCTGGTCCAACCCGCCTGCTCGCCCCGGATGGCAAGCGCGCCTGCTCGCGCCTCTCGGCGCGATTTATGGCAAAGCGACGGCCCGCCGCGTGGCGCAGAGCACAGAGGGATTTCGGGCCTCTGTGCCTGTGGTCTGTATCGGCAATCTGAACGCAGGCGGCACCGGGAAAACCCCCACAACCATCGCGTTGATGCAGCATTTGCAAGCGCGCGGCGTTGCCGTCCATGTGGTATCGCGCGGCTATGGTGGGGCGTTGGAAGGGCCGGTTCAGGTCGATGAACGCACCCACCGCGCAGAGCAGACTGGCGATGAGCCCCTGCTTCTGGCCGCTTTTGGCCCCACATGGGTGGCCAAAGACCGGGCCAAAGGCGTGGCTGCAGCGCAAGAGGCCGGTGCGGAGCTTATTCTGCTGGATGACGGATTTCAGAACCCGACCATTCAAAAGGACGCCTCCATCATTGTGGTGGATGCGCTGCGTGGTTTTGGCAATGGGCGCTGCATCCCTGCCGGGCCACTGCGTGAAACCGTAGATGTTGGATTGCCCCGGGGCGACCTTCTGCTCTCAATTGGCAATGAAACCGCACAGGCGCAGTTCGCAGGTCTCTGGGGAGACAAGATCACCCTTCCACATGTCGCCGGGGCCTTGCAGCCCCTTCAAACTGGTATGGACTGGCGCGAAACACCCTTCATGGCCTTTGCTGGCATTGGACATCCTGAGAAGTTTTTTGACACGCTGCGCGATCTTGGCGCCAATCTTGTGCACACTGAAGCGCTGGATGACCACCAAGCTTTGCCGCCTGCCCTGCTGACGCGGCTGGCGACAGAAGCACAGATGCGAGGAGCACAATTGGTCACAACAGAGAAAGATGCCGTGCGTCTGCCGATGGAGCTGCGCTCTCAGGTTCTGACGCTGCCTGTGCGCCTTGCGGTGTCGGACTGGGCGCCGGTTGATGCGCTCCTGACACGCATCGGTGTGCCTGAGCAGCGCTGAACTGCTCAGGCAGATGCTATTTTAGAGCTTTGCGTCGAGAATTTCACGCAGGTCTTTGTAGCTCATGTTGGAGTGTTTCTCGCCATTGATGATCAGAGTTGGCGTTGACGAGATGTCATCAGCGGCCGCGTTTTCCTGAAACCATGCTACGAGCGCCTTGGCTTTGTCTTCGTCCTGCAAGCAGGCCTGAAGCGTATCATCTTCCAATCCGGCCAGACGACCCGCCTTGCGCAGGGCGTCAGAGATAGCCACGGGATCGCCAGCGCGTGTCCATTCGCTCTGCGTTTCCATCAGATAGTCTGCCATGCCAAAGAAACGCTCCTGTCCACCACAGCGCGCAACCATGGAGGCCCAGAGGCCGAAACGGTCGAAATACACATCGCGGAAGATAAACTTCACCTTGCCGGTATCGACATAGTCAGCTTTGAGCGGCTTCAGGACAGATTCGTGAAATGTCGCACAATGAGGGCAGGTGAAAGACGCGTATTCAATAATGGTGATTGGCGCATCGTCAGAGCCCATCACCATTTCCACGATTTCTGACGCTTCTGCCCCTTCTGAGGACACCTGCTGCACGTTGCTGACCGCAGGCAGAGTGGTCACGGCGGTGGTGTTGGTCGCGGTCTGGGTGCTGCTCATCCAGTATGCGCCCCCTGCCACAGCAACCGCAGCGGCGGCAATCACGGGGATCAAACGGTTCATTTAAAAACCTTTCTTGGTGTGTTTGTTTTTCATCAAGACATTGCCAGCGAGCTGTTCAAGAGCTTGGCGCAAGTCTGCATTTTCAAAGGTCGCCGTGACACGGGCGGCCTCCTGTTGGATTTGAGCATCTGGCTTAACCCGCTCTTTTTGGGGCGCTGCGCCAAACTGAGCCTGCCCGTCGGCAAAACCGGTTGGGGCCGTCTGAGTGATGCGCAAGTGGGCAATCGCGTTGTAGCCATAAGCGGCATTGATCCGGGCCCGCAGAGTTTCTTTTTGCATTTCCAAGATCGGAGCCTGTGCGCCCGTCGTAAGAATGGTGAGCGTGGCGCCAAAACTCTGGCGTCCATATTTCACATCCACAGGACGGCAGATGCGCGCCATATCATCCCCAACAATCTCTGCCCAATGGGTAAGCACACGCGTTTCCGCAAAACCCCGTGTCTCGCTGGCTTTGCGAATGCGATCCCTCAAAAGGGAGGAGGTTCGTGCAAACCCTTTGGTGGTCGGACGGCGCATCTTGATCTTGCATCCTCTGGTCGGGGGCTATTTTAGTGACCCCGCCCAGCTGTGCCAGCGAAACCGTTCTTGAGCGAGGATAAAACTTGCGTGATTTGCCCCAAAACTCCGACCTGTTGGAGTGGTATGACCACAATGCGCGCAAGATGCCGTGGCGCATCAGCCCGGCAGACCGCAAAGCAGGCGTGAGGCCCGATCCCTATCGGGTCTGGATGTCGGAGATTATGCTGCAACAGACCACCGTGGCCGCTGTCAAAGACTATTTTCTGCGATTCACCGAACGCTGGCCGAGCGTCACTGATCTTGCAGCCGCGCAGGATGCGGATGTTATGGCGGAATGGGCCGGGCTTGGGTACTACGCCCGCGCGCGCAATCTGTTGAAATGTGCACGCGTTGTGACCGATGATCTCAATGGGGTGTTTCCCGGAACCGTTGAGGAGCTTTTGAAACTGCCCGGCGTCGGCCCCTATACCGCAGCGGCGGTGGCCTCGATCGCGTTTGATGAACCGGCAACAGTGGTGGACGGAAATGTGGAACGGGTCATGGCGCGGTTGTTCGATGTGCATACACCGCTGCCAACCGCGAAACCCGAACTGACCGATCTGGCGGAAAGCCTGACCCCACAGGAACGGCCCGGCGACTATGCACAGGCCGTGATGGATCTGGGTGCCACGATATGTTCCCCCCGCAACCCGGCCTGTGGTCTGTGCCCATGGCGCACGCCATGTCAGGCGCGCCTGGCCGGCACAGCGGCAGACTTGCCCAAGAAAATCAAAA
>NZ_CYPW01000006.1:140610-170144 GCF_001458175.1 Shimia marina
TTGCTTGGCGGCATGCTGGGCTGGCCCGGCTCAGACTGGCAAGAAAACGATGCCCCTGTACATGACGCGCCCATCAAGGCGGAGTGGAAAACCCTCAATACCGAAGCGCGCCATACCTTTACGCATTTTCATCTGCGCCTGAAAATTTGCACCGCGCTTGTACCGATGGACCGCACCCCTACGGTCGGCAGCTTTGTGGAAGCCGAGGATTTTGATCCCGGTGATCTGCCCACAGCGATGCGCAAAGCTTATGATCTGTATCGCGGCACCTGAGCGCATTGCACCGCAGGCAACTTCGACGCATAGTTTGCCCAAGCGAACGTGAGGGGCTAAGTCATGGTGTCGTCTGCACAATTGGCAAAATTTTCCAGTGCACTGCCGTTTTGGTGTTCATTGCTTCTGGTGCCCCTTGTCTGGACAACAGCGATGTTTGGCGGATGGTGGGTTCTTCTGGTCCCCATCACCACATGGTATCTTTTTGCCGCGCTGGATGCTGTCACGGGTTTGAATCTTGAAAATGCGGATCTCAACAGCTCCGATGCGGATCTCAAATGGTATCGACTGGTCACCTTGATCTGGCCGTGGCTGCAATTTGTAACGCTGTTTGGTCTGATCTGGTACGCCACACGGGTCGATCATCTGAGCATGGGCGCGTTGATTGGACTGTTTTTTGGCGTCGGTGTGATCACCGGCACCATTGGCATAAACTACAGCCACGAGTTGATGCATCAGCAGCCCAAATATGAGCGCTGGCTAGGGGATTTACTGTTGGCCATGGTGCTGTATTCCCATTTTCGCAGCGAACACCTTCTGGTGCATCATCGCTATGTGGGCACGCCCCGTGACCCGGTCACCGCACGTTACAATGAGGGGTTTCACCGCTTCTTCCCAAGGGTTTTAATTGGCTCTCTCAAGTCCTCTTTCAAAGCGGAGAAAGCCATGTTGGCGCGCAAGAGCCTGCCTTGGACAGATCTGAGCAACCCGTTTTTCCGCTACTGGGCCTTGCAAGGCGGCATGTTGCTGCTGGCCTGTATCATTGGCGGTTGGCTGGGCGGCCTGCTTTTCATCTGGCAGGCCTATATCGCGATCTGGCAGCTGGAGCTGGTGAACTACGTTGAGCACTATGGGCTGACCCGCAAGCATCTCGGTGATGGCAAATACGAACATGTCCGCCCCCATCACAGTTGGAATGCAGCGCACAAGGCCTCCAACTGGCTGCTGATCAATCTGCAACGCCATTCAGATCATCACTATAAGCCAGATCGACGCTTTCCATTGCTGCAGAACTATACTGACCAAGAGGCGCCGCAACTGCCCTTTGGCTATCCCGTGATGACAGTGGCGGCGATGATCCCGCCGCTCTGGAAAAAGGTGATGAACCCCCGTGTGCGGGCATGGCGGGCGCAGTACTATCCGGAGATTACGGACTGGCATGCCTACAACAAAGGCAAGACCCCGATGCCGCGCTAAATACCGTGGTTCTCAGGGCGGGCGAAGGCCCATACCGTGAGTTTTTCCGCCACACCACGCACATCCTGATCTGAGAACTTCTGCAGCCCAGTCAAACATGCGTCACCGCCCTCTTTCAGCACTTCGGTCCGCATCGCATCGCTGATCACCAGACGGGCATTCAGACCGCGCGTCATGCTTTCCAGACGGGAGGCCACATTCACGGTATTGCCGACAACGGCAAACTCCAGCCGGTTGGCCCCGATGTCCGCCAGAACCGCAGGCCCATAATGAGCGCCAAAGCCAACCCGTAGGGGCGGTTGCCCCCGCGCGATGCGCGCATCGTTCCACACATCCACATCATGCATCATCTGACGCACACAGCGCAAAGCGTTCTGCGCATCATGATCTGACGGGCTGGGCGTGCCAAAGGTCACCATCAACCCATCCCCCAAGTATTTATCCAATGTGCCCTCATGGGCAAAGACCGCCTGCTCCATAAGCCCATGAAAGTCGCGCAGGGTTTCAATCACCTCTTCGGGGCGGCGCAGGGCGGCAAATTCGGTAAAGCCGACAATATCCACAAACAGCACAGCGATGTCATGATTGCGGATTTGCTTGAGCGGCTCATCGTTCTGGCTGAGCTCTTCCACCACATTGGGCGAAAAATAGCGCGACAGATTGGTGCGCTCCCGCTCAAGCGCCGCGTTGGAGCGCAATAAGAGATTGAAGCGCCGGGCATTCAGACCAAGTGTGACAGCCACAAGGACGAACACCACCATTTCCTGCAAGCGGAGTTGAATGTTGAATTCGTTGGGATCAATCAGCCGGAACAGATCCGGCCACCCCGGCAAAGCGGCCTTCACCGCTTCGCTCATGCCCGGCACTGGCTCCGTCAGCCACAGAGACAGGCCAAGTGCAGCCGCCCACATCATCGCCGTCCATACGCCGATGGCGACCACCGTGCGCCAAGAATAGGCCAATGTCCCGACCGCCAGAATGAGGAACATGTAGTTAAAATTGCCAAAGCGATACTGCATCGCCTGCGGCCAGTCATCCAGACCAATCGGATTGGGGCCAATGATCCCCACCACCATCAACAGCAGATCCACAAAGATCAGAAACAGTTCTGTACGTGAGCGCCCAACCCGCCCCATGCGGCGGATCCACCAGCCATTCACACAGAGCAAAAACAGAATGAACTCATAGTAGAACACTTGTGGCCAAGGCGCGACACAGAGCAGGAAAACCCCGATCACCGACATGGCAACCCAGCGGACCTTTACAGAGAGGTCCAGCCCTTGCCGCTTATGAAATTCCAGCGCCGCCTCGGTATAGGCGTCTTCCTGTACTGCCCCCTCGGCACCCGCAGGTAAGGCTGCGACAAGATCAGACGCGCGCGACGGCTGCGATGGTGTCGGATGATTGGCCATGACCTGGGCCCTCCATAGTCTGAGCCTGAGATAAGCGCTGGGAACGTGCTGACACCCCTTATCCACCAAAAAGCCCCGCCAGAAAACCGGCGGGGCAAGTATAGGTGCCTGTCTAGTCAGTTCGGCAACAGGCACCGGCGGTATTCTTCCGGCTTATTGCTTTGTTGCTGTGACTGACAGATCAGTTTGGGCGTGTCGCCATTTCCGCGCGGATCTGCTGACGGAGCAGATCAATGGGCACTTTTTTGCCTTCCCGCTTGTAGGACCAATAGGTCCAACCATTGCAGCTTGGTGCGCCTTCCAGATGGGCTCCAACCTGATGGATCGAGCCTTTGATGTCGCCGCCAATCAGAGTGCCATCCGCACGCACCTTGGCTTTGTAACGACCATTGAGCGAGTAAAGCTCCTCCCCCGGACGCAGCATGCCACGTTCCACAAGCTGGCCAAAAGGCACGCGCGGCTCGGCGCGTTTGGAGGTGGAAACCTGAAGCGCCTCACGGTCAAACTTGCGTACATTTGCGATGCGCTTTTCCGCAACCTTGCGATAGGCCGCTTCGCGCTCGATGCCGATGAACTCACGGCCGAGCATCTTGGCCACAGCGCCGGTTGTGCCGGTTCCAAAGAACGGATCCAGCACCACGTCGCCCGGATTGGTCGCTCCGACCAGCACGCGATGCAGCAGGCTTTCCGGCTTCTGCGTTGGATGGGCTTTGTCGCCGTTTTCATCTTTCAGACGCTCATGACCGGTGCAGATCGGCAGCACCCAGTCAGAGCGCATCTGAACACCTTCGTTCAGGGATTTCAGAGCTTCGTAGTTGAAGGTGTATTTGGCACCTTCAGATTTGGAGGCCCAGATCATGGTCTCATGTGCGTTGGTGAAACGCTTGCCACGGAAGTTGGGCATTGGGTTGGATTTGCGCCAAACCACATCGTTCAGAATCCAGAAGCCCTGATTTTGGAGTTCCGCTCCCATGCGGAATACGTTGTGGTAAGAGCCAATCACCCAGATCGCGCCGTTGGGCTTGAGCAGGCGGCGGGCCGCCTTGAGCCACGCGCGGGTGAATTTATCATAGGCGGCGAAGCTGGAAAATTGATCCCACTCATCATCCACCGCGTCGACTTTAGAGTTGTCCGGACGGTGCAGCTCACCCTTCAACTGAAGGTTATAGGGCGGGTCTGCAAAGATCAGATCGACGGAATTCTCCGGCAGACTGTTCATCACTTCGATGCAGTCTCCGGACAAAATACTATTGATCGGGAGCGCGGATGCGCCCTTCGCTTTTGTCATGGTTTTCATACTCTGCCTCATTACGGCGCGGTTTTTTTAGTGCGCTCGTTGATGTGGATAAGTTTGAGTCAAACCGGAATCTTCGTCAATTTGTTTTTTTGAATCAGCGCGTTAGTTTTTGCCTTGATACAAGATATTGTGGACGGGCTTAAACGAACGCCTATGATGTGGGGTAACCCCCAATTCAATCAACGCTGCTTTGTGTTTTGGCGAGGGATAACCGGCATTTGTTTCCCATCCATAGCCCGGAAACTGTTGCGCCAAATCCATCATCAAAGCGTCGCGTGATGTCTTTGCAACAATGGAAGCCGCCGCAATTGAGAGGGATTTGGCATCCCCTTTAACCACCGCTTGAGACTGTATTGTAAGCCCTTTGGGGATCATATTGCCATCAATCAACAGATGGTCCGGCGCCATTGAAAGCCCTGCAACGGCCCGCTCCATGGCGATGTGACTGGCACGCAAGATGTTGTGTTCGTCAATTTCTGCGACCGAGACGTGCACAATTGAGACCTCTGCGAGCCTGTGGATATCTTTTGCTAAAACATCGCGTCTTTTGGCCGAGAGCTTCTTGCTGTCATTTAGACCTTCGGGGATGTTTTCAGGGTCGAGCACGACGGCGGCGGCGGTTACAGGACCAGCCAAGGGCCCTCGTCCAACCTCGTCCACTCCGGCGATGCGGGTTGCGCCAAGAGCACGGGCGGCGGCTTCGAAAGAATAGTCAGGATGTGTCATGAAACGTGACAAACACGTCCCCTCCTGTCCGCGCAAGAAAAAAGACCGAAGCGCATGGGGGACGCTCCGGCCTTGGCGGGTCTTGCGCCCGCCTTCCCTGCTCGATGGGGATCTGATCAGCGGTAGGTGACTTTGTAGCCGTGGCGGCTCAGGCATTGGGTGCGGTAGCCCGCGATACGGCCTTTCGCACCCTTGCGCTGCACGTAGCATTTCTCAGGCAAGTTGTAGGCGGGGTATTGCGCCCGGAATAGGCAACGCTGACCATAGGCTTGAATGACCCGACCATTGCGCGTTTCAAAGCGCTTGGAGCAATGGCTTGGCAACCACGCCTTCTTGTTGGGTTTGTTGGGCTTGACCGGCTTAGGGGTGGGCTTGGGATCAGGGCGGCGGTCCTTCTTATCGTCCGCCACGGCGGCCCCAATGACGGCCAGTGCCGTCACCCCAAAGAGCAGCGCGGCAATGCCGTCTTCATCCAGTGCCTGCGCACGTGGGGCGGAAATGCCCGTGACCAAAATGGCGAGGCTGAGCACGGAAGCGATGAACGTCTTGGAAGTCATGAGAGGCATCCTTGTGAGTGTGTGTATGAAAACCCGGCGCTTTGTCCGGAAGACACAATCTGTTTCGCCCACCCACCGAAAATCTCACAATATCAGCGTCTTGTTATGGGATATCCGCGCTTCAAAAGGCTTTGGTTATTGAATATCAATCCGGTTCAGCGCAGGGTAACCCCATGAAAAACATGCTCACATACGCCCTGTGTGCGGTGGCCCTCTCACTGACGCTCTCGCTGCCGACAACAGCCAGCGCAGCAGAGTGCTATGCCGACTACAAAGCCAAAAAAGACGCCCCCCTGCGGCTGCATTATGGTGTGGTCGTTTTGCAAAACGGCTGCGACAAAGCTTCGGCACAGCGGGAAGTCGCCGCGCGCATTGGGCAAGACGGCTGGACATTGTTAAATGTTCTCTCCGTGTTTGACAGCTCTCAACTTGCCGGAAAGGAAGCCAGTGCAGGACAGTTCTACCTCCGTTATTGAGACGCGGCGCAGCGGCGGGCGAATTGTAGCAATTGGCATTGGCGTGATTGTCGCCATCCTGCTGGCGGGGGCGGCATTGCTGTTGCTAACCTTGCCGGATGCCAATGCTTTCAACGCCCGTGTTGAGCAGCTCTTTCTCGAAAATGACGCGCTGACCGGGCCTGCGGAAATCAAGCTGCTGGAAATTCTGGCCCAATCCGGCACGGCCTTTGCAGACACGCTGACAAGCTATCGCATGGTGATCACCGTGCTGCTGGTGTTTGCCACGGCGATGATGATTGCCGCATTGGTGTTTCTGGTGGCTCTGGTGATGATGAACCGGCGCATGGCGCAGATTGAGCGCGCAGGCATACAGGTGACGTCCCTGATCGTGAGCCGGGAGGAAAAAACCGTCTATCTGAACGAAATGGGCTTCAAGCTCACCGATGCCGCTATGGAAACTCTTTCGGTGCTGGCAGAAGCGCGCATGGATGATGAGGTGCTTTCAGGTGTTGCGCTGGAAAGCGTGATTTCCGGCAAGCCTTCTGTGGATTGCGATGAGGCCGCCGGGGCCACGCGCATCAAACGCCTGAGAGACTCTCTGGGAAATCAGATGGTCAGCCAGTTGCTGGTGAAAAACATTGCGCGCAAGGGCTATGTCCTGTCCATCGACAAGGACGTCATCGAAGTGCTCTAAAGGATGTGATGAGGGGAGACTTGCTTGTCGGTGCCTCTCTCCTCACATTTGAGCGGGCACAGCTGCGACCGGAAGGAGCCTGCTATGGAAGGGTCACATTTGGGAAGCAACGCCGGCTACGGCATTGACATCCAGCCCATTGAGGCCACGGTGACGATCTCACGTCGTGGCGTTGTCCTGGCGCAGAGCACGCGGGCAAAAGTCATGTATGAGACCCGCCTGCCCCCCCAAGTCTATGTGCCACGGGCCGACATAGTGGCGCCCCTTTCAGAGCATACAGCGCTCAAGACTTTCTGCCCCTTCAAAGGCACGGCCCGTTATCATGATATCCAGCTTCCGGATGACGTGATTGAAAATGGGGTCTGGTGTTATGATGACGCCTTACCAGAAAGCAGCGCCATCAATGGGCACATTGGCTTTATGCCCAATGCTGAAGCAGAGATTGATTTTGGCGGTGCGCAGTTGGATCCAGTTGCGGACGGCAATATCACCGGCCCTCTGGTGGATTGGTTGATGCGGGGTGCCGCCAGCGCGACAACACCGGCAGACTTCTTGGCGGCGTTGGGGCGAAAGATGGAAGACAGCGGCATCGCCGTCAAACGGATGGCGGCCATGATTTGGTCTTTGCATCCGATGATCGCCGGAAAAAACTACATCTGGTCCCGCGATACAAATGAAATCACCACCTTCGCCCCCTCCTATGAGGTGCATGACCACCCCAGCTTTGTGAATTCCCCCCTGCGCCATGTGTCACAGGGGCTCGGCGGCATACGCCAGCGCCTCGATGTGCCCGAAGAGGACATGCAATTTCCCATCATGCGGGATCTGAAGGCCGAAGGGGCCACCGACTATGTCGCCATGCCGCTATTCTTCTCTAATGGGCAAATCAACGTGCTGACGTTGACGAGCGATCATCCCAAAGGCTTCACAACCGCCAACCTTGGCCTGATCTTCGAAGTCTCCAGCGTGATCAGCCGCTTTTTTGAGGTCTTCACGCAGAAAGAAAACGCCCAGTCGCTGCTGGAAACCTACGTGGGCGCGCGCACCGGCGCGCGGGTTTTGGGGGGCGAGATCCGACGCGGCGATGGTGATGACATCAACGCAGCAATCATGTTCTGTGATTTGCGCGGCTCCACCAAACTGGAAGAAGATCTGGGACGCGCAGCCTATATTGACCTGCTGAATACCTTCTTTGACACGACCTCTGCCATCGTGGATGCGCACGGCGGGGAAGTTCTGAAATTCATTGGCGACGCTGTTCTGGCTGTGTTTCCAGACACGGAAACAGGCTCTGATGCGGGGGCAGACGCATTGCAGGCCGCGCGGGAAATTGTACAACAGCTGGAAACCATGCGCCAAAACGATCCAAGCCACTGCTGCGAGTGTTCCATTGGCATTTCCTACGGGCAGGTGACCTATGGCAATGTGGGCTCCAGAGAGCGACTGGATTTCACCGTGATCGGGCGCCCCGCCAATGTGGCGGCGCGGCTCGGAGATTACGGCAAAACAGTCGGCCACAGGATTGTTGTGACAAAGCAGGTGGCACGCCATGAAAGGGGTTGCAAAGCACTCGGCGCGGTCTCACTGCACAATGTGAAAGAGCCTGTGGAGTGCTTTGCTTTTTCCGCCGATGGTTGAAGCTATGCGTATTGTAATGAAGCTGACGCTTGAACCTGCGTGACAGTTCGCGATAACATTCCAAAAGACCTTATTGGGATGATGCTCTGTGACACAAAAGAACCGTTCTTTGACCCTCCGCGACGTATCCGAAGCATCGGGGGTGTCTGAAATGACGGTCAGCCGCGTATTGCGCAATCGGGGTGATGTGTCACCCGCCACACGCGACAAGGTGCTCACGGCTGCCAAAGAACTGGGGTATGTGCCCAATAAAATCGCCGGTGCCTTGGCCAGCCAGCGCGTGAACCTTGTGGCGGTGATCATCCCCTCGCTGTCCAACATGGTTTTCCCGGAAGTGCTGAGCGGGATCAGTCAGGTTCTCGAAGATACAGAGCTTCAACCGGTTGTTGGCGTAACCGATTACCTTCCTGAAAAGGAAGAAAAAGTGCTTTATGAGATGCTCTCATGGCGGCCGTCCGGCGTGATCATCGCCGGGCTTGAACACACCGAAGCATCGCGCGCCATGCTCAACGCCAGCGGCATTCCCGTTGTGGAGATCATGGATACCGATGGCGAGCCTGTTGATGCGATGGTGGGGATTTCGCACCGTCGCGCAGGCCGGGAAATGGCCGCATCCATCCTTGAGGCGGGCTATAAGAAAATTGCGTTCCTCGGCACCAAGATGCCGCTGGACCATCGCGCACGCAAACGCTTTGAAGGCTTCACCGAAGTGTTGGCCAAATCCGGCGTTGAGGTGGTGGACCGCGAATTTTACTCTGGCGGCTCTGCACTGGCCAAAGGGCGTGAGATGACTGAAGCCGTTTTAGAGCGCAGCCCGGATGTGGATTTCATCTACTACAGCAATGATATGATCGGCGCTGGTGGTCTGCTCTACCTTTTGGAGAAAGGCATTGATGTGCCCGGACAAGTGGGACTGGCCGGATTTAACGGTGTCGAACTGCTTCAGGGCCTGCCACGCCAACTGGCAACGATGGATGCCTGTCGCCGGGAGATTGGCACCAAAGCCGCTGAGATCATTGCAGCGCGCGTGGAGGGCAAAGAGCGCGATGCCTCTGTCACGCTGGCCCCCACCATCAGCTTCGGCGACACGCTGCGCCGCTCCTGATCAGCCGCCTTTCAATTGCGCCCGCGCCGCGCGCAGCGCCTTACGGAAGTTAGGCCCGCGTCGCCGGGCCAAAACAGCTGCGCAATAGTTTGCGATGAGCCAAGGCCGCCCGTCATCCAACACGGTGCGCAGCATTTCTTTCTGATAGCGGGTCACCTCACGGCGAGTCCGCATCATGGTGTAAAACACATCCGCTGTCATTTCACCCGCGACGCATTTTTCAATGACGGGTTTGAGTTGCCCCATCAAAATCCACAGGGAGGCAATGCGGTGCCCCATGTAGCGACAGCGATACTTGCGGATATTGTCTCCTCGAAACAGCGCCGCATGCATGGCATCGGTCCCCATGCGTGGATCGTAGAAAATGCTGACTTCCTTGGCGGCTGTCAGCATGTCTGGTGCATAGCCATAACGCCCATTGAAATCTCGACGCCATGCTTTGCGGTAGCGCGTCTCCCAACTGGCAACCTCACGATCCAACGTGGCTTGCGGCGAAATACAGATGACCGTTGCACCGGGAGCGGCAGAAGAGAACACAGCCGCCGCATAGGCCCCCATGGACGCCCCATAGAAAACCACCTTGTCAAACTGTTCAAAAAAACCATCCGCACGCAGCCGATCGAAGAAATCAAAAACCGCTTCATCGCGATACCACGTCCAGTCATGGGCCATAAGCCCCAGCATCGACCAGCCGCGTGATGTGACAAAACCATGCCCCCACGGCATGCGCTCTGCGCCGCCCTCATAGACGTGATCAAGGTTTTCAAAGGTGACAATCAGCGTGCCGCCCTGTTTGATGTAGAGCGCGGAGTGTTGCTCCCCCAGCTCCTCAAAAAAACCCTGCTCGGCCCCGATGACTTTGAGATTGCTTTTCCATTCTGCCTGACTGGGCGCAGCGTCGGTTGTGATATCCCCGTCAGCCACACTCAGCCCTCCTGAAAAAGGCTTGGCGCCCCTTCAATCAACTGGGTCCGCCACTTCTTGATCAGGCCGGTTTCCACCAGATAGTCGCGTGACAATTTTTCCACAGAAGCTTCGCCCTTCAGCGATTCAATCGCCACCTCCGCCTGAAACGCGGGATCTTCGACGGGCGCCTTATGGATGGTCTTCTTCGCTGGGATCAGCGCCGCATCCGGATCAATGTCGTGCTTCAACATGACCTGGTGCATGAAGGACCCACGGCGCGGACGGTTATTTTCTTTTTCCTGCAGGCGCGGCTTCATCCGGCGTGCCCAGAAGTGCACCCCGCGTGTCTCTTCCGTGAGCCAGTCTTTTTCGATGTTAAAGCGGCTTTGGATCATCTTATTGCGGTCTTTGAAGGACACCGGATAAAACGCCGCCTCTGGCTCCGCATATTTGATTTCACCCGATTGCTGCAGAAAGTACGTCACCGCTGCGGGGCCGGTAAAGCCCCAGTTCTGCGCCGTCATATGGACCGGGCGGCCAGCGTCTTTTTCTGCCTGCAATTCCTTTTGCTGCCAAGGCTTCAGCCAAGGGCCAATGGCATATTCATCCTCAAAAAATTCCAGCATTGCATTGAGCGCACGCGAGGTTTTCGGCAGGCCCAGAACTGCATTACATACCAGCCCATCTTTTTCCCAACCAAAGACGGATTGGCGGGTGTAGTTGAACGGGCGATAGCAATAGACATCGGCATCCACCCAGATTTTATCCGTCTGCTTTAGCAGATTGAGCCGCCAAAGATCGGCGTGAATGGCTGGGCTGCCGGTGCGCACATGCCGATGCATCGGCTCGCCCGGAAAGATCTCTGCGGCGTCTGCCGTATGCACGCCCTCTGGGACGTTGGGGATCTCTTCATAGCTGTACAGCGTGGTGTGGTGCCCCGCATCGGCAAACGACTTGAGACAAAGCTGCTCTAACCATGACAGCTGCCCGCCAATCCAGAGCGATGCAATCTCGGGAAGCTTCACCATTTTACCTGTACCTTTTGTTCTCTATTTGGAAACAGTTTACGTGGAAACCCTGACCTTGTCTTCTGTAATTCCACGAAAATTTGCCTTAGTGGGCTGTATCTTGCTTGTCCACCGTGAAGAAAAAATCCTCCGGCAGATCACGCTCCACCACCCAATCCGGGATCACTTCTGGCCCAGCGAGAAAGACGTTTGCGCCAAAATGTGGATGCAAACGCGCCAAACGCTCCTGACGGGGGCTGGTGAGATCTTCATAAAACTTGGCATAGTTTGACGTGGCCTTAAGCGCGTCAATTTTTGCGCGATGGCGATCCACTGAAAAGGCATGTGCCTCGGCAATTTCGGGATCTGATAACAGACGATCCATTTCGGCTTGCATCAAGGGGATCATGCGCTGAATGGAGGTCTCTTCTTCGGTGTTGTTGTTCATGCGAAACCAATAGGCCATGCCCTGATCGCGATCCACGTGGTTCACCCGCCCCCGATCGCGTTTCACCAAAAAGCTCTCCGCAGAGCGCACGGCATAGTGGTTGAGCTGCACCAAATCATAACCCACTGTTGGGACAGTGGAACGCCAGGCATTGCGATACATATCTTTGGGCAACGGTTTGCCGGAGCCGTTCACCCAATTGATATGGGACCAGAGCTGCGGGTTCAGCCCTTTGGGACGATGCACCCCAAGTTTTTTAAACAAGCCGATGTTGCGATAGAGCGTTTTAAACCCCCAGGCCTGATGCGGTTTGCGGGTCTGTTCCAACGCGCAGCGCGTAAACTGTGCCATAAGCGGCGCATCCGCATATTCATGTACATCTGAATTGCCAAAAAGCCGCCAAGTGCAGGAGATCAGATTGGCATCCCCCACGGCTTCAAACAAGGCGGCCAGAGTGCCATTGCCGGTTTTGACATTGATGAATTCATCCACATCCATGGAGATCACCCAGTCGGCATTCTGAATGACCGGCTCACTTTCACCGGCTTGCAAGGCCGCATGCTGAGGTTTGAGGTTCGTGCCTTTGAAGGGGTTCTCGCGGTGTTGCACATACCCTTTTTCTTGCAGCAAATCCAAAAAGCTATCCGTGCCGTCGTTACAGTCGTTGGTATAGACCAGCACATCCTTCACCCCGATGGCGCGGTGATAGGCCAACCACTCAAGGATAAAGGGGCCCTCGTTTTTCATACAGGTGATGATGGCCACATCATTGTCGGCGGGGTTGACCTTAGGGGCGGCAATTTCGGGAGTGCGCAGAGGTTTGTGATTGAAACGTTTCTTGGCGAGCTTCACCAGATCCGCGTCTTCAATCAGAGAGGTCTTGGGCACGATGGCCCATTCACTGGCATCGTGGCGCAGCCCCATGCAGCGATAGAATTTTACCCATTCGTCCTCTTTGGGCTGAACTCCAACCACCCGGATCAGCCGCCAGACCACCTCTGCGGGTGTTTTTGTCGGCGCAACCACCCAACGGCGCCGCATTTTGACAGCATCAAATTGCACACAGATGTGGTCTCCATGGCTGACCGCCTCCCCATTGCGCACGCGCCACGGGTAGCAATGCTGCCCGACCAAGGTGACCACCCCAGAAGAGGATTTCACGGCCATATCAAAGAGGTTCCCCCCCTTGGTGCCCGGGCCATTGATCGCGCCCACCAGATCGGAAATATCAAGCTGAGCGACCGCACGAGCTGTATTGAGCCAGCGGTGACGGATCAATTCATAGAGCTGCAACTCCCCCAAGGGCGCATCCCATGGCGATGCAGATGGCACCTCCATCCGGTCCTTGCCCGGCGCGTCAGGCGCATTGATCGGATGGGGCTCCGGCGGCAATCCCGCCTGCCCCAAAGGAACATCCATTCGCAAGACCAACACGTGTTTGAGACCATTGATCTCATCAACAGCTTCCCTGAGCTGAGACACAAAACTCTGATCGGTTTCCGGCTGGGCCCGGTCAATAATGACTGCCGCTTGCAGTTTGTGATGTTTGACATGGTAGCGCAGCCAGTCCAGCGTCCGCTCCGCTGTTTCGCCATTGCGCACTGCCAACGCCACATTCAACCCGGAAAAGCGCTCAAAATCCGGGGAAATCGGGGGCAACTCGCAGGTTTCGCCACCAACAAGCACAGAGGGCGTTCCGTTGTGCGCGAGGCGCAAAATCAGCCCATTGCCCACACTTTTGGCGGAGAGGATTTCCGTATCCGGCCCGGCCTTGACCTGATCTATGTCTGTGCCTGTCTTAAAGAAAACCTGCGCCTGCGGGCTGTCTTCCGCCGGATCCGCCAGACAGGCCAAAATTGCCGCGTCCGCCACGGACACATGGGTCATGGTACACAGTTCAAAGGCAGCTTTGCCCATCTGATGGTCCCTGCTCGTCTTTTGCGTGCCCGGCGGTCTGCAAGGCATCATTCTTTGTTTGTTGTAGTGTCCTGATACCACTGAATCAGCTGTCGCTGCAAATGGCGGGGGGGCACCTGGCTGCTGCCCGCGCAAAGAACCTGCACCATCAACTCCTGAACATCCGGTTGGCGCACAAGATGTTCAAAACGCGCCTGATGCCAGTGCAGGCCCGCATCATGGAGCTGCCGCACCCGCGGCAACGATACAAGACGGTCGTATTCCACCTGCGTGGCAGGGCGCATCTGCGCGATGGAGGTGTTGGGCTCGGTGTTAAAATTGCGCTCCACCCAATAGGCAAGATCAATCGGCTTGGAAGCACGATTGGGCAATCCCCGCTCCGCCTTCAGCGCGAAGGCCGCTGCGGAGCGCACAGAATAATGATTGAGTTCTACCAGATCGCGACCGCCCCCCAGACCAAAGAGTGACAGGCGGCTTGGGGTTTGCGCCAAAAACGGATGTGCAGGGTTGCCAGATCCATCCACGATCTTAGGCAGGCGGGCTTTATCTGGATCTTTTTGTTTTGGGCGATGCACGCCAAGCTGATTGAATGGGCCTTTGGTCGAAAAGAGCGTTTTAAAGAGCCCTGCTGCGACAGGATATTGTGCATCGGCAGGGATGCAGCGCGTGAACTGTTCCGTCACCGGGTGATCCACGATACTGACCTGATCATTGTGACCATAGAGCCGCCACGGCAGCAAAACGGCGTCGGTGTCTTCTGGCACCGCAGCCAAGAGATCCGAAATGCCGTGATTACCGACATGGATATTGAGAAACTCATCGACATCGCTCACCAAAATCCAATCGGCGGCCTTACGCAACGGATGTTTCCAAGCTTGGCGAAGCGCCTGCCACTGGATGCTTTTGCCCGCAACAGGCACATGGGGAACGTGGGTCACCTCGCCGGCCTGCGCCAAGGCGTTGAGCAGCGCATCGGTGCCATCGTCACAGTCATTGGAGAATATCAGAAAGTCTGTCACCCCCGCCGCACGGTGGTGCGCCACCCATTCCAAAAGATAGGGGGCTTCGTTTCGCATGGTTGTGACGCTGAGAATGCGCAAGTCTGTGATCTCTGCTTCTTGTTTGTGCTGTCCTAACACACCGACAAGCGACATGCAGGTCACGTGAGCAAAGTTTTGCGCGCTGAGGTCTGCGGGGAACACAGCGTCTGCAGGGAATGTGAATTGCGATACGTCTCTTCTGGGCTATGATCATAGCGACCCGCTGTCCGCCCTTGGCCCTATGATATTTGATATTTCTTTCACATCCACAGGTCAGGATCAGACGCAGATCAACACCACAGCCAGTGATGAGAGCCAGATGCCCTTTCTAACCCGCACCGGAAAGCCCCTGCCACAAACCTTGATTGATCAGGCCCCTACCGCGCATGAGGACAGGACCAGCCGACGGGAATTTCTTGCTCTGGCCAGCGCTTTTGGCGCGTCGACAGCAACCGCTTACGGCCTGCTGGGCATGACCGTACCAGCCAGCGCCGTAGCCTCCGCAAAACGGGGCGGCAACGTGCGCATTCAACAAGATGTGCGTGCGCTCAAGGACCCGCGTTTGTTTGACTGGCCGCAAATGGCAAACATCACGCGAGGATGGCTGGAATATCTGGTGACCTACGAAAACGATGGCACGTTCCGGCCTGCCCTGCTGAAAAGCTGGGACATTTCTGAGGATGCCAAAACCTATCATCTGCATTTGCGCAAAGGCGTGACTTGGAACAATGGCGATGCTTTCACAGCGCAGGATGTGGCGCGCAACATAGCTGGTTGGTGTGACCGCCGCATTGCGGGCAACTCCATGGCTGGGCGCTTTGCCGTGCTGATTGATCCAGAGACAGATATGGCCCTGACGGACGCCATTGAAATTGTAGACGATCACACCGTCATATTGCATCTGCCGCGTCCAGATGTGACACTGATCCCGAGCATGTCAGATTATCCTGCGGCCATTGTGCACGAGAGTTTTGACGCAGACCGCATGATCGCAAACCCAATCGGCACGGGACCGTATGTGCCAGAGTCTTTTGAGGTCGGCCAAAAAGCGGTTTTGACACGCAATCCGGATCATATCTGGTGGGGGGCTGCGCAGGGCGCTTGGGTGGATCGGATAGAGTTCCTCGATCTGGGGACGGACCCGGCCGCATGGGCCAAAGTGGCGGCGCAGGGCGAGATCGACATGACCTACTCGGTGGACGGGGAGTATGCGGATGTCATTAGCGCCATGGAGGGCTGGAGTAAGAACGAGCTTCTGTCCATGGCCACCGTCGTGGTGCGCCCAAACCAATCCGCGGAGATTGCTGGCCGCAAACCTTATGCAAACAAGCGCTTGCGACAGGCCATCCTCAAAGCCGTGGACAATGGAGTCTTGCTGGAGCTTGGCAACGCTGGACGGGGTGCCGTGGCGCAGAACCATCATATCGGGCCTGCCCATCCAGAATACAGTGACGTCGGATCACCAGACCATGACCCGGGGGCTGCTCTTGCGGCGCTCAAAGAGCTGAGGATGGAAAATTTCGAGATCGAAGTCCACACCATTGATGACGCTTGGCGCAAGAACACCACCGACGCGGTTGTGGCCCAACTGCGCGATGCGGGCTTTAGCGCAAAGACCACAATCGTGCCCGGCATGGTGTATTGGGACAACTGGAATCGCTTCCCTTTCAGCACAACCGACTGGAACCACCGTCCGCTGGGGGTGCAGATCTGGGCACTCGCCTATCGCAGCGGTGAAGCCTGGAATGAGTTTGGGTACAGCAATCCGGAATTTGACGCGATTGTGGATGCCGCTGTCGGCACCATTGACATCTCAAAGCGCCGAGATCTTGTCGCCAAAGGCGCGCGTTTGTTGCAGGAAGATGCGGTCACGATTCAGCCCTATTGGCGGGCACTGACCAATCATACGGTGTCTGACCTAGAGGGCGGGGCGCATCATATTTCCTTCGAAATACGCCCCGCCGAATTGTATTGGACCTAGTAAGCCGACCGATCAGGAATGTGACAGGCAGGCCTCAAACTGGTTGGCCAGCTGCTGGATCAGCAGGAGATAATCTGGCTCTTCCAAAGCTACGCCCAGAGGGTCAAGCTCTTCGGAATGCAGCGACAGACCGTCGCTGATCGCACGCACCACTTTGTCATTGAACTGCGGCTCGGTGAAAACGCAGCTGATGTTGTTTTCCATCAGGGTGGTCCGCACGCTTTGTAGACGCGCCGCGCTTGGGGCTGCGCCGTCGCCGCTCAGAATGGCGCCGGATGCATTCAGGCCGAAACGGGTTTCAAAATACTGATAGGCATCGTGAAACACGACAAACCCATGGTCTCCATATGGCGCCAACTGCTTGCTGATTGCCGCAATGGCTGTATCCAGCTCAGCCTGTGCGGATTTGGCATTTGCGCGATATGTGTCTGCGTTTTCGGGGTCCGCAACAGCCAGTTTCTCAGCGACAGCTTCAAGCCAGAAGTGAGCATTTTGCGGGTCGAGCCAAGCGTGAGGGTCCACACCGTCATGGTCATGTCCATCGTGGCTGTCATGCGCATGGTCGTCGTGACCCTCGTCCGCATGCGCGTCGTCATGGGCGTGATCATCATGTGTGTCGTCCGCATGATCATCGTGGCCATGCTCTTCATGATCGCCGTCTTCATGGTCATGCTCATCATGGCCTTCTTCGGCATGATCATCATGGTCACCATCGCCATGACCGTGGTCGTCATGATCATCGCCACCTTCAGACAGAGACAGCTTCAGGAAAGTTTCGCTTTCGCGGAATTCCAGTTCACGCGTGCCATTGAGATGTAGCAAGGACACCGCCTCGCCTTCACTCACAAGGCTTTCAATCGCCTCTTCCATCGCAGGCGAGAGCTCTGCGCCAATCCAAAACACCAGATCGGCATTTTGCAGGGCCCGCGCCTCTGACGGGCGCATGGCATAAGAATGTGGCGACTGGTTTGCTGGCAGGAGCTGAGTTGGTGTACCAACGCCCTGCATCACTTTTGCCACAAGGGCTTGCACCGGGAGAATATCTGTCACAACGTTGGGCACTTCGGCGCGAGCGGGCAGAGCCAGCATCGCAGCGCCAACAACAAAGGGAGCAAATCGCATGTCGTCGATCCTTTTTTGCGCTTCAAGGGCTGGCTCTAGACGAAATGTTATACTATATCAAGGGTCGAATTGATGATCGGCTCAATGCAAGTCACGGAGGCTGCATGCATACAGTTGGATTTGACAAACACGACCACGCGGCCTGTGTGGGTGGTGGCCTGCGCGCTGCAGAGGAAACATGTGCGAAACAGGGCCTACGCCTGACCAAAGGCCGTCGTCGTGTTTTGGAAATTCTGCTGCAGGAACACCGGGCCATGGGGGCCTATGATATCCTGAGTATTTTGGCAGAAGAGGGCTATGCCTCTCAGCCTCCGGTGGTCTACCGGGCGTTGGATTTTTTGGTTGGAAACGGCTTTGTCCATAAAATTCAGAAACTTAATGCCTATGTGGCCTGTGCCCATCCTGGAGACAGCCACACCCCTGTCTTTCTGATCTGTCGTGGATGTGAAGCTGTGGCTGAGACAGCGGCCACTTTGAAAACCACTTTGGGCGAAGCCGCGAAAAAGGTTGGCTTCACAATTGAAACCACCATTGTGGAAGCAGAGGGCCTATGCCCGGTTTGCACGCAAACAAACGCGGCAGGTGCCCCGGCATGAGGCTTGTCACGGTTGACAGAATGTCGGTCAAACGCGGCAGCCATCAAGCGCTTTCCAATGTCGATCTGACCATCGACAAGGGCGAGATTGTCACAATTGTCGGCCCAAACGGCAGCGGAAAATCCACCCTGCTGCGGTGCATCATTGGGGCGCTAAAGCCTGACAGTGGCACGGTTTTGCGCGAAGCGGGACTGCGTATTGGCTATGTCCCCCAACGGCTATCGATTGATGCAACGATGCCACTGACGGCAGCGCGGTTTCTTTCCCTGCCCACAAAGCGCAGCAAGCGAGAAATCCAAGAGGCCCTCGCGCAGGTGGGGGCTGAAGGACTTGGCAATCGTCCCATGGCGGGTCTGTCGGGCGGCCAGTTTCAGCGGGTGCTTTTGGCGCGCGCGATCATGGACAAGCCAGACTTGCTGATTCTGGATGAGCCCACCACGGGCCTTGATCAACCTGGCTCTGCGGATCTTTACACCCAGATCGAACAGGTCCGACGCGACACGGGTGCGGCGATTTTGATGGTCAGCCACGAGTTGCATGTGGTGATGAGCGCATCTGATCGGGTGGTCTGTCTGAATGGGCATGTCTGCTGTCATGGCACCCCGGAAATTGTGGCCTCCGCACCGGAGTATCGCGCGCTCTTTGGTACGGGCACCCATGGGGCTCTGGCGCTGTACCGCCATGAGCACGATCATCACCACCATGAGCACGGGCATGATCATGCCCATGACACCTGCGGATCCCACTGATATGTTTGACGATTTTCTAATTCGCGCGCTTTTTGCGGGCGTTGGTGTGGCTTTGGCTGCGGCACCTCTGGGCTGTTTCGTGGTCTGGCGGCGGATGGCCTATTTTGGCGATGCCACAGCGCATGCGGCAATCCTTGGGGTGGCGCTCTCGCTGGCTTTGGGGGTTTCGGTGTTTGCCGGGGCCTTGGCGATTGCGCTCGCCATGGCACTAACCGTTTCAAATCTTTCGGAAAAAGGCTTTGGCGTTGACACGCTCCTGGGCGTTCTGGCGCATTCGGCTTTGGCGTTTGGGCTGGTGGCTGTGTCGTTCCTTCAAGGGGTGCGGCTGGACCTGATGTCCTATCTGTTTGGTGACATTCTGGCCGTCAGCAAGGGAGATCTGATCGTGATTTGGGCCGGGGCGGCGCTGGTTGTGACCTTGATGGCCTGGCGCTGGCAGGCGCTTCTGACCAGCACGCTCAACCGTGATCTTGCCTATGCCAATGGAATAAATCCTCAACGAGAACAACAGATTATGACGCTTGCGCTGGCCATCGTGGTAGCTGTGGCGATCAAGGTTGTCGGGGCGCTTTTGATTGTGGCCATGCTGATCATTCCGGCAGCAGGCGCGCGGGCCATGGCGCGCTCTCCTGAGATCATGGCCGTCGGCGCAGCGGCGCTTGGGGCGCTGGCGGCGGTGGGCGGATTGATGGCATCCTACCATCTGGACACCCCGGCAGGCCCCTCGATTGTCTGTGTGGCGGCAGGGTTGTTTGTGGTGATGACCCTCGCGGCGCGACTGCGCTCAAAATGAGCGCCAGAGGGGGGCATTAACCTTTTCTGGGCGTATCGGTATTGCGTCTGTATCGCGTCAATATCCCGTCGGCGCCAGTTTTAGCCTACCAATGTCCGTTAACTCTTCTCACGACGTCTGAAACATCGCAGAATTTCGTGTCAGCCAGTGGCGCATCACCCGGTGAGCGCCGCATGTACCAGCGCCTTGAGCTGAGGCCGGGTCGGGTAGGAGCTGGACGGGGACAGCTGCGTGAAGAAGACCACGGAGAGCGCTTCGACCGGGTCCACCCAGAAAAACGTTGAGGCCATGCCGCCCCAGCTGAAATCCCCCACGCTGCCGGGGCAACGGGCGCGGGCTGGATCCAGCACCACAGCCCCGCCAAGACCAAAACCCATACCCTCCATCGGTTGTTCGGCAAAACTCTGTGGCCCCATGGAGGCGATATCGCCGGAGAGGTGATTGCGCATCATGAAAGCGACGCTTCGGGGGGACAACAGACGTTGATCCCCCAGTGCGCCTCCCCGACGCAGCATTTCCGCAAAACGCAGGTAATCATCCATGGTGCCCACAAGCCCACCGCCGCCAGAATAGGTTTCGGCATTCAGGAAGGGTGACTGCAGATTGTCATCCACCCGGCGCAGGCTATTGGCCCCCACCCGCGCCTCATTGAGCGCCATGGCATCCCCTTCAAGCGGCGTGTAAAGATCCGCAAAGCGCGACGCGGTGCCTGCCACCACTGAAAAGCCGGTTTCCGTCATACCCAAGGGGCCGAGGATCTCGCGATCAAAGAACTCTGCAAGGCTTTGCCCGCTGACCACTTCGATGACACGGCCGAGAATGTCGATGCTGACCGAATATTCCCAGCGCGCGCCCGGTGTGAAGGCCAAGGGCAGCGCGGCGACCTGATCCACCACCTGTGCAAGCGGCCCCTGATTGGCGCGGAAGATCAGATCCTGCGCGTCCATTTCCGCCGCCAGAATACCGGGGTTAAACGGGTAGCTGAGCCCGCTGGTATGGGTGGCCAACTGATGCAGGGTGGGGGTGGCACAGGGCTGGGTCTGGCCCAGATCCGTGGCGCCTTCGATGAGGGCATGGCAGGTGCCAAAGGCCGGAATGAACTCAGAGACCGGGGCGTCCAGATGCAGCAGGCCACGCTCCACCAGCATCATCAGGGCCACGGTGGTCACTGGTTTGGTCATCGAATAAATGCGCGCCACAGTGTCCCTTTGAAAAGGGCTTTCATTTTCCAAACTGCGCAGACCGGTGGCATGATCAAAAACCACATCGCCCGCACGCGCAATCAGCAGCCCGCATCCGGCATATTTGCGCTCAGCGACCAACCGGTCCATCCAACCTGACACAACCGACAACCGTTCAGGATCCATACCGCGCGCCTGCGCCTGTGCCTCTCCGATCAATGGGCCGCTCATTTGGTTTCCCCCCGTCTTACGCCTTTGATGCAGACTGCCTGCATGGGGCGGGGCCGGGCAAGCTGGTAAGACTACGTAGTTTCTGTGCAGCGCCCGTCAAAGGCACCATTTGAGGTGGCAATGCTCTTTGAGACACATGGGAATTGACGCATAGTGACAGGCAACGGATATCCGCAAGTCCAAAGGACACGGCCACAGGAGAGAGGATGACGGATTTGACCAAGAGACTGAGCACTGTGCCATTTGTCCTGCGTCGGGCGGGACGCGGCCTATTGTGCGCGCTGATCGCTGTGATCATGATGGCCGGGCTGAACACCGCGCAGGCGCAAGGCACGGATGGCACGGCCTCTCAGCCAGGCGCGCAGACGGTCTATGTCTATGGCAACAGCCTTGTGCATCACCTGACGGAGACGGATGAGACCGCCGCGCCGCATTGGATGGCGCTGTTGGCGCAGGCCGCAGGCACGGAATTTGCGCTGGATGGGCAATGGGGTTTCTTGCGGGATTTTGCCAACAGCGGCACGCCGGAGGCCAATTGGCGGTTTGCGCAGGTGTCGCGTGCATGGGGGCGAACGTATCGCAATTTTGCCGATGTGCCTTGGGATACGGTGATGATCACACCGGCCAATTTCATTCAGTATCAGGCACCTGAGCGCCCCTATGATGGGGACAACCCGGATCAGGCCAGCCCGGTGAGTGCTACGCTCGCCGTGATGGACCGGATGCAGGCCGAACTGGGACCTGTGCGCATTGCAATCTATGAGGGCTGGGCCGATATGGGCAGCCAGGTGCGCCGGTTTCCGCCCAGCGCACGGCAGCTGCGCAAGTACCATCGCTTTAATGCCGGGGAGTATCACGATTGGTATGACACCTATGTCGCGGCCCTGCGCCGCGCGCGGCCCGAGGCACAGGTGGATCTGATCCCGGTGGCCAGCGTGATGGCAGAACTGCTGGATGGTGGGGTGTTGGATGGGCTGGCGGCAGAGGTGCTGTACAGTGATGATGCGCCGCATGGGACCCCCACAACCTATCTGCTGGCGGGGGCAATCACCTATGTTGCGCTGTTTCAATCGGAGCTTCCGCTGGAAGTGGATCTGCCCGAGAGCATTCATGCGGATGTACGGACCTATTGGGAGGCCGTGCGGGATGAAATCCATCGACTGGTGTTGAAACCGGCACAGGCGGCGGCGCGGGAGGTGTCGCCCAATACGCCCTTTCGCACGCCCCCACGAGACACGTCCCAGCTGAGCTCGCAGGGATTGGCAGGCGTGGAGCTGGCTGGTTTGGGATTGGCCGATCCGGCGCTGGCCATGGGATTAAGCGGCATCAGTGACTGGTCCACACAGCAGCCCTTTATTGACCGGATGAAAACCGCACGCCCCTGGGTGGGGCATGTGGAGGGGCAATGGGGCGCCTTGAGCTTTGAGGATCTGCAGGATCGGGGGCTGGTGGATGAGACCGGCTGGATCTGGGGGCTGCCGGAAGACATCGATTCGGTGGAGAGCCTGCTGCTGACCAATCAGCCCGAAGCGGCCACGGGCCTATCCGGATTGTACCGGGTGAGCTGGGAGGGCGCGGGCGCGGTGGAACTGACCGGGCGCGCGCGGGTGACACAGCGCGGCCCCAATACGCTTTGGTTTGATTTCACGCCGGGAGAGGGTCACGTGGGGCTTAAGATCCGGGAGCCGGACCCGGAGCGTGTGGGTGATTATGTGCGCAATATCACGGTGATTGCCCTGCCCCATATTCCGCTGTGGGAGGCGGGCGCGGTATTCAACCCCGATTGGCTGAATGTGGTGGATGATCTGCGCATGGTGCGGTTCATGGATTGGATGGACACCAACCATTCCACCCAGTCCCGCTGGGAAGACCGCCCGCTTAAGAGCGATTTCACCTATGGCTGGCGCGGGGTGCCGGTGGAGATCATGGTGCGGCTGGCCAATGAGATTGGTGCGGATGCCTGGTTCACGCTGCCACATCTGGCGGAGGCGGCCTATATCACCGCATTTGCCAGCTATGTGCGCGATCATCTGGACCCTGAGCTGCTGACCTATGCGGAATATTCCAACGAGCTTTGGAACTGGGGCTTTGAACAGGCGCAATGGGCGCTGCGAGAGGGCGAGGCGCGCTGGGGCAAGGGCAGCGATGTGCAGATGCAGTTTGCCGGCATGAAAGCTGCGGAGATGGCGCAGCTCTGGGGCGCGGCCTATGGCGATCAGGCGGCGGCGCGGCTGGTGCGGGTGATTGCAACACACACCGGCTGGCCCGGCTATGAGCGCGGCCTGCTGGAGGCGCCTTTGTGGCAGGCAGAAGGGAACCCGGCACCGGTGACGCAGTTTGATGCCTATGCGGTGACCGGGTATTTTGGTGTCTCGCTTGGGCTGGAGGAAGGCGCGGCGCAGCTGCAGGCGTGGCTGGCGCAGGCCCGCACCGTGGCAGAAGCGGAGGGCGCGGCGCAGGGGCTGCAGCGGGCGGCGCTGGCAGCCTATGTGGAGGCGCACCAGTATGACGGTGTCTTTGCCAAAGCGGCAGAGGCGCTGCGGCAGGGGGATGTGGCCGAAATGCTGACAGAGTTCATGCCCTATCATGCAAAGAAAGCGCGGGAGCTGGATCTGGCGCTGGTGATGTATGAAGGAGGCAGCCATGTGGCGGGCGTGGGCGTGCAGGCCAATGACGACACCCTCACGGCATTTTACACCGCGTTCAGTGCCAGTGCGGAGCTGGCGGAGGTTTACAAAGACATGCTGGCGGCATGGCGCAGTCTGGGCGGGCGCAGTTTCAACGCCTTCACCGATGTGGGACGGCCCAGCAAATGGGGCAGCTGGGGTCATCTGCGCCACCTGTGGGACAAAACCCCACGCCATGATGTGCTGACGGCCTATAACACCGCCGGGCCGCATTGGAGCACGGCCCGCGCAGAGCATGTGTTTCTGCACGGCGGACTTTACCTTGGCAGCGAAGACGCGGATCGTCTGGAGGGCACCGGCAAGCGGGATATCCTGCTGGGGGCAGGCGGCAATGACGTGCTGGTTGCGCGGGGGCGGGGCGATCTCTTGCATGGCGGCGCGGGCACGGACCGGGCGGTCTTGCCGGGCGCGCAGACAGATTATGCCTTCAGCCGCGATGGCGCGCGCATTCGGGCCAC
Source organism: Shimia marina (assembly GCF_001458175.1). Classification (GTDB taxonomy): domain Bacteria; phylum Pseudomonadota; class Alphaproteobacteria; order Rhodobacterales; family Rhodobacteraceae; genus Shimia; species Shimia marina. The sequence goes on from NZ_CYPW01000006.1 coordinate 165,084, forward strand.
AGCTGCCGGGCGCAGCTACCTGTTGACCAGCATTGAAGCGGTGGCCTTTGAGAGTGCCCCCGCGCTTGTGCTGCCGATTGGTGGGCTTTTGTGACACAGCTGGCGCAGTTGGGGAGAAATCCCCTGCCCTACTTCCGGTTGATCTGATATTTTTATCCACACCAACAGACAGAAGGCCCCCTGCACGGTGTTGAGCATCCTCATTCCCGCCAACAATGAAGGCGCGCATATTGGCGCCTGCCTGTCGGCTGTGCTGGCCTCAGAAGGGCTGGAGCGGGCACAGATTGTGGTGGCAGCCAATGGATGTGTGGATGAGACAGCCACACTGGCGCGGGGCTTTGCCGAGGCCGCGCGGCAAAAAGGCTGGACACTGGAGGTGCTGGAGCTGCCTGCTTTGGGCAAAATGGGCGCGCTCAACGCCGCCGAGGCCTCCGCCACCTATGGCACACGGGCCTATCTGGATGCGGATGTGATCGTGGATGCCGCCCTGCTTGGCCAAATTGCAACCGCGCTCTCCTCAGAGATACCCCGCTATGCCAGTGGCCAACTGCGGCTCGCGGCGGCGCAAAGCTGGGCCACGCGCGCTTACGCGCGCATTTATGCGCAGGTGCCCTTCCTCACGCATGGTGTGCCCGGCGCCGGGCTTTTTGCGGTCAACGCCGCAGGCCGCGCGCGCTGGGGGGCCTTTCCCGGCATCATTTCCGATGACACCTTTGTGCGCCTTCAATTCTCCCCAACAGAGCGGATTGGCGTGCGTGCCGGGTATGACTGGCCACTGGTGGAGGGGTTTGGCGCGCTGGTGAAAGTACGGCGACGTCAGAATGCCGGGGTGGCAGAGGTGGCCGCAACCTATCCCGATCTGTTGCAGAACGACGATAAGGCCACGCTCTTGCCACTGAAAAAACTGACCATGGCCCTGCGCGATCCTTTGGGTTTTGCCGTCTATGCAGGCGTGGCAATGGCCGTGAAGCTGCGCCCACAGCAGAGCACAGGCTGGGAGCGGGGCAGATGAGCCGCCTTCGTCAGGTCAGGTCAGGCAATTCACTGGCCGCGCGGGCGCTGCGCAGTGGCGGGCTCACCATATTGGGATATGGCGGATCACAGGCCTTGCGGCTGGCCTCCAATCTGATCCTCACGCGGCTGCTTTTCCCCGAAGCCTTTGGGCTAATGAGCCTGGTGTGGGTGTTTTTGCAGGGACTCAACAATCTGAGCGATATGGGCGTCAGCCAATCCATCCTGCAAAGCAAACGGGGCGAAGAGCAGGATTTTCTCAACACGGCCTGGACCATTCAGGTCATACGCGGCGCGCTTTTGATGGTATTGACCTGTGCGCTCGCCGCGCCAGCAGCGGCCTTCTATGACGCCCCGGACTTGGCACAGATTTTGCCGGTGGTTGGGGTGACGCTGTTGGTGATGGGGCTGTTTCCCACCAAACATGATCTGGCAAACCGGCATCTGGCGCTTGGCTGGGTGACGATGATTGATCTGATCGCGCAGAGCATTGGCCTCTTTGTGGGTGTGCTTGTGGCCTGGACCACTGGATCGGTCTGGGCGCTGGTGGCCAATGCGGTGACAGCGGTGATGCTGCAACTGCTGCTGTATCAGCTGTTTCTGCCCGGTGCGTCCAACAGGCTGCGCTGGGAGGGCACTGCCGCGCGTGAGCTGATCCATTTTGGCAAATGGATTTTCCTCTCCACTGCGGCGGGGTTCCTGCTGTCGCAAGGCGATAAAATCGTGCTGGGCAAACATCTGAGCCTTGGGGCTCTTGGGGTGTATAACATCGGCTATTTTCTGGCATCTTTCCCGCTGCTTCTGGGGGGGATGATGGTGCGGCGGCTGCTCATTCCGATCTATCGGGAAAAGCCCCCCGGCGAGAGTGAGGCACATCGCGCAGCGCTGCATAAAATGCGCCTTCTGCTGAGCGCGGGGCTGTTTGTGCTTCTGTCTGGTACCGCGCTTTTGGGGGTATGGCTTGTCGAGATACTGTATGATCCCCGCTACGCGCTCGCAGGTGGCGTGGTTGTTTTACTGGCTCTGATGCAGATCCCGCAGATGGTGGCGATCACCTATGATCAGGCCGCGCTGGCCGCGGGCGACAGCCGGGGGTTTTTCATCCTGACCACGATCCGCGCCGCGCTGATGATGGGGGGGCTGATCTGGGGCGCGATGCAGTTTGGCCTGATTGGTGCGCTTGTGGGGCAAGGGATCGCCATGGGGCTGGCCTATCCGGCGGTGGTCTGGCTGGCGCGGCGACATGCGGCATGGGATGCGCGTCATGACGCGATATTCTGGTTGGCAGGGCTTATGCTGGCAGGACTCGCCTTTTGGCTACATTTCGACGCCATAGAGAGGCTTTCTGCCCTTAATTTGCCCTGATTTGACCTTCCTCGCGGACCTTTGGGATTTTATCCTTAAGACAGGTGAAAGACTCCCCAATCCATTCAGGGGAACAGTGTATAGTGAAAAAACAGGTAGATGTGGTGAGTGAGCCGTTGAATCAGCAGATCAGTGAAACCGATATTGCGATTGTTGGCATGGCCGCCCATTTGCCGGGCGCGTCCGGGATTGAACAGTATTGGCACAATCTGAGACAGGGCATCAGCTCTATCCGCCACCTCACCGAAGAGGATCTGCTTGCCCAGGGCGAAAGCCGCGCCAAGATGGCCCATCGCAACTATGTGCCTGCCGCCGCCATGCTGGATGGGTTTGCCGATTTTGATGCGGAGTTTTTTGGGCTCTCGCCCAAAGAGGCGGCAATCATGGATCCGCAACATCGTCAGTTTCTTGAGGTGAGCTGGGAGGCGCTGGAAAATGCGGGCCATATGCCGGAGCGTTTTGAGGGCCCGATTGGGGTTTTCGGCGGCTGTGGCATGGGCAGCTATTTCTACTTCAACATCTGTTCAAACCGCGATCTGGTGGACAGCACCGGCATGTTCCTGTTGCGTCACACCGGCAACGACAAGGATTTCCTGACCACCCGCCTCAGCCATATTCTGGATCTCAAGGGACCGAGCCTTGGGGTGCAGACCGCCTGTTCTACCTCTCTTGTGGCGGTGCATTATGGGACGCAGGCGTTGTTGAATGGCGAATGCGACATGGCGCTTGCGGGCGGCGTGACCATCGAATTGCCGCATGGGCGGGGCTATGTCTTTGAAGACGGTGAAATCCTGTCTCCCGATGGTGCCTGTCACGCGTTTGACCACCGCGCGCAGGGCACGGTGTTTGGCTCTGGCGCAGGCGTGGTTGTGTTGCGCCGGTTGGCGGATGCGGTGGCAGATGGTGATCATATCTGGGCGGTGATCAAGGGATCAGCGGTCAACAATGATGGCGCGGACAAAGCCGGGTATCTCGCCCCTTCGGTGGGCGGTCAGGCGGCAGCGGTGGCGGATGCGCTGGCTCTGGCAGATGCGCGCGCGGACACGGTGGATTATGTGGAGTGCCATGGCACCGGCACCTATCTGGGTGATCCAATTGAGGTGGCGGCCCTGACCGAAGCCTATCGCGAAACCACGCAGGAGACGGGGTTTTGCCGGATTGGCTCGGTGAAAACCAACATCGGCCATTTGGACACTGCCGCAGGAGCGGCGAGCCTGATCAAGACCGCGCTGGCGCTGCACCACAAAGAAATGCCGCCCTCATTGGGCTTTGAAAAACCCAATCCGGCAATCGATTTTGCCGCCAGCCCTTTTGCGGTGAATGCGGCGCTGCGCCCTTGGGAGGCGCGCAAAGGGCCGCGTCGGGCTGGCGTCAACAGCCTTGGGGTGGGCGGCACCAATGCGCATGTGATCGTGGATGAGGCCCCGCAGCGGGCAGCCAGCCAGGCCAGCGACTGGCCGTTTCAACTGATTGCCGTCTCTGGGCGGACGCAAAAGGCGCTGGAGGCCAATGCGGCCAATCTGGCAGCACATTTGCGGGCCCACCCGGAGCAACCGCTGGCGGATGTGGCGCATACGCTGCTGACCGGTCGGCGCGCCTTTGAAAAGCGGCGTGTGGTGGTGGCCGACAGCCATGCGGCGGCGGCGGAGTATCTGGAGAGCGGCCACGCCCGGCGTGTCTTCACCCATACGGCAGAGGCCACAGCGCCCGAGGTTGTCTTCATGTTCCCCGGCGGCGGCGCGCAATATGTCGGCATGGGGCGGGATCTGTTTGAAACCGAACCGGTGTTTGAAGCGTGGATGGAGCGCGGTTTTGCCCATCTGGCGGGCAAAGGTGGCGCAGAGCTGCGCGCGCTCTGGCTGGCGGAAGGGATTGAGGCGGCGCGGGCGCAGGAACGCCTGAAACAGCCGAGCTTGCAGCTGCCGCTGATCATGATGGTGGAGTTTGCGCTGGCGCAGCTCTGGATGAGCTGGGGGGTGGCCCCTGCGGCATTGGTGGGGCATTCCATGGGGGAAAACACCGCTGCCTGTCTGGCGGGGGTGATGTCCTTTGAGGATTGCTTGGGGCTGGTGCAGCTGCGCGGGCAGCTGTTTGACACGGTGCCGGCAGGCGGGATGCTCTCCATTCCTTTGCCGCTCAGCGAGGTGACCCCCCATCTGGATGAGACGCTGGACATTGCCTCGGTGAATGCGCCTGCGCTGACGGTGGTGTCGGGGCCGGATGCGGCGCTTGAGGCTCTGGCGACGACGCTGGCCGCACAGGAGATCGAGACCCAGCGTGTGCCGATCAATATCGCCGCGCATTCGCGCATGCTGGAGCCAATTTTAGGCCGCTTTGGCGACTATCTGCGCGACATTGAGCTGCACCCGCCGCGCCTGCCGATCCTCTCCAACCGCTCTGGGGCCATGTTGCTGGATAGTGAGGCGACGGATCCTGAGTATTGGGTGGCGCATCTGCGCAATACGGTGCTGTTTGCCGACAACATCACCACGCTCGCGCAGCAAAGCGGGCGGGTGTACCTCGAAGTGGGGCCCGGCAAAGCGCTGTCCTCATTGGTCAAAATGCAGGGACAGGTGAAAGCAGACAAAGTGCTCTCTGCCCTGCGTCACAGCGACGATGACATCGCCGATGATGCGTATTTTCTCACCGTTCTGGGGCAGCTCTGGGCCTGCGGTGTGGCGGTGG
>NZ_CYPW01000006.1:170284-323223 GCF_001458175.1 Shimia marina
TGCCTGACACGGCCGACTGGAGTTATGCCCCGGTCTGGACCCCAAAATTGGCGGCCTGTGAGATTGATGTGGAGGCCGATCTGGCCACGGCGGATCCACACAGCTGGCTTATTTTTCTTGACCCGTGGGGCACGGGCGCGGCGCTGGCCGCGCGCCTGCGCGAGGCTGGTCAAGATGTGGTGACTGTCACCACATCAGATGCCTTTGCGGAACTTGGACCAGACAGCTATGCGCTGGCACCAGAGCGGGGGCGGGACGGCTATGACGCCCTGATTCAGAGCCTGATGCGGCGAGGCCGCGTGCCCGATCGGATCCTGCACCTGTGGCTTCTGACCGAAGACGAACGCCATCGCCCCGGATCCAGTTTTTTCCACCGCAATCAGGAACAGGGGCTGATGAGCCTCTTTTTCCTCGCCCAAGCGGTGAGCAGTGAAAACTTGCCCACGCCGCTGCACATCACCACGGTCACCTCCGGTGCGGTTCAGACCCGCAAAGAGCCGCTGCCCTATCCGGAGAAGGCGACGGTTCTGGGGGCGGTACAGGTGATTGGGCGCGAGTTGCCCGGGGTGCGCTGTTCCCTGCTGGATGTGGAGCCGCCCACGCGCAAATCGCGCGCGGCGCTGGTGGTCAAACTTCTTGAAGAGGTTTTTGCCCCCTCCGAAACACCCGCCCAAGCCTCCATCGCAGCCTGGCGCGGCGAGAAGCGGTTTGAGCGGGGCTATCGCAAGGTGACGCTGGAGGGGCCATCCCCAGACACCGCCCAAGACACCGCACAGATGCCCGCCTGGAAAAAGGGGGGGACCTATCTGATCACCGGGGGATTTGGCGGCATTGGTCTGACGCTGGCAGAGCGGATGATCCGGGACGCCGGGGCCAATGTGGTATTGCTGGCGCGGGAGGCATTGCCGCCGCGCGCAGATTGGGCGCGCCACCTGAAGAGCCACGCGCCGCAGGACCGGATCGCGCAGCGTATCCGCGCCGTAGAGCGGTTGGAAAGCCTTGGGGGAAAGGTGCTCCCGCTGGCAGCAGACGTCTGCAACCTTGATGAGATGACAGAGGCTGTGGCACAGGCCCGCGCCGCTTTTGGCCAGATAGATGGCGTGGTGCATGCCGCAGGTGTGATTGAGGATGGTCCGCTTCTGAGCAAGACCTCCGCCACAATTGAGGACGTTCTGGCCCCCAAGTTACATGGCACAGAGGTGCTGGCGCAGCTGTTCCCGGATGGGGCGCTGGACTGGCTGGTGCTGTTTGCCTCCTCCTCCACGGCGACGGCCCCGGCGGGGCAGATCGACTATGTGGCGGCCAATGCCTATCTGAACGCCTACGCGCAGGCGCGACAGGGTGGCAAGACCCGCGTCTGTGCCATCAATTGGGGCCTGTGGGCAGAGGTTGGCATGGCGGCCGAGGCTGTGGCAGCGCGGCAGGGCCATGGGCTGGACACTGCGACCACAGAGATTGATGCTCCCCTGTTGCAGAAGGCCGGGTTTGATGGCGCAGGCAACCGCATCTTCCTCAGTCGTCTGACGGCGACGGATTGGCTTTTGGATGAGCACCGCACCCGGGATGGGGATGCGGTGATGCCGGGCACGGGCTATATTGCCCTGGCCTATGAGGCGCTCAAAGCTCAAGGGGAAACCGCACCTTTTGCGCTTCAGGATCTGGTGTTTTTGCGCCCCCTGCATGTGGCAGAGCACGCGGAGGCCACAGTGAAGCTGCGCATGATCCGCTCTGAAGAAGGCTATCATCTGCAGGTGCAGAGCGCGGTGCCGTTTGAGGGTCAGGCTGGCTGGCAGACCCATGCAGAGGCGCGGATGTGTCCCGCGCCACAGATGCCTTCCGCGCCTTTGAGGCTGGCAGAGATCAAGGACCGTTGCCCGATACAGCAAAACGGTTTTGGCAGCGCATTGGCGGCCCCGCAGGAGGCGCATATGCGGTTTGGGCCACGCTGGCAGGTGTTGCGCGAAACGGCGTTTGGCACCGGCGAGGGGCTCGCACGGTTGTCACTGGACAGCGCCGCGCAGGCCGATGGGCTGCAGCTGCATCCGGGCCTTTTGGACATTGCCACCGGCTGGGCGATGGATCTGATCCCCGGCTATGCGCAGGGGCATCTTTGGGTGCCTGTGGGCTATGGCCGTATGACCCGGCACCATGATTTACCAGAGGAGGTGTTCAGCCATGTACGCCTCACCGGAGGCAGCAGTGCTGAGGGCACAGCACGGTTTGACGTTTGGCTGAGTGGGGCGGATGGGCAGATTTGCGTCACGGTGGAAGGTCTGTCGCTGCGGCAGGTCGCAAGCGCGGCGGGTTTTGCCAAAGCGCAACCGCTGAGCCGGGCTGAAGTGACCTTTGAGGGGGGCGGAGCACAGGCCCCGCTGTCGGCCGCTGAAACGCGACTGGCGCATAATCTGTCACAAGGGATCCCACCATCGGAGGGTGCGGCCTTGTTTGAGGCGGCGTTGCGCACAGAGCGGCCTGTGGTGGTGATTTCCTCGCTGGATCTGCCCGCGCTGATCACCCAAAGCGCGGCGGGACCGGAAACACAGGCTGGCCCCTCTCAGAGCTTTGAGCGGCCCGAGCTTGAGACGGATTATGTTGCGCCGGAAACGGATATTCAGCGTGTGCTGGCGGGCTTCTGGCAGGAGCTGTTGGGCGTGGATCAGGTGGGCATCCGCGACAGTTTCTTTGATCTGGGAGGCCACAGTCTGATTGCGGTGCGCCTGTTTGCCATGGTCAAAAAAGCCTGGGCGGTGGAGTTCCCGATCTCGGTGCTGTTTGAAGCGCCCACCATTGAAGCCTGCGCTGGCCTGATCGCGGATCGGGTGGGGGATGCCCCGTCTGGCCAAAGCCAGACCGCGCCGGGTGAAGGCGCCGCGCCGGACGGCGGGGCGTCTGAAACAGGCGCGCCCGCCCATGCTGCGCGGGGCAGCCGGTTCACCCATCTGGTGCCCATGCACCAAGGCGAAGGCGGCGCGCGCAGGCCGTTTTTCCTTGTGGCGGGCATGTTTGGCAATGTGCTCAACCTGCGCCATCTGGCCCATTTGATTGGGGCGGACCGGCCCTTTTATGGCCTGCAGGCACGCGGGCTTTTTGGCGATGCCACGCCGCATGACGATCTGGTGCAGGCCGCAACAGACTATATCGCAGAGATCAAACAGGTGCAGCCAGAAGGACCTTATCTGCTTGGGGGCTTCTCCGGGGGCGGCATCACCGCCTATGAGATCGCCCATCAGCTGGAGGCACAGGGCGATGTGGTGGCCTTGGTGGCATTACTGGACACGCCGCTGCCGGTGCGCCGCCCGTTGTCACGGCAGGACCGGATGCGCATTCAGATGCAGGAGCTCAAATCCAAGGGGGTGGCCTATCCGCTGATCTGGGCGAAGAACCGCATGGCCTGGGAGATCCAGAAGCGTCGGCCTGCGGCGGCCACAGAGGGTGAGGCGCAGGGGCAGCAGTTCCATGATGCCGAGATCGAAGCGGCGTTTTTACGCGCCGTGGCGCAATACCCCATGCGACCCTGGCAGGGCAATCTGGTGCTCTTCCGCCCGCCGCTGCAAGGTAAATGGGATATGGGAGATGGCCGTCTGGTGGATGCGGATCGGGCCTATGTGTTTCACGACAACGACTGGCGGCAATGGGTGCCGGATGTGGCGGTATTTGAGGTGCCCGGCGATCATGACAGCATGGTTTTAGAACCCAATGTGCGGGTGCTGGCCACGCGGATGAAAAAGGTGATTTCTGCAGCCGAGACCAAGACCGCACAGCACCCGCATCAGGAGGCCGCAGAATGAGCGCCCCCACTCTTCTCACCGTGATTTTGAACTGGCGCACGCCACAGATGACCCTGAAAGCGGCGGAGGCGGCCGCGCGGGAAATGGCCGGGATCGACGGGCAGATCGTCATTGTCGATAATGACAGCGGGGACGGCTCCTTTGCGCAGATGCGCGACGCCCTTGCCGCAGCTGATTGGACTGAGAACCACGCAGGCCCGCCTGTGCAGGTTGTGCAATCCGGCCACAATGGCGGCTTTGGTGCGGGCAATAATTTTGGCATCCGTCACGGGCTGGCGCAGCGGGATTTTGACTTTGTCTATATCCTCAACTCCGATGCTTTCCCCGATGCGGGCAGTCTGCGCGCCCTGATGGATCACCTGACCCATACCCCCACCTGTGGCTTTGCGGGATCTTATATTCATGGCGAAGACGGCATACCGCATCTGACCGCCTTTCGCTTTCCCTCGATCTGGGGCGCGCTGGAAGGCGCGGCGCGGATCGGGCTGATCAGCCGACTTCTGCACCGTCATATCGTGCCTTTGCCCATCCCCGCGGAAACCACGCGGGTGGATTGGTTGGCCGGAGCCTCAATCATGATGCGGCGCGCGGTGCTCGAAGAGATCGGCCTGTTTGATGAGCGCTTCTTCCTGTATTTTGAGGAAACCGATCTCTGCCTGCGCGCCCGGCGCGCCGGATGGCACACCGATTATGTGCGCAGCAGCGCGGTGACCCACATCGGCTCTGTCTCTACCGGCATGAAACAGTGGCAGCGTATTCCCCAGTATTGGCTGGACAGCCGCCTCTATTACTTCCGCAAGAACCATGGGCGTCTCTCCGCTGCGCTGGCAACGCTGGCGCATCTTGTCGGCCATCTGCTCTGGCAGTTGCGGCGTCTCATCGGGCGCAAACCGGCGCGGGATCCGCATCTGTTTGGCTGGGACATGACACGCCATTATCTGCGCGCGCTGGTGCAGCGGACACCCCCTGCATCCCACCAAACACCGACAGTGCCCCTACGCAAGGAGGCAAAATCATGAGCCTTGATACCTTCAGCCAAACCGCGCCGATGTCTGCGGCGATGATCGGCAATGAAAGCCTGCTGATCCAATGCGCCACCCTGTGGCAGGACATGGGGCATGAGTTGATCGCCGTGGTGACACGCGCGCCTGAGCTGACCCTCTGGGCGCAGGATCAGGGCCTGCGGGTGATTTCATCAGATGCCGATATTGCAGGGGAGTTGCTGGGCGCGCGGTTTGACTGGCTGTTGAGTGTGGCCAATCTTGACATGCTCCCGGAGGCCTTGCTGAAACTGCCTGCCAAAGGTGCGGTGAATTTTCATGATGGCCCGCTTCCGCGCTATGCGGGCGTCAATGCCCCGGTCTGGGCGCGGCTCCATCAGGAACCCCGCCACGGCATCACCTGGCATAAGATGGAAAGGGACGCGGACACCGGCGAGATTGTCGTCCAGCGTATGTTTGACGTCAGCCAGAATGATACCGCTCTGACGCTGAACACCAAATGTTATGCCGCCGCCATCGACAGTTTTCCGGAGGTGATCCGCGCGCTTGGCGAGGGCTTGCCAGACTGTCGGACACAGGATTTCAGTCAACGCAGCTACTACAGCCGCGCCCAGCGTCCAGCCGGGGCCGCGCGGCTGGACTTTCGCCATGATGCACAGGAGGTGGTGGCGCTGATCCGGGCGCTGGATCATGGCAGCTATTTCAACCCGCTTTGGGCCCCCAAATTTGTCGCCGCCGGGCGTGTGCTGCTGACAAACACCGCAGCTGTGGCGGAGAGTGCTGGGCATGGGGAGCCCGGTGCGGTTCTGCAGGTCTCCGATCAGCAGGTCACCGTGGCCTGTGGCCGGGGCGCTGTGGTGCTGGGTGGGTTGACCGATGCCAACGGTGTGGCCGTGACGGCGGATCAGGTGATCCGCGCCGGTGAACGCCTGCCCTTGCTGGACAAAGCCGCCACGGAGAGCCTCAGCGCCACCATGACAGGTATTGCCAAGGCCGAGGCCTATTGGCGGGCGCGGCTGGCAGAGTATGTGCCCGCCAGCCTGCCGCTGATCCGGGACGGTGGCGAGCTTACAGACATGCGGCAGGTGCCGCTGAAAATTTCAGAGACTCCCTCCAAGAGTATCCTGACCGCGGTGGCCCTCTGGGCGCTGCGGTCGGGCCTTCCGGAGGTGTGTGACGTCGCCTATCGTGGTGCGACACATCCGCAGGCCGCGGGCCTTCTGTCCCCCTGGGTGCCTTTGCGCCTTGGGGTAGAGCTGTTGCAGGGTACGGTGGCAGACGCCCATGCGGCCATGTCTGCGCGCTGTGATGATGTTGAGCGCCAAGGCAGTTTTGCCAGCGATCTGATTGCCCGGGATCCAAACCTTGCGCCACTGACCATGCCGGATCTGGCCGTCAGCATGGGCGCCATCGCCGCCCCTATTGAGGGCGCGGCCCTGACCGTTGCCATTGGGGTCTCTGGTGCGGTGCTGCATTATGATGCGGCGCGGATCACGCCGGATCATGCAGATCGTCTGGCTGCGCGTTTGACGCTTGCCTGTGAGGAGATCACCACCAAAACCCATGTGAAAGACATTGCGGTTTTGCCAGAGGCTGAGCGCGCAGAGGTGCTCACCCATTGGAATGTCACAGAAGCGCCTTTTGAAGCGGATGTCACCATGGCGGCGCAGTTTGAGGCGCAGGTTGTAAAAACACCGGACGCGCCTGCGCTGATCTTTGGGCATGACAGCCTGAGCTATGCTGAACTCAATGCGCGCGCCAATCGTGCCGCGCATGTGCTGCGCGAGATGGGCGTGACGCGGGGCGCGCTTGTGGGGCTTTGCCTGCGACGCTCTCCCGATCTGGTGGTGGCGGCGCTCGCGATCCTGAAAGCCGGGGGGGCCTATGTGCCGATGGACCCGAGCTACCCTGCGGAGCGTCTGGCGCATTACCTGAGTGACAGCGGCTGTGCCGTGATCGTGACACAGGCGGCTTTGGCAGGAGAGCTGCCCGCGCATGACGCGCAGTTGCTTGAGATGGACCGGGACGCGCGGCTTGGCACCGCGCCCAGTGACACGCCAGATCCCCTCACCACCGGCGCGGATCTCGCCTATCTGATCTACACCTCCGGCTCTACCGGCACGCCCAAGGGTGTGATGGTCACCCATGGCAATGTGGCCAATTTCTTTGCCGGGATGGATACCCGCGTGCCGCATCAGGCCGGAGACACATGGATGGCGGTCACTTCGCTGTCGTTTGATATTTCGGTGCTCGAACTCTTCTGGACCTTGTCGCGGGGTTTCAAGCTGGTGCTGTCAGGCGATGAGACCACCACGCAGATTTCCAATGGGCGGTTGCCCGCAGCCGCAGGTGGTATGGATTTCTCGCTCTATTACTGGGGCAATGATGATGGGCAGGGCAGCAAGAAATATGAGCTTCTGCTGGAGGGGGCCAAATTTGCCGATGCGCATGGGTTCTGCGCGGTCTGGACGCCAGAGCGGCATTTCCACGCCTTTGGTGGGCCCTATCCCAACCCTTCGGTGACCGGGGCCGCCGTGGCGGCGGTGACGAAGCACATTGGGGTGCGGGCTGGCTCCTGTGTCTCGCCGCTGCATCACACCGCGCGCATTGCGGAAGAATGGGCGGTGATCGACAATCTGACCAATGGGCGGGCTGGGCTGGCGATTGCCAGCGGCTGGCAACCGGATGATTTTATCCTGCGACCGGAAAACACGCCGCCTGCGAATAAAACGGCGATGTTTGCGCAGATGGAAGATCTGCGCCGTCTGTGGCGTGGAGAGGAGGTGGCTTTCCCCAAGAAAGACGGCAACCTGCATCCGGTGCTGACACAGCCACGCCCGGTGTCCAAAGAGCTGCCGCTGTGGGTGACCACGGCGGGCAATCCGGAGACCTGGAAAGAGGCGGGGCGCAATGGCTGCCATGTGCTGACACATTTGTTGGGGCAAAGCGTGGAAGAGGTCGGCGAGAAGATCGCGCTCTATCACGATGCGCTGCGCGCAGCCGGGCATGACCCCAAGGATTTCACTGTCACGCTGATGCTGCATTCCTTTCTGGCAGAGGATCGCGACACTGCGCGCGAGATCGCACGGGAGCCGATGAAAGATTACCTGCGCTCTGCGGCCGGGTTGATCAAAAGCTATGCCTGGGCCTTTCCCGCGTTCAAGAAGCCCGAAGGGGTGAACAACGCCTTTGAGCTGGATCTGGGCAGCCTGAGCGAAGAGGAGCTTGAAGGCATTCTGGATTTTGCCTTTCAGCGCTATTTTGAGGACAGCGGCCTGTTTGGCACGGTGGAGGATGCGCTGGACCGGGTGGAGCAGGTCAAGCGCATTGGGGTGACAGAGATTGCCTGTCTGATTGATTACGGCATCGACAGCGCCACGGTGCTTGACGGGCTGAAACCGCTGGCAGAGGTTCTGCGGCGGGCCAATGAGGGCGGGGAGCTGGACCCCGAGGATGTATCAATCGCGGCGCAGATGATCCGGCACGGGGTGAGCCATCTGCAATGCACCCCGTCGATGGCGCGGCTGTTGAACGACAATGAAGAAGCGCGGTTTGCGCTTGGCGCGGTCAAGCAAATGCTGGTGGGGGGCGAGGCGCTTTCGGGAGCCTTGGTGGCGGACCTGAACGCCGCGACGGATGCGCAGGTGCAGAATATGTACGGCCCGACGGAGACCACGATCTGGTCCACCACAGCGCAGGCGGATGCGCGCGAGGGCGTGGCTCAGATCGGTACGCCCATTGCCAATACGCAAGTCTATGTTGTGGATGACGCGCTGGAGCCGGTGCCAGTGGGGGTGGCCGGAGAGCTGTTGATTGGCGGCGCAGGTGTGACGCGGGGCTACTGGCGGCGCGATGCCTTGACGGCTGAGCGGTTCATTGAGGCACCCTTTGGCACGGGGCGGCTCTATCGCACCGGAGATCTGGTGCGTTGGCGCGATGATGCTGCGCTGGATTTTCTGGGGCGTGTGGATCATCAGGTGAAGCTGCGCGGCTACCGGATTGAACTGGGTGAGATTGAAACCCGTCTGGAAGAGATCGCGGGGGTGGCGCAGGCCGTGGTGATGGCGCGTGAAGAGAGCCCCGGTGATGTGCGGCTGGTGGCCTATCTGCGCGGGGATGTGCCCGCCGAAGCGGCACTGCGGGCCGCCCTGCGGGCGCAGCTGCCCGCCTTCATGCGGCCCCAGCACTATGTCACGCTGAACAGTTTCCCGCTGACCCCCAATAAAAAGGTCGACCGCAAGGCCCTGCCTGCGCCGGAAGAAAGCCGCAAGCTCTCCACGCCCAAAGCCGCGCCACAGGAGGTTGCGCCAGTGGCCAGCGGCGGGGATATGACCAAACTGATCGCCGAAGTCTGGGCCGAGGTGCTTGGCGTGCGCGATGTCGCATTGGGGGACAATTTCTTTGATCTGGGCGGGCACAGTCTTTTGGCGGTGCAGGCCCATCGCGATATCCGCAGGCGCAGCGGGGCAGAGAAGCTGTCGATCACCGATGTGTTCCGCTTCCCCACTTTGGGCGCGCTGGCCGGGCGGGTTGAGGCGCTGGTGGGCAGCCCCAAGCCCGAGGATGCCCCGGAGGCCCGCAGCTCTGAGGCGGTCAGCGCACAGGCCACAAACCGTGCGGAAACCATAAGCAAACGGCGCGCCATGCGCGCAAGGCGGCGGACGCGGAGCACGTGACCCGAGAGATGGGCCATTTGACCGAACTGAAGGCGCAGACCGAAGCCTGTCTGCCCGAAGGGGTTGTCGTTGCAGTGGCGGATCCGACCACAAAAGATGCGCTGCTCTGGCCTCAAGAAGTGGCGGCAGTGGCCAAAGCCGTGCCCAAGCGGCGTCTGGAATTTGCCGCCGGGCGGCTGGCGGCACGTCAAGCCATTGCAGAGCTGGGCTGGGGCGCACAGCCTCTGCCTGCACAAGCGGATCGCACGCCACTCTGGCCCGAAGGGCTCGCCGGGTCGATCAGCCATGACGCCAGCAGCTGTCTTGCCGTTGTTGGCCCTCTTGAGGTCGTGCATGCGCTGGGGGTGGACGTAGAACCTAATGCGCCGCTGCCCGAAGATTTGATCCCGGAAATCTGTCGGCCCGACGAGTTGGCGTGGCTGTCAGAGCGCCCGGCCCCGAAACGGGGCCTGCTGGCACGACAGATTTTTTGTGCCAAAGAGGTCGTATTTAAGGCGCAATTTCCGCTGACTGGGGCCCTGTTTGGCTTTGACATATTGCAGATCACATTCCACCCCCACGGTGGCCGATTTTCCGCGCGTTTCACTGAGCCTGTGCAGGCGATCCCTGCTGGCACTGAGATCCATGGACACTGCCAAACCACCACAGCACATGTGGTTGCCACTGTGGCGCTTGGGGCGCGGGCGGGTATTGAAAACGCCAATTTCCCCGTTTGCGCCACGCGATGACCACATTGTCTGGCGATAGTCCCATAATAAGAGCGCGGGTGTGAGTCGCGCCGTAGCAGTGTTTGAGGACGGGTATGGATAAAATCCAGACGATTGGCGAAGTGCTGAGCATGCTGCGCAGGAGATTTTTCCTGTGGGCCAGCGTTATTGCCGCCGGTCTCCTGCTTTCGCTTGCCTATGTGCTGAGCCTGCCGCGTGAATATGAAACCTCCGCCACCATACAGATCGAACAGCCCTCCATTCAGACCGGCACAACTTCGCCAGGGTCTCTGAATGCAGACATGCTGCAAAAACTTCAGATTGTGGAGCAGCGCGTCATGGCGCGTGACAATCTGCTGACGATTATCGAGAAATTCGGCCTCTACAGCGATGCGCCGCTCAGCGACATGCAAAAGGTTGATCTGCTGCGCCGTGCCGCGCGGGTGGTGCATATCACCAACCCGGAATTCCGCTGGCGTCAGGATATCAGCCCCTCAGCGCTTTTGGTGACCGTGCGCACAACGGATCCAGTGCTGGCGGCGAATGTGGCCAATGAACTGGTCAACAATGTGCTGGAACAGGAAGAGAAACGGCGCACCGCGCGGGTTGCGGAAACCCTGAGTTTCTTTGATGGCGAAGAGCGCCGCATTGAAAGCGCGATTGCGGCGCTGGAACAACAGATTGCAAATTACAAACGCGAGAATGCTGTGCTGTTGCCCGGCGGCGTTGAAGCGCTGCGCACCCGGTTGGTGGATCTGCAGCAGATCGAACTGGAGGTACAGCGTCAGATTTTGGACAATGCGGGCACCCCGGCGAGCGGCACTTCCATACGGGCGCAACGGCTGCGGCGGCTGCAGGAAGAAAGCGAACTTTATCAGATCGAGATTGCGGAAATCGAAAGCGCCATCGCCGACATGCCGCGCATCGAACAACAGGCCAATCGTCTGCAACGCCAATTGGTGAAACTGGAAGAACAATATCAGGCCATCACTGTCGGCAAGGCGGAGGCGGAGATGTTACAGATGCTGGAGGCCAACCAGCAATCTGACAGTTTCACGGTATTGGAAAAAGCGCTGCCGCCGGATTGGCCCATTGCCCCTTCCCGCAAGCGCACGCTGGCGATGGGAGGTCTGCTCAGTGTGGTGGCCGCATTGAGCCTTGTGTTCCTTATGGAGCTGCGCAGCCCGGTGATTTACACCCGCAGCCAGTTGGAACGGCAACTGCGTCTGCGCGCAGTGGCAGCGATCCCGGTTCTTGAAACCCCAACAAAACGCCGTGCGCGTATTGTGCGCCGCATCCTTAAGGTGGGCGCGCTTGTGGCGGTTTTCGGCGGGTTGGCTGCAGCCATATTGAACCTCAGCCGCTAGGCTCAGTCCCAGACAGAAAACTGCCTATTTTTTGACGAAACATGCCAAAACCAGCGCGTTTTCGCCGAATCATTCCTGCCCTTTGGCAGGAAAACGACTCGCTGTGGAAAACCCGACTTGCGGTTTTGCGGAAACAATGAATTCAGAGGGCTAAAATCGTTTCCAAAAGACTAGTTTGCCCCTATCCGAATAGACACAATCTTAACCAAGACAAAATATTTCTAATTTTCAAAACCCACACAAATCATTTAATTTCAATAGGTTATCAAAACCTATCCAAAAGTTAATGTGGATTTCTGAAAAATTGTGACTAAAGTGTGTTCTTGGGTGGGCGCTTCTTTGTAAGGAGCATCAAAGGACTACATCGCAAAGATCACTGAGATCGGCCCCTGCTGCCGGGGTGCTTTTCCGTCAGGACGATCACGAGAGCAACATCGCGGTTTTGAGCGACCACGATGACAGTGACTTTGCGCGTTCGATGATGCCCATCTGAGTAGGGTAATGGGGATTTGTAATGGCGATGTTTTCGCGCGACAATTTTGCACAGGGCTTTGAGGTTTCGCCTCCGCGCCGTGGTTTGTACCGCAGTGTGTTCAAACGGGTCTTTGATGTGCTTTTTGTGATGACCATCGCGCTGCCGGTGACGCTTATCGTGACTGTTTTGGCGATTTTGATCGCAACAGATGGGCATTCCCCTTTCTACAGCCAAGAACGCGTGGGCAAGAACGGGAAGCGTTTCAAGATGTTCAAGCTGCGCTCGATGGTGCCAAATGCGGAGCGTAAGCTGGAGGCGTATCTGCGCGCCAATCCAGCGGCGCGGCTGGAATGGAATGAGAAGCAGAAGCTGACCCATGACCCGCGGATCACACGGATCGGGCGCGTCATTCGCAAGACCTCGCTGGATGAGTTGCCGCAGTTCCTGAACGTGTTGCTTGGAACCATGTCTGTGGTCGGCCCGCGCCCGATGATGCCACAGCAGGTCGCACTCTATCCCGGCACAGCCTATTTTGAGATGCGTCCCGGTATCACTGGCTTTTGGCAGATTTCCGAGCGCAACGAATGCAGCTTTGCCGAACGTGCCATTCATGACAGCAATTATGACCGTGCGCTGTCTCTGCGCACGGATGCAAGCATCGTGCTGCGCACGGTTGCTGTGGTGACAGCTGGCACCGGAATGTGAGCCGGGTTTTGAGACGCGGCCATAGCTGACAGCATTGGACGCGCGCGCTATAATTGCAGCGCGCGTGTTTGGGGTTCGCCCTTTCCACGTCGCCCAATGCGGCAGACAACCCAGGAAGACAGCTCTCAAAATGCCCAATGCGCTTGCCACTTTGATGCTGCTGCTTTGGCCCGTGGTGATTTGGCGCCTTTTTGTCAGCCTGCCACCCGGGCGCGCATTGATCTGGTCCTTGCTGGGGGCCTATCTGCTGTTGCCGCCACCACCGGCGGCGTTTGACTTTCCGCTGATGCCCGCACTGGACAAGACCAGCCTGCCCAATGTTGCCATATTGATCGCGGTTTTCTTTGTGCTGCCCCAGCGCCCCAAACTTTTGCCCGATCACACATTGGTGCGGGTATTGCTGGCGGTTTTTGTGCTCTGTCCCATTGCCACGGTATTCACCAATGGCGAGCCTCTGATTTTCACCGAGACCTATATTCGCGGGCTCTATCTACAGGATGCCATAGCCCAGCCCATCAATCGGTTCATTCTTGTGATCGGCTTTCTGATGGCGCGGGCCTTGTTGACCACGGCACAGGACCAGCGTGATCTTCTGTTGGCTCTGATGATTGCCGGGCTGGCCTATTCTGTGCCAATCCTGCTTGAGGTGCGGCTCAGCCCACAATTGAACAATTGGGTCTATGGCTATTATCAGCACCTGTTTTCCCAGACCATTCGCGGGGGCGGCTATCGCCCGATGGTGTTCCTCTATCACGGGATCTGGCTGGCGTATTTTGTGCTCACGGCGCTCTTGGCCACATTGGCGTTGTGGCGTGGAGACAGCGGCACAAGCCGGGCAAAATACTTACTGGCCGCGCTTTATTTTGCTGTTGTGCTCGTGCTGTGCAAAACGCTGGCGACGCTGATTTATGCCACGCTTGCAGGTGTGGTGATTGTGCTGCTGTCCAGTCGCGCACAGGTGCGTATTGCTGCCCTGCTCGCGCTTGTGACACTCAGCTATCCGGTGCTGAAATCCGCCGATCTCGTGCCAACAGAGCTTATTCTATCCCGCGCAGAAGCGGTGAGTGCGGATCGGGCGCAATCGCTGAATTTCCGACTGGAGAATGAGGATGTCCTGCTGGAGCGCGCCCTGCGCAAGCCGCTGTTTGGTTGGGGCATATGGGGGCGCAACCACCTGCATGATCCAACCACGGGCCTGATCACAACGGTGACCGATGGGTTCTGGATCATTGTGATGGGGGTCTGGGGCTGGTTTGGATACATCGCACAGTTTGGCCTGATGTCGCTGCCGATTTTCCTCGTGGCGCGCGAATTGCGGCTGCGCCATCAGGCGGATCAGGACAGCTTTCACAAGGGCACCTCCTTTGCCTTCACCGAGGGCACGCAGGCACAGGGGATGCCGCACAGAACGCTGTCGCCTTACCTTGGGCCTCTGGCGGTGATGCTAGGCTTCAATCTGGTCGACATGCTGCCCAACGCCACGCTGACACCGACCACATGGCTGATTGCTGGCACGCTTCTGGGTCATGCGGAACTGATGGCGCGGCTGCGCAAGGGGGAAGACACGGTGCCCCCCTCCGAGAGCGCGCATGCCGATGTCACACAGCCCCCCGCAGAGGCGGACCCGCGCAACCGCCACGTGTTATAAGACCTGCTGCAGGGCGGCTCAGAGGGTGGGATACCCCGGTTTCATCTTCAGAATGCGTGCCGGCACGCCGCCCATCACAGCCCCGGCGGGCACATCGGCAGTGACAACGGCATTGGCGCCGATCTCTGCATCCTGACCCACAATGAGTGGCCCAATCAGCTTGGCACCGGCACCGATGTCCACATGCCCTTCGAGCACCACGGCACCCGCCAGCGTCACTTGATGCATCAGTTGGCAATTCACACCGATGCGCGCCGCAGGGTGCACGATGATACCGGTAGGATGGGGCAGCCGCAGGCCGCCTGCAATCTCCATATTGAGATGCAGCTCCGATTGAGTGATCAGCGACCAGAAGCGATGCACCAGAACCCAGTATTTTGACGCAAGCGTGCCCCAAAGCCCGCCCTTGGCCTGTGCCGCCTGATAGCGGCGCAGCGCCCGCAACAGCTTGGGGCCCGCGTCCCAGAATCGCTGAGGCACTTCCCGTGTCCAATTCGGGATGGTGGCAGAAACACTGGCTTCTTTTTGCACGGTAAGACATCTCCAAACAGTCACAGAACGGGCACCTGCGCTTTCAAAACGTTGTCGCAAAACCTCTGTGTTAAAGCAACTTTATCATCCGATGGTGCAAAACTTGCCCAAGCCAAAGGAGATGTGTTTGTTGTGATGCAACGACAGAATGACGCGAGGATCAGCACGCGTATGACCCGTGCCCTACCAGAGGATGACCCAGAGACCGCGGATGTAACTCCGCCAGAAGCCAGCGGAATGGCCTCTGATGGGATGACGCCGGGAGGCACGGCTCATCGCGCAGAGATTGACGGGCTGCGCGCCATCGCGGTTCTGGCCGTGGTGTTTTATCATTTTGGTGTGCCCGGCTTTGGCGGTGGTTTTGTCGGGGTGGACATTTTCTTTGTCATTTCCGGCTTTCTGATTGGCGGAATTTTGTGGCGGGAGCATCAGGCCACCGGCAGGCTTGCGCTTGGTGCGTTTTACATGCGCCGCATACGGCGACTGGCCCCGGCGTATTTTGTCATGGCCTTTGCGGTTCTGGCTATTGGATCGCTGATCCTGCTGCCCAGTGATTTCCGCGAGACGGCAAAAGGCGTGATTGCCGCCACGGTCTATCTCTCCAACATCCTGTTCTTCCGGCAAGCGGGCTATTTTGATGGCGCGGCAGAAGAAAAGATCATGCTGCACAGCTGGTCTTTGTCGGTGGAGGAACAGTTTTACATCTTCCTGCCGCTGGTGTTCTTGCTGTTTGCCCGCAATCGCACGGTGTTGATGGCGGCGCTTGGCGGTTGCTTTGCCCTGTCGCTGATCAGCAGTGTTGTGATGACGTTTCAGGCGCATACGGCAGCATTTTATCTGTTTCCCTTTCGCGCCTGGGAGCTGCTGGCGGGGGTGGGCCTTGCGATCCTGACCATCGAGAAGCCAGACCTGTGGCGCCCGCATCAGGCGCTGAGCTGGGCCGGGCTGGCGCTGGTTCTGGCCTCTGTGGTGCTGGTGCAGCCGGGCGCGGCTTTTCCCGGCCTGCAGGTGATTTTGCCGGTGCTGGGCACGGTGCTGCTGATTGGCAATGGCACGCAGAACAATCTGGTCAACAGCGCGCTGTCCCAGCGGGTTCCTGTGCTGATTGGGTTGATGTCTTATTCGCTCTATCTGTGGCACTGGCCGGTGTTCACGCTCACCACCTATTTGCAGGAACGCTATGCCGGGCCTGCGGAAACCGCGCTTTGGATTGCCATTTCATTTGTGCTTGCCGGTCTGTCATGGCGTTTTGTGGAACAACCCGTTCGGCGCGCAACCGGGCTGTCAAACTGGGCGTTGCTCGCGGCGGTTGTGGCGGCCTCCGCTTCGGCGCTGATGCTGTCATGGGCGGTTTATAAAACCGACGGCCTGCCACAGCGTTTTGACAGGCAGGCGCAGGTGCATATCGCCGCGACCGGTGATTTCATACAGGATTTCTCTCGCTGTGCGGTGGCCGATACGGGACCGTTTGCAGGGTTGGAGCTTTGCCGCATTGGGCCGGACTATGGCGCGCCGAACCTGCTGATTTGGGGCGACAGCCATGTGCGCGCCTATTTTGAAGGGCTGGATCAGGCCGCTCATGAGGCCAACCGCGCCGGGCTGGTGATCTGGCGAGCGGGCTGTGCGCCGCTGTTTGACATCCGCAAACAGGAAAGCGCCGCCACGCGGGCACAGGATGCGGCCTGTGGCGCAGCCAATGCACAAATCCGCCAGGCGCTGGCCATGAGCCCTGATCTACGGGATGTGCTATTGATTGGGAGGTGGTCTTATTATGCCAGTGGCAAAGGGGTGGGCAGCGACGCACATAACAGCATCCGACTGAGCAGTGAGCGCTTTGGCGTGATGACGCAGGATGCGCTTTTGGCGAAGGCCCTTCAGGCCACAGTCACGGAAATCGCGCTTCAGGATCGGGCAGTTTATGTGTTGCGCCAGCCCCCTGAGATTGCGCATTACAATGCGCCCAAAGTGGCGCGGGCGCTGGCACATGGACGCCTGTCTGAGCAACTGGCACGGCGGATCGGGCAAATCACGGTCACCGATGCGACGCGCCGCGCCGCCGGGGGCGAAATGGCGCTGGCCCGCAGTGGCGCGCGGATTTTGGACAGCTGGCGCTGGTTCTGTGATCCCTTCCTCTGTGATGCGGTGCAAAATGGCGTGGGCCAGTTTTTTGACAACAACCATGTGACCAATGCGGCCGCCCGGCGGATGCGCGAAGTGTTTTACCCCGCGATGCTGCGGCAGGTGCCATGACCGCGCAGGTGCTGACCCTGACGCAGGCACAGACCCAATCGCAAGCGGGCGGTTGGGATGTGATCGTGGTCGGCACCGGTATGGGGGGAGGCACCATTGGGCGGCGTCTGGCGGAACAGGGCCATTCGGTGCTGTTTGTGGAGCGGGGTGGTGCCGGTCAGAGGGCCGAAGAACATGGGCTGAACCCACATATCTGGGATGAGGAGGCCCGTCTGGTGCGCGGCTATTGGCCCAAGCCAATGCAGGCCACCGTAAATGGCACAACCACCCTGTTTCACGCGCCGCTTGGGGCCGGTGTCGGGGGCAGCTCGGTGTTTTATGCGGCCGCGCTTGAACGCCCTGCCCCCCATGATCTGGACGACAGCCCGGACATCCCCCACCCGACCGGCGGCTGGCCGGTGTCCTATGCGGAGATGGCACCCTATTTTGCAGAGGCCGAGGCCCTCTATCATGTCTGTGGCGGCGCGGATCCTTTGGCGGCAGAGACCGCAGCTTTGCCAGATGGGCCAGAGATGTCAGAAGCGGATGTGGCGCTTGCTGCCAAGATGCAGGCGGCGGGGCTGCATCCCTATCAGGGGCATCTGGGCCTGCGCCGGTTTGAAGGCAGCGACGGTTATCTGGGGCGCAAATGCCCCAATGACGCCAAGCTTGATGGGCGCTCTGCTGGTGTGGAACCGGCTCTTGCCACAGGCCGTGCGACGCTTTTGCTGCGCGCACCGGTGACAGAGATCCGGCATGATCAGGGCCGGGTCAGCGGCGTAAAGATCTGGACTGGCGGAGAAGAGGCCATATTGCAGGCCAAGACCTATGTGCTCGCAGCCGGGGCCCTGCACACTCCTCGGCTTTTGCTGGCCTCCGGGGGGGTGGGCAATGGCAGCGGGATGGTCGGACGCAATCTGATGTTCCATCTCAATGAGATGTTTGCCCTCTGGCCACCACGCCAAACACCCACGGCACCGTCAGGCGGCGTGAGCCGTGCGCTGGCGTTTCGTGATCTCTATCACAGTGGTGCAGATCGGTTTGGTATGGTGCAGGCCATGGGTATTGAAGCGCGCTATGGGGAAATTGTGCATTATCTCAACATGGCGTTTGACCGGTCTCTGCTGCGCCATCTGCCGTGGCTGCGCGCCTTCACACGTCTGCCTGCACTGGTCGCGGTCAAGCTTCTGGGCAGTGCAAAGATCTTTGTCGGCATTCTCGAAGACCTGCCCTATGCACAGAACCGGGTGATATTTGATCCAGACAATCCGGACCATCTGGCGATCCAATATGAGATGGCCCCGGAGCTTCTGGCGCGGCGGCGGGCGTTTCGGCGGGCGCTCAAAACGCGCCTGCGCGGGCTGCGCAAGATGTTTGTCAGCACGGGTCCGGAGCTGAACTTCGGCCATCCCTGCGGCACGGTGCGCTTTGGGTTGGATCCGGCGACCTCGGTGCTCAATCGGGATTGCCGCTTGCATGAGGCCGATAATCTCTATGTGGTGGACGCCGGGTTCATGCCGACCTCCATGGGGGTCAATCCCAGTCTGACCATTGCGGCCAATGCGTTGCGGGTGGGCGATGTGGTGAGCAAGGCGCTGCGCAAAGGAGAGCTGTGATGGCACAAGAGATCGCCGTGGTGACAGGGGCGGGCGGCGGTCTGGGCCGGGCGCTGGCGGTTGCACTGTGTCAGCGGGGGTGCCGCGTGGCCGGGTTTGGCCGCACGGAAGAGACGCTAGAAGGCACCCGCGCGCAGGCAGGAGAGGGCTTTGTGCCGGTGGTGGCGGATGTCTCTGATCCGGGGGCGGTGGCACAGGGGTTTGCACAGGTGCGGCGGCATGGGCCGGTGTCGCGGCTGATCAACAATGCCGCTGTTTATCCGCATCGGGATCTGCTGGATGAAACCCCAGTGAGCTTTCAACAGACCATGGCGACCAACCTTGGCGGCACCGTGGCCTGCACGCTTGAAGCGCTACAGGATATGACCAAAGCGGGACGGGGGCGGATTGTGAATGTCTCAAGCTTTGCCGACCTGCAGCCCCTGCCCTGCAGCGCGGCCTATGCGGTGTCCAAAGGGGCGGTGACCACTTTTTCACGCGCGCTGGTGGCGGATTTGGGCGATCGGCTGCCCAATATCATCGTCACCACATGGATGCCGGGCATGTTGAACACCCAGATGGGGCTGGCCGAGGGGCTGGATCCGGCTGTGGCCGCAGACTGGGGCGCGCGGCTGGCGCTTCGGCAGGAGCCGAGCCTCAATGGAGCCGTGTTTGAACGCGATCGCGAAGTGCTGCCCGCGCGTGGCCTGAAGGCCCGGTTGAAAGACGCGCTGCGCCTCAGGCGGCCCAAAGTGCGTCAGATCCCCGACCTCTGACGCAAAGCCTCCCGCAGGAGGCGCGGCAAAATACCGATGCACCGCAGATAGCGCAAGGCCAGGCGGGCCGGATTGCTGAGCGCGCGCCACAGCCACTCCAGCGCAAGACGGCGCACCCAACGCGGCGCGCGCTTTTGCGTGCCAGCCAGAAAATCCAGCCCTGCGCCAATGCTGGCAAAACCCACGTTGGGCACAAGCTGACGCCCGCGCGCCGCCAGTGCCTCCTGTTTGGGGGCGCCCAGCGCCAGAAAGGCCAGACCCGCCCCGGAGGCGGCAACCTCCTGCAAGAGCGTTTCCGCCGCCGCGCTTTGGGGATCAAACCCCATGGGCGGGGCCACACAGAGCGCCACCTCCAGCCCTGTTACATGCGCGCGCAACGCCGTACTTGCCGCCGCCAAAGCTTCTTCGGTGCTGCCAACCAAGGCCACGGGCACCCCCGCCGCGGCGCACCATTCTGCCAGAAGGATCACCAGATCCGCGCCGGGCAAAAGCGTAACAGGCCGGCGGGCCAGCCGCGAGAGCCAGACAATGGGATTGCCATCAGCCACGACAAAATCCTGCGCCAGATAGGCCTGCGCAAAAGCCCCATCAGAGGACAGTTTTACAAGGTGATCGAGATTGAGCGTGGCCAGCGCAAAGCCCTCTTTCGCCGCCAACCGCCGCCCCACAGCCTGCTTTAACGCCCCGTGATCAGGCACATTGACCGTGACCGGCCCCTCAATGGTTGAAAACTGCACGGCGCAAGCCCCTGCTTTTGCGATTGCTGCAGTTTAACACCCCTTTGACACCCCTTTGACCCCCAATGCGCGCAGCCAGAGAGCGCCACATAAGGATTTGTCTCAAGTGGTTCAATTCCGCCACATTTCCCGCGCAGAATAAGGCGCAAATACTGGCATCAGAGCGCGCAGCCCCTATAGTTGAGGGCAATTGATTGAAAAGGATTCTGCCATGAGTGCCCGCAAGACGCGCAGCGTTTCGATTATTGGCTGTGGTTTTGTTGCAGATCTTTACATGCGCTCCTTTGCGGCCCATCCCGACATCGCCGTCACGCAGGTCTATGATCACGATCCGGACCGGCTGCGGGCCTTTGCCGATCATTGGCATCTGCACAGCGTGGAGAGCCTCGCGCGGTTTCTGGGCAACCTGCCGGAAGGGTCGCTGATCCTCAACCTGACCAACCCTGAGGCACATTACGAGATCAGCCGGTCCTGTCTTGAGGCCGGGCATCATGTCTATTCGGAAAAACCACTGGCCATGGAAATGTCTGATGCCATCGCATTGCATGAGCTGGCCGCCCAGAAAGGGGTGTTACTTGCTTCTGCGCCCTGCTCTGTATTGGGGGAAACCGCACAGACGCTGGCCAAAGCCGTGCGGGAAGAGGTGGCCGGGCCAGTGCGGCTGATCTATGCGGAGCTGGATGATGGCTTCATCCCGCAGGCCCCCTATGCAGACTGGCGCAGTGAAAGCGGCGCGCCCTGGCCCGCGCAGGATGAATTTGCCGTGGGCTGCACGCTGGAACATGCCGGATATTATCTCACTTGGCTGATTGCGATGTTTGGCGCGGTGCGCCGCGTGGTGGCCGCCTCTGCCGAATGCCTGCCTGACAAAGGTCAGAGCGGTGGCACCACCACGCCCGATTATGCAAGCGCCACATTGTTTTTTGAAAATGGGCTGACGGCGCGGCTGACCTGTTCCATTGTCGCCAGCCATGATCACAGCCTGCGCCTGTTTGGGGATCGTGGTGTGCTGAAGATCAAACAGGCCTGGGACAATGAGGCCGCGGTGCGGTTTCACCGACGCTTCACCCTGCGGCGACGCCTGATCGAGCATCCGATTGGCAAACGTGTGAGCCTGAGCGGCGACACCCATCCCAAAGTGGATCGTTGGGGCGCGGCGGCGATGAATTTTGCCCTTGGACCTGCGGAAATGCTGGATGCTTTGGCCGAAGAACGCCCCTGTCGCCTGTCGGCGGATTTTGCGCTGCATCTCAATGAGGTCACGCTGGCGATCCAGAATGCAGAGGCGGATGGTTGTGCGCAGGATATGTCCACACGCTGTGATCCTCTGCCGCCCATGCCATGGGCCCTATGAGCACGGCGCCGATTGTCATCACCGGGGCCAATGGCTTTATCGGGCGCGCCTGTGTTGCAGAGGCGCGCAGACAGGGGGTGCCGGTGCGGGCTTTGATCCGCGACCCTTTGAAGGCCCCCCTCAGCTGGGCAGATGACCCAGAGATTGAGATTGTGATCCGCGATCTGGCAGAGGCGGATGAAACACTGCCTGAAGTTTTGGAGGGCGCGGGAGCGGTGATCCACTGTGCGGCCACGCTGGCGGGCGATCATGCGCGGGACACGCTGGCGGCAAGCACCTATCTGATTGAGGCTCTGGTAGGCGCGAAAGTGCCGCATCTTGTCTTGGCGGGGTCTCTGTCGGTCTATGACGTTGCAGGCGTACCGGATGGAGGCACCCTTAGGGAAGACTGCGCCGTTGGCACCGAAGGCCGTGATCTTTATGCGCAGGCCAAAGCGGCCCAGGAACAGCAGTTTTTTGATGGGGCCGCACTTTATGGTTTTGCGCTGTCTGTGCTGCGACTTGGAGCTGTCTGGGGCGCTGGACAGCTGTTTAATGCCCATATTGGACCAGCCTTGGGGCCACTTGTGCTGCGCATTGATGGGGGTGGCAGCGTGCCACTCTGCCGGAGAGATCTGGCCGCTGAGACGCTGGTGCGCGCCGCCACCCGTTCGGAAACGGATTTTGGCACGGGGCTGGGCGTGATCAATGTACTGGATGACGATCTGCCAGATCGCCGCCGGTTTGTTGCCGCGCTGAAAGCCTGCGGCTGGCCGCGCTATCAGATGCCTGTGCCGTTGCGGCTGATGCGGCTGATTGCGGCGGCGACGCCCAATAACAATGCATTGCCCGGGCTGTTGCACCCCGCCATTCTCGAAGCGCGCCACCGCCCATTGCACTATGACAATGCCATGATGCACAAACGCCTTGGCCCTGTCACAATGATGCCCTTTGAAACGGCTATGCAGAGCGCCATTGACCATCCCCAAGACGACCAGCCCCAATAAGAACAGGCCAACCCGTTGTGAGTGACACTTTTAACCATCCGATCGCCTATCTGACAGGGGAATACCCCCGCGCCACGGATACTTTCATCCAGCGTGAAGTGGCGGAATTACGGGCACGAGGCCATCAGGTGGAAACCTGTTCGGTGCGCCGCACAGGTGCGGAGCATCTGGTCGGGGAAGAACAAAAGATCGAAGCCAAAAACACCTTCTATATTCTTGCGGCGGCGAAATCTCCGGTCACATTGATAAGCGCAATTTTGGGCGCATTGCTGCGACGTCCGGGTGGTTTTTTGCGCGCGCTGCTGTTGGCGCTGCGCGTGGCACCACCGGGGCTGCGCAACCATCTGTATCAACTGTTTTACTTTGCCGAAGCAGCGGTGTTGGCGGCGCATCTGCGCAAGAGGGGCGTGCGTCATCTGCACAATCACATCGCAAAATCCTCCTGTACGGTGGCGATGCTGACCAGTGAGCTTTCCGGCATTCCCTTTAGTTTTACGTTGCATGGGCCTGATATTTTCTTTGCGCCGGACCATTGGCGGCTCGATGAGAAGATCGCACGGGCCAGATTTGTGGCCTGTATCAGCCAGTTCTGCCGCTCGCAGGCGATGGCGTTCTGCGATCCCAAACACTGGGGCAAGCTGCATATCGTGCACTGTGGTGTGGATCCTCTGCGTTATGATGGCGGGGATGATCCGGTGGACACCAACCTGCTGTTTGTTGGGCGGCTGGCACCGGTAAAAGGTCTGCCGATTCTGCTGCGGGCGCTGGAACCTCTGACCCGCCAATTCCCCGACATCCGTTTGACGGTTGTGGGGGACGGGCCCGGGCGCACAGCGCTGGAACATCAGGTGGAGACTTCGGGGCTTGCGGAACATGTGCGCTTTGTGGGTTATAAATCCCAAACCGAAGTGGCCGAGGCGCTGAAAGCGGCGGATCTGTTTGTCTTGCCAAGCTTTGCCGAAGGCGTGCCGGTGGTGCTGATGGAGGCGATGGCGGCACGTCGCCCGGTGGTGGCAACACAGATTGCAGGCATTCCCGAACTGGTGGCGGATGGCGGCGCGGGCCTGCTGGTGCCACCCGGCGATGTTGCGGCCCTCAGCGCAGCGATTAGCAAAATCCTTGCCAACCCGGCGCGGGCCACAGCCATGGGCATCGCAGGCCGCGCCAAAGTCGAAGCGGCCTTTGACATCACCAAGGAAGCGGCGCGGCTTTCAGATCTGTTTCAAGGTCAGCGCCCATGAGCCCAGAAAGCCGCGCCGTGACCGCCATTGTGATTGGCCGCAACGAAGGCAAGCGGCTGGTGGCCTGTCTGGCGTCGCTGCAAAAGCAGGGCGTGGAGATGGTCTATGTGGACAGCGGCAGCTGGGACAATTCTGTGGCGGAAGCGCGCAAGGTTGGCGCGCTGGTGGTGGAGTTGGACAACAGCGCGCCCTTCACCGCCGCCCGCGCACGACAGGCCGGGTTTGACGCCTTGGCACAGACCGACGATCTGCCGAAATTTGTGCAGTTTGTGGATGGCGATTGTGTGGTGGTGGACGGCTGGATTGCAGCCGGGCTGGCCGCGCTTCAGGCTGCGCCGCGCCTTGGGCTGATCACCGGCTGGCGCGCGGAGCTCTATCCCGAACGTAGCGTTTACAATGCCCTGTGTGATTTTGAATGGCATCGCCCCGCCGGGGAGATCGTCACATGTGGCGGTGACATGATGGTGCGCAGTGCCGCTTTTCAGCAGGCGGGCGGGTTTGATGCCACCGTCATCGCCGCAGAGGATGACGAATTCTGTGTACGTCTGGCCAAAGCAGGCTGGCAGCTGCGCCGCCTGCCACAGGAAATGACCCGCCATGACGCGGCCATGCTGCGCTTTGGTCAATGGTGGCAACGGGCCTTGCGCACCGGACATGGCTTTGCGCAGGTGGGCTGGATGCACCCGCCCTATTTTCGCAAGGAACAACTGCGGGGACTGATCTACGGGGGGATCCTGCCGCTGCTGGCGCTTTATGGGCTGTGTGACAATATTTTGATCCTGATCGCGGTGATGGCGGCCTATGCCATCAATTACAGCCGCACCAAATCCGGCCTTATCACCGAAGGTCTGCCGCATTGGGAAGCGCGCCGCCATGCGCGGCTGTTAACCCTTTCCAAACTGCCAAATGTGATGGGTATGTTTCTGTTTCACTGGCGTCGCCTGCGTGGCCGGGCGATGCGTATTATCGAGTATAAATGACCATGACAGCCTTTGCCCAAGACCGCCCGATCCGCGCTGCCCTTCTGGGAGCTGGCTATATTGCCGACTGGCATGCCGCTGCAATCGCCGCCACACCGGGCGTAGAGCTTGTTGCGGTTTGTGATCAATCCGCAGCGGCGGCAGAAGCGCTTTCGCAGAGCTACGGGATCACCGCTTATCATGATCTGGAGAAGATGCTGACCGCTGGTGTGGCGGATGCGGTGCATATCGTGACGCCGCCCGGCACCCACCGCGCGCTGGCGGAGACGTGTCTGCGGGCCGGACATCATGTGCTGGTGGAAAAACCTGTGGCTTTGTCAGGGGATGAAACCGCCGAGATCAGCCAGATCGCCACAGAAACGGGGCGGGTGTTTGCCGCCGGGCATAACTTCATGGGCACGCCGGGGTATCAACGCCTGAAGACCCGTCTGGAGGCCGGCGAAATTGGCCGGATCGCCGCCGCAGAGATCAACTGGCATTTCCCGATGATGCCGCTGCGCTCCGGGCCCTTTGGGCTCTGGCTTCTGGCGGAGCCCAAGAACATGCTTCTGGAGCTGGGCCCACATCTTTTTGCCTTTGCGGTGGATCTGTTTGGCCCCCTGACGGTGGACCATGTGAGCCTGTCCAAACCCGTTGCCATTCCCGGAGACACCACGCGGCCACAGGGCTGGCGCATTCTGGCCTCTGCGGGGGATGTTTCTGTTACGCTCAATTTGTCGCTGGTGGAAACCATGGACGATCGATCGGTGACGCTGCATGGGTCCACCGCGACGGCGCGGTATGACTATGCCCATGACGTGTTGACGGTGGATGGTGAGAACGCCGCCGATATTGTGGCCAACCCCTTCCTGCGCCAGATGAGCCTGGCGGGGCAGCATCTGCGCGAAGGCGTGGTGAACGGCGCGCGTCAGCTTGTGTCGCTCAATCGCAAATCGCCTTATGGTCTGTCTTTTGCCGGGCTGAGCCGGGCCTTTTACAGCGCGATCCGCTCTGGGCGCCCGCTGGATGCCCGATTTTCCGGCGACGCCGCGACAGAGGTCATGCGCGCCATTGATGCGGCCATTGCGCTCATGCCCAAAGCCGCGAAAAAGCCCAAACCCGCCAGCCGCGCCAAACCCAAGCCCAGCGTTCTGATCATCGGCGGTACGGGATTTATCGGGCGTACATTAACCCGCGCATGGGTGGCCAAAGGCCGCGACGTGCGGGTGCTGTCACGCGGCACCAGCGGCCCCTTTGATGACATTGCCGATAACGTGCAACTGACCAGTGCCAGCCTGCGGGATCCCGATCAGTTGACCCATGCGCTGGAGGGTATTGAGATTGTCTACCACCTTGGCAAATCCATGGATGCCACATGGGAGGCCGCGCTCAAAAACGATGTGGCGGTGACAGAGACCATTGCCCGCGCCGCCAATGCCGCCGGTGTCAAACGCTTCATATACACAGGCACCATCGCCAGCTATGACATGTCCGACCCGCATGTGACGATTTCGGAAGCCACAGGCTTTGACGCCGATATGAGCGCGCGCAACATCTATGCCCGCTCCAAGGCCGAATGTGAGGCGCGTCTGCTGGAGATGTACCGCCAGGACGATCTCCCATTGGTGATTGCCCGCCCCGGCATCGTAGTGGGCCATGGCGGGCCGTTGCAGCATTGGGGCATCGGGCGCTGGCATGGCGCAGGGGCTGTGCGGATCTGGGGCAAGGGGCATCACGGACTGCCCTTTGTGCTTAATGAGGATGTGGTAGAAGCCTTGATCCTGATGGCGGAAAATGACGCCGCGCTGGGGGAAAGCTTCAACCTTGTTGGCGGCCCAAAGCTGTCTGCGCGGGATTATTTTGACGCCATCCACGCGCGTCTTGGTGCGCGCATCAAGGTCAAATCCGGAAATCTGGTCGCCTTTTATGCCTCCGCCAGCGTCAAATACCTGCTGAAAAAACATGTGTTGCGGCGCGGTGGGTTGAGCAACCCGTCTCTGTCGGATTGGAAAAGCCGCGCGCATTTCTCGCCGTTTGACAACAGGCTGCCCACAGAGCTGCTTGGATGGCAGCCGGAAACCCGCCGGGATGTCTTTCTGACCAAAGCGATTGATGAGGCCAATCTGCTGGGCTTTTGAG
Source organism: Shimia marina (assembly GCF_001458175.1). Lineage (GTDB taxonomy): Bacteria > Pseudomonadota > Alphaproteobacteria > Rhodobacterales > Rhodobacteraceae > Shimia > Shimia marina. Next base: position 197,199 of record NZ_CYPW01000006.1, read on the forward strand.
GACAGCCGCCCTATCTCCGCAATGGTGCCTTTCTTTTGTCGGCATTCCCTTGTTTACTTGTGTCAAACAGCCCCAGAGCAGAACAACAGACATCCGCCATGAGCACAGACACCCCGCAGGATATGGATCTTTCCGAGCCACAGGGCGCGCAGGAGGCACGCCTGCCTGCGCTGCATGACCCGGAGGCGTTCTGGGAGAACCTCAAACCTGCCGCCATCAGCGAGTCGGCTTTGGTGGACAATCATCTGATCAGCGTGACCCGCGCGCACCCTGCACATACGGCGTTTGATATGCTGCGCACACGTCTGTTGCAGGCCCTGAATGAAAAGGACTGGACTCGCGTGGCGGTCACCGCCCCCACGCGCGGCTGTGGCAGCAGTTTTGTCACCGCCAATCTGGCGCTGGCCGTGGCGCGGCTGGAAACTGTGCGCACCGTGATGCTGGATATGGATCTGCGCGCACCCAGTCTGCATGACATGCTGGGGGTGCCCGCGACGGACAGTATGGCCGACTATCTCAGTGGTGTCATCGCGCCGGAAAACTTTGTTCAGAAGGTGCGCCCAAATCTTGCCCTCGCCCTCAATGATACAGCCAGCGACACGTCAGCAGAGCTGTTTCAGAATGACATCACGGCCGAGGTTCTGGAAGAACTCGAAGAGGCGCTTTGTCCGGAGCTGATGCTGTTTGACATGCCTCCGGCACTGGAATTTGACGATGTGCTCGGATTTCTGCCCAATGTGGATGCGGTGCTGGTGGTGGCCGGTGGAGGCGTTTCCACTGCGGAAGACATCACCAAGGTGGAGCAGATCCTGTCTGAGGTGAAACCCATACTGGGTGTGATGCTCAATAAAGCTGACGGGCCTGTCTCTTACTAAGTTTAGGCGCAGATGGGGTGCAACCGTGTGGGCCAGCCTGTCACTGCCCCATCAACAGGCGACGCCAGCGCCGATCCAGCTCCCGCTTTTCCGCGCCGGTTTTTGGGCCCAGTACAAACAGGGTCTCTCGCTGGTCCATCGGCAAGGCCAAGCGCATGATTTTCTCCTGAACGTCGCCCCGGCTGTTGTCCAGATTCTGAGCGGCCAAATTGGCCAAAGCGTAAGAGGCAATTTCGGGGGCCACACTCTTGGACATGAAATAGTTCATCACATCTTCTGCATTTTTCCGCGCATTCTTGCCAGCCGGAGCAACAACCGTATCCGCCCACATGACCCCGCCTTCTTTCGGAACCGTGTAGCGATAGGGGACGTCAAAACCGTATATTTCTGGCGCAATCCCCGTGCTGCTCCAGGTGAGCGCCACACAGATTTGCCCACGTTTGAACTGTGCATATTGATTGCCCGTGACCGTGGTCACATAGGGCATAATCGCGGACAAGGTCTCAAAAGCCGCGTCGAGATCTGCGCTGGACATGGAGTTGGGATCCCGCCCCAGATAGTGTAGCGCCGTGGCCACCACCTCCTGCACCGAATCCACGATGGAAATGCCGCACTCGCTGAGCGCTGCCGCATTTTGCGGTTCAAACAATAGTTCCCAGCTGTCCATAGGCGTATCGGGCAGACGTCTTTCTATCTCAGCTTTGTCCAGCGCCAGACCCGTGGAGCCCCACATGACAGGCAGGGCATAGTCCAGCACCCCCGGCGCCGCTGCACGGATCTTCTCAGTCAGCCACGTATTGGCCGCGTAAGATGAGGTAAAATTAAACAGAGACAAGTCCTGCAAAGCGCCCATTTTTGCCATCCGCGGAACGGCCTCTACAGGTAAGATCGCCAGATCATACCCCGTCCAACCGGATGCCAGACGCGCCTCAGCTTCGTCGGCGACAGAAAAGCTGTCTACGATCAGTTTGATCCCGCGTTCGCGCTCAAAGCCGACAATCACCTCTGGTGGGATCGTGGCCTGCCACGTGTAAAACCAGACGTCAGTGTCCTCTGTCTGCGCACGTAGAGCGGTCGAGAAGACTCCACATAATCCAAGAAGCAACATCAAGGTGGGCGGTTTGATCATACGCATCGCCGCACCTGTTCATCATCTTGTGTATCTTCCGGCCAATGCCGTAGAAGTTCGCGAACCAGAGCTTTACGATTGATCGGTTTTTGCAAATATCCGTTCATGCCAGCAGCCACACAATGGCCTTCATATTCGCTAAGAGCATTGGCCGATAACCCAATAATCGGCAGGCCAGCTGTATCCGCACAGTCAGGCTCATCTCGAATGGCGCGCGTGGCCTGCACTCCGTCCATCTTGGGCATCCGCACATCCATGAGAATGAGATCTGGCCCCCAACTGCGTGCCTCTGCAACAGCTTCAACGCCATTGGAGACCGTTTTGACCTCACACCCGAGGTTTTGCAGCAACTTCTGCGCCACCAGCTGATTGACCCTGTTGTCATCCGCGACCAAAACCCGCTTTTCGAAGTGACAGGGCCGCAGGTTGAGTGGGCGCTCTGGCGCAGATTTCGCCGTCTCAACCGGGAAAGTGATACTGAAAACCGACCCTTCGTTCTGCATGCTGTCGACATGCACACGCCCTTGCATGGCTTCTGTCAGACGCTTCACGATGGCAAGGCCAAGACCAGTTCCGCCAAACTGTGTCGTGGTAGACGCATCCGCCTGTTCAAACTGCCCAAAGATGCGCCCCAAAGCCTCCGGTGCGATGCCGATGCCCTGATCTTTGACAGAGAGCCGGACAAGGCGCCGTGCACCTGCGCGATCTTCGACATTTTCCAGATAAATCGAAACCGTCCCATTTTCAGTGAATTTGACGGCATTTCCCACCAGATTGGTCAACACCTGACGTACCGCATTGGGCGCTCCGTGCACATGCCAGTCAGAGGTCGCCTGTTGTGGCAAGACTTCCAAGGTCACAGCGCGTTTTTTCGCCTGCCCTGAGAAAAGTTCCGCCACTTCGGTACACATCTCCTGTAAATTGAAGTCTTTGTACTCGAGCACCATTTTTCCGGCTTCAAACTTAGCAAGATCCAATACATCGTTGATCAGCTGCAGCAGGGACTGCCCACTGGTGGAGATCATGGACACCATCCGCTCCTGTTCATCGTCCAGCTTGGTCTCTGCAAGCACGTCGGCAAGCCCTAGCACCCCGTTCAAAGGGGTGCGGATTTCATGGCTCATGGTGGCCAAGAACATCGATTTGGACTCAGAAGCCGCCTCGGCGGCCTTTCGACTGCGGTGAATTTCACTCTGTGCCCCAATCACGTAGCGCTCCATCGGGAGGAAGACAAACCGCGCCGCAACGCCCCCCCCTAACAAGGTGATCAAAAGCGCGCCAACACCATACAGCAACTGGCGATCTGCAGCCTGCTCGCCCGCGTCCATTTCGACCTGACGGATCCGATTGAAAATTGGCAAAAGCCGCACAGACAAATCCGCCGCGAGACTGGCCGCACGTTCAATATTCAGATCCGAATTGCGTGGGTCCACAACGACCTCGGCCATAAACAGAATTTCTTCAAGTTCCCAAAGCGGATTGAACGTCTCTCGCGTCAAAATTCTCTGCGCATCGGGGGCAAAGCCGATCAGAGCATCAGGCGTCGAGATCCGATCCAGAGCCACCTGTGCCGAGTGCGCCGCGCGCCGCACCTGCCCGCGTGAGGACACCACGCGCCTGTTGCCTTCGGTTTCCTTGAGTTCATAGAACGCCAGAGACAATTCAGACAGAGACAGTAGGACCATATCAATGCTGGAGGTGTTCTCTGTTCGAGTGGCCACGTTTTCACGCCCTATAAAGGCCACCGACATCGCCGTGATGGATGCCAGAAGAACAATGCCAAGAGCAATGCCGCTGCGCAGGCGGAGATATTTTCGAGTGATGCGCAGTTCTGCCATAGCCGTTCTGGTCACGTGCCAAAGAAATGTGAATACTCAATTGCTTGGCAGTAGGTGGTTAAGGATGTCTTAACCAAAAGCGGCAGACGTCATCACAAAGCGAAAAAAATACATTTGTATCGAAAAAAATCACTTTGTGATGACAATTTCCCCAATGGCTGCGCGAGGAAAATTTCACAAAACAATCAATAGTTTATTCCTGTTTGCAATACTGCTTAGCCCGAAAAGCGGGCGATCAGGTTTCGCGATCCCCCAGTCTGCGCGTGAGTTTTGCCGCCGCCAGGTAGAGCAGAACAGAGAGCACACCCAGTGTCAGCATGGCCGCAAACATCAGATCGGTTTTGGCGCGTCCATTGGACATGATCATCAGCGCCCCGAGTCCACGCGACGCCCCGACCCACTCGCCGATGACGGCCCCAATCGGTGCATAAACTGCTGCCAATCGCACACCTGCCCCCAGATTGGGCAAGGCCGCGGGCACACGGATCTGCCACAGGATCCGGCTGGGGCTGGCCTGCATGGTTTTGGCGAGATCCAGATAGCCCGGTGGGGTGCGCATCAACCCGTCAAAAAAGGCAGAGGTCACCGGGAAATAGATGATCAGAACGGCCATGGCGATTTTCGACCATAGACCAAAGCCCAGCCAAAGCGTCAGGATGGGGGCCAAGGCAAACACCGGCAAAGCCTGTGTGAAGACCAGAATGGGCTGTATCAAGGTGCGGGCAGTCTTGGAGGTGGCCAGTTGCAATGCGGTGGCAATGCCCAGCGTTGTGCCGATGGCCATGCCCAGCAAAATTTCCTGCAACGTCACAAGGGTGTGCTCAGCAATCACCAGCCGGTTGGTCCACCACGCCTCTGCCACGAGGGCGGGCCCCGGAAGAATGAACTTCTGCACGCCTGTTGCGGTGACGATGCTCTGCCAGACGACAAGCGCAAAGATTGTGGCGGCAAAGGGAGGCCAGACCTTCATGCAACCTGCTCCATCAGAAGTTTCAGCAAAGCCGACTGACAGGTCAGCGTGTCAAGCGCCTCCACAGCCCGGGGCACGGACGATTGGGGCGGGGTCACGGCCTGCAGCTGTGTCGCGGTCATGACGTGGATGGCATGGCCCAATCGCGCGGCCTCTCCGGGATCATGGGTCACCATCATCACGGTGCGGCCCTCCAACAGTTCTACCGCCAGATCCTGCATCGCGGCACGGGTCTGCGCATCCAGCGCAGAAAAGGGTTCATCCAACAGAATGATCGGCTTGTCTTCCATCAGGGTCCGCGCCAGGGCCACGCGCTGACGTTGACCGCCGGAGAGTTCTGTCGGTTTCTTGTGGCGGTGATCCTGAAGACCACAGCGGTCAAGCAAATGTTCCAGCCGCGCCGCATCGCCGGTCTGCCCACGCAACCGCGCGCCCAGCGTGATGTTTTTCTCCACCGACGCCCAGGGCAGCAGCAGGTCACTTTGCGCCATATAGGCGATACGCTCTGCCACAGGCAGCTCATCGGTGGCCGCAATAGTGCCGTCGAACGCCGCACCCGTTGGCAGATCGGCCAGAAGGCGCAGCACCGTTGTTTTGCCCACACCGGAACCGCCCAACAGGCAGGTCCAGCGCCCGGCATCCAATGTCAGCGACAGCGGCGCAAACAGCTGCCGTCCCTCGATTGTGGCGGAGCCTTTCAGGGTGATGCCGGGCGCCATGCTCATGGGGTCAGACCCATCTGCCAGAAGCTGACTTCCAGTTCCGTGGCCTTGCGGAATTTGTCACAGAGGGTCGCAAACCGCGGGCTGTTGGCATAGTCTTTGCCCAGTCGACGCTCCAGCGCGCTGTCGAGCAATTGACCAACGGCGGCGCAATCGCCCTGAAAGCCCTCACCGGCGTAGGTGCCAATCCAATCCGCGTAGGTCTCAGAGGATTTCTCTGCGCCCAGACGTGCGCCGATTTCGCCGTAGCCCATCACACAGGGGGCCAGCGCCGCCAGCAGATCCAGCAGATCACCGGAATAGCCCGCTTCGAGCACAAAGCGTGTGTAGGCCAGATTTTCAGGCCGCTCCGGTGTGGCGAACAAGTCTTCCTGCGGGATGCCTGCCGCCTCACAGATACCAACATGAAGCTGCATCTCTTCGGCCACCAGCGCGTTGACCGTGGCGACAGCGGCGAGCATTTCCTCATGGGTTTCCGATTTCACCACCGCCAACGCCCAGGCGCGGGAGAAATGGATCAGAAACACATAGTCCTGACGCAGATAGTGCAGGAAAGACTCGCGGGGCAGTGACCCATCTTTCAGCCCTTCGACAAAGGCATGGCGGGTGTAAGCCCCCCATGCCTCCCCGGCGGCTTCGCGCATCAGCGAAAAGGCCCGGCCATAGTCTGGCGTGCTCATTGTGCGGTCACATCAATGGTAATATCAGACACGGGTTTGATGCTGTCGGTCATGCCGCTGTCTTTGAGGAATTCCTCAAACCGTGCATACCGCCCTGCGTCAAAGCCGGCAGGGCGCAGTGCGAAACGCGGCAGCGTGTCGACCCAAGCGCGTTTGTTCAGCTCGTCCTGAAGCTCCGAAGAGGTGGCAGAGAAGATTTCCCAGCTTTTGACCGGATTGTTCACAATGTACTGCGTGGCTTTCTCTGTGGCGGCAAGGAAACGCGCGACTTTGTCGGCATCCATGGTGTCTGGATTGGCCACATAGATCAGCTCATCATAAGAGGGCACGCCCTCCTCTTCGATGTAAAAGCAGGTGCCCGGCGCGCCTTCGATATCCATCTGGTTGAGTTCAAAGTTGCGATAGGCACCGATCACGGCAGAGACCTGACCGGACATGACTGATGGGCCAAGCGAGAAGTTGACATTCACCAGCTCAACATCGGCCAGATCCACGCCATATTTGCCCAACACCGCGCCCAGCACAGCCTCTTCCACACCGGCCACAGAATAGCCGATCTTCTTACCCTTGAGATCCGCAGGGGTTTTGATTGGGCCGTCTTTCATCACCAGAAGACAGTTGAGCGGAGTGGCCACCAATGTGCCCACGCGCTTCAGTGGCAGACCTTCATGCACCTGCAGGTGCAGGCTCGGCTGATACGACACGGCCAGATCGGCCTGACCAGCAGCCACAAGGCGCGGCGGCATGGACGGATCCGCAGGCGGCACAATTTCCACCTCAAGGCCCTGCTCTGCGAAGTAACCATTCTCTTCAGCCACGATGATCGGGCCGTGGTCGGGGTTGACGAACCAGTCCAGCAGAAGGGTCATTTTGTCGGCGGCCATGGCCGGGGCGGCGGCAAAAATGGCCGCGGCGGTGATCAGGTGCTTCATGTGGTTTCCTCTCATCCTAAGAAGCGGAAGCCGCGACGAGGACAATCTCGCCGGGCCAGATATCATGGGTGGTTTCTGCGGCACGCCAGGCCCGCAGGCCCGTTGCACAACACAGCGCCAGCCGCCCCTCGGCCACTGGCAACATGTCTTTGAGATCGGCAGGCGCAATCCGCAACGCCGACGGGTGGGCCGGGATCGGTGCCTCCTGCGTATCGCGCAACTCAACAATCGTGTCGCTGGCCCCCAGCGTCTGCGGTGCCACAAAGGCAAAAGCCTGTTCAGGCTCTGGCGCGGCGTCAAAGCGGAAGGCTGCGCTGCGCATGGTTTTGGCGTCGAACTGCACCATCTGTCCCAGCGGGCTTGGGGTCTGCCCCATCAAGCAAGCCAATGCCATCTGCGCCTGCATGGCCCCGATGATGGCCACCACAGGGCCCATCACACCCGCGGTTGCGCAGCTTGCGGCATTCTGCGGAGCCTCCGGAAACAGGGCGCGCAACGAAGGAGCCCCACCACAAACGCCCGCCACATAGCCAGACAATCCCAGCGCGGAGGCGGTGATCAAAGGGATGTTCTTTGCCAGACAGAGATCGCTTAGGCTGTAGCTGACGGCATAGCTGTCGGCGCAATCCATCACCAGCGTGACGCCCTCCACGAGGTCCGGTGCGGACGCTGGAGACAGCCGCGCAAACACAGGCACGACCGTGATCTCGCTGTTGAGGGCGCGGCAGCGCGCGGCGGCAACATCAGCTTTGGGCTGGCCCTGATCGGCCTCTGAAAACAGAGTTTGGCGGTGCAGATTGGAAAGCTCTACCCGATCCCCGTCCACGATGGTGATGCGGCCCACGCCTGCCCCGGCCAGAAGCGGCAAGGCAGGGGCCGCAAGCCCCCCAGCACCAATCACCAGCACATGGGCGTTGGCCAGTTGGGCCTGACCGCTGCTGCCCACTTCGGGCAGGATCATCTGGCGGGCATAGCGGCTCACGCAGAGACCTCCAGCCACTGACGCACGCGCGCCTCAGGGTCCGCATTTAAGGTGATGTCGGTGACCGCAGAGACGATATCTGCGCCCGCCTCATAGACACCGGGCGCACGTTCGACGGACATGCCACCGATGCCCACCAGAGGCACCTCCCCCACGCGGGCTTTCCATTCGGAGACACGTGGCAAGCCCTGTTGGTGCCATTTCATCTTCTTCAGAATGGTGGGGTAGACCGGCCCCAGTGCGACATAATCCGGCTCCATTGCCAGCACGCGTTCCAATTCGTCATCATCATGGGTGGAGACCCCCATCTTAAGCCCCGCCGCGCGAATGGCCTTCAGATCGGCGATGTCCAAATCTTCCTGCCCGAGGTGAATCCAGTCACAGCCTAGGTCAATCGCGGCCTGCCAGTAATCGTTGATCACCAGCACACAATCATGAGCGCGGCACAGCGCCTGCGCTTCGGCGATCTGCGCGCGCACGTGATCCTCAGTGGCGTCCTTGATGCGCAGCTGTACAAGTTTGATGCCCAGCGGCAACATCCGCTTGAGCCAGCTGACATCATCAAAAATCGGGTAGAATTTATGCAGGCTCATGACAGAAAGGCCTTTCCGATCACCGGGGTGGAAGCTTCGGCCATGTCGCGGGCTTCAATGGGATCTGCTTCATGGGCGGCCTGTCCGGCCTCCACGGCGGCCATCATGGCGCGCGCCATCTGCACAGGATCGCCCGCACGTGCCACTGCGGTGTTGAGCAGGACGGCATCAAAGCCCAGCTCCATCGCCGCCGCCGCATGGCTTGGCAGGCCAATGCCTGCATCCACCACCAGCGGCACGTCGGGAAATTCCGCCCGCATGGCCCGCAGGGCATAGATGTTGTTCAGCCCCCGGCCGGAGCCGATGGGCGCACCCCATGGCATCAGAACCTCACAGCCTGCTTCCAGCAGACGCTCGCCCACGATCAGATCTTCGGTCGTGTAGGGGAACACCTCAAAACCGTCCTCTGAGAGGATGCGCGCGGCCTCCACCAGCTGGAACACATCGGGTTGCAAGCTGTCTGTGTGGCCGATCAGCTCCAGCTTGATCCATTTGGTGTCAAACACCTCGCGCGCCATATGGGCCGTGGTCACCGCTTCTTTGACGGTATGACAGCCTGCGGTGTTAGGCAGCACATGCACGCCCAGATCCTCAATCATTTTCCAGAAGGTCTGTCCGGTGCCGCCCGCGCCCTCCCGGCGCAGCGAAACCGTGGCCACCGAAGCCCCAGAGGCCCGGAACGCTTCTTCTAGAATGGCGGGGCTTGGATATTGCGCGGTGCCCAGCATCAGTGGATTGGGCAGGGTGACGCCATAAAACTCTTTGGACATGTCAGCCTCCCTGCATGGGCGCCACAACCTCGATGCGGTCGCCCTCTGTCACTGGGGTTGTGGCCCGCAAGGTGGCCGGTACAAAGACTTCGTTGCATGAGGTCGCCACGCGGCCGGAAAAGCCACACTCCTCCAGCAGCGCGGCCAGCGTGGCAGAGGCCACCTCGCGCGGGGTTCCGTTAAGCACGATCTTCATCGACCATCTCCGAATGTGTGTTGTGAAGGGCCAGATCCGCCACGCCGCGCGCCAAAGCAGGCGCCAGCAGATAGCCGTGACGGTAAAGCCCATTGGCATAAATGGTGCGTCCAAGGCGGCGAATGCGCGGCAGATTGTCCGGAAAGGCGGGGCGCAGATCCACACCGATTTCCAGCACTTCCGCCTCGCCAAAAGCCGGGTTCAGCGCATAGGCCGCGCTCAGAAGTTCCAGCATGGAGCGGGCGGTGATGCGGCTGCTGTCTTCGCTTTCGATCATCGTGGCCCCCAGCATGTAGATGCCCTCGCCACGCGGCACAATGTAGAGCGGCATACGCGGATGCAGAAGCCGCACCGGGCGGGTGATCTCCACATCCGGACAGCGGATCACCAACATTTCGCCTTTCACGCCACGCAGATCATAGAGATATTCGCGCGCTGACAGGCCCCGGCAATCAATGGCATTCTGAAGCCCGGACGGCGCGATGCGCTTGTGGATGGTCACGCCTTTGTCCTTCAGACCCCGATAGAGATCCTGCAAAGCTTTGCGTGGATCCAGATGTGCCTCTTCTTCAAAGAACAGGCCCTGACCAAAGCCATGCAGATCCGGCTCCAGTGCGGCCACACGCGCCCGATCCACTTCAACAAACCCTTCGGTGCGGCGGGCAAAGCGGCGCATATCCGGCAGGTCACGTTTGCTGGCCACCACCAGCGTACCGGCGCGGGTGACCTCCGTATGGGCCGCCCACCAGACGATGGCCTCTTGTCCCAGCCGCAACACCGGCTCTTCGGCGTTTTCATACTCACACCAAGGTGCCAGCATGCCGCCCGCCCACCAGCTACAGCCATGTGGCCCCGGTGGCCCGGCAGGATCATAGATCTCCACCGTCGCGCCGCGCTCGGTCAGTTCCGTGGCCACGGCCAACCCGGCCACGCCCGCCCCTATGACAGAGTAAACCGTCATGCAGGCCAGACCCGGTGGAAATGGTGCAAAGGCCCATGACCCTTGCCGATATTGAGATCATCCGCCGCCGCGATGGCCCCCTGCAGATAGGCATGCGCCTCCCGCACGGCCTCTGGCAAGGTCATCCCTTTCGCCAGACCGGCAGCAACGGAAGAAGACAAGGTGCAACCGGTACCATGGGTGTTTTTGGTGGCACGGCGCGGCGCGGTGAGCTCCAACGCAACGCCTTCAGCGGTGATGAGGTAATCATGACAGATGTCGCCTGCGGCATGGCCCCCTTTCATCAGAACCGCCTGCGCGCCCAGATTACACAGCGCGCGGCCCTGTGCGATCACCTCCGCTTCGTCTTTGGCAAATTCTGTCTCCAGCAGGCGCGCGGCCTCGGGAAGATTTGGGGTGATCACCGTGGCGCGGGGTAGAAGCACTTCCCGCAAGGTGGCCACCGCCGCATCCGCCAGCAAAGCATCGCCGGATTTGGCAATCATCACCGTGTCCAGCACGATGGGGCCTTTGAAGCCCGCCAGTGCATCGGCAACTTCGTGAATGATTTCCGGCGTGGCCAGCATGCCAATCTTGATGGCATCGGCGCCGATGTCAGACAGCACCGCGTCAATTTGTGCCCGCACCACATCCAGCGGCACCGGATGCACCGCCGTCACGGCCTCTGTGTTCTGTGCGGTGATGGCGGTGATCACGCTGGTTCCGAATGTGCCCAATGCGCTGAAGGCTTTCAGATCTGCCTGAATGCCCGCGCCGCCGCCACTGTCGGATCCTGCAATTGTCAAAGCGATATGTGCCAAGGCGATGCCTCCCAGTCAAAGATGGGATTCCGCGCGGCCTAAACGTCATCATTTTACGACACCGTTCCCTCCGCCGGAATTGCCCGGATCAGGTTCGATGGGTTTACGCAACAGCGCCTCTCAGCCCCCTCAAGTGGGACACCCCAACGGTTTGGCCAAGTGATAGACAAGCGCAACCGTAACGTCAATCACAGGGGACCGTGCGTTAGGATCAGAACAAAAAACCCCCGCCATTTCTGGCGAGGGCAGTCGACCATTGGAGTGGTGGTCTTAAAATCAGCGATGCAGATTACTGCTGCAGCTCTTCTGGGGATTTGGTTTCGATGTTCACCCAGTTGTCATCCGCACGGGCGATCAGACCTGGAACATCTTCTTCCCAGCGCTGCTGGATGTCTTTGGACAGGTTCAGGAAGAGTTCGCCATCAACGATTTTCCAGTACTCAGGATCGCCGTCGAATTTGAAGCCCATGGCCGCACCGAAGGCGCAGTAACCGCCATACTGAGGCAGGTAAGCTTCTGGATCTGCGTCAAAAGCCGCTTTATGCTCTTCAGAAGCAAACCGGTAGGTCGCATCGTTGTATACGGAGCTGATCCGGTAGTCGCCTTTGGTTGGGGCACCTTCGGTGAAGTATGCTACTGGGTCATAGCCCTGCATCGCGAGACCTGTGGAGCTTGCGTTCAGCTCAACGCCAGCAGCGATGGAAGATGTGGCAACAGCAAGGGAAAGTGCGGCACCGGTGATCAAAGACTTGAAGACAGACATGGGAGTTCCTTCTCGGTTTTAAATCTCGTTAGGAACCGCTTGGTCCCTAATGAAAATACAATTAGTGTTAGGAACCGAATGGTACAAATCAAATGGATGTGAACTTCATGACAAAGGAAAGCGAGCGGTCTCATGGCCCGACCCAGAGAGTTTGACATTGACCAAGCCATTGACGGTGCCATGGAGATTTTCTGGCGTCAGGGCTTCAAGGCCACCAATATGCCTTATCTGCTGATGGCGATGGGGCTGACGCGCGGCAGCTTCTACAAAGCTTTTGAGGACAAGGAGTCTGTCTACTTCAAAACACTGGAGCATTATGACGAGAAAGTGGTCACCACCACGGTGGCCATGCTGGAGGGCTGTACTGCGGCCAAGGCCAGTGACTGTCTGATGCCCTTGTTCTCGCAAAGTCCGAAATCCGGTTATGGCTGCTTCATCTGCAACGCCATGGTCGAAGTGGCCCCCGAGAATCCCAAAGTGGCCGAAAAGACCCAGGACATGGCACAGCGCCTGAAAACGGCCATCAAAACCGTTCTGGACAAACGCAATGTGGGAAGCTCCTCAGCACAACGTGCCGATTTGGCCGATGTGATCCTGCACCTCTATTTTGGGTTTCAGGCGATGGGCAAATCCGGCTGGCCACATGAAGACTGGTCCGAGCGGCTCAAACGCCTTCTGGAAGAAACCGCGCCTGCCTGATTCAGCACTGAGGTGCGTTCAACAGGTGAGATCGCCTGTGTTTTGAAGCGGCCCGGCGCGCGGGTTGGGAACCATCGCGCTCTCCCCTCGCAAACGCGTGTCAGATCTTATGCGCTTTCAAGGGAAACCTGAGAGCGCCATGTCTGCAACTGCTCCAGAACCATCAGGCCATAGTCCCCATTGGCATGATGACCATCCTTCGGATTGGGATGTCGCAGCGCGTCGTGCATAAAGCCCTCGTCATCCAGAGCCGCTGCCGGAATATCCAGAACGGGCACATCCCGACGGGATAATTCCGTTTTCATGATCTCTCGATACCGATTGAAGATGCCAAAGACATATGGATGTGGTCGGCGTGCAAAGAGGCCGTTGTCTCGAAACAGGCCCGGACCAGAGATCACAACGGTTCTAATGTTTTGCCGTTGAAACAACCCAATCAGTTTTAGCACATACTGCTGTTCTGTCAGAACCATCTGCTGAAACACCTGGTGCGAAATCAGTTGATCTGTCTCAAATTCCGGATTCAACGTCAGCTTCTGACGGTTCATTTTATGCACCACGCGCATTGGCCAAAGGGGCATAGACAGGGCCATCACATCCACTTGGGGCATAGCCGGTGGCAACTGTTCAAGGTTCTTTCGAAACTCCGGCGGCAAGATCTCCGCATGGGTCCCTGCATCCCGGAAAAAAGCGGTCGGTAGAAGGTTTCCGATACCCAATGGACGCACAACAATTCCGCTGGGTTCTTTTTTTGCATCTCTCAGCATCTGCAGCCCACGCCCAATCGGGCCAGAGTGAGAGTCTCCTGTGACCATGATCTTCATCGGGCGTCCCCCGAAAATACGTCTAATAATTCTTCGTCGCATCTGATCTGTTCTTCAATTTCTTCCGGTGAAAACTGTGGTGTCGCCTTGACCACCGGGACAGACACGGCGGGTGGCGCGTGTTCTGCAAAGAAGGTTTTCATGACATGTGACACACCATGCGGGGAGACTTCTCTGGCGTCTGGCTCAAAGAAGAACCCCTTCATGAACGGCGACGTGACGATTTCATATGACGGAAAGTAATCCACAAAATCATGGGCTGAAAACAACTGCCCCGCCGCCGCTCGCAACACGCTTTTGGAATACGTGGTTGCCACGGCAACCTGCATGTCGCTTGCCGTCGCCATCAGAGGCACCGGGCTGACCGTAAGTAGAAAGCGCAGATTGGGGTTTACGCCCCGCACAAGCGTAAAAAACGCCTCCATATCCGCAACCACATCCGCAACCGATAGATTGTGGAACTGATAGCGGTTTTCATCAAACGTGCCGCCAGATGTTCCTGGGCACAGGGGAAATGCCGCCCCGTCGGCTTTGTCCAGCCAAGCTTCGGTCAACCCAAGCGTAAATACAAAGACATTCGCCTCTTCAAACAGGGTAGCCACACGCTGCAAATGGTTGGTTTGCAAGGCCAGTGTTTCAGCAACAGTGCCAAAAGGCTCCGGCTCTATTGTAGGGCGAAACGGGTCAACGACCCCTGCCCCCTTTTCCCAATGTGTTTCCTTTGGGGAGAAAATGCCCAAGGCCCTCTGGGCCAATTGAAGCAGTTGGCGTGAGGTATACACATTGCCATAGCGGGCAGAATACATTTCATACCCATAGGAAAGTCGCAGCGCCTTCGGCAACAACTCTGGCGCGGGCTCAGCATCGAGATACCCGAAGCCTTTTTCGCGCATATTTCGCCCGATATGCTGGGCAAAACAGCTCCCCGCAGTGGCCACTTTGGCACCATCCAGTGAAAACCGTTTTACATACCAATCGGGCACATCCAGCGCATGCCGGTTTGAAACTGTTTTTTTCCAATAAGCTTTTTGAGGCTGACGCCGATAAGGGTGGGACATAAATACTGTTCAATATGAGAGTCTAAAAACACACCACCGCCTTAACATGAAAAAAGACACCCCTTCCAAGAATCAGCCAGAATCATGAAAAAATACCAGCCACCCAAATCAAAAATATCAACAAAAGTCCTTTCGCGCAAAAAATAGACAAAACACAAAGTAGTGCTCCAAAAAGCGCAAACGGCTGTCTCGCATGTCGAAAATACAATCGCTTTAAAGTCTGTTGGCGACCCCGGCAGGATTCGAACCTGCAACCTGCCCCTTAGGAGGGATGCGTTCATAGCGCTAATCCTTTTGTGATTCCGTACTGTTGGGTGCTTGTACAGTGTCATCCTGTACGTGGTTTGTACGAAAACGGGCCCTAATGTCGGCCTCATCGGTCTCTGCGTGGGCATAAATCCGCATGGGCAAATTGGGGTCTGACCAACGTCCAGCCTTAGCTGCTGTGACGGGATCGACGCCCTGACGGACAACAAGCTCCGTGAAGAACCCGTGCCGCCCTGCCGGGTGGGCTGAAAGGTACGAGATGCCCGCGCGTTTGCAGATCGTCTTCCAGCGCGTGTTGTAACCGGTGGAGCTCCCATAGCCGAAGATGCGCGCCTTCAAGAGCTTGCCGGTCTTGCGGTTCTTGGGACGTTTGGGAGGCAGTGCGAGTAGCTCGTCCATCATCTGAGGCGAAACGGTGATCCAGCTTTCCGGATGCCCCTTCTGAGCTTTCACGCGGACTTTGTTTTCGTGCGGCCTTAGGTCATCGGGCTCCAAGGACACGGCTTGATCAATCCTTGCAGCCGTCTCAAACATAAAACGCACCAGTGCGGCATTGTATGGGTCGGCGGCACGACAAAATTCCTCGATCCATTCCTTATCAGCTGGTGTGCGCTCGACGCGGCTGAGCTTCCCTCGCCGTTTGTCCTGAGCGATCCGCTCGAACTTGTCGTAGGGTTTCACGCGGATCAGCGGCGTGCCTTCCAGCTCATGCGCGTTGTTGATCACCGCACTCGCGGGCGTCACGATCTCGCGCCACCAGGTATCCGTCGACGCTTTGGGTTTCAGCTTCGGCCCAAGGCTTTTCAGTAACGCGCCAGATATCGCACCTAACGACAGGTCGCCGATCACTTCGACAATCGGGATCAACTGCTTCGCCGCCTTCGGGGACGCGTTGTAGAGCATGATTGCATCAGAGAACGTCTTGCTCGGTTCGTCGCCCACGACATAGCGACGGATCTGACGTTCGGTCTCATGGTTTATCCAGTCCCGTGCGCCCTCTTCTGTAGATGCCTTAGTGCTTCGCCGGTATGGGCCGGCGATTGGCCTGCCGTTGTATTCGATCCACCCCTTGGCCCAGTAGACACGGCCCCGCTTGTAAATTTGGAGCGGCATGACTGGCCTCCTTCAAAAATCGTATCAATCTGCGCGGGCGTGTTCAGCATGGTCCGCCCAAGGCGATAAAAAGCACCCGTCTCATTCGCGCGCTCGCGCAATGTGCGTTCTGAAATATCGATTCCCATCCCGGCCATAACTTCGACCCACTGCGCGGGTGTTTTCCCGAGCCCCAGGATCTGCGAGCTGTCTGAATAGTTGGTCTCTGCCATTTCAGTCGTCCTTGTCCGCTAAAGTTGAATTGGCGACACGCATGAAATCGCTTGTTCTGCACCTTCTGACGTGGTCAGATGGTTCAAATCGTAAATATGTGTCATTTTGTGCTATGCTTATACAAAATTGCGCACTCGTCAATTGGGAAACTTGCATGGTGCGAGATGATGCTGAATTGTTTGCAGAGATTGGCGCTCGCCTCGCGATCTGTCGCAATGAGATAGGCGTCTCGCAGGCTGCTATGGCTGAAGCCATTGGCGTATCACATCGTGCCTATCACAGCTATGAAAAGGGCAAACGCGGCGTCCCGGTCGAGGCCCTCGTCAAGATGCAAAGCCGCTACGATATTGACGTCGCCTGGCTACTGCTCGGCACCAAATCCATTCGGGCTGGGCATGATTTCGAGGCCCTCAAACACATCGAAAGCTCGCTGGATAAGCACCTCACCGACGAGGGCATAAAAATCAAAAGCGAAAAGCGCGGGGCCATCGTGGCCCGTTGGTATCAATCACATGTCGAAGGCCGTGAAGTGACGGATGACGACGTGCACACATGGATCGAGTTGGTAAGGGAGTAATTTGATGAACAAGGCAAGCAAACGCTGGAACATGTTGCGACATTCAGTCTTGGAGCGCACCCGTCGTGAGGTGATTGAACACTTTGGGCCGCTTTACCTGATCTTCCTGGGAACCAGTGCCTTCTACCTGATTGGCTTGGGCCAACTATCATTGGCACAACAGACCGCCGAATACTCGGTTTTGGCTGCCATCATGATTTTTGCAATTGCTGCGGCTGGCTTGGCACTTCCATTTTTGACAGGTGCGGTGCTGACCCTACGCGCGGCCGATCGAAAACTGGAACGTCTCCAACGCGGGTGAACCGATGGCTTTCGGCATCTTCATCCGCCGCAGCGACTCGATCTACGACAACATTCCCTCGGAGCGGTATCAGTTTCCCAAGCAATACCTCTCTCGCGCCCAACAGAGCGAAGGGGATTGGATCATCTACCTGGAGCCAAGCAAGGTCAAAGAGACCAAAGGCTATTTTGCTGTCGCTAAGGTCCAGGAGATCATTCCGGATCCTAGGAAACCGGACATGTTCTTGGCCGTGATTGAGCCGGGAACGTATCTTGATTTCGGCGACCCAGTTTCATTCCGGGACTAGGGCCTGTTGGGCTGAGCGAAAGAACACCCACCGTTCAGAATGATGCAGCTCTGTTCATTCGCCGTATTTTTACGCGCTCATTGGGATCACTCCAAAAAACCCAAGGCTCCCTCTGTTTTTTTTGCAAGCAATGAATTGCTAACGTGACGCCCGATTTATTCGCCCCCCATCATCCGTTCTTTGTTGATCAATTTGCATTACGGATGTTTCCGTTGGTCCGAAGTTCATCTTGCCAAGCCAGGTTTTTCTCCTTGCCCCTCGGTCAATCTCCCAAAGTACGGAGTTGCAGATATTGGGTGAGATGTTGCCATATCCGCTCAGCGTGCTCGGGCTGGGTCTCACTGAGTCTCACAAGACGAATGATCAATGGTTGCGAAGGCAAGACATCGTCGATCCGCACCAACCGCCCTTGCGACAAGTGATCACCAATCAGGGATTGCGGCAGCCAGGCAACGCCAATATCCTTTAGCACCAGTTGCAGCATCGCCAGTGTCAGGGCGGTTTCGGCGACTGTCGACACGGTGGTGTCCTTAGGCAGGCGTGGATTGATCATCCGGGCAAAGACCTGCCCTAGAAAGACCTCAGACGGGTAGCTGATTGTTGGAAGAACCGCTGCGTCGACCTTGTTGCGGACGTTCGGCGTTGCGACCGGGATCAACGTGTCTGTCCCAAGGATCACCGCCTCAAAGGCGTTACCGGATTCGGGTGTTTCATCTCCGGGAAGCGCATACATGATGGCAAAATCAACCTCCCTTGAGATCAGATGCATCAGACATTCATCTTGGTTACCCGACCGTACCCGTGTCGAAACTTGACCCTCTGCGCTCAACGCCAGAACCACTTGCGGCGACACTGTGGTCGTCAGCGCGTGCTGACACACAAAACCCAGTGATTTCGCGGCCTGATCACTGGCGGTCTTCATGCTATGGCGCAACTTGTGAAGCCGCGCACTGAGATCGCGCAATTCGGGTTCAAGCGTCCGCACACCGGGCATCAGGGTGACCGGTTTTCGGCGGCGATCAAACAGTGTCGCACCAATGCTGTCTTCTATGATCCGCACACGGCGGGTAAAGGCCGACTGCGTCAGCAGTCTCTTTTCTGCCGCGCGCGCCAATGAGCCGCCGTCAAGCACTGCCAAAATATCATCTATCCATTCAAGCCGCATGGAATGCAGATAGAACGATCTGCATTAACTTACAATATTTGCAATTTATGAACCGAATTTCGCATTTGGAACCATCTCATCATGAAGGTAAATTGAGCATAGGCAATATTAGGAGTCCCCACATGCATCTCGCCCGCTTTCCCCGCCTGCACCTTGCCCACCTGCCCACACCGCTTGAGCCAATGAAGCGGCTGTCCAAGGAGCTGGGTTGCGAAATCTGGATCAAGCGCGACGATTGCACCGGCATGTCCACCGGTGGCAACAAAACCCGCAAGCTGGAATTCCTGATGGCCGAGGCCGAGGCGCAAGGCGCCGATATGGTGATGACCCAGGGCGCCACCCAGACCAACCATGGCCGCCAGACGGCAGCTTTCGCGGCCAAGCTGGGATTTGATTGCCATATCCTGCTGGAAGACCGGACCGGGTATCAGGACGGAAACTACAACACCAATGGCAACGTCCTGCTGGATCATCTGCATGGTGCCACGACCGAGAAGTTTCCCGGTGGTCACAACATGGTCGAAGAAATGGAAAAGGCCGCCGAGAAGAAGCGCGCCGAGGGGCGCAACGTCTATGTCATCCCCGGCGGCGGCTCGAACCCGACCGGGGCGCTCGGCTATGTTAATGCAGCGTTCGAGCTTCTATCCCAGGCCAATGACCGGGGTCTTCGGATTGACCGACTTGTGCATGCAACCGGGTCGTCGGGGACGCAGGCTGGTTTGGTCACGGGCATGTGCGCGATGAATTCGCTGGTCCCGGTTCTGGGCATCGGCACGCGGGCTCCGCAACCCAAGCAGGAACAGATGGTCTATGATCTGGCCTGCAAAACCGCCGAAAAGCTGGGCTGCGCCGGTGTGGTCAAGCGCGAGGACGTGATGGCCAACACCGATTACGTTGGTGAAGGTTATGGCCTGCCAACCGAAAGCGGAATCGAGGCGATCCGGATGTTTGCCGAGCTGGAAGGCATCCTTCTGGATCCGTGCTATTCGGCCAAGGGCGCGGCGGGCCTGATCGACCTCGCGCGCAAGGGCGAGTTCAAGGACCAGCGCGTGGTGTTCCTGCACACCGGTGGCGCGGCGGCCCTGAGCGGTTACGATTTTGCCTTTGACAATGCGAACCGCTGGGTGAACCTCTAACTAATGAGCCCACAGAGACCAATTGGCATTCTTGGCGGGATGGGGCCCGAGGCCACCATCCTGCTCCAGCGCAAGCTGCTGGCGGCCGTGCCGGCGCGCGACGACAGCGACCATATCCCTTTGCTGATCGACATGAATCCGCAGGTACCATCGCGGATCGCGCATCTGATCGAGGGGACGGGCACGGATCCGGTGCCGACGCTTGCCGATATGGCTCGGCGGCTTGAGGCAGCTGGTGCCGTGGCGCTGGCAATGCCCTGCAACACCGCGCATCACTATGCCGACGCAATCACCGGGGCGGTCGATATCCCGCTTTTGAACATGGTCGAACTTGCGGCGGATCACGCGGCCGGGGCGCTCGGGTCGGGGGGACGTGTCGGCATGCTGGCGTCGCCCGCGGTGCGGCGCACGCAGCTTTACGAAAAGGCGCTGTCGGCGCGGGGGCTTTCTGTCATCTGGCCTTCCAAGTATGACCCCATGCTGGCCGCGGTCCGCACAATCAAGGCCGAAGGCCCGGGCGGCATGGCGCGTGACACGCTTCTAGCGGCCTCGCAGGAGCTTGCCGCTGCCGGGGCGGGCCTGCAATTTGTTGCCTGTTCCGAGTTCTCGCTGATTGCCGACAGTGTGGCACCGGATGCCAATGCCGTCGATACGGTCGATCTGTTGGTGCAGGCAATCATCGCAATAGCACGGTCGGATCGCGACTAGATTACCCCAAAGGACATCCCATGACCCAGATTGAACGTATGCACAGCAACGGCCGGATGAGCCGGATCGTGATCCATGGTGACACCATCTATCTCTGCGGACAGGTTGGCAACGCCGATTCCAGTGTCGCAGATCAGACCCGCGAAACCCTTGCCAAGATCGAGGGTCTTCTGGCCGAGGCCGGCTCGGACAAGACCAGAATCCTGCAGGCAACGATCCGGCTGGCCTCGATGGACGATTTTGCTGAAATGAACGCGATTTGGGACGCTTGGGTGGTTCCCGGCACTGAACCCGCACGTGCCTGCGGCGAAGCCGAGTTGGCGCGGCCCGAACTCAAGGTCGAAATCATCATCACTGCCGCCCGTTAAGGCATCAGCGCGCAAGAAACCCGTTCTGTTACAGAAGGTCCCACAGTTTGCGCGAGGTCGCGTCAAAGGCCTCGGGGTTCGATAGAGCAGATATCGTCAGTGTGGTGCACCATTTGTCGTCTCCAACCGGCACCAGCACCCCATTGACAAGCTCTGTCGAAATAGCGGTTTCGGGCATCCAGGCAAATCCACTGCCTTTCAACAGCCGTCGCTTGATTGTTTCCACCAACCCATCAACATAGATCGTTTCGGCATTTAACGTCTGCCGTTCCACTGTGTTCTCAACCACCATCCCCAGGAACGACGACCTCTCGTAAGCCAGGTAAGGTATGGGTGGACCGTCCCAACTGCCCAGGTCCCACCCATTGGCACGCGCAGGTTCGCTGGCGGCCACGGGAATCAGGCGGTCTGTCAGAATGTCCTTTCGGACAAAGTCGGCCTCGTTAATCATGGGCGAGACCGAGTGGTGATAGTAGCACAGAAGGAAGTCCACCGCCCCTTCGACCAGAAGCTCGCAACAGGTGCTGAGAGAGTCGGACATGACACGGGTGCGCAATTCGGGGATTTGCTTCTGCAGCTTTTCTATGCGAGCCGCCAGAAAATTAACCGATATCGTGTGAAGCACGGAAAACCGGATAAAACGGCTGTCACCGCGATCCGCATCACGCAGCGACTGCCGGGATTCTGAAAGCTGCGAAATTGCCGCCCGAGCGACCGGCAGGAATTGTTCCCCAGCGTCGGTCAATTGCACCGGGTAGGTGGCGCGATTGACCAGGGGGAGACCTACCCAACTCTCCAAAGCTTTGATTCTTCTGCTAAATGCCGATTGCGTGATGTTGCGCTCATTGGAGGCGCGGGTGAAATTCAGTGTCCGGGCGAGGCATTCAAAGTCGCGAAGCCAATTCAAATCCATTCGGTGGGCCTGTCTGATTGATTGCGGCGTTTGGTGAGTGTAATCAAAATTATGCAAAAACAGAATAGTTTGATGAAATGTTCGAATTGGCCCTTTGAAAACCTCCTGATCTAGACCTCTGACAAGACTTCGCCGGGTTGATCGATCACCGGTCTGCAACAGCAGGATAGGTTTGCTGCTTACACGGCTCGTCAGTGAGACGCGCGCGGAAGTCACAAGGAAGCGAAAGAATCGACGCCGGAACTCGGCGCATCTCAACAAAGGAGATTACCATGAGAACCAAACTGAAATCCCTCGGTATGGCGACCGCAGTCGGCATCTTTGCGATGCCCGCGCTCGCGGCTGAAGAGGTCAAAATCGGCGTGCCGTCCTGGACCGGCGCACAAGCCATCGCCCACCTTCTTGGGGCCGTAGTCGAAATGCGCATCGGCGGTAAGGTTGAATATGTGCCGGGCAACAACGCCACGATTTTCCAGGCGATGGACCAGGGCAAGGGCGACATCGACGTACACCCCGATGTCTGGCTGCCCAACCAGGAGAGCTTTACCAAGAAATACGTTGACGGTGCCGGCACCGTGACTCTGTCGTCCAACCCTTATGAAGGTAACCAGGGATTTTGCGTCAGTCAGGATTTCGGCAACAAGATGAACATCACCGATATCGCCGATCTGGGTCGCCCGGATGTTGCTGCGCTGATGGACAGCGATGGCAATGGCAAGGGCGAGATGTGGATCGGCGCGCCGGGCTGGGCCTCGGCCAACGTGAACGAGGTTAAAATCCGCGACTATGGCCTTTTGGATTTCATCGATCCGATCCGCGCCGAGGAAAGCGTCAAGACCGCACGCATCAAGGACAGCATCGCCAAGGGCGAAGGCTATGCGTTCTACTGCTACAAACCGCACGCGGTTTGGTACATGTTCGACGTCAAAATGTTGACCGAGCCGACTTTCGATCCGGCCAAATACGTGATGGTGCAGCCGTCGGATGACCCCGATTGGTACAACAAATCCAGTGTTGCCACCAAGGACGCGCTGAAGAACGTGCAGATTGCATGGTCGAACTCGCTTGAAGGCCGCTCGCCTGCGATTGCGGAATTCTTTGCCAACTTCGCGCTGACAGCCGACGACGTTTCGGGTTTTGCTTACGAAATCAGCGGCAAAGGCCGGGATCCGGCAGAAGTTGCCCGTGAATGGGTAGAAGCCAACCCCGACCGCGTTGACGCCTGGCTGGGCCTGTGATCCGGCCCCAAAAACCTTGCCGACACCGGTGACATTCGGTGTCGGCCTCTTCCCCCCTCCTTTCCTTCTCAAGCTTTGGGATGCCTCGCATGAGCCCTGAACCCGCAGATACCGTCGTGGAAATCTCGAACGTCTGGAAGATTTTCGGTGCGAACCCGCAAGCCGCTCTTCAGGCGATCCGGGACCGGGGCCTTAGCAAGGCCGAGGTCCTGGCCGAAATGGGCGCCGTGGTTGGCGTTGCCGATGTCAGCCTGTCGGTGAAGCGCGGCGAAATCTTTTGCATCATGGGGCTGTCGGGCAGTGGTAAATCCACGCTGGTGCGTCATTTCAACCGCCTGTTGGAACCCACGGCCGGCAAGATCGAAATCGAAGGCACCGACGTGATGGCGCTGGATCCGAAGGCGCTCCAGGCGTTCCGCAATCGCAAGATCGGTATGGTGTTCCAGAACTTTGCCCTGATGCCGCACCGTTCCGTATTGGACAATGTGGCGATGCCGCTGGAAATCCGCCAGGTCGCCAAGAACGAGCGCATGCGTCAGGCCGCCGCCATCCTTGATATCGTCGAGCTGGGCGCCTGGGGGTCAAAATTCGCCCATGAATTGTCCGGCGGCATGCAACAACGTGTCGGCCTGGCACGCGCCCTGGCCGCGAACCCCGATGTCCTGTTGATGGACGAGCCGTTTTCGGCGCTTGACCCTCTGATCCGGCGCCAGTTGCAGGACGAGTTCATCCGCCTGTCCAAGATCCTGAAAAAGACCACGATCTTCATCACCCATGATCTGGATGAAGCGGTCCGCATTGGCGACCGGATCGCGATCATGCGCGATGGCAAGATGGTACAGATTGGCACCGCAGAGGATATCGTCATGCATCCCGCGGATGACTATGTGGCCGATTTCGTCGCCGGGATTTCACGGCTCAAGGTCGTGCACGCCCACGCGGTGATGCAACCGCTTAGCCAGTATACCGCCGCCAACGGACCGGTTCCCAGTGATGTGCCCCGCGTCGACGAAAGCGAAACCTTGAGCAACCTGATCAACATGGCAATTGACGACGAAAAACCCATCCTCGTGCAGGATGGCGGCAAGGACGTGGGCATCATCACCCGCGCCGACCTGCTGCGCACCGTGATCGAAGGGACCGAAGTATCATGAGCAATCTTGACGATCTTGGCGTCAACCCGCTTGAAGACACCGAAAGCGAAGCTGCCTTGGCCTATGCCAAGGAACGCCGTGACAACATTCGCACCTTCGTGCGCACCAGCCCGGATTACTACATCCGGAATTTTGACAAGATCGGTGCCTCGTCGCGGTTCACACCGACCTTCAACCTGATGGCCGGGATTTTCGGCCCGGTCTGGTTCGGGGCCCGTGGGTTATGGTCATGGGCGCTGCCATTTCTGATCCTTGAAACCCTGGGCTTTGTGCAAATCGCGCGCGGTCTGTTCGGCGACCTGGCCGCGGACGCCATGCAGCGCATCGCGTCGATTGAAGGGACGCTGGAACTGCGTCGCAAACAACTTGCTGCGGCAATTGAGAGCGAGTCGGACAAGATTGATGTCTACCGAAGAACCGTCGAATCCCTTGAACAAAACATCGGTGGCATCCGCGCCGAGGCCGATGCGCTTGCCGCCCAGAGCCCCACGATCGTAATGACCGGGATCGTGATCCTGTTGCTGGTCAAGGCCGTGCAATCCATCGTCGCCAACTGGGCGCTCGAGGCGCGGTTTTCCGAATGGCTGTCGGATCGTTCGATCCGCTCGGCAATGCCGAGCACTCATATCGTGTTCAGCGCGGTTTTCATGTTGCTGATCGTCACCGCCGCAATGTTGCATTACAGCTTTCCGGGCCGGTTTTCCCTGCTCAGCCACTTTCCCACCGACCCGGACATTCGTCTGACCAGCATCCAGGGGGTCGAAGACTTCATCGCCTGGTGTGTGCGCAACAGCGAGGCGTTTTTCGACGGGCTGACCTTTGGGATTCGCGCGTTACTCGATGCACTCGAGGTCATCCTAGTCCACACGCCCTGGATCGTCATTGCCAGCCTGATCGTGCTTCTGACATGGCTCACCGCAGGCATTCGCACCGCCATCTATTCCGGCGCCTTTCTGGCCTATATGGGGCTCCTGGGCTTCTGGGAGGGCGCGATGACCACGCTGGCCCTTTTGGGCACAGCGGCCTGTCTGTCCATCGTCATTGGCATCCCGCTCGGTATGTTCGCCGCACGCCGGCCACGGTTTTATGCCTTCATCCAACCGATCATGGATTTCATGCAGACCATGCCGGCCTTTGTCTTCATGGTGCCGGTTATCGCGTTTTTCGGTGTCGGCAAACCGGCGGCGGTTGTAGTCACCATGATCTTTGGTGGCACTCCGGTTGTGCGCCTTACCGTGCTGGGCCTGCGTGGTGTCCCCGAAAGCGTACGTGAGGCGGCAATCAGCTTTGGTGCCAACAAATGGTATCTGCTGACCAAGGTCGACTTGCCACTTGCAAGCCCGTCGATCCGCGCCGGGATCAACCAGACCATCATGCTGTCATTGGCCATGGTGGTGGTGGCCTCGCTGATCGGGGCTAAGGGACTCGGCGAAGACGTTCTGGAAGCGCTGCAATATGCCAATGTCGGACAGGGTATCCTTGCCGGGTTCTCGATCCTGTTCTGTGCCATGATCCTTGATCGTATTGTGCAGGGCGGACGCAAATGACGCCGGTCGTTTTTGTTCACGGCTTTATGGGTGGAAGTCGGCAATGGCAGGGGCAGGCCGATTCCGCGGCTGGGTACGAGGTCATCAGCCTGGATTTGCCGGGATTTGGGGAAAATGCTCATTGCGATGCTCTGGACAGTATTGCCGGCTATGCTGAATGGTCCCTGGACGAACTGAGTACGCGCGGTGTCGAGCGGTTCAACCTGATCGGCCATTCGATGGGCGGGATGGTCGTGCAAGAGATGGTCGCGCGCGCGCCGGAAAGAATCTTGCGACTGGTGCTCTATGGCACCGGTGCAACAGGAATCCTACCGGGCAGGTTTGAGACCATCTGCACCTCCAAACGCCGCGCTCTTGCAGACGGGCCGCAGGCCACAGCCAGACGGATCGCAGCGACCTGGTTTCTTGAGCGGGAAAATGCTGCTGGCTATGAGGGCTGCGCAGCTATCGCCGAACAATGCAGTCTGCCGACCATGCTAAATGGCCTCGATGCGATGGAGAACTGGAGTGGCGTCGAGCGTCTAGAGAACATTGGGACCAGAACATTGGTGATCTGGGGTGACCATGATCGCACCTACCCATGGTGCCAGACCGAGCAATTGTGGCAATCCATTCCCAACGCCAACCTTTTGGTGATGCCGGAATGTGCCCATGCTGCACACTTGGAAAAGCCGTGGCTATTCAACAGTGTACTAAAGGACTTTTTTTCGATCTGACGCAGTGTCGATGCGGGCGCTATGCTTAACAAGCCGTCATTGGCGCAGTCGAAGCGAAGGTCGGGAAAGTCCGCATTGCCGACCTTGATGTGGCGTGCGGCGAAGGTCCGCTGAGCGGATATTTTGTTGAAAAACTCCTCCTTGATTGCGGCCTGAACTGCTGATTCAATTCCCTTATTGATTGGGGGATTTCGCAATGTTGGGACCGAGACAAGAAGCACAGGCAGCCTTGTTCTACGAGTTCTCGCTTGAAAATCATGTTCCGCAAGATCACCTTCTGCGCTCGATTGATCGATTTGTTGATCTGAGCAGCATTCGCGCGCATCTGGCGGATTTCTACAGCCACACGGGCCGTCCTTCCGTTGATCCTGAGTTACTGATCCGGATGCTTCTGGTGGGCTATTGCTTTGGGATACGGTCGGAGCGGCGACTCTGCGAAGAGGTGCATCTGAACCTCGCCTATCGGTGGTTTTGTCGGCTCGATCTAAACGACCGCATTCCGGATCACTCCACCTTCTCCAAGAACCGGCATGGGCGCTTTCGGGAGAGTGAGTTACTGCGGCATTTGTTTGAAACGACTGTCGCCCGCTGTATTGAGGAAGGACTTGCCAGCGGGCAGCGCATGGCCGTTGACGCCAGCCTGATTGAAGCGGATGCCAACAAACAAAACTCAACACCGAAGGAAGAATGGGATGCGTCGACCGTCGATCCTGTCGACGCGCCTCGCGCAGTTCGAGAATATCTCGAGACACTGGATGAGGCGGCGTTCGGCGCAGCGAGCGAGGTTCAGCCCAAGTTCACCCCGCATTCCGATCCGGCCAGTCAGTGGACTGCGGCCCGCAAAGGGCCTGCTTTCTTTAGCTATTCTGACAATTACCTGATCGACACGGATCATGGTGTCATTTTGGACGTGGAACCCACCCGATCCATCCGGCAAGCGGAGGTTGGTTCAACAAAAACCATGCTGTTGCGGGTGAAAGACAAGTTCGACCTGGTCCCCGACTGGATGATCGCTGATACCGCCTATGGCTCGGGCCCGATGCTCGGCTGGCTTGTGGGTCGCAAGATCGATCCTTACATCCCGGTGATCGACAAGGCCGGACGCCCTGACGGCAGCTGGACACGCGCAGACTTCGAATGGGACGCTGAGATTGATCAATATATCTGCCCCAAGGGTCATGCACTCAAACAGTTTCGCCGGAATTACTCCGATCCGAACCGAGGCCCAACGGGCAAAGGCCGCGCGAAGTATCGTGCTCAGAAACTGACCTGCCAGGCTTGCCCATCCAAACACAAGTGCTGCCCCAACGCCGACGCCAGGTCTATCACCCGTGAAGAACACGAAGATGCCCGCCAAGTTGCCAGGGATTTGGCCAAAACTGATGATTATGTGATTGCAATGAAGCGCCGAAAGAAGGTCGAAATACTCTTCGCCCATCTGAAACGCATTCTCGGCCTCAGTCGGCTCCGATTACGCGGACCATGTGGCGCAAATGACGAATTTCTCCTCGCCGCAACCGCCCAAAATCTCCGAAAACTAGCCAAAATCATTCCTGCACCGCAGCAACCCGCCAAATCCTGATAACAAAGCCGCTTGCGCTCAGTTCAGCGCACCACTTTCTGCGCTAGCAACACGTTGTTTTTCAACAGAATCCAGACAAAGCGACACTTCGCTGCAACTGTGCCAATGGCCGCTATCGGAAATCAGCAATGGTCAAAAACGGTCGTTATCGCCGCCGACAGAAATGGTTGGGTTTTGTCACATTCTGCGGTGGGAAAAGGTCCCGGTATGAGCCCAAAGTTCATGCTTCTGCGCGATGAACAAGCGTCGGCCCCTTTATCTTGAGAGAGCGAGCTTGTGCCAGAACCCGTTCACTGCGGTCAAATCTTGAACTCCCAACCCTGATAGGCACGCCACCGTCGTGTTTGCTTGGCTATTTGTCTCGCCTCCAATCAGACAGCCTATTTCCCCAAGATCGGCCTTACTGATCAAACCTTTTGCAAGGGCACGGCTGGGTGCGCCGTATTTGACCGCAGACTCAATTGCATCAACATAAACATCGGCGTTTGTCAGGATGGCCGGATCAATTTCACACTTCGTTGTGTCGTCAGAGCCAACTGAAGTTATGTGTTGCCCGCGTGTAACCCATTCTGCTTGGATCAACGGTTCTTTTGCGCCGGTCGCTGTTACAACGACATCCGATTGTTCGACAGCGGAAGGCAGGTCTCCGGTTTTGAGGATTTCGACATTCGGAAAAGCTTGCCGGAGGTCCCGCACGAGCCCCTCGACGGCGACATCTGAACGGCCCCAGATATTCAAGAATTTGATCGGACGGACCATCATAAGTGCTTCGGCTTGCAAACGCGCCTGCGTTCCTGAGCCAACAATCAGTGCGGAGGCCGCATCTTCGGGCGCAAATAACTTCGCAACCAAAGCTCCGGCAGCAGCGGTTCGGTAGTCTGAGATCAAATGATCGTCTTGCAAGATCGCGAGAGGCTTGCAGGTGTCACTATCGAAGACAGCAATTAGTCCGCTCGACGCTGCTTCGCCCCGATCTGCCAGAACTTGTGACCATCCAGCCATCTTCACTGTGAATATGGGACAGTCCGGCAAAGTAGCGGACTTCACGTGGATATCAGCCAGATCGTTGGGGTGCAGCACATAGACCGGCGCTTGGGCAGTGCCGCCGGATATTGCGCGGAAGGCCGCGTCCGCTGTGGGGATCAAGCTTTCGATATCCAGATATGGCCGGATCGCTTCTGGGCCGAAGAAGGGGATCATGGAGCGATGACCTGGCCTTTGCCCACAAACGCAACCTCGCCAGCGACGGTGACCCGCTCGATGTCGTCCTGCGCTCCAAAGGGGGTTACGATGATCTCACTGGGCCTTCCCATGAAGTGCCCTTGTTTCAGCACAAAGGCCTCGCCCGGTTTCACAAGTCCGTGTTTTAACGCGTATGCGCCGACGACGCCTGCGGCGCTTCCGGTGGCCACATCTTCCATTATCCCGTCATTGTTCCAATGCCGCCCCTCAAATGAGTTGATATCGAAGAGATAGGCGAATTCGGCACCGATGCTTTTCAGCCGATCCTCGAGGTCCGGCACCGTGATGCGCGCTTCAGCCAAGCCGCCATCAACCGGGACAACGAGATATTTCAAACCAGTGGAAATGACCTCCATGGGGGGGAAGCCAATGCGTCCAGATTGAAGGCATGGGCAAAATCAGCTTTTGCATCTACGACGCTCAGCATCTCAGGACGCCCTTGGTCCAATGTGCCCAAGTAGCGACCCTTGCGGTATTCGGTGGTGATTTCCACATACCGTCCACCGTGCAGGTTAAGTGTCCAAACGCGCTTGATCTCACTACCTGCTTGACGGTGCAGCGTACACGCCGCTCCGATAAGGGGGTGACCGGCGAATGGAAGTTCTTCGAAAAGATCGAAGACCCGCGCAGTTATCTGACCAGTACTTTCCGACAGAAAGATCGACTCAAAATGGCGAAGCTCCTGCGTCACGGTCAGCATCTGCTCGCCACTCATCCCGTCGCTATCTGTGAAAACAGCGAGGCTGTTGCCAGCGTAGGGCTTGGTCGCAAAAACATCACAATGGGTGAAGTTGAAGGTTTGATTTAAGGGTGTCATAAAGCATCTGCATAGCGAGGAATCTATATAGATGAATACCTATTCAGATCAGGACTTCGAGTCAATGGCGCAAGCCCTCAGCGCGCTGTCGCACGACAATCGCTTGCGCATTGTTCATTGGCTGGCCAAGCCCGAACAACACTTCCCGCCGCAAGTGGACGGTGACCTGGTGAGTGACGGTGTTTGTGTCGGTTTCATCACCGAGAAGATTGGCCTGAAACAGCCGACAGTGACCAACCACATGAAAGTCCTTCAAGAAGCTGGCTTGGTCAAAAGCAAACGAATTAAGAATTGGGTGTTCTACAAATTGCAAGAAGACCGGCTTCGTCACTTACTTGAGAGCGTGCACGTGTTGACCGGGAGTAAACATTCAACTTGAGTGATCTTGTGCCTGCAAAGCGCGCACACCGGACATAAATCCCTTGCCAGAACCTATGCGCCAAAAACGGTCGTTCTTAGCAGGGCCCAAAGAGCGGACATTTGTGCCCCGCGCAGCATTGGTCAAAATGGTCTCACTGCAGACCCTCGAACCACGCCAACATTTGCAGTTAGATCAAAGCGAATGTCCGGCGCTGCGGTGGCTATCTCTCGCGTCTAACTCTCTTTCAGTCGCTTCTCGGCGTCTTTCGCTAGTTTCCAGCTGGTCTCTAACTCCGCTTGCAGCGTCGCGTAATTCTGCTCCTCGCGCAGCAAGTCGGCCAATGTGGTGACGGACGTGAGATGTGATTTCATCAATAGCGCCACGCAATGCGCCAAGCCATTCACCTTGCTTTCGATCCTGCTGGTCGAGCGTTTCTCCAAGGCGTGCAATTCCTTGGCTGAGCTCTCGCAGGCCGTCACCAACCGTTCGACGGATGCGAGCAATTCGCGTTCCAATGCTGTCAGGGACTGTGTCATCTAGGGTTCCTTGATCTCGATACAGATGACCGGCGTCCCGGCCATGGTGCAGGTCTTCAATTCGGTCCGGTCGGGGTCCAGCGTCACCCATGTCTGCCCAGCCTGTTCGATCCGTGTCAGGCCAAGCCTCGTCATCTCCGAGCGCGTGATCAAGCCCGTCCAAAACCAACTCGCGATCAGCACTGTCGCGATCCAGGATGAGACCATCACCACGATCACCCAGGGTGAGATCGTCAACCAGCGCCTGATCGTCTCGCTCCGCCTCTCCAACTCGCTCCTGCTGTCGCTCAGAAAGAACCTGATATCGGTCTCGATTGTATGCAGCGCGCTGGTCGCAATGCTGCTGAAGTCGCTCCTGAAGCTCTCCAGTTGAGATGCCATCAAGGCGGCGTGGTCGCTGCGTACTGTCTCCAGGTCCGCGTTCAATTTCTCGGCGAGGCGGTTCGGCTTGCCAGTCGTCATGGAAAATCTCTCCTTTCAAACGCCAGCGCTCGCCGGTGTCGGGGTCTTTGGCTGTGATGTAATTCTTGCTGGCACGGGGGATATCAAAGCCTGCATCGGCCAAAGCATCGATCATGCTGGCGCGGTCGGTGATGGTGCCGACGCTGATCTGATCGAGGATCCAATCGTGCAGCGCTTCGCGACCTTGCGCGCGCGTCGGCGCTTCAGTCGTCGCCCTCACTTCGCGAGCGTGATCTGGCTCCAAAGGGTCTGCCCAACCGTGCGTCTTGTTCATCAAATCACGCAGGCTGGAAAAGGCGTTTTCATGGCCTGGCGGTGCGATGTTCAACGCTTTGCCCGTGCTCAGCTCAAGGCGTGGCGTGCAAAAGTGCAGCTCGACATTGCCTTCATGCGAGTGGCGCACCCAGAGACAATCGTATTGATCCCTGTCCAGCCCAGCAAAGGCCAGAGCCTCAAATAGCTCAATGGCCTCTTGCTGGGCGGCGGGACTGGGATCGTCGCTGTCGGCAAAGCTGATCACACCTGCCGTGTAGCTCCATTTGTTGGAGCTCGCATCAATAAGGTCGCGGGTCTGATCGGGATTGCCGTGCAGCACCTCGGGCAGCGGGTCGCGGATCTTGGTTTGCGGCTGGCCGTTGTCATCACGGATCAGATTGCGGTTCTCGTCATAGGCCAGAACTTCGCGCGCGGTCAGGTAGTCGATGGGGGCTGCACCGCCTCCCGTACCGGTGGAGAAGAACGACATGATCATTCGCCAACGTCCGTGTGTGCCGCCACGATCTGCGCCAATTGTCGCTCGATGGCCACAAGCTGCGTCGCGACCTTGAGCGCATCCACCTGGCTCGCGCGGCCGGATTTGACCGCGCCGTTGATCCAGCGGGAGAGCTGATTGAGGTTGCCGCCGACGCGGGCAATCGCAAAGGTCAGCTGCGTGTCAACTCGGGGGACGGGCTTGCGCCGACGCGCCTCGGTCAGCCCCAATGCCTCGCGCATCAGCGTTGCATTGGGCAGGCCAGCGGCGCGCGCCTTGGCCACAAGCGTGGCCTTTTCCGACGGGGTGCATCGAAAGATCACGCTCTCGGAAAGGCCCTCTTTGACGCCGCTTGCGTGCGTTTGGTTGGGGTTTGAAGGGGAGGCTGGCCGCCCCTCACAAGTCCCGCCGATGTAATCGGTGGGTAACCTTGCTCTCTGCTCTTTGTGGAGACCGATCGCACTCATGCGCTAAGCCCCGCCGCTTCGATTTCAGCTGAGCTGACTAGGTTCGCGGCTAGCAAAGCGGTCACTTGGCCGGGTGTTATGTGGCGGCAAAGGGGGTGCTTGTCCGTGACCCAATCGGCCAAACCTTTCAGCAATTCAGCCTCTTTGGCTTTGCCTGCTTCTCGCGCCTCCTCAACCTCCTGAAGGTATTTGAACCAACGGCCAGACGTGAACCAATTGTCGGAGAAGCAAACCCTGGAGCGGGTGAAGCCTTCGCTTTCGGTCGCATAGGTCCGCACGGCTTCCTCGAGGTCTTTAGCATCCACACCATCGGCCAACGCGTGGCGGATTTGTGAGAGGTAAACCGCCTTGCCGCGAATGCGATCTTCGGGATAGGCGGACAAAATCTTTTCTGAAATCTCATCCTCCACCGCCGCCTTCGCGTGCGAAGGATTTGGTTTTTGATATGGTTTATATCTGTTCTTATAGGATTTGCCCTCTGGGGCAGATGGCTTGCCCTCAGGGGCAAATGCATCATTTTCCCTTTCGGTCGGATCCATTTGCCCATTTGGGCAAATGGAGTTTCCCAAGGCATACCAGCAGGTCCGATCATAACGATCATCGCTGAAATTGCCCTTGATGATCAGCTCCGCGCTGACCAGCTTTTCGAGCGCTGTGCGGATCTGCTTCTCGCTCAGATAGGGGAACAACTCGCCAAAGGCCGAGATCGAATTGTAGGTCCAATACCGCCCGTCTCGAAGGTTGCGGCGGTTGGCTTGGTTCTTCTCGATCCAGAGGGTGATGTTCTGGAAAATCACCGCCGCGTTCAGGCCAACACGTCCCGCGATTTCGGGATCAAAGCTATGGCGGCTCATGATTGGCCCCCAAATACGCACAAACGTGCGAATTTTGTACAGGTTTTGTACGAGAAATCGGCCGTTTCAGTCGATTACGGCCCGAAAGCTGACGGGACTTTTTGCAGTCTTCCGCACAACGTCCTGTAAATAAGCCATATTTTTCAGGTGTTTTTGGCGACCCCGGCAGGATTCGAACCTGCAACCTGCCCCTTAGGAGGGGGCTGCTCTATCCAGTTGAGCCACGGAGCCACGCGGGAGCGTTCTAGCCTCGCGTTGAGAGATTGTCATGCAGATATCTGCGCTCAGACCTTGTTGCCAAAGGCCGCGACAACCTCTTCATAGACGGCGCGTTTGAAGGGGACGATGTTGTCCACAAGCTGATCCACCGGAAGCCAGCGCCATTTGGAAAACTCTTGGTGCTCCACCTCGATGGTGACCTGATCATCCGTGCCGTGAAAGCGCATCAGATACCATTTCTGCTTTTGACCGCGATATTTGCCTTTCCAGATCTTGGCCTGAATTTCGCGTGGAAGATCATAGGCAATCCAGCCCTCTGTCTCTGCCTCAATGGTGACCAGATCTGCGGAAACGCCGGTTTCTTCTTCGAGCTCACGCAAGGCTGCCACGCGGGGCTCTTCGCCTTTGTCGATACCGCCCTGCGGCATCTGCCAAGCGGGGGTCTGACTGTCGATGCGCTGACCGACAAAGACATGGCCCGCGCCATTCACAAGCATCACACCCACGTTTTTGCGATAGGGCAGTTGTTCGATCTCTTGCTCGGTCATGATTAAGACTCCTCTCACAGGCGATGTTTCTGTCCTATAGCAGTTTGCGTCTGAGCTGAATCGCTTATTTGCTACCGCTCTCATAGGTCTCTGTAGCGTTTCGGCCTCAACTTGAGACACGAATACCCTGCCATGCCTATGGCATTCTCGGGACATTCGTGTCGCGAGGTGATTGAGGTAGAACCCGAAACACTTTAGCCAAAGCGCCTCCCAACAAAAAAGGCGCCCCATGGGGCGCCTTTGCAATACATTGATCAAGAGGCTTACTCTTTGGGACCCAATGCGGAGAGACCTTTGAGAATATCCAGCGCATAGGCGAGCTGATAATCCTCTTCGCGCAGTTTTGCGGCCTCTTCTGCTTTGGTGCGGTCTTCCTCAATCTGGCGGATTTCATCCTCTGTCAGACTGTCATTGTTGAGGCTGCCACGCAGATCCGCTTCAGAACGAGAGAAGCGGTTGGTTTCTTCCTCGGCGGCTTCCTCTTCAGGCTGACGGCGCGGTTGTTCCACAACGATGTCCGGGCTGACACCCAGCGCCTGAATGGAGCGGCCAGACGGCGTGTAATAGCGCGCCGTGGTCAGGCGCATCGCCCCATCGCCGCGCAATGGCATCACGGTCTGTACAGACCCTTTGCCGAAGCTCTTAGTACCCACAACAATTGCGCGGCGGTGATCCTGAAGCGCGCCGGCCACAATCTCGGAGGCAGAGGCGGAGCCACCGTTGATCAGCACCACAATCGGCTTGCCTTCGGCCAAATCGCCCGGCGTGGCGTTATAGCGCTCCCCGTCCTGCGGGTTGCGGCCACGTGTGGAGACGATCTCGCCTTTCTCAAGGAAACTGTCAGACACGGTGATCGCCTGCGTCAGCAGACCGCCGGGGTTGTTGCGCAGATCAAGCACGATGCCATTCACGTTGTCCAGACCGCCCAGCGCCTCGACCTGCTCTGCAAAGCCTGCTTCGAGGTTTGGCGTGGTCTGATCGTTGAAGGTGGTCACACGCAGCACGACGCTGTCGCCTTCGGTACGGGAGCGCACGGCGGTCAGCTTAATGGTGTCGCGGATGATGGTGACGTCAAACGGCTCTGGCTCGCCTTCACGCACCACGGTGATCACGATCTCGCTGCCCACAGGGCCGCGCATCTTTTCCACCGCTTCATCAAGATTAAGCCCCAGCACGCTTTCGCCATCCACATGGGTGATGTAATCGCCCGCTTCGATCCCTGCGGCATCGGCTGGCGTGTCATCAATCGGGGAGACAACTTTCACAAAGCCCTCTTCCTGTGTGACTTCGATGCCCAGGCCGCCAAATTCGCCCCGCGTCTGCACCCGCATGTCATCCGCATCATCCGGCGACAGATAGCTGGAGTGCGGATCCAACGAGGTCAGCATGCCGTTGATGGCCGCCTCGATCAGGTCCCCCTCATCGACTTCTTCGACATATTGAATGCGGATCCGCTCAAAGATGTCGCCAAACAGATCAAGCTGTTCATAGACATTGGTCTTGCGCTCGCTTTCCTGAGCCAAAAGCGGCCCGGCCACCTGGGTGGTGACCAAAAGCCCGGCCACGATGCCTCCCGCAGCGGCGGCGACGAATTTCTTCATTGCTTATCCATCCTCATTCACTTGGAACCACGTTGCCGGGTCCACGGGCGATTTGCCCTCTCTGATCTCTATATAGAGCGTTTCTGTGCGCCCATTGCCAGAGGCTTCACCAGACTGTGAGAGAATAGCGCCGCTTTCCAGCGCATTTCCTCCCATCAACCCCACGGGCGCGCCTTCGGCAAGCACTTCACCGACATCGCCATAGACCTGCGCCAACCCGGCCAATATGAACAATACACCCGGTTGCGGCTCAAGGATCATCACATTGCCGAAATCCAGCAAAGGTCCGCGATAGCGAATGGTTGCCGGTGTCGGGGTGACGACCAGCGCATTGGGACGTGTGGCCAGCACAATGCCCGGGCGCCGGATGCCTGCGGCATCTGCTTCGCCTGCGGCACGCAGCACGGTTGCCGCCACTGGCAGCGGCAATGTGCCCTTGCGCGTGGTCACATCCGGCAAGGCGATATCTTCAAGGCCTTCGACCTGAAGATCGACCAGCGCACTGGCGAACCCTTCCAGGGTTTCGGTGGAGGCAATCAGCAAAGCGGTTTGCACCGGATCCTCAGAAAAACGGAGCGGTGGGTCCACCCGATCGGCGATGGCCTTGCTGAGTGCGGTGCGCGCATCCTGTGCCCCGGCCAGCCCCTGCTGCAATGTCTCTGCCGCGCCTTCCTGCAGGCTGCGCAGGATGGTGACTTCTTCAAGATCCCGGCGCAGCTGTGCCGCCTGGCGTTCCAGTGCAGGGGTGACATCGGCCACGATCATCCCCGAACGCGCCGTTCCCATCGGGCCGCCGGGGTGCACCATGATCACTTCGGCTGGGCCGGTACTCATGTTCTGCAACACGCCCAAAAGCCGTGCGATTTCGGCCTCTTGCGCCTTGAGTTGTTTGGACAGCTGCGCTTCGCGGATCGAGGCCCGGCGCAGCCCGGCGCGCAGCGCGGTCAGCCCTTCCTCATAGGCATGTACCACCCCGGTCAGGGATTTCACCTGATCACGGCTGCTTGAGGCCTGCGCCAATGCAACAGACGCCGCTTCCAATTGATCGGCCGCGAGCCGCGCGGCCTCGGCCGGATCGGTCTGCGCCATGGCAGGAGCACTGAAGGCGCAGGCCATCAGCAGCGCCAGAATATGGCCGCGCACCCTGTTCAAGCGATCAGGCTCTCACCGGTCATTTCGGCGGGCTGCGCCAGCCCCATGAGCTGTAGCAGTGTAGGGGCCAGATCCGCCAGACGCCCGGCGCGCAGGGTGGCGCCTTCTGGGCCATTCACCAGCACCACAGGCACAAGATTGGTGGTGTGAGCCGTATGTGGCCCGCCGGTTTGCGGATCCACCATCACTTCGCAATTGCCGTGATCTGCGGTGACAATCATGGTGCCGCCCACCTTCTCAAGCGCGGCACGTACCTGCCCCAGCCCGCGATCCACCGCCTCACAGGCGGCCATTGCGGCCTCAAGGCTACCGGTGTGGCCGACCATGTCTGGGTTGGCATAGTTGGTCACGATCAGATCATAGCCCTGCGCAATCGCGGCCACGAATTTCTCGGTGACCTCATCGGCGCTCATTTCAGGCTGAAGGTCATAGGTCGCCACTTTGGGCGAGAGAGGCATAAAGCGGTCTTCGCCTTGTGAAGGCGTCTCTTCTCCGCCATTCAGGAAGAAGGTGACATGCGGATATTTTTCTGTTTCGGCCAGACGGAACTGGGTCTTGCCCTGTTTGGCGACCCACTCGCCCAGCGTGTTGACAATCTCCTGTTTCGGATAAGCCGTGGTCATATACTGATTATGCCTATCGGAGTAATCGACCATGCCCAGAACGGCGGCCCAAGCCGGACGTCCGGTGACGTCAAACGCGTCAAAACCCGGCTGCGCCAATGCGGCAAGGATTTCGCGGGCACGGTCGGCACGGAAGTTCAGACAGAAAAATCCGTCTCCGTCTTTGGCCCCAGCATAATCGCCGATCACAGTGGCCGCGATGAACTCATCGCTTTCCTCACGCGCATAAGCCGCTTCGATTGCCGAGGTCGCATCTGTGGCGCGCTGCACACCGTCGGCTTTGGTCCAGGCCGTATAGGCTTGCGACACACGCTCCCAGCGGTTGTCCCGGTCCATGGCGTAATACCGTCCAGTCACCGTACCAACAGAGGCCCCCTCGGGCATCTGAGACAGCAGCGTTTCAAAATAGCCAAGCGCAGATTTGGGGGCCACATCACGTCCATCGGTGATGGCATGCAACACGACCGGCACACCGGCCGCTGCGATGGCCTTGATCGCGGCGAGCACATGGGTGATGTGCCCATGCACGCCCCCATCGGAAACAACCCCCATCAGATGGGCAGTGCCGCCGGTTGCCTTCAGCCTGTCAATAAAGGCAACAAGCGCCTCATTATCAAAGAACGACCCATCTTCGATGGCCAGATCAATCTGCCCCAGATCCATCGCCACAACCCGGCCCGCGCCGATATTGGTATGGCCCACTTCAGAGTTGCCCATCTGCCCGCTTGGCAGGCCGACATCCGGGCCATGGGTGATCAGCGTGGCATTGGGACCATCCGCCATCATGGCATCAAAATGCGGGGTCTTGGCAAGGTAAGGCGCATTGGCCTCGGTGGCATCAGACAGGCCCCAGCCGTCCAGAATACACAAAACAACGGGCTTGGAAGGAAGGGGGGATGCCATAATCTGTCTGCTCCAACTGTCACTCCCGTGCGTTCTACATGGGCCGTGGCGGCGAAGGAACCGGTTTTGTGAAACTTTGCCAAGAGGATTGGGAAGTGGTGAACGATGTGCTGCCCGCCGAAGCAGAAAGCAAATCAGCGCCGCCCCTCACGCAGCCAGCCCGTGAGCAGGAACCCGGCCGCCAGCAACAGAACCAGCCAGCCCGGCAGCAAGGGCATCCGTGCCACATCCAATGTTTCATAGGCCTCTCTGGGGGTCAGACCAATCCAGCTCCGCCCCGCCGCCGGGCGCCCGGCGCGCACGTTGCGCAGCCCCGGCACGCCCTCTTCGAGACGCAGCACCCCGCCGCGTGTGGCTTCCTGCAATGGCGCAAGCGGCTCGGCACTGGCCACGGTCTGTTCAAATTCACGCGGCGCAGCGGGACCCAGCCCCACCACCGTTTCCTGATCCCCTTGACGCAAACGATAGAGGCCAATCTCCGCGCCATCATAGACAGCCTCAAAATGCCCCGGATGCTGTTCTTGAAGGGGCACCTCCACCGTTTCGCCAGAGGGGGTGGTCACCGTCACCGCGCCGACCTGCGGTGCAAGACTGCGCCGGATAATGCGCAGGCGCTGCCCTGTTGGCTCTGCCCAGAGCGCCTCTTCTTCCAGCTCAGGCTCTCCCATCATCCAATGGGCCAGACGCCGCAGCAATTCCAGCTGAGGGCCTCCGCCTTCAAAACCGCGCGCCCAGAGCCAAGCGTGATCAGAGGCCAGCAAAGCCACCCGGCCGTCCTCCACCCG
Source organism: Shimia marina (assembly GCF_001458175.1). Classification (GTDB taxonomy): domain Bacteria; phylum Pseudomonadota; class Alphaproteobacteria; order Rhodobacterales; family Rhodobacteraceae; genus Shimia; species Shimia marina. Next base: position 236,596 of record NZ_CYPW01000006.1, read on the forward strand.
GTTCAAAACCAGAAGTGGACGCCCCTCTGCCCCGGTCATCAGCACATCGCCCGCATCCGGGGTCACTTCGATCTGGCGCAGCCAACGGCCCCATGTGTCCTGTTGCGGCAACCCGGCGGTGACCGGGTGGCGCATGCCAAGTGGGCTGATTTCTGGCACAAAGGCCTCATCCACCACCCGCGCGGTTGGGCTGGCGGGAAGAACCTCGGCCAAGGGGCTGCGATAAATACTGTCGGCGCTGGCATAATCCGGCCCCGCCGCCACCAGCACAGCCCCGCCCTTGCGCACATAGTTTGCGACGTTGTCCAGATAAAGCGAGGGCAGAATCCCGCGCCGTTGGTAGCGATCAAAAATGATCAGATCAAAATCGTCTATCTTCTCCAGAAACAGCTCCCGCGTGGGAAAGGCGATCAGCGACAGTTCACTCACCGGCACGCCATCCTGTTTTTCTGGCGGGCGCAGGATGGTGAAATGCACAAGATCCACCGAGGCGTCAGATTTGAGAAGGTTGCGCCATGTCCGCCCGCCCGGATGCGGCTCCCCGGAGACCAGAAGTACGCGCAGGCGATCGCGCACACCGTTGATCTGCACAAGCGCGGCGTTGTTGCGGTCGGTCAATTCTCCTTCGGCCTCTGGCACGGAAAACTGGATCACATTGCGCCCGCCATGAGGCAGCGTCACCGGCAGCTCAATGTCACGCCCCACCGGCACGGCAAAGCGCTGTGGCTCCTGACCGTCAATGGCGATATCCAGCGCCACACGATCCACATCCGCGGGTGCCGCGCCGCTGTCTTCAATGCGCAGGGTCAGGGTGACCGGCTCTCCGAGAATAGCAAAAGCGGGCGCATTGCGAATGGTGAGACGACGATCCCAATCTCCCGCGCGCCCGGTGAGCAACAGATGGAAGGGCGCAGGCAGATCCGGTGCGCGTTCGACGTCATGCACCTGCCCGTCACTGAGCGCGACAATGCCCGCAATCCGACCGCGCGGCTCCTGCGCCAAAGCCTCTGAAAGCGCGGCCATTATTTCTGTGCCGCCATCGCTGGCCGCGCTGCCGCCGGTGCTGTCCCGCACCACAATGCGGCGCAGTTCGGTATTTGGGCGCGCCGCCAGCCGCGCGGCCAGCGCCTCTGCCGCCGCCGAGGTCTGTGCGCCACGATCAGAGAGCGACTGGCTGGCAGAGCGATCTTCCAGCATCAGCACAATGTCACTCAGAGGGGCCCGGTTTTCCGTCTGCCACACCGGCTCCGCCAACGTGACAAGCACCACACATGCGGCCAGCCCACGCCAGACCCACCCGGTCAGCCCCCGCCAAAGCGCCACAGACACGGCCAAGAGGGACAGCGTGGCCAGCCCTATCAGCAGCCAAAGCGGCACAATCGGATCAAACACCACAGATGCGATCATTGCCCCAACCGATCCAGCAAAGCAGGCACATGCACCTGATCGCTTTTGTAGTTTCCTGTCAGCACATGCATGATCAGATTCACCCCAAACCGGTAGGCCAGCTCTCTCTGTCGTTCTCCGCCACGGCCGCGCCCAACGGGAAACAGCGTATTGCCGCGACGATCAACAGCCCAGGCCGCCGCCCAATCATTGCCGCCAATTACCACCGGGGTGACCCCATCATTGAGATTGCGAAATGGCATGCCTTCGACCTGCTCCGCATCTGGCGGTGCTGCTTCGACCCAGACATCCCGGCTCATGTAGCGGCCCGGAAAATCCTGTAGCAGATAAAACGTACGTGTCAGCACATGATCCTGCGGCAAGGGTTCCAGCGCCGGGATATCCAGCCCGGCCGCCAGCCGCTGCAATTTACGCCCAGTCGGACTCGAGGCACCAAAGCCCGCCACATCCGCATCTCTTGTGTCAAATAGGATCATGCCACCAGAGCGCAGATAGGCGTTGAGCTTCGCATAGGCCTCGCGCGACGGGCTTGGCTGATCTGGCGTGATCGGCCAGTACAAAAAGGGGTAAAATGCCAACTCATCGGTTTCAAGATCCACGGACTCCGGCGCGGCGGGCTCAATGGAGGTGCGGAAGTAAAGCACATTGCTAAGTCCACGCAGCCCGGCCAGCGCAATCTCATCCACGTCGCGATTGCCGGTGCGCACATGACCCAAGACCATCTCCCGGCTGTTGCCTGCCTTTGTGGGGGCCTCTTGTGGCGCGCGCACCTCGGGCGTTGGCAGGCTGCTCTGCGCCTGTAGCTCAGGCGCCATCAGCATCATGGAGAGCACCGCTGCCCCCGCCAGCGCCACCACGCGTGCCGACCACAGGCGGCCAGACACCCAGAGAGAGGCCAGCACATCCAAGGCCAGAAGACAGAGCGCAGCGGCCAGAAAATATCCCGAAAGATCGGTGGTCACCGCCCCGCGCAGCCCTTCTACCGGCACCGACGCGGGCCAGCGGGCGGGGGCAAGCGCGGTGTCTTCGTTCACCACCGGCAGCGCCAGCGCCTTGTCTGCGGCCTGATAAAGCCCCGGCGGCATTTGCGGCCCCACATTCCCTGCGGCCAGACGCTCTCCGGCAACGCCAGGCAATGTCTGTGCATCCTGCAAGCGCCCAAACCCATCAAGCACCTTTACTGGCTGCCATGTGGTGCCCGCCAGCTGTGCGGCCGCTTCCGGCCCGCTGCCCTGTCCAGCCGCACTCAGCACAGCCAGCCGATCCAGCATCTGAACAAACAGCCCTGACAGCGGCAGGCCAGACCATTGCGCATTGGCGGTGACATGCATCAAGACCACCTGCCCGTCTCCGACCGCTTTGCGTGTCACCAGGGGCGTGCCATCGCTCAGGCTGGCGATCACCCGATCCGCCAGAGTGGGATCCGGCTGGGCCATCACCTGCGCGGTGACGGTCACGTCTTCGGGCACTCTGAGACCAACGAATGGGCTGTCCTGTGGGAAGGGCGCAAGTGCTTTGGGCTCCCCCCAGCTCATCGCGCCGCCCACGCTGCGCCCCCCGGCGCGCAGCCGCACCGGCAAGAGCGGATCTTCGGAGGTGCGGCTCACCTCGCTGGCGGCAAGTGCGGGCCCGGCAAAGCGCAAGAGCACGCCGCCTCCTTCAAGCCACGCCAGGATGGCCGCACTCTCTCCTTCTGACAGCACGGCAATATCGGCCATCACAATCACATCCGGATTGGCGGGCAGCACATCCATCAACGCGCCTTCAATCACATCCGCCGTCGGCACCAGCGCCTGTCGCAGATAGTGCAGCGGGGACAACAATTGCAGACCTTCACGGTCCTCGCGCCCCGCAATCAGTGCCACTTCCCGACGCCGCAGCCGATCATCGCTCAGCGCCACGGCCCCTGCCGACCGCAGGCCCGCAACCTCAAACCGCGTCAGCCGCGCGCGCAGCTCACTGGGCAAGACAAGGGCGTTTTCGCTCGACTGCGCGCCTTGCTCAAAGCGCAGCGGCAGAGTGGCCAACACCCGCTCCGCACCACCCAGGTCGGTGCCAATCGCCTGCACGGTGACCTCCTGTTCAATGCCCGCAACGCTGCGCCGTGCGCGCAGGATCAAACGCCCCTCCGCATAGCTTGGCGGCATCAAAGCCACAGTGCCAAGACCGGTTTCCACCCCCCGCACAGAGCCACGTGCCTGCAAGGCCTCCAGAAGCGCGGCGCGCCCATCGCTGGCCAGCCCATCGGAGAGCCAGACCGTGTCAAACGCCGTCTCTCCAAGCACTTGTGCGAAGGCCGCTGTCATCTCTGCATCGGCGCGCCACGCCATGGGCAGCACACCTGCAAGCCGGGACTGCACCGCATCCGCCGGCGCGAACTGCAAAGGCAGCAAAGGATCAGGCGCGCTCAAACGCTGCACCGCTGCCAAACGCCCCTCTCGTGCGGCCTCATCAAGCAGGGCTGTCACCATCTCCTGACGGGCGCGCCAGTCAGGCGCTGAGGCCCAGCCCGCATCCATCACAATCAACAAGGGGGCACTACTGGCCGTGCGCGTCTGAGGATTGAGCAGAGGCCCCGCCAGCCCCACAATCACCGCAGCCAGAGCAAGGCTGCGCAGCAGCAGCAACCACCAAGGGGTGCGATCTGTCACCGTGTCTTCGTCAGACAGCCCCAAAAGCAAAACCACGCCGGGAAACCGGCGCCGGATGGGCGCAGGGGGGATTGCCCGCAAGATCAGCCACAGCAGCGGCAGGCCCACCAGCGCGGCCAACACCCAAGGCGCGGCAAACCCTATGGGAATCCCGCCAATCATGCGCTATGGCCCAGCGCGCGATGCGCCCAAAGCAGCGCGGATTGGGCGGATTGCGATGTGCTATGGTGCCCAAACAGCCAGCCCGTTGCACGGCAGAGATCTTTGAGCTGCGCCCGGCGCTCCGCCAACCGCTCCAGATAGCGGGTTTTCAGATCGTCTGCCTTTTTGGTGTCATGGCGCAGCGTGCCCCCCATGCTTTCAAAAATGGCCCGCCCCTTGAACGGGAAAGCTTCCTCTACAGGGTCCAGCACCTGAAGGCACAGCCCGCGCACACCGCGATCTGCCGCTTTGGTCAAGGCGGCGGTCACCGCCTCAAAATCCCCCATGAAATCAGACATGAACACCGCCCGCGCATGGGGCAGCATGGCCCGCGCCTCTGGCACACCATAGTCCGGAGCGCCATCATCCAGCGCCTCACCTTCGGGAGCATCGCGCAGAAACATCTCCGCAAGACGCAGGATCTGCGCCTCGCCGCGGCGCGGGGGCAAATCCGTGCCGGTCAGACCAACACGTTCACCGCTGCGGATCAGCAGAATGGCCAGCGCCATGGCCAGCACCCGGGCGCGATCCGCCTTGCTGGGCAAGGCAGCGTCTCCGGAGAAATGCATCGACGAGGCCGTGTCTACCCACATCATGACCGACTGGGCGACCTGCCATTCCCGCTGACGCACAAATTGCGCATCCGATTTGGCCGAACGCCGCCAGTCAATCATGCGCAGGCTGTCCCCGGGCATCACCGGGCGGTATTGCCAGAAATCATCGCCCATGCCCGCGCGTCTGCGGCCATGTTCGCCCAAAAGGACCGTACCCGCCAGATGCTCTGCCTGTGCCAGCAGGGGCGGCAGGCGCGCCGCTTCCGCCTCCGCACGGCTGCGCAGATGCAGCGCAGCGCTGCTCACGCGGCGGCCCCCATGGGATCAAACCGCGCCACCGTCTGTGCAATCAGCGCGGCCAGCGATTCACCACGCGCCCGCGCCGCGAAGGTCAAGGCCATGCGATGGCTCAACACAGGTCCGGCCATGTCGATCACATCCTGTGCGTTCGGGGCAAGGCGCCCCTGCAGCAGCGCTTGCGCGCGCACGGTCATCATCAGCGCCTGCGCCGCACGCGGCCCCGGCCCCCAAGCGATGTTTTCGCGCACCGCCTCGCTGGCGCTTTCATCATCCGGACGACAGGCCCGCACCAGATCCAGTATCAGCTCCATCACGCTTTCCCCAACCGGCATGCGCCGCAGCAGGGTCTGCGCTGCAATCAGCGCCTCGGCATCAAACACTTCATGGGCCGCCTCTTCGGCAACGCCAGTGGTCGCCAGAAGGATATCCCGTTCGGTGTCACGATCCGGATAGGGCACATCAATCTGCACCAGAAACCGGTCCAGCTGCGCCTCTGGCAACGGGTAGGTGCCCTCTTGTTCAATCGGGTTCTGCGTGGCCAACACATGAAAGGGCGCATCCAGCGGGCGGTCAGCGCCTGCCACGGTCACTTGTTTTTCCTGCATCGCCTGCAAAAGCGCCGATTGGGTCCGCGGGCTGGCGCGGTTGATCTCATCCGCCATCAGCAACTGGCAAAAAATCGGCCCAGGCACGAATCGAAATTCCCGCGTGCCGCCTTTGCCTTTCTCCAGCACTTCAGAGCCCAGAATATCAGCAGGCATCAGATCCGGGGTGAACTGCACGCGGTTGCCATTGAGCCCCATCACGGTAGAGAGCGTGTCCACCAGCCGCGTTTTGCCCAGCCCCGGCAGGCCAATCAAAAGCGCGTGCCCTCCACAGAGCAAGGCCGAAAGCGTCAACTTCACCACACGTTCCTGCCCAATGAACCGGCGTGTGATCGCCGCCTTGGCCTCGGCCAGCTGCTGGCCCAGCGCTTCCACTTCTGCGACAAGATTGGCCTCATCTGACATCGGTTCACTCCCGTACCTCTTTGTGCTTACTTTGACAGTAACGCGCTCAGAGAAAATGGCAAAAGCAATGAGGGAACAATTTCCTGTGAAAGTTGACGCAGACAATATCGCCGCCTCCGCCAAAGCCGCCAGCAAAGGCAACGGCCCGGCCCCCGTGCACCTGTGGAACCCGCCCCATTGCGGAGATCTGGACATGCGCATCGCGCGCGATGGCACATGGTTTTATCAGGGCAGCCCGATCAATCGCCCCGCATTGGTACGGCTGTTTTCCAACATCCTGCGCAAGGACGGAGACAGCTATGTGCTTGTCACCCCTGTGGAAAAAGTGGGCATCACTGTGGAAGATGCGCCTTTTGTGGCCGAAGATTTTGACGTTACAACCGCAGAGCCCGCCAGTGGCAAAGATCAGACGATCAGCTTTGTCACCCATGTGGGCGACCGCGTCACCGCCGGGGCCGACACGCCCATCCGCGTAGAGTTCGACCCGACCACCCAAGAGCCAGCGCCCTATGTGACCGTGCGTGCCAATCTTGAAGCCCGCATCAGCCGCAAGGCCTTTTACCGACTTGTGGACCTGGGCACGCATCAGGATGTGGATGGCACCAGCATGTTTGGCGTCACCTCAGCCGGCACTTTCTTTCCGTTTTTGCCCTCTGAGGCTCTCGACTGAAAACGAGGGAGCGGCGGAGCCATGCCGATCTGTCAAAATGGTGTGATTTCAGCCTGTTCGCAGGGCGTGAAAGCTGGGATACCTGTGTCGAGGAGAGCCATATGCCACGATTTGCCGCCAATCTGACACTGTTGTTTGCCGAATTCCCGGAACTGGACCGCTATGATGCGGCTGCCGAAGCGGGGTTTGAAGCGGTGGAAGTGCTTTTTCCCTATGATACGCCGGGGCCGGAAACCCAGCGCGCTCTGCTGCGCAACGGGCTGTCGCTGGAGCTGATCAACTGCCCGCCCCCCAATTACACCGGGGGAGACAGGGGCTTTGCCGCAGTGCCGGGGCTCTCAGAGCGGTTTCAACGCGATTTTCGCCGCACGTTGCGCTATGCGCAAATGCTACGCGCGCGCCTTGTGCACATCATGGCTGGGGCGGCGAGCGGGGCGGACGCCCGGCAGACCTTCGTGGAGAATTTGAAATGGGCCTGTGATTTTGCCCCCCAACAGCAGCTCACGATTGAGCCCATAAATGATGTGGACATGCCCGGTTATTTCCTCAATGATTTTGATCTGGCCGCCGAGATATTGGATGAGGTCAACGCACCCAATCTTGCCCTGCAATTTGACACCTATCATGCCTTTCGCATCCATGGCGATGTGATCGCCTGCTGGGAAAAGCACAAATCCCGTGTGCGCCATGTGCAGATCGGTGGGCTGCCAGACCGTCATGAACCGATTGCCAGCAAGCATCTCGACTACCCGGCATTTTTCAAAATGCTGGATGAAAGCGGCTACAGCGGGGTGGTGAGCGCCGAATACACGCCGAAGAAACGCACCGAACAGGGGTTGGGCTGGCTCAAGTGATATGAGCCTGAACCTGCGCTACGCCTGACATGCGCAGCGCATTGAATATTGAAGGCCAACTGACGCCGGTAGGTTTAATGCGCCTCCGCCCAATTGGCACCGCGCCCCGCATCCACAATCAGTGGCACGTCAAGCTTGATCGCCGGTTCCGTCGCACCTTGCATCACCTCCCGCGCGGCGGCGATTGTGGCATCAACGGCGCTGTCTTCCACCTCAAAGATCAATTCGTCGTGCACCTGCAACAGCATTTTGGCCGGCAGGTCCTTGATCGCCTCAGGCATGCGGATCATGGCGCGACGGATGATATCGGCCGCAGTGCCCTGAATCGGCGCGTTGATGGCCGCACGATAGGCAAAGCTCGCACGCGGGCCTTTGGCATTGATCTCTGGCGTGTGGATTTTACGGCCAAAGAGGGTCTGGACGTAACCATGGGTTTTGGCGAATTCCTTGGTGTCATCCATATAGGTCCGGATGCCGGGGAAGCGCTCAAAATATCGGTTGATGAAATCCTGCGCTTCGCCACGCGGAATGCGCAGATTGCGCGCCAGTCCAAAGCCTGAGACGCCGTAGATCACCCCAAAGTTGATGGCCTTGGCGCGACGGCGGATTTCACTGGTCATCTCGTCCAGCGGCACCCCAAAAACCTCAGAGGCGGTCATGGCGTGGATGTCGCGGCCATCGCGGAAGGCTTCCTTTAGGGCATCAATATCCGCGATATGGGCCAGAATGCGCAGCTCCACCTGAGAGTAGTCAAGGCTGATCAGGGCTTTGCCTTCTTCGGCCACAAAGGCTTCGCGGATGCGCCGCCCCTCTTCAGAGCGCACGGGAATATTCTGCAGGTTGGGATCGGTGGAGGACAGGCGCCCGGTGTTGGCCCCGGTCTGCACATAAGAGGTGTGCACACGGCCTGTCTCTGCATTGATATGCGTCTGCAGCGCATCAGTGTAGGTGGACTTCAGCTTGCTGAGCTGACGCCAATCCAGCACAAGACCCGGCAGCGCATGTTCGGTGGCCAGATCTTCAAGAATATCCACACCAGTGGCATAAGCCCCGGTTTTGCCTTTCTTGCCGCCGGGCAGTTCCAGTTTGTCAAACAGGATCTCGCCCAGCTGTTTGGGAGATCCGACGTTGAACTCCTGACCGGCGAGTTCATGGATTTCCGCCTCAAGCCCGGCCATTTTCTGGGCAAAGGCGTTGGACATGCGGCTCAATGTGTCACGATCTACCTTGATACCGTAGCGCTCCATCTGGGCCAGCACCGGCACCAGCGGCCGTTCGAGTGTTTCATAGACCGTGCTGACCTGACGGCGGTGCAGCTTGGGTTTGAAGAGTTGCCACAGGCGCAGCGTGATATCCGCATCCTCCGCCGCATAGGGCAGCGCATCGGCGATGGCGACCTTGTCAAAGGTGATCATGCTCTTGCCACTGCCAATCAGGGTTTTGATCGGGATCGGCTGGTGGTTAAGATACCGCTCGCTGAGGGCATCCATGCCGTGATTGTGCTCCCCCGCGTGCAGCGCATACGACAACAGCATGGTGTCATCCACCGGGGTGACGGCGATTTTGTAATTGGCAAAGACCTTGCAGTCATATTTTGCATTCTGGAAGATTTTCAGGATCGCCGGATCTTCCAGCATCGGCTGCAGCGCATCCAGCACCTCCGTCAGAGGCAGCTGATCCTCTTGCAGCTCCTCCCCGCCAAACAGATCGTCGCTTGCGCCCTTTTTGTGGCCAACCGGGATATAACAGGCCTCCCCCGGCTCCACACTCAGACAGATGCCCGCCAGTTCGGCGACCATCTCATCCAGCGAGTTGGTTTCCGTATCCACCGCCACATAGCCGCGCTTGTAGATGGCAGCAATCCAGCGATCCAGCGCGGCGCGGTCTTTGACCCATTCGTATTTGGCCGCATCAAAGGGGATGTCTTCTGCCGCAGAGGCATCTTCAGCTGCCGCCAGCGCGGGCTCGGGCAAAGAGGGGGCCTCTACGCCCAGCTTATCAGCTGCGCGCTTGATAAGCGTGCGCAATTCCATCTCTGCCAAGAAGCCCAGAAGCTTTTCCGGATCCGCATCCTGCACTTCCAGATCATCCAGCGTAAAGTCCAGCGCCATGTCGCAATCCAGCTGCACAAGCTGCTTGGACAGTTCAATCTGATCTCGTTTTTCAATCAGGGTCTGGCGCCGCTTGGGCTGTTTGATTTCTTCGGCCCGATCCAGCAGATCTTCAAGGGAGCCATATTCATTGATCAGCAAGGCTGCGGTCTTGATGCCGATCCCCGGTGCACCGGGGACGTTGTCCACGCTATCACCCGCCAGCGCCTGAACATCCACCACACGCTCCGGGCCGACACCGAATTTTTCAATGACACCCTCGCGGTCGATGCGTTTGTTTTTCATGGCGTCGAGCATTTCCACACCATCGCCCACCAACTGCATCAGGTCCTTGTCGGAGCTGATGATGGTGCACCGCCCACTTGCCGCGCGCGCCTGACAGGCCAGGGTGGCGATGATGTCATCGGCCTCAAAGCCTTCGATTTCCTTGCAGGCGATGTTGAAAGCACGGGTGGCGTCGCGCGTCAGCGGGAACTGCGGCTTCAGATCTTCGGGCGCAGGCGGGCGATTGGCCTTATATTGATCATACAGGTCATTGCGGAAGCTTTTGCCGGAATGGTCAAAGATCACCGCGACATGGGTGGGGGCATCCGGGCCAGCGTTGTCCTCGATATAGCGCTGCAACATGTTGCAAAAGCCAGACACCGCGCCGATGGGCAGCCCGTCAGATTTGCGCGTCAGCGGGGGCAATGCGTGATAGGCCCGAAAAATGAAGGCCGATCCGTCGATCAGATGCAGGTGACATCCTTTGCCAAAACCCATGGTGCGCTCCTGTTGTGCTTGCGTGGCTCCGTTGTGCCATGCCCCCCGCTTTGGCACCAGTCGAAAACCTGTCAGGAAATCGTGTTTGGGGGCGCTGCCCCCGTCATCGCGAGCGATGACTCCCCCGGGATATTTATATCAAGAGGAAGCCTGCGGGCGCGACAGGCTCAGCGGCAGCTGAGCCGGGCCCAACGGGAGGAGGCTTGGCTGTGCCAAGCAGACGACGGGCGGGAGCCTCTTGCTTTCGGCGCAGTGGGCTGGTCTATGGAGCCGCAACTATGAGGGGAGCCGAGATGACTCATCTGTGGGTACGGGCCGAACAGCGGCCAAATGAAGAGCGGGTGGGTCTGACACCCGAAGGCGCAAAGGCGCTGATGGACAAAGGCATCCGGGTGACCGTTGAGGAAAGCTCCGTGCGCGCGATCCCAATCGCAGGCTACAAAGCCGTGGGCTGTGACATTGCCGCAGAGAACAGCTGGCCTGACGCGCCCAAGGATGCGATCATCTTTGGTCTAAAGGAGCTGCCGGAAGATGGCTCCCCGCTGCTGCATCGCCACATTATGTTTGGCCATGCCTTCAAAGGGCAGCATTCCGGCGTGGCCTTGCTCAAGCGCTTCAAGGCGGGCGGCGGCACATTGTATGATCTGGAATATCTGGTGGATGACACCGGTCGCCGTGTGGCCGCCTTTGGCTATTGGGCGGGCTATGCCGGGGCGGCTGTGACCCTGAAATCCTGGGCCGCACAACACCGCGGCGCCATTTGTGCGCCGGTGGGAGTCTATAAAGGAAAAGATGCGCTTTTGGCGGATCTTGGCGCAGAGTTGGACGCGCTGGCCACAGACCGGCCTTCTGCCATTGTGATCGGTGCGCTGGGGCGCGTGGGCACCGGTGCGGCGGACCTTTTGGAAGCGATGGGCTGTTCCGTCACAAAGTGGGACATGGCAGAAACCGCCTCTGGGGGGCCGTTTCCGGAAATTCTGGCACATGATCTGTTCCTGAACTGTATCTTTGCGCGCCCCGGCACGCCGGTGTTTGTGCCTCAAGAGGCTTTGACCACAGAGCGTCAGCTCACCGCCATTGGCGATGTGGCCTGCGATCCGGACAGCGATTACAACCCGGTGCCGGTCTATGATCGCGCCACCACATGGGACGCACCAGCATTGCGCGTGGCCGAAGCGCCGGTGCTGGATGTGATGGCGATTGACAACCTGCCCTCCATGCTGCCGGTCGAAAGCTCTGAGGATTACGCCGCGCAATTGCTGGACACGCTGCTGACACTTGATGACCTCAGCGGCGGTGTCTGGACCCGCGCTGAGGCCGATTTCAAAACCCATTCCAAAGATCTCTGAGGGGAGTTAGAGACATGACAATTCACTGGTGTGGCACTGGCCTCTCGGCCATTCCCGGCCTGCGCCGCCTGCTTGAAGCAGGCCGCGCGGTCACTGTCTGGAACCGCACAATTGCCAAAGCCGAAGAGGCAGTGGGCGACCTGACCAAAGACATCCGCGTCTTTGACATCGACGCCCTCGGCGCAGTGCTGGTGTCTGGCGACGTTGTGGTCTCCATGTTGCCGGGTGACTGGCATGTGCCGCTTGCCGAACTGTGCATCGCCAAGGGCGCGCATTTCGTCAGCTCTTCCTACATTGCGCCCGAAATGAAAGCGCTGGATGCCAAAGCCAAAGCCGCTGGCGTGGCCTGCGTGAACGAGGTGGGGTTGGATCCGGGGATTGACCACCTGATGGCGCATGCTTTGGTGGCCGACTACCGCGCCTCTGACGCCTATGACACCGACAACACCCTCAGCTTCATCAGTTATTGCGGTGGCGTGCCAAAGGTGGCCAACCCGTTCCGCTACAAATTCAGCTGGTCGCCACTGGGCGTGTTGAAAGCCCTGCGCTCCCCATCTCGCTCCATCCGCGACGGCGCCCCCTTGGATGTAAACCGTCCCTGGGACGCGATCAGCAGTTATGAGGCCCCTCTGGCGGAGGCGGAAACCTTTGAGGTTTATCCAAACCGCGACAGCATTCCTTTCATGGAAGACTACAAATTTGACCCCAACTGGAAGGTCGATACCTTTGTGCGCGGCACGCTGCGTCTCAATGGCTGGGCCGAGGCCTGGGGCGATGTGTTTACCGAGATCGAAACCCTTTCAGGGCCTGAGGGCGATGCCCGCCTCAAAGAAATGTCCGATCAGTTCTGGGAGGAAAACTCCTATGACGAAGGTGAGCCGGACCGCGTTATTCTCTGTGTTGGGCTGAAGGCGGAGAAAGACGGTGCAGAGGTGTATCACAAGACCTATGCGATGGACGCCTGGGGGGATGTGCGCGGCACCGCCATGGCGCGGCTTGTCTCTATTCCGGTGTCGCTGGCCATTGAAGCTGTGATTGATGGTAAAATTGCCGCCGGTGTGCATGCTGCGCCCTCTGAGGAAGCGCTGGTCTCTGAGTGGCTCTCCCATATTGGCACTTTGGCGCAGCACATGCAGATCGTGGATCACACCGCCTGATCTAATTGGCCGCAAAAAGTTAAATATACGGGCCTGAAGGGGAGACTTTCAGGCCCGTTTTCGTTGGGTGTCCTCACAGGCCCAAGGCACCCATTTTGGCAACACGGCTTTGCCACCGCGCCACAAGGCCGTCTTTGGGATGGCTCGTGCCGGAAAACGTGCTGACCTTGGCGGGTTTGATCCCCACAAACTCCAAGATCTGGCGACGCAGCTGCACAGCCAGGGCATCGCGATAGAACAGACGAAACACCCAGCCCGGCGTGTCTGACAACAGCAGAATGCGCCCGGTTTTTCCGGTCAACAGGGGTGCGGGCAATCCAAGCGGGGTGGTGTTGCGCGTGTCAAAGGTCCGCCCCGGCAGCAGCGCGCGATCAAACAGACCTTTCAGCTTGGCAGGCAGCCCGCCCCACCACATTGGCGTCGCAACCACTACATGCTCCGCCCATTCCAGATCCGTGAGCAACTGTTCCAATTCGGGCTCAAGTGGTTTTTGGCGCTCATAGCCGCCAAATCCATAATCCATGTCAAACTGCAGATCATGCAATTGGATCAGGCGCACCTGATGACCGGCCTTGCGCGCCGCATTGGCATAGCTCTCCGCCAAGCTGCCGGTCAGCGACTGCGCCGCCGGGTGCCCATTCAGGACAAAAATACGTTTCGATGACATCATGATTCTCCAAAATAATGACCATGGTCAATTTTATTCCACCAAAAAGTGACCGCGGTCAATTAAAATTTGACCACGGTCAGAAATCATATAGAAAGGTGATATGGCCAAAGCAGTTCAACAACGCACATTAAAAACCCGCACCAAGCTTTTGGACGCGGCCACCGCTGTCATCGCAGAGGGCGGATATGAAGCACTCAGGGTGGAGGACGTGGTAAAACGTGCAGGCGTCGCCAAAGGCACGTTTTTTGCGCATTTCAAAGACAAAGACGCTTTGATGGACCACCTAATTGGCAAAGAGATCGACCGCCATCTGGATCAGATCGCAGCCCTGCCTGCACCCCGCACAAGTGCCGAGATGACCGATGCCCTAATGCCGCTTGCTGCTTTCATGAGCTGCGAGCGCTATGTGTTTGATGTGATTTTGCGCCATTCAGGGGCGGCCGCGCAGCGAGAGATCGGGCCCATCGCCATGACCTTCGGGCGCCATGAGCAGGTGGTGACAGACTGGCTCGCGCAGCGGCCTTTCCGCACGGATATTTCAGCTCAGCTGCAGGCAGAGGGCGTGCAGGCCTTTGCCATACAGGCGATTTCCCTGATGTTTTGCAGCCTACACAACAGTCTCTCGATCAGAGAGCGTTTGCAAGTCTATCTGGCGGCGTGGCTGACGCCCCAAAGCTGATCGGAGCGCGAGCGCGCTTAGCCGCCCCGCACCAGATCATCTTCTTCATCTGAAAGCGACAGGCCCAATGCCTCCATACCGTTTTCCAGATGGTCGGACAGATGCGGCGAGCCCAGCAGGTAATCAGCGGTGGGGACTGTGTTTTCAGTCTTTGCCGTCATCAAAGCTTCACCGATGTCATCCACCGTGAAGCTGTCGCGACCGATCCACATCACCGCCACAAGGCTGGCCTGCTCGTCTTCGTTCAAACGGTCAATAAAGGCCCGCAACTCGCCTTCGGCTCGGTCGAGTTCACGCGCCATCAGCACAACCTGCGCCACTTTCCATGCAGAAATCTCAAGCATTTCGCGTCTCCCTTTGTCTGCACCACTGTCCCAAGCAGACTGCACCGCGTCTTTGACATGGCGCAAACTGTTTTCAAGCAAGACGGACAGGCTCCCGTGGTATGGGATGCACAGCAAGCTGTGCTTCCATCCCTTGGGCACGGCTCAAGGCTCTGCCTTGAGCCTGCGGGGCTGCGCCCCGCCCACAAGCGGCAACCGCCAATGGCCTAACCCCGCTCCGGTCGCCGGTCAGCTTTCCGGTTTGCTCAGCGGCACAACTTTATTGTCCTCCGGCTGGGCAATCTCTTCAAAATCAAAGTTGTCCAACCGGCGTGCGCGTCGTCCGGCCTTATCCGCGCTGATCTTGATTTCACTGATATCCTTGGCGGCCTGACCAAAGTGGCGATCGAGATTGTCCACCCGCGTGCCCAGCCGCTCCACATCCGCGTAGAGCAGGCCCAGCTCGCGGCGAATGGCCCCAGCCTGTTCGCGCATCCGGGCATCTTTGAGAATGGCACGCATGGTGTTGAGCGTCGCCATGCAGGTGGTGGGGGAGACAATCCACACCCGCGCGGCAAAACCCTCGCGCACCAGATCCGGGAATTTGGCATGCAGCTCCGCATAGACCGCCTCCGAGGGCAGGAACATCAGAGCCCCATCGGCGGTTTCCCCTTCGATGATGTATTTCTCAGAAATATCCTTGATGTGTTTGCGCACCGAGGTTTTGAACATCTGAATGCCCGCCTTCAGCGCGGCCTCGGTTTCAGACGACAGCATGGCCTCATAAGCTTCCAACGGGAATTTGCTGTCGATCACAATGGGGCCGGGGGGATTGGGCAGGTGGATCAGGCAATCCGCCCGTTTGCCATTGGAGAGTGTCTGTTGCAGCGCATAGCTGTCGCTGGGCAGCGCTTTGGAGACGATATCGGTGAGCTGAATCTCCCCAAAGGCCCCGCGCGTCTGTTTGTTGGACAGGATATCCTGCAAGCTCAGCACATCCCCGGAGAGCCGCGTGATGTTTTCCTGGGCCTTGTCGATGGTCTGCAACCGCTCCTGCAACTGGGTGAGTGAGGTCGCCGTCTGTTTGGCGTTGCCCATCAGCGAGGTGTTGAGCTTCTCCTGCATCTCATTCAGCGCCGTGCCGGTGCGCATCTGCATATTGGAGAGGTTCTCCTGCATCTGCAGCTGTTGCACCGCCAGCGTGTCGGCCATCTTCTGCTGCATGGAGGCCAGATTTTCGCCTGTGCTGCGCTGCACCTTGGCGAGGTTTTCATGCAGGTTGACCTGCACCTCTCCGAGCCGCTGCTCCATCAAGGTGGCAATCTGGCTTTGGGATTGGGCCTGCGCGCGCAGACCGCCATCCAGCTGCGCCTGCCCGGTGGCGAGCTGATCCACCCGCTGTGCCATCTGCCCCATATGCTGGGCAATGAAGGCCTCCGTCTGTGCCGCCCGCGCCTGCGCTGTGGCGCGCAGCATCACAAACAGCAACAGCACCGCCAGCCCCAGGCCCCCCAATACATAGAGCGTTGCCGTTTCCATATTGGCCAAGGCCAGATCCATACCGTCCATCATGTCCGCCCAAACAGCCGTTCAATATCGGCCAGTTTCAATTCCACATAGGTTGGCCGCCCGTGATTGCATTGCCCGGAATGCGGCGTGGCCTCCATCTCGCGCAACAGCGCGTTCATCTCTTCGGCGCGCATGCGCCGCCCTGAGCGGATCGATCCATGGCAGGCCACCCGGCTTAAAATGGCCTCAAGCTTGGCCTGCACCAGCATGCTTTCGCCCGTGTCATCCAGCTCATCCAGAATATCGAGCACCATGGCCCGCGCATTGACTTCGCCCAGCAGCGCCGGGGTTTCCCGCACGGCCACAGCCCCACCGCCGAAGGCCTCAATCGTCAAGCCAAGGCTGGAGAGCGGTTCGGCCACACTCATGATCCGGGCACAGTCGTCCTCAGAGAGTTCCACGATTTCCGGGATCAACAAAGCCTGCGCCGCCACGCCGTTTTCGGCCATCTGACGTTTGAGTTTTTCATAGACCAGACGCTCATGAGCCGCATGCTGATCAACAATCACCATGCCGGTCTCTGTTTGCGCGACGATATAGTTCTCATGCACCTGCGCCCGCGCCGCACCCAGCGGCAGACCTTCGGTCGCAGCAGCCTGCGACAGCGCGGTGGTGTCATCGGGGAAGGGCTCCACCCGCGCAGAATAGGCCTCGGTCAACTCGGAAAAACCTGTTTCCGACGGTGAGGAGCCAGAGGGGGAGGGCGTAAATGCAGGGGCCTGCGCCTGATAGGCAGCCGTGCGTGCGCCAAGGCTTGGGCGGTCCATCTGATAAACCCGCGCCTGTCCATCGGGGGGCGCAACCGACGCAGCACCCAGCGCGCCAAGCGGTTCGGGGCGAAAGGCATTGAGGGTGGAATTGGCCACCGTGGTGGAGGCGCGATGGCCCGCTTCCGCCAGCGCATGGCGCAGGCTGGAGACAATCAGCCCCCGCGCCAGCCCCGGATCGCGAAACCGCACCTCACTCTTGGCCGGGTGCACGTTCACATCCACCAGATGCGGATCACAATCAATGAACAGCGCCGCCGCCGGGTGGCGGTCACGGCTGAGATAATCAAAATAGGCTCCGCGCAGCGCGCCAACCAGCAGTTTGTCCTTCACCGGGCGGCCGTTCACAAACAGATATTGGGCCACAGAAGAGCCGCGCGAATAGGTGGGCAGCGCGGCATAGCCGATCAGGCGCAGCCCTTCGCGCTCTGCATCAATTTTCAGCGCGTTTTCGGCAAACTCTTTACCCAGAATCCGCGCCAGCCGCCCATGCAGGGCATCAAACAGATCGCCACTTTCCGCCTCGGCCCGAAAGGTGACACGCCCTTCGCCGCCACCGGTCACATCGCGCAGAGTGAAGCCAATAAAGGGTTCCGCCATGGCGAGGCGTTTGACCACATCGGTGATCGCCTGCGCCTCTGCACGGTCGCTGCGCATGAATTTCAGACGGGCGGGCGTGGCATAAAACAGATCCCGCAGCTCGACGATGGTGCCGCCCGACAGGGCAGCAGGTTTCACCGGCCCCATCTGGCCGCCTTCGACTGCGATGCTGGCCGCCGCGGCGCGGCCGACACGCGAAGTGATGCTCAGACGCCCCACCGCCCCCAGCGAGGGCAGAGCCTCCCCGCGAAAGCCAAAGGTGTGGATGTCCAGAAGATCGCTGCCATCAATTTTGGACGTAGCGTGGCGCGATAGCGCCAGAGGCAGCTGCGCTTCGGTGATGCCACAGCCATCATCGGTGATGCGAATGAGGGTCTTGCCCCCATCTGCATAGGCAATTTCAATCCGTCGGCCGCCCGCATCAATAGCGTTTTCCACCAGCTCTTTCACGGCGGATGCAGGGCGTTCGACCACCTCTCCTGCCGCAATTCTATTGATCGCCGCATCGTCCAATTGACGAATGACGGGCTGATCCGCTTGGGGCGGGGCGCTTATATTGGGGTTATCCACAGGCATGAGACGAAATCTAGCATGTTCCTGTTTGATTCTACCACCGCCATTGCCGGTGTACGGTGCTAAGACACCTCGAAAAATCCACCCTTTCGCACACAGTTCAGCGCAGTTTCGCTGGACAGGACAAAAGGCCTTCCCCATAATTTGATCAAATTATGACGACGCGGGGCATTGCCCCGCCACCAAGGGAGCCCACCGATGAAAGACGACAACTTCCTCAAGGAAAACAACGCCCGCCACCTCTGGCATCCGATGGGCGCGCCCGCCGATTCGCACAGCACACCACCAAAGATCATCAAGACCGCTGAAGGGGTGAACATCACCGATATTGACGGGCATTCTGCCGTGGACGCCGTGGGCGGCCTTTGGTGTGTGAACCTCGGCTATTCCAATGATGTGGTGAAAGAGGCAATTGCCAAGCAGCTCTATGATCTGCCGTATTATTCCGCTTTCGCCGGCAGCTCCAACCCGGCGGCCATTGAGGCCTCTTACGCGGTGCGGGAGTTTTTCGTCAAGGACGGCATGACGCGGGTGTTTTTCACCTCTGGTGGGTCCGATTCCGTGGAAACCGCCCTGCGGCTGGCGCGCCAATATCATCGCCTGCGTGGAGAACCGACCCGCACCAAATTCCTCAGCCTGAAGAAAGGCTATCACGGCACGCATTTTGGCGGGGCCAGTGTCAATGGTAACAACCGCTTCCGCATCAACTATGAGCCACTGCTGCCCGGCTGTTTCCACCTGCCCTCCCCCTACAGCTATCGCAATCCGTTTCACGAAACCGATCCGGCACAGCTTGCACAAAACATTGCCGCCGCCTTTGAGGATGAGATTGCCTTCCAGGGGGCCAACACCATTGCGGCCTTCATCATGGAGCCGATTCAAGGCGCAGGTGGGGTGATCGTGCCGGATGCCTCTTTCATGAAGCTCATGCGCGAGATCTGTGACCGCCACGGCATTCTGATGATTTCAGATGAGGTGATCACCGGTTTTGGCCGCACCGGGGATTGGTCCGGGGCACGGCACTGGGGTGTGAAACCTGACATGATGACCACGGCCAAGGGCATCACCTCGGGCTATTTCCCGGTGGGCGCCTGTTTGATGAATGACAAAGTGGCAGATGTGTTTGAAAACGACACCTCTGGCGAAGCCGGCATTTTCCATGGCTATACCTATTCTGCCCATCCGGTGGGATCCGCCGCCGTGGTCGCCTGTCTGGCAGAGACCCAGCGCCTGGATCTGAAAACCAATGCGGCCGCGCGCGGCACGCAGCTTTATGAGGGGGTTCTGAAGCTGGCAGAAAAATATGACATCATCGGGGATGTGCGCGGGGGCCATGGCCTCATGACAGGCATTGAGCTGGTCTCTGACAAAGGCGCCAAAACGCCCATGGACATGGCCACCATGAAGAAGATCCATGAGACCGCCTATCAGGCTGGTGCCATGGTGCGTCTGGGCATGCATAATATTCTGATGTCGCCCCCGCTGACCATTTCCAAAGGCGAAGTGGACACAATTCTCAGCGCGCTGGACGCAGGTTTCGCCGCCGCCTGACAAAAGCTCCCGCCATCCGGAAGCGGCCCTTCGGGGCCGCACCGGATGTTGGGCCCGGCTCAAGGCATGGCCTTGAGCCTGTTGCGCGCCGCGCAGCCATAACGCGCAACCACACTGCGTCTCTCTTTCGCTGTGCGTTGCCGCCCCGCGGGAAACCCACAGAGCCAACTTGAGCAAACAGACGGGCCTGATCTCACAGAGAGGCTTTCTTATTCATTTTTTTGAATGTATATGTCGCGCACCGCCAGACCGCATGAGGCTTGCATGACAGACCGCTCCAAAATCGCGCGCTATTTCCCGATCCTCGCTTGGGGGCGGACCTATACCAGACCCACGTTGGAAGCGGATCTGCTCGCGGCGGTGATTGTCACCATCATGCTGATCCCACAGTCGCTGGCCTATGCGCTATTGGCAGGTTTGCCACCGGAAGTGGGGCTTTATGCCTCCATCCTGCCGCTTGTGGCCTATGCGATCTTTGGGACCTCTCGCGTGCTTGCGGTGGGGCCTGTGGCCGTGGTCTCGCTGATGACAGCGGCGGCTGTGGGCACCCTCAATCTGGACAGCACAACGGATTACATCGCTGCCGCCATCGCGCTGGCGTTTATTTCCGGGGTGATGCTGACAGGCATGGGCCTTCTACGCCTCGGTTTTCTGGCCAATTTCCTGTCACATCCAGTGATTGCAGGCTTTATCACCGCTTCCGGTATCCTCATTGCCACAAGTCAGCTCAAACACATCTTTGGTGTCAGCGCACATGGCCATACCCTGCCAGAGCTGCTGATATCGCTGCTCGCGCATCTGCCAGAGATCAACCTCTACACCCTCCTGCTTGGCAGCACAGCAATGGGATTTCTGTTCTGGACCCGCAAAGGACTGAAACCGCTGCTCGCGCGTCTGGGGGTGCCCCCACGTCTTGCAGATGTGCTCACCAAAGCAGGCCCCGTGGCTGCGGTGGCCGCCACAACGCTGGCGGCATATGCTTTTGACCTTGGCGACAAAGGCGTCGCAATTGTGGGGGAGGTGCCCACCGGCCTGCCGCCGCTCACACTGCCAAGTTTTGCCCCCGGCCTCTGGTCTGATCTCTTTCTTGCGGCCATGTTGATCTCGATTATCGGCTTTGTGGAAAGTGTCTCCGTGGCGCAGACGCTGGCGGCCAAAAGACGTCAGCGCATTGACCCCGACCAGGAACTCATTGGCCTGGGCACCTCTAACATCGCCTCGGCCCTCTCAGGCGGATACCCGGTCACCGGTGGCTTTGCTCGATCGGTGGTGAACTTTGATGCCGGCGCACAAACTCCTGCGGCTGGCGCCTTTACCGCCATCGGCATCGCGCTCGCCGCAATGTTCCTCACGCCTCTGCTGTTCTTTCTGCCCAAGGCCACCCTTGCCGCAACCATCATCGTGGCCGTGCTGAGCCTTGTTGATCTCTCAATTCTGCGTCACGCTTGGAGATATTCGCGGGTCGATTTTGCCGCCGTTGCCACCACCATTGCCCTGACGCTGGGATTGGGAGTGGAAGTGGGCGTCAGCGCGGGGGTCGTGCTGTCCATCGGGTTGCATCTTTACAAAACATCGCGCCCACATGTGGCCGAGGTAGGCTTGGTGCCCGGCACACAGCATTTCCGCAATATTCTGCGTCACACTGTCAAAACCACGCCGCATCTCGTCTCTCTGCGGATTGACGAAAGCCTGTACTTCGCCAACGCCCGCTATCTGGAAGACTATGTCTACGACCGGGTGGTCTGTGATCAGCCCATCACGGATGTCGTGCTGATGGCCTCTGCTGTGAACGAGATCGACCTGAGCGCGTTGGAAAGTCTGGAGGCGATCAATACGCGCCTCAAAGAGATGAACATCCGGCTGCATTTCTCAGAGGTGAAGGGGCCGGTGATGGACCGTCTCAAACGCAGTCATTTTCTGGAAGAGCTGAGTGGCGACATCTTCCTGTCCCAATATGAGGCCTGGGACAGGTTGACGGCCCCAACAGAGCCCCCATCAAAGATCACGGCCTAAGACGGTCGCTCTCACAGGGCAGGAGCACCGCTGCGATGACGATGTGGCGCGAAGCCTGCGGCCAAGGCAAGGATCACGCCGGAGACGGTGGCAATCATGCCCGCCGCGCTCACCGCGTGGTCATAGCCGAGCCATAGGGGACCATAGCCGGCAAACACATATCCCAGCACGGCAGACAGCACCGCAAACACCACGCTCCACCCAATCTGCACCTCCAGACGGTTGGTCATCAGCCGCGCGGCGGCAGGCGGGCAAATGAACATGGCGATCACGATGATAGAGCCCACCGCATCAAATGCCGCCACCGCGGCCAAGGCTGAGACGATCACCACAGCAATACCCAAGCCCGTCGTGTGCATCCCAAGAGACTGCGCAAAGCCTTCATCAAATGTGGACACCACCAAGGGCCGCCACGCGATCCACAGGAAGGCCATCACACCGAGAGTGGCCACGGCAACACGCCCGAGCTCCGGCGGCAGACCCGACAGGGCCACAGGATCCAGCACACTCGCCCACCCTGAAGCCTCCAGCCAGATCAGGCTTTCCAGATTGCCGTAGAGTGCATGTTCCACATCCAGATGTACGCCAGAGGTGTCGCTCTGCTCCAGAAGCAGAACACCGGCGGCAAACAGCGTGGTGAATGTGAGCCCCATCGCGGCGCCCGGCTCGATATTGCCCAATCGGCGGATGGCTTCGATCATCAAAACGGCCACCACGGCCGCGCCCGCAGCGCCCAGCATCATCGGGACGGCTGCGACAATTCCTGTGAGCAGGAAAGCCACGACAATGCCGGGAAGAACCACGTGGGAGATCGCGTCTCCAATCAGCGCCTGCCTGCGCAGGAGCAGGAAGTTCCCCGGCAGCGCACAGGCCACAGCGGCCAAAATCCCAATCAACAAGGGCGTCAGGGAAAGGGGGACAAACTCTTCACCACTCACGGTGTCACCTCTCTCGGGCCGCCCATACGGCGGTCGATTTCTTGGATTTGGTCCGGGGTCAGGACCGTTTCGATATCGCGCAGCCCATCATAGAGCGCGGCTGCGCTTTCGAAGGCCTGATCGCGGCGCACCAGCTGCCAGCGGGTTTCGTCGCGCAGCGCTTTGGCGGCACGCGCTTTGCCGATATCGGTTGGCACCCCATCGGCATGGGCCAACCCACTGCGCCGCAGCAACCGCATTGTATAGGCCTCATAAATGGGCTGCCCCTGTGCAAGCGCAAGGAGGCCCTGACGCAGATGCACCCGACGCTGAAACCGGCGATGACGGATCACCGCTGCCAAAACGCCGCGACGTGGCGCCAGCAACAGCGACAGCACAAACAGAGCAAAGCTTGTCAACACAATGATGGGGCCAGTTGGCAGCGCAGGCGCACTGGCAGATACGGCCGCGCCGATCCATGAGGCCACCCCACCACACAGCCCTGACACCAGCACCATATGATCCGTACGATCGGTCCAGAACCGGGCGGAGACCGGGGGAATGATCAGCATCGCCACAATCAGAATAAGGCCAACGATTTTCAGACCAATCACTGTTACGGCCAAGGCAAGCGCCATAATGGCGAGATCCATACGCGCAACATTGATGCCCCGCGCCGCTGCATATTCCGGATCAAAGGCCAGCAGGGTCATGGGACGGCGCAAAATCACAACGGCGACCAGCGTCAGAGCACCGCCCACAGCAATCACCAGCGCCTCGTTGAACAACATGCCCGCAGTGGCACCCAGCAGAAAGCCTTCCAAACCGGCTGCACGCCCGGATCCCAGACTTTGGATCACCGTCAGCAGGACAATGCCAAACCCAAAGAAGACCGACAGCACAGCGCCGATGGCGGCATCTTCGGACAGGCGGGTGTGTCGCGTCAGCCAGTTCACACACAAGAGCCCAATCCAAGACGATATGGCGGCCCCCAGCAGCAGACCGGGCAAAGAGCGCCCATCGCCGCCCAGCAAGACCATCAGGATGAAGGCCAGCCCCACACCCGGTAGGGTGGCATGGCTGATGGCGTCGCTGACCAGCGCACGCTTGCGTAGGTAGAGGAACGTGCCTGTCACCCCTGCGGCAATGCCCAGCAGGGTCGCACCAATGGTCACCAGCGTGGCATTATAGCCAAGCTGTAGCGTCAGAGCACTCCACAACATCGCTTAGCCCGCAGCCAGTTCCAGCTGATCAATCTGGCCTGTTGCCAGTCGCCCGCCATAGGTTTGATTGAGCGTTTCAGGCGTAAAGGCCTCCGTCACACTGCCTTCGGCCATTTTGCGCGTATTGATCAGGAACACACGGTCAAAATAACTGCGCACCGTGGTCAGATCATGATGCACGGACACCACTGTTTTGCCTTCTGATTTCAATCCTTTGAGGACCTCAATAATGGCTTTTTCCGTGGCAGCGTCCACACCGGCAAAAGGCTCATCCAGCAGATAAAGATCCGCATTCTGCGCCAGTGCCCGGGCCAGAAAGACACGCTGTTGCTGGCCGCCGGACAATTGACCAATCTGACGATCCGCAAAATCCGTCATGCCAACCCGCGCAAGGCACGCGAGAGCTTTTTCCTTATGATGTCCACGAATGCGCCCCAGCAGGCCCAACTCGCGAGACAGGCCCATGAGCACCACATCAATCACGCGCGTTGGGAAATCCCAGTCAACGCTCGCGCGCTGTGGCACATAGGCAATCCGGTGACGGGCTGCCTTCAAAGGTTGCCCAAACACCTGCGCCTGCCCGGCCAGAGGGGTGACAATCCCCAAAGCGGCTTTCAACAGTGTCGATTTCCCAGCCCCATTGGGCCCAATAATGGCCGTCATGGATCCCTCAACAACGGTCATATCCACAGAAAACACAACTGGTTTCTGTCCGTAAGACACCGTCATGCCTCTAATTGCCAAAGGACTGTGGGCGGGAAGAGGCGCCGCAGGCACCTCTCCTTTATTTGCAACCAATTCCACGTTCATCACAGTTTCCTTATGTGCCTGCAGACAGGCGATCGGCCATGCCACGTACAGGGGCGTCTCCGCCAAGTGCACGAGAAATCACGGTGATATTGTGATCAATCATACCCAC
The DNA here is from genome assembly GCF_001458175.1 of Shimia marina. Lineage (GTDB taxonomy): Bacteria > Pseudomonadota > Alphaproteobacteria > Rhodobacterales > Rhodobacteraceae > Shimia > Shimia marina. Next base: position 261,426 of record NZ_CYPW01000006.1, read on the forward strand.
ATAGGTGCCTTCATAGGTGCCGTTTTCCCCCATCGCGTCAGAGAACAACTCACCTCCAATCGTCACTTCGTGCCCGCGTGCAGCGGCGCCTTCGACCAAGGCGCGGATGGAACGGTCAGAGACAGAGCTTTCTACAAACACGGCCCCAATCTGGCGGTCCACCAACATATCCACTAAGGCGCTGATGCGATTCAGACCGGCTTCGGACTCGGTGGATATGCCTTGAATGCCCATCACCTCAAATCCATAGGCCTGACCAAAATAGCCAAAGGCGTCATGCGCGGTCAGCAGGATACGCGCATCCTGCGGTACAGATGTAAGGCTCGTCTGCGCATAGTCAGACAGCGCATTGAGATCTGCCAAGAAGGCTTCGGCGTTTTCCGCGAAATATGCGGCTTGCTCAGGGCGCGCCTGCGTCAAAGCATCTTGTACGCGCTCGGCCACAAACACCCAAAGGCGCGGATCCATCCAGACGTGGGGGTCATATTTGTCGGCATAGTCATCATGTCCCCGCAGCAGATCACGCGGCAGCGTATCCGTCACCGCCACAACGTTGCCCTTGGCTTCCAGATCGTGGAAGAATTCTTCCATTTGCGCTTCAAGGTAGAGGCCGTGCCAGAGCACCAGATCCGCCTTGGTCATTGCCAAGATATCCGTGCGGGTCTGACGATAGGCATGCGGATCCACCCCCGGCCCCATCAAACCTTTCACATCCACACTGTCGCCGCCAATACGACGCGCCGTGTCTGCAATCATACCGGTGGTCGCCACAACTTTGAGCGCGGTATCCGCTAACACGGGCGCGGCTGTGCTTGCCAATGCCGCAAGGGCTGCGGCCATAAAACTTCTGCGGAGGATTCGCATTTTTCACCTATTTACTCGCCTTGAGTTGAATATGAGAACCATTCTCACGTCTGTCAACGCAATTGCGACTTATTCTCATCTTTTAATTGACCACATGATCAAAAATGCGCCTAAACAACATCACAGTACCTTGCCAAAGCGTCATAAAATGAGGCACTTTGGAGCCTGTTTTTCCGCAACAGGATAGAATGATGCACACGCCCACCACGACTGCCGAAGGGCACCAGCTGCCTACCGCGCTGGAACCGCGCAATCCGGGAATGGCACTGGACCTTGACTGGGTGCGCTCTGCGCAGGCCAATACATCCGCCATTGAGCGCCGCGCGAAGACCTTGCCGGGCCGCCGTTCAGTCAAGAAAGACTATCAGGCCGCATGGCTGTGCAAGGCGATCTCCCTGATTGATCTGACCACATTGTCCGGTGACGACAGCCAAGGCCGCGTTGAACGGCTTTGCGCCAAGGCGAAACAGCCTGTGCGGGCTGATCTGCTGGAGGCGCTTGGCATGACCGGCCTGACCACCGGCGCGGTCTGTGTCTATCACGATATGGTCGAAACCGCCGTGGGCGCGCTTCAAGGCTCTGGCATTCCTGTGGCCGCCGTGTCCACGGGCTTCCCGGCGGGCCTGTCCCCCTATCACCTGCGCATCGCAGAGATTGGCGAGAGCGTCAAAGCCGGTGCCGAAGAAATCGATATCGTCATCACCCGTCGCCATGTGCTGCAAGGCAACTGGCAAGCGCTTTATGAGGAAATGTCCGAAATGCGGGCAGCCTGTGGTGACGCTCATGTAAAAGCCATTCTGGCCACTGGTGAATTGGGCACATTGCGCAATGTGGCCCGCGCGTCTCTGGTGTGTATGATGGCCGGCGCAGATTTCATCAAGACCTCCACCGGCAAGGAAAGCGTGAACGCAACCCTGCCAGTCTCCCTTGTGATGATCCGCGCGATCCGTGACTATTATGAGCGCACAGGGTTCCGCGTGGGCTACAAACCGGCGGGCGGCATTTCCAAAGCCAAAGACGCGCTGGTCTACCTCTCATTGATCAAAGATGAGCTGGGCGATCGCTGGCTGCAGCCCGATCTCTTCCGCTTTGGCGCCTCGTCCCTGCTGGGCGACATTGAGCGCCAGCTTGAGCACCATGTCACCGGCCACTATTCGGCCAGCCACCGCCATGCGATGGCGTAAGGAGCCGACACAATGACCGTTAAAGAGATTTTTGAGACCATGGACTACGGCCCCGCCCCTGAAAGTGCCGCTGATGCCTTTGCCTGGATCGTGGACCAGGGCGCAGCCTTTGGACATTTCCTCGACGGCACCTGGACAAAACCACGCAAAGACTTCCAATCCAAGAACCCCGCCAATGGCGAGACCCTTGCCGATCTGACACAAGCGTCACAGGAAGACATCGACGCAGCTGTGAAAGCTGCACGAAAGGCGCAACCCAAATGGGAAGGCCTCGGCGGCCATGGCCGCGCCAAATACCTTTATGCGCTCGCCCGCCTGCTGCAAAAACACAGCCGCCTCTTTGCGGTGCTGGAGACGCTCGACAACGGCAAACCGATCCGCGAAAGCCGGGACATCGACATTCCCCAGGTGCAGCGCCACTTCTACTATCACGCAGGCATGGCCCAGCTGATGGAAAGTGAACTGCCCAACGCGCAAGCGCTCGGCGTCTGTGGTCAAATCATCCCGTGGAACTTCCCGCTGCTGATGCTGGCGTGGAAGGTCGCACCTGCGCTGGCCATGGGCAACACCGTGGTGCTCAAACCCGCCGAATACACCTCGCTGACCGCACTGGCCTTTGCCGACATCTGCCAACAGGCAGGCCTGCCAGCCGGGGTGGTCAATATCGTCACCGGTGACGGCACGGTGGGTGAGATGATCACCACCCATGAAGACATCGACAAAATCGCCTTCACAGGCTCCACCGAGGTCGGCAAACGCATCCGCGAAACCACCGCAGGAACGGGCAAATCTCTGACCCTCGAACTGGGCGGCAAATCTGCCTATATCGTCTTTGACGATGCCGATATCGACAGTGCGATTGAGGGCCTTGTGGACGCCATCTGGTTCAATCAGGGGCAAGTCTGCTGTGCCGGGTCTCGCTTGCTGGTGCAAGAGGGCATCGCCGAGCGCTTCCACAGCAAACTCAAAGCCCGCATGGCCACACTGCGCATGGGCAATCCGCTGGACAAATGCATCGATGTGGGTGCGGTTGTGGATCCCACTCAGCTACAGAGCATCACCGACATGGTGGATGGTAATACGGATGGCGTTCTCTATCAGGCCCCTGTCACCCTGCCCGTAGAAGGCTGTTTTTATGCCCCTACCCTGATCACCGGCCTCGCCCCTTCGTCCAAGCTGATGCAGGAAGAAATCTTCGGGCCCGTGCTTGTCTCCACCACCTTCCGCACCCCAACTGAGGCCGTCGCACTGGCCAACAACACCCGCTACGGGCTGGCGGCGACCCTGTGGACAGAAAACGTCAATCTGGCGCTGGATATTGCGCCAAAACTGGTGGCCGGAGTGGTGTGGGTCAATGCAACCAATCTGTTTGACGCCGCCGCTGGCTTTGGCGGCCGTCGAGAAAGCGGCTATGGCCGCGAAGGCGGCTGGGAAGGGCTCTGCGCTTACACAAAACCCAAAGGCACAGCCAAAGCGCTCAAACCTGTTGAAGCTTTCTCTGGCGACAAGGGGCCGGTAGATCCGCTGGACCGCACCGCAAAGCTTTATATTGGCGGCAAACAGGCGCGCCCTGATGGCGGTTACAGCCAGAACATATATGGCAAAAATGGTGCGCTGTTGGGACAGGTACCAATTGCCAACCGCAAAGACCTGCGCAACGCGGTGGAAGCCGCACAGGGCGCAAAAGGCTGGTCCGGCACCACAGGTCATCTGCGCGCGCAAATTCTATACTACATCGCGGAAAATCTCTCCGCGCGCAAAGAAGAGTTTGCCACACGCGTGAACCTTCTGACCGGCGGAAAGACCGGCGCTGCAGAGGTCGAGACCTCGATCCGCCGCCTTTTCACCTATGCCGCCTGGGCAGACAAATATGACGGGCAGGCCCATGGGGTGCCCATTCGCGGCGTTGCACTTGCAATGAAGGAACCCGTTGGGGTGATTGGCGCTTTCTGTGCAGACGACGCCCCTCTGCTCGGGTTGATCTCTGCCATGGCACCCGCCATCGCGATGGGCAACCGCACAGTGCTTGTGACGTCTGAAGCCTACCCTCTGGCAGCGACGGATTTCTATCAGGTGCTGGAAACCTCTGATGTCCCCGCTGGCGTGGTCAATATCCTCACCGGCTCTCATGCAGAGCTGGCCACGCCGCTGGCCGGTCATCTGGATGTCGATGCCGTCTGGTCCTTTTCGTCTTCTCCGCTGTCCCAAGAGATTGAGGCCGCCAGCGCGGGAAATCTCAAACGCACCTGGGTGAACAATGGATGCGCTCGGGATTGGCTCAGCGCGGAAGGCGAAGGGCACAGCTTCCTGGAGGCTTCAACAGAGGTGAAAAACATCTGGGTGCCTTACGGAGAATAACCTCTTCCTACGCACAAGACCTGGACCACCCCCTGCCAATTCAATTGGCAGGGTTTTCTTTTGAGCATTTCGATAAATAAACCCACCCATTAGTTGATTAACTAAATAGAGAAACAACCAAATAAATAAACCCCACTTCTATTCTCACTTTTTCAAGGGACCGCCCTTAATCAGACATAAGGATTTTCCACTTAGAGGTAAGCACAATTACTGCTGAGTGGAGCAAACCAATGAAATTACGACTTGTTATGCTGTTGGTCATCGGCCCTCTGTTCGCCGTTGCCGGTGCATTCATCTACCATGATATTTCTCATGAGAAAAAAGCTGTCGCAGGGGCGCATGCGACCACACTTCAGGCACAGGAAGGCGCCATTGTCGGAGCCGTCATTCACGAATTACAGAAAGAGCGCGGATACTCTGCGGGCTATCTCTCTTCTGCCGGAGTGAATTTTGACAGTGAGCTGTCTCAACAACGCAAAAGCACAGAGAACGCAATTGATACATACCAGGGCGCAGTTGAGGAGTTAAAAAACAAATACCCTGAGGCCTTTGAAAAAATTGCAGCGGATATTGCAAGGCTGTCTGAGATACGCACGGCCGTGGACGGCTTTCAGATCACAGTGCCTCAAATGGCAAAATTTTATACAAAAACCATCAATGACATGCTCGATATTTCCCGCCCAACAGGCATTGCTGGCAATGATAGCCGCCTGATCGCCTTGCTTGCAGCGCGCGCCATGGTGGGGGCGGCGAAAGAAAACGCGGGCCTGGAACGTGCCATGGGGGCCACTGGCCTTGGCGCGGGCTTTTCTCTGGCCTTACATGACCGCTATGTGTCTCTTGGAGGGGCGCAAAAAGCGCTCCTTAAAGAAACTTCCGGGGCTTTGCCTGGAGAAGGCTGGCTCGACGAATTGCACGCAACACCGGAATTTCAAGCGATAGAACAGGCGCGAAAAGTGATCTCTGAAGGATATACAGATGGCAATTTCAATGGCATGACAGCCCCTGAATGGTTTCAGATATCGACCCGCTGGATTGATCTGTTGCGCGAACGTGAACTCGCCTTTGTGGAGGAAGTCAATACGCTGACCCATACCATCGAATCAGAGGCACAGCGCGCCTTTATCCGACTGGCCTTGATTGGTGCCATCGCCACTCTGCTGACGCTGACCTTCGCCGTTATCTCCTTTGAGCGTATGATCGGTCGCATTCAGTACCTGATCTCAGTAATCCGCAAATTCACCGAAGGGGATTTTAATGTCTATGTCGAAGGCATTGACGGGAAAGACGAGTTGAGCCGCATGGCCAATGCCGTGTATCATTTCAAACAGGACAGCATTCAAATGCGCAATGATGCAGAGGCCCTCAAGGAAGAGCAGGAACGCATCAAATACGATCAGGACTTTGTTGTGACGGAAATCCGCCAAGGTCTCGCGAAATTGGCCGACGGAGACCTGACACAGCATTTCGAAAAACCCTTCCCTGAGGAATACGAGGGGCTACGCCAGGACTTCAACACGACGGCCCATAAACTAAACGACACATTGGTCAGCTTTGCTGAGACCACCAAAAATGTGCGCAACAGCGCATTGAGCTTCAGCCAATCATCCGAAGACCTGTCTCAGCGGACTGAAAGTCAGGCCACAACTCTGGAGCAAACCGCGAGCGCTCTGAAAGATATCACAGGCAGCGTGCAGACCGCAGCGAATGGAGCGCGCAACGTGCAAATGACCACGGAGACCGCGAAGAAAGAGGCCACCGATAGCGGTGACATCGTACGCGCCGCTGTCGATGCCATGGCCGATATTTCCGCATCTTCGAACGAGATTGGCCAAATTGTCAGCGTCATCGAGGACATCGCTTTTCAAACCAATCTCCTTGCACTGAACGCTGGTGTGGAAGCCGCCCGGGCAGGCGATGCAGGAAGTGGTTTCGCGGTTGTCGCCTCCGAAGTGCGCGCCTTGGCACAGAAGTCTTCAGGCGCAGCGCGCGAAATTCAAGATCTGGTTGGTGAAAGCACCAAAAGTGTCAATGCGGGCGTTGATCTTGTTCACAAAACCGGCACCGCTCTGGAGAGCATCGTGCAACGTGTCACACATATCTCAGATCTGGTGGCAGAAATGGCAGAAGGCACAGCAGAGCAGGCCGCTGGCTTAGGTGAGATCAATAGCGGTGTGTCGCACATTGAAGAGGTCACACAACACAATGCAACCATGGCACAAGATGTGAACAGCACCTGTACGATTTTGAAAAACCAGGCAGACGCGCTGGAAGGTATGGTGACCCAGTTTTCTTTGACTGTTTCCAGCCAAGAACGCATGCAATCCGTGGCCTAAAGACGCTTGACTTCGACCAATACCACAATGATTGAGCGGTACTTTCGCCCCATGTTCGGCCCCAACGACCATTCATGTTTCCTCCCTTGATCTTATCAGCCGCATCCTTTCGATGCGTGTGATTGAGTTACGGTAGGAGATCAATCGCCCCAACTGGCTTCCATTTATGTCTCCTTCGTTTGGAGGAGATAGCTGGCGTCGATCAGCGCAGTCTGTTGCGCTCACCATCCACAGCGCCTCTTGAAAATTTGAGGTCATGAGCGCTCCTCACGCGCCAATTTTACCTCTTTCTTCTAGCCCCCGTTTACCGGCCTCTTTCAACCGACGTGCCCTGGCCGGTCGGCCATATGCACAACCTGCTCAGACATTTTAGAGAAGACAGATGGAAAGGTATTGTTCAACGGCAAAGGTCGAGTTTCACCTTCCGTCAATCTGACAGGCTGACACCAGTCAGAACACTGCCCTGCAGACCGCCACGCAATCTGCGTAAGCTGCGCATCAAATCAAACAGCTCAGCCTCTTCCATGCCCGTCGCATCGGCGACACAGCGGCCGATGTCATGGACATTCGCACGCAGTGCCTTTCCTGCTGCCGTCACAGACACACGAACACGGCGCTCATCTTCCGGGTCCCGCGTTCTAACCACAAGCCCGGCTTTCTCCATCCGCTTAAGAAGGGGGGTCAGCGTGCTACTTTGCAGCCCCAACTGTCCCCCCAAGCCGTTCACAGTCTGGGGGCATTGCTCCCACAGCAACACTAAGACCAGGAACTGAGGATAGGTCAGCCCATAAGGCGCTAAGAGCGCTTTGTAGAGGCGCGCAAAAGCATGCTCAGTGCTATAAACTTCAAAGCACAGCATCCGATCCAGAATAGAGTGCGCATCGCTCGACATTAGAAATCCCCTTCACTGAGACATTAAATCGCACGCGATTAAATCACAAGACTTGACGAATCTCGTGCCAACCACCTAAATCGCCCCATATTAAATCGTGCACGATATATTATGGAGACTCACATGCTGCAATCCACTCTCTACACCACCTCCGCCACCGCCACTGGTGGTCGCGAGGGCCGCGTCACCTCTCAGGATGGCAAGCTGGACACTGTTCTGTCCACCCCCGCTGAACTTGGCGGTGCGGGCGGTGAAGGCACCAACCCCGAACAGATGTTTGCGGCAGGCTACGCAGCTTGCTTTCTGTCTGCGATGAAATTCATCGCCATGCAGCAAAAAACCACACTGCCTGCGGATGCCACCGTCACGGCAACGGTTGGCATTGGCCCCCGCGAAGATGCTGGATTTGGACTGGACGTTGGCTTGAAGGTGACACTGCCCGGCATGGACAAGACAGCAGCAGAAGCACTGATTGCCACGGCTCACGCCACATGCCCCTATAGCCATGCCACACGTGGCAATCTAGAGATCACACCAGAGTTGGCATAAGCGCGTTCAACATGGACAAAACCGGCCGCCCCTTCAAGGGCGGCCAAATCGAGCCGCGCCCGTCAGGGCGCGACCGCTGGATCACCCCACAACGTTGAACTCAGGACCATAGGGATAGCCGGTGATATTCTCATTGCCGTCGTCTGTGATCACCAGAATATCATGTTCCCGATATCCACCCGCGCCCGGTTCACCTTCCGCAATGGTCAGCATCGGCTCCATCGAAATAACCATACCCGGCTCCAGCACCGTTGGAATGTCTTCCCGAAGCTCCAACCCCGCCTCGCGCCCATAATAGTGGCTCAGCACACCAAAGCTGTGCCCATAGCCAAAGGTGCGATATTGCAGCAAATCGCGCGCCGCAAAGAACGCATTGATCTGTTCCGTCACCTCAGCGCAGCTCGCGCCGGGCTTCAGCAACGAAATGCCCAGCTCATGCGCCCCCACATTGGCCTCCCACAGCTTGAGGCTGGCATCATCCACCTCGCCCACAAAAAGCGTCCGCTCCAACGCGGTGTAATAGCCGGAGATCATCGGAAAGGTATTGAGTGACAGGATATCCCCACGCTGCAATTTGCGTGCGGTCACGGGGTTATGCGCCCCATCGGTGTTGATCCCGGACTGAAACCAAACCCAAGTGTCGCGATACTCGGCATCCGGGAATCTTTTGGCAATCTCAAGCTCCATCGCGTCACGCCCAGCCATGGCCACGTCAATCTCACGCACGCCTTCCTTGATGGCGTCACGGATCGCATAGCCCCCCACATCGGCCACCGCGGCCCCGGCCCGGATCAGCGCAATTTCCGCCGCACTCTTATGCATACGCTGGCGCATGGTAGGCTCATACAAATCCACCATCTTTGATGGTGCAAGGAAGCTTTGCAACTTGCCCTGCTGCAGCATGGTCAGGTGGTCACTTTCATAGCCAATCGCCGCAGCTTCCCCCGTGATGGATTTGATCGCACGCCAGTAATTATCGCGCTGCCAATCCGTATAGGTGATATTGTCGCCATAACAGCGCCGCCAGGGCTGCCCTGCATCAATCCCTGCAGAGATGGTCACACAATCAGACGCGGTCACCACCACCGCATAGGGCCGGCCAAAGGCACAATAAGTGAACCCAGAATAGTAGGACACATTGTGCATGGATGTGAACACAGCGGCATCCACCCCATGCGCAGCCATAATGGCGCGCAATCCCGTCACGCGCGCGGCATATTCCGCCTCAGCAAATTGCAAAGGCGCTTTTTCACCATTGTGGAAACGATAGAATTCAGGACGTGCAGTCATTTCGACCTCCGATCAAAGAGGTCCCGGCGTTCAGGACTGATAAGATAAAAGCGCATTCCGTGCAGGTGTGACCCGCCTGATGTTGGAATGTGGCGACGCCATCGCCAGTGCTGGCTCAGATATTGCACAAATCATGCCGGATTGGACAAGCAAATTCTGACACAACCCAAGCGCGCACAACCTTGCGCCCAAGTTTTTTGCGCTTACGGTGACACCACAGGAGGCAGCCATGCAAACCGGACCCAACAACCTCATCACCGACATTGCAGGCCTGCGCGTCGGCCATGCACAGGATGACACCCTCAAAAGTGGGGCCAGTGTTCTGATTGGCGCAGCACCGTTCACCTGTGGGGTCAGCGTGATGGGCGGGGCCCCCGGCACCCGGGAAACAGATCTTCTGGCCCCGGACAAAACCGTGCAGCAGGTCGATGCGCTCACCCTATCGGGCGGTTCGGCCTTTGGTTTGGATGCCTCTTCTGGCGTGGCAGATGCACTGCGCCACCAAGGGCGCGGTTTCCCGGTTGGGGATCAGACCGTCCCCATCGTGCCCGGTGCCATTCTGTTCGATCTGCTCAATGGCGGCGATAAAAGCTGGGGTGACAACCCCTATAAAGCCCTCGGTGCTGCGGCGCTGGCTGCGGCGGATACAGAGTTTGCGCTTGGCTCCCTTGGCGCGGGCACCGGCTGCACCCTCGCCTCCCACATAGGCGGTCTTGGCTCTGCATCCATAATTTTGCCATCCGGCCATACGGTCGGGGCTTTGGTCGCGGTCAATGCACTTGGCGACGCCTCCCCAGATGGGCAACACTTCTGGGCCGCACCTTGGGAGATCGACGCCGAATTTGGTGGCAGAGGTCTGTTGCCCAACGCGCCGACCACACTGCCCAATACCAAGCTGTCCAGTCACAATACCACCATCGCCATTGTCGCAACCGACGCCGCATTGACACAGGCGCAATGCACCCGCATGGCGACAGCCGCCCATGACGGCATGGCCCGCGCCTTGGTCCCGTCACATACCCCGATGGATGGAGATTTGATCTTTGGCGTCAGCACCGATGCCAAACCGCTCAGCGATGAGATTGCCGACACATTGTGGATAGGTCATGCCGCCGCCACCTGTCTCGCGCGGGCCATTGCGCGGGGTGTCTGGCACGCCACGCCAAAGCCAGGCGATCTTTTGCCCTGCATGAATCCCTAGGCAAACAGCATGCGTGCCACGTCACTCTGCGCATCCGCAAAAGTATCGATGACATCAAAATGGTGCTTCCCGCCTGCCACGATGCGATCACAGCCCCATGCCTCAGACAGCCAACGCGCCTGATCGAGAAACACAGGCCGCTCCTGCGCCCCAACCAGAACGGTCACCGCCACGCCAGCGCGCGGGCGCTGCCACACCGGGCTTTCCGCCTCACATTCCGCCGCATCCAAATGCAGTTTCTCATTCATCGCAGTTCGCATCAGCGGGCGCAGATCCGCAACCGGTGAAATCGGCATGACGCGCGTGATGCGCTGCGCAACCTCTTCCCGCAAGACACCCGCGCAGATCATGCGCGCCACCAGATGGCCACCAGCCGAATGCCCCGCCAAGACGATTGGTCCTTCAACCATTGCCGAGGCTTTGGTCACGGCCTCAGCAATCTGGCCAGTGATGTCAGAAATCCGCACCTCAGGCGCCAGATCATAAGACGGGATAGCGACAGCCCACCCCTGTGCGACGGCCGCCCGTGCTAGATGGCTCCAATAGGATTTATCAAAGGCCATCCAGTAGCCGCCATGCACAAACACAAAAAGCCCTTTGGCCGCACCTTTTGGCGTGATCAGATCAAGCTTCTGGCGCGCGCCAGCCCCGTAGGCCACATCCTCCTGCGCCCCTGCGGAAGTGCGAAATGCGGCCGCCTCTTTTGCCCACCGCGGTGGAAACCCATCCGCCCCGGCAATATACGCCCCATTGGAATAGGCATCATCCCAATCCATCTCAATCTCCCCCAAACAGATCTATCTGGCACTCTGCGCGAAAGCAGGGGCAAGCTCAAACCGCTTTTGAGAGGGGGCCTCGGGTCTTTAACAAATCTGTCATGCCACCGTTACAGGCGCGTCACCTCCCCATGCGACGCCCAGCGCAGAATTCAACATGGAGATGCAAAATGTTGCTGCGCAACCTATGCCTGACCTCCGCGTTGGCCCTGACCGCTGGTCATGCCGCCGCCGAGATGAACTTCAACCGCATCGCCTCGTTCCCTGTTGTCAAAAACATGGCCGAAGGCGAAGACACCCAACGCGAAACCTCCCCGGAAATCATTGCCGCCACCCAAGACGGCATGACACTGGTCTATACAGACAGCCCGCTGGGCGTGCTGGGCCGCATCGACATCTCCGATCCGAGCAGCCCCCAGCCCTTGGGCAATGTGGCCCTTGTGGGGGAGCCGACCTCTGTTGGCATCATCGGCGATGTCGCCATCGTCGGCGTAAACACCTCTGAAAGCTACACACAGCCCTCCGGCGTGCTTCAGGCCATCAATATCACAGACGGCACCGTCGCCGCCTCTTGTGATCTGGGCGGTCAACCAGACAGCGTCGCCATTGCACCGGATCAGAGCTTTGTTTCGGTTGCCATTGAAAACGAGCGTGACGAAGACCTTGGCGATGGCCGCACCGGTCAAATGCCTGCGGGCATGCTGGCCATGGTCTCGCTGACTGACGGCGCGCTCGCCTGTGACACACTGCGCATGGTCGATATGACGGGCCTCGCAGAGGTCTCCCCCGAAGATCCGGAACCAGAGTATGTTTCGATCAACGCGCTGGGGGAAACGGTTGTGACCCTGCAGGAAAACAACCACATGGTGGTTGTCTCCAAAGAGGGTGAGGTGATCTCTCACTTCTCCGCAGGCGCGGTGGATCTGGACGGCATTGATGCCACCGACGAGCGCGGCGCCCTGATCTTCACTGAGAGCCAGAAAGCCCGCCTGCGTGAGCCGGATGCGGTGACTTGGATTGATGACAGTCATTTCGCCACCGCCAACGAAGGCGATATGGATGGCGGCTCCCGTGGCTGGACCATCTTCCACAAGGACGGCACCGTTGTGTACGAAAGCGGCACCGACTTTGAAAAAGCCATCATCCAGATCGGTCACTATCCGGACAAACGCTCTGACAGCAAAGGTGTGGAGCCTGAGAGCGTGACCTTCGCCAGTTTCAACGGCACACCTTATGTGTTTGTAGGTGCCGAACGCGCCTCTGTTGTGGGGGTCTATGATGTCACCAACCCAGCCTCCCCTGTTCTGAAGCAGCTTCTGCCCTCCGGTGTTGGTCCAGAAGGCTATGTGGCCATTCCAGAGCGCAACCTGTTGATTTCGGCGAACGAAAAAGACCTGATCGAAGACGGCGGCGCGCGGGCGCATGTGATGCTTTTTGAATATCAGAATGCACCGGCCTCTTATCCGCATCTGACCTCGGAAGGCGCTGATGAATTGATCGGCTGGGGCGCGCTCTCGAGCATGGTTGCCGACAAGGACGGCATCATCTGGGCGGTGAATGACAGTTTCTATGGCTTCCAGCCGTCTATCTTCAAAATCGACACCACCCAGACACCGGCCCGCATCGTCGATGTGATCCGCGTTCACCGTCAAAATGGTACGCCTGCCCAGAAGATCGACATGGAAGGCATCACACTTGATGGCAAAGGCGGCTTCTACGTGGCGTCCGAAGGCCGCACCGACCGCGTGGTCCCTCATGCGATTTACCACGTCTCTGCAGAGGGTCTGATCAAGGATCGCAAAGGCGAAATCGGCCTCCCCGCAGAGCTGATGGCTGTTGAAAAACGCTTCGGCTTTGAGGGCATCACCAGAATTGGCGACACCCTTTGGATGGCGGTGCAGCGGGAATGGAAAGACGATCCCAAAAACCACGTGAAGCTTGTGGCCTATAACCTTGAGACAAAGGAATGGGGCGCCGTGCACTACCCCAAAGCCGAGCCAGCAACCGGTTGGGTCGGTCTCTCAGAAATCGTTGCCCACGGGGACTGGGTCTATGTTGTGGAGCGTGACAATCAACACGACCACCGCGCCGTGACCAAGAAAATCTACCGCATCTCCGCTTCCGAAATGGTGCCTGCCCCCCTTGGTGGCCCCCTGCCAGTGGTGTCCAAAACGCTGGTGCGTGACCTGCTGCCAGATCTCACCTCCACCGGAGGCTATGTTCTGGACAAGGTCGAAGGTCTGGCCATTCTGGAAGATGGCACCGCTTTCTTCTCAACCGACAATGACGGTGTAGATGACCACTCCGGTGAGACAATTTTCCTGAACATCGGCAATATCGAACCTGCCGCCAACTGATCAGACTCTCCCCGTCAGACCAGTCAGAGCCCCGTTGCCTCCTCGGCAGCGGGGCTTATGCCTTTAGCCGCATCCACATGAGATAAACGGCCACGCTGGCAGCAGCCAAACTGCCCGACCACACCAATGCGCCCTGGAACCCCAGCCACTCCGCCATCCCACCAATCGCGCCAGCGCCAAGCGCCGATCCGCCTGCTGCGATCACAGCCCAAAGGCTCATCACACGCCCCCGCATATCATCCTCAAGATCGAGCTGAATCGCCGTCTGCGTTGAAATCGCGGTCACCGTGGTCACAAAAGACATGCCCGCCGCTACGGCCAGCGCCATATGCCAATGGTTCACCAGCCCAAGCAGCGCCACAAGACAGAGCCCCAACACAATCGCCAGACGGGTCAGCAACGGCAGCCGCCCCGGCACTTGCGGTGGCAGGGCCGCCTGAGAGAAACCACCCACAATTGCGCCAATCCCGGTGACACTCATCAACACGCCCAGCCCGTCAGCCCCGCGGCCAAAGACGCCATCTGCCAACGGTGGCAAGACTTCCAGCGCGCCCCGCGCCACCAAGGCCAGCACCCCGGCCACAAACATGGCCTCCCGCACCGCTGAGGTCTGCCAGACATAGCGCACCCCTGCGGCCAATGCCTGAAAGAACGGCTCCTGCGCACTGCCGGTCTGCCGACGTGGGCGCAGCGACAGGCGCGACAGGGCCACCAGATAGGGCACAAACAAAAGCCACTGCACCAAAAGCGTGTGCCCCACGCCAATCGTTGCAATCAAAACGCCGCCCACCGCCGGCCCCACCATACGCGCAATATTGAAATTAATCGCCACAATGGTCACGACGGACCCGACATATTCGCGCCGCACCAACCGAGGCGTCAGCGCCATGCGCACCGGATGATTGGCGGCCATCACCATGCCAATCAGCAGGGAGAGCAACGCCAATAGAAACGGTGTTTCCATACCTGTCGCTACAATCGCCCAAAGCAGGCCGCACAACAGGAAGTTACAGCCTTGAACAGCCAAGACCGCATGTTTGACGTTCATCCGGTCCACCCAGACACCCATCAACGGCGACAGCATGATGGATGGCGCAAACAACAGCATGGCAATAAAGCCAACAAAACTCGAAGAGCCCGTCATCTCCCAGGCCAGCCAGCCCATCGCAATGCGCTGCATCCAGATGGCCAGCAATCCGAAAGCGGCTCCAAAGACATAGGCGCGAAAATTGGCCGATTTCAAAGCGCCCAAATTCACGCGCCACTCCTACTGTCAGAAATCATCGGGGCAGTCTGAACTGAACATGTTAAGAGTGCAACCAACGAAAAACGCGCGCCCCAATCGGAACGCGCGCTCCCCTTCATGGGGCTGACAGCAAGGGAGGAGGATCTGTCAGTTGGTTTCTTCGGATCAGTTGACGGCCTTCGCGTCCACCACATCCTGCTCCACGGCCTTGGGTGCGCCTGTGGAAATCTCAATGCGCCGCGGCTTGAGCGCCTCAGGAATTTCACGCTGCAAATCAATATGCAGCATACCATCCTCATGGCTCGCGCCCGTGACGCGCACATGGTCCGCCAGATGGAAGCGCCGTTCAAAAGCGCGGGTGGCAATCCCACGGTGCAGATATGTTTTATCCTTGGCGTCATCGCCTTTCTTGGCGGTCACGATCAGCGCATTTTCCTTGACCTCAATGCTCAGGTCATCTGCGCCAAATCCGGCAACCGCCAAAGAGATGCGATAGGCATCATTGGCGGTCTTCTCGATATTATATGGGGGGTAGCTCGGCTGGGCGACATCATTGGACAGAACACGGTCCATCATATTTGCCAACTGATCAAAACCAACGGTCGACCGGTACAGCGGAGCCAGATCAAAAGTGCGCATGGGTTATCCTCCATTGAGCGACAACAATATGTATAATGCCTTCCCGAGGGACAGGCGGTTATGCGTAAGACCCGATTGCGGCGCCTTACGAAAATAGAGGTATGCGCAGATACTGGGGTTTCAAGCCCCTGTCTTTCACAGCGGCTTGAAAAATAGAAAATCCAAAACAAATCAAATAACTAACAGATGACTAAGGGCGTACAAACTTGGCCCCAGACGTGCTGCGTGTGCCAATCTGGATACGTTTCACGCCCGCTGGGGCCTGCGCCACGGGCCGGTCTCCAACCCGCATACGCCGCTTCAACTCCGCCACAACCTCCGGCAGCTCCATGCCAAAGGAAACCTTCTGCCCCTCTGGATTGTCCCCGGTCGCAGAGACCACCGAAAGGATCCGCACCCGATTGCCATAGCGCACAAAAACAGGCGCTCCCGAAGAGCCAAAAGTCACGTTGCAATCAAAGGTCAACATCCCCCAGCCGCGCTCCAGAATGGAACAATCGCGCTGCCACGACAGATGCTCACTGCGCCCACGACCATAACTCAGCACAGAGACTTTCTCTCCCTCCTGCGGGTCCACATGGATCGCAAAAGGATCCGCCTCCGAACTTGAGATTGGAGAGGCCAGCCGCAACAGCGCAACATCATGCGGGATCATTTTGGTGCTGATTTTGCCATCCGCGCTGTCCTGATAGCCCGCATCAACAACGATGCGATTGACCTGCCGCTCCGTCAGGGACTGCCCCTCAACATAACCCGCTCGAAACATAATCTGATCCGCGGGCAGAAGGCGCCCATTTGCGTCAAACACACAATGCGCTGCGGTCAGCACCTGATCGGGCGCAATAAGCGCAGCGGTGCAAAACCCGGCACCGGCGGCGTCCAGGCGCCCTATCGCCTCCCACCCCAGTAAATCCCCACGGCGCAGCAAGGGCTGCAAACGCTCCTCTGCGGCCAAAGGCTGCGTGATCACGCTCAAAATCACAGAGAACAGACATCCCAAGACCCGCATCGCCATCTCCTCCAAACCTCAGTTCGCGCCGATTATGGGCGAATAAACTTTGCCCCTGTTGCGCTGCGATCCTGCAAAGACGCCGTGCCTGTCGCCTGAAAGGGCTCCGCCTCATGAGCTGCCAGAAGCTCAGGCAGGCTGTGATCCAGCGCGGCACCCAACGCCACTTTACTGCCCTTCAGATCCGCCTTGGCCGCAACCACGGACGCAATGCGCACCTGGTCGCGATCAAACACAAACACCGGTGCGCCGCTGCTGCCAAAATCGATATTGCAGGACAGCACATGCACCCCGCGCTGACGCCCCATCACTTGACACATCTCTTGCAAAGAGGGGGCTTCTGCGCGGCCAACCGCATAAGACACCACACCGATCTGAGAGCCCTTGCGCAGCCCACCAGTGGTTTCAAATGGATCAATCGTCGTGTTGCGAACGGGGTGATGCAGCTCAAGAAGCGCCAGATCATTCTGAATATTCTCAGTCGATGCCGTATCCGACCGCGCATACTTCGGATGGACAGTCGCGCGCCGCACCGTGCGATAGGCTTCCGCACGCCCATTGCGCCAGCCTGCCCGAAATTCAATTGCACCAATCGCATGGGGCGCACCGCTGCCTTTGGCAAACAAACAATGTGCCGCCGTCAACACCAGATCCGGCGCGATCAAAGTCCCGGTGCAAAATCCCCGCCCATCAATTTCCAGACGCCCAACCGCGCCCCATTGGCGGCTGTCTTCTCCGGTATCAAGACGGCGTAGTCCCGAATCCTGCGCAGCGGCAAAAGACGCCAAAAACATCGTGAACAGCACTGTAAAACGCAACAGCATGGGATCTCCATCAGAAGGGGCTCTGGTTTGATTAACCTTGATCTACCCCGAAGCTAAGGCGGAATTAGGGCAAGCCAACGCCCAATGATAGATCATTTCCCCATCCGCCAAGGTTCTGGGGCCGCTGGCAAGCGCGGAGACGAGGCGCTATGGTATGCCCCATGACTCTGAACACGCTCTCCACCCAGTTTTCCACACTTGATGCCATCGCGGTTGCAGTGATTGTGCTTGCTTGGATCATCACAACGCATCTCATTGAGAACCCGCCGAAAAACCACCCGTCTGTGTCGCGCCTCATGGCATTCTATCGGCAGGAATGGATGGTACATTATGTGGAGCGCAACGTGCGGGTGTTTGATGCCCAAATCATGGGGAACCTACGCCAAAGCACAGCGTTCTTTGCCTCCTCCTCCATGATCGCCATTGGCGCTCTGGTGGCCTTGATTGGCAACACTGATCAAATAGCAGGCGTCACCCGTGACCTCACCCAAAGCGCAGAGCCGGCGCTGGTTTTGGAGCTCAAGCTGGTGCTTGTGCTGCTCTTCATCGGCAATGCCTTTCTGAAGTTTGTCTGGTCACATCGCCTGTTCGGCTATTGCTCGGTCCTGATGGCCGCTGTGCCCAATGACGCAGAGCACCCCGCAGCCCTGTCACGCGCTCAGAAAGCAGGTGCCATCAACATCACCGCCTCCCGCAGCTTCAACCGCGGGATCCGCGCGATATATTTTGCCTTGGCCGCCATCTGCTGGATTCTCGGGCCGCTGGCCCTGTTGTTGGCGGTGATGGTCACGGTGATCGTTCTGGGACGACGTGAATTCGCCTCCCAATCCAGAGCCGCGCTGCTGAAAGAGCCCCGTTAAACCGGCGTAATCTGCCTTGGTGCGCAGCTATACCCGGTGGTAGGGCGCGCCTGCCAGAATACTGGCCGCGCGGTAGAGCTGTTCGCTCAGCATCACGCGCACCAACATATGTGGCCAGACCATTTTGCCAAAGCTCAATTTGGCATCCACCCGCGCCCGCAAGCTCGGATCGATCCCATCCGCACCGCCGATCACGAAAGCCAGATCGCTGCGCCCGTCATCGCGCCAACCAGAAATCTGTGTGGCAAAATCCGGGCTGCTCATCACCTTGCCACGCTCATCCAGCGCACAGATGACGGCGCCTTTGGGGATCACCCCTTCCAGCAAGTTCGCCTCGGCAGCCATACCGCCGCCTTTGCGATCTTCAACCTCATGCACCGCCACAGGCCCAAGCCCCAAGGCCCGGCCCGTGCGATCAAACCGCGTCAGGTAATCGTCAAGCAGGTCGCGCTCAGGGCCAGACCGGAGCCGGCCCACGGCGCAGATATGCACCTTCAGTGCCATACGTTGTCCTTCCGGCTCTCCAGATCGTCAGAGGGCCGCCTGAAACTCTATGCGGAGCCGCCGGGGACCCACATCTTTTCGAGTTGATAGAACTCGCGCACTTCAGGGCGGAAGATATGTACAATCACATCACCGGTATCGACCAGAACCCAATCCCCTGTGTCCTTGCCTTCCACTTTCGCGGCGCGGCCAAACTCATGTTTGAGACGTTCCACCAGTTTTTCGGCAAGCGCCACAACCTGACGCGAAGAGCGCCCGGAGCAGATCACCATATAATCGCCAATCGACGTTTTGCCGCGCAGATCAATCTGCGCCACGTCTTCAGCTTTATCTTCATCCAGTGAGGTGAGGATACGGGCAAGCAGTGCCTCGCTTGTCGCATCCGAAGAGTCCGACGTCACAATCGGACCTGTGTCAGCAGCATTTGCCACGTCAGTGTTCAAAGACAGAAGTCTGCCCTCCTTGTAGCGCACCCGTCAGCCCCGGTGCCGGGCATAAATTCAAGATAGCACCGGTTGGACGTTTTCTCAACGAAAGGCAAGATGGATTCCGCAAAACCCTTAAAAATCGCGTATTTTCCATGCGCCAAAGACAGAAATCTCCATCGCGCCATCGCCCTCCAAGATATGTTGAGGCATTGCAGCTCCAATTGCTGCGGGGCAAAATCTCGCAATGGCACTCATTTTCTGCCCCCATCGGCCTCGGAAAAACGTTAAGGCATTGATGGGCGCGGGGTGTCCTCGGCCTCCTGGAGTACCCGCACCTCGCGTTGCGGGAACGGCAGTGAAATGCCCTCTGCCTGAAACGCATCCCAAAGCGCCAGATATACATTGCCCCGGATGTTGGTCAGCCCACCCGTCGGGTCCTTGATCCAGAACCGCAGAATGTAATCCACGCTGCTGTCTCCAAAACTCACAATATGGCAGACAGGCGTATTGGGATAGGTCAGAACGCGCTCAACAGATTTGGCCGCCTCCACCGCCACTCTGCGCACCTGATGCGGATCATCACCGTAAGCCGTGCCAAAGTAGATATCGAGCCGCACATAGGTGTTGGAATGAGACCAATTCACCACCTGATTGGTGATCAAATCCTCATTCGGTATCAAAAACTCGCGCCCGTCCCTTGTCACCACACTGACGTAGCGCGCGCCCAAAGAGTTAATCCAGCCAAAGGTTTCTCCAAGCGAGATCACATCACCGGGCTTGATAGACTTGTCCATCAGAATGATCAGCCCGGACACAAGGTTAGACACCACCTTTTGGAGGCCAAAGCCAAGCCCCACGCCAATAAAACCGGTCAGAAACGCCAGTCCCTTGAGGTCAAACCCAATGATGCGCAAACCAATAAAAAAGGCAGCACTGTAGAAAAACACTTGTAACAGCTTGCCAAACAGAACCCGCATGGAGGGCGATATGTCTTCACTGCGCATCAGCCGTGCATCGGCCTGACGGGAGGCCAGCCGCGTGAGTGCGAAGGTCACGCCCAGCATCAAAATCGCCTGCGCAATCATCCAAAGCGAAATCCGGGTTTCGCCAAACACCAATGCCATACTGTCCATCAACAAGACGGCATCGTCACGCAGCCCCGTCAGCACCAAAGTGACCCAGATCCAAGCGCCATATCTCAGAAAAGCGCGGAGCGTGGTGTTCTGCACCACCCGAAGCACCACAACAACCACCAGCCAGGCCAATGCCAGATTGGCAAGCCCAACCAGAAGGTAGGAACGGCTCGGCCAGGTAGCCGCGCGCATCCCCCACACGGTGAACCAGATCAACACATTGAAAATAAACAGCGCCATGCGCCGATGCATCATCATGGCATAGCGATAACGCCATTTCGGCCATCCCTCGCGCGTCTTCAGCCAAGCGTAAAACCGCGGCTTGAAAACAAAAGCCAATCCATAGGCCACTGCTATGAGGACCAGCGCGATCACCACCTGATAAGCCGCCCAAGGGCGCAACAGGCTCTCGGAGAAATCCACCAACCGCGCCCATATGCCCAGCGCGATCTCGGTTGTTTCGGTGCTATCTTGCGGAACGTCCGTATCAGGCACGTGGCGCTCGGCGCCTGCGATACGATCCAACTCGGTTTCGTCCGTCGCCGCAGAGGGATCAACGGCATCGGCGGCGGATGTCTGGAGCTCTTCTTCCATGCATCATCCTTGCACGTGGCCCTGCGTCGAGGCAACGCAGCATTCTGCACCCTGCGTCACTTCTCTGTGGCTTCTGCTTGAAGGAATCCGCCTGTCCGTGTACTGGGATCATATGAAACGCATCTACGACATCTCTGACCGCGCCTTTTTGCCATGGCGATTCTTTGGTCAGTCGAAATCCGTCGTCGCCGCGCTATGAGCTTGCGGCGCAGCATTGCTGCGCCTTTCTGACAGCCATTTCTTCTAGCTATACAAACAGAATGGAGAGGACCAATGTCCCCCAAAACGCTCTATGATAAGATCTGGGATGCCCATGTCGCCCACGAAGCTGACGATGGCACCTGCCTGCTTTATATTGACCGTCACCTTGTTCACGAAGTGACCAGCCCGCAGGCGTTTGAAGGCCTGCGCATGGCGGGACGCAAGGTGCGTGCGCCAGAAAAAACCATTGCCGTGCCGGATCACAACGTCCCCACCACGGCGGGTCGCGAAGACCCTGCGCAGATGACCGAAGAATCGCGCATTCAGGTTGAGGCGCTGGACAAAAACGCCAAAGAGTTTGGCGTGCATTACTATCCGGTGTCTGACGTACGTCAGGGCATCGTGCACATCGTTGGCCCGGAAAACGGCTGGACCCTGCCGGGCATGACTGTGGTCTGTGGCGACAGCCACACCGCGACCCACGGCGCATTTGGCGCGCTGGCGCATGGCATCGGCACCTCTGAGGTGGAGCACGTGCTCGCCACCCAGACGCTGATCCAGAAAAAATCCAAAAACATGAAGGTGGAGATCACCGGCAAGCTGAAGCCGGGCGTGACCGCCAAGGACATCACACTGGCTGTGATTGGTGAAACCGGCACCGGTGGCGGCACAGGCTATGTCATTGAATATTGTGGTGAGGCCATCCGCGATCTGTCCATGGAAGGCCGCATGACAGTCTGTAACATGGCCATTGAGGGCGGCGCCCGTGCCGGTCTGATCGCCCCAGACGAAACCACCTTTGACTATTGCAAAGGCCGCCCACACGCTCCGAAGGCGGGTGCTTGGGAGCAGGCGCTGGAGTATTGGAAAACGCTCTACACCGACGAAGGCGCACATTTCGATAAAGTGGTGACCCTGAAGGGCGAAGACATTCAGCCGGTTGTGACCTGGGGCACCAGCCCGGAAGATGTACTGCCGATCACTGGTGTTGTGCCTGCGCCAGAAGATTTTGAAGGCGGCAAGGTCGAAGCTGCGCGTCGCTCCATTGAGTATATGGGTCTGACCCCGGGCCAGAAGCTGACCGACATCGAGATCGACACCGTCTTCATCGGCTCCTGCACCAACGGTCGCATCGAAGACATGCGTGCCGCCGCCGAAGTGCTGAAGGGTAAGAAGATCAAGGAAGGCATGCGCGCCATGATCGTGCCGGGCTCTGGCCTTGTACGCGCACAGGCCGAAGAAGAAGGTCTGGCGGATATCTTCCGTGAGGCGGGCTTTGAATGGCGTCTGGCAGGCTGCTCCATGTGTCTGGCAATGAACCCCGATCAGCTGTCTGAGAACGAGCGTTGCGCCTCCACCTCAAACCGCAACTTCGAAGGCCGTCAGGGCTATAAGGGCCGCACACACCTTGTGTCCCCAGCCATGGCCGCAGCTGCCGCACTCACCGGCAAGCTCACCGACATTCGCGAGCTGATGTAAGGAGCCAGCGTTATGAAAAAATTCGAAACCTTTTCCGGTATCGCAGCGCCCATGCCGCTGGTGAATATCGACACCGACATGATCATCCCCAAGCGCTTTCTGAAGTCGATCCAGCGGACCGGCTTTGGTGTGAGCCTGTTTGATGAGATGCGCTACAATCGCGACGGCACGGAGATCCCGGATTTCGTCCTGAACAAAGCGCAGTATCGCGAGGCTCAGATCCTGATCGCGGGTGACAACTTCGGCTGTGGCTCTTCGCGTGAGCACGCGCCATGGGCGCTGGATGATTTTGGCATCAAGGTGATTGTCTCCACCTCTTTTGCCGACATCTTCTTCAACAACAGCTTCAAGAACGGCATGCTGCCCATCGCGCTGCCACAAGAGCAGGTTGATATCCTGATGGCCGATGCGGAAAAAGGTGCCAACGCGCGCATGACCGTTGATCTGGAAGCCCAAGAGATCACAACGTCGGATGGCGAAGTGATCAAGTTCGAAGTGGACGCCTTCAAAAAGCACTGCCTGCTGAACGGTTTGGATGACATTGGCCTGACCATGGAGAAAGAAACCTCCATCGACGCTTATGAAGCCAAGGCCGGCGCAGAGCGCCCTTGGGTCTGACCTAAGTTTAAGTCAATCAAACGCGGCGCCCCCGATGCGCCGCGTTTTTTCTTTTGGAGGGGGCGATGCGCCTAAACACGGCCTCTTTTGAAACCAGCCGCCTCTTGGTGCGCGCGTGTCGGCTGCAAGATGCTTCGGCCCTCACCAATCTGATGACACCTTCGATCAGCAAGTGGGTGGCCGCCTGGCCCACACCGCTCACCCTTGAAGCGACAAAGTCCATTCTCACCGCCGCCATCAATGCAGCACAAGACGGGTTGGCTTTCGGCGCAGTTGTTATTGCAAAAGACACTCAGCACATCATCGGCTGGTGCAAATTGGACATTTCAGAAAGCCATGCCGAACTTGGCTACTGGATTGGCGAAGCTTATCAACGAAACGGCTTTGCTTTAGAGCTTTCGCAAGGTGCGATTGCCTTTACATTTGAAGACCTAAAACTTGACGTGCTGCGTGCTGGCGCGCAGGTCGAAAACATCGGTTCCCTCGCCCTGCTTAAGAAATTGGGCATGACCCGGCAAAATCAGCAATCTGTCTGGGCACCAGCCCGCAAACGCTTCGAAATGTGCGAATTTTGGAGCCTTACCTCTACGACATAGGGCGGCGCATCCAATGCCCGCCACCCATCTTATTTGCCCGATTTTATTGCGCAGGCACGGCAGCCCGTGTGCCCTCGCGCCGCATATGTTTGCTGTTCAGTTTCAGAACCAGCCAGATCATCGTCACCTGCATCCCAACGGCCACCGCAGAAATGAGCAGATAGATCAAAGAAAACTTCTCCACGAGACCGCTCGCCACAAGCCCTTTGTTGAGCCAGAAATGCAGCATCACCGAGAGGGCAACCCCAGGACAAACCAGCGCATAAGACCCAGCGGACAGACCAGGCCCCGTCACAAATTTGGAAACATAGCCAAACCTGCGCAGCACAGTCAGCCCAAGCGCCAGAATGGCAAGCTGCACCATCAGCAACGTGGTCAGCAACGACAGCGTTTCGCCTGCGCCACCGTGCACGTCAAAATGCACATGCAGGCCATGGCTCTGACGCAGCCAGGCGATTGTGACAACGGTGATCAGCGGCACGATCACCAAAAGCGTTGGCGCAGATTCGGCTGACGCCCCATGTTCCATCATCGCGCGCAATCCAAGGATCACATTGGCCACCGCCAACAGCAGCGCAACAACGATGAAAAAGCTAGACAGGATAAAAGAAACCCCCACCGTCAGCGCGACCGAGCTCATCGCTGCCGGAGCGGCCATGCCCACCCCAACCATTGCAAATGCAAAAGCCGGAAGGACCTGTGCAAAACTGTTATTTGTCGAGCAGTCAAATCCCCCCTTGATCAGCACACGACCAAAGAAGTCGCGCATGATCAAAAGCCCATATCCTCCGATCAGCAAAAAGGCGACCATCGCCATGGGGAAGAGGAACTCCACCACAGTCCACAGCCCGGGGACAAAGACCAACCCAAGGATAAATCCTCCATTCACCACCATGGCCAGAGCAAGTGGGATGGCCATCAGCTGCGTTTCGGCGTTGGATCTGCGCAAAGCGTCATAGGCTTCGGACAGGCGGAAAGCTGACAGGCTGCGCAGATTCCAGATCAACGATTTGATCAACAAGACCGCAAATCCAGCAATGCCCAGCATCGCAACAACAATCGCAACTTTCAAAGCCAGCGGACCATCACCAAAGGCGGCCATGATGTCTTCAAATATCGGGACGGGCTGGTTTGGATGTGGCACCCAGAACATCATAAACATGAAAAACGTCACCATCAGGCCACCCGCTCCGAGGGTTGCCAAAAAATACAAAGGTGAATACGGCGGGCGCTCTTGCAGCGATGCGGGTTGTGTCATGGCATTTCCTTTAACATTCCAAAATAGGAATATGAATTTCAGCCCTCGCACCTTGACCCAAATCAATACACATTCGAATTAATGAATGCTTTTGGCGTAAATTCTGGCAAAACTGTGGCGCGCGACTTTCCACGGCTCATGGATAGAATCGCGTTACGCTGAAAGACAAATAGGCCCTCAAACTCCGATAGAAGCCTGAAAAACATGCACCTTCTTGAAGCTTTCATTGATGCAATCGCGCACCAGTCTCCCTGCTGCAACGAGGAAACTCCGTGAAATTCCAAACAAATCCTTGAGACCACGCCACAACCAATGCCACAATAAGGCATAAATGAGGCACTCCGCCCCAAGGCGGGATCAAGTTGGAACAAGATCGCGGGTTCGTCAGAGACCACATAATCGCGGCATCCGGTTTGAAAGGGTTAGAGCAGTGATAGGCAAAATCATTGGCGCGGGCACGCGTGCAAGTCTTGTGGCGTTGTTATTTGCGCTTCCCGCTGTGGTACTGCCCTCTGTCAGCGCTGACGCCATTCAGATCATGCTGCTCTTTGCCCTGTTTTCAGCATGCCTCGTCTTCATCGAATATGCCACCAGCGCACCTTCCATTCTGGAATTTCGCTACGCGCCGCCCTTCAACCGCCTGCGCTTTCTGGCGATTTTCTTCACGGTCTTTGCCCTCTCAGTGATCGCACGCGGAGAGCTGGCCCCAAATGCCTTCACGGCTTTCTTACATGCGCTTGGCATCATTGTGGGAGATGTGATCGACTTCCCCTATTCACCTGTGCGCCTGATGGTGATCATGCTGCCAGAGAACGCCACGCCAGAGCTGATCCGCGAAGTGCGCACGGCCTCCGGCCTCAGCTACCTGATTTCTATGATCACTTTGGCGGTGTTTTATTTCTTCGTGCGCATTCTCGAATGGCCCGCCCGCAATGGGGCCTTTAACGTCTGGGTCAATCTCCCGCTCTTTGATCCGACGGCTGGCGGTGATGTGCTGCCACGCCTGCAACGGGATGGCCGCCTTAACATTGCGTTAGGATTTCTTATGCCATTCTTAATCCCGGCGATCATTCAGATGATGTCGGACCTGATTGATCCCATCTATCTGTCTGATCCTTTGACAATGATCTGGACAATCAGCGCATGGGCTTTCATTCCGGCCAGCATGATCATGCGCGGCATGGCAATGACCCGCGTCGCCACAATGATCGACGAAAACCGCCGTCGCGCTTATGCGGCGTCACGCGGCATGCATCCAGCCTCTTCCACGGCCTGATTGTCCTGCTGGCCCTCTTCTGGGCGGCCACGCAGCTACAAGCGCAGACTTTGCGGATCGCCACCTATGACGTGGAATTGTCACGCAAGGGCCCCGGTCTCATGCTGCGCGACATTCAGCGTGGCACACCGCAAGTGCAGGCCATCACGCAAGTTGTCGACCACATCGCGCCAGACATTCTCTTTTTGCAAGGCGTCGATTACGACGCCGACTTGCTTGGCCTGACCGCCCTGCGCGACCACTTCGCAACACAGGGCATAATATACCCGCATCTCTTTGCCCTGCCCCCCAACACCGGCCTACCAACGGACGTGGATCTGAATGGGGATGGCATCCGTCACCGCGCAGCAGACGCACAGGGATACGGCAAATTCCGAGGCGCGGGGGGCATGGCCCTCTTGTCAAAATGGCCCATTACCCTGCAACGGGACTTCACCACGCTGCTCTGGAAAGAGATGCCTGACGCTCAATTGCCCAGCCTGAATGGTGCCCCTTTCCCCTCCCAAGAAGCGCAAGACATCCAGAGGCTCTCCTCCACCGGCCATTGGGTTGTGACCGTCACGGCCCCCGACGGCCCCATCTCGCTCCTGCTGTTTGCCGCCGGTCCCCCCGTCTTTGACGGCCCCGAGGATCGCAATGGACTGCGCAACGCAGATGAAATCCGGCTCTGGGCGCAATTTCTTGACGGCAAACTCGGACCACTGCCAGACACACCGCTGGTCTTGCTGGGAGGTGCAAACCTCGATCCCACCTATGGCGAAGGCCGTCACGCCGCCATTCACGCCCTCCTCACACATCCGCGCCTGCAAGACCCCCTCGCCACCGCGGGTCCAACAGTGGATTGGCGGGATCCCACTCCGGGCGATCTGCGTGTGGACTACCTCTTGCCAAGCCGTGACATCACCGTGTCCAAAGCCGGTGTTTTCTGGCCCAAGCCCCCCGCACCGCTCTCAGAGCGCCTGTCCGTCAACGGGACAATTGCCAGCCGTCATCACATCGTTTGGGCGGACATCCAATTTTGAGGAAGCCCCGCGTCAAACCCCCTTGTTTCTTGATCTTTGCCCGCTCACTCGCTAACCCGTAGCCAACCAATTTGATCAAGGACGGACCCCCATGAGCAACCCTTCGCTTCTCATCCTCGCCGGTGACGGCATCGGCCCCGAAGTCATGACCGAAGTGCAGCGCATTATCGGCTGGTTTGGCGACAAGCGCGGCTTGAAATTTGACGTGAGCGAAGATCTCGTGGGCGGTGCGGCCTATGACAAACACGGCGTGCCGCTGCATGACGACACGATGGCCAAAGCACAGGAAGTGGACGCGGTTCTGCTCGGTGCCGTGGGCGGGCCAAAATACGACGATCTGGATTTTTCTGTGAAACCAGAGCGCGGCCTGCTGCGCCTGCGCAAAGAGATGGATCTGTTTGCCAACCTGCGCCCGGCGCAATGCTTTGACGCGCTGGCGGATTTCTCCTCCCTGAAAACTCACATCGTCTCCGGCCTCGACATCATGATCGTGCGCGAGCTCACTGGCGGTGTCTACTTCGGCGAGCCACGCGGCATCTTCGAAGAAGGCAACGAGCGTGTGGGCATCAACACCCAGCGCTACACCGAAAGCGAGATTGAACGCGGCGCACGCGCAGCGTTTGAGCTGGCGATGGTGCGCGACAAACGTCTCTGCTCCATGGAAAAAGCCAATGTGATGGAAAGCGGCATCCTGTGGCGTGAGGTGGTCAACGAAGTGGCCAAAGACTACCCGGAAGTCGAACTTTCCCACATGTATGCCGACAACGGCGCGATGCAGCTGGTGCGCGCGCCCAAGCAGTTTGACGTGATCTACACCGACAACCTGTTTGGCGACATCCTGTCTGATTGTGCTGCAATGCTGACCGGCTCTCTGGGCATGCTGCCTTCCGCCTCCCTTGGCGCGCCAATGGACAACGGTCGCCCGAAGGCGCTTTATGAGCCGGTACACGGTTCCGCACCCGACATCGCAGGTCAAGGCAAAGCCAACCCCTGTGCCTGTGTGCTCTCCTTCGCGATGGCGCTGCGCTATTCCTTCAACGAAGGCGCGGAAGCGGATCGTCTGGAAGCGGCCGTGGAAAAAGTATTGGCCGACGGCGTGCGCACCGCAGATTTGATGCAATCCGAAGGCGAAACCCCTGTCTCCACATCCGAGATGGGTGACGCCCTTCTGGCCGCACTGGACGCCAGCCTGTAAGGCAAATCCACAATACAGAAAAAAGGCACCTTTTTTGCAAAGGTGCCTTTTTTATTGCTACGGCACGGCCCGCTAAAAAGGCGGTGGACGCATGCGAACAGGGCTCGATTTCACCACCGAAGTGTGGGTTGTCGCCATACGGCTGAAGCGCTCCAGCAATGGATCAAGCTCTTCAATGGTTTTGAGCAGGATACGAGCCACAAACCCGTCCTCTCCGGTCACCTTATCACACTGTACAATCCGCTCTGTGAGCTGAATTTCTTGCTCCAGAATATGACGCTTACCAGGCAAGGGACGAAATCTTACCACCGCTTCCAGCGTATACCCTAAAGCAGTTGGCGCCAGTTCCACAGTAAACCCCTGAACAACACCCAAGTCCTGCAAGCGGCGCACGCGATCCCGCACGGTTGGTGCAGACACTCCCGCCTCTTCTGCCAACTCCTTCCAGCTCACACGCGCGTCTTGCAGCAAGGCCTTCAGGATCTGACGATCCAACATATCCAAGCCATTTTCCATTCTGTTACACATACGCCAACTCATCCACGAAATCAAAAATCCATACTGCACTTTACCTTACAAAACACGGACACAGATCCAATTCACCCCCCTATTCTTTGCACAAAAAGGGGGTCTTATGACTTGGGAAATATGGATGTCATTTGCTTGGGTATCTGCGGCAAACATTGTCACACCCGGACCGGCAAACATGAACACACTGCGCCGCGCCGTTCAACTCGGGGGATGGCAAGTGATCCCTACGATCATGGGCAATGCTCTAGGGCTGGCAATCGGTGGCTTCATTACGGCCTACGGCGTTGCCGCATTGGTATTGTCATCACCGCCACTGTGGGCACTGCTAAATTACACAGGTGTGGCCTATCTCGTCTGGCTGGGTCTCAAATTGCTGTGCGCTCCCAGAGATGCAGACCTGCGAGAGGACAATGTAAGCACGCAAATGCCCCGCAAACTCTTTATAGAAGGCCTGCTTTTGGCTCTCACAAACCCCAAAGCGCTTTTATTTTATGTCGCGCTTTTCCCACAGGTCATGCAGCCCATCTCACCAGTCGGCCCTCAGGCGGCACTGCTTGTCAGCACATACTGTGGCCTCTCCATAATGTCACTCAGTCTTTACGCTACATTTGCCAACAGTCTGCGCGCTTTTTTTGCCACCCCCACTCATTATCAAAGGTTCCGACAAGGTTCAGGTGTGATTTTAATCACCTTCGCTCTCAACCTTGTTTCTTGGGCATAGAACCAAGCCCTAAAGTGCCTCACTAAAAATCAGCGCGGCCGTCCTACCGTATCGATGGCCGCGGATTTTTGCGCCCGTGGCTGTAGATCGACTTGACGCTCCATTCCACCGCACGGCGCATCGCTTTGCCAAGCGCCGTGTCAAAAGCCTGCACGATATCATCCATGTCATCACTCGGAGAGCTCGCAATACGCTCAAAAGTCTTGGAGCCGATAATATGGTCGTCAAAGGCATCCACGATCTTGATGTTGAGCATCACATGCACCTCAAGCGCCTGGCTCTCGCTGTCCGCTTTCGGCAGGCGCGCCTGAAATTCGCGCAGGTCCGTCACGATCATGTAGTCCGGGCGCAGCCCCACAGAAGAGCGTCCAACAGCAGAGACCCTATCGCTGTTTTCAAAGCTCTCAATCAACAGCGTCTGAAGCATGACAGGTGCCCGATCCACCCAGCGCGCACGCGGCAGATATTCAAACCGATAAGGCGTCGGCTGCACCGCCACCTGATCAGTGTTCACCGCAGAAGACGCCGTTGGTTCTTCGACAGAAATCTGCTGGCTCAAACGGGGCAGCTTGCTGTCAAAGGTGCTCTTGGGGGTGAGCGTATAAAGGTCCGTTGGCGCCGTGGCCCGGTTGATCGTGCCGATTCCAGTGCATCCAGACACTGCCAAAGCCCCGGCCAGAAAAACAAAAGACATCCATCTCATCATCGGCTGAACTCCGAGCCTTGCGTACCTAAGAGAAAGCGCGCCGGATCCCGGCGGATGCGCTCCACCAGCCGATCCAGATTGCGCACGAGGAACCGCGCCTCTTCAACGAAACGCACGGTCTCCGGCAGCCCCAGACGCAGAAACTCTGACATCTGCCGTTCATTCTGCGTGACCACCGTTTCCACCGTCCCAATCAGATTGGAGGCCGAGGCCGAGGCCGCGCGCACGTCACTGGCCGCCACCTCAATATCACCGGTCACACTGTCCACCGCTGTGGCCACAGCCGCCACCGCACCGCCAATATCGTCAACAATCTGATCCACATCTTCATCCAGAATGCGGTTCACGCCGCTGAAGGTCTCTCCCGCCGTCGACAGGGTGACATCCGCAGCTTCCATTGCTTGGTAGATGGCTTCCAAAGTCGCATTAGAGCGCTGAAACGTATCTGTGGCCGCCAGCAACGCGGCGCTGCCCTGCTCTGAAAGCACATCTAGATCGCCCTTGGCACTTACTGCCAGCGCGTCAATGTTGCCGATCATATCATTGGCAGACTGCGCCGCGGCACTGATGTCTGCCACCACCGAAGGCAGGTTTTCATCCACCGTGCTGCGAATGGTATCGAGCGCCGCACGCGCGCTTTCTGCTGCCGCCTCCGCATCCGCTACAAACTCCGTGCCCCCCCCTTCGATCAACAGGGTCACGCTGTCTGCGGTGGCATCCAATGAGCGCATCATCTCGTCGGTCAACTCAAGTGTTTCATTGAACTCCGCCAGCGTGCCGCGCGCCTCAACCAGGCGCGCCGTGGCCGTTTCAAGCATCTCCGCCCCCTGCGCGGTCAGAGCCTGCACACCGCTTTCAATCGACACCAGCGTGTCATTTGCCTGATCCACCAGTGGAGACACCTTTGTAGTCGCCAGCGTGCGCACGTTGCTCAGGGTCTCTGTGGCCTCTGTGGCCAGAGGCTGAATATCCGCCGTCATCAGCGTCGTGGCCGTATCAGATGCCGTGCGCACCGCATTCAAGGTCTGCGTCGCCGCATCGGTGGCCGTTTCAAAGGAGGCAATCGCCGCCTCCGACTGCGCCACCCGCGCCTGCACCTGCGCCCCCACATCCTCATAGCGCGCCATGAGGCCAGAGGCATCCGTGCCCACCTGCGCCACCTGCGTCTCAATCACCTCAGCTGTGTCCTGCACCTGTTGCACAAGGGCCGGCAGACGCTCTTCGATCAAAGCCTGCGCCGATTGTATCGCCGACAGAGCCGAAGGCTCCAGAACCGTCACCACATTTTCCAGCGCGGCGGCGGCATCCGCCCCTCGGGTGATAAAATCCTTCAACTCCTGCTGCATCAGCCCGTCCGCAGTGGCAAAGGCGCTTTCCGCATTGGTCAAAGTGCCCTCTGTCCGCTCGGCGGCCTCCTTGATGGACCCCAGCGCAGATGTGGCTTCCTCCAGGGTGACTTCCGCCGTATCTGACAGCTGCTCCAAGCGCCCGGTAAAGGCGGCGATCTCCCGCGCCGCGCTGCCCACATCATCGGAGAGTTCTTCAAACTCCGCCAGCGTCCGATCCAACCGGCCTGAAGCGCTGGCAAGATTGCCAAGCAACTCATTCACCGCAGCGGTGTTTTCTGCACTGACAACACCTTGGAGGTTTTCCAGAAGGCCAATCGCCTTCTCCATCAACTCCGGCGCGCCTTCGACCACCGATTGCAGCGCGCTTTTTTCCGTGGTGATCTCCCCAAGCTCTGGCAAAGCCTGCGCCGTAGCGGATCCGCCGGACAAAGCCACAAAGCTCACCCCGGTCACCCCCTGCCCCTGCAGCTTGGCAATCGTATCGGTCTTCACCGGCGTATCCGCAGCCACCTCGATGCGCACCCGCACCTTTGACGGATCCGCGTCATCCAGCTCCAGCATCACTACCTGCCCAACGGGCAGACCGTTGTAGCGCACCGCGCCAGCGGTCCCCAATCCACTCACATTGTCAAAAAGCACATCATAATAAGCGTATTGCCGCTCCAGATCGATTTTGGCCAACCACAGCACAAAACCGAAGGATCCGATCAACCCGACCAGCGCAAAGATCCCGATCAACAGGTAATTGGCCCGTGTCTCCATGACTTATTGGCTCCCGCTTTTCTTGACCTGCGCGGCCCGCGCCCTTGGGCCAGTGAAATATTCCTGCACCCAGGGATGATCGACATCTGTCATGGTTTCTATCGGACCTTCCACCAGAACGCGCTTTTCGGCAAGCACTGCAATACGATCACAAATGGCATACAGGCTGTCCAGATCATGTGTCACCATGAAAACCGTAATGCCCAAAGCGCGTTGCAATTCACCAATCAAATCATCGTAGGCTGCGGCTCCGATAGGATCGAGCCCGGCCGTCGGCTCATCCAAAAACACAATCTGCGGATCCAAGGCCAAAGCCCGCGCCAGCGCGGCACGCTTGCGCATCCCCCCTGACAGCTCACTGGGCAGCTTATCACAGGCCAGATGCGGCAGACCAACAAGACTGATTTTGAGCCCCCCCAGCTCTTTCATCAGATTGGTGGACAGCTTCAGGTGCTCCCGCATCGGAGCCATGACATTTTGCAGCACCGTCAGCGCAGAAAACAAAGCCCCATCCTGAAAGGCCACGCCCCAGCGTGTCTCCACCTGTCGCCGCTCTTCCTCTGGGGCCGTCAGAACATTCGTACCCAGCACTTCAATGCTGCCAGCAGCAGGCTGATTAAGGCCAACAATCGTGCGCAACAGAACCGATTTGCCTGTCCCCGATCCTCCAACGATCCCCAAGACCTCGCCGCGCCAGACATCCAGATCCAGATTGTCATGCACCACCTGCGGGCCAAATTGATTGCGCAGACCCCGCACCTTGATCACCGCGTCCCGTTGGGATGTCTCCACCATGCTCACACCCCCAAATCGGCAAAGAAAATCGAAAACAAAGCGTCCAGCGCAATCACAAGAAAAATGCCCTGCACCACACTCGATGTGGTGCGCCGCCCCACAGAGGTGGAGCTGCCCTGCACCTGAAACGCCTGCCAGCAGGCCACAACCCCGATCACAAGCGCAAAAAACGGCGCTTTGACCATGCCCACAATCAAATGCTTCACATCCGTGTTTTCATGCAGGCGTGTGATGAACATGCCCGGACTGACATCAAGGCTGACCCAGCTCATCAAGGCCCCGCCAAACAAGCCAAAAAGATTGGCGACAAACCCCAAGAGCGGCAGCATCACCAGAAGCGCCAGAACACGCGGAACCACGAGCACTTTGATCGGATCCAGTCCGAGGGTCTGCATCGCATCAATTTCCTGCTGCACCTTCATGGATCCAACAGAGGCCGTAAACGCCGATCCAGACCGGCCCGCCACAATGATCGCTGTCAACAGAATGCCCAGTTCGCGCAAAACCGAAATCGAGATCAGCTCCACAACAAAAACTTCGGCACCAAACTGTTGCAGCTGGCTGGCCCCCTGAAAGCCAAGCACCACACCAATCAGAAACCCCATCAGGGCCACAATCGGCACCGCGCTGAAACCAACGTCTTGCATATGGGTCACCAAAGACGCCCAGCGCAGCTTGTGTGGCTGCATCAGGGCCCCCGCGATTCCGGCAAGCACCTGCCCCAGAAAACTGATCAGAGAAAGCGCCGCGCGATATCCTGCCACGGCTGTCTTGCCCAATTGCTCGACCCATGCCCAGCGGCCCAGCGCCACCACCTCATGCATCTCGCTTTCAAACGCGGCCTGCGTGACGGTCTCAATCAGCGCGATATGGTCAGGCGCACCACCAGAAAGCGTGACCTCTCCCCCGGCTTCCGCAACCCGTTTGCGCAGCTGCGACACCATCCAGGCCCCGCCAGTGTCAATCCCGGTCAATCCCTCCAGCTCGATCCGAACAGCCCCCGTCAGAGCCTGTGCCTTCGCGAAGCTATGTTCCAAAGAGCCAAGATGCGCTGTTACCAAATCACCAGACAGCTGCACCACCTTCACACCGGCATCATCGCGCAGCTCAAGATGCGGTTCATCCACGCCCATACGCGTCACAACCGAGGTGCCAGAAAAAGGGGAAGGACAAAGCGCATTCTGCTCTCAACTACGGGGGTCCAGAAATTTCATACAAAACCTAACAAACAGTAGTGGATGGTAAAAGCCAATGCTCTCAGGGCTCACGTATTGTTGCTTCCAATGTCGCAACGTCGGGTCGTTCCAAACGGGTTAGCGCCTGTTGAACAAGCCTGCGCGCCCGCGCGCCTTCCCAATCTGCAGACAGAACCAATTCCTGAACGGCCCCATGGCGCAACCTAAGGCGACGCCAATGGTGCAACACCGCCAACCGCAGCGCGACCCGGCTCCACAATTCATCCGGTGACGCATGTGACAGGACCCGCCCGACCGCCGCTGCCAGTTCATCATATTCCGCCCGCATCACCTGAGGTGCCAAAGCATCGCTGACCCAAGGCGGCAACACATCTGGCGCAAACCGGCTCACCAAACAGGCTTCCGTGCTGCGCATCGCTCCGGCCACCAACGCAGAGCGCGGTGTCAAAAGCGCCGCACCGTCCGGCAATTCCGCTTCAAAATCAATCTGTGCAATCGTCGGAGCCCCAATCACAAGAAACACCGCGTCTGCTCCGTTTACGCCAGCTCCGTAAATATGCGGACGTGCGGCTTCCGTCGCGGTCCAGCCCCGCGCGGTCAATCTATGCGCTGCCGCGCGTCCACGCTTTTTGGTGACCACCCATCCATCACGACGCAAACGGTGCAATGCCACGCGCAAAGCCTGATTGTTGATCCCCAGACGGCCAACAAGGCGATCAAGAACCGGCCCAGAGAGCCACGTCTCTTCTGTCTGCAAAAGATCGCCCAACACCGTGACCACCACGGACCAAACCTTGATCGGACCGCAGCCTATGACAGTGTCGATATCGTCTTGCAGATCAACGTGTTGCATAAGCGCTACCCTAGCTATTCGACGCCAGGCAAACAAGCATTGCACGCTACGTTACTGGGTCGATGCCTTGCAGCGTCGCAATTGCTTTCACATCCTGCGCAAAAGATGCGGTCATCGATCCCGATCTGTGACATCAAATGAAGACCGGTCAGATAACGCACTCAGAGCAACGTGAGAGGGAGCCTGATAATGCTCAGCCAAGCAGATGATTTCTTGACCGAAACCGAAGTGCTGCATGACGCAATCGCCGAAATCTCAGACGCCGATCTGCAACAGATCACTCAGTTCAAAGGCTGGACCATTGAGGATGTTCTCATCCACCTGCACTTCTGGAACACGGCCGCAGATCTGTCGGCTTCTGATGAGACCGCCTTCATGACGCGTATGAGGGGAGCCATGGCCTCCCTCCAACAAACAGGATCCCTACGCAGCTTTGAAAACGGCACGGTTCAAGAACGTGGAGCTGAACTGCGCGACATCTGGCTCCGTTCTGCGCAAGATATGGCCACGCGGTGGCGCGATATGGATCCCAAAGCGCGCCTGCCGTGGGTCGGCCCCTCCATGTCGGCGCGCTCCTCCATGACCGCCAGACAGATGGAAACCTGGGCGCATGGATTTGAAATCTTCGATCTACTTGGCCAATCCCGCGCTGATACCGACCGTATCCAGAATATCGTGGTCCTTGGCGTAAACACCTTTGGCTGGTCGCATCAGGTCCACAACCTTCCAGTTCCCAAGACACTCCCCCGGATCACACTGACCTCCCCATCAGGCGCCATTTGGACGTTTGGCGAAGAAGGCAGCGACAGCGTGACAGGCTCCGCCGCAGATTTTGCGGCTGTGGTGACCCAAACCCGCGCTTTCTCTGACACTGACCTGATTGCCTCCGGCCCCATCTCCACCACATGGATGACCCACGCACAGTGTTTTGCCGGCCCGCCCGAGACACCGCCAGAGCCGGGCAGCCGATACAAAAAGACTTAGCCCGACTTGATCATCGGAATCTGCTCCGCATAGTGGCCCCATGCTTGATCTTCTGCCACCTGACCTCCCGCAAGCCTCTGCCATGCTCCTGTTGGGCACCAGCTTTGCCACCTCTTTGATGACCGCTGCTCTGGGCATTGGCGGCGGGGCAATCTTTTTGGCTGTGGCGGCGGTGCTTTTGCCCCCGGCGGCGCTGATCCCGGTTCACGGCGTGGTACAGCTTGGATCCAATGCCGTGCGTGCCGCGATGTTTCAGCGCCACATCCTGCGCGGGGCCTTACCTGCATTCACAATTGGCGCGCTTCTGGGCGTGGCACTTGGGGGCAGCATTGCAGTCAGCCTCTCGCCCGCCATGGTGCAGGCAGGGATCGGACTGTTCTTATTGTGGGTGGTGCTGGGCAAAACCCCAGCATGGATCGGGCGCTGGCCCATTGGCGCGGGGGCATTTTCCAGCTTTCTGTCGATGTTCTTTGGCGCAACAGGCCCTTTTGTGGCGGCTTATGTGAAGACAATGCAACTGGATCGCCACACCCATGTGGCCACCCATGCCGCTCTGATGACTGTGCAGCATGGCCTCAAAGTGGCAATGTTTGGCGCGCTTGGCTTTGCCTACGCGCCCTGGGCGCCATTTATTGCCGCGCTGATCCTCTGTGGGGCCGCCGGCACCTGGGTGGGCAAACATGTGCTGGGCCGCCTGTCTGATCACGGGTTTCACCGGGTGCTTAATGGGCTCCTGATCCTGATTGCGCTGCGGCTGCTCTGGGGCGGAATAGCCGCAACCTTCTGAAAATCCACACCGCTGGAATACAGACGCAATACCGACGTATTGCAGATGCGCCGCTCTATCCCCATTTGCCCAAAACCGGGGATCGGTGTATGACGCCCCCCTGATCAGGAAAGCGCGCGCGATGACCCAACACAGATCCGAACTATTGATGCCAGCCGGCAACCTCCGCAAACTCAAGATGGCGGTCCTCTATGGGGCAGACGCCGTCTATCTCGGCACGCCCGACATGAGCCTGCGGACCAAATCCGAGTTCTCGCTTGAGGATGTGATCGAGGGCGTGAAGTTCTGTCACGAACACGGTCGCCGCGCCTATCTGACGCTGAATTTGTTCAGCCATAACAAAGATATCCCCAAGCTCGATGAATACATCGACACCGTGCGCAAGGTGAACCCGGATGGGCTCATCATCTCTGACCCCGGCGTGTTCCAATATGTGCGCGAACGTGCGCCGGAAATCCCGCTGCATGTCTCCACGCAGGCCAATATCGCCAGTTGGCTGACCACCCAGTTCTGGCAGGCGCAGGGCGCGGACCTTGTGGTTCTCGCCCGCGAAGTCAGCTTCCCGGAACTGGAAGAGATTCGCGAGAAATGCCCGGACATCAAGCTCGAAGCCTTTGTCCATGGCGCCATGTGCATGACCTATTCCGGGCGCTGCCTGCTCAGTAACTTCATGGCAGAGCGCGGGGCCAACCAAGGCAACTGCGCCAATTCCTGCCGCTGGAACTACAAGTTCCACATGCGTCTCAAGGACGGCACCGTGCAGGAATTAATTGTAGATGAAGACAACATCCACATGTTTGAATTCCTGCTCGAAGAAGGCGTTCGCCCCGGCGAATTCCTCCCCATTCAGGAGGACGAGCGTGGCAGTTACATCCTCAACTCCAAGGATCTGTGTCTGCTGCCCAAGCTGGATGATTATCTGCGCATCGGCGTAGACAGCCTCAAAGTGGAGGGGCGCGGAAAGTCTGAATATTATGCCGCAATCGTTGCCCGTGCCTACCGCATGGCGATAGATGATTACTACGCTGATCCGGAAAACTGGGATGCCTCTGATTACATGGGGGAGCTGGAAACCGTGGGCAACCGCGGCTACACACTTGCCTTCCACAAGGGGCGCCTGACCAACCTCGCCCATGGCTATGAACAGACACAGGCGATTGCCCATTGGGAATACGCCGGATTTGTCACCGAAGTGGTGGATGACGCCTTCCATGTGGAGGTGAAGAACAAGCTTGAACCCGGCGACGTGATCGAAATTGTCTCCCCCATCGCGCGCAACACCATTCTGCTGCGCGCCTATGACTATGAAATCGCCGCCACTGGCGAAAAGAAAGACGTGATCCACGGCTCCACCAAAACCGTGATCCGCCTGCCGTTCTCCCTGTTTGCCCAAGAGGACATCAACGACCTGCGCACCAACTTCCCCGCGATGACCGTGCTGCGCAAAGAACGGGCGCTGACAGAGGAACAATGGAAGCGTCTTCAGCTCGACAAAACCGCCTTGGCGATGGAGGTGAAAGACACCACCAATGAAACCGCCTACAAACGTCGGCGTGACGCGCTGGTGGAAGCGATTGAGGCAGACACAAATACCAAACGTTTCAAGACCAACCGCAAAGGCACAGAAGGCTGCTGTGGCAAAGGTTGCAACGGTTGCCTGATCTTCTGGGAAGACCCAATGTATGCCAAAGCGCGCGCGGTTCTCAAGGAGCGCAAGATGGGCTCCATGCTCAGCCGCGCAGAGGCAACAGAGCTGAAACTGCCTGCAGCGGAGTAAAACAAAGCCCGGTCACC
Organism: Shimia marina; assembly: GCF_001458175.1. Classification (GTDB taxonomy): domain Bacteria; phylum Pseudomonadota; class Alphaproteobacteria; order Rhodobacterales; family Rhodobacteraceae; genus Shimia; species Shimia marina. Next base: position 300,593 of record NZ_CYPW01000006.1, read on the forward strand.
CCTGACCGGGCTTATTTTATGTTCTGTAGAAATGATAGCGCTCTGGCGCGACGGTGCTTGGGCCGCGCACCTGCTCAAAACCCTCCAAAGGCTGACCTGAGACCAACACGCCGCCGGGCAACATGATGTCCCGGATCAAAGCCGAAAGGCGCGCAGCCTCCGCCACATCCTTGGCTTTATCACCAAAGCCGAAATCATAGTGGCCAAGCGCCACCCTTGTGCCATCCGCGGCCATCTTGCGCAGCATGTCCTCAGCTTCGCCCTGCAGGAAATCCTCTTCTGGCGGCACACAGGACTGATGACACTGCAGCGCGCGGTCGATCACCCAGATCCGGCGATCGGGCGCAATTTCGCGCATATGGTCATAGGTGCGCCCATTGCCCAATCCCATATCGAGGAAATCCCCCTCAAGATCAGCCACCAGATCACGCCCCCATTCCAATCCCTCGGCCTGAGCCGCAAGGCGACGCATCATACTGTTCAAACGGCTCATGAAATGCCTTTCTCATCGTGGCGATAAAGCCGCACCGGCCCTGCGCCCATTTCCTGTAAAAACTGTCGTGAAAACTCCCAGATATCCGCGTCATGCACAAGATGATGCGTCAGGTATCCCAAGGGTTCTTGAGTGTCTGTGATGCCGGAACGGCGCTCTTTCAGCAGGGTCACAATCTGTGAAACCAACACCTCTGGATCAACCAAACCTCTGCTGCCACGCCAGAAAATCGGATCCAGATGCGTGTTGATCTGCGCAACACCCGGTGCGGCCTTCGGGGATGTCCGGGCGTTGTATGTCGACACCGCATCAAATCCTGTGGGTGCCAAATGCGCAAATAACGCGTCGTCCATACGGTTCCACGGTGGCACAAACATCGGCGCAAGCCGTGCGCCAAACAACGTGGCCATACGCCTGTAGGCGGCTTTCAGATCTGCCACCGCAGCTGCCTCGCGCCCTGCGCCAAATTCTGCGTTTTTGCCCCCATCCGAGCTATGGCTGACGTGGCTCCACCCATGCACCACCGGCACAAACTGCGGCGACAATCCTTTAGCCAGCGCTTCAGTTGCATGTTTGGGCACAATCGCCAGATGGACAGGCATCGCCACCGCCGCACTCAACGCCGCAAGCTGTTCCAGCGCTTCGGTTGGAGCCACCGCATCATCATCGCGCCACCAAAACGGCAGCTCAAGACCCTGCGTGCGCCAGAGCATCAACTCCGCACGCAAAGGTCTCCAATCCACTTTCAACCGCGTTTCTCCGCCAGCATATCTTGGGCGATACGCACACTGCCAGCCGCGCCATCCATGCGCATTGTGGTTGGGGCGCGACGCCCATGTGCCAAGACCCGCTTCAATTCAGACAGCAGGGTGTCAGGTGTCAAATCCACCGAATTTAAAACCTCGATGCCCGGCTGTGATGCCAAAGCGCGCGCGCGCAGCGTCTGCTCTACTTCACCTGCATCCGAAAACGGTACAAACACCGTGGGCACACCCGTCTGCAAAACATCCAACGCTGTGTTATAGCCACACATGCTCACCGTTGCCTCAGCGTGCAAAAGCATCTGGCGAAAGTCCGGTCGCACCGCTTCGATGATAATTGTCGGATCATTGGCAAAAGCCTGCAATTCTGCCACTCGTGCATCTTTGTCTGCACCACCAACAAGCAACCGCCAGCGCAATGGGCTGCGTTTGGCCGCTGCAATGGCACATTCATAAAGCTCCCGCCCAATTGAGCCCCCACCCGTGCTGACGATAATTTCACCTGCGCCAGGCATATCCTCCGCAGCCACAGGCGCACTCGGCGCCACATAACCCGTATAGCGCAGCATAGATTTCACATCATTCGTCACAGGCCAGCTTACATCAAATGTGGTCAGTTCTTCATCTGAGTGCACAAGAACGCCATCATAAAACTGCTTAAGCAGGTCGCGTGTATCTCCCGCTTTGCTGATTTTGGAAGGCGGCTCAAGAATGTCGCGCACAGATGACAGCACCAGCGGGCGGGGCGTGAGCGTTTTGGCTGTCTCAAGCAGAGCCACAAATTCTTTGGCAAGGCTACGCCGACCAAAAGGATAAAGCTCGGTGATCACCACATCGGGCTTCATCTCTTGGACAGTCTTCACCGCAATTGCCTGACGCGCCTCAAGAAAAGCTGCATCAGCAATCGCATTCTTGTCAGTCAGCAATTTTTTGAATTCTACGCCATCAGAAGCCACAGGTGGCAATTGAATCAGTGGCACACCTTCACTGTTGAGATGCGGTGCTGGGCGTCCACCGGACAGCACCGCAGCATCGTGACCCTCTTTCACAAATGCACGGGCCAAATTGAGCGCGCGAGACAAATGCCCTGTGCCCAAAAGATGGGTGACAACGATCAAAACCTTCATGCGTCGCGCCTTTCCAAACGGATGATCTCTGGGTTCGCGACCCTAACCATATCACCATGAAGTTCCACCACAAAAAGCCGATTGCGTTTCACAGCGAAAGGCGCGGGCCCATCAAAATCCCAGCCATGCGCCTTGGCCAGCACCATACGCATGGTCCCGATATGGCACACGGCAAGGCTGTCGCGCTTCAACCCAAACAGCCATGGGGCCACCCGGTCCCAAACCTCTGCAGCACTTTCTCCACCGGGCGGGCGATAGCCCCATCCCCACTGCTCAATGTCACGAAAGCCGCTTTTGGGATCCGCCTTCAGATCCACCCCTTTTTGGCCTTCCCAGCGGCCCCAATCCATTTCGATCAGCGCATCCACCACCTGCGCCTGCCGTCCGGCCACAATCTGCGCAGTCTCTCGGGCCCGGCTCAATGGCGTGGCATAGAGATCAACCTCTCTCCAATCCTGCGGCAAGGCAAACGCAGAAAGGTCTGCCCGCGCCTGATCGTCCAGCGGAATGTCCGTCCGTCCCTGTATCCGATGGGCCCGGTTCCACGCCGTATGCCCATGACGCATCATCGCAAATCGGATCATTGTGTTTCCTCCAACATGGGGGCCAGCACACCCCACAGCCTCTCCCGCGCAGCAGGCAGCAGATGCTGCGCCGCGACCCTGTCCCGCGCGCGCGCTGCACGCTGCTGGTGGTAGCGCGCATCACTCAACACCTGCGTCATTTCCGCAGCCAGTTCCGCAGGCTTCCCGATGGATCGCAAGCCTTGCGGATCCACCACTTCATTCACACCGGGGCGATCTTCGGCCACCACAGGCACCCCATGGGCCTGCGCTTCCAGATAGACCATGCCAAACGCCTCATTCACGCCCGGCCACAAAAACACGCGCGCCCGCGCATAGGCCTGCGCCATCCCTGCGGCATCCAACTGCCCCAGAAACCGCACCCGCGCGCCAAACGGTGCCAAAAGCGCTTCCACCTCTGCGCGCATCGGCCCATCCCCGGCAATCTCAACCTGCCAATCCCCTTCAGGCATTCGCGCCAAAGCCTCCGCCACAATACGATAGGAGGAAAGTTTGTCTCCGGCGCGCATCATGCCAGCGACCAAAATCACGGGCTGCCCCGCTGTCGCGGGCGCGGGCAAGGCCTCCATCGCCAGAAAAGGCGGCAAGGCCACAAGCCGTTGGTCCACGCGTCCCTGTTCACGCAGCGCCACGGCATCCCGCTCGGTAAAATGAAATACCGCATCTGCGGCATCAATTGCCGCTGCTGCCCTGCGCTCAAACCGATCCCAAGGGCCCCCAAGCCGCTTGCTGGCCCGTGTCGCTTCGATCAGCAAATAGGGGATGCCCAAAGCCGCACTCACTGCAGGCCCCAGCAGATCGGGCGCCTTGTAGTAACTGTGATAGGTCACCCACGCATGCCACCCCGCACGCTGCCCCTGTGTGATCAACCGCGCCACGTCCGCTTCGGCCTCTGTCAGCAGGCGCTCCTGCAGTGCCAGATCCCCGTGTTTGTCAAAGCTGCGCAGCTCAGATGCCAAAACAGGGTCATGCCCCTCATGGCGGAGCAGCTGAAGCATATTGCGGGCGATCTGGCGCTCTCCCGAAGGCACCGGGTGATGCGGCGATTTCAGCGGCGCGTAAAAGGCAATCCGCGCCACGTCCTTACGTCTCCTGATCCGCAGTCAGCGCCGACTGCAAGCGCTGATCAAGCTGCACAATCCCCGGCTGCATCAGGAAAGACGCCGTCAGGCGCGCATAGGCCGCTTCAGCAAACTGCGCCCGCAGCGCACTGTCCTGAGCCAGATGCAACATCGCAGCCGCCAAAGCCTCTGGCGCGTCATCGCTCAAGACACCATGTTCCCCATCGGTGATAAACTCAGGAATGGCAGAGACAGGTGTCGACAACAAACACAGCTTTTGACTTGCGGCTTCCATCAGCACATTGGGCAACCCATCACGATCGCCATCCTCGGCAATCCGACTGGGCAGAACAAACACATCTGACGCCCGCATGGCCGCGATGACTTCCGGCTGATCACAGGCGCCACGCCAGGTGATCCGCTCCGCAATGCCCAAACGCGCGGCTTCCGCCTCAAGCGCCTTGCCGGACCCGCCGCCGCCAATATGCTCCCAGTGCCAATCCAGCTCCGCCGGCAAAAGAGCCAGCGCCGCGATCAGCCGATCAAACCCTTTCTTTTCCACCAGACGTCCCACCGACAGGAAACGCACCGGCCCGCCCGTTGGCTGTACCTCTGGTGGGTTGGGAAACCGTGTCAAATCCAAGCCATGATAAATCAGCTCCACCCGGTCTGTCCGATCGGCAAGCTCTGCAAGATGACGTGCACCAACGCCGGTACAGGTGGCCAGAAAGGCCGCACCAAAAGTGTCTTTCTGAAGCTTTTCACGCTTCTCCCACTCAGGAGAGGTCCAGATATCCTTGGCATGCGCCGAAACAGACCAGGGCATCTGACGCATAATCGCAGCATAACGCGTCACAGAAGCGGGCGTGTGCAGGAAATGCGCATAGAGCAGATCAACATCGTCGCCCAATTCCCGCGCCAACACACAAGCCTGACCAAAACGGCGCACACGATTGCTGGTCTTGTCCCGCTTCAAATCCTTCAGCCAGACCGACGCGGCGCGCCAAAAGCCGGGCTTTCCCATCGCACTCCACATCCCCCGCAACACCCGCAAAGGCTCCTGATGAAGATACTCCGGCAGGTAAAACACCGGCGCGTTCAAACGCTCATGCAGCGGGTGGCGCTTCTTGTCGGTGGGGAATCGCAGCGACCAGAGATCAAGATCATACCCGGTCTCTTCCAGCGCCACCAATTCCTGTGCAATGAATGTCTCAGACAGGCGTGGCCACCCTTTGACCACCACCGCCACCTTAGGCCTTTGCGTCGTCATGCTGCGCCTTGTGATTTTGTGTATCCCAACATCGCCAGCGTCCGCTCCGAGACCACATCCAAACCATTCAAAAGGCCCGGCACAAAGGCGTGGCTCGGCTTGGGCTGATCTGGCAAGGCGCGGATCGCGGCAATCATCGCCTCTGGGGTAAACCCATCGCGCGTTTCATCCAACATGCGCACCAGACCAAGATCTTCTGCACGACTGGCCCGGATATATTGTTCCATTCGTGGACGGGTCCGTGGCACAATCACCACAGGCTTATCAAAGGACAGCACCTCACAGAACGTATTGTACCCTCCCATGGAAACGATCCCTGTCGCGCCCTTCATGAGAGTTTCCATGCGGCTTTCAAATCCAACCGCCTGCACACGCCCGTCCAGCTTTGCCACCCGCGCTTCAAACTGCGCCCGCGAGTCCACAGACAGAAATGGCCCATAAACCAAAAGCGCCCGTGGCGCGAGATCTGGATCCGTCTCATAGGCAGACAGCACCAGATCAATCATCCCGGCCCCGTCACCGCCGCCGCCGGGAGTGACCAACACATAAGGCTGCTCGGGTGTTTCGCCTTCACTCAGCGCCTCACGATGCAGATAGCCTGTGAATTTCATTTTGGAGCGGAAGCTCTGAGACAGATCCAGTCCGGCGGTCGGGTCATAAATCGACCGCAACCCATACACCCAGGTCTCATCGTAATAGCGCTCTGCCGCTTCGCGTGCGCCTTTGCGATCCCATTCCTCCGCCAAGACCTTTGGCTCATCCAAAACATCGCGCAACCCAAGCACCAGATGCGCTTTGCGTTTCAGCTTCAGCCATTCCAAAGCTGGCAGGAGCTCGCCGCGAAACCCGGTCGGCTCCTTATCCACAATCAGCATATCGGGGTCGAAATGCTCTACCGCAGCCTTGATCAATCCAGCGCGCAATGCGGTGGTTTCATCAATGTGCAAGCCAAGCCGTTCGCTCTCATAATTGCCATCTGGCGTCTTCGTCACGCCGGGCAGACGGATGTGATCCACATTGTCAGGAAACGGGAACCGCCCTGCAACGGGTGACCCCGTCAGGATCAGTGCGGAAATATTGCTATTGGCCTGTGTGATCGCCGTCGCCAAGGCTCGGGAACGCCGCAAATGCCCCAACCCATAGGTGTCATGACTGTAAAAAAGCACCCGCGGCGATCCGCCGGCCATTCGCTCTGATTTCATAGAAGTGAGCTCTGACAATTTCTGCGCCTCAATTCAACTTAAAGCCGCAAATCCGAGTCGGACCTGGGCAGCACGCCTTTGATATCGTAGAGCAAAGCCTCAGCCTTTCCGAGGTCTCTGATCGCTGCGCTGCCCATCTCAACAAACTGGCGATGCGCCACGGCCACAACGATACCGTCATATGCCCCATTTTGAGGCGCTGCAATCGGTGTAAACCCGTATTCTGCCTGCACCTCTTCCCCATCAACCCAGGGATCCCATACATCAACCTGCACCCTGTAGCTTTGCAACTCGTCCACAATATCGACAACGCGGGTGTTACGCGTATCCGCACAGTGTTCCTTAAAGGCCAAACCCATCACCAGCACACGCGCGCCCGCCGGGTTGGTCCCTTTGCTCAGCATACCCTTAATCATTTCCTGGGCCACATGACGCCCCATATGATCATTGATCCGGCGCCCCGCCAAAATCACCTCTGGGTGATATCCCAGCTGCTCCGCACGAAACGTCAGATAGTAGGGATCCACACCGATACAGTGCCCCCCCACCAGACCAGGTTTGAACGGCAGAAAATTCCACTTGGTGCCCGCCGCCTCCAACACCTCAAGCGTATCCAATCCCATGCGGGAAAAGATCAGCGAAAACTCGTTTACAAGCGCGATGTTAAGGTCGCGCTGCGTGTTCTCGATCACTTTAGCTGCCTCTGCGGTTTTGATCGAACGCGCCGCATGCAGACCCGCTTTGATCACAGGGCGGTAGATCGCATCAACGCGCGCCAGCGTCTCATCATCCTGCGCCGCGATCACTTTGACGACATTTTCAAGTGTGTGCTCCGCGTCGCCTGGGTTCACACGCTCAGGTGAATACGCCAGTTTGATGTCCGTCCCAGCGGTCAAGCCACTCGCAGCTTCCAATGCCGGGCCACAGACCTCTTCGGTTACCCCCGGATAAACTGTGCTTTCCAAAATCACCAAAGCGCCCGGCGTCAGATAGGGCGCGATGGTTTCACAGGCCCCCAGCACTGGCCTCAGATCCGGGGTCTTCGCATCGGTGATTGGCGTTGGCACACTCAGAATATAGACACTGCATCCGACCAAATCCGATGCATCATCACTGAAAGTCATCGCACTCGCGGCCACGGTTTCAGAAGATACTTCCCCGTTGGGATCCTTCCCCGCCCGCAACCGTGCAATCATTTTTGGATTGGTATCAAATCCCACAACCTCAAAGCCCGCCCGCGCAAGCCCTAAGGCAAGTGGCAGGCCAACATAACCCAGCCCCAAAACGGCGATTTTTTCCTGTGTCGACTGGCTCACGTGAGAAGCGCCCCCAATGTTTTGCGGCGACCGTTGAAAGTCACTTGTGCGCTATCGGTTTTGCCTTGGCTTGTCACCCCCCAAGGCTGTGCAAACCGCCTGTCAGGCAAGCTATTCCCTTTCGCAAAACCTTGCTCTTCCTGTAAGAGGAAAAGAGCTCGACAGGGAACTTACACACATGATCCGATTTTTGCTGACCATTCTGACAGTCTGTCTGCTCTTGCCGGCAACTTTTGCACAGGCCCAAGACAGCACCACAGACGCCAGCACATCCGATGTGAATGCCTCCATCTCCCAGATTATGGAGAAGGCCGCAGAGTCAGGCATGACCGTGATCATTCTCGATGGCAACGGCACCCCAATGGCCTCAACGGAGACAGGCGAGGCATCGGCGGACCCGATCTCCGAAACCACCAACATGACCGCAGTCATGCGCCTGCAGTGGAAACTCGAAGGGGTCAACGCCGTTTTATTGGATCGTCTGGAACACTTCCCCGCGGCCCTGAACGAGGTGCTCTTCATTCTGCGCGCTTCAAGCCCGGATCAAACGATCTTCTTCTTCGCGAAGCAGCTTTTCATCACATTGTTCTTTCTAGCCATCGGCGTCCTGTTTGAGCGTCAGATCTACGGCAAACGGATCGCGCGCCACTTTGTTGTGCCGCTGATCAAAGACGCACCTCAGGGCTATACGCAAAAACTCCCCTTCCTGCTCGTGCGCTTTATTGGCGGTGTGATTGGTGTCTTCGTCAGCATGGCGGTGGCCGCTTTGCTGGGACTGATCACTTTTGGTCCTTCAGATGATTCCGCCGTGCGGTTTACCGTGGCCTCCATTTTTGCAGCTTATGCGCTGACCCGTCTCATCGCACTGATTTGGCGTATGATCCTCTCGCCGTATCTGCCGCAATACCGCATCCCTGCCTTCTCCACACCAGACGCCAAAAAACTGCACCTCTGGGTCTGCGGGCTTGGCATGGTGGATGCCATCACCATCATCTTTGGCGAATGGCTCAGTGAGCTTGGTCTGGTCTATGACGTCTATGCGATGATGACTTTCGTCATGTCTTCGCTGTTTGCCTTGGGCAATGTCGCGATGGTCTTTGCCAATCGCACCGCCATCGCAAACGCGCTGCGCAATGGCCGCCCCAGCACAAAAGTGCCGCTGGCAACCCGCCTCGCCAGCACCCTCTGGGCGCCGATATTTCTGGTCTACATCGTGTTTGGTTGGGCGCGCCTGACTTGGAACCTGATCATGGGCAATGACACGGAGATCCCCCTGATCGCCGGGGCCTATGTGATCCTGACTGCGGTTCTGGTTGTCTATGCGACGATCAACTACGGCATTGAGCGCTACTTTGAACGCAGTCGTAACGTCAAAGAAATGAACGATGCGGCCGACGCCCTGCGCGAAGAAGCCGAAGATGAGGGCACGCTGTCTGAACAGCAGGAACAGGAACTGAGCCTGCTCGAAGATCTGATTGATCACCGTCAGATGAACACGTTTGAAGAACTGGCTCGCCGTGTCTCCGGTGTGCTGGCGCTGGTCGCCGGCCTCTATGCCGCGCTTTACATCTTCAACCTCGACCACATGCTGACAGATGACATGGTCAGCGGTCGCATGCTGGATGTGGTTGTGATCCTCTTCATGGGCTATATCGGTTTTCACACCTTCCGCATCTGGATCGACCGCCGCATCCGCGAGGAATCTGGAGATTCGGAGGCCGAAGCCGAGCTCGGCGACGAAGGCGGCGGTGCCAGCGCAAGCCGTTTGGCCACGCTCCTCCCGCTGTTTCGTAACTTCATTCTACTGGTGATCTTGGTCACCATTATCCTGATTGTGCTGATGGAACTGGGCGTCAACGTCAGCCCCCTGTTTGCCGGTGCCGGTGTTGTTGGTCTGGCGGTGGGTTTTGGGGCGCAATCTCTGGTGCGCGACATTTTCTCCGGGGCCTTCTTCCTGTTTGATGATGCCTTCCGCAAAGGCGAATACATCGACATCGGATCCGTCAAAGGCACGGTGGAAAAAATCTCTGTCCGCTCCTTTCAACTGCGCCACCATTTGGGGCCCCTCCACACCATTCCTTTTGGCGAAATTCAGTATCTCACCAACTATTCGCGCGATTGGGTAATCATGAAACTCAAACTGCGCGTGACCTATGACACCGATGTGGAACGGGTGCGCAAACTGGTGAAGAATCTCGGAATTGCGCTGCTCGATGATCCGGTCATTGGCCACAACTTCATCCAACCCCTGAAATCGCAGGGTGTGGTGGAAATGCAGGACAGCGCCATGATCATCCGGGTGAAATTCATGACCAAACCGGGCGATCAATGGCTGGTGCGCAAGAAAGTCTATCAGGAGATCCGAGAGCTCTTTGCGCGTGAAGGCATCAAATTTGCCCACCGTGAAGTTACCGTGCGCATCGCCGATGATGAGAAAGCCGAAGAGCTGACCCCAAAACAGCGCGAAGCCGTTGTAGGAGCCGTCGAAGCCGCCATTGATGAGGACGCCATGGAGGGCGGCCCCGCAGGTGGCGGCGGCGACTGACCACCTCCCTCACGAACGCTTAGAGAGCCGGGGCGCCTTCGCCTCGGCTCTTTTCATTTTGAGCCCTGCTCGCCGCGCAGTGATGATCTGCACACATTATGGCGGTGTGAGCTTTTGCGCCAGAGCCTGTTAACCATTCCGCCCATCACCGCTTATGAACAAACGGTAAAAAAGGTATATAAAATTATCGGCAAATGAATTGAAAACACGGTCAGTACAAAGAGGGCTTTGGCATGTCACCGGAGATCGAACGCGCATATCGCCTTCTGGACGTCACCCCAGACGTATCTGAGAAAGAGATGCGCTCGGCCTGGCGCAAATTGGTGCGCCGCTATCACCCGGACCTTGCCAAAACAGATCCCGAAGAGGCCAGCCGCCGCATGGGTGAAATAAACGCGGCTTTTGACGCGCTCACACATCACAGGTCACAACAGGATCAGAAGCCACCACGCAACCCCAAACGCCGTAAAGCTGCACAGGCCCCCAAAGAGACGCCTGCGCCCCCCCGCACCGCCCGTACCTACAAGGCAGAAAACGGCCGTACTCAAACCACAGCAAAGCGCAAGACCGCCCGCACCACAGAACGCAAACGCACGCAGGAAGCCCCCAAGCGCGAGGCCGCCCCGCACCCACGCCGCACGCATTCTGAGCAAAGCGCCAAATGGAGCCTGCGGGACCAAGAACTGGTCAACGCCGCGCGCGCACGTTTCGAAGAAACCCGCGAGAACCTCAGCAGCGCAGCGCGCCGCCCCACATATTCGGTCTGTCGCTGAACGTCTTAACTTCGGTTCGGGTCCATCGCATCGCGCAGCCCATCGCCAAAGAAGTTGAAGGCCAGCACCACAATCACGATCGGCAACATCGGAATCGCCGTCCAGGGGTAGATCTCAATCGAGGCCAGATTTTGCGCATCATTGAGCATCACGCCCCAACTGACCGCCGGGGCCCGCAGACCAAGACCAAGGAACGAAAGCGCCGTCTCCCCCAAAATCATCGCCGGAATAGATAGCGTCGCACTGGCAATCAGGTGGCTGAGGAAGTTGGGCAAGAGATGCTTCTTGATCACCCGGCTCGGCTTGGCCCCCATCATTTCAGCCGCTTTGACAAATTCCTCTTCCCTCAGAGACAGGAATTTGGACCGCACCGCCCGCGCCAATCCCGGCCAGTCCAGAATGCCTAAGATGATGGAAATAATGAAAAACACCGACACCGGTCCCCAATGAGACGGCACCGCCGCCGACAGCGCCAACCACAATGGCAGCTCCGGCAGGCTGCGCAGCACTTCGATCACCCGGTTGATGATCCAGTCAAGGAAACCGCCAAAATACCCGGCAATTGAGCCCAGAATGATCCCGATCACAAAAGACACGGTGATCCCTACAAGCCCCACAGTCAGTGAAAGCTGCGCCCCATAGAAAATACGCGAAAACACGTCACGCCCCAAACGGTCCGCACCAAAGAGGAACAGCGTTGCCCCCTCCGGCGCACAGAACAAATGCGTGGTCGAAGGAAACAGCCCAGCAAGACGATATTCTGCCCCCTCACAGAAGAAGTTCAGCTTCGCCGGGCTGTCGTAGTCAGGCACATATTTCCAGCTGAAGCTCTCCAGATCCATCTCCGCCGTGGTCGGATAGACATGCGGCCCGATGAATTTGCCCTCATGAAACAGATGCACGGCCTGCGGCGGCGCATAGATATAATCTTCAAGCCGCTCATTGGGGGAATAGGGCGCGATAAAGCCCGCAAAAGGCAGCGATAGATAGGCCAGCAGCAGGAAGGCTGCACTCACCAGCCCTAGCCGGTGCTGCTTGAAGCGCAGCCACAGCAGTCGCGCATTGGACATATCCAGCTCTGCACTACGCGCCTCTGCGGCGGCCACGGGATCATAGGGCGCCTGATCTACAAAACGTCCATCCGGTTGCATGCTCATCGCTCCCGCCCTCCAAACCGAATGCGCGGATCAAGCAGCGCCAGCAGAAGATCCGAAATCAATGTGCCAATCAGCGTCAACAGCGCCACAAACATCAACACAAAGGCCGACAGGAACAAATCCTGCGACTTCAGCGCCGATAGCAGCAGTGGTCCAATGGTCTGAAGCCCCAGAACAACCGAAACCAGAACAGACCCCGACACCAGCGAGGGCAGCAGCGTGCCAATGTCGGCCACAAAGGGGTTAAACGCCACCCGCAACGGATATTTGGAGAGCATCCGTGGCTCACTCAGCCCTTTGGCGCGAGCGGTTTCCACATAGGGTTTGCCCAACTCATCCAACAGATTCGCCCTGAGCCGCTGCATCATTGCCGCCGCACCAGAGGTGCCAATCACAAAGGTTGGGATGATCAGATGGATGAGCACAGACTTCATTTTGTCAAAGCTCATCGGCTGCCCCTCATATTGCGGATCCATCAAGCCGCCAATCGGCAGATTGAGATAGCGGTTGCCATAGTAAAACAGGATCAGCGCCAGCAGAAAGTTCGGCGTCGCCAGCCCGAGATAGCCCACAAAAGCCGAGGTGTAATCCACCCAGGTCTTTGATTTGGCCGCCGCCAACACCCCCAGCGGCAGCGCCACCGCATAGATGAACAATACCGCCGCCAGATTGACCAGCACGGTCATCCAAAGCGCGCCGCCCACAAGGTCCGCCACCGGCTTGTCGTATTCAAACGACCAGCCGAATTCGCCCTGCAACAGCCCGGCAAACCCATGCGGCCCCGGCATAAAACCCGCCCAGATCATATATTGCTTCCACAAGGGCTGATCGAGCGAGTACTCCGCACGCAGGAACTCTGCCTTGGCGATGCCCGCCGATTGTCCCGTCGCCCGCAACTCATTGATCTGATTGGACAGGTAGTCGCCCGGCGGCAGGGTGATGATGACAAACACCAGCACCGACACCACAACAAGCGTCGCCAGCATGGTCAGGAAACGGAAAACCGCAAAGCGCAGCAGAGCCATGAGGCACTCCTATTCCACAAAAAAGAATTCATCAGGGCGATGCACCCCGAAATGCGCCCCCGGCGACCAGGCCCAGATCGCTTTTTCAGGCACATTGCGCAAGCGATTGGAGACCACAACCGGCTGTGGCGCGCCATTGAGCAACCCAATGGCAAACACATTGTCGGCATGAATATCCACCATCTTCTGCCAGATCGCGCCACGCTCCACCGCACTAAACGCGCGTGTCCATTCATGTGCCAGATCGTTTAGCTCAATAGCGGCGTCCATATCAGGCGCTTCACCCACTTCCCCATGGGTTTGATGATATTGCCCCCACATGGGCCAGGATTGGAACGCCTGATCCCACGGTGCCAGATAGCCTGGTGAGGTATAGGTCTGTGGCAAGCCATTGTCCCAGCCAAACCACGTCGACATCATGCTTTCCCCGGAATAGACCCGATTGCGCAGAATATCGCGCTCCAGCGGGCGCATGATCAGCTTCACACCCAGTTCTGCCCAGTTGTCGATGATGATCTGAAGCGCATTCTCAACTTCCTGACGTTCGCCAGCGGTCTCCACCACCACCCAGACAGGCCGCCCGTCCGGCAGCAATCGATACCCATCCTTATCACGCTGATCCAATCCCATCTCGTCCAGCAGGGCATTGGCCTGCGCCACATCACGCACGGCCCAGGCCTTGCGGTTTTCTTCTTTGTAGAACGGGCTGATGGGCAGCACCGTCATGCCACCTTCTTTGGCCAGGCCAAAATACAGGCCTCTGTTGATGATCTTACGGTTGATCGCCAAGGATAGCGCCCGGCGAAACCGCACATCGCGCAGCGTCTCGCGCCACATGTCATCATGATAGTTCAGGTTGGGATAAATCGCGATCTGGCTGGCAGTACCATTGGCCCAGAGCTTGGTCTCATAATTGCCAGTGGCCTCGCCTTTCTTGAGGATCGCCGCATCCTTGAAATCCAATCCCCGCGCCTGAAGATCAACCTCTCCTGCATTGGCCTTGGCCGCCACAAGACCCGGCGCAACAACCTGCATTTCCACCACATCAATATAGGGTAGCTGCACCCCATTGGTGTCCACCCGATGATAAAACGGGTTGCGCACAAACAGGAACCGGCTCTTGCCATCCTTGGTTGCCAACATCCATGGCTGCAACGTCGCCAGATCCGGATTGTCGAATTTATACATATTGTCGAGACGATTGTGCAGCGCCGCCCAACTGCGCACACGGGCCTCATACAACAGATCGCTTAGCGTCTCTTCATCGGTATAATCCGCATGATAGGGCTTCAACTGATGTGCTGGGCGGTAGATGAAAGGCGGGCGCGCCTCTGCCAGCATCTGCAAGAACTGTGGATTGGGCTTGGACCATTCATAGATGACAGTCTGCGCATCAGGGAAGCTTACCTTGGGGAGTTCCCCTTCCACCCGCAGAAAATCAACCGGGCCAGAGGGCGACAGCAGCTCATTATTGGCCACATCTTCCCACCAATAACGGAAATCCTCAGAGGTAAACGGATGCCCGTCAGACCACTTATGGCCAGGGCGCAAATGCATGGTGAACTTCTTGTCGTCTTCGTTTTCAAACGCCTCGAGAATATCCGGCACCAGCTCATAGCGCTCGTTGTAGCCAATCAGACGCGCATAGCCATAGACCACCATCTGGCGCACATCCTTGGATCGGGTCACCATGGTGCGCAAAGTGCCGCCCTGTTGCCCCACGTCCCGATTGCGCAGCGTGAGATCGACAACCTTGGGCACGGTGGGGACACGCTCTGCCACAGGCGGCAGATTGCCTGCGCTCACCTCTTCCTGCCAAAACGCGCTCTCTGGATACTCCGTCGCCAGCGCGGCAGTGAAGCCAAAGGCCCCAAGGGCGGCAAATGCAAACGCAACAACCTGTGTCTTAAGCATGATAGCGTACCTTATGTCCGGGGGCCGTTTCAGTCAGCGGCGGGGCCTTAGCACCATCAAACCGAAAGGCGTCAGGCCAGCTGGACGGATCACCCGCCCCCTGCGCCACAATGTTGAGATTGATCGGGCGGGCGATGTCCGGCTCCGGCTGCGCGGCAATCAACGCTTTGGTGTAAGGATGCTGCGGATTGTAAAACAACTGTTCCGGCGGACCTTGCTCCACCACAAGACCGGCGCGCATGACGGCCACCTCATCGGCGATCCGCGCCACCACGGCCAGATCATGGCTGATGAACAGATAGCTCAAGTTCAGTCGATCCCGAATGTCTTCCAGCAGTTGCAACACCTGTTCCTGCACCGACACATCCAGCGCAGATGTCGGCTCATCACAGACCAAAAACGTCGGGCCAAGCATCAAAGCCCGCGCAATCGACAGGCGCTGCCGCTGACCACCCGAGAACGCATGCGGATAGCGGGTCAGCATGTTCTCGCTGAGCCCAACCCACTTCAGGATTTCCACAGCACGATCCATCCGTTCCGACGCCGTGCCAATGCCATGAATATCCAGCGGTTCACAAAGCGCATCTTTCACCCGCATCCGTGGATTGAGGGTGCTGTATGGGTCCTGAAACACCATCTGTGCCTTGCGCTGAAAGGCCAGCCGTTCCGCCCGGTCCAGATCCTGCAGATTCACCGCCTCCGCGCCCGGTTCGGCACGGAACAGGATGGAAGCTCCGGGGTCAGCACGTTCTGCGCCCAGCGCCATCCGCGCACAGGTGGTTTTCCCTGAACCGGATTCACCAACAACGGCCAGCGTCTTGCCACGCTCCACGCCAAAGTCGATGCCGCGCACCGCTTGCACCACCGTCTTGGGTTTCCAGGCCGAAGCGCCTTTCAGCACATAGGTTTTATTGACCGAGCGCATCTCCAGAATATAGTCGCGCTCTTCTTCCTTGGAACGGCTCGCAGGCGTGGCCGGAATTTCAGGCGCCGCCGCCATCAGATCTTTTGTATACGGGTGATGCGGATCACGCAGGATCAGCTCCGCTGGTCCCGCCTCCATCACACGGCCCCGATTCATCACAACAACGTCATCCGCCATATTGGCGACCACACCCAGATCATGGGTCACAAGGATCACCGCCATGCCGTATTCAGCCTGCAAATCCTTGATAAGCCCCAGCACCTGCGCCTGCGTGGTCACATCCAGTGCCGTTGTTGGCTCATCGGCGATCAAAAGATCCGGCCGCACCACCATCGCCATCGCGATCATGGCCCGCTGTCGCATCCCGCCCGAGAGCTCAAACGGATAGCTCTCATAGACCCGCACAGGATCTGGAAACCCCACACGTTCAAACATCGCCAACACACGACGCTTGCGCTCTTTGGCATCAAAGTTGTGATGCAGTTTAAGCGCTTCCGACACTTGGTTCCCGATGCGGTGCAGGGGAGACAAAGAGCGCATAGGCTCTTGGAAGATCATCGAAATTCGCCCGCCTCGAATGGCCCGCATCTTGCGTTCACCAAGCCCAAGCAGATCGACACCCGCAGCCCCATCAGGCCCAACCAAGGTGATTTTGCCAGACCGGACCTGCGCCGATCCCGGTAGAACACGCAGCGCAGACCGACAACTCAGTGTTTTGCCCGACCCGCTTTCGCCCACCAATGCCAGGGTTTTACCCGGGGCAACCGAAAAGCTGACATCGTCCACCACAGGCGCGGCATTGCCGAACCCGATCGTCAGATTCTCCACAGTCAAAAGTGCCGTCACACCGATGTCCCTCGCCACGCTCTTTTCGTCCCACCTCGCGGCAGAGCGGCTTTTTGTCAACTGAACATGATTATTTCAGCTCTCGCAAGCATCTAGGCTCTCTGCACTGTTCACGAAGTGCACAATTGCCGATCACTGCCCGCTTCAAACGGCGGGTCACCGCAAGGCCATGCACTCCCGACTTGCATTGTTCTGGACCGGATGCGACTAAGCCGTCATATTAACTTTTGAGCCGCAGTCTTTTTTATCTGCCGTTTGTTTGGTTCGTTTTTGATTTTTTGCCCTTTGGCGCAGCCCACCGCTGCGGAGACTTTTATGAAGACAGTTAACCAGAGTTTCCTTGCATTTGCGGACCGTCGCTTTCGCCTCAGCGGGCGCGCCCTGATCGAGAATGGCCACCCGTATTTTGTGCCCACCGATGGGCTTCAGGCACAGGCAGACCAATGGCCACAGGGCTATCTGTCCATGTCTCACTATGATTATCTCGGCCTGATGCACCATCCCGCCACAACAGGCGCAGCCAAAGCAGCCATTGAAGCACAGGGCACAGGGGTCGGGGCCTCCCGTCTTGTTGGCGGTGAACGTCTGGCCCATCGCGCGCTCGAAGAAGATCTGGCAGATTTCCTGGGTGTGGGCGGCGTATTGTCCATCATCTCGGGCTATCTCACCAATGTCTCCGTCATTGGCCTCCTGTGTGGGCCGCGCGATCTGGTGCTGGTGGATGAGTTGTCCCACAACTCCATCATGGTCGGTGCGCGCAGCTGCAAAGCGCATGTTGAGACCTTTGCCCACAATGATCTGGACGATCTGGAACGTCTGCTGCGCGAACATCGGGCCGAATATGGCCGCGTCCTGATCTGTACCGACGCACTTTTCTCTATGGACGGCGACATCACAGACCTGCCGCGCCTGCTGGACATGAAAGATGCCTACGATGCATGGCTCCTGCTGGATGAGGCCCACTCCTACGGTGTGCTTGGCACCACGGGGCGCGGTCTCTGCGAGCATTTTGGCGAAGACCCAAACCGCGTTGAAGTGGCCATTGGCACGCTCTCCAAAAGCTTCGCCTCCTCCGGTGGTTTCATTGCCGCAAATGCCGATGTCATCGAGTGGATGCGATTCTGCCTGCCCGGTTTTGTCTACTCCGTCGGGTTGGGGCCATCGACAGTGGCCAGCGCCCATGCGGCCCTGCGACTCTTGCGCAGTGAGCCTGATCGGGTGACAACCCTGCGCAGCAACTCTCAGTATTTTCTCAAAAGGGCCGCCGAAGCTGGGCTGGACACCGGCACCGCCATCGGTGAAGCCGTGGTGCCTATCCTGTTTGAGACACCAGAAGACTGCGTCTTTGTCGCCGACGCTCTGATGGCACAAGGCATATATGCGCCGCCGGTTGTGCATGTTGGCGTGCCAAAAGACATGCCGCGCATCCGCTTTTTCATCTCAGCCGCCCATAGCCCCGAAGACCTTGATCGGGTGATTGCGGCGGTGGAGAAAGCCGCGCAGGCCGCAACCGCTCTGCGCAGACGGATGAGCGCGGAATAAATCCCATGCACGATCAGACTTGCGAAACACTTTGGGAAAGTCATCCCGCCCGCGCAAGCCAGAACGCATCGCGTTTCTGGGAAGGGTTTCGTGCCCTGCTCTTGATGACACTGGGGGTGTTTGCCTTCCTGCCAAATGCACAGGCAAAGCCAAAACTCAGCATTCTTTCGACACAAAACACAGCGCAGCTGCCCACGGCCAACGCAGGGTTTCCTCATCCCGAAGAGCCAGGACAGCTGTTCTTCCTGCAGCGCACATTGAATGCCAACACCGTGGTGTATACCGCGCGTTTTGACGCCAACGGTCATCTGGATGCCACCGCCCCCATCGCAGTCTACTGGCGGCGCTTCGCAGATGCAGGCGCCATTATGCCACTGCGCTGGTATGAACGCCTCTTTGGCTTTGGCGTGCGCCTGACGCAGACGTCTCAAAATCAACGTTTTGTCACCTTCAATGCCCTCAAGGAACATCGGCTCGAACTGCGCCAGACCGGCCCTTTTTCTGCGGCCTTGTTCACACGCCAAAACAACCAAGACTACCAATTGATTTACGCCTATCTGGATGTCGATGACAGCGGCCTCCTGCCCAAGGTCACCGGGCTGCGCCTTTACACGCGCGACCCACAGACCGGACTTTATGTAACGCATAACATTGCCGTTTCCGGCGGAACTTATTCACAATGACCCAATTGTCCCCCACACCCATCCGCACCGTCATCGTCGGTGTTGGCAACTGCGCCAGCTCTCTCATACAAGGCGTCTCCTACTGTCGCGCCCTAGGAGACAAAGCCATCGGCGTCAGTTTCCCTGATTTGGGTGGCTATACCCCTGCTGACGTCGATCTGGTGGCTGGCTTTGACGTCGACAGCCGCAAAGTTGGCAAGACGCTGGGTGAAGCCGCCTTTGCGCCGCCCAATTGCACAGAACAGTTTCATACCGATGTGGCCGAACACACTGGGCCCGTACTGCGCGGCCCCGATCTGGATGGCGTGGCAAGCCACATGCTGGCCAACCCCGCGGACCGCAGCTTCCGCCTGTCTGAAGCCCCTGCGCTTTCCAAGGCAGAGATCGTCAGCCAACTGCAAGACCTGCGCGCTGAGGTGATGATCATCTTCCTGCCCGTAGGATCCCAGAAAGCCGTCGAATTTTATGTGGACTGCGCGCTGGAGGCGGGGGTGGCCGTGGTCAATGGCATTCCGGTCTTCATTGCCTCCCATCCCGTCTGGGCTGAGAAATTCCATGCCGCAGGCCTGCCCATTCTTGGCGATGATTTCAAAGCACAGATGGGGGCCACAATCCTGCACCGCACGCTTGCCAATCTGGCAGAAATGCGCGGGGTTGAGATTGACCGCACCTATCAGCTCAACGTGGGCGGCAACACGGATTTCCTCAACATGAGCGAAAACGCCCGCCTCTCCAACAAACGGGAAAGCAAAACCGAGGCCGTGCAGGCCGCCATGGAACAGCGCCTGCACGACAATGATATCCGCATTGGCCCCTCCGACTATGTGCCATGGCTCAATGACCGCAAAGTGGCCTATGTGCGGCTTGAAGGCCGCCTGTTTGGGGGCGCACGCACCAATATCGAAGTGCGGCTGGATGTCGAGGACAGCCCCAATGCCGCTGCCGAAGCGCTGGTGGCCATCCGGCTGGCCCGCATCGCCCGGGATCGTGGGTTGGCAGGCCCCATCGCAGAGGCCAGCGCCTTCCTATTCAAACATCCCCCTGAGCAAATCGAAGATACCGATGCCCATGATGTTGTGTTGAAATTTGTCCAACAAGGCGGCTGATCCGATGCGCGCGGCTTTTGTTTCCGGCGGCTCCAGTGGCATCGGTTTTGCCACAGCGCATGCGCTGGCGGTCAAAGGCCACAACCTTGCGCTCTTTGCCCGTGATGCGGCCAGACTGCTTGAGGCCCGCGCCGCCATTCTGGCCGATGCGCCGGACATTCAAGTGGAAACCTATGCCGTGGATGTCGCCAACCGTGATGACTTCGTGGCCGCACTCACAGATGCTATGGCAAAACTGGCCCCCCCAGAGATAGCCGTTGCAAGCGCCGGCATGGCCACGCCAGGCCTTTTTATCGAACAAAGCTATGAACTGCACGCGCGCCACATGGCTGTAAACTACCTGGGCGCACTCACTTTGACCGACATCCTGTCCGGTCCAATGGCCGCCGCAGGGGGCGGCAAAATTGGATTGATCGCCTCAGGTGCGGCCTTCTTCGGCATCTATGGCTATAGCGCCTATGCACCCTCCAAATTCGCGCTGCGGGGCCTGTCAGAGATCCTGCATCTGGAACTGGCCCCCAAAAATATCTCAGTGACATTGATCTATCCGCCAGACACCGACACCCCCCAACTGGCCGAAGAGCTGCGCACCAAACCTTTGGCGACACAGAAAATCACCGCTGGCGGCGGGCGCGCACAGCCCTCAGAGATCGCCAGGAAACTGATCCACGGCATGCAGGCAGGTCACCCTGTGGTGACCCCGGGGCTGCAAATGACGCTGCTCTACCGGTTTGGCAGCCTGCTTGCGCCGCTGCTGCGGCTGTATCAAAAGCACATCATCGCGCGGCATGGCGCATCATGACCCCGCTCATGATTCACAAAATCGCGCTGGTCGCCAGCAGCATCATCGGCGCGGGCTTTGCCCTTTTGGCGGTGATGGCGCTCTGGCCCGCGCTGCGCAGCAAGAGCCTCGCCTTAATGGGCACCCTGCTCAGCGCCACTCTGATCATGTTGTGTCTCTGTGGGCTCTTTATGATGGGGCCGCAGGTGCTCATTGCGGCCGGAGCCCTCGCCGCCGCCCGGATCAGCTATGAGGTGGCAACTCTGCGCTTTTCACAGGACCGCTACGTCATCCTCTGCGTAACAACCGCCACCGTACTCACTGTCTCAAGCGCGCTCTATGTGCCTGTCGCGCTGGCCTGCGCGGCGCTGTGGTTTGGCCTCTTCGCCTGCAAAGCCTGCGCCATCACAGTGCACAAGTACCGCATCACCAACATTCTGCTGTTCCCCGTCCTGCCCTTCGCACTTCTGGCCCATGGCGCCGTGTCGCCCAACCTCACTGCACTGATGCTCGCAACCTATGTCATGGTCGAGATCTTTGACAGTTTCGCGCTGTTTTTTGGCAGCCTTCTGGGCCGTACCAAGGCTTTCCCAGGTGTCAGCCCAAATAAAACCGTCGAAGGACTTGTCGGCGGAGCAGCCGCTCTGCTGTTAGCTGCCTGCGCCGCCGCCATCATCTGGGGTTTCCCACTTGCGCTCACCGCACCCACCGCGCTCCTGACAGGGGGCCTCGCCGTCGCCGGCGATCTTGCCGCCTCCCGCCACAAACGTCTGGCCGGGGTCAAAGACTATCCCAAATTCCTGCCACGTCAGGGCGGGTTGCTGGACAGTCTGGACAGCTGGATCGCCGCAGGCGGCGGGCTCACCGCGCTCAACCTGCTGATCTATCTCTGGTGACAGACTTGCCACAAAGCCCTCCCGCAGTGACACTGACCCCATGAAGGCTGCGCCCCTCTTTCCCCGCCTTCCAGTGCTGCGCGTGCTGGGCAAGCCCTTGCTTTTGAGGCTCCTGCTTCTGCTGGCGGTGATTGAGGCGATTTTTCTGGCCGAAAGCTTCACCACCCTGATGGAACATGCGCTGCGCGCACAAGGCCACGCTCTTGATGTGTTGCACCTGCTGAGCTTCAAACTGCCCGAAATTCTTGATCTGGCACTGGCTCTCAGCCTGCTGATCGCCACCTATTTCGCCACGCAAGACGCCCGCAATCGCGGTGAGCTGATCATCCTTGCCACCGCAGGCGTTGCTTGGACACGGGTGATTGCCGCCGTCCTGCTGATCGGCACCTTGGGCGGCGTGATCAGCGTCCTGAACGCCGGGCTTCTGCACCCCATGGCACGCTACGGGGAGCGCCTTGCCCTTGCTGAGCTGCAGAAAAACCACCTTCTGTCCCGCATGCAAAACGGCACCACGAAAACCGCCGTTCAAACCCTCAATGACACCACTTTTGTCGCCCTGCCCGCGCAGGATCCCGCATCACAGGCGGGGGGACAATTGCTGGTGTTTCAGCCGCAAGAAACACC
>NZ_CYPW01000006.1:323336-625421 GCF_001458175.1 Shimia marina
CCCGCCCCAACAGAGCCCGCGCCAATCCTCAACCGCTTCACCACAGAGACCGCCAGCTTTGCGTTCTCCATGTCTGATGCCCTCCCACCTGCGGATACCAGCCGCAGCCCCGCAGAGCGCCTGCTTAATCTCACAGGGGATGAGCCCGCGCGCCTCACCCGCCTGATCACACGGGCTCTTATGGTGCCCATGGCCGGGCTGCTCGCACTCGCCGCCCTTGTGGTCGCGCCCCGCGGGGCACTGCGCATGATCTCCCTGCCGCTGGCCGCGCTCCTGATGCTCTGCGTTGATGTGGCCAGCCGTGCCGCCATTACACCACTCTCTGCGAGCCTGTCCGCACCGCTGCTGATTGCACTGGCCTCTGTGCTCTATCTAGGTCCACCTCTGCTTGTGCTTGGCCTGCGCGGCGAGGCGCTGATGACTCCAGACAGGTCCCGCACATGATCTGGCGCAGCCATACGGGCCTCGCCGTGCGCACGATGATGCGCACGGATCTTTCCGTGATCGCCTTCCTGATGTTCACGCTGCTGGTGGTGGCGCTCACCATTGACCTGGCCAAATGGCTGCCCTCTGTGCAAGCCCGCGCAGACACCACGCACACACCCTTCGCAAAAACGCTTCTCACCTATGTGAGCTACCGCAGCATCGACATTGTCACCCGCCTGCTGACCATGGCCTGTGTGGCGGGCGGTTTCGTCGCCGCCTTGTTGCGCCATCAACGTCTGGAGGATGTGGTGCTGTCCGCCGCTGGCGCAGGCCCCTCGCTGCGCTTGGCCGCGGTCTTGCTGTCGGGCCTTTTGCTCGGCACCATACAATGGGCCGGCGAAGCATGGCTGCGGCCCATTGCAGTGGCGGCGCAGGTACAGGAAAATCTCGGCGACTACGGACACCGCTATCACAACAGGGACACCGGCACACAATGGCTGGTACAGGAGGGCATCGCCCTGCACGGCACGCTCATCCGCGGCCCAGACATGCATCTCACCAATGTGAGGCTCTTTGGCGGCGTCGATACTCCAGAGCTGACCCACCTGCTCCATGCCGAGAGCCTGCACCCCGGCCCGCGCCCCGGCCTCTGGACCTTCACCAATGCTACCCTCTGGCATCTCAACAGCGATCGTCCCACAGAACAGCTTGCAACACTCACAACGCCGCTGCCCTTTGATGCCATGCGCCTGCGCTGGTTTGGCATTGATGCCTATTACATGCCCACAGCTGTGGCCCGTCACATCGCCACGCAGCCTCATGCCCCCAATGCCTCGGATGCGGCAACAGCCGTGGCCGTGCGCCGTGCCGCGCCCGTCTTGCCGGGTATCTTTCTGCTTCTGGGTATCAGCCTTGCCAGCCTCGCCACAGGCCCCCGCCGCCTCTCTCCGTTTCGCCTGCTGGCCTTGGCCGCTGTGGCCTATCTCTGCGTTGTCTCCGTCAAAACCTTCTGGGCTCTGGGCATCCATGCCGTCCTGCCCCCGGCTGCCACCGCCACCTTGCCAGCCTTCTTTGCGCTCGCCGTGGCCACGCTCATACAGCTCCACCATGCGGGCAAACTGCGCGGCATCCTTCCCATCTCGCACAAGAGGCATCCATGAAAATCGTGCAAATCACGCCCTACGCCATGGACCGCCCCGGCGGGGTGCAAAGCAATATCCGCGACCTGTCTGCATGGCTGCGCCAACAGGGCCACGAGGTCAAAATCATCGCCCCGCCCAGTACAGACCTGCCCGGTGAGATGCGCACAGTTGAGCCCGGCGTGATGACAGTGGGCACCGCGCGACCATTCTCCGTCCATGGCACGCAGTTTGAAATCAGCCACGCCACAGCGCGCAGCCGACGTGAAACGGTGACAGCCCTGCGAGACTGGGGCGCAGAGGTGGTGCATTTGCACACGCCCTGGACGCCGCTGATGCCATGGCAGATCTGGCGCGCGCTCAAACTGCCCGCCATCGCCACATTCCATGCCACCCTGCCAACAGGCAGCGGATTTGATCCCCTCGCCGCCGCCCTGCGCCGCGTCGGGCATCACTTCAACCGTCATCTCCACCGCATTGTTGTCCCCTCCGAAGCGCCCTTCATGCAATGGAAGACCGCAGGGGCAGACCCGCTACCTCTGATCCTGCCCCCGACAATTGACCTTGCGCCATGGCGCGCAGCCGCCGATGAGATCCGCAAGCCCGCCAACTTTCGCGCTGTCTACATGGGGCGGCTTGAGGCCCGCAAAGGCGTCTCTGTATTGCTCACGGCATGGCATAGGGTTCAGCACGCCCTGCCTCAGGCGCAGCTGATCATCGCAGGCACCGGCGAAGAAGAGGCGACCCTGCGCGCACAAGCACAGGATCTGGCGCTGGCAAATGTCACCTTCCAAGCGCCCCCCAGCCAAGCCGCCGCCAAAAGCCTCATCGCAGGGGCGCATGCCTTTGTCGCCCCTGCATTGCATGGGGAAAGCTTCGGCCTTGTGCTGATTGAAGCCATGGCGGCGGGCGCGGTGCCCGTTGCAGCCGCCAACGATGGCTTCGCCACGGTTCTCACCGAGGCGGGCAAATCCCTGCTCTGCCCGCCGGGCGATGCCGTCGCTCTGTCCGAGACACTGCTGCACCTCGCCACATCCCCGGCGCGCTACAACGCGGCCCGCGACTGGGCCAGATCCCATGCTGCCCGTTTTGACGTCACCACCGTTGGCCCGGCCTATGAAACCCTTTTGCAGGAGGCCCTCTTGCATGGCTGATCACAGCACAGCTCTTGCCAAAGCACAGACCACATGCCAGACCTTCAGAGCATTCATTTGCATATTTTTTAAGACCAGACTTGGGCATAAAGCCATTGATTGAAGGCGATCTTGTCATCTCTGCCGACTTCGGCACCTCCGGCGTGAAAGTCGGCGTTGTGGACAGCTCCCTGACCATTCTGGCACGCGTCACCGCCGCCTATCCCCTCAATCTCGCCCCCGGCGGCATCGCCGAACAAAACCCGACAGACTGGTGGGAGGCGCTGGCACAGGCGCTGCACGCGTTGCATCAGGAGCTTCCTGAGCTGAAATCCCGCGCCGCCGCATTGGTGTTTTCTTCCCAACTGCTCGGGCTGGTGTGCTGTGCCGAAGATGGCACACCGCTGCGCCCCTGCCTGACATGGCTGGACAAACGCGCGGCCCCTTTGGGCAAAAAACTCGTGGGCGGCTTTCCCGAGATCCATGGGTATAACGCGCCGCGTCTGGCCCGCTGGCTGCGCATCGCCAATGGGGCGCCTGCCAAAAACGGCATGGACCCAACCGCCAAAATGCTCTGGTTCATGCAGCAGGAGCCCGACATCTACGCCAAGACCCGCTGGATGGTGGATGTCAAAGACTGGCTGGTGCATCGCGCCACCGGCACCATGACCACCTGCCCCGAAAGCGCCAATCTCACATGGGTGATGGACACGCGCCTTGGCCGCGAAGGCTGGTCTGAAACACTCTGCGCCCTCACCGGCATCAATCAGAGTAAACTGGCCCCGATCACACAGGCCGACACGGTTGTGGGTCCGCTCACGCCGCAAGCCGCCACAGATCTTGGCCTGCGCGCCAATGTTCAGGTGCTGGCAGGCACATCAGATGCCATGGCCTCCACACTTGGCTCCGGCGAAGTGGCCGATGGGGCGCTGCATGTCTCTGTCGCCACCTCCGCATGGATCGCAGGTTTCTTTCCCAACCGCCGCCTCAGCGTCGCGCATTCCTACGCCACGGTCACCTCTGGCCTCAACTTCCGCCCGCTCCTGATCGCCAGTCAGGAAAACGCCGGCTCCGCACTGGATTGGGTGGCCGCAATCACCGGCGGCGGCGAACACCCCTATGCCGATATCGGCACACCACAGCCGGATGATCCGCTGTTTCTGCCCTGGCTCGCCGGCGAACGCGTGCCGGTGGACAATGACCGCCTGCGGGGCACTTTTCATGGCCTCAGCCTGCATCACGACGCCGCCGCCCTGCGCCGCGCCGCCATCGAAGGCGTCGCGCTCAATCTGCGGTGGGCCATGTCCAAAGTTGCGCGAGAGAAAGGCGCGCAAACTTCCGGGACGCTCTCCATCACCGGCGGTCTGGCCGCCAATCCTGCCTTTGCCCAAACCCTCTCAGATGCTCTGGGACGCAACGTGCGCGTCTGCGCCGCCCGCCACGCAGGCATGCTGGGCACAGCCACCCTCGCCGCCCCACTCATGGGCTGGGCCGACAGCGTCACAGGGGCCGCCGCCCGCCTCAAATCCCGCAGCTCTGCCACCTACACACCCGATCCTGAGCGCAGCGACGCGCTCACGCACCGCGCACACAGCCTCGACAAAATCCGCCGCCACACCATCCGCAGCTACACCTGAAGGAGACCGCCATGATTGATGGTCTGATGAAATCCACCATCGACCCGCTCTGGGAAGCCATGGCCACCCCTCTGGTCAAGGCGCGCCTCACGCCCAATCAGGTCACTTTCATCGGGCTTGTGCTGATCATTCTGGTGTCCCTCGCCTATCTCTGGCACCAGTCCGCCGCGCTCTATGGGCTCACCCTCGCGCTGGCCTTTGTGTTTGACGCGCTGGACGGTGCCGTGGCGCGGCGGCGCAACATGTCCACCAAAGCGGGCGGCTATTTCGATGCCATGGTGGACCGGTATCAAGAGCTGGTGGTGCTCGCCACGCTGGCCCATCTGCACGACGTCTGGCCTCTGGCACTGGCCTGTTTCTCAGGCTCTGTCATCACCTCTTACGCCAAGGCGCGCACGGCCATTGAGATGCCAATCTCCAACACCGACTGGCCCGATGTCTTCGAACGAATGGAGCGCATCATCTATCTCTGTGTCCTGATGCTCGCCGCTGGCCTGCTGGGCACAGGGCTGATCGCTTGGGGCTTGGCGCTCTTTGCTGTGCTGACCCATGCCACCGCCCTGCAAAGGGCGCGCCGCGCCACACAGATGCTGCGCGCTCAGGATGCGGCTGATGAAGAGATCACAGACCCGTAAGCCCCGCGACTGCCGCGCCAGGCGCACCACATGTCCGGCACATAACTTGTGACGTAAAACAGAAATCCACTTAACAGCAGCAACTCGGTGCTGGCATAGGCCGCATAGACCTCATAGCGATAGGCCTCCGGCGCATATCCCTTGCCCAGAAACAGGCACAGATACACCACACCAAGAACAATCGGCACCCAGACATAGCCCCGCCGCCAGCGCCCAAAACGCGGTGACCACACCCGCCCCACCACGGTCCCCTCCGGTCCCATGGTGGCATAGCTGCGCGACAAAACCTCTCCGGTCACAATGGCAAAGGCCTGAGAAAAGAAAAACAGATAGCTCCCCGCCATATGCTGATCACGGAACTCCGGGAAACGATACTGGCTCAACACCACCATGCCGACAGACGCCAGCGCCTGCAGGGCCACCAGCAACCATGTCAGACCGACAACACGCGGGCTTGCGCGCCCATGCCGTTGCAGTTCCCGCAAGGCCGGAAGACTGACGAGCACAACGCCGACAAACAGCGCCACAGCCGACAGCAGCAACCAAATGGCAAAAGGCTCTCCAATGCGCGGATCCGCTATCGACTCGCTGATAGTGCGCGCGCGCGTCGCACTGAGGTCAGGATAAAATGCGGCAAACTTCCAGCGCGCGGTATAAATCTGGACATTTACTGTCAGCGTCACAAACAGCGTGGCGATCAGCGCTATCAACATCGCCCACCCTGTGCCTCGGCTGGGAGCCCATTGCCTCTGCGTCATGATGTCAAATCTCTTTGGTCAAATACTCATCTGACACGATGCGCCCTGCGTCCATCTTGATCAAGCGGTCACACTTCCCAAATTGGTGATCATCATGGGTCACCGCCAAAACGAGCCGCCCGGATGCGGATAATTCCGGCATCAACACATCATAGAAAAACGCCCGGTTCGCCGGATCCTGATCCGCAGCAAACTCATCCAAAACAATGATCGGCCGCTGCTCGGCCAATGCCACCGCCAGCGCCAGCCGACGGCTTTGCCCCGCAGACAAGCTTGTGTTGGAAAACTTGTCCCCTAACAGCTGCACACGTTTGGCCAACCCCAACTGCGCAATACGCGCTTGAAGCGCCTCCAACTCGCTTTCAGGGAGGCCATAGGCATGATCAAACAGATGAAACTGAGCAAAGACCGCAGAAAACAACTCACGGTATCCAGCAGTTGTCGCATCCGTCAACGCCACGCCGTCCAAAGTGATCTCGCCCTTGGCCGGGTGCCGCATCCCCGTGATCAAAGACAAAAGCGTGGTCTTGCCAGAGCCGTTGCCTCCACAGATGAACACCGTCTCCCCCGGATGAAACGTCAGATCCACAGGCCCCAGATGAAAGGGCACCACGCCCTCACGCGCCTCCCCCACATCGGCTGTCACCTGACGCAGGGCAATTTCAGAGAACGCTGCGACGGTCTGCTGTGGTGCGGCCAGCGCAAGGCTTTGTGCCGCCATAAGATCCGCTTCAACCTGTTTGATTTTAACATAGCTGCTCTCGGCTTTGCTCAGCATCGGCAAGGCCGCGAAAACCATCTCGGTCGGGCCATTGACCAAAAACACGATGGTCAGCACCTGAAACATCGCCACGGCCCCGCCAGATTGTAGATAGGGCAGGGCAATCACCACAAAGCACAACAACAGCGCCACCGCCGATTGCGCGCCTGCGGTGCTGCCCGCGAACAACCGCTCTGAGCGCATTCTGCGAAACACCTGTGTTTCAATCACACCCTGTGTCTCTGCCTCCAGAGCCGCCCGGCGACTGGCCCGCAGCCGCAGTTCCTTCCAGCCTCCGAGCATATCGGTAACCCGATCACAATAAAGCGCAAAGGAATCCGCCGCCCGATAGGCCCACCGGCGCGCCGGCCCATCCAGGAACGCAAAGGAAATCCCCCCAATGATCAGCGCGCCAAGCGCAGCCAGCCCGGCAATCCAGCTCACATAAAACAGATAAGGGATGGCAAAGAGCAAAACCACACAGGCCCCGATGCCCTCCACCAGAAACACCACCGCCTGTGCCAGCTGGGTGACCTCAGCGGTCATGGCCCCATAGACTTTTCCGTGGCGCCCGCTGATCAGGAAATCAATATTGGCCCGCAGCAACAATGTTGAAAGGCGATTGCGCATCTGTGCTTCGATCCGGGTGATCAGCGTAAAGGCACGCACCTTCTGCAGATAGCCAAAGCCAACCATGCTCACCACGCAAAACAGCAGCATCACCACCGGCCAGCCGAAGCCTTCGCCATGGCGGCGCGCGGTTTCATTGATCGCAAAAATCATACCTGCGCGGCTGAGCCCAGACAGCAAGGTGTAAAACACAATGCGATCTTTCACACCGCCCCCGGCCCCCAGAAGGAAGCGCACCACTTCAAGACGCAAACGCAGGGTATTTTTTGGGGCCACCTCTGGCGACGTCGTCATTTCAAAATTCACGCTCACAGGGCCCTCAAACGCACTTTTTTGGGTCTTGTTAACGAGTTAGGCCCGAAAAATCACACCTACGCAATACAGACGTGAAACAGACGTAATACAGACACCCCGTGTTTGAGCCCAATTTCAGCACCTGTGTCGCATTGCTCAGCACCCTGCCGCCGGGAACCAGACATGAAATTCGGTGCCCTGCCCCAGCCTGCTCTGCGCCTCAATAGCCCCATCATAGCGTGCCACCAACTTACTGGTGATGGAAAGGCCCAGTCCGGTGCCTTCTCCTTGTTTTGTCGTGAAAAAAGGATCGAAAATCCGGGTCAGATGTTCCGCCGTCATGCCAATCCCCGTATCTTTGACGATGATCAAAACACCCTCACGCCCCTCTCTCTGCTGATCTTCGGCAGCAAGCGTCAGATCCCCGCCCTCTGGCATCGCATGTATGGCATTAACCATCAGATTGATCAGGATTTGTTGCAGCTCCGTACGGTTGATGGCAACCGTGTTAAGACTGTTCAACTCCTGATGCAGCACGATCTCACTGTTGCTCAGTAGGTGCTGCACCAATGGCAAGGTGTCCAAGAGGATGTCCGCCGGGCGATGCTGCGCACTGCCCTCAGCATATTCATCCGGGCGCGTGAACTGTAATAGCTTGTTTACAATTAGGAAAATTGAATGAGTCTGCTCATCAATGAGACGCAGCTCCGTCTTGATCTGATCCGCCTCAGCGCCCAGCTGCACCCGAACCACATCCAAATTGCCCTGTATCACCTGCACAGGGTTGTTGATCTCATGTGCAATCCCAGCGGCAATCTCCCCGATGGCGGCCAGTTTCTCGGAAACCACCAACTGTTTGGTGGTCGCCTCCAGCCGCCGGTTGACCTCTTCCAGATCCTGCGTCCGCGCCGCCACGCGCCGCGTAAGCTCCCGATCTCGCTCCTGAATTTGCTCTAACAGACTGTCCATCTGTGCCGCCACACGGCCAATTTCACCGCCAGAATTCTCCACGCCGGTGCGCGCCCCAAGGTTGCCCTTTTCCACTTTTGAAATCGTCCGCAGCATGCGCTCCAGCGGGGCAAAAATCTGCTGTGCCCAGCGCAGGAAAATGGGCACGGAAATCAAGACGATAACCGCAAAAGCCACGGCAAAAGTCAGAATAGTGGAGAATTTTGCATCCCGGAACGGCTGATCCAAAAAGCCGACGTACAGCATGCCCACACGCCTTCCGAAACTGTCCGTGATCGGCTCATAAGCTGAGATATACCAATCGTTTACCACAAAGGCGCGATCCAACCAGACCTCTCCGTGATCCAGCACCGCTTCCCGCACAACACCGGACACACGCGTGCCCAGCGCGCGTTCGTCCTGAAACAGGCGCACATTGGTGGACACCCGCACATCATCCAGAAACAGCGTCGCCGTCCCCTGACTGCCTTCGGTCAAACTGGCTGTCGGATAAACCAAGTCATTGATTGTATCGATAAAAGTGAGGTTTCGATTGAGCAGAACGCCCCCCACAAGCGCCCCGCTGCGCCCATTGCCAGAGATCGGCGTGGCCGCATGCACCATCATGCCACGGGCCTCTACCTTCCGCTCTGTCGGCACCGCAGCCTGCGTCGGCACAAGATCAATCCGCGCCTTATTCGCCAAATACGGAGAGACCTGCCCAAGATCAGAAGCTTCAAAAACATCAATCCGGGCAGACCCTTGCCCCGCCAAGGCCCCGGCAACAACAGGCCATTTCGTCAGCCCCAGATCATCGACAAACTGGGGCGACGACAACACCGAGCCTTCCGGCGTGATGTAATACAGAAAATCCAGTTCCAGCTTCGCACGCTGATATTCCAACAGGGCCAGAATGCCTTTGCTGTCATTCTCCGCCACCCGGCTCACGAAGCCTGCGGAATCGGCGATAGCCTGCATGCGCAACGTGCTGTTTTCAAGCAATTGGGAGAGATATTGGTCCGCAATGGTCAGCTCCCCATTCACCTTTGCGATCAATAGGTTGTCAAATCTCGATGACCAATTGATCGCTGTGATAATGAAGAAAATCGGCATGATGACCAGCGTCGGCAACAGCGCGATCGCCAACAATCGCATGCGCACCGATGTCGGCCGACGCTTTGGTCGTGGTGCCCTGTCAAGCCTATCAGTCATTCCACATGGCACATTTACGGTCGATGGTCTTGCGTGAAATACCCAACCGTCGCGCCGCCTCTGCCCGGTTGCCATCACAGGCATTGAGCACGGTCAGAATATGGCGCCGCTCCACCGCCGCAAGACTGTCCACAGCCGCCACTTCCTCATCGGATCCATTGGCCGCAAATTCCGCAGGCCATTCGCCCACAATCAAAGACCGTTCAATCAGATTGCGCAACTCTCGCACATTGCCCGGCCAGTCATAGCGCGCCATGTTCAACAAAACCCCTTCTGACAGGGTGAGAGGCGGCACGCCCAGCGACCGGGAAATCTCCTGCAAAAACATCAACGCCAGCTCTTTCAGATCGCCATTGCGCGCGCGCAGCGGCGGCATCTGAATATTCAACACATTGATCCGATGATACAAATCTTCACGCAGACGCCCCTCTTTGACGGCGGCTTCCAGATCCGTGTTGGTGGCAAACAAAAACCGCAGATCAAGCGGCACCTCGCGTGAGGAGCCAACAGGCCGCACCTTCAGGTGCTCAATCACCCGCAGCAAAGCCGCCTGAACGGGCAGGGGCAATTCAACAATCTCATCAAGATAGAGCGTACCGCCATTGGCGTTCATAAACACACCGTCATGGCGCACCGTGCGGCCACCTGCATCCTGACGGATATGCCCAAACAGCTCATGTTCGATCATATCTCCCGCGATGGTCGCACAATTGATCGGAACAAAGGGCTTATCTGCACGGGGAGACATCATATGCAAGGCCCGCGCCGCCACTTCTTTGCCGGTTCCAGTGTCCCCTGTCAGCAAGACGGGCGTCGGCAAAGGCGCGGCCCGCGCCATCGTTACGCGGATCGTCTCAATTTCCGGAGAACTGCCAAGCAACCGCGCCCGGACCTGTTCATTTCCAGACGCAAGCTCATACTTCAAAAGGTAATTTTCACGCCGTAGGTTCACCCGATCCAAACAGCGCGCAACCGCATTGAGGATCTGGTTGGAGCGAAATGGCTTGAGCACAAAATCCACAGCTCCGGCCCGCATCGCCTCAATCGCCGTATCCATATCGGCAAAGGCTGTGATCAGGATCGTATCCGCAAAAAAGCCCAGCTTGCGCTGATCACTCAGCCATTCAAGGCCCGTGGTGCCCGGCATAACATTGTCCAAAATCACAATATCAAAGTGATTGGCATCAAGCATGCGGCTGGCAACTTCGGTGTTGGCCGCCTGCTCGATACGCCCCACGACAGGATCGAGGATTTTGACAATGAAGTTACGGATACCCGGCTCATCATCCACAACCAAAACAGAGGCTGTGGACAGCCCCATGCCAAATTCGGACGGCGCTTTGAGTTGCGGACGGAGCCGCTCGATCTGAGTCATCGTGTCAGTCCAATCTTACGGAACTCCCGCTGGCCTGATCAGAGGTGGCAAAACCAGCTTCGTGCAGGCCGTAGTACGCAACCACGGAAATAACGGCAACCGCCACACAGGCCATAAAAAACGTCTTCATGTCATTGGTCCTCAATATCGCTGTATAGGCGCAGATAAGCGATCAAATCTGCGCGGTCTTCGGCGCGGGCAATGCGTTGAACTGGCATTTTACTCCCCGCAATATACACGTCTGGCCCCAAATCAAAAAGCGCATCAATGGTTTGTCCATTCCAGACGATCTCTGCGTCCTGAAGCGTTTTTGAATAGGTGTAATCCGGCACTGTTCCTGCCGGACGTCCAAACAAATCTTTCAACGTCGGCCCTGCCCGACGCGCGCTGTCTCCTGTCAGCGTGTGGCAAATGGAGCATTTACGCTGAAACTGGCGCTCGCCGTTGGAGGCGCGGTCATTGCCGTTAAGAAAATCCCGATCCTCGGCCACCATGCGGGGCGCATCGCGCGGATCAGACAGGGGCCAGCTGAACATGGCATCATCCAGTCCCCCGGCATGGATGTTCTGACCATCCGCCGCAAAGGCCAACGCCCAGATCGGCCCACGATGGGTTGCTTTGATATCGCTGGCAATCGACCAATCCACCCTATTCAGCAAGAGGATATACCCTTCCCCATCACCAACAGCGAGCATCCCTCCATCGCGGCTCATGTCCATCGCCAGAACAGGGCGGCGTTCAAGAGTGATGTCCTTGATCACCTCGGCACTGTCCAAAGACACGATCTTGGTCACGCCATCCACCGCACCAAACGCCAGCCAGCCAGCCGCTTCATTCAAAACCAGCGTGTTCACACCAAAGCCATTGGACAAAAACAACTGCTCCAATGTGCCCCTGTCAAAATCAAATACCCGAATGCGCCCATCCGCTGAGGCCACAAAAAGCACCCTGCCTTGTTGTGCAAAGGCCACGTCGTTGACGTTGGCACCCACCTGTATGAAACGCGGTGCGGCCCCTGTCAAAGACCATACGCCAAGGCGACTATCCCAACTGGCACTTACCACATACTGCCGATCCGGTGACACGGCCAAAGACAGGACCTTGCCCAGATGATGGCCAAGCACGCTGGACTGACCAGTCGCCAGATCCCACTGGCGCACCGCAAAATCATCGCCTGCGGAAACCGCGCGCGCCTCATCAACAAAAGCCACCGCATTCACCGCCGCATCATGCCCCTCCAGCCACTGTGGTTGTCGGTTGACCCACAGCCCCAGTGCATTGTCAAAACTCGCAGTCAATATGCGACTGCCATCGGGAGACACGGCGATGCCTTTGATGGGCCCACCGTGTCCTTTCAACTGAAAGAAATCTTCTGCCACAGCCTCCAAGGGCCAAAGGCACAATGCGATCAGCAGCCCGAGATAGCGCATATTTATTCGGCAGGGGTCGCCTGATCCGGCGCGGCATCTGATTTGGCCATTTCTTCCTCATACCAAAGCGAATGGTGCTCTTTGGCCCATTGCTCATCCACTTCACCGGTGGCCATGGTCTCAAGTGCGCCCTCCATACCCACACTGCCAAGGTAGATATGCGCAATCACGATCGCGATGAAGACAAAGGCCACAATCCCATGCCACAGCTGGCTCAGCTGCATCTCTTCATAAGGCGACAGTACCTCTGGCAGAGCGCCCCCAGCGAACAGTTGCGGCAGCCCCGTCATATTGAGCGCATGGAACGTCTTGGCAAACATCGGCAGCTCAAACGGAAAGAGCAGCGCCAGCCCCGACATGGAAATGGAGACCCCAAGCACAATCACCGCCCAAAAGACAATCTTCTGACCCGCGTTGAACTTCTTGGCCGGGGGATGCACGCCCTTGGTAAACAATCCGCCCGCCTGCGCCATCCATTTGATATCCGTGCGATCAGGAATGTTGTGCTTCACCCACATCACGAAAACCATGATCAGAGCCAACATGAAGGCCCAGGCCACATTGTTGTGCACCCATTTGCCCGCCTGCGCGATACTGGCATAGGCCTCATGCCCAAGCCATGGCAGCAAAAACTTGCGCCCCGCGATCAGGAAAAGCCCGGTCAGCCCCAAAAGAATGAAGGACACGCCCATCACCCAATGCGAAAAGCGCTCAATCGCCAGAAAACGGATGATGTTGCGTCCGGTTTTGGCCCCTTCAATCATGATCTTGCCGCGCATGGCCCAGAACACACCAATCACCAGCACCATGCCGCCCAACAGATACAAACCATAGGTCAGCAGCGGCCCCTCACGGAAGGCGAGCCAGGCCATGCCGCTGTCCTGAATCAAAAGGCCGGTGGTCGGCCCGCGCGCAGATGTATTGGTGTCCGCACTCCCGTACCGTAGCGCCCGGAACACATCGGCATCAGAGGCCACGCCCCTTGTGCCCAACTGCCCGATCAGGGCCTCGACATTGCCTTGCCCGGTGGCATCACGGCGAAAACTGTCATCCAGCTTTTCGCCACGCTGACGGGCCATGATATCTTCAAGCGTTTGGGCTCCGCCTGTTGTGCTCCGATCAGGAGCCGCATCCTGCGCCACCGCAGGCAGCGTCAGAAACAGGGAAAGAACGATCCAGAGAAGCGCGCGCATCACATCCTCATGTTGTTTGAGCCACATGCATTCACCGGAGGCCTCGTGCCTCAACGGAGCATGTTTGAATTCTTCAAATTAGAGTGTCCTACGGCGGCAAAAGCCGCCGTAGGAATCAAAAGCCGCCTCAGCCGCCCTTCTGTTCATAGGCTGTCCCCCAGCCCCAGGCACCTGTGCCAAAGCCACGCGCCACAACCCGCTCACGATAGATGGCGGACACAACGTCACCGTCACCTGCCAGAAGCGCCTTGGTGGAGCACATCTCCGCACACAACGGCAGCTTGCCTTCAGCAATACGGTTGCGACCGTATTTGGCAAACTCCGCGGTGGAGTGGGTTTCTTCGGGGCCACCGGCACAGAAGGTACATTTGTCCATCTTGCCGCGGCTGCCAAAGTTGCCCGCCTGCGGATACTGCGGCGCACCGAAAGGACACGCATAGAAACAGTAGCCGCAGCCAATGCAGAGATCTTTGGAGTGCAGAACCACACCTTCTTCGTTCTGGTAGAAACAATCCACCGGGCACACGGCCATACAGGGCGCATCGGAACAGTGCATACAGGCCACGGAGATAGACCGCTCACCCGGATTTCCGTCGTTGATCGTCACAACGCGACGCCGGTTGATGCCCCAAGGCACCTCGTGCTCGTTCTTACAGGCCGTGACGCAGGCGTTACATTCGATGCAGCGTTCCGCGTCGCAGAGAAACTTCGCTCTTGCCATTTCTCTTCCTCCTTATGCTGTCCAGATTTTGCAGAGAGTCGCTTTGGTCTCCTGCATCTGGGTCACGCTGTCATAGCCATAGGTCTGCGCCGTGTTGGTGCTTTCACCCAACACGTAAGGATCGGCCCCTTCCGGATATTTGCTCCGCAAGTCCTCTCCTTCGAAGTGCCCCCCAAAGTGGAACGGCATGAAGACCACACCTTCGCCAACACGGTTTGTCACCATGGCCATCACTTTGACCTTGGCACCTTCCGCACCTTCGACCCAGACCTGCGCCCGATCACGCACGCCAAGATTATTCGCATCGCGCGGATTGATCTCGATGAACATGTCCTGCTGCAACTCTGCCAACCAAGGGTTGGAGCGGGTTTCTTCCCCGCCACCTTCGTATTCCACCAGACGTCCAGAGGTCAGGATCAACGGATAGTCCTTGCTGAAATCCTGTTTCTGGATGGAGGCATACATGGTCGGCAGGCGATAGAATTTCCGATCCTCATAGGTCGGGTAATCCGCAACCAGATCACGACGATTGGTGTAAAGCGGCTCACGGTGCACCGGCACAGGATCCGGGAAGGTCCAGACCACGGCACGGGCCTTGGCATTGCCAAATGGCGCACATTCATGCTTGATCGCCACCCGCTGAATACCGCCAGACAGATCGGTTTTCCAGTTGGTCTTTGGCCCGGCAACCGCATCAATCGCTGCACGCTCTTCTGCGGTCAGATCACCATCCCAACCCAGATCCATCAGCATCTGCATGGTGAATTCTGGATAGCCATCCTGAATCTCGGAATCGAGACTTGCCACACCTTCGGCCAGCAGATTGTCACCATCCCGCTCCACACCAAAACGTGCACGGAACGTCAGACCACCCTCAGAGACACGTTTGGACATGTCATAGAGGTTCGGCGTGCCCGGATGGTTCATCTCTGCCGTGCCCCAGCAGGGCCATGGCATGCCATAGTAATCCCCATCAGCGGGACCACCGTTGGCCTTCAGCGTGGTGCGATCAAAGGTATGCTGGTTCGCCATATGCAGCTTGATGCGCTCGGGCGACTGACCGGTATACCCAATCGTCCACATGCCTTTGTTGAATTCGCGCGTGACGCTCTCAACAACTGGGGTGTTTTCATCTTCCATTTCGATGTTGCGGAAGAAGCGATCAGCCCAGCCGAACTTGTTGGCAAAGAGCCCCATGATTTCATGGTCAGGCTTGCTTTCAAACAAGGGCTCGATGATCTGATCACGCCACTGCAAAGACCGGTTGGACGCGGTCGCAGAGCCACGGGTCTCAAACTGAGTACAGGCCGGAAGCAGATAGACCCCATCGGTACGGTCATGAAGCACAGCGGAAACAGTTGGGAACGGGTCAACCACGACCAGCATGTCCAGCTTTTCCATCGCGGTCTTCATTTCCTTGCCGCGGGTCTGAGAGTTCGGCGCGTGGCCCCAGAGTACCATGGCCCGTACCTTATCGGGGTTGTCCATGTTGTC
Organism: Shimia marina; assembly: GCF_001458175.1. GTDB lineage: Bacteria > Pseudomonadota > Alphaproteobacteria > Rhodobacterales > Rhodobacteraceae > Shimia > Shimia marina. The sequence continues at coordinate 339,122 of NZ_CYPW01000006.1, forward strand.
CGGGTCTTCCAGAACACCGTCAATCCAGCGCGACACCGGAATACCGGTGAGGTTCTGAAGTGATTTCTCTTTGCCATCTGCGCCAGTGGTCTTGGCAAACTGGCCAGCCAGCCATGCGTCATCTTCTTCCCAAATACGGCCCCAGTGCGCCCATGCGCCTTTGGACAGGCCATAGTAGCCCGGCAAGGTGTGTGACAGAACGCCAAGGTCTGTGGCCCCCTGCACGTTGTCGTGGCCACGGAAGATGTTGGTGCCGCCGCCTTCTGTGCCCATGTTGCCAAGAGCCAACTGAAGGATACAATACGCACGCGTATTGTTATTGCCATTGGTGTGCTGTGTCCCGCCCATGCACCAGATCACGGTGCCGGGACGATTGTTCACCAGTTGGCGTGCCACACGACGCAGCTGTTCTCCCGGCGCGCCAGTGACGCGTTCAACTTCTTCCGGGTTCCACTGCTTCACTTCTTCCTTGATCTGATCCATGCCCCAAACACGGGTGCGGATGAACTCTTTGTCCTCCCAACCGTTTTCGAAGATGTGCCAGAGAATACCCCATACCAGCGCCACATCGGTGCCGGGACGGAAGCGCACATATTCATCCGCATGGGCCGCCGTGCGTGTGAAGCGCGGGTCACATACGATCAGAGGCGCATTGTTGCGCTCTTTCGCGCGCAGCACGTGCAGCAGCGAAACCGGGTGGGCTTCGGCTGGGTTGCCGCCTATGATGAAGATAGCCTTGGAGTTGTGAATGTCATTGTAGGAGTTGGTCATGGCGCCGTAGCCCCATGTGTTCGCAACACCCGCAACCGTGGTGGAGTGACAAATCCGCGCCTGGTGGTCCACGTTGTTTGTGCCCCAATAGGCAGCAAACTTGCGGAACAGATAGGCCTGCTCGTTGTTGTGCTTGGCAGAGCCGAGCCAATAGACGCTGTCAGGGCCGCTTTCTTCGCGGATCTGCATCATGCCGTCGCCGATCTCATTGATCGCCTGTTCCCAGCTGATGCGCTTCCACTCACCACCCTCTTTTTTCATTGGGTACTTCAGGCGACGTTCGCCGTGGGCGTGTTCACGCACCGACGCGCCTTTTGCACAATGCGCGCCAAGATTGAACGGGCTGTCCCAGCCCGGCTCCTGGCCGATCCAGACTCCGCTTTGCACTTCCGCCACAACTGTACAGCCCACAGAACAGTGGGTGCAGACAGATTTGACAGTTTGCACAGCAGTGTTGATTGCCTCTTGCGCATGCGCCTGAGTGACGGTGCCACCAGTGGCACCAATCGCTGCCAATCCGCCAATGGCGAGACCGGATCCCCGCAAGAATGTACGGCGATCCACAGCTTTTTCAGCTGCGACAGACAGGATACTTGTCCGCTGGGGGCGTCGCGCAACCCCGTTGGTCTTTTTCCTAAGCATAGTTTCCTCCCCTTGCTGCCCCGCTTCAGGGCTGGCTAGGTCTTTCTCAAATCCCGACCGGTGGGCGTCACGCAACCGGTGGTCGGGGGCGGGTGAAAACGTCCGGGATCAGAACCGGGCGCTGTCGAGATATGCGCGGGTATGCGCGGTGTCCTGCATCTTGTCGCTGGACAGATCCACGGGCTGGGCTTCCGCCGCATCTGGCGAAAGGGCCACCGCCGCGGCGGCTGCCGGGGCTGCCGCTGTTGCGAGCTTCAGAAAGTCACGCCGGCTTGCGCCTTTGTCTTCTGGCTGGCTCATAGCTTGCTCCTTTAAAGTGTCGGTTGGGGCCCGACGGTGTCAGTTGACGTTCACTCCGCCCCCATGCGGAACGCCTGTGTTTCGATGTCCAGAAACGCTTTGCCCACCGTGCCGACCGGCGCATAAAAGACCGAGTTCTGTGCAGCTTCGAGATCTGTGAAAAAATGCTCGGCCCAGGGCGCGATATGGGTAAAGTAAAAATCTTTCTGCCGGGTCAGGGGCACCGGTGCGCCAAAGCGCCCCCGGATCATGCCCGCCATCATCTCCAGCAGGCTGGCAATGTTATCTTCAGGCTCATAGACATTTGGCGCGCGACTGATGCGCAGCGCGCCCATATCGGCACGCAAGGTGGCCAAAGGTTTCTCGTTCAAGAACCCCGTCAGATAGTAAGAGGCAAAAGGCATCAGCTCACCGCGCCCAAGCCCGATGAACAAAGCATTGAACTCGCGCTCCACAGCTTTTTCATTGGTCGCCTGTGCCACCCGCGCCAAAGTTCCAATGGCCTGCCCCAAGGCGCTTTCGTCTCCTCCAAGAGCAGCAGCCTGGGCCAACACCGCCTTACCCGGTGGATTGGCAAACAAAGCGGCGAGAAAATCATAAAGATCCGCACGCAGCAGATCTTCTTCAGCTACCTCAAATTCAGGTGCGGCTTGGCTCATGGCTGGGCCCTTTCTTCCGTGGTCTCTGCTGCGGCAAAAGCGAACCGCAAACGCCGACGCACAGGCGCACTCTCCTGCGGGTCTGGCGTCTCATCTTTTGAAGTGTCAAAATTGTCTGTGGGTGCAGCCTCAGAAAAGGCAGGCATCGGCGTTGCCTCAATCTCCACCTCTGCCACGGCCTCCAGGGGCGCGTCGTCCTCCTCAGACACATCGCCTTCAGGCAAGCTGTCTTCGGACCGGGCTTTTTCTTCAGCTTGACGCGCCATTTCTTCGACATGTTTCAACATGCCTTTGCCGATCTGATAGGCCGTCTGCATGCCTTCAACGACCATCGCACTGTCGGTAAAGTCTTCGCCGTAATCGACCAGCTCATCAACGTTGGCGAGCACCGGATTGGACAGCCAAAGCTTACGCAAGGCGCGGCGACGAATGCGCTCAGGCACCGCTTTGGCCAGAAAAACCGAAAAGTCATCCCCCTGCGCCAATGTATCAGGATCCGGCAACGCCAGTTCCTCAAGAATTTCGGCATCGCTTTTCTCTTCAAGCGCCGCGTGCTGCGCCTCAAGCGTTGCGGCGGCTTCCGCACGCGTATCCGCTTCAGCCTCCGCCGCGACGGCCGCCTTCCGGCGCGCCCAGAAATCTCCGCCCCGGCTCAATGCGGCCTCCCGCTGCGCGGCGCGCGATATACATCGGACAATTGGGAAATACGTGCATCCCCGCGCCCGTCTTCCACCAAATCCATGCGCTTCTTGTCGCGGCGGCGTTTTACAAACACCTCTTCTTCGTGATGTGCCTCCACAAAGTCGCGCACAAAAGCCACCAGACCTTCCGGCATCGGCACAAGCTCCAGCAGCTCTTCACCACTGTCAGCATAATCCTGAAATTCATAAGCGGAGACTGTGGCCAACAAGACATCATAAGGATGTTCACCACTCGGACCGTCCTGTTCCCGCATCACAACCCCAACAGAGGGCACGCGCGCAGACAGAGAGGCCAAATAGGCCTCGGTATCCGAATGCCAAAGCTCCAGAGGCACGGTTGCCGCGTGAAACTCCAAAACATCGCCCTCTTGGCGCAACACCTGCCAGTCCGCCTGCGCCGCTCCGGGAACAACCGCAACCACCTTCCACGAAAAAGGCACCCATCGGCTTGCCGAGGGTGTTCTGCGGATAACGATGCCCAAAGGCAATGAAACCGGCGCTTGGCGCATGAAGTCTTGCTTCCTCCCAAACCTGCACAGAATATTTTTTTGCAGGTGAGACCATGTTCTGCCCTTTGACCCGCCTTGCCAAAGGAAAACGCAAAACCGTTCCGAAACGCGCTGAAATCTGGACATTTTGATCCAGCCAAAGAGTCGCTTAATTTCCGTAAGGACAGAATGTCCACAAGCCGCAAAGACCCATAGAATCACTAGGATTTTTGCGCAGCATGCAACGTGCCCAAACAGCAGGCCTCGGGACTTTACGCCGCTGAGAATTCGTGCATTTCTGAAACACCTAAGCGTCAGAAACACAGCCACCCTCGGGAGCCAAATATGTCCAAGACACTGATTTTGTGTAATTGTTCCAATAGCATGAACTTGGACACAGCCCATCCAACCGCACAGGGCGAGATCACCTGCTCCAAAATACACAGCGGGCTCTGCACCACGCAGACACAAGCGGCTGCGGATTTGATCACCGCCGCAGGTGGTGGGGAGAATGCCCTAATTGCCTGCCAGCAAGAACAGGACTTCTTTGTCGAACTGGCCGCAGAGCTTGAGACGCAAACGCCCCAATTTGTCGATCTGAGAGACCGGGCTGGTTGGTCAGATGAAGCCGCGCAGGCTGGCCCTAAAATGGCGGCACTGTTGGCAGATGCGTTACGCCCGCAAACCCCGACCAAGACATTTGATATCACCTCCGAAGGCCAGTGCCTGATCCTGGGTGCGCCGAATGTCGCCTTGGCCGCCGCCGATCAATTGCAGGATTTTCTCAGTGTCACCGTGCTGTTGCCCTCCGGAATAACCGCCCCAGAGGAACGCCGATACGATGTGGTTGCAGGGCAGGTGAAACGCGTGACCGGCGCACTTGGCAACTTCGCGGTCGAGATTGACGCATTGCAACAGCTTGATCCAAGCGGGCGCGGCGCATTGCGCTTTGGAGAGGCGCGCGATGGCGCAAACACGATCTGTGACATCATTCTCGATCTGCGCGGCGCACCAGCTCTGGTTCCAGCACCGGAAAAGCGCGAAGGCTATCTGAAGGCAGATCCCAAGAGCCTGCCAGCGGTTGCCGCAGCCATCCTTGAAGCCTCCCATCTTGTTGGCACCTTTGAAAAACCGCTCTATCTCTCTCTGGAGCCCAGCATCTGTGCACATGCGCGCGCCGAACAAACCGGCTGTACCAAATGTCTCGATGTCTGCCCAACCTCCGCGATCCGACCTGCGGGCGACCACGTCGATATTGATCCCAATATCTGTGCCGGATGTGGCTCCTGCGCGGCGCTTTGCCCCTCAGGCGCGATCACCTATGACGACCCGCCCACCAGCGCAGTCTTTGCGCGCCTGCACGCCCTTGCAGACGCCTACCGTGCCGCAGGGGGCATCGCCCCGCGCCTGCTGGTGCATGACCGCAGCTTCGGGGCAGAAATGATCGCTTTGGCAGCACGGCATGAGAGGGGCCTGCCCGCTGCGGTGATCCCACTGGATCTCGAACGGATCAGCGGCTTTGGTCATGCAGAAACCTTGGCGGCATTGGCCAGCGGTTTTGCCAGCGTGGATATTCTGGTCGCCCCCACAACAGACCGCGGTGCCTTGGACAGCGAAATGCAGCTCGCACAGACACTTTCGGGCACGCCAGACAGGCTGCGCCTGATTGAGCCGCAGGATCCCACAGCCCTGTGTGATCTGCTTTACACGGCACATCCTGCTGCCCTGCGCACCAACCCCGTCCTGCCGCTGGGCAATCGGCGTCAGGTCACACGCCTCGCCGTCAAAGCGTTGCGGGACGATAGCACAGCCTTTACCCTACCTGAGAACGCACCATACGGCAGCGTACAGGTCAACAAAGACGCCTGCACACTCTGTCTGTCCTGTGCCTCCCTCTGCCCCGCTGGCGCGTTGGGAGACAATCCTGACAAACCCCAGCTGCGGTTTCAGGAAGATGCCTGTCTGCAATGTGGTCTCTGCACACAGGTCTGTCCGGAAAACGCCATCTCATTGGTGCCGCAGTTTAATCCGTCTGACAGCGCGCTATCACAGCAAATCGTGCATGAAGAAGAGCCTTTTGACTGTATCGAATGCGGCACCCCGTTTGGTGTGAAATCCACCATCGAGCGCATCATTGAAAAGCTGGAAGGCAAACACCCGATGTTTGCCACATCCGATGCCGCTAAGATGATCCGCATGTGTGACGATTGCCGTGTGAACGCACAGTTCCATCAGGACAACAATCCCTTCGCTGCGGGACAACGCCCCGCCACCCGCACCAGCGACGATTACTTCAGCAAACGCCGAGATCACTGATGCGCAATGGGGGCGCCCAAATCCGCCGGAACAATCGTGGCGGTATATGCCACGATGTTCTCCAACTCTTCCAAGGTCAGCCGCACCGGGCTGATCGGGGAGGGGCGTGTCTCGTCAAAGGGCAAGGTCACATCCGGAATAACCGTGAAAGCCGGATGTGGGTTCAAGGCATAAAAAGCAGTGAAACGTTCCATCCAATCCTCCAGACTGCGCAGCACAGCAAAGCTGGGTGTGGAACCGATGCCCGCCATCTGATTGATCTCGCCAACCACATGACACCGCCCACAGGCCTGCAAAGCCAGCCGCGCACCGCGATTGGCATCCCCCTCAATGAAGACATCCTCAGGTGTGGACTGTGGCGCAACGGGCGGGGCAAAAAGCGTCTCACCGTCCGGTTTGAAGCTCAAAACCGTGCGCAGCCCAACCTCCCCCGTCAGCCATTGCGCAAAACGCGCCATATGCGGATCCGCCACATCCGTCACCGTCAAACCATAGGTGACATCCGCTTGGGAGAACACAGGTGTGCTCCCCTCGACATGCAACATCCCTGCGGCCTCAGCTGTGTCATCAACAATCGTGACCCGAACCCCATGTTTCAACGTAAACCGGGGCAAGATGTATGCAATCAACCCCGTGTCCCGCAGATCCTCTGCCACAAACAGCTCCGTGGCCTTGCCTTCGGCCCAGCCGGCCGAAGCAAGGGCACAGCTGATCCCGAAGGCAGATAGACTTTGGTACAGAATTCTCAAAAAACCCATCCCCCAAGCCTAGGCGCGGCGCTTGCCTTACGTCAACATGGGGCGATCGGCGCCCACTCCAGGAAAGGAACACCCCCAGATGAGCGATGACTTCAACATGAGCATGCGCAAATTTCTCAAGCAGGTTGGCGTGACAAGCCAGCAGGCCATTGAGGACGCCATGCGCGCGGCCGGAAGCGACACCACTGCGGGACAGACATTTGAAGCCAAGATGACCCTGACGATTGATGGAATCGACATGGAACATGTGGTCACTGGCCAGATCAAAGGACGTGATTAAATGACGAACCGCGACGAAGTTCTCAACATCCTCAAAGGCTTCACCGATCCCGCCACAGGGAGCGATCTGGTGGCCAGCGGCATGGTACGCGCTCTGTCCGTTGAGGCTGGCGAAGTGCGTTTCGTGATGGAAATCGATCCGGCCCGCGCCCAGGCCATGCAGCCGATCAAAGTGGAGATCGAAGACAGGCTCTCCGCGCTGGACGGTGTCTCCAAAGTCTCAATTGTGATGACCGCACATGCCGCTACCAAACCGCCACCGGATCTTAAAGCTGCACGTCCCGCAGAGCCCAAAGGGCCACAGAAGATCCCCGGAATCGATCGCATTCTCGCCGTGGCCTCCGGCAAGGGCGGCGTTGGCAAATCTACGGTCTCCGCCAACCTTGCTGTTGCGCTGGCCGCCGAAGGACGGCGCGTGGGCCTGCTGGATGCGGATGTTTACGGCCCGTCCCAGCCCCGCATGCTGGGCGTCTCCGGCCGTCCAGCCAGCCCGGATGGCAAAACCATCCTGCCGCTGCGCAACCATGGCGTGACGATGATGTCCATGGGGTTGATGACCCGTGAAGAAGAGGCTGTGGTCTGGCGTGGTCCTATGCTGATGGGGGCGCTGCAACAGATGCTCACACAGGTGCAATGGGGCGCATTGGATGTGCTGATCGTGGATCTGCCGCCGGGCACAGGGGACGTCCAGATGACCCTCGCCCAAAAGGCAGAGCTGACCGGCGCCGTGGTGGTCTCCACCCCTCAGGACATTGCCCTGCTGGATGCCCGCAAAGGCATCAACATGTTTGAAAAACTCGGCACCCCCATCGTGGGCATGATCGAAAACATGAGCACACATATCTGCTCCAACTGCGGGCACGAAGAACATGTGTTTGGCCATGGCGGCGTTGCGGCAGAAGCCGACAAGCTGGGTGTGCCTCTGCTGGCTGAAATTCCTTTGTCGCTCAACATTCGTGTTGCCGCAGACGGGGGCGCACCGATTGTAGTCTCTGAACCGGACTCTGCACAGGCACAGGCCTTCCGCACACTGGCGCGCCAATTGATCACCGACGGCAACGCATGAGCAACACAGTACACTTCCCGCCGCTGTTTCATGGCATGGCCCTCACGGGCACGGCGGATCCCTTTGCCAAAGCACAGGCACAGGCCATCATGGGCTGTGATGCGGGGCTTGTGGTGTACAATCTTGCGGCGGATCAGCTCCGCGCAGCGATGGTTTTTGCCCCCGAGGTGCCCCTGCGTGCGGCCATGCCCGTTCTGATCAGCTGTGCCATCGGCTTTCAGAACGCGCTTGGCGCACTGGCACCCCCAGAGGTCGGTGTCCATCTGGAATGGCCCGGCACCATCCGGGTCAATGGCGCGCGCTGCGGCCGCCTGCGCATCGCCGCCTCCCATCAGGATCCGGCGGCGGAACCGGATTGGATTGTGGTGGGACTAGAATTGCCCCTCATTCCCGCCAATGCCGACACGCCGGGCATCACCCCGGATGATACAGCTCTCTATGAGGAGGGCTGTGTGGACATCCGCACCGATGATCTGCTCAGCGCATGGGTGCGCCACAGCCTCGTCTGGATCAATCGCATGGAGGAAGAGGGGCTCAAACCATTGACCACAGAATGGCGCGGCCTTGCCCATGATCTGGGGGAAGAGGTGAACTGGCCGCTCTCTGCCCCCCCTGAAACCGGCACTTTTCTAGGCACCGATGAACATTTCGGCGCACTCCTGCGCAGCGGCGAAACAACCCGCCTGCTGCCGCTCACCCATCTCTTGGAAGGAACGACATGATGCTGCTGGCGCGTGCCATTCACTTTGACGAAAGCGATCAACGCATCTTTTTCAATCCCGCGCGCACCGGCGAATGGGCTATCAGCGGCGGCTTTGAGTTCTCCAACTGGTCCGAGGCCGATCTGACCGGCAAAGCCCGCCAGGCGTTTTCAAATGGCTGGCTTGGGGTCGAGACCTTTGGCCGTGTGACCTTTGTGGCCGTTACCAGCATTGAGCCTGCGGAACTGGAGGCGCTCACCACACAACTGGCGCAGCATTTCGTAGAGGTCTACGGTGCCCCCTCTGTTGAGGCCGCTCTCCCGGTCGCCGCAGAGGAACTTGCACATATGTCAGAGCTCTGCGCGGATCATGATCCAAATACGTTGCTCACCGTCGCGCGCGAACTGACCGAAGCCGGGGTGAAAGAACAGTTCCGCTCCATCGCACCGGCGGACGCAGATCTGGAACAATTCGCCATCCACGCCACACCAGACAGCTGACAAAAACGGCGCGCTCCATAGCGCGCCGTTGTCCTTTTTACTGGGCGTTGAATGTGAAAAGCCGCCCGCCTTCCAGCGTGTAGCCATCAATCAGAGCCTGCGCGCGCGGGCTCACCAGCCAGGTTTCCAGCTTCTGCGCCAGATCCGCCTTCACATGCGGATGTTTGGCGGGGTTGACCGGCAAATAGGCATATTGATTGAACAGGTCCGGATCCCCGGCATAAAGCAGGGCTAAGGCCCCCTTATTGCCAAATTTAAGCCAGCTCGCACGGTCACTCATGATGTAAGCGTTCAGCCCCGATGCGGTGTTGAGCGACGCCCCCATACCCGCACCTGCTTCTTTATACCACGCCACATCGCGCTGTTCTGCATCCACGCCCGCTGCGGCCCACAAAGACAGCTCCTTCTTATGCGTGCCACTGTCATCACCCCGGCTGACAAAGGGCGCCTGCACCTCGGCAATCAGGCCCAAAGCCTGCGTTGCGGATTGCGCTTCTTTGATCTGTGCCGGATCCTCCGACGGACCGATGAAGACAAAATCATTATACATGATTTCGCGGCGATGCGTGCCATAGCCTGCGGCGACAAACTTTTCTTCGGAGGCTTTGGAATGCACCAAAATGGCATCCACATCTCCAGCCTCACCCAGTCGCAAAGCCTGACCGGTGCCCACCACCAAAAGCTGAACCTCCAGCCCCAGATCTGCCTCGATCTCTGGCAAGAGCACATCTGCCAGCCCCGAGTTATGGAAAGACGTGGTCACGGCCATCTTCATGTTCTCTGCCTGCGCCGTCAAAGCACTACAGCACAAAAGCGTCGCCGCAATAATCGTTCCAAGTTTCATTCGACAATATCTCCCTTCAGGAATGCGCGCGCTTCCTTGGATTTTGGATTTTCAAAAAACTGATCGGCCGGCGTGGTTTCCAGAATGCAGCCGTGATGGATGAACCAGATGTCTTCAGCGAGGCGGCGGGCCTGTCCGACATCATGTGTGGACATGACAATGCGTGTCCCGCCCGCGTGCGCGCCGCGCAGAATTTCTTCAAACTCGCGTGTGGCCTGCCCATCCAGATTGGCACAGGGTTCATCCAGAAACAGGATCTGCGGATCGCGGATCAACGCCCGTGCCAGCGCCATTTTCTGGCGCTCCCCCCCAGAGAGCACAGTGGCGCGTTTGTCGGCACTGTCGCTTAATCCAACCCGCGCCAGCCACTCTGCAGCCCGTGCCCGCGCCTGCGCGCGTGCCACGCCATGCACGATCAAGGGATAGGCCACATTGTCCAGGGCACTGCGCCGCATCATGATCGGTGCCTGAAACACAAAAGCCTGCGCGGCGCGCGCCTGCGGCTCGGGCACCTGCCACGTCAACCGCCCACCGCGTGCCAGACGCTCCATGCCATGCAACATGCGCAGCAAGGTGGTTTTGCCCGCCCCATTGGGCCCCATCACAATCGACAAGCCTTCTGTGGCAACCTGCGTATTAACCGGCCCCAGCAAGACCTTGCCCCGGCGGCGCACAACCGCGTTTTCCACCTGCAACGGGAGAATCGATCCTACCATCGTCCGCTCACCTCCGTGCGCGACAGCATGTGGATCACCAGATTGACAGCCACGGCCAGCCCGATCAGCACAAAGCCCAGCGCAAGGGCGAGGGCAAAGTTGCCCTTCCCTGTCTCAAGCGAAATCGCCGTGGTCAGCACCCGTGTGGCGTGGTCAATGTTGCCCCCCACAATCATGATCGCCCCGACCTCACCAATGCCGCGCCCAAACCCAGCCAGCGATGCGGTCAGCAGGGCCCGCCGCCCATCCCAAAGCAGCGTGAGAATGCGCTGGCGCCGTGTGGTATTCAGCGAAATCAACAGGTCATGATACTCCGCCCAGAGATCCCGAATGGCCTGATGGCTGATCGAGGCAATCAACGGTGTGAGGATCACCACCTGCGCAATGATCATCGCCGTGGGCGTAAACAACAGCCCAAAGACGCCAAATGGCCCAGACCGCGATAGCAGAATATAAACGATCAGCCCCACAACCACCGGCGGCAATCCCATAAGGGCATTGAGCATCGCGATCACAATCCGGCGGAACCGAAATCGGCGCACAGCCAACCAGCAGCCCAGAGGCAGGCCAATCAAAGAGGCTACAAACACCGCGCTCAACGTCACCTGCAAGGACCGCAGGGAGATCTCGATGAGATCGGGATCCAATGTGAGTATCATTTGGCCTGCCTGCAGCAGACCGGACAGGATCTCATTCATAGATAGGTACTGTGGTGCCTCCCTCGCCGCCTCTTGTAATCCAACAGGCGTCTTCCCGTGATTGTTTTATTTCTAGGGCTTGGCAAGCCGTCACGGAAGAAAAATGCACCAGCCCAATCGCGCCCTCACAAAATGGCACAAATTGTCCTGCGTCTCAGCTTCATCCGCGTCATTCTGTCCGTCAGGACCGGCATGGGCGCAAGAACAGCAATCTCATGATCGCGCGCGGTGCCGCTGAAATGTTCCAATCCGACGCCGCGCACAGGACCGGATTGACCAAAATCTCCACGGCTCCAATCGCTGTTCTTAATTGCAGCCCCCTGTGCCCAACACCTACCCCAGCCACGTCAGGGGTCTTAGGTTAAGATCAACCAACGCATTGATCGAGGAAGCGAAAATGACCCGACAGACCGAAGGGCGCGGACGCCGTTACGACAGCATTCTGGACACAGTGGGCAACACACCCGTGGTGCGTCTCAACCGGATCGCCCCATCCCATGTGAACCTCTTTGTAAAATTCGAAGCCGCCAATCCCGCAGGCTCCGTCAAGGACCGTCTGGCACTTAACATCATCGAAGCCGCCGAAAAAGACGGCCGCCTGAAACCGGGGCAAACCGTGGTTGAAGCCACCTCTGGCAACACCGGCATTGGTCTGGCCATGGTCTGCGCCGCCAAAGGCTATCCGCTTGTCATCACCATGTCTGAAGCCTTTTCTGTTGAGCGCCGCCGCCTGATGCGCTTTCTCGGCGCGCAGGTCGTGCTGACACCAAAGGCGCAGAAAGGCTTTGGCATGTACACCAAGGCCAAAGAGCTGGCAGAGGCCAACGGCTGGTTCCTCGCAAGCCAGTTTGAAACCGCAGACAATGCCGACATGCACGAAACCACCACCGCGCGCGAAATCCTCGCTGATTTTGCCGATACTTCGCTGGATTACTGGGTCACCGGCTACGGCACGGGGGGCACGCTTTCCGGCGTGTCGCGCGTCTTGCGCCGCGAAAGCCCAGACACCAAGATCATCCTGTCTGAACCCGCCAATGCAGCGCTTGTAGATTCAGGCTACATCAACAGCCGCAACGAAGCGCATCAGGCCACCGAAAGCCATCCGAATTTTGAACCGCACCCCATTCAGGGCTGGACCCCGGATTTCATCCCATGGGTGCTTCAGGAGGCGCTGGATAAAAAGGGCTATGACCGCCTGATCAAAACCACCGGACCAGACGGTATCGTATGGTCTCGTCGTCTTGCCGCAGAAGAAGGCATCTTCGTAGGCATTTCGGCCGGTGCCACATTGGCCGCCGCAATTGAGGTGGCACAGGATGCACCCGAAGGCAGCAACATTCTGGTCATGCTGCCCGACACCGGCGAGCGCTACCTGTCCACCCCGCTGTTTGAGGGTGTGGCCGAAGACATGAGCGACGAAGAACGCGCGCTCTCACATTCCACGCCCAGCGCCCAGCTGTAGCCCGCCCCCTCTGCTGGGCCGGTCCCCTCACCGGTCCAGCATGCGCCACTCTCCCACGCGCCAGAACCGGCAAGACTGGCACGGTGGCCACAAACCCGCTACAGAGTGAAGCCAATCCTGCGAAAAGAGGGCCGCACAGTGATCAGCTTAAAAGATCTCGAATTCCTGTCCTCTCTGGCGCGCCATGGCCATTTCGCACGCGCCGCCGAAGAATGCGGCGTATCCCAACCAGCCTTCAGCATGCGCATTCGCAAACTCGAAGAGCGGCTCGATGCGGCCATCGTCAAACGCGGCAACCGGTTTCAGGGCTTCACACCAGAAGGCGAAGCGCTGGTGCGGCACGCCCGCAAAATCATGGACAGTGTCAAACTGCTCGAAGAGGAATTCCGCTCTGCTGGCGGTGAGGTCACCGGGCAACTCTCGCTGGCGGTGATTCCCACCGCTGTGGGCTTTGCCGCACAGGCTATTGGCAAATTGCGTGCCGGCAATCCCGCCATCACCGTGCGTCTGCAAACCGCCTCGTCACTGACCATTCAGCAAGGGCTGGAAAAACGCGTTTTTGATGCAGGCATCACCTATGGCGAAGGCGTCTCCCCCGAAATGATGCGCGTCGAGCATCTTTATGAAGAACGCTACGTGCTGGTGGCCCCCCAAACACTCGCCCCCCGTCTCTCTGGCACCGCCAGTTGGGCAGAAGCCGCAGAACTGCCGCTCAGCCTGCTCGACCCAAGCATGCAGAACCGGCGCATTCTGGATCTGGTCTTTCGCGAGGCTGGTCTCCTGCCTTCTGTGATTGCCGAAACCAGCGAGTTTACCTCGTCGCTCCTGATGGCGGCCAACGGGGTGGCAGCGACGGTGATTCCCGAAAGCCTGCTCGAGGGGCTTGGGGACAGAAAAGGCATTGTGGCCCTCCCCCTTGGTGATCCGGCGGTTGAAAAAGACGTCAGTCTGGTGACGCCACACCGGCTGCCAGGCCTCTCCACGGTTGAAGCTTTACGTCGCGTCCTCAATCTTGGAGAGTGATAACTTTTGCTTATCTAAAGATAAAATCTGCCTGATTGATCATCACCAATAGTGATGTCACCCTATGCCGATCTGGTAGGGAGAGCACTATGGTACCGCTGGACGACTCAAAAGGCGTTTGGAAAAAGAAGGGCACCGGCAAATCACGCCGCACGCCCAAAGGGCGGCAGGTTGATGATGCCGCTTTAAACGAGGTTCAGGCGCTGATCGGGGGCATGCCCCTGCGTCGCGATTTGCTGATCGAATATCTTCATCTGATTCAAGATGCTTATGGGCATCTCTCTGCGGCGCATATCCGCGCGCTGGCCGAAGAAATGCGCATTGCGCAGGCCGAGATCTATGAGGTCGCAACCTTCTACGCGCATTTTGATGTGGTGGCCGAAGACGACACGCCCCCGCCCGCGCTCACAATCCGCGTCTGCGATTCGCTGTCCTGCGAACTGGCCGGTGCCGAACAGCTGCGCAAAGCGCTGGAAATCGGCATGGACCCCTCCGAAGTCCGCGTGCTGCGCGCGCCCTGCATGGGCCGCTGTGACACCGCACCGGTGGTCGAAGTGGGCCACAACCACATCCCGCACGCCACCCATGAAAAGGTGAACGCCGCCATTCACGCGGGTGAGTTGCACCCGCAGATCGGCGACTATCAGCAATTTGCGGAATATATGGCCGATGGCGGCTATCAAACCCTGCATGCTCTGCGCGACAATGGCGATTGGGAAGCGGTGCAGGAGCAAATCAAAGAGGCCGGTTTGCGCGGCCTTGGTGGCGCGGGCTTCCCGTCTGGCACCAAATGGGGCTTTGTGCGCGCCAATCCCGGCCCCCGCTATCTGGCGGTGAACGGCGATGAGGGCGAGCCCGGCACCTTCAAAGATCGCCACCATCTGGAACGCAACCCGCATATGTTTCTTGAGGGCATGCTGATTGCGGCATGGGCGGTCGAGGCCGTGACCTGCTTCATCTACATGCGCGACGAGAATCCCGGCGTGATCAAGATCCTGAAAAAAGAGATCGCCAAGCTCGTCGATGCGGGCATTGTCGCCGAAGATTACATCGAAGTCCGCCGTGGTGCAGGTGCCTATATCTGCGGCGAAGAAAGCGCGATGATCGAATCGATCGAAGGCAAGCGCGGCCTACCCCGCCACCGTCCACCTTTTGTGGCCCAAGTCGGTATCTTCAACCAGCCCACCCTCGTGCACAATGTGGAGACGCTTTACTGGGTGGCGCGAATTGCCCGTTTTGGCCCACAGGTGCTGAATGCGGTGGAGAAGAACGGTCGCAAGGGTCTGCGCAACTATTCGGTGTCCGGCCGTGTGGCGGAACCGGGCGTCTATCTGCTGCCAGCAGGTTCCACCATTGAGGACATCATCGAAGCGGCGGGCGGCATGGCAGAGGGCCATGTGTTCAAAGCCTATCAGCCCGGCGGCCCCTCCTCCGGTCTGTTGCCAGCAACGCTGAATGACGTGCCGCTGGATTTTGACACGCTGCAACCTTATGGCACCTTTATTGGCTCCGCCGCTGTGGTTGTGCTGTCAGATCAGGACAGCGCCAAAGATGCCGCACTCAACATGCTCAAGTTCTTTGAAGATGAGAGCTGTGGTCAATGTACCCCCTGCCGCACCGGCTGTGAAAAAGCGGTGAAGCTGATGCAGGCGGACAGCTGGGATCAACCCCTTCTCGAAGATCTGTGTCAGGTGATGGGCGATGCCTCCATCTGTGGTCTTGGACAGGCGGCACCCAACCCGATCCGGTTGGTGATGAAACACTTTGGGGAGGAGATCTGAGATGGCTGACGGTGCACAACTGAACATGGTGACCTTCTCTCTGAACGGCAAAGATGTGACCGTGCCGGAGGGCACAACAATTTGGGACGCCGCCAATGGCGACGGCTTTGTGATCCCGCATCTGTGCCACAAACCGGCCAAGGGCTATCGCCCGGATGGCAACTGCCGCGCCTGTGTGGTGGAAGTGGAAGGGGAGCGCACACTTGTGGCCTCCTGTATCCGCCCCGCCAGCGACGGCATGGTGGTGCACACCGAGAGCACCCGCGCCAAGAAGGCCCGCGAGATGGTGATCGAGCTGCTGGCAGCGGATCAGCCGGAGGTGAAACATGACGCCTCCAGCCATTTCTCCAAAATGGCCGAGCAGGTGGGCGTAGAAGCCTCCCGCTTCCCAGCCAAAGCGCCAGAGGCGATCCCGCTTCTGGATGCCAGCCACGTGGCGATGAACGTCAATCTGGACGCCTGTATCAACTGTAACCTCTGTGTGCGCGCCTGCCGCGAGGTTCAGGTGAATGACGTGATTGGCGTGGGCGGACGCGGTGCGGCTTCCCAGATCATTTTTGACCAGAACGACCCGATGGGCGCCTCTTCCTGTGTGGCCTGTGGCGAATGTGTTCAGGCCTGCCCGACCGGCGCGCTGATGCCAGCCACAGTGCTGGATGAGAATCAGGCGGGCGACAGCGCGGATTATGACCGCGAAGTCGAGAGCGTCTGCCCCTATTGCGGTGTGGGCTGTCAGATCAAGTTCAAGGTCAAAGACAACAAGATCAAATATGTCGAAGGCATTGACGGCCCGGCCAATGAAAACCGGCTTTGCGTCAAAGGACGCTTCGGGTTTGACTATATCCACCACCCGCACCGGCTGACCAAGCCGCTGATCCGGCGCGAGGATGCGCCGCCCAAGGGGTTGAACGTGGATCCGGGCAATCTGATGACCCATTTCCGCGAAGCAAGCTGGGAAGAGGCGCTGGATGCGGCGGCTGGTGGACTGGCCAAGCTGCGTGCCGAGAAAGGCACCAATGTGGCCGGGTTCGGCTCTGCCAAATGTTCCAACGAGGAAGCCTATCTGTTCCAGAAGCTGATCCGTCAGGGCTTTGGCCACAACAACGTCGACCACTGCACCCGCCTGTGCCACGCCTCCTCGGTGTCAGCCTTGCTGGAAAATGTCGGCTCCGGTGCGGTGACCGCCACTTTTAATGAGATCGAAAACGCGGATGTGGCGATCACCATCGGCTGTAACCCGATCGAGAACCACCCGGTTGCGGCGACCTACTTCAAGCAGTTCACCAAACGCGGCGGCAAGCTGATTGTCTGTGACCCGCGCGGCGTGGGGCTGGGGCGCTATGCCTCCCACAAGCTGCAGTTCAAGCCGGGCGCGGATGTCTCCATGCTGAACGCGATCATGCATGTGATCGTGGAAGAAGAGCTTTATGATGAGACCTATATCTCGCAGTTCACCGAGAACTGGGAAGAGATGAAAGCCCATCTGAAGGACTTCAGCCCGGAAGCGATGGAGCCAATCTGTGGCATCGAGCCAGAGCTGCTGCGCGATGCGGCACGCACCTTTGCCAAAGGCAAGGCGGGCATGATCTTCTGGGGGATGGGCGTCAGCCAGCACATCCACGGCACCGACAATGCCCGCTGCCTGATCAGCCTTGCGCTGATGACCGGCAACGTGGGTAAGCCGGGCGCTGGCCTGCACCCGCTGCGTGGTCAGAACAACGTTCAGGGTGCCTCTGATGCGGGTCTGATCCCGATGTTCCTGCCGGACTACCAGTCGGTGATGGATGACGGTGTGCGGTCGGCTTTCACCAAGGTCTGGGACAGCGAGGATTTCTCTGCGCAGAAAGGCCTGACCGTGGTGGAGATCATGCATGCGATCCATGATGGCGACATCAAAGGCATGTATATCCTCGGGGAAAACCCGGCGATGTCTGACCCGGATGTGGATCACGCCCGCCAGGCGCTGGCGATGCTGGATCATCTGGTGGTGCAGGATATCTTCCTGACCGAGACCGCCAACTACGCCGATGTGATCCTGCCAAGCTCTGCCTGGTATGAGAAATCCGGCACGGTGACCAACACCAACCGTCAGGTCCAGATGGGCCGCCCTGTCACGCCGCCTCCGGGCGAGGCCAAGGAAGACTGGTGGATCGAGGTCGAGCTGGCCAAACGTCTGGGGCTGAACTGGTCTTACACGCACCCCAAAGAGGTGTTTGCGGAGATGAAGCTCAACATGGGCTCGCTCAACAACATCACCTGGGAGCGTCTGGAAGGCGAGGCGGTGACCTATCCGTCGCTGAGCCCGGAAGATCCCGGTCAGGCCATCGTGTTTGGCGACGGCTTCCCGCGTGAAGGCAAGCGGGCCCGGTTCACCCCGGCCTCTGTGATTGCGCCGGATGACGTGCAGAATGACGACTACCCGATGGTGCTGATCACCGGGCGTCAGCTGGAGCATTGGCACACCGGGTCGATGACCCGCCGCGCCACCACGCTGGATGCGCTGGAGCCGGAAGCAAACTGTTCGCTGCACCCCTCGACCCTGCGCAAGCTGGGTGTGGAGCCGGGCGAGTACGTACGCCTGACCACGCGGCGGGGCTCTGTGACGGTGATGGCCCGTATGGACCGCGCCGTGGCACCGGACAATGTGTTCCTGCCCTTTGCCTATGTGGAAGCGGCGGCCAACATCCTGACCAATGCCGCTTTGGATCCTTACGGCAAGATCCCGGAGTTCAAATTCTCCGCACTCAAGGTGGAAAAGGCCGAAACGCCGACCATCGCCGCAGAGTGATAGATCACTAATAACAAAGGCCGCGTCCCAATCTGAGACGCGGCCTTTTTGGTGGTGTAATATCTTTTTTGATCAATCACTTGGCATTGTGGCCAGCATGCTGTCGCGCTTGGCAAACTCCGCATACCAGCCAGCAAGCCCATCCCGACCCTGCCGCCAATTGCGATCTCCGTGGCGAAAATCCAGATAGCCCAACGCACAGCCCACAGCGATCTGCCCCATATCCAGCGGCCCAAACAGATGGCTCATCCAGCGTTCATTCAGCGCATCAAGCGCGCCCGCAACCTTGCCCCATTGCGCCTCAATCCAGTCCTCAAAAACCATATTCTCAGGGCGCAGCCGTTTTTCATAGACCATGAGCACCGCCGCCTCGAGCATGCCGTCCGCTGTCGCCTCCAAGGTCAAGACATCCCAAAGGCGCTCTTCAGGATAGAGATCGGACTTGGCCCGGGCCACTAGATAGCGACAGATCACCCGGCTGTCATAGAGGGCCGGACCATCCGGACGCACAAGCGCCGGAATTTTACCCAAAGGATTGGCTGCCGCCGCCGCATCCGCGGTCGAAAGCGCCGTGGTTTTCACACCCTCAAGCGTAACGTCTGCGCTCTGCCCTGTTTCAGCAAGAGTCACGGAAACTTTGCGCACAAACGGCGAGGAGGGGGAATGGATCAGTTTCAATTGGGACATATCATTCACTCTGTTTCTAATGTGTTTCAGGTAAAACCCGAAATGCTATACGTCAGCAAAAGGCGATTGCATCAGCGCCGCCAGTTCACGCGCCTCACTGCCAAAGCCATAGGCTGCCATATGCTGTGCAGCCGCCAGCCGAACCTCTGCAGGCTTGTTCTGGCCCAGTTTCCAGGTGCTCTGCACATCTTCTATGGTCAGCCGGAACGGCACAATCATACGCAGCATGCGCTCAAAACTGTCCCCCTGCATCTTCTCGCGAGTCCAAGGCGTCTTCGGCGACAACATCGCTTCAAAATGGGCCGAGAGCCGATCCAGCAGCGCGGGCAGATCTTCCTGCGGCAGTGGCTGCAAAAAACCCGTCAGATGCACCGCGACATAATTCCACGTCGGCACCTGATCCGCGACCTCATACCAATCCGGAGACACATAACTGTCCGGTCCGCTGACCGCGAGCCGCACCGCCCCGCCTGTGTGCAACGCACGCACCATCGGGTTGGAGCGCACAAGGTGCAAATCCGCGCTCTTGCCATCTTCCGCCACCAAAAAAGGCACATGGCTGATCAAAGGCGCCTGATCTGCAACGGAGGCCGCCAACATGCCAAAGCCACGCGCGCGCGCAAAGGCCAGACTCTCTTCTGTCTCGGTGCCTCGAAAGGCTGGATTGGGATGCATGATCTGCGCCTCGTCTCTGGGTCACCGCGATGTTGCAAAGCTCTGCGAAGATTGGCAAGGTGCCATCGTTCTCAGGGCGGGGTGAAATTCCCCACCGGCGGTATACGGGCACGACCCGTAAGCCCGCGAGCGGCGTCTTAGTGCAGATGCATCCACATCCCCAAAAGTGGGAACCGGTTTTGGGATCAGATGTGGAGCCAGCAAAGACGTGTCAGCAGATCTGGTGAGAGGCCAGAGCCGACGGTGAAAGTCCGGATGGAAGAGAACGTGCGATGGGTGTGGCCGTGGGGCTGCGCCTTATGCGCGCGTAATCGCCTTGGGTGACGTGTCTGAACCAAAGGAGATTACGATGACACACACCCGATTCGCCTTCATCAAGGCACAATGGCATGCCGATATCGTCGATCAGGCGCTCAAAGGCTTTTGCGAGCTGATTCCAGAAGCCCAAGTGGATGTTTTTGACGTGCCCGGCGCGTTTGAAATGCCCCTGCTGGCGCGGGATCTGGCCGAAAGCGGCCAATATGGCGCGGTGGCCGCCGCCGCGCTGGTGGTGGATGGCGGGATCTACCGCCATGATTTTGTAGCCCAAGCCGTGGTGGATGGGTTGATGCGCGCCGGATTGGACAGCGGCGTGCCCGTGCTGTCCGTGTCCCTTACGCCGCACCACTTTCAGGAAACCGAACACCACATGGCGATCTACAAAGCGCATTTTGTGGAAAAAGGCCGCGAGGCCGCCCGCGCCGCGCTTGGTATCTTGAAAACCCGCGAATCGCTTCAGAAAGCCGCCTAAGCCGGTAAAATGTGCCCGCAGAACACTGTGGGCGCATCCCCCGCCTGCCAGACCGGCAGTTTGGGCATGATGGTGGCAAAAGCCTCAGAGTCCAGAAACCGCGCCAGCCAGTGGGCGAGGTTTGGCCCCGCTTCCGCATCAAAGCGGGCTTTGTCGATAAAGGCAAACTGGCGCACAAAGGGCAGGATCGCCATATCCGCCAAGCGCGGTTTGTCTCCAAAGAGCCAGCCGTCGCCCAACTGATCTTCCAAACTGTTCAGAAACTGCATGGCTTCTGCGCGGCTCTCCTCGGGATCCGCATCTGCATATCGCGTGTGATACTTAGTGCGATCCAGCGCGCGTTTGAACGGGCCATCCGCCGTCTCAATCAGGGCAAAACCCGCCTCCGGCATCTCCAGCCAACCCTGCGGATCCTTCTGGCGCAGCGCCCAGAGCATCACATCAAGGCTTTCATCAATCACCTCTGCGCCGTCTTTCAGACAGGGCACAGTGCCGCTAGGCGAGGTTTCAAGAAAGGCCGCCGCCTTGTTGCGCAGCAGGATTTCCCGCAGCTCCACAGAGACGCCCGAGACCGCCACCGCCAGCCGCGCCCGCATGGCATAGGGACAGCGCCGAAAGGAATAGAGAATGGGTCGCGTTTTTTCCCGCATGGCTTCATTTGACTCCAAATATCCCGGGGGAATCGCGCCTGCGCGATGGGGGCTGGCCCCCTATCTTACGACGCCCGCAGCTGTGTCCCCTCGATGGCGGTGATCGCTGCAGTCACAATACTGCCTTCCTGCTGGGGCACATCAAACTTCACCTCGGTGAATTGTTCCGTGCGGCCCATATGGGCGTTTTCCATCAGGATGTGATGGGTTCTGCCCAGCTGCGCGGCCAGATGCCGGGCCACCTGCGCCTCCCCCGCCGCACGCAGCGCGGCAGCGCGGGCCTTGATCACCTTGCCATTGACCTGACTGGGGATCTTCGCCGCTGGCGTGCCTTCGCGTTTGGAATAGGGGAAGACATGCAGCCAGGTGAGATCGCACTCCTCCACGAGCTTCAGTGAATTGGCAAAATGCGCGTCGGTTTCGGTGGGGAAGCCTGCGATGATGTCCGCGCCAAAGGTCATGGCGGGGCGCAGCTTTTTGGCCTCTTCACAGAATCGGATCGCATCATCGCGCAGATGGCGCCGCGCCATGCGTTTCAGAATCAGATCATCGCCATGTTGCAGGCTGAGATGCAGATGCGGCATCAGACGTGGCTCGGTGGCGATTGCCATCATCAGGTTTTCATCCACCTCAATGCTGTCAATCGAGCTGATGCGCAGGCGCGGCAGATCCGGCACCAGCTTGAGAATGCGCATCACCAGATCACCCAGCTTTGGCTGCATCGGCTGATCCGCGCCCCAGCTGGTGAGATCCACACCGGTGAGCACCACCTCGTTAAAGCCTTTGTCCACCAGACGTTTGATCTGATCCACCACCACACCGGCGGGCACAGAGCGCGAATTGCCCCGGCCATAGGGAATGATGCAGAAGGTGCAGCGGTGGTCACAGCCGTTCTGCACCTGTACATAGGCGCGCGAGCGGGTGCCAAAGCCATCAATCAGATGACCTGCTGTTTCGGTGACCGACATGATGTCGTCCACCTGTACCTTTTCGGTATTACCAATGAAATCCGGACCACGAGGGCGCGCCATATCCTGCCAGGTGCCGGGCTGCATCTTCTCGGTGTTGCCGACCACCTTATCGACCTCGCCCATGGCGGCAAAAGTCTCCGGCTCGGTCTGTGCCGCGCAGCCGGTGACGATGATTTTGGCGTCAGGGTTTTCACGGCGCAGGCGGCGAATCTCCTGACGGCTTTTGCGCACAGCCTCAGCCGTCACAGCACAGGTGTTCACGATCACGGCGTTTTCCAGCCCGGCAGACTGCGCCATGTCTTTCATCGCCTCAGATTCGTAAGAATTCAGGCGACACCCAAGTGTGGTGAACTTTGGCGGGGCGACGCTCATTTTGCGCGCTCCAGAAAAGCGGTGGTGAACTCTCCACTAAACACATGTTCAGTGCCACCCGTCATCCAGACGCCATCCTCAGCCCAGTCAATCCAGAGCGTGCCGCCATCCAGATCAATCTGTACCTTGCGGCCCGTGAGGCCCCGGCGCGCCGCCGCCACAGCAGTGGCACAGCTGGAAGAGCCAGAGGCCAGCGTGATGCCTACGCCGCGCTCCCACACCCGCATACGAATGTGATTCTCCCCAACAACCTGCGCGACCTGTACATTGGTGCGCTCAGGATAAAGCGGATGGTGCTCATGGGCCGCGCCAAAAGCAGGCAGATCCACCGCCGCCACATCCTCCACAAAGAAGGTGCAATGCGGATTGCCCATGCCTGTGGCCGTTGGGCCCCCGTCGATGGGCAGTTCAAGCGTGTCCATCTCATGGGAGAGGGGAATCTCATCCCACAGCAATTGCGGATGGCCCATATTTACAGACACAAGCCCCGCACCGGCCTCACGGGCAAACAATGTGCCACGATCCGTGGTGAGCGTCAGCGACGCAGCCCCGCCTTCATCCATCAAATGTCGTGCAATACAGCGAGTCGCATTGCCACAGGCCGCTGAGGTCGACCCATCCGCATTGTAAAAAATCAGATGCGCATCGGCATTGTTGCCCACTGCACCCGGTGCAATCACCGCAAGTTGGTCGAATCCAACACCTTTTTGGCGATCTGCGATGGCTGTGATTTGCGACTCGGTCAGCTCAAAGGCCCGCGCACGAGCGTCAACAACGACAAAATCATTGCCAAGCCCATGCATTTTCATAAAGGGCAAAGGGGTGTTTGCGCGTGTATCCATTGGGCGGATATACGCTCGATCCAAATTAGTTTCCAGTGGCGCGATTTTTTTCTCAGAATCCGCTTGACCCCCCCGGCGCACAACACTAGAACCCGCCCTCACAGAGTGGGCCGTTAGCTCAGTTGGTAGAGCAACTGACTTTTAATCAGTGGGTCATAGGTTCGAATCCTATACGGCTCACCACTGAAATCAAATACAAGCTGATCCTTATAATGTCCCATGCAGGTACAGAGTAAGGATCGCTGTATTCGGTTTTTCTTCTCCTTGCTTACCGCTGACTTTCCGACCCTCTGGCGCGCCCTCCGCGCATTTGGCCGGCACATTCCCAGCCGCATAGATTGCAGCCCCGAAAGCAAAGGAGAGGCCGCAAACAAAAAGGGCCGCTCAAAAGAGCGACCCTTTCCGTAACTGTGATCAACGCGATCAGCCGTTCACGCTGTCTTTCAGCGCTTTGGCGATGGTCATTTTCACAACCTTGTCCGCCTCTTTCTTGATCTGCTCACCGGTGGCCGGGTTGCGAACCATACGCTCAGGACGCTCACGGCAGTAGATTTTGCCAACGCCTGGCAGAGTCACTGCACCACCAGCAGACACTTCGCGAGTGATCAGCGCGCATACGGCTTCCAGAGCTGCGCCTGCGGATTTCTTGTCAGAACCCATTTCCTCGGCCAGAGCGGCAACGAGTTGGGTCTTGGTCATCGGTTTCGCCATTTCAGGTCTCCATTAGTCTGCCCGAATATTGGGCCTCGTGGGCGGCATTTAACGGGATGTGGTAGGTGAACACAATAAATTGTGTCGCTAAAAACCAAGTTTTTATGGGTTTTCCACAAGTTTCCGTAGGGTCAGAGGAAAGCGGTCTCATCAAAAGAGCGCAATTTACGCGAATGCAAACGTTCCAGTGGCATTTCACGCAACCGTTCCATGGCACGGATCCCAATCAGCAGGTGCCGTGCGACCTGTGTCTTATAGAAGTCACTCGCCATGCCGGGAAGTTTCAATTCCCCATGCAGCGGTTTATCGCTCACACAAAGCAGCGTCCCATAGGGCACCCGAAAGCGATAGCCATTGGCCGCAATTGTCGCACTCTCCATGTCCAGCGCCACGGCGCGCGACTGGCTCAACCGCTGCACAGGCCCGCTGTGCTCCCGAAGCTCCCAGTTGCGGTTGTCGATGGTCGCCACCGTCCCGGTGCGCATCACGCGTTTCAGCTCATAGCCGGACAGCTCCGTCACCTCAGCAACAGCCTCTTCCAAAGAGGTCTGCACCTCCGCAAGCGCCGGGATCGGCACCCAGACCGGAAGGTCATCATCCAGCACGTGATCCTCACGCAGATAGGCATGCGCCAGCACAAAATCCCCAAGGCTCTGAGAATTGCGCAGCCCCGCGCAATGCCCCACCATGATCCAGGCATGAGGCCGCAAGACGGCGATATGATCCGTCGCCGTTTTGGCATTGGACGGCCCCACACCGATATTCACCAGCGTGATCCCTGATCCATCCGCACGTTTGAGGTGATAGGTCGGCATCTGTGGCTGTTTGTCCACCGGATCCAGCGGCGCATCCGCCTCGGTGATTTCCACATTTCCGGTGCTGACAAAGCTGATGTAGCCGCTCTTTTTGTCCGCCAGCATCTGACGGGCATAGGCCTCAAACTCTGTCACATAGAACTGATAGTTGGTGAACAGCACATGGTTCTGGAAATGCTCCGGATCCGTGGCCGTGTAGTGGCTCAACCGCGCCAGCGAGTAATCCACCCGTTGCGCGGTGAAAGGCGCCAGCGGGCCAACACCATCCATCCCCACACTGGCGGTGCCATTCACAATGTCATCATTGGTGGTCGACAGATCGGGCACATCAAAGATGTCGCGCAGCGTGAAATCCGCTGCCCCCTCCTGCGGCACGGTCATATCGCTGTGGGCGGCGACCGCAAAATGCACTGGAATCGGCGTACTCGATGCGCGTACTGTCACCGGCACCTTATGATTCTCCAGCAGCAACCCAATCTGTTGCTCCAGATAATGCCGGAACAGATCTGGCCGCGTGATGGTTGCCGCATGCATACCGGGTTCTGCCACATGGCCAAAGCTCAAGCGGCTGTCCACCTGGGCAAAACTCATCGTGACCACCCGAACCTCAGGGTAAAACGCACGAATGCGATGTCCGTCCGGCCCCTTGCGCAGTGCACGGCCAAACTGCTCACATAGGTAAGAAGTCGCAATGCGGTACAGCTCTTCAAGACGCGCCACCGCCGCCTTGGGATCGGTGAAAGTTTCAGGGGCAGGCACCGCTGGGGAATGCACGGGAATATTCTGTGGAGTCATTTCACCGCCTTAATCACGTCAGTCATTTCAAATTTTGTCACATCTACCAGCCCCAGATCGCTAATCCGCAACTCCGGGATCACCACCAGCGCCAGAAGCGAATGCTGCATATAGGCGTTGTTGAGCGTACAGCCGCAGGCCTCCATCGCCTCAACCATTTTCTGCGCCTTGGCCGCAACCTCCGTGGCAGGCGCATCTGACATCAGACCGGCAATCGGCAACTCCACCAGCGCAATCTCTTCGCCATCCTTGAAGACAGTCACGCCGCCGCCCACAGCGCCAAGCCGGTTGGCGGCCTGCGCCATGCTCGCACGATCCGTGCCCACCACAATCATATGATGGCTGTCATGCGCCACTGTGGAGGCCATCGCCATTTTACCGGTGTAGCCAAAACCGGACACAAAGCCATTGGTCACACCTCCGGTGCCCAAATGCCGCTCCACCAGTGCGATCTGGCACACATCCTGCGCCCTATCACCTTCCACCACGCCATCGACAACCATCAGATCCGCCGTCAGAGCCTTGGTCGGGGCTTGGTTTTCAATCACGCCAATCACATTGGCCGTAACCGCCTGCGCGCCCTCTGGTGCGGCCACCTCAAAATCCGCCGCCGTGCGGTTGCGCCCCAGATTGACCGTCTGACGCGCATGCTCTGGCCAGTCATAATGCGGGCAATCCACCAAAACCTCGCCATCTTTGGCCACGGTTTTCCCACGCGCAATCACCTGCTCAATCGGCAGGGTTTTCAGATCACTGGTCAGAATCACATCCGCCCGCCGTCCCGGCGCAATGGAGCCCAGATCCCGCTCCAATCCGAAATGCGTTGCGGTGTTGACCGTCGCCATCTGCAAGGCCACCACCGGGTCACAGCCACAATCGATGGCATGGCGCACCACGCGGTTCATGTGACCATCGTTGACCAAAGTGCCGGAATGGCAATCATCCGTGCACAGGATAAATCCGCGCGGATCCAGCCCCTTTTCCGTCACTGCCGTGATCTGGGTTTCCACATCATACCACGCAGATCCAAGCCGCATCATCATGCGCATGCCCTGCCGGACCCGTGCAATCGCATCCGCCTCACAAGTGCCCTCATGATCATCCGCCGGTCCCCCTGCGGCATAGGCATGGAAGTCCTTGCCAAGATCCGGCGAGGCATAATGCCCGCCCACGGTCTTGCCAGCCTTCTGTGTGGCCGCGATTTCCGCCAGCATCTGCTGGCTGCCGTTGATCACACCCGGGAAATTCATCATCTCACCAAGGCCAATGATGCCGGGCCATTGCATCGCCGCCGCCACATCATCCGGCCCGATCTCATAGCCTGTGGTTTCAAGCCCCGGCGCAGAAGGCGCACAGCTGGGCATCTGCGTGAAGATATTGATGGGCTGCATCAGCGCCTCATCATGCATCATCCGCACCCCTTCCAAGCCCAGCACATTGGCAATCTCATGCGGATCGGTGAACATGGTGGTGGTGCCATGGCCGATCACCGCTCGGGCAAATTCCGCCGGGGTCAGCATGCCGCTTTCAATGTGCATATGCCCATCACACAGACCTGGGATCATAAAGCGCCCTTCGGCCTCGATGATCTCCGTGCTGGCACCAATACAGTGGCTGGCATCCGGCCCGACATAGGCGATCCGCCCTGCGATCACGGCAATATCATGCCCCGGCAAAATCTCGCGGGTGTGCACATTCACCCACTGTCCGTTTTTGATGACAAGGTCGGCCGGGCTGCGCCCCGCAGCCACTGCGACCAGTTGAGGGGCGACATCCGCCCAGCTCTGAAAATACGTCTGTTCCATGGCCCAAGGTGACACGCAGACTTCCGGGGTTCAAGCGCCTGTCGTTTGAAGATTTTGCGAAAGCACAGTTTGCGGGATGTCACCCCCTCCACCATCTGACACTGCCCACCGTTTGCGCACCCCGGGGGAGGCCACCGCGCGCGGTGCCGGGGGCCGCGCCCCCAGGCTCAGCTCCGCTGAGCCACCGAGATACGCAGGGAGATACGCACCAGGGAAACCTGTCTGTTTGCGACCCATTGCAAAGGTCGCAAATCGAACAGACCATCGGTTTTTCTCCGTGCTGAACTGCGCCATAAGACGGAGGTACGCCATGACAGTCAGCAGCCAACGCCCAAACATCGCCCATTGGCAGGATCGCGTGGATCTGGCCGCCGCCTTTCGCTGGACCGCGCGTCTCAACATGCATGAAGGCGTGGCAAACCACTTCAGCCTCGCCATTGATCCCGATGGCACCCGCTTTCTGATGAACCCCAATCAGCGCCACTTTGCCCGCATCAAAGCCAGCGACCTTCTGGAGATCGACGCCAACGCCCCTGATACCCTCCAAGGCCCTGATGCGCCGGACCCCACGGCCTGGGGGTTGCATGGCGGCATCCACCGCGCCTGCCCCCACGCACGCTGCGTCATGCATGTGCATTCGATCTTTGCCACCGTTCTGGCCAGCCTCGCAGACTCTCGCCTGCCCCCAATCGATCAGAATTGCGCCACCTTCTACAATCGTTACGTGATTGACGAAGGCTACGGCGGCCTTGCTTTTGAGGAAGAAGGCACAAGATGCGCTGCGCTGCTGACAGACCCAAAGAAAAAAGTCATGATCATGGGCAATCATGGTGTCCTCATCATAGGGCAGAGCGTCGCCGAGACATTCAATCGGCTCTATTACTTCGAACGCGCCGCAGAGACCTACATCCGCGCCCTGCAAACCGGCCAGCCGTTGCGCATCCTGTCCGATGAGATTGCCGAGAAAACCGCGCAGGAGCTTGAAGATTATCCCGAACAGGACGTCCGCCATCTGGCGGAATTGAAAGCCATCCTCGATGAGGAAGGATCCAACTACGCCACTTGATGGCGGGACACGCGCATTTGGGAGGATCGCGTCATGCCCCACGACTTTGCAACCGACGCCGAAGCCGAGCGTTGGCACTATCGACCGCCAGAGCCAGTCCGCCTCAATCCGCTTTTTGACTGGCCCCCACGTCCAGCTGCCATCCTGCATTGGTATCGTGGGGCCTGGCTCATGCTCACAGCCCTCACAATCCCGCTTCTGATCGCCCTCGTCATCTGGGCTTTTGTGCTGCCACCTCTGGAGCAGATGCAAAGCTTCCATATCAGCTGGATCGCCACGGTCTGGTTGATGAACGTGATCCCTCAGACGCTGATTGCAGGGGGGCTGCACTGGTGGCTCTATATGCGCAAAGGTCAGGGCATGCGTAAGAAGTTCGACAAACGGGACCTCACGCGCAAAAACGGGACCTTCACGTTCAACAATCAGGTCCTCGACAACATATGGTGGACATTGGGCAGCGCCATGACCGTCGCCAGCCTATACCAATGCGTGATCTACTGGGTCATGGCCAATGGCTGGGTGCCCATGCTCAGCTTTGCACAGTCTCCACTGGCCTGTCTGCTCTGGATGGCGCTCATCCCGATGTGGTCCGGCTTGCATTTTTACTGGGTTCACCGGCTCGAACATCACCCCAAGCTCTACAAACATGTGCATGCCGTCCATCACCGCAACGTCAATGTGGGGCCCTGGTCAGGCATCTCAAACCACTGGTATGAGAACTTTTTCTACTTCACGACTTACTTCATCCATCTGATCATTCCCTCCGCACCACTGCATCTGTTGTTTCACAGCTATTTTCAACAGATCAGCCCGGTGTTCTCCCATTGCGGCTTTGAGAGGCTGATCGCCAAAGACACAGAAGTCGCCAAATCCGGTGATTTTTTCCATCAGCTGCACCACAGGTATTTCGAATGCAACTACGGCACCTCCGAGATCCCCTTTGATAAATGGTTTGGCACCTTTCACGACGGCTCCGCAGAAGGCACAAACCGCACCCGCGCGCACAAAAAACAGATGTACACGCGATAGGCCTCAGCCCTGGCGCAGCGCGCGTGGTGTTGTGCCAAAGGCTTCCCTGAAGGCCCGCGTCATCGCCGCCGGGCTGGCGTAGCCCGCGCGCAAGGCAATCTCGGCAACCGACAGATCGGTCTCTTCCACCAGCTTGCGCACCAGATTGAGCCGCAGCCGCCGATAGACCGCCGCTGGCACCGCGCCCAATTCGCGGCGCATGCGATGCTCCAGCGTTTTTTGCGTGGCGCCCGCCCGCGCCGCGACCTGCGCAATGGTCAGCGGATGCTCCAGATTCTCCTGCATCACGGCCAATGCCCGATTGACCAACCGTCCCGCCGGTGTTGCCCCCCCGCTGTGAGAGCGCGCGCTGTCTCGCATCATGAAAAGCTGCGCCACCTCCACTGCCAGCGCCTGCCCAAGATCCCGCCCAATCAGATGCAGAATCAAATCAAAGGCCGCCATCGCCCCGGAGCAGGTGATCCTGTCGTGATCCATCACATAGCGTTCTCGCAAAACCTCCACCTCTGGGAAGCGTTCTGCAAATGCGGTCAACTCCTCCCAGTGAATGGTCGCCTGATAGCCATCAAGCAATCCCGCCTCCGCCAGCAGCCAACTGCCCGTGTCCATGCCGATCACCTGATCAAAGCGCTGCGCGGCCGCACGCAAGGCGCGATGCGTTCCCCCACCCCCATGCGCGCGAAACCCATAAGAGGGCATCACGATCAAACAATCGCCCTGCACCCCACCAATGGCACTATGCGGTGTCACGGAGAGGCCCGACGAGCTGCTCACAACCGCGCCATCCAGCGAAACAAACTGCCATTCAAACAACTGTCGCCCGGTCAAACGATTGACCGCGCGCATGGGCTCCACCGTGTTGGCCAGACAATGGTTGGAGAACCCGTCAAACAAAAGCACGGCCACATTCTGCGCCGCGGCGTGAGAATTTTCCCAATACTGCATGATTTAGTGATAATTCCGCATCTTACCTTCGGTCAAGCGCCCTGATGCTTTCCCAAACACGCACATGGAGCCCCCGCATGCAGTTTGGTTTGAGCGCAGAACAGGAGATGATCGTCTCCACCGTCCGCAGCTTTGTGGAAAATGAAATCTACCCACATGAGGCCGAGGTGGAGCGCAGCGGTCAGGTGCCGCTGGAGCTTGGCAATCAGATCAAACAGAAATGCATCGACCTGGGGTTCTATGCCTGTAACTTCCCAGAGGAGGTGGGCGGCGCCGGTCTGTCCCATCTGGACTTCACACTGGTGGAACGCGAACTTGGCCGTGGCTCCATGGCGCTCACCCATTTCTTTGGCCGCCCGCAAAATATCCTGATGGCCTGCAACGCCGATCAGCGCGAACGCTATCTGCTCCCGGCAGTGCGCGGTGAAAAAATGGACGCGCTTGCCATGACGGAACCCGATGCCGGATCGGATGTGCGCGGCATGAAATGCCAAGCCCAGCGCGACGGTGGTGATTGGGTCCTCAACGGCTCCAAACACTTCATCTCCGGCGCTGAGCATGCGGATTTCTTCATCGTCTTCATCGCCACCGGCGTCGATGACACCCCCAAAGGTCCCAAAAAGCGCATCACCACCTTCCTCGTGGATCGGGGCACACCCGGGTTTGAGGTGCGCGAAGGCTACAATTCAGTCAGCCACAAAGGCTACAAGAACTATATCCTCACCTTTGACGACTGCCGCCTGCCAGATGCACAGGTGCTGGGTGAAGTTGATGGAGGCTTTGCCGTGATGAACGAATGGCTCTACGCCACCCGTCTCACTGTTGCCGCGTTCTCCGTGGGCCGCGCGCGCCGCTGTTTTGACTACGCCTTAAATTATGCTGCCGAGCGCGAGCAATTCGGCCAGCCCATCGGCAAATTCCAAGGGGTTGGCTTTCAAATTGCCGATATGATCACCGAAATAGATGCCGCAGACTGGCTCACCCTCGCGGCGGCTTGGCGACTGGACAACGCCTTGCCCGCCAACCGTGAAATTGCCTCCGCCAAACTCTATGCGTCTGAGGCTTTGGCACGGGTGACAGACACCACGCTGCAAATCTTTGGCGGCATGGGGCTGATGGATGATTTCCCCATCGAACGCTTCTGGCGCGACGCACGTGTCGAACGCATCTGGGACGGCACCAGCGAAATTCAACGCCATATCATCAGCCGCGACCTGCTGCGGCCCTTGGGCGCCTGATGGAAAGCATTGTGTTGCGCCCGCCCCTGCGGCACAACCTCCCAGACAGACGGAGGGAGACACCGCATGAAACCCGTTGTGACAATCACCTACTGTGTGGGCTGCAAATGGCTTTTGCGGGCTGGATGGATGGCGCAGGAGCTCCTGCAAACCTTCGAAGACACATTGGGAGGCGTCACACTCGCCCCAGCAGAGCTGCCCGGTACGTTCAAAATCACCGTGGATGGCAGCTTGCTGTGGGATCGCAAACGCGATGGCGGTTTTCCCGAAGCCAAAGAGCTGAAACAACGCCTGCGCGATGTGATCGCCCCAGAGCGCAGCCTCGGCCACTCGGATCGGTAGCGACATATGGCGCAGCGGGGGCCAGCCCCCGCACCCCCGGAGTATTTCCGGTCAGAAGAAGCCAAATGCGGTCCACCCCCCGCCATGGCGCAGCACAACGAGGGGCTTCTCCTGACGCGGCCATCGGCGCTCCCGCCTGTACCGCCCCCACAGCCTTCGCAATCTTGGTTAACAAAAGGTTACTTCTTCTGGCCCAAAATACTCCCGCCGGAGGCATAAAATCTGTTGCGGAGCGCCAGACATGACGCGTGACCTGTCTCGCCTGATCCGCCCCAAATCCATCGCCGTGATTGGGGGCGGGGCCTGGTGTGCCGAAGTGATCCGCCAGAGTGAAAAAATTGGTTTCACCGGCGACATCTGGCCTGTGCACCCCAAGGCCAACACCGTTCTGGGCCATCAGACCTATGCAACAATTGCAGATCTGCCTGCCCCCCCTGACGCCAGCTTCATTGGCATCAACCGCCATGCAACCGTGCAGGCTGTTGATGCGCTTGCTCAGCAGGGTGCAGGCGGAGCCGTCTGCTTTGCCTCAGGCTTTTCCGAAGCTGCTTCTGAGGATGCAGATGGGGCCGCATTGCAAGATGCGCTGCGCGATGCAGCGGGGGAGATGCCGATCCTTGGGCCCAATTGCTATGGGCTGATCAATGCGCTGGATGGGGCCGCACTTTGGCCCGATCAGCATGGCTGCTCCCCGGTTGACAGCGGCGTGGCCATCCTCACGCAAAGCTCCAATATCGCCATCAATCTCACCAATCAGCGGCGGGGCCTGCCGATTGCCTATGTGGCGACCTGCGGAAACATGGCACAGCTCAATCAGGCGGAGATCGCGCAGGCCTTTCTGGAGGACCCCCGTGTCACCGCCATAGGCCTGCACATTGAGGGCTTCACCAACCTGCGCGCATGGGAGGCTTTTGCCAGACGCGCCGCAGAAAAATCCATCCCCGTGGTGGTGCTCAAAGTCGGCGCAAGCGCAGAGGCACAGGCGGCTACCGTCTCTCACACGGCGTCTCTCGCAGGCAGTGACGCAGGCGCAAGGGCCCTGATCCGTCGGCTGGGCTTTGCTCGTGTGCATGAGTTGCCTGTTCTGCTGGAAACCCTCAAACTTCTGCACATGCAGGGCCCGCTCAAGAGCAACAGGATTGCCTCCATCAGCTGCTCTGGCGGCGAGGCCAGTCTGATGGCCGATACCGCGCTTGGCACCGGGCTCAGCTTTCCGCCTCTCAGCACCACACAGCATGCAGAGCTGCGTCAGGTGCTCGGCCCCATGGTCGCCTTGGCCAATCCGCTGGACTATCACACCTATATTTGGCGCGATGCCACCGCCATGGCGGCAGCGTGGACGGCCATGGCGCCCCCAGACATCGCCATGACGTTCACAGTGGTGGATTACCCCCATGAAAATCGCAGCGATTGGGCGTGCGCCACGCAAGCGGCCATCACCGCGCATGCCAACACAGAACGCCCCTTCGCCGTGGCCGCAAGCCTGCCAGAACTGATGCCAGAAGATGTCGCCAAAGAGCTGATCGCCGGCGGGGTGGTGCCGTTTTATGGGCTGCGCGAGGCCTTGGCCGCCACAGTCGCCGCCGCGCAGATCGCCCCTCCAGATCCCACGCCCCTCCTTCTGCCCGGCGATCCGATGGCCCCGGTTGTGTTGGACGAAGCCCGCGCCAAGGCGGAGCTTGAGGCCCATGGGGTCGATGTCCCCCATAGCCAAAGCGCCCGCGGCGCGCTGACGCTTCAAAAAGCGGCCGAGGGATTGCAGCCTCCCTTGGTGCTCAAAGGGCTTGGTATCGCCCATAAAACCGAAGCCGGTGCCGTGCGGCTGAATCTCACCGCCGCAACGCTTGAGAGCGCCGCACAGCCCATGCCGACAGAGCAGTTTCTCATCGAGGAGATGGTCACCGATGCTGTGGCAGAAGTGCTGATTGGGGTCACGCGGGATGCGGCCCATGGCTTTGTCCTGACCCTTGCAGCCGGCGGCGTGCTCACCGAACTTCTGGAAGACAGCACCTCCTGCCTTATTCCTGCCAGTCGCACAGATCTCCGCGAGGCGCTTCTGAGCCTGAAGATCGCCAAGCAGCTGACCGGGTATCGCGGCGCGCCACCTGCCAGCATCGAGGCCATTCTGGACGCAGCAGAGGCGCTTCAGGCCTATGTACTTGCCAACCGCACCACCTTGGAAGAGGTTGAAATCAACCCGCTGATCTGCACCCCCACCCGCGCGGTGGCCGCAGATGCGCTGATCCGAAAGGAACTCACATGACCGACAGCCCTGTCAAAACCCGCCGCGACGGTGCCATTCTCGAAGTCACGCTCGACCGCCCCAAAGCCAATGCGATTGATCTCGCCACCAGCCGTATCATGGGCGAGGTGTTTCGCGATTTTCGCGACAACCCGGACCTGCGTGTGGCCATCATCACCGGGGGCGGGGACAAGTTTTTCTGTCCGGGCTGGGATCTGAAGGCCGCAGCAGATGGCGACGCGGTGGATGGCGACTATGGCGTTGGCGGCTTTGGTGGCCTGCAAGAGCTGCGCGACATGAACAAACCGGTGATTGCCGCCATCAATGGCATCGCCTGCGGCGGCGGTCTCGAACTGGCGCTCTCTGCCGACATTCTGATCGCTGCCGACCACGCCTCTTTTGCGCTGCCAGAAATCCGCTCGGGCACCGTGGCCGATGCCGCCTCCGTCAAGCTGCCCAAGCGCATCCCGTATCACATTGCCATGGAGCTTCTGCTCACCGGCCGCTGGTTTGATGCAGAAGAGGCCCATCGCTGGGGTTTAATCAATGAAATCGTGCCCGCCGCCTCCTTGATGACGCGCGCATGGGAACAGGCCCGCCTGCTCGCCTCCGGCCCGCCGCTGGTCTATGCCGCGATCAAGGAAATCGTGCGTGACGCCGAAGATGCCAAATTCCAAGACGCCATGAACCGCATCACACAACGTCAGCTCCGCAGCGTCGATGTGCTTTATGACAGCGAGGATCAGCTCGAAGGCGCCCGCGCTTTTGCCGAAAAACGCGATCCTGTGTGGCAAGGCAAATAAGGCCGCATCCCCGACGCTGAGAATATCAGCATATGCGCGTGCCTGCCCAAGGCGCGCGATCACAAATCCACGATCCCTCTTGCCCCCGCTCATGGAGAGGGGCAGGGTGCCGCCATGACAAAGACACTGCTTTCCCTAGGTCACGGCTATTCGGCCCAGGCACTTGCGGCGCGACTGCTGCCTGAGGGCTGGACCATCCTTGGCACCCATCGCGACCCTGCTCAGGCGGAGGCGCTGCGCGCACAGGGCGTCACCCCCCTGCATTGGCCAATCGATTTTGAGGAGGCGTTGCAAAACGTCACCCATGTGCTCAGCTCCATTCGCCCTGACAAAGAGGGGGATCCGGTGCTGCGTGCTGGCAAGCAGGCCCTGCAAGCCGCCGCCCCCAATCTCACATGGGTTGGCTATCTCTCCACCACCGGTGTCTATGGCGATATGGATGGCGGCTGGGTCGATGAAGAAACCCCGCCTGATCCCGGCGGCATTCGCGGCAAGATGCGCGTCAAGGCCGAGGCCGAATGGCATGACGTCACCGGCCTGCCGCTGCACATCTTCCGTATTGCAGGCATCTATGGACCGGGGCGCGGCCCTTTTGCCAAGCTCCGTCGTGGCACCGCCCGCCGGGTCATCAAGAAAAATCAGGTCTTCTCCCGCGCCCATGTCGAAGACATCGCACAGGTGCTTGCGGCCTCCATGATCGCGCCCAATCCGGGGCGTGTCTATAATGTCTGCGACGACAGCCCTGCCCCGCCACAGGACATCCTGAGTTACGCCGCAGAGCTTCTGGGTATGGATCCACCACCGGAAGTGCCCTTTGAAGAAGCCGACATGACCCCCATGGCCCGCAGCTTCTATTCAGACAGCAAACGGGTGCGCAATAACCGCATCAAGGAAGAGCTGGGCGTGGAGTTGAAATATCCCAACTACCGCGATGCGCTGAAAGCGATGCTGGAGGCAGAAGAGACTTAACCGCGTTTATGCCTCAAGCAGGCGTCCCAAATAGGCAGGGCGATCTCTTCTTAGACGGGATCGCCGCCCAGCACGTCCAGCACCTTGGCTTCAATCTGTTCCGCATTCATCGCGGCCACATCATACATCGCCTTAGGGCTCGCCTGATCAATAAAGACATCCGGCAGAACCATAGAGCGGTAGGTCAGCCCCTGATCAAAGACACCTTCCTCTGCCAAGAGCTGCGCCACATGGCTGCCAAAGCCGCCCACCGCGCCTTCCTCAAGGGTGATCAACACCTCATGCCGGGCGGCAAGATCCAAAATCATCTCCCGGTCCAGAGGTTTGGCAAACCGTGCATCCGCGATGGTTGGCCGAATCCCCCGCGCCGCAAGACGCTCCGCCGCCCGGCGCACCTCCTCAAGCCGTGTGCCCAATGACAAAAGCGCAACGCGCGCACCTGCCTGCACCACACGGCCTTTGCCAATCTCAAGCACCCTGCCCCGCTCTGGCAGCTCCACACCCACCGCCTCGCCGCGCGGATAGCGGAAGGCAATCGGCCCCTCATCATAGGCCGCCGCAGTGGCCACCATATGTTTCAACTCCGCCTCATCGGCTGCGGCCATCACCACCATACCGGGCAGGTTCGCCATGAAAGCAATGTCAAAGCTGCCCGCATGGGTGGCCCCATCCGCGCCCACCAGCCCGGCGCGATCAATGGCGAAACGCACCGGCAGGCGCTGAATGGCCACATCATGCACCACCTGATCATAGCCGCGCTGCAAAAACGTCGAGTAGATCGCACAGAAGGGCTTCATCCCCCCTGCCGCCAGCGCCGCCGCAAAAGTCACCCCATGCTGCTCAGCAATGGCCACATCAAAACAACGGCTCGGGAACCGCTCCGCAAACAGGTTGAGCCCTGTGCCATCTGGCATGGCGGCGGTGACCGCACAAATCCGGCTGTCCGCTTCGGCCTCCTGCAAAAGCGCCTGTGCAAAAACTGCGGTATAACTCGGCGCATTGGCCTGCGCCTTGTGCTGCTTGCCGGTGCTGACATCAAATTTTGCAGTGGCGTGCGCCTTGTCCGGCGCAGCTTCAGCCGGCTTGTACCCCTTGCCTTTCTGCGTCACCACATGCAGCAGAACCGGTCCGGTGGCCCGCTCCTTCAATTCCCGCAGCAACGGCAGCATCTGCGCCAGATTGTGCCCATCAATCGGCCCCACATAGGTGAAGCCGAGATTTTCAAACACTGTGCCACCCGCCGCACGCCCGGCATCCAGCGACGGGGCCTGCGCCGCCGCGCCCTGCAACGTGTCCCCTTCATACAGACCGGCTAGATATTCGCGCATTGCTCCAACGGGCGGGGCGATCGACATATCATTGTCATTGAGCACCACAAACAGCCGCTTCTTCAGATGACCGGCGTTGTTCATCGCCTCATAGGCCATGCCCGCCGTGATCGCGCCATCGCCGATCACCGCCACAACATCCCCCAGCCCGCCCTCACAGACACCACCCAGATCACGCGCCACAGCAAAGCCCAGCGCCGCCGAAATCGAGGTCGAAGAATGCGCCGCCCCAAAAGGATCAAACAGGCTTTCAGACCGTTTGGTAAACCCTGACAGCCCGTCTTGCTGCCGCAAAGAGCGCATGCGCGCCCGCCGCCCGGTCAGAATTTTATGGGGATAACTCTGATGCCCCACATCCCAGATAATCTTGTCACGCGGGGCCTCAAACACCGCATGCAGCGCCACGGTGAGTTCCACCACGCCCAGCCCCGCGCCCAGATGCCCACCGGTCTCACTGACCACAGAAATGGTCTCCACTCTCAGCTCATCTGCAATCTGCGCAAGCTCCGGATCCGAAAACCGTTTCAGGTCTTCTGGCAGTGTCACCTGATCAAGCAAGGGCGTCTGAGGTTTCAAAACTCTGTGTCTCCCTGACAGGGGCTGATGCCCTGATCAACTGTCCCGTGCCACAACAAACCGGGCAGCGTCCCGCAACGCATCCGCCGCATCTCCATAGGCTGACAGCGCCTCACAGGCCTGCGCCACCAGACGGGCTGCCTGCGCCTTGGCCCCCTCAAGGCCCAACAGCGATACAAAAGTCGCCTTGCCCGCATCGGCATCTTTGCCCACAGCCTTGCCCACTGTGGCGGCATCGCCTTCCACGTCCAGAATGTCATCGGCAATTTGAAACGCCAGCCCCAGATCGGTGGCATAGCGTTGCAAGGGCGCGGTATCCGCCTGCGCCATCACCGCACCTGCGGTGGCAGACCAGACAATCAACGCACCGGTCTTACCTGCCTGAAGCGCCGTAATCTCTTCCAGTGTCAGGGGCGTAGATGCTGTTTCTGCGGCAATATCCAATGCCTGTCCCAGTACCATGCCCTGCGCCCCGGCCGCCCGTGCAAGTGAGACGGTCAGCGCCGCGCGCACCTCTGCATTGGGGTGACAGTCCGGGCGGCTCACACATTCAAATCCCAGCGTCTGCAAAGCATCCCCAGCCAGCACCGCTGTGCACTCATCCCATTTGATGTGGGTTGTGGGCAGACCACGGCGCAGATCATCATCGTCCATACAGGGCAGATCATCATGCACCAGCGAATAGGCGTGGATCGCCTCAATCGCGGTCGCCGCCCAGATCGCATGCTCTGGTTTCACCCCATGCAAACGCGCCGTTTCCATCACCAGAAACGCCCGCAGCCGTTTCCCGCCCGCGCTGGCATAGCGCATGGCAGCCACCACCGGCAGATCGCCCAAAGGCGCCATCACCTCGGTGAGATGCGCCTCAACCTGCTGAGCCGCCTCTTTCAATCGTGCTTCAAACATCAGAGCGGGGCTTACATGCCCTCAACCGGTGTCAAACCGGTCGGAGCGCCACGCCCATCCAGCGTGATGGCGGCCACTTTCTCTTCGGCTTCCTTAAGCTTGGCCTCACAGCGCGCTTTCAACGCCGCGCCACGCTCATAGAGGGCGATGGATTTCTCCAGCTCCACATCACCACGCTCCAGTTGGCCCACGACCTGCTCCAGCTCGCGCATCGCCGCCTCAAAGCTCATTTCTTCCACAGCTGTGTCGCTCATCCGGCTCTCTCCATCAAAACCCTGACATGTGCCGCCACCGAGGCCGCCAAGGCGTTCAGATCATATCCGCCTTCCAAAGTCGAGACCACGCGCCCGCCACAATGCGCCGCCGCCAGATCACAGAGCTGTTCGGTCAGCCAGACAAAATCCGCCTCCGTCCATTCAAGCTGCGCCAAAGGATCGTCGCGATGGGCATCAAACCCCGCCGACAGGATCACCAGCTCTGGCGCAAACCGCCTCAGCGCCGGAAAAACCTCCGCCTCATAGGTGGCGCGCATCAAGCGCCCATCACTGTGCGGGGGCAGCGGCAGGTTCATGACGTTGTTGTGCCCACCGGTCTCCTCCGCCATGCCCGTGCCCGGCCAAAGCGGGTTCTGATGGCTGCCAATGAACAGGCTGCGCGGCTCATCCCACAGCAGGGCCTGCGTGCCATTGCCATGGTGCACATCAAAATCTACCACCGCCACACGGCTCAGACCATGGCGTTCCATGGCATGGCGCGCCGCGATGGCCGCTGTGCCAAACAGACAAAACCCCATGGGTGTGCTTTGTTCTGCGTGATGTCCCGGCGGGCGACAGGCCACAAAAGCATTGCCCACCTCTCCGGCCATGACCGCATCCACCGCTGCCAGACAGCCGCCCACCGCATGGCGCGCCGCCTTCACAGAGCCCGGCGACATATGGGTGTCCGCATCCAGTGCCACAGAGCCGCTGGTTGGCTCGGCCCGGGTGATCGCTTCAAGATGGCTCTGCGGATGACACAGCAGGATGTCCGCATCCGAACATTCTGGCGCGCTGCGCCGCTCCAGCGTTTGAAAGTCCGGCTGGCTCAGCGCCTCTTGGATATGCGCAATCCGCGCCACCTGCTCCGGATGGCCGGGCGGCGTCACATGTGTCAGAGAACTCTCATGACTGAACAAGGCTGTCGGCATGGCATTCCCCTGCTTCTTCTGGCCAAAAATACTCTCGCCGAAGGCGAAATCCTCGCCAGCGGGATCAATCCGGCGCCAGCATATAGCCCGCGCCGCGCACGGTCTGCAGATAACGCGGCTGTTTGGGATCTTCTTCAATCTTGCGGCGCAATCGCGTGATCTGCACATCCACCGCGCGTTCCTGCGCCTGCCCTTTGTCGCGGCCCAGCTCTTCCACCAGCGTGCCCCGGCTGACCGGCTCACCCGGCGTTTTGGAGAAAATCTTCATCAGCTGGCTCTCCGTGGCCGTCAGACGCAGCGGGGTTTCCCCCTGCCACATCTCGCCGCGGTCGATGTCATAGCGAATGTCTCCCAGATGCAGCACCTTGGGCACCGTGGCCGCTTCATCCACCTCCGGCATCCGCCGCAAGATCGCGTTGATGCGCAACAACAGTTCTTTGGGCTCAAACGGTTTGGCCAGATAATCATCCGCCCCTGCCTCAAGCCCGGCAATACGATCCTCGGTCTCGCCTTTGGCAGTGAGCAACATGATCGGCGTCTGCGAGGTTTCGCGAATGCCCTGCGTCAGCGACACGCCATCCTCGCCCGGCATCATCACATCGAGCACGATCAGATCAAAATCCAAACCGGACAGCACCCGGCGCGCATGGGCCGCATCGCGCGCAGCAGACACCAGAAACCCATTGCGCATCAGAAACTTGCGCAGCAGGTCGCGGATGCGCTCATCGTCATCCACAATCAACAGATGGGGGGCGATATCATTCATGGCTCACATCCTCTCCTGCCCGCAGCTTACTGACCAGCGTCCCGCAAGGACAGATACTGTCGATGCAGTTCACCATCCATCATCGCTTCCAGCACGCGCCGGAAGCCAGACACCGCTTCAGGCCCCGCATCCCGAAAGGCGGTGCGCATCCGCACCCGCTGAGCATCCGACAGGCGATGCTCCAAGGCGGTGCCCGCCTCAGTCAGATAGAGATTACGCTCACGCCGATCAGTGGTGCCCACACGGCTTTCCACCAGCCCATCTTCAATCAAAGTCCGCAACACCCGGTTAAGCGATTGCTTGGTCACCCCCAGAATCGCCAGAAGATTGGTCACCGTGGTGCCCGGCGCGCGGTTGATGAAATGGATCGCCCGGTGATGCGCGCGGCCATAGGCCATGCTCTCCAAAATGCGGTCGGGATCTGCGGTGAAGCCCCGATAGGCAAAATACATCGCCTCGATTCCCTGTCGCAGCTGTTCATCTGTCAGATACAACAGGCTTTCGCCCCTGATGCCTTCGCCCATACCGCCTCCAAAGATCACAATTGATCGCTTTCCCCGTCACAATACGTCAGCTTTGTTGACACTCCAAGAGCTAACTGGTAGCGAATCGCAGGATTTGCGCAACTTTGTGACCGGATCGGCCGCTTTCCGCGCAATAAATGAAAAATTTACCGCACTTTGAACGGCGAAAGGACATGCTATGGCTGGTGCATATGACGATCGTGACGGCGTCATCTGGATGGATGGCGAATTTGTTGACTGGCGCGAGGCCAAGGTGCACGTCCTGACCCACGCGCTGCATTATGCAAGCTCCGTGTTTGAAGGCGAACGTGCCTACAACGGCAAGATTTTCAAAAGCGTGGAACACAATGAGCGCCTGTTCAAAAGCGCCGAGGCGCTGGACATGCCCATGCCCATCACGCTGGAAGAGCTGGAAGCCGCCAAACAGGAAACCCTGAAGCGCTCCGGCCTGAAGGATGCCTATGTGCGCGTTGTGGTCTGGCGCGGCTCCGGCGATGACATGGGGGTCGCCTCTGCGGCAAACCCGGTCCGAGTCGCCATCGCCGTCTGGCCTTGGGGCGCTTACTATGGCGACGCCAAAATGCAGGGCGCCAAGCTCGACATCGCGGAGTGGAAACGCCCCAGCCCGGAAACCATCCCGGTCCATGCAAAGGCCGCAGGTCTCTATATGATCTGCACCATCTCCAAGCACAAAGCCGAAGCCAAAGGCTGCTCGGACGCGCTGTTCATGGATTACCGCGGCTATGTGGCAGAGGCGACCGGCGCCAACATCTTCTTTGTGAAAGACGGCGAGGTCCACACGCCCACACCGGATTGCTTCCTCAATGGCATCACCCGTCAGACCGTGATTGGCATGCTGAAAGAAAAAGGCATCACCGTGATTGAGCGCCACATCATGCCCGAAGAACTCGCTGACTTTGAGCAATGCTGGCTGACCGGCACCGCCGCCGAAGTGACCCCGGTGGGCCAGATTGGGGACTACACCTTTGAAGTGGGCGACATCACCCGCGACATCGCGCAGTCTTATGAGGCGCTGGTGCGCGCATAAGCCTTCTTGCGAAGACAGGACCAGCACGGGGGCCATCCAATCGGATGCGCCCCCGTTGTTTTTAGGGGCGCTGCCCCTGCCACATCAGAGATGTGGCCACCCCGGGATATTTTTGGTCAAATGAAGGGCCATCCGTTCTGCAACCGCGCTATGTCGCCTGTGTAAACAGGTCGGCGTAGGTCTCCCGCAGTGCCTTCTTCTGCACTTTGCCCATCGTGTTGCGCGGCAGCTCGGGTAGGAAAATAATCTGCTTGGGCTGTTTGAACTTCGCCAGACTCTGCGCCAGAGGCGTGCTGATCTCTGCCTCTGTCAGGGTGGGATCGCTGCGCACCACCACAGCCACCACCGCTTCGCCAAAGTCGGCATGCGGCACGCCAATGACCGCGCTTTCCAGCACGCCATCGAGATCATCTATCAAAGCCTCAAGCTCTTTGGGATAGACATTGAACCCGCCTGTGATGACCAGATCCTTGGCGCGTCCGACAATGGTGACATAGCCATCGCCATCGCGTTGTGCGAGATCCCCGGTGATAAACCAGCCATCCGCCAACAGTTCCTCAGCGGTCTTTTCGGGCATCTGCCAATAGCCCTTAAAGACATTGCGCCCGCGCACTTCCAGCACCCCGATCTCCCCCTCTGGCACCTCGATACCATCGGCGCGGATGCGCGCCTCCACACCGGGCAGGGGGAAGCCCACCGTGCCCGCGCGCCGCTCCCCGTCATAGGGGTTGGACGTGCTCATATTGGTTTCGGTCATGCCATAGCGCTCCAGAATCCGGTGCCCTGTGCGCGCTTCCCATTGCTCATGGGTGTCCACCAGCAAAGGGGCAGATCCGGAAATAAAAAGCCGCATATTGGCCGCGCGCTCGCGGGTCAGGCGCGCATCCTGCAAGAGCCTTGTGTAAAATGTTGGCACCCCCATCAGGCTGGTTGCCCTGGGCATGGCCTCAAGAATGGCCTCCCCCTCAAACCGCGCCAGAAAGATCACCGAGGCCCCGGCCAGAAGCGCCACATTGGTGGCCACAAAAAGCCCATGGGTGTGAAAGATTGGCAGCGCATGAATGAGCACATCCTCACGCGTGAACTGCCAATAGTCGCGCAGCATTTGGGAGTTGGACAGCAGGTTGTCATGGCTGAGCATCGCCCCTTTGGAGCGCCCGGTGGTGCCAGAGGTATAGAGGATCGCCGCCAGATCCTGTGGCCCACGCGCCACCGGCACAAAGCCCTGCTGCGCTGCAGCCAGATCCACAAGCCTGCCTTCCCCCGCATCATCCAGCGTCAGCACAGCCGCGCCTTTGGCCACCTCAGAAAGCGCAGCGGCTTTAGCCGGATCACAGACCAGAACCCGGGGCGTGGCATCGGAGAGAAAATAGGCCACCTCCGCCGTGGTGTAGGCCGTGTTGAGCGGCAAAAACACGGCCCCCGCCATCACTGTGCCAAGATACAGCTGAATCGCCGCAACAGTCTTCTCTACCTGTACCGCAACGCGATCTCCCGGCATGACGCCCTGCGCCACCAGCGCCGCTGCCATTCGTTCTGCCCCAGTAAAAAGCGCGCCAAAGGTGACATCTGCACCGCCGGGCACCTCGGCAAAAACCTCTCCCTCGCGCCCCACCGCGGCACCACTCAGCCCGGCCATCAAATGGTTGTCCTGATACATCAAAGCCCTCCGATCTGCGCGCCGCACTGTCCCTGCTCCTCCCCCAAAGATCAAGCCTGCCCCGCTTGCCAATACCACGTCCCTGCGTCACAGTTGCCCCATCTCAAACGCCAGGTCCCCCATGCAGCCGCTCAAAGGCATTGCCTTCAAAGTCACCGCCATCGCCCTGTTTTCGCTTATGGCGGCGCTGATCAAAGCCACCAGCGATGAGATCCCCGCAGGTCAGGCCGTGTTCTTCCGGTCGTTTTTTGCGCTTTTTGTGATCTTTGCATGGCTGGTGCAGCGCGGCGAATTTCCTCAGGGCCTGCGGGTGAACAACGCCATGGGCCATGTCTGGCGTGGGGTGATTGGCACCACCTCGATGGCGATGAATTTCGCGGCCCTTGGCCTCTTGCCCCTGCCGGAGGTGACCGCCATCGGCTTTGCCGCCCCCCTGATGACCGTGATCTTTGCCGCCATGTTTCTGGGCGAAGAAGTGCGCGCCTTTCGCCTCTCTGCCGTCGCCCTTGGTCTTGTGGGGGTCTCTGTGGTGCTCTGGCCGCGCCTGACGCTCTTTGATCAGGATCAGGCCTCCGCACTGGCCACAGTAGGGGTGATGCTGGTGCTGGGGTCCGCCATGTTTCGCGCCCTGGCACAGATCCACATCCGCAAACTGGT
Source organism: Shimia marina (assembly GCF_001458175.1). Classification (GTDB taxonomy): domain Bacteria; phylum Pseudomonadota; class Alphaproteobacteria; order Rhodobacterales; family Rhodobacteraceae; genus Shimia; species Shimia marina. Next base: position 384,013 of record NZ_CYPW01000006.1, read on the forward strand.
GCAGACCGATCAGACCTCCGCCATCGTGTTCTACTTCTCACTAACCGCCTCTGGCCTGTCCCTGCTGACAGTGCCATTTGGCTGGGTTGTGCCAAGCTGGGAGCAGGCCGGGCTGCTGATCACCGCCGGACTGATTGGCGGGGTGGCACAGATCATGCTGACCTCCTGCTACCGCTTTGCCCCCGCATCAGTGGTGGCACCCTTTGACTATGTGGCGATCCTCTTTGCCATCCTCATCGGTTATGTCTGGTTTTCAGAGATCCCCACCGCGCAGATGCTGATCGGGGCCTCCATTGTGATCTCCGCTGGCATTTTGATCATCTGGCGCGAACGCCAGCTCGGCCTGAAGCGCGGCAAGGCCCGCCCCGGCGTCACACCACAGGGTTAAGCGCGCTGAGCCTAAACCCAGCTTTCCGGCAGCTCACGGCCCAGCTCAAACGCCAGACGCTGCGCAAAAAGCCGCATGTCCGCCGCCCGCGCATGGGCCATGGCACAGCCCGCCTCTGTCAACATGTCTTCTGGCAGACGAAACAGTTTAAGCGGCCAATGATCCAACGCAAAAGCGGTGTCATCCAGCGCGCGGTTTTCGGCAAAAGGATCATCCTCATCATAGAGCGCACGGCCCAAGGCCCCGCCCACCGCAAAGGTGCGCGCAATGCCAATCGCGCCCAGCGCGTCCAGCCGGTCCGCATCCCGCAAAATCCGCGCTTCAGGCGATTTAGGCTGCAATCCAGCCGAAAAACTATGTGCAGCAATGGCATGCTGTGCTGCGGCCACCTGATGATTGTCAAAACCATGGGTGCGCAGGATGGGGGCCGCCGCCGCAGCAGCCATGGTGCTGGCTTTGGCACGGCGCGGCGAATCCTTGGGGAGGTTCACCAGATCATGCAGATAGGCCGCCCCCAGCAAAACCTTCAGATCCGCCCCAGCTTCAAGTTCCGCGAGCTTCTGTGCGGTCTGCCAGACACGGTCCAGATGTGCGAGATCATGAGCGCTGTCCTGCGCCATGTGTTCCGCTGCCTCCTTGCGCAGCGCGAGGCGCAGCGGCTCCAATTCCAGACTGTCCAGCATCAACCGATCTTGCCCTGATTTTCCCCCACCTGACCGCGATGCAGCAGCAGATGATCCAAAATTACACAGGCCATCATGGCCTCACCAACAGGCACCGCGCGAATGCCCACACAGGGGTCATGGCGCCCCTTGGTGATCACTTCGGTGGGGGTGCCGTCTTTGCGGATCGACTGGCGCGGCGTCAGGATCGAACTGGTTGGTTTCACGGCAAAGCGCACCACCACATCCTGCCCGGTGGAAATGCCCCCCAGAATGCCGCCTGCATGGTTGGAGGAAAACACCGGCTGGCCATCGTTGCCCATAAAGATTTCATCGGCATTCTCAGAGCCTTTCAGCCCCGCCGCCGCCATGCCTTCGCCAATCTCCACGCCCTTGACCGCGTTGATCGACATCATCGCCGCCGCCAGATCCGTGTCGAGCTTGCCATAAATCGGCGCGCCAATCCCGGCAGGCACATTGCGTGCCACCACCTCGATCACGCCGCCCACGCTGTCATGCTCTTTGCGCAGCGCCTGAAGATAATCTTCCCACTGCTGCGCCACATCCGCCCCCTGTGGGATCCAGAAGTCATTGTCCTCAATAGCGTCCCAGTCAAACGCATCGCGATCAATCTCCAGATCGCCCATCTTGGTCATATAGCCTTTGATCTCAAGGCCGGGCACCAGCGCCTTGATGGCCTCGCGTGCAATGCCGCCCGCGGCCACACGCGCCGCCGTTTCGCGCGCAGAGCTGCGCCCGCCCCCGCGATAGTCACGGTTGCCGTATTTCAGATGATAGGTGATATCCGCATGCCCGGGCCGGAAGGTCTGGCTGATCTCACCATAATCGCGGCTGCGCTGATCGGTGTTTTCGATCATCAACTGGATCGAGGTGCCAGTGGTCTTGCCCTCAAACACGCCAGACAGGATTTTCACCGCATCCGGCTCATTGCGCTGCGTGGTGTTTTTGTTCTGACCGGGGCGGCGTTTGTCCAGCCAATGCTGCAACATCGCCTCCGTGACCTCAACACCGGGAGGGCAGCCATCCACCGTCGCGCCCAACGCAGGGCCGTGGCTCTCACCCCAGGTGGTGACGCGGAAAAGGTGTCCAAAACTGTTCATCGACATAGGCGCGGCTCCTCGTTTGAGGCACCTTTTAGCAGAATGCGCGCTATGGGGAAGTCGCCTCTCGCGTCCTTATCCTAAAGAAAACACTGCACCTCGATCTGATAACCGTTCGGATCGGCGCAAAAGAAGCTATAGATGCCAAAACGCGCAATCTCTTCAGGTCCCGACAGCCCCCCTGCCACAGCCTCTTTAAGACGCAGATAGGCCGCATCCACGGCCTCTGAATCCGCCACAACGAGCGTGATCATACTGCCTGCGGGCTGCACAACGCGCGCGCCAAACACCTCACAGAGCCCAATGCGCGCGCCCGGCGCGGTTTCAAAAATCATCGCCGTGCCCGCGTCCCGCACCACCGGAAGGCCCAGCACATCCCGGTAAAAGGCCACACAGGGCGCCAGCGTCTCGGTATAGACCCAGGTGATCTGGTTCAGGATGCCGCTCACTTCAACCGTCCGACAATACGGCCAATGAAGATCGCCACAAACATGGTGCCCACAATCGCCTGCAATCCAGTAAGCATACGTGGCAGGCTCGCCGCCGGTGTGATCTCGCCATAGCCCACTGTGGTCATGGTGATCATGGAAAAATAGACAAAGGGCGCGCGCTGTTGTCCCACATCATCCGGCAGATTGAACGAACCCGGATGCGCCACCTCGATCCGCCAGTAGATCAGCCCCCAGATCATGGCGATCAGCAGATAGCCAAAAATCCCGCTCGACAGCCGCTCATATTCGGAATGCACCGGCCCGATCAATTGCCGGAAACTGATCAACATGGAGCCAAACAGCAGGATCGCCGCAACCACCGCAAGGCTGCCGTCCATTTTTGCCCCCCAAAGCTCGCTCACCAAAATCATCGCAAACCAGGCCACCACGGGCACCGCCATAATCAGGCGCAGCGTGGTCCGCCGTTCTGTTGCGCCCACGACCCCGAGAAACAGCAAACTCAGCCCCCAAAGCGCAATTGTATCGGCCCAGACAAAGTGGTCATCAAACCCGTCCAGCAGAATCAGCAGGGCCAAAAGCCCAAGCAAAATCGACCAGCGATGTGTCACAAAAAAACCGGCATTCTCCGGAAGCTCTCTGGTTACGCTCACTATTTTATCCTCGCATTCCCCGATAAGTGTACTAATAGAGCGACAATACCCGCAGACGCCAGCCACCTTGCTGCAAGCCTATGCGGATTTTTGCAAACAAGGAAAGTTGGTTACTATGGATGGCATGGACGAAAGACGCTTGATTGACCTTGGGGTACGGCTGCTGTTTTTGGGGCTGTTTGCTTTTGCGGCCTTCACCATCATCCTGCCTTTGTCCGGCATTGTGATCTGGGCCATCATCCTTGCCGTCGCGATCTATCCTCTGTTTGACTGGGCGCAATCCAAACTCGGCGGGCGCCGCGGGCTTGCCGCAACACTGATCACCCTGCTCGGTCTTGGCCTCACCATCGGCCCGCTCTGGGCCTCCATCAGCGGGCTGGCAGAACACATCGCCACGCTGTCGGACAAAGTGCAGAATGGCACGCTGGAAATTCCCGCCCCACCAGAAGGGCTCAAGGATATTCCTGTGGTCGGCCCCAAGGCGACCGAGGCCTGGCATCTGTTCAACTCCAATATGGCGGTCGCGCTGGAACGCTATGGCTCGGTGATCCTGGAATTTGCCAGCACCATCGGCGGCGCAGTGGCAGGCATTGGCTTTCAACTGCTCGCCATGGCACTCTCTGTCGTTGTCATGGGCATGATGCTGCCCCCCGGCCCCAAACTCGGCGCAATGACACAGACATTCGGCAACCGCGTCTTTGCCCCAAAGGGCGGCGAATTTGTCAAAATGGCCACCGCCACCGTGCGCAACGTCTCCCGTGGGGTGCTGGGCGTGGCCGCGCTACAGGCCGGCGGCATGGGCATTGTCATGATGCTCTTTGGCATTGACGCCGCAGGCCCTCTGGCCGTGGTGATCCTGATCCTTGGCATTCTTCAAATCGGCCCGCTGCTGGTGGTGATCCCTCTGCTGATCTGGGCCTGGGGCGCCATGGGCTTTGGCGCCGCGCTCGGCTTCACAGCGCTGATGATCCCGCTCACCCTGATGGACAACTTCCTGCGCCCGATCTTCATCGCCAAAGGTCTCGACACGCCCATCCTCGTCATCCTCGTCGGCGTGCTGGGCGGTGTGCTGTCTTCTGGCCTGATCGGCATTTTCATCGGCCCGGTGATCCTCTCGGTGTTCTATGAGCTTGTGCTCGCCTGGATGGAAACCGATCCCGCCAAAGCCAAAACGCAGGAAGGCGACGCCTGATGAAACGCACCTTCTGGACAACGGTCGGCCTGCTGCTGGTGATTGTCGCCTGGTATCTCGCCGCCGACCGCACCACCCCCTTCACCTCCAACGCCCGCGTCAAAGCCATCATCACGCCCATCACCCCGCAGGTGTCCGGCACGATTGTGGAAATAAACGCAGGCAATGGCGAAATTGTCGAAGCGGGCACCGTGATTGCCCGCATCGACCCGCGCCAGTTTGAAATCGCCAAACAAAGCGCCGAAGCCGATCTGGCCCGAGCCACACAGGATGTCGGGGCCGACAGCGCAGATGTCAGCAGCGCCCAGACCCGCGTGACCCGGGCCCAGACCGATCTGGAAACAGAGCGTCTGCAAGCCGCACGGGTCTTTGAGCTGGAGGAAAAAGGCCTGATTGCCGTCGCCAAGGCGGATGAATCCCGCCGCCGTCTGGCCGATGCCGAATCCGAGCTGGAACAGGCGCAGGCAGATCTGGAAAGCGAAGAGAAAGCCCTCGGCAGCACCGGCAACGACAACCCGCGCATTCAGGCCGCCCTCGCCAAGCTCTCCGATGCCGAGCTCAAACTCAGCTGGACCGCGCTGGAGGCCCCCTCCCGTGGCGTGCTCTCCGATCTGGATGTCGCCACCGGCAACTACGCCAAAGCAGGTCAAAGCCTGATGACATTTGTCGATGCCTCCAATGTCTGGGTCGAGGCCTATATGACCGAAAACAATCTCGGCAAAATCAAGATCGGCGATCCGGTCGATGTGGTGCTGGATATGCACCCGGGCAAAGTCTGGCGCGGCGAAGTGGCCAGCCTGAGCATCGCAAGCTCTGACGGCACCAACGCCAAGCCCGGCGACCCCACCCCCATTCCCCGCACCGCAGGCTGGCTGCGTGACCCGCAGCGCTTTGCCCTGCGTATCATCCTGCCAGAGCACACATCCGGCGATGAAACCGATGACATCCGCTTTAATATGAACGGACAGGCAGATGTAATCGTCTACACCGGAGACAGCTTCTTTCTGAACACCGTGGGCCGCTTCTACATCAAGCTGGTCGCCCTGTTCTCCTATGCCTACTGAGGCCACCTCCGCACCGGACAATCGCGGTCTGCGGCTGGCGGTTGGGGTGGGCGGACATTTTGCCCTCGCCATTTTGCTCGGCTGGCCACTGGCCACGATCTGCACGGTGTTTGTGACCCTCTTCCTACAGGCCCCCGGCCCCATGCCCCCCAAGGCCATCAAAGGCCTGTTCATGATGGCCGTTGTCTTCCTGACTGCGAGCTGGGTGATCTCCTCTGCGCTGTCACCCTACCCGGTCGCCTTTCTGCTGGGGCTGGCTCTGGCCGTGGCCAGCGCCTTTTACTGGTCCACCAAAGGCACTGGCATGCTCGCCGTGGTGCTGGCGCTGATGGCTGCGCTGATGCTGCCGACACTTGTGCTGACCTCACAGAAGCTGGCCCTGATCCTGGTGATCTGGGTGCCGCTCAATCTGGTGCTGGCGTGGCTCTGGACCGTGGCGATGTTTCACCTGTTTCCGCCAACGCCCTCTGGTGTCGCCGCAGCGCAAAAACCTCCGGCCCCACATCATGATCCGAGCCGTCTGGTCTGGCGCATGTCACTGGTGACCATTCCTTTTGCCTTCTATTTTTATCTGGTGGGCAGCGGCGCGCTTGTGACTTTGCTGTTTGTGGCCATCCTCTCCCAACAGCTCTCCGCAGCCACCGCCGCAGGCCCTACCGTGGCGCGCGGCATGCTCAAAGCCAATGTGCTGGGCGGCATCGCCGCCATGATCTGTTATGAGCTGACCGTCATTGCCCCTCTGATGCTGGTGGCTTTGCTTGCCTTTGCCACCGCCGCATTCGTATTTGCCCGTTGGTTTGTCTCCGGTCGCGCCGACGCCTCGCTCGCCGGCTCTGGCCTCACCACCACCGTGATCCTCTTTGGCGGTTCTATCGCCCCCTTTGGCGATGATGCAGATGTGGCGCTGGTCGACCGGCTGCTGCAAATTGGCAATGCCTTGATGTTCGTGCTGATCGCCTATGTTGTTGTCGATGCCTTCTTCCCTCTGACCCCGGATCCCAAAGCAAAGACCAAACGCCGCCCACGCGCCCGTTTGCGCCGACGCACCGCGCCAAGCTGACAGGCCACCTTCAGGCCCCACTTGCAGACATCAAATTTCTGCGGTTACATCCGCCGATATCAAAAAACTGCACACGACGGGACAGCCTGATGGACATACGCGCGCTTGGCATGGGGCTGCTCTTTGCCCTGATCTGGTCATCGGCTTTCACCTCTGCACGCATCATCGTCGCAGACGCCCCACCACTGGCGATCTCCGCATTGCGCTTTGCCATCGCTGGAGTGATCGGCGTGGCCATTGCCCGCGCGCTCGGGCAAAGCTGGCATCTCACCAAAGCGCAATGGCGGGCCACGTTGATCTTTGGCCTCTGCCAAAATGCGCTCTATCTGGGGCTTAATTTCACCGCCATGACCACGGTCGAAGCCTCTCTGGCCTCCATCGTTGCCTCCACCATGCCGTTGATCGTCGCGCTGCTGGGCTGGGCTGTGATGGGCGAAAAGCTCTCCCCTCCTGCAGCCATCGGGCTGATTGTCGGCTTCGGCGGCGTGGTGCTGATTATGGCGGGGCGCCTTGGTCAGGGCGTGGATCTCTTTGGTGTGATTCTCTGTGTGATCGGCGCCTTGGCGCTGGCCATTGCCACGCTGACCGTGCGCAATGCCTCCTCTGGCGGGAATGTTCTGATGATCGTCGGGCTGCAGATGTTTGTTGGCGCCGCCGTGCTGTGTGTGGCCTCTCTGATCTTTGAGACCTGGGAGGTGCACTGGAACCCACGCATGCTCACGGCCTTTGCCTATACCATCGTCGCGCCGGGGCTGCTGGCAACATGGATATGGTTTGCACTGGTGGCCCGCATCGGCGCGGTCAAAGCCGCCACCTTCCACTTCCTCAATCCGTTTTTTGGGGTGACGATTGCCGCGCTCATTCTTGGGGAAAGCCTCACGCTCACCGACATCATCGGCGTGGCTGTGATCTGTGCCGGGATTCTTGCGGTGCAACTGTCGAAACAATCCCACACGACCACGTGATCATCCGTCACCACGGTTTGATATGACATATCCTGAATGTGTTGGCACAACGGGGCCATGGAATTTGTTTTTGCATATGGTGCGGGTCTGCTGACCCTGATTAACCCCTGTGTGGTGCCGGTTTTGCCCATCGTCATCGCCACCGCCCTTCAGGCCTCCAAACACGGCCCCGCAGTTCTGGCTCTGGGCATGAGCCTGAGCTTTGTGATGCTCGGCATGGCCGTGACGACCTTTGGTTATGCCATCGGCCTCACCCCTGAAACCCTGTCTCAAGCCGGGGCCGTCTTGATGATTGCCTTTGGAACGATCCTTCTGATCCCCCGGTTCTCCACCGCGTTCTCCACGGCAACAGCTGGCGTCGCTGCCCGTGCAGACAGTGGGCTCGATGCTGTAGACCGCTCCACCCTTCAGGGCCAATTCCTCGGTGGGCTCCTGCTGGGCGCGGTCTGGTCCCCCTGTATCGGGCCCACGCTTGGCGGCGCCATTTCTCTGGCCAGTCAGGGCGAAAGTCTCGGGTTCGCCGCGCTGATCATGGTGGCCTTCGCCGCAGGCGTGTCCACACTCATCCTCGCGCTCGGCTATGGGGCACGCTCCGCCATGAGCCGCCATCAGGCGACTATGCGCGCCATCGCCGCCAAATCCCGCCCGATCATGGGCGTGGTTTTCCTCGCCACCGGCCTCGCGCTGTTTTTCAACCTCCACCACATGATCGAAGGCTGGCTGCTCACTGTCATGCCCGCCTGGCTGATCGACCTGTCTGTTTCCATTTAACCAAGGAGTTTCCCCATGCACCGCCGCACCTTCCTCACCGCAGCCGCCGCCAGCCTTCTGGCACCGCTCGCGGCCCGCGCCGCCACCGACTACACCCCCGGCCTCGTCAAAAAGCACCTTGCCAAAGGCGACATCGTCTTCCTTGATTTCTCCGCCACATGGTGCGCCACCTGTGCCACACAGGAACGGGTCGTCAACGAATTGATCGACGAAAACCCCGCCTACGGTGAGGCCATCACCTTCATCAAGGTCGATTGGGACACCTACCGCAAAGCCGAGCTCACCAAGAGCCTCAAGATCCCGCGCCGCTCCACGCTTGTGGTGCTGAAAGGGGATCAGGAGCTTGGCCGCATCGTGGCCGGCACCTCAAAGTCCCAGATCAAAGGCCTGCTCGACACCGCTCTGAAGGCCTATAGCGCCTGACGCTGCGACACCTCCACGCCAGCGCAACCATGACACGCTGGCGTGATCTCCCCTTTTCAAACGCCCGTATCCTCCCATATGCCTGAAGACAGAACACCGATCCCGCCCGCGCATCAGGGCCCATAGATCGGGGAAGGAGACGCGCATGACCAAATACACCCGCGACACCAATGTGATCGCCACGCTGAGCGATGAGCAATTCTGGGTCACTCAGGAAAACGGCACCGAGCGCCCCGGCTCCGGCAAGCTGCTCCACAACAAAGAGCCCGGCCTCTACGTGGATGTGGTCTCCGGCGAACCCCTCTTTGCCAGCGCTGACAAATACGAAAGCGGCTGCGGCTGGCCGAGCTTCACCAAGCCCATTGAAACCGCCTATGTCACCGAACATCATGACGCAACCCACGGCATGATCCGCACCGAAGTGCGCTCCAGACACGGCGACAGCCACCTTGGCCATGTCTTCCCCGACGGCCCACAGGATCGCGGCGGCCTGCGCTATTGCATCAACTCCGCCTCATTGCGGTTCATCCACCGCGACGATATGGAAGCGGAAGGCTATGGCGCCTATCTCAACCAAATTGAGGAGATCGAGCAATGAGCGAACGTGCAGTTCTGGCCGGCGGCTGTTTCTGGGGCATGGAAGACCTGATCCGCAGAATGGAAGGTGTGCTGGACACCCGCGTGGGCTACACTGGCGGCGATGTGCCCAATGCCACCTACAAGAACCACGGCACCCATGCCGAAGCCATCGAGATCACCTTCGATCCGGCCAAAACCTCTTTCCGCAAGCTGCTGGAATTCTTCTTTCAGATCCACGATCCGACCACCGTGAACCGTCAGGGCAACGACATCGGCACCTCTTATCGCTCCGCCATTTTCTATGTGGATGAGGCACAGAAAGAGGTCGCCATCGACACCATCAAAGATGTCGAAGCCTCCGGTCTCTGGCCCGGCAAAGTGGTGACAGAAGTCACCGCCGTCAGTGATTTCTGGGAAGCCGAAGATTATCATCAGGACTATCTGGAGAAAAACAAAGGCGGCTATACCTGCCACTTTGCCCGCCCGGATTGGGTGCTGCCCAAACGCCACGGCTGAAACACCCCCCTGCCAAAGGCACCCTGCCTTTGGCAGCATGCCCCAACCGCTCAAAGGCGCGATTCACGCCTCTGCAATCCGGGGCCGCCCAGAAGCCTCCACAGTAAAGCTCGCCTCCACAAAGACCTCCCGCGCCTCTGCCTGCGCGCGGCGGATATCTTTATGCACCGTCACCCGAATGCCCTCGGCCCCGCTGCGTAAAGCATCTTCTTCTGCCTGTTGGGTGAGAGCCGTTTCAAGGCGAATTAGAGCCTCATTTTCATCCGAATAATCCTCCGGCCCCGCATCCAGATGCACCCGAAACTTACCTTCGCTGGGGGCCGTAACCGTGCCGCTTTTGCGGATGGTGATCCGCCCCACCACGGCACCAATGGCGTTGGCCACGCCGCCGTGCACTGGCAAAATCGTGTCACAGCGCACGCGCGCGCCCACCGCCGGGTAATACTGGCGTGCCGACGCCCCAAGACCAATCACCGGCCCGACCAGACCGCTATCAATGCGCACCAGCCCCTTATGCCCATCTGTCAAACCGCGCTGGGTCAGCACATGTCGCGCCAGCTGCGCTGGCGACAGGCCAAAATCACTGTCTTCTTCGGCAAAAGCAGTCTCTAACAAGGCCAAACTTGTCTGATGGGTGAGCTGCGTGACAATCATCTGGGCCAATGCCTCTGGCCCTGCTGCCAGCGTCTGACCAGAGCCAATCCGATTGCGCGCCATCAGGCTCAGTGCCAAAGTGGCCGCCTCCTGATCCCAGAAATCCGCATTGCCCAGAACATGGCTGGCATCTGACGGCGTCACGCCGCCCTGTTGCACCAGACCACGGGCCACCAGACGGTCCAGCGCCTTCTTCTCCAGCTGATTTTTCAACACCTCACCCAAAGGTCGCACCCCCGCGCCGATGCGGTCAAACAGCGTCGCCTCCCGCGCCGTCAGCCCCAGAAACTCGACCTGTGGTTCAAGATGGGTGACAGCGCGCACAAACCGCCCGTCGTGCTGCATGGGCACCGCCCGGCGCAGCTGTGTCTCAAGCGCCGCATGCACAACTTCAGGCGCCTCTGTCGCCAGAAGCGCCACCGGCAGCACCCTGCGCGGGCCCAGCGTCACACCCCCCTGCAAGCCGCTGCTCTGCACCTGCACCTCGCTGTCTCCACCCAGCCCAAAGGTGTGCATCGCCACCGCTTCCACCATGGTCCGGAACGCGCCCACACGCGCGCCCTGTGGATCAATCGCTGGCTGGCCATTGCGCAGAACTGCCACATCCGTGGTGGTGCCGCCAATGTCACTCACCAGCGCCTCCTCTGCCCCCGTCAGCCAGCGCGCGCCCACAATGGAGGCCGCCGGACCGCTCAGAATGGTCTCAATCGGCTTCTCCCGCGCCAGCTCTGCCGAGATCAGCGCGCCATCCCCACGCACCACCATTAAAGGCGCGGTGATGCCCAACCCGCGCAAACGATGATCCGCCCGTGAAATCAGCCGGTCGATCATCCCAATCAGCCGCGCATTCAACAGCGCCGTCAGCGCCCGCTTCGGCCCATTGAGCTTGGCAGAGAGCTGATGAGAGGCGCTGATCGGGCGATTGAGACGGGCAGCCAGAAGCGCTGCCGCGCGCTGCTCATGGGCCGGGTTACGGGTGGCAAATTTGCCCGCGATGGCAAAGCCTGACACATCCGAAACAGTCTCTAACCATGCACAAAGCGCCGCCTCATCCAGATCTTTCTCCGCATGGCCCGCATGATTATGGCCCCCTGCCACCACCACATGGGGATCCCCGGCAAGCGCCTCGGCCAATCCGTGTTTGTGCAGATCCTCTTCCTGAAAACCGATCAGAATAAGCCCAACCCTTTCGCCCTGCCCTTCCACCAGCGCATTGGTCGCAAGTGTCGTGGACAGAGAGGCCAGGGTGATCTCTTCAGGGCGCACATCCGCCTGCTGCAAAACGGATTCCACTGCGGCCCCAATGCCCTTGGCAAGGTCTTCCCGCGTGGTCAGTGCCTTGGCCGTGGCCACCACATCGCGCTCGTCCCGGATCAACACCGCATCCGTATAGGTGCCACCCGTATCCACCCCCAAAGACAAACTCATGCTGGCCTCTCCCGTGCTCATTTTGCGGAAACCTACGCCCCTGCGCGCGCGGCCACTGCCCCAATTGCGTCACGCTTACCTGATTTTCGACACGCAGACCCATCTCTTTTTGCGCGTCTTTTCTAAGGGGCCTCTTTTCACGGGGTGCCGCTTTCGCCACGCAGCCGCGCCACCGCCCAGCGCGCCGCATCTGCCACGGTCTCATCGGGATCCTCACACAGCGGCACTGCCGCCGCCTCAAGCTCCGGCGCACCCGAATTGCCAATGGCGTAAAGCACATTGCGTACAAAGCGATTGCGCCCGATCCGCTTGATCGGAGAGCCTGAGAAAAAGGACCGAAACCCGGGATCATCCAACCCAACCAGCTCCGCCAGCTTCGGCGCCTTCAGTTCCTCGCGCGCGTGATACTTCATCTCCCGCGCACCCTGTGCAAACTTGTTCCACGGGCAGGCGGCCAAACAGTCATCGCAACCATAGATCCGATTGCCCAGCAACGGGCGCAGCGCCGGGTCCACCGGCCCGTGTGATTCAATGGTCAGATAAGAAATACAGCGCCGCGCATCAATTTTATGGGGCGCAGGAAAGGCGCCAGTCGGACAGGCCTCCAGACAGGCCCGACAAGAGCCACAGTGATCCACCTCTGCCGCATCAATATCCAGCTCCGCAGTGGTGAACACCGACCCAATAAAAAACCACGATCCCAGATCCCGGCTCACCAGATTGGTGTGTTTGCCCTGCCAGCCAAGCCCCGCCGCCTGCCCCAGCGGTTTTTCAGGCACAGGCGCCGTGTCCACAAACACCTTCACCTGCACCTCCGGGTCCGTCTGCGCAATCAGCCAGCGCGCCAGCCGCTTGAGCCGTTTCTTGACCGTGTCGTGATAATCCTTGTTCTGCGCATAGACAGAAATCGCCGCGCGCTCCGGATGGGCATGCACCGCTGTGGGATCATGTTTGGGCGTATAGCTCTCTCCCAGCATGATCACAGAACGCGCCTCAGGCCACAGAACACTGGGATCTGCGCGCCAGTGGGTGCGCTCCCCCAGCCACTTCATCTGCCCGTGATAACCTTTGGCCAGAAACCCCGCCAGATCTGCACCCACATGGCGCACCGCATCTGGCCGACACACCCGCGCCAGATCAAAGCCCATCTCCCGGGCCTCCGCTTTCATCCGCGCGGTCAGATCAGCAGACACCGGCCCACTCCTTCATTTGGCCCGAAATATCCTCGGGGGTGAGGCCGTCAGGCCGAGGGGGCAGACAGCCCCCTTCTCCCGAAAGATCAGAAATCCAGATCCGCATAATGCGCCGGTGGCGGGAACCCCGGCACCTGATCTGCCAGAATGGCGCGAAACGCCGGACGCGACTTGATGGTCGCATACCAGTCTTTCACCACCGCAGAGCGGTTCCAATCCACATCCGAAATATAATCCAGCGCACTCAGATGCGCCGCGGCGGCAAAATCCGCAAGGCTCATCACATCCCCCGCCAGCCACCGGCGGTGATCGAGCAGCCAATGCATGTAGTCGAGGTGATATTTGATCGCCTTCGCCCCCGCCTTCACATTGGAACTGTCCGGGTAACCCGTGCCCATCAGCTTGCGATTGACCCGCTCATAGAGCAGCTTGGCGGTGACCTCATGGTGAAACTTATCATCAAACCACGCCACCAGCCGGCGCACCTCATAGCGCCCATCTGCATCCCGCGGCATCAGCGCCGGATCCGGATATTGCTCTTCCAGATACTCACAGATGGCACTGCTTTCCGCCATCATCTTGCCGTCCATCTTAAGAACCGGCACTTTGGCCGCCGGATTGCGGCGCAGGAAATCCGGATCCTGCTCCCAATAGCGCTCTTCCACCAGTTCCACTTCCAGCCGCTTTTCCCCCATCACGAGGCGCACCTTGCGGCAGAATGGGGACAGGGGCACATGAAACAAACGGTTCATCAGGACAGTCACAGCCTTGTTGGAATTTCAGAGATAGACTCTCAATGCCTTGCCATGGGCCATTTTTCAATCCGCAAAACAGGCCGCGCGCGCATCTCCGCGTATGGTCGCCGCCCCATCCAGGATCGCCGCCGCCCGCCGCCGCAACCCGGCGGTTGGCTTGCTGGCATCCCGCACCTTGGGGTTGGGCAGCACCGCCGCCAGCCGCGCCGCCTGCACCGCCGTCAAGGCCTCAGGCCCGACATCAAAATAATGCCGCGCCGCCGCTTCGACCCCAAAGATCCCCTCATCAAACTCCGCCACATTGAGATAGACCTCTAGAATGCGCTTCTTGCTCCAGGCCATCTCCACCAGCGGTGTCATAAGGGTTTCCATCACCTTGCGCGGCCAGCTGCGCCCTTGCCAGAAGTAGACATTCTTCACCGTCTGCTGGGTGAGCGTGCTTGCCCCGCGCCCCGCCCCTTCGGCAATCGCACGGCGAATCTCACGCACGTCAAATCCCCAATGCAGACAGAAATTGGCATCTTCCGCCGCCACCACTGATCGCAACATCACCGGCGCCACGTCTTCGATCGGCACCCAGGCGCGGTCAATCGCCCCAAGCCGGCGCTTCTCCCCCACCATGGTCCATGTGATCGGTGGGTTCACCACCGCGTAAAGCAGGACGGAAAGGATCACCAAAGAGACAGACCATAGCGCCACGCGCCGCAGCCAATAGCGCAGGCGCAGCCATTGACGCCTGATCACGCCATGCTTTTGTTGTTTGGCTTTTGTCTGTGCCATATCCCCGCGCGATATCCCTGTCGCTGTGATCCACCACTGTAATCAGGCGCCTCTTGATCCTACGGGCTTAGAGACTCCCCGTCATCCGTGCAAGCCTCCCAAAATGCAGAGCCAGAAATCCGCCGAAAGCTGACCTTTCTGGATCAGGGCGAGCAGGCCCAGGCCCGGATCTCACATCCCCCGCCATATGTCGCGCAATAGGCTTTGGCCGTGTATTCCGCATGTGCCCGCGTCGCGCCTTCACCAAAGCCCCAATTGCCACTGCTGCCCTCCGCAATCGCCCCACAGCTGTTATAAAACGTGTGCAGGTTGTCGCAGTTTCCGCCACATTCATTCTGCAGGGCATTGATCGCGCTCTGCTCAGAATAGTGGCTGTGGGCCCAGCCCCAGACACCGCCCTGCCCAATCGCTACTGCGCCCCAGCAGTAGGCAAAGCCACATTGCCCGGCCGATGCCACTTGCCCCGTCAGCCCCATAATCATCGCCAGCGCCAAAATACGCGTCTTCATCGTCCACTCCAATGCAATCGGTCCCCGCTGATCGCGTTCTGCAAAAGACATGAGACAAGTAAAAACCCCCAACAGCAGAGCAGTCAGAGGTTAATTTCGCGTTCATATTTCACGGATCACAGGCGAGAAAAGCGGCCCGCGCATGGTTTAGGAGAGTTTGGGACAGGCGCGTTGCACATAGCCGCCGAAGTCGGGATCATCTGCATGAAAGCGCGACATGGTAAGATGCCACGCAGGCAAGGGCAAAGACACACCTTCCGCGCCGCGCCCCTCTGCCTGCGCGGTCGCCTGTATGGTCCAAAGCACGTCGCCCCGACAGCGCTTTTTGAAAAAGACAAAATCAGAGCGCTCCGGCAGGTGTTTTTGCGCCGCTCCTTCGGGCCAATCTTCAAATCCCGCATCCAACGCCTGATCCGCGCCCCATGTTTGCAAAGCCTGCCAAGCCTGCCCGTTGTCAAACGGCACGGGCGGCACTGTCACACGGCCCGTTTCATCCACGCTCAGGACGTTTTTCATCACGCTGCAGGTCGCAATATGCGCCTTCAGAATCGCAAGATAATGCCGCTCCGGGCTGACAAAATGGAAGCTGGTTGGCATCAAATCAGGATATTTCTGCGCCAGAGACAACTCCCGCGCCGTTTGCTCTGACAAATGCCAGTCTCCATAGACAGCCTGCGTCATGCCCCCTGTGAACCAGGCCAGACACTGCGCCACGCTCTTGTCCACAAACCCGACTGAAAACTCATCTGCGCAAGCCGACATAGGCGCGCCCAAGACAACAGAAACAGACAAAAAAAGCGCCAACTTCATGGCCAGCCCTCCAAGAGCATCCCCCTCATTTAAATCACAGAAACCTCATGCGTTGAGAAGTTGCAAGTCCGCAGACGGCGTTCACACCCCATTGCCCAAGCAGCAGATCGCCAAGGCCCATATCCTTATAAAATACCGCCTCTATTCACAGATCTTTTAGGTAAAATGCCGCATTCAAAAATACATATAGAAAGAACCTTTTAACCGCTGATCAGGTAGGGATTACACTACTGCACGATTGAATAGGGAGCCTTCAGAGTGAGAGTATCTCAGTTATTGAAGTCCAAGGAATCGAACACGGTCGAGAGTATTCGACCTCACGCGACGCTTCGGCAAGCCGCCACCGCGCTGATGTCTCTGAAACTTGGCGCATTGGTTGTGACCGACGAAACCAACACAATGGTTGGCATTGTCTCCGAGAGGGATCTCCTGCCTGTCGTCGCGAGTTGTGATCCCAATGCCGCAGAAGCTTTGGTTTCAGAGGTAATGACCCGGGTCGTCATTTCATGCGGCCCGGAGGACGAGGTGGCCTACCTGCTGCACCTCATGAATGAACACGCAATCCGGCATATGCCGGTGATTGAGAATGAGAAACTTGTCGGCATTTTGAGCATCAGAGAGCTGACCAAAGCCTATGAACTCCTTCAGATTGAGGCAAATACGGATCCCCTGACCCAAGTGTCGAACCGGCGCCCCTTTCTGAAAACACTGGAAACCGAATTTGACAAAGCTCGACAACACGGGCTGCCAATGTCGGTTGCCATGCTCGATGTGGATCATTTCAAACGGATAAATGACACATACGGCCACGACGCCGGAGACAAGACTCTGCAACAGCTTTCACGGATGCTGATCCGCGAGTTTCGCACAATTGACCTTGTGGGCAGGCTCGGTGGCGAAGAATTTGCGCTGGTGTTCCCTGACACAAACCTGATTGGCGCATATGCGGCCTGTGAGCGGCTACGTTCGACGATACAGGCAAGCGAAATCATCGCTGACGCAAACAAAATCCGCTTAACGGTGAGTATCGGGCTTACCGAGATGTGCGCTCAAACCGACCCGGCCACGACCCTCCTCAAACGCGCGGACGAGTTGCTGTATGTCGCCAAAAACTCTGGCCGAAACCAAGTGATGGTCGAAGGCAGCGTGAGGATAACGCCCAACGCGAAAACCACGATTTCAACGACAACATAGGTCTTTGGGTTAGGCGCATGACCCCAAAAACAAAAACCCCCGCCAGCCAGGGCCAGCGGGGGTCTTTTTGTCTCTATTCCGGCCTTATTCGGCGGGAACCGCAGCTTCTTCAAGTGTCAACGGATGCGGAATATGCACCAGCATCTCCTTGGGGCACACCTGCAGGAAGTTGGCCTTTTCCACATCCCAATGTTGCAGGATGTCCGCCGCTTTCCGGCTGCCGGTTTCGGCCACATGGCGCTCGATCAGACCCTTAAGTTGATCCTCCCAATGCGCAACCGTCACCGGGCAGGTCACCAGCGTCTCCATATTCATGACACCTTCGGCTTTGCCTTCCGGATCATAAAGATAGGCCATACCGCCGGTCATGCCTGCGCCGAAGTTCGCGCCGATGTCCCCAAGGATCACCGCCACACCACCGGTCATATATTCACACCCACAGGCGCCGCAGCCCTCGATCACCACTTTCGCACCCGAGTTACGGACCGCGAAACGTTCACCCGCGCGGCCAGCCGCAAACAGATGTCCATCGGTCGCCCCGTAAAGCACGGTGTTGCCGATGATGGTGTTTTCGCTTGCCGTCAGCGGGCTGACCTGCGGAGGACGCACCACAACCGTACCACCGGAAAGACCTTTGCCGACATAGTCATTGGCATCGCCGGAGACTTCGATCTTCAGACCCGGCGCAGCAAAGGCCCCCAGAGATTGACCCGCAGAGCCGGTCAGCTTGACGGTCAGGTGATCCTCCTGAAGCGCATTGCGCATGCCGAAGTTGCGCACGATGTGGCTTGAGGTGCGTGTGCCCACGGTCCGGTGCGTGTTCTGCACCGCATAGCTGAGCTGCATCTTCTCACCATCTTCGAGGAAGCGTGCCGCATCCCGCACGATCTCCGCATCCAGCGTGTCAGGCACCACATTGCGCGGCATATCGCGGTTGTAGACGATGTCATGTGCGCCATCGACGGTGATCAGCAGCGGGTTGAGATCCAGGTCATCCAGATGCGCTGAACCACGGCTCACCTGCGCCAGCAGATCCGCACGCCCGATGACGTCTTCCAGGCTGCGCGCCCCGATGGAGGCCAGGATTTCCCGCACTTCCTGCGCATAGAAGGTGATCAGATTAACCACCTTGTCGGCGTTGCCCGTGTATTTCTTGCGCAGATCTTCGTCCTGCGTACAGACCCCGACCGGGCAGGTGTTGGACTGGCACTGACGCACCATGATACAGCCCATGGCGATCAGCGCAGCGGTCCCGATGCCGTATTCCTCTGCGCCCATCATTGCCGCCATCACAATGTCACGCCCCGTGCGCAGACCGCCATCGGTCCGCAGCGTGACACGCTCGCGCAGGTTGTTCATCGCCAGCACCTGATGCGCCTCGGTGAGGCCCATCTCCCATGGCAGACCACAATATTTGATCGAGGTCGCAGGCGACGCCCCGGTGCCGCCATTGTGGCCGGAGATCAGGATGATGTCGGCTTTCGCCTTGGCCACACCCGCAGCAATCGTGCCCACACCGGACGACGCCACCAGCTTCACCGTCACCTTACAGCGCGGGTTGATCTGCTTGAGATCATAGATCAGCTGCGCCAGATCTTCGATCGAGTAGATGTCGTGGTGCGGCGGTGGCGAAATCAGGGTCACACCCTTGGTCGAGTGACGCAGACGTGCAATCAGGTCGGTCACTTTCATGCCCGGCAGCTGACCACCTTCACCCGGCTTCGCGCCCTGCGCCACCTTGATCTCCAGCTCTTCACACTGGTTCAGGTATTCCGCCGTCACACCAAACCGGCCAGAGGCCACCTGTTTGATCTTCGCAGAAGGGTTGTCGCCATTGGGCTCGGGCACGAAATGCGCTGGATCTTCCCCGCCTTCGCCGGAGTCAGACTTCGCACCAATCCGGTTCATCGCAACGTTCAGTGTCTTATGCGCTTCAGGAGACAGCGCCCCCAGAGACATGCCCGGCGTCACAAAGCGTTTGCGGATCGCGGTGATGCTTTCGACCTCTTCAATCGGAATGGCCTCACCCAACGGCTTGATGTTGAGCAGATCGCGCAGGTGAATCGGCGGATTGGCCCGCATCTTCGCAGAGTACTGCTTCCACAGCTCAAAAGACGCCCGATCACAGGCCGCCTGCATCATATGCATAGTCTGCGCTTCCCAGGCGTGGGTCTCCCCGGATTTACGCGCCTTGTAAAAGCCCCCAATCGGCAACACATCCGTGCCCGACAGGAAGCCTTTGGCATGCACCTCTTCGACCTTCTTCTGAATGCCGCTCACCCCGATGCCAGAGATCCGGCTGGTCATGCCGGGGAAATACTCAGCACACATGGCACGCGACAGACCCACAGCCTCAAAGTTCAGACCACCGCGATAAGAGGAAATCACCGAAATCCCCATCTTCGCCATGATCTTCAAGAGACCCTGATCAATCGCTTCACGATAGCGCGCCATGTTTTCGGTCAGCGAGCCATCCGCCAGACCGCGCTCAATGCGATCCGCCAGCGTGTCTTCGGCCAGATAGGGGTTCACCACGGTGGCACCGGCCCCAATCAGAACCGCAAAGTAATGCGGATCAATACATTCTGCCGAGCGCACGTTCAGCGAACAGAAGGTGCGCAGACCCTTGCGGGTCAGGTGGCTGTGTACCGCGCTGGTGGCGAGGATCATCGGCATCGCCACTTTATCCGCGCCCTGCGTTTCATCAGACAGCACAATGTGGCCCGCGCCAGAGCGCACCGCATCCTCCGCCTCGGCACGAATCCGTGCGAGACCTGCCTGCAAGGCGCCCTCATGGCTGCCCGCTTCAAAGGTACAGTCGATTTTCACAACCGTATCGTCAAAGACCTCAAGCATCCGCGCAAACTGCGCATTGGCCACAAAGGGACTTTCCAATACGGCAATCTCAGTCTGGCTGCCATCTTCGCTCAGCACGTTCTTGAGGTTGCCAAACCGGGTCTTGAGCGACATCACGCGATATTCACGCAGGCTGTCGATGGGCGGGTTGGTCACCTGAGAGAAGTTCTGACGGAAGAAATGGCTCAACGGGCGATACATCTTCGACAGCACCGCACTTGGCGTGTCATCCCCCATAGAGGCCAGCGCCTCTTTGGCGTCTTCTGCCATCGGCGCAAGGATCTGCTCCACCTCTTCCATGGAGTAGCCCGCCGCGATCTGGCGCGCGCGCAGCTCAGCACCGCTATAGGTGGCGGTCTCTTCCACCCGGTCCAGCTCACCCGCCAGATCACGGATCTTGCCAACCCATTCGCCAAACGGACGTGACGCCGCCAGTTTGTCTTTGATTTCCGTGTCGTGGTAGAGCTTGCCCTCTTTCATATCCACGGCAAGCAGCTGCCCGGGACCAAGCGCGCCTTTTTCCACCACATTGGATTCATCAATCGGCACCATGCCGGCTTCAGAACCAGAAATCAGCAGGCCGTCACCGGTCACAACATAGCGCATCGGGCGCAGACCGTTCCGATCAAGCCCGGCACAAACCCAGCGGCCATCGGTCATCGCCAGCGCGGCCGGACCATCCCATGGCTCCATCACAGAATTGCAGTAAGAATACATGTCACGCCACGCCTGTGGCAGCTCCACCGCCTGTTTGGACCAGCTTTCCGGCACCAGCATGGTTTTCGCCATCGGCGCAGACCGGCCCGCACGCACCAGCACTTCAAACACACCATCCAGCGCCGCGGAGTCAGAGGCACCGCCGGGCACAATGGGTTTGATGTCATCGGCATGGTCCCCAAAGGAAGCAGAGGCCATGCGAATTTCATGGCTCTTCATCCAGTTGAGGTTGCCTTTCAGCGTGTTGATTTCACCGTTGTGCGCCAACATGCGGAACGGCTGCGCCAGCCACCACTGCGGGAAGGTGTTGGTGGAATAACGCTGGTGATAAAGCGCAAAAGCACTTTCAAAGCGCTCATCCATCAGATCGGGATAGAACACCGCCACCTGCTCGGCCAGCATCATGCCCTTGTAGATGATCGAACGGCAGGACAGCGAGGCGATGTAAAGCTCACCAATATTGGCCGCCAGCGCCGCTTTTTCGATGCGACGGCGGATCACATAAAGCTCACGCTCAAAGGTCTCTTCGTCCACACCTTTGGAGTTGGAGATCAGGATCTGCTCAATCTCTGGGCGGGTCGCATTGGCCTTCTCACCCAGACAGGTCACATCCACCGGCACATGACGCCAGCCATAGATGCGATAACCCATTTTCAGAACTTCGGTTTCCACAATCGTCCGACAGGATTCCTGTGCGCCATGATCGGTGCGGGGCAGAAACACCTGACCCACCGCAATCAGCTCATTTTTGTTGGGTTCATGGCCGGTGCGCTCGATCTGATCATAGAAGAACGGCACAGGGATTTGCACGTGAATACCCGCGCCATCCCCGGTCTTGCCATCCGCATCCACCGCCCCCCGGTGCCAGATCGCTTTCAACGCGGTGATGCCCGCCTCAACAACCTTACGGCTTGGCTTACCGTCGATGGAGACCACAAGGCCCACACCACAGGAGGAGTGCTCTTCTTCCTCGGAATAGAGACCGTTCTCCGCCAACCACTTGCGTTTGGCTTCTTCGGCTCTGACCCAGTTCTCGTCAAATTTGGTCATTGGCTTGTCTCCATCTGTCTCACCATCGGCCCCAAATCGGGAAGGTCAGCGACCCGCCTTCGGTGATCTGTGCCAACCGTGGCTTGCGCCGCTTGGTCAGCATGGTTGTCCTATTAAGATTTGCCCGCCAATTTTGGCACCTATGCGATACCACCGTGATACCGATGCGATACCGACATCCGATTTTTGCCGGAAATCGGCGGGCGTTAAGATTTACTCTGCGGCCACTGCGGCCTGTGCTGCGAACTTCTCGATGATGGCATCCGCACAATCGCGACCGTCCTTGATGGCCCAGACCACCAGCGACGCGCCACGCACGATATCCCCCACCGCATAGACGCCATCCAGATCGGTGGCACCGGTGGTGAACTGTGCTTTCACCGTGCCCCAGCGGGTCACTTCCAGCTCGGGTTGATCCCAGAGAGTTGGCAGATCTTCGGGCTCAAAACCCAGCGCCTTGATGACAAGATCCGCCTCTTCCACATAATCCGCACCCTCGATCACTTCGGGGCTCTGACGACCAGAGGCATCCGGCTGACCAAGGCGCATTTTCTGCACCATCACACCTTCGACCTTATCAGTGCCGGTGAAGCCTTTTGGCGCTGACAGCCAGACAAATTCCACGCCTTCTTCTTCAGCGTTCTGCGTCTCCCGCTGAGAGCCGGGCATGTTGGCCTTGTCGCGACGATAGAGACATTTCACGCTCTCTGCGCCCTGACGGATCGCCGTGCGCACACAGTCCATCGCGGTGTCACCACCACCGATCACAACAACCTTTTTGCCCTCTGCATTCAGCTCACCGCTTTCGATCTCCGGCACGGTGTCGCCAAAGTTCAGACGGTTGGAGGCGGTGAGATAGTCAATCGCCTTCACAATGCCTTCTGCACCAGCGCCAGGGCCTTGCAAATCACGGCTTTTGTACACGCCCGTGGCAATGATCACAGCCTCATGCGCGTCGCGAATGTCTTGGAAAGAAATGTCTTCGCCCACATTGCAGTTCAGCTTGAAGGTCACGCCACCATCTTCCAGCAGCTGGTTGCGGCGCATGACCACATCTTTCTCCAGCTTGAAGCCGGGAATGCCGTAGGTCAGCAGGCCGCCTGCGCGGTCATAGCGGTCATAGATGGTGACCTGAAACCCGGCTCGGCGCAGACGATCTGCGGCGGCCAGACCCCCGGGGCCTGCCCCGATGATGCCAACGCTTTCACTGCGCTCTTCACTAGGCGCAAGCGCCTCAACCCATCCCTGTTCCCAGGCGGTGTCGGTGATGTATTTTTCCACGGAGCCGATGGTCACGGTACCATGACCGGACTGTTCAATCACGCAGTTGCCTTCACACAGACGGTCTTGCGGGCAGATGCGGCCACAGATCTCCGGGAAGGTGTTGGTGGCCTGGCTCACCGCATAAGCTTCTTTCAGACGTCCTGTCGCCGTCAGACGCAGCCAATCCGGGATATTGTTGTGTAGTGGGCAGTGGCTCTGGCAATACGGCACGCCACACTGGCTGCAACGGCTGGCCTGCTCTTCTGCCTTCGCCTTGGCGAATTCAGCATAAATCTCATTGAAGTCATCTTTGCGCACGCCCGCATCACGCTTCTCCGGCATGTCGCGATCTACAGTCACAAATTTCAGCATCGGTTGCTTGGCCATGCCAGCTGCCTCCTGATTTTTCCAGTCCGCCGTGTTTAGAAAATAATCAAACGAGATAAAAGTCATAATTACTGACTTATATTTCACTTTTTTGATCTTTTCTCCACACCCAGGGCGAAAAATTGCGGATTTTTATGTCCGATTCGGACTTATATTGAATATTTCCCTTAAATCACAGGACCTCTATACGTGAGTCGTTCAACTTAGGGCCTCACCCATTATGGCACTTTTTCACATTTTTTTGGTGGCAATCATCCAAGGGCTCACGGAATTTCTCCCCGTCAGCTCCTCCGGGCACCTGATTCTTCTGTCACAAGTCACCTCCCTGCCAGACCAGGGTCTTGCCATTGACGTGGCTGTCCATGTCGGCACATTGGGCGCAGTCATCATCTATTTTTGGAAAGATACCAAAAGCGCTTTTGCCGGATTGCCACGCGCTGTTACAGGCCGCATTGACACAGATGATGCCCGCCTGGCCTTGCTGCTGATCATCGCAACACTGCCGGTTATTCTGGCTGGCTTGATACTCAAAGTAACGGGCCTCTATGACATGCTGCGCTCTGTTGCTGTCATAGGCTGGACCATGATCTTGTTCGGAATTGCCCTCTGGTGGGCCGACCAGCGTTCCGCACAGATGAAAACAGAAACCGACTGGTCCTTTCAAACCGCACTTAAAATGGGTTTATGGCAAGCTCTGGCGATTATTCCGGGCACATCTCGCTCAGGCATCGTCATCACAGGCGCGCGCCACCTGGGATTCACCCGGCATGATTCAGCGAAACTGGCCATGCTAATGTCGATCCCAACAATCATCGCCAGCGGTGCCCTGCTGTCTGTAGATGTGATCCGCGAAGCTGACTTGGCTTTGGCACGCGATGCCAGCATTGCTGCGGCATTTTCTTTTGTGGCAGCTCTCTTGGCCCTCACGCTGATGATGCGATTGCTCCGCTCCGTCAGCTTTACACCCTATGTGATCTATCGCGTGGCGCTTGGCGCAACCCTATTGATCATCGCCTATGCTTAAGCACAAAAAACGCCGCTGAAATTCAGCGGCGTTTTCTGAAACATATCGAAAGCAGCTTACGCGATTGCTTTGACCCGAGCAGCCAGGCGGGACATCTTACGAGCCGCTGTGTTCTTGTGGTAAACACCTTTGCTCACGCCGCGCATCAGCTCAGGCTGAGCAGCGCGCAGTGCAGCAGTTGCCGCCTCTTTGTCACCAGAAGCGATTGCTTCTTCAACTTTGCGCAGATGCGTACGGATACGGGAACGACGTGCTTTGTTAACTTCGAGACGACGCTCGTTCTGACGGGCGCGTTTTTTAGCCTGAGGCGAATTTGCCATGATCTTTTACCTTATCGTCGGTGCGTTTAATGCGTGCTGCGCCCCGAACAGGTTTCCCCCAATAAAGAGAATCAGATCAAGCCAGAGCGGGCTGCACGCGCATGTATGACGAGGCCTTTTATAGATCCTGCCCCCAAATGCAACCCGTTTCCCCAAAACGCAGACTCGCTCGCGAACAAATGGCTGTATCAGACCTGACAAACACCGGAGGAAGGCAAAATAGAGCAATCACGATGCGGCATCTCCGCGCAAACCAACAAACTGCCCGTGCTGATTGATGCCGCCCTAAAAACGCCAAAAAACCAACACTGCCTTGGCAAGTCACGCCTAAGCACTACCTTCAGAAACACTATAGGCTGCGGTAAAAAGCACATTTCGTCATGCGCGGACCTTTCCGCTGGTGTTTTGAGGGTATATGCGCATACCGAAGATGCTATTCCTGCGCGCCAGCAGGAAAACCAAGAGCAGCTGCTTGTCCGTGAACAACATGGCAAGCGAAGCTCCGAGAGACGAAAAGGGACTGAAGGTGCGCGATAAGCAGACGTTTTCCACTCCAATTCCGACCCGATGGGTTGGCCCACTGATCTTAAAAGGCGACGTGGTCGACGGAGAAGTAAGCGTTCCTTTGGCAACCTTTGAAAGCCCGCTTTGGCCATCCACCGATCGCGGGGCAGGAGTGTCTCGGCACAGCGGCGGCATTCACGTCACGATGGTCGATGAACGGATGACCAGATCTATCGCCGTGCGCGCGCCCTCAGGTGCAGAAGCGGTCGCAGCGTGGCGGAGGATCGAAGCGCAGTTTGACAAAGTTGCAGAGATCATCGCCACGACCAGCCGTTTTGCGCGCCTTAATCGGCTTAACCGACAGATTGCCGGAAACCTGCTTTTTGTGCGTGTCGAATGCATCACTGGCGACGCTTCCGGTCACAACATGGTCACCAAAGCGGCCGAAGCTGTTCTGGAATGGATTCTCGCCGATCAACCACATCTGACGTACTCGTCTATCTCAGGTAATCTGTGTACCGACAAGAAACCTTCAGCGGTCAACGGGCTGCTCGGGCGCGGGAAATACATGATTGCGGAAATCGAAATCCCGCGAAAGATCCTCACACGGATGCTGCGTACCGACGCGGAAAAGATGGTTCTGCTCAACCATGAGAAAAACTACGTCGGCGGCACCCTCGCCGGCTCTCTGCGGAGCGCCAATGCCCATTTTGCCAATATGCTCTTGGCGTTTTATCTTGCCACCGGACAGGACGCGGCGAACATCATCGAAGGATCGCAGGGCCAAGTCACATGTGAGAAACGCGGCGAAGATCTCTATTTTGCCTGCACCCTCCCAAATCTCATTATGGGCTCTGTTGGTGCCGGGAAAGGCAACACCGCCGTGGAAGACAACCTTGCCAGAATGGGCTGTAAAGACGACCGCCCTGCTGGCGAAAATGCGCGCCGTCTGGCTGGGATTTGCGCCGCCACGGTTTTGTGCGGAGAATTGTCCCTCTTGGCGGCCCAAACCAACCCAGGTGAGCTGGTCCGCACACATATGGAACTGGAACGGTGAGCAAAGACAGCGTCGATCGCAGCGTCGCGGGACGCAAGCTGGAACATATCCGCGCCATTCAATCTGATCCGCAGGTTGAACGCCGAGCCAGTGGGTTTGACCAGATTTCCCTCACCCACCGCGCGCTTCCAGAACTCGACTTTGACCAGATAGACACAACCTGCACCTTTTTGGGCAAACCTCTCTCGTTTCCCATGCTGATTTCTTCAATGACAGGTGGCTCCGGCGAGGAGTGTCTGCAACTGAATCGCAACCTGGCGATAGCTGCACAGGAAACCGGGGTTGCCATGGCCGTCGGATCACAGCGTGTCATGTTCACCAATCGTGACGCTGCGGCCAGCTTTGATTTGCGCGCGCTGGCCCCTGATGTACCTCTACTGGCAAATATCGGTGCCGTGCAATTGAACAAGGGCTTCAGCTTGAAACATTGCCGGGCGGCTGTCGATGTTCTCAAGGCTGATGCGCTGTATCTTCATCTCAACCCTCTACAAGAAGCGGTCCAGCCGGAAGGGGATCGGAATTTCTCCGATCTCACCTCTAAAATAGCGCAGATCACCCACGACCTTGATGTGCCTGTGATACTGAAAGAAGTTGGTTCGGGCCTGTCGCAGGCCGACATCAACCTTGGACTGACGGCAGGAATTTCTCACTTTGATGTCGCAGGGCGCGGCGGGACGTCTTGGAGCCGCATCGAATACCATCGCCGCTCTGACGACGACGATGATCTGGGGTTGGTGTTTCAAGATTGGGGGCTGACAACTGTGGAGAGCCTGATCGGCGCTCGTGAAACATTGTCGCATTACCAAAGGAAAACCACCCTCATCGCCAGCGGTGGCATTCGCAATGGTGTAGACATGGCCAAAAGTGTGATTCTGGGTGCTGACCTGTGCGGCGTTGCAGCCCCATTCTTGGAAGCAGCTCAGGACTCCAGCGATAGTGTAGTAAGAAAAATAAGGAAGTTTCAAAAAGAGTTTATCACTGCGATGTTCCTTTTAGGGACGGCAAATGTTCAATCTCTTCAGGGAAACACCTCTCTCATTCGGTAGAAGACGGAACGAAATGATCAAAACTGGCATTGAGGCGATGAGCTTTTACACGCCTCATCGATACATCAGCCTCGCGACACTGGCCGAAAAACACGGCATCGATCCTGAAAAATTCTCGCGTGGAATTGGGCAGGAAAAAATTGCGCTGCCCGGCCACGATGAAGACATCGTCACCATGGCCGCAGAGGCGGCGCGACCATTGATTGATCGCTATGGCACCGAAGGCATCGACACGGTCCTTTTTGCAACCGAAACCGGTATTGATCAGTCAAAAGCTGCGGGCATTTACGTACACCGCCTGCTGGGCCTACCGGCAAACTGCCGCAATGTTGAACTGAAACAGGCCTGCTATTCGGCAACTCCGGCCCTACAGCTCGCCTGTAGCTATGTCGCGCGCCGCCCAGATCGCAAAGTGCTCGTCATTGCCTCAGATGTGGCGCGCTATGATCGCGAAAGCTCTGGCGAGGCCACCCAAGGGGCGGGCGCTGTTGCCATGTTGATCAGTGCAGATCCGAAATTGCTGGAGATTGGTGCCGTCTCTGGTTTGTTCTCTGAAGACATTATGGATTTCTGGCGTCCCAACCACCGCCGCACCCCCCTCTTTGACGGCAAGTTCTCCACATTGCGGTACCTAAACGCTTTGATCGAAGCCTGGCGCGATTACGGTGAAAACGGCGGCAAAGCCTATGAAGATTTTGCACGATTCTGCTATCACCTGCCCTTCTCCCGCATGGGCGAAAAGGCACACCGCCATCTGGCCAAATCGGCCAAAGCCAGCCTTGATATGGAGATGGCACTTCCTGGCATGCTCTACAATCGCGTTGTCGGAAACAGCTACACAGCCTCGATCTACCTCGCTCTGATTTCCACATTGGAGAATTCCGAGGACGATCTCACAGGAAAATCCATCGGCCTGTTTTCCTATGGCTCTGGGGCAACAGGTGAATTTTTCGATGCCACCGTTGTGTCGGGATACCAAGAGCACCTGTTCACACAACACCACCAAGCCATCTTGGAAGACCGTGTGCCAGTCAGCTATGAGGACTATGTTGAGCTCTGGGGCGCGCCTGTGGCAAAAGACGGCGAAGAGCTGACCTTTGAGGTTGAGGCGCGCGGGCGCTACAGACTGGCAGGCATCAATGACCACAAGCGCATCTACGTCGACACGCGGGCCTGAAGCCTCGGATATGTCTTTGGCGCACTCCCCCGGCAAGCTCATCTTGTCAGGGGAGCATTCTGTGCTATATGGAGCCCCTGCGCTTGCAATGGCTCTGGCACAATATACCGAGGTGAAGTTCGTTCCTCAGGGCCCCGGAGAGGGCCTGCGCACAGCGTTTGAAAACCTATCTTCTGGCGTCGACTATCCTCTCAAGCTCTTGCACAAATTCAAGAACTCCCTCGATAAACGCTTTGATCAATTCAAGCGTGGCGAATTGCTGGTCCATGAAATCCTGACACACCCGGATGATCTTGCGGTGTATACGCTGGCCTCTTTACTAAAGGACAGCGAAGGCAGCACAGGCACATCCATGATGGGCTTTGGCGCGGTAGGGCACCTGCCGCACCCCGGCCAACTTTCCAGCTGTTCCGATCTGCCAATAGGCGCTGGCTTGGGATCATCTGCAGCGGTCGTGGCCGCCGTAACGATCTTGTTTGAAACGCTCTTAGACCGCCATAAAACCCTTCAGGAACGCTATGAAAGAGTGCGATTTTGCGAGCGGCTCAAGCATGGCAAAGCCGGCCCGATTGATGCCGCCGCCGTGGTGTATGGCGGATTGGTTCATGTCACAGAAGGAGAGTTGAGTGTGCCTTCTGTCCATAACGCCCATGGTCTGACAGAAGGAAACGGCTGGTATTGGGTTCTTCATGGCCGCCCGGAAAGCTCCACAGGAGAATGTGTGGCACAGGTGCGCGCTCAGCACGGGCAAGACGCGCAGCTGTGGCACGCCTTTTCAACCTGCACCAATGGACTGTCACGCGCGCTTTCAGATGGATCAGACGTGATCCCGCTGCTGCGAGAAAACCAATCTTTGCTCGAACATATTGGTGTGGTCCCAGAACCGGCACAGGTTTTTGTGCAATCTGTCTGCGCCCTTGGCGGAGCCGCAAAAATCTGTGGCGCTGGATCGGTCAAAGGCGCCGGTGGCGGAGCCATCTTGGTACGGCTGACGGATCACGAAGCGATGCGCCGTCTCATGGAGACCCACCCAGATAAGACTTGGTCTAAGCTGCGCATGGCGCAAAAGGGGGCCAGCACAGGCCCTGCGCCTCAGCATCACGCGGCTGCAGAAAGATAGATAACATGAGACACATCTCCGCCAGCGCCCCCGGATCCATCATGATCTCAGGGGAACATGCCGTGGTCTATGGGCACCGCGCAATTGTGGCCGCCATCGAACAGCGCCTCACTGTGACCCTGACAGAGCGCGCGGACCGACAGATCCGCATCACCTCTGAAATTGCCGCCCCGTTTGAAACGTCGCTGGACGATCTTCAGCCCTCAAATCCCTATCGATTTGTGATGGCCTGTATTGAGGCGCATCATGAGCAGATCGCAGAAGGATTTGATTTAAACATCTCCTCCGAAATTGATCCCACATTAGGTTTGGGCTCCTCCGCAGCCGTGACAATTGCGGTTCTGGGCGTGCTGACCGCCTTTACAGGGGCAGACAGGAAAGAGCTCCATGATACGGCGGTGTCTATCATCCGTGGCATTCAAGGGCGTGGCAGCGGCGCGGATCTCGCGGCCAGCCTGACCGGAGGCATGATCAGCTACTGCGCACCGCCCGATGTACAGATCACGCGCCTGCCCCGCCCACCACAATTGGCGCTGTGTTATGCAGGCTATAAAACCCCGACAGCAGAGGTTCTGCAGCGTATATCTGAGCGCATGCAGGGCAATGAAGCCGCCTTTGCCAAGCTCTATGAAGAAATGGGGCAGGAAACGGAAACCGCAATTCTGGCGGCAAAAGGCGAAGACTGGGAAGATTTTAGTGCCAGCCTGACACGCTATCAGGCGTTGATGGAAGATCTTGGTGTTTGCGACGACACTCTGCGCGGCATCATCACGCGGGCAAACAGGGACCCACAAACACTGGCCGCAAAAATTTCAGGATCAGGCCTTGGGGATTGTGTGGTGGCACTTGGCACGGTGCCGAAAGGGTTCACAAAGGTCGAACTGGCGATGGAAGGATTGATCATTCATGAGTGACGCGGCCAAACAGTTGATTGGAACGGCCATGACATCGGCCAGTGTACCAAAGCCTTTTGCGGCTTACGCACCCAGCAATATTGCCCTTTCAAAATACTGGGGCAAACGGGATCATGCGCGCAATCTCCCTTTAAACAGCTCCCTGTCTATTTCGCTGGCCGATTGGGGATCACACACGCAGGTGAGCCCCTCTGACGATGGTCAGGATCACGTCACGCTCGGAGGCAAAGAGCTGGCGCTTGATACGCCCTTTGCCGCAAAAGCCCTACGGTTTGCGGATTTGTTTCGCACACATGCCGCCTCCGCACCTCTGCGCATTGACACCAACAACACCATTCCCACGGCCGCCGGCCTGGCCTCTTCGGCCTCTGGCTTTGCGGCGCTCACCCGGGCGATCTGTGGGTGTTTTGGCCTGACGGAAACCCTGTCAGAGGCGCAGATGAGCCTGATTGCCCGACTTGGCAGCGGCAGCGCCACCCGCTCTTTCTGGCATGGCTTTGTCCGATGGGACAAAGGCACACGCGAGGATGGCGCCGACAGTTTTGCACACCCTCTGGATCTAAACTGGCCAGAGTTTCGCATCGCCATTTTGCCCGTAGATGTTGGCCCAAAATCGCAATCATCACGGGATGGCATGAATCATACGGTTGTCACCAGCCCGTTGTTCAATAGCTGGCCTGATCAGGCCGAGGCCGATTGTGCAGCCATTGAGAGCGCCATCAAGGAACAAGACTTCGAAACATTGGGTCCGCTGGTCGAAGCCAACGCCTTGGCGATGCATGCGACAATGCAAGCCGCGCGGCCAGCGCTCACCTACCTGACATCTGAGAGCTGGACCCTACTGGAACGCTTGTGGCGTGCACGACAAGACGGTTTGCGCGCTTTCGCGACAATGGATGCGGGGGCGAACATCAAATTGATTTTCCTGAAGCAGGCCGCGACAGATGTGATGGAGATCTTTCCGCAAGCGCAGATGATCGACCCTTTCTCAAAACCGTAAACGAAGTTGGCACACATGGAAGCGTGGTCCACTGGCTTGGCAGATCATGCTGGGTATTGTTCTTGAAACGTCTGCAACTGGTCGGAGTGAGAGGATTCGAACCTCCGGCCCCTGCCTCCCGAAGACAGTGCTCTACCAGGCTGAGCTACACTCCGACCGAGATCGGCGATTTAGGGCTTTGCCGTTTGGTTGGCAATAGGGAGTCATTTCTTTTCAGACCGCGTTGGCCGCCGCATCGCCTGACTGACACGTAAACTGCCCGGTGAAATACCTCGCGAACGGGTCCGCAAAACCGGGGTTTGTTCTGATGTGCCCCCGGTTGCTTCTCGTGCAATGATAAACAGGCCACTGGCAACAATAATCCCTGCACCAAGCAATGTGGGCACATCCGGCGTTTCGCCAAAAAACAGCATGCCAAAAATCACCGCCCAAATGATCTGAGAATATTGCATCGGGGCAACCAACGCGGCCTCCCCCCAAGTATAAGCCACAACCATCAACAGGGTTGCCACAAAGCCAAAGACTGCCACGATGGCAAAACCTGCCAGATCGGAAAGCCCAACAGGCTCATAGGCAAAACTCATTGCCACCGACATCACTGCGACACTGATCAGCAGTGGGTAAAGCATCAAAACGACGCGGCGCTCCTCACGGCCAATCTTACGTACGATCACAGATTGTAGGGCCACAGCGCTCGCAGCCAACATGGCCGCCAGATGTCCACCATTGAGGCTGGTGGCACCAGGACGCACAACGACAAGCACGCCGCACAGCCCAACCAGAACCGCAACGAGGCGGAAAACACCAACTTTCTCACCCAGAATGGGAATGGACAGCACAGTGATCAGGAGAGGTGCAGAAAACAAAAGCGCGTAAACCTGTGCCAAGGGCAAAGTGGAAAACGCATAGAAAGCCGCAGTGGGGGCTATCACGATACATAAAGAGCGAAGCGCCACCCACCATGGGTGAACCGGGCGCAAATTCCCATGTGTCGGATCCCGAACCAACATCAGGGTAATCAGCGGAAAACTGAACAAAGAGGAGAAAAACACAATCTGAAAAGGCGAGAAACTCGCCCCCAGATGTTTCACCACCATATCATGCGTGGAATAGATCGCGAATGCCAGCAGGGCCAGCAAGGTAGCTTTGAAATTCATGGGGCTGTCTCCGCGCCTGACTGCGCATGCGCCTTCATGCCACGCGTTGCTCCAGAAAGGAAGCAACGCACAAAATCCGCTAGAAGTAACTGCGCACCAAACTGCCCGCAATCAAGCTCCAGCCATCTGCAATCACAAAGAAAGAGAGCTTAAACGGCAATGACACAATCGCCGGTGGCACCATCATCATCCCCATGGACATCAGGACGGCAGCCACAACAAGATCAATGATCAGAAACGGCAGGAAGATCAGAAACCCGATCTGAAACGCCCGCGCGATTTCAGACAGCATGAAACTTGGAACCAGCACAGACAACGGTGCCTCAGGCCCCGGCGCAACTTCCGCAGTGTCGGGACGCAGCGTGGCGAGATGTGTGAAGGTATCGGGATCAAGCCGGGCCGCCATGAACAGGCGGAAAGGTTCCGCAGTGCGTTCAAAGGCGGTTTCGAAGTCGATCAGCTCATTGAGGAGCGGATCCACACCCGTGGTCCAGGCCTGCATGAAGACCGGTTCCATCACATAGTAGGTGAGGAACATGGCCAGCGAGACCATCATCATATTGGGCGGCGATTGCTGCAACCCGATGGCTTGGCGCAAGATCGACAGCACCGTGACGATGAATGGAAAACATGTCACCATGATTGCGATCCCGGGCGCCATGCTCAGGACCGTAATCAAAAGGAAGATCTGAATACTGCGCGCCGTCAGCGATCCATCGTCTCCGACAGAGAGATTCAACTCTTGCGCAGAGGCAGCCCCTGCAAGAGATAGAGTTAGGATCGCAATAGAAACGGCAGCGAGAACTGCCCTGCTCATCACAGGCCGCTTTCGAACTCAGCGACTTCGGTCAAACGCACCGCAAGCTGCCCCTCTTGCCCGCCTTCCAGCTCTTCCAGCTCTCCGCGTGCAATCAATTTATCGCCGACATAGAGCTCAACAGGGTCATCCACACGTTTGTCCAGCGGCAGAACAGAATTTTCATTCATGTTCAGCAAATCCCCAATCAACGGGCGCGCTTTGCCCACAGAGATGGTGATCTCCACCGGCACGGATGTGAAAGGGTTGGAAGAATCGGATTTCATCATTGGATCAGCCATTCTGGGCCTCCTTGCGGGTTTCATGTGTGAACGCAGTCAAAGCCTCAGAAACAGCTTCAAGAACTTCGCTCATATCCAGAAGTCGTTCGCGCTCTGCGAACTCAAAACGCACTTGCCCTTCTGACAAGCTCTCATCACGCACCACTTCAA
Organism: Shimia marina; assembly: GCF_001458175.1. Classification (GTDB taxonomy): domain Bacteria; phylum Pseudomonadota; class Alphaproteobacteria; order Rhodobacterales; family Rhodobacteraceae; genus Shimia; species Shimia marina. The sequence continues at coordinate 418,019 of NZ_CYPW01000006.1, forward strand.
CCGGGAACTGCGGCTTTTCAGGCATCACATCGATGACAGGCTGATAGGCGTCAGGCGCCGCAGAAAGCACAACGGGTGTTTCACTGTTCTCACGAATGATCGTGTTGAGCTGTTCCACCACCATCGCGCCAACTGCTTGTTTGGCAATCTCCGGCAGCACGCTCATGATTGCCTTCTCAACCGTGGGCGCAAGGTCGGCCACAATGGCTTCACGTGCTTCGTGATAAGTGAAGGACAAATCCTGCAACTTGCGGTCCAGTTCCGCAGACACGCTGGCATGCTCTTCGGACTTGGCATTTATCGCATCGTCCCAACCAGCCTTATAGCCCTGCTCGAAGCTTGCGAGCATATCGTCTTCGTTGGCCACCTGCGGTTGTTCTGGTTCTGGCTGAGGTGCGCTGAAGCCCCCAAAATCTTCAAATAGATGAGAAATGGACATCAGACGCGCTCCTCGCGATCGTCGAGCCAATGCCGCAGAATTTCAACGGTCTCTTCTTTACGATCCGCAATCAGATTGCGCAGACGTTCCGCAGCATCGGATTGGGACATGCCGTCATCGCCCATCGGCATACCGCCACCAAGCGCTGGCAAATCACCTGCATCACCACCCATATCGCCAAGCGCCATAGGCATGCCCATCATACCGCCATCATCCACTTCCCCCATCATAGGGGCCATTGCCGGGAACCCGTCGCCATCATCAAGACCGGGCAGCATTGGTGCCTCAGCCATGTCGTTCAACTCACCGGAGCCGCCCGCCAGAAGGGGCCGCACCACAAACAAACCAAGGACCAGCGCGACAATGGCAAGCACAGCGGTCTGAATGATGGACATCAGATCGAGCGTCATACCTTGAAACATTGAGGATTCAGCAGATGTGCCCATAGGGACCAATGGCTGAAAGTTCATCGACTTTAGCGTGATAACATCGCCCCGGCTTTCATCAAATCCAACCGCAGAGGCCACGAGCTCACGAAGAGCTTCCATTTCTTCTTCAGAGCGTGGCTCCAGAATTGCTTCGCCCAGCTCGTTCTCTGCGGGTGTGCCATTTACCAAGACAGCAACAGTCATACGACGGACCGCACCCGGCTCGCGGAGAATTTCGCGCTGTGTCTCTGACACCTCATAGTTGATTCGCTCTCGCGTCTCACGGTTCTGGTTGGTGGAGCCGGATTCGCCTGCTGCGTCACCGTCTGGCAGATTTGAAGCCACGGTGACCGTACCGCTGGCATTCTGAGAATCGGTGCTACGTTCCTCGGTATCTGTGCTGATCGCCACACGGCTGGCGGGATCAAAAATACGTTCCGTGATCGATTCGGTCTCGGTGACGGTCTCGATACTCACTTCGACCACTGCATTGCCAGGACCAACGCGCGCTTCAAGCAAACGCTGAACGGCCGTACGTGTCGCTTCTTCGCGGTCTTCACCAACCGTGGTTGTGGTCTCCTCAGCGATGCCAACAAGCCCGCCACTGCCGTCAATCACGGCAACATCTTCGGGTGAGAGCCCAGCAACGGCAGAGGCCACAAGGAAGCGCAACGCCTGTGCGTGTTTTGTTGGCAAATCACCAGAAGCTGTTGTGATGGTGACAGACGCAGAAGGTTTGATGTGCCGTTGAAACGGATTGGAAGATGCATTGGCAATATGCACACGCGCCTGATTGATCAGAGGGCTGACAACAATGGTGCGGGCCAGCTCCCCTTCTTTGGCACGCCAATATGCCGCGTCAAACATTTGCGATGTGGTGCCAAACCCAGACAGCGAATCAAGCAGTTCATATCCCTGCGTTGTATTGGCGGGCAGCCCTTCACTGGCCAGTGTCATGCGCAATTCATCTCGCGAGGCTGATTCTACATAAATGGCGCCACCGCGCACTTCATAAACTGCACCGCGCTGTTCCAGCGCACGCACGACATCCCCTGCCGCGCCACTCTCAAGACCGCTATAAAGCAGAGCCATTCCGGGTTTGGTCACTGCGCGACCAAGGGAAATTACTGTTGCAAACACCGCAACCGTGGCCAACACGACGATCGCTTTGCGCCGCGCGTCCAACCCAGTCCACATATTCAATATCTGTTGCACGTCTTCACTCCGTGGGGCCGTACCTTCTGCACAACCTTCACGAACTGTTTCTCCTAACAGACTTAACAATCGGTTAGTTTCTGTATGGTTGAAGTTGCAGGGACAAAGAATTTGGAACCTGCCATGACTGACGAAACTGTCGAGACAGACGAAGCGCCGCAAAAGGCGTCAAAACTCCCTTTAATCATTGGGTTGGTGCTAGCGCTTGCTGGCGGCGGCGGTGGTTTTTTCGCCGTCTATTCAGGCATGATTCTCGGTGGTGACGCCGAGCCACACGCAGAAGAAGAGATGGCTAAGGTTGAGGAATCAGAACCTCTACCGGACATCGCTTATGTCGGTCTGGACCCGTTTGTTGTGTCCCTGACCTCAGGCGGTGGCGCAGATTATCTGCGCTTTAGAGCACAACTCGAAGTTCCCAGTGATCATCAAGAAGAAGTCGAACGCGTGCTGCCAAGAGTGGTGGACGTGCTCAACGGATATCTTCGTGCGCTCAGCGCCTCAGACATCGAATCGCCAGATGCACTCGTCAAATTGCGCTCTCAAATGCTGCGCCGCGTGCAAATCGTAACCGGACAAGAACGTGTTTCTGACCTTTTGGTCATGGAATTCGTGTTGAACTAAAGGGGGCCAGAATGACCTTGATAGCAGATATTTTGATGGTCGCAGGAGCGCTCGGTGCCGGGCTCTACTGCTTTGTTTTGGCGCGCCGCCTGAGTAAGTTTAACGACCTTGAGGCTGGTGTCGGCGGTGCCGTGGCCGTGCTTTCCGCGCAGGTGGATGACATGACCCGCACTTTGAAAGCAGCACAAAAAACAGCTGGTGTCTCCGCAGAGCGGTTGGAATCCCTCACGCAACGTGCGGAAGGCGTCTCCAAACGCATGGAACTCATGTTGGCCTCAATGCACGACCTGCCTGAGGCTGTCACAAAAGATGCAGTCGAAAATCCGATCGAATCAGAGCCGCCTCAAACCGAGACGCTAGAAACATCTTCTGAAACAGAGGATGACTTTGAGGATGAGGCCGAAGAGGACGCAGAAGCAGAATATGATGCAGCGTTCGAAGCGGCAGCGCTCGAAGCGGCCGAAGAAGAAAAGCGTCTGCGGAAGAAAAAGAAAAACGCAAAGCGCAAAGCCAAGCGTAAAGCAGCCAAAGAAGCGGCGGCCGCCCCCAAGAAAAAGAAAAAGGCTTCCAAAGCCAGTGCCAAGCCTGAGGCACAGAGCGCACCTGTGTTTACCCGTCACGTAGCTTAATCCGGAGCGACCATCATGAAGAAGGCTCTCAAGTCTGCCGCTGCCAAAGCCCCTAAACCTCAGGGCAAGAGCGCTAAAAAACCTGCCCCTAAAGGCTCCAGAAAACGCGCCAAAGGCAGTCTGTTTCTGATTGCGACTTTGCTGATCGGATCTGCCACATTGCGCGTGGGGATCGGGGCCAGCGAAGCATTGGCACGCGAAGAGCCATTGATGGAAACTCCCGTTGCCGCCATGACGGAACCACAGACCTGCGATCAGCCAGAAGACATGCGCGAGCTGATGGCTGTTTTCAAAGAACGTGAGTCGCGCATCGTGCGCCAGGAAGCGGAAATCAAAAGTCGCTTGAAAGCCCTGCATCTCGCTGATGAAGAAGTCTCTCAGAAATTGGCCGCGCTCGAAAACGCAGAAGGACGCCTGCGATCCTTGATTGCAATGGCGGAAACGGCAGCAGAAGACGACGTGACACAGCTCACACAAGTCTATGAAACCATGAAACCCAAAAGCGTTGCCGCGCTGTTTGAGGAAATGGATCCTCAGTTCGCCGCCGGGTTTATCGCGCGTATGAAACCTGAGTCTGCCGCCGGCATCCTGGCCGGCATGGGCCCGGAAGCCGCCTATACCATCAGCGTGATTTTGGCCGGTCGTAACGCAAATACGCCCACGGAATGAGACATTGTTAACCGGCGACCTCGTAAGGTCTCTGAGGAACGCAATTAGGAGTACGATTCCATGATCAGTATTATCGGCATTGCAGTCGTTTTCATCATGGTTTTGGGTGGTTACGCTCTTGCCGGTGGTAGTCTCGCCCCCATTATGAAAGCCCTGCCATTTGAGATGATCATCATTGGCGGATCCGGCGTAGGGGCATTTCTGCTGTCCAATGACGCCGCCGCAGTGAAACACACGCTCAAAGATCTGGGCAAAGTCTTCAAAGGCACAAAATGGCAGCCACAGGACTATCAGGATCTGCTGTGTTTGCTCTTTGAGCTCATACGATTAGCCAGAAAAAATCCGGTCGCCATTGAAGAGCACATCGAAAACCCTGAAGAGTCTTCGATCTTCCAACGCTATCCAAAAATTCAGGCTGACAAAGAAGCCGTGAATCTGATTTCCGACACCATGCGCTCTGCATCGATGAACTACGATGACCCGCATCAGGTGGAGGAAGTGCTGGAAAAGCGCATCGAGGCCAATTTTCACCACGCCATGCATTCCCCGCATGCTTTGCAATCTCTGGCTGACGCCCTGCCCGCACTGGGCATCGTGGCCGCGGTTTTGGGTGTGATTAAAACCATGGGCTCTATCGATCAGCCACCGGAAGTTCTGGGTAAGATGATTGGCGGCGCGCTTGTAGGCACCTTCCTCGGCGTTTTCTTGGCCTATGGTCTGGTCGGTCCTTTTGCCTCCAAAATCAAAGGCATCGTAGAAGAAGACGCGCATTTTTATCAGTTGATCCGCGAAGTCTTGATCGCAAACCTGCACAACCACTCTCCCAATATCTGTATCGAAGTTGGTCGCCAAAACACGCCCGCTCACAACAGACCGCAATTTGCGGAATTGGAAGAAGCTCTTAAAGAAGTGAAGAAAGAAGCAGCATGAAACCACTCCTGCTGGCCCTACCGATTGTTGCAGCCGCTACGACGGCACAGGCACAGGATGTGCTCTTCCGGTCCGGGGAGCATGAGGATTTCACACGGCTGGTGGCAACTTTGCCATCAGCTGATACCGATTGGACAATCACCGGTCGCGGCACCACTTATCGGATCAAAATTGAGGGCGATGACCTCAATTTGCGAACCTCCCGCATTTTCGACCGCATCCCGCGGACGCGGCTGGCCAATGTGGTCACAGATGATCAGGCTGGCGAAGTGGAACTGCAACTTGCCTGCGACTGTCGCATTGTTTCAATTCCCTACAACGAGCGCTATGTGATTTTTGATATCCGCGAAGGCCTTCCGCCGGAGCAGGATGATCTGCCACAGATCCCGCTTTCTTTCGGGGAGGCCGTGCCCACCGAAGAGCCTCAGCGCATCTTCCGCTTTTCATCTCTGGAAGCCGCCAAGCCCGTCACAACTGCGCCCGTTCCAGAGCAGGAGCCCTCTCCCAAGCCTGACTTTTCCGGCCTTCTGGCACTGGAAAACTTCGTGACACGCAAAACCAATGTGACCGCGCTGCGTCAGGATCTGATCAAACAAGTGGACCGTGCCGCCACGCAGCGGCTTTTGGATGCACAACCTATTCCAGTGCTGCCAGACACTACGCCGACAGAGCTCGCCGCAGGTGAACAATTCAAAACACCAGGCGCATCTGTGGTCAAAACAGACCACGTGCCGCCGCAAGCCGCAATTGGTATGGACGGCAAAGATCTGAACATCGTCGCCTACAACGTGATCGACGAAGTGGGCCGCGACATCGCCGCCCTTTTGAGTGGCCAGCGAGGTGTCGGCACCTGTCTGCCCGATGCAGCCGTAAATATAGCATCGTGGAGTGGAGATCGGACCTTCATCGAAGAACTGGCCGCTTTGCGTCAAAATCTGGTGGGAGAGTTTGACCGGACCAACGACGAGGCTCTGGAACAGCTCGCCAAACTCTACATTCATTACACATTTGGCGCGGAAGCGCTGCAAGCACTGGATCTTCTGCCGAAATCGGGCCACAGCGACATTCTGGAAGCGATGGCCTTCATCGTTGATGGCGAGCCCTTGCCTGAAGAAGGTCACGCATTTGCCAATCAAGGCCATTGTTCCGGTCACGTCGCTCTCTGGGCCGCCCTTGCCGGAGAACCTCTGACAGGGGAAAGCGCCGCAAAAGGTGCGATGGACGGGCTGGCGGCCATGCCACGCCACCTGCGCGAATATCTCGGCCCCAAACTGAGCAATCACTTTGTGGAACAAGGCGACACCGAGAGCGCGACCTTGGTGCTAAACGCAATCGCCCGTGCCAATTCAACACCGGCGGCAAACTTTGACTTCGCCAAAGCAACGCTGGATGCGGAGATGGGAAAAACCGAAGAGGCCACCGAAGCCTTGACAGAGCTCGCCACTGAAAATTCCGACATGGCAACACTGGCAATCATTGATCTCGTGGATTCTCATCTACAACAGGGTGTTGCCCCTGCCTCAGACACCATCGCACTGGTGGGCGCACTTGCGGTTGAACACAAAGGCGGGGCCATGGGGCCATCACTGCGCCGCGCGCACGCTTTGGCGCGGATGTTGGATAAGGACTTCGAAACAGCCTTTGCCATCGTGGCGGAAATCGAAGACCGTGATGGCGCAGAACACGCGGTGGAGATTCGCAACCGTCTGGCCAATGCTGTGATCGAACACTCCGAAGATTTTGACATTATTTCCTATACCTTGGCTCAGAAGCTTTCTGAGCCAGGACGCATCAAACCCGACACAGCTCTTGCTTTGGCACATAAGCTCTTTGATCTGGGCTTTGTGGGGGAAACACGCCGCCTGCTACAAGCTGCGCAAAATGCAAGCGCAAATGACAAGAAGCGTCTTCTGAAAGCCCGCGTGGCACTGGCTGATGCGCTTCCGCGGCGCGCGGAAGCTGAACTGATGGGCATGGATAGCCCAGAGGCCAATCGGCTGCGCGCAAAGGCACGTTCCTTGTCAGGTGATCATGAAATAGCGGCAAGCCTGCTTGCGGAGCTGGGCGATGAGGCCGAAGCCGAAGCCGAAAACTGGCTCGGCGGCAATCTACAGGCCCTGGCCGCCTCAGAAACCGAAGTTTATCGTCAAGCCTCCACGCTCTTCGCAGAGCAAACTGAGGGCACGGCTGAGGGAGAAGACCCGCTTGAGCGCGTGACCCAAGGCATGCTGTCAGAAAACCGCTCCCTGTTGGAAGGCAGCTCCGAAATCCGCAGTGTGGTGGATGAGATTCTGAACTGGCACACACTTTCAGACCCCTCATCCTGATTACCTTCTCACCAATAGGGTGACCGTCGGTTACCAAATGTAAAGAAACGCCCGATAGCTTGAACCCAAACTGGGGCAGAAAGCTATCGGTATGATAAAACAGAACGTTTTCAGAGCGTTGCGATTCTTTATGCGCGACTCTCTGAAGTCCTTTTCACGGCTGGGATCCTTGACGCTGGCCTGCGTCATCCTCGGAGATGGATCTCAAGCAGCGTCGGCCAGTGGTGGCGGGCCTGAAACCTGTGATCGCGTGGCCCGTATCGTTGCCAATGAAACCGGCGTGCCCGCCAATGTCCTGCTTGCCATCACCCGAACAGAAACCGGACGTCGCTCAAATGGGGTTCTGGCGCCATGGCCGTGGACGGTTAATATGGAAGGCAAGGGCGTCTGGTTCAACTCCAGACAAGAGGCGCTGAACTACGCCAAAAGCCATTTCAAAGCGGGTGCTCGGAGTTTTGATGTTGGGTGTTTTCAGCTGAACTATCGCTGGCACGGCCAAAACTTCACTGACATCGAACATATGTTCGAACCCATCGCCAATGCACGTTACGCTGCCGATTTTCTCTCACGCCTCTATGCGGAGACCAACAATTGGCATGATGCCGCCGCCGCATACCATTCTCGCACACCGAAATACGCTGAAAAGTACAAAGCGCGTTTCAAGAAAATCATCGCTAACTTGCCGGATCCTGGCGCCATGCCCGTGACACCGGCCCGTAAAACCAAACCGCTCGTGCGCACGGCCACCGTTGTGCACGAAAATAATTTTCCGCTTCTGCAGCGCGGACAAAGCGCAGGCGTGATGGGGTCCCTGGTCCCGCGCTCCTCCGGTTCCGCACGCCCTTTCCTCGCCAATGGAGGCTGATCTGTGACCCCGCAAACGATCAAAACACTCTTCAGCCCAACCATTTTGTTGGCGCTGGCCTTGATGGCGATCATCGTCATGATGATCCTGCCCATGCCCTCCTGGGTTTTGGACATCGGACTGGCCGGGTCTTTCGCTCTGGCCATCCTGATCTTTACCGTGACGCTCTTCATTGAACGCCCGCTCGATTTCTCCGCCTTCCCAACCATCCTGCTGGCCTCACTGATGCTGCGGCTGTCGCTCAACGTGTCCTCCACCAAACTGATCATTGGTCAGGGTCATACCGGCACCAATGCCGCAGGGGATGTGATCGAAGGCTTCGCCAATTTCGTCATGGGCGGCAGCGTCTTTCTGGGCCTTGTGGTATTCTGTGTGCTGCTGATCGTGAACTTCATGGTCATCAACAAAGGCGCGACGCGTATGGCCGAAGTTGGCGCGCGCTTTGCCCTTGATGGGATGCCCGGCAAACAGCTCGCCATCGACAGCGATATGTCCGCAGGCGCGATCGACCACGCCGAGGCCAAAGCCCGCCGTGAGCGCGAGCAACAGGAGACCACCTTCTTCGGTTCCCTTGATGGTGCCTCGAAATTTGTAAAGGGCGATGCAGTTGCCGGCCTTTTGATCACCCTGCTCAATTTGGTCATGGGATTGATTATGGGCGCGGCCGTACATGGCATGCCCCTTGGACAGGCCTTTGAAACATACGCCATCCTGACTGTTGGTGATGGACTCGTCACGCAGATCCCGGCGGTTATCATCTCTATCGCATCGGCGCTTTTGCTGGCCCGTGGCGGCACCACTGGATCCACCGATCTCACGCTGATGAAGCAACTGGGCAATTACCCTCCTGCCATCGCAACCGTGGCGGTTCTTATGGTGCTCTTTGCATTGGTTCCCGGCCTCCCATTCATCCCGTTTATTGCAGGCGGGGCCACCCTGGGCGCGGCCGCCTACTACCTGCAACGCAATAAAAAACAGGAAAGCGACCTGCCTGAGCTGGAAGAAGAAGCCCCTGTACTGCCAAGGGACAAGCCTATCGGGGACGTGCTGGATCTCGACGACATCCATGTGGAATTCGCCACAGATCTGGTCAATATGGTGTTGGATCCCGGTGCCGGGCTGGATGCGCGGATCACAAACATGCGCACCCATGTGGCCTCGACATTTGGGTTGATTCTGCCCGAAATCCGTCTGACGGACGAACCCTCTCTGCCCAATGGCACCTACACCATCCGCATTCAAGGCGTAGAGCAGGTGCGCGACCGGCTTGAGCCCGAAAAGGTTCTGGCCCTTGCCGGTGACACACCTGATGCCCTGCCGTTTGGAGAGGATGTCTCTGAGCCGGTCTATGGCGCACCCGCGCGCTGGATTGACAGCAAAGCTCAGGAGCAGGCCGCTCTCTCTGGAATCACGATTGTCACCCCGGGCGAAGTGCTGGCCACGCACCTGCTGGAAACCATCAAGATGAATTTCGGCCGCCTGCTGACCTTCAAGGCCCTGCGTCGCATTCTTGATGAAATGGTCAACCTCTCTGACCCCATCCGCGCCGAAGCCAACCGCCGCATGATGGATGAATTTGTACCAGACAAAGTGCCGCTGGATCTGCTGCATCGCATCCTGCGCATGCTGCTGGATGAACAAGTCTCCATCCGCAACATTCCCCTAATTCTGGAGTCCATCGCCGAGGCACGCCATGTCAGCGTCATGCCGGATGCGATCTGTGAACATGTGCGCCAGCGGCTGGGCTTCCAGCTCATTTCCGATCTCAAACGCGAAGATGGCACCATTCCGCTCGTACAATTGGCACCAGAATGGGAAGACACATTTGCCACCTATCAAATTGATGGCGAGGCGGGAGGCATGGATGTTGCATTGCCACCTGATGTCTTCAACTCGCTGGCACAATCCATCGCCGACCGCATGTCAGAAGCCGGCAACAGCGGAATTTTTGCTGCCCTCGTGACCTCCACGCGACGTCGGCGCTTTCTGCGCACCGTGCTCAGTGCAAAGGGCATCACAAATCCGGTTCTTTCCTTCGAAGAGATCGGCTTGGATGCCCGCCCCTCTCTGGTTGGAGTGGTCACTGCCTGATGGAAAACGCCCTCGCCGTCCTAAACATCACCGAAGCCGTGCTCTGGCACGGCTTTCTGGTGTTCTTGCGCGTGGGCGCGGCGGTCTCTGTCTTGCCCGCCTTTGGCGAAACATCTGTTCCGCCACGTGTCAAAATCGGTCTGGCGGTGGCCTTTACTGCCATCGTGGCCCCTGCGGTGCCAACGTTTGAAACCATTCCACCCAGTTTTCATGCGGTCGCGCGCTACACCGTCACCGAAGGGCTGACCGGGCTGCTGATCGGTGTCAGCATTCGTATGTTTGTCATGGCGCTGCAGACCGCTGGCACGATTGCCGGTCAATCCACCTCATTGGCACAGCTTCTGGGCGGGGCCTCCGGTGAGCCTCTGCCCGCCATTGGCAATGTTTTGGTCCTGGCTGGGCTCGCGCTCGCCGTCACAATGGGGCTGCATGTCTATGTCGCCCGTTATCTGATTGGCTCCTATATCATTTTCCCCGCAGGTGTTTTCCCGGTGGTCGAAGTCATGACGGAATGGGGCGTGCCACAGGTTTCTGCTGCTTTTTCCATGGCCTTCCGGCTGGCCGCGCCCTTTGTGATCATTTCCGCGCTCTACAATCTGATGCTGGGCGTCATCAACCGCGCCATGCCACAGCTGATGGTGGCCTTTGTTGGTGCGCCCCTGATCACCGCTGGCGGTCTTTTCATTCTGTTTCTTGTCGCGCCCGCACTTTTGACCCTGTGGTGGGGCGCTTTGCAAAGCTTCATGATCAACCCGATTGAGGGCCTGAGATGAGCGGACAAGAAGACGACAGCGAAAAGTTCTATGAGCCGACGCAGCACAAGCTGGATGAGGCGCGCAAGAAAGGCGAAATCGCCAAATCCATGGATGTGTCGGTGGCGGCAAGCTATCTGGGCATCACCTTGGCCTTCATTGCCGTTGGCGCGGGCACCATTTCCGCGGCAGGCAACGGGCTCATGGTGCTTCTGGATCAGGCCGACTCGCTTGCGCCTCTGGTGTTTGAAGGGAACCCGTCCACACCGCTCGGCGGCATCATGTTGGAAACCATCACCGCCATTTCCCCCTGGTTTGCCGTGCCCATGATTGCGGTAATCCTGAGCATTCTGGCTCAAAACGCATTCCTTGTGACACCCTCCAAACTGCAACCCAAGTTATCGCGCATCAATCCGATATCAAACGCCAAGAACAAATACGGCCGCAATGGATTGTTTGAGTTTGCCAAAAGCTTCACCAAACTGGTGACCTATTCGATTTGCCTAGGTTTCTTTTTAAAATTCCGCATGGCCGAAATGGCTTCCGCCATTCAGCTCGATGCGATGATGGTCCCAGCCCTGCTTGGCCGTTTGATGCTGGAGTTCTTGATGATCGTTATCATCGTCTCCGCCATCATCGCCACCATCGACTACTTCTGGCAGCGCGCCGAACACATTCGCAAGAACATGATGACGCGCAAAGAAATGACCGACGAGCAGAAGGAGTCCGAAGGCGATCCACATATGAAACAACACCGCCGTCAGAAGGGGCAGGAAATTGCCATGAACCAGATGCTGGCCGATGTTCCGGACGCTGATGTGATTGTTGTGAACCCAACCCATTATGCCGTTGCTCTGAAATGGTCCCGCCTGCCGGGTGAAGCGCCGGTTTGCGTGGCCAAAGGTGTGGATGAGATCGCCGCGCGCATTCGCGAAGTTGCACAAGAGGCGGCGGTGCCAATCCACAGAGATCCGCCAACCGCCCGCGCGCTGCATGCGGTTGTTGAAATCGGACAGGAGATTCCGTCTGATCAATACCGCTCCGTGGCCGCAGCCATCCGGTTTGCAGATGCAATGCGCAAACGTGCGAAAGGCATGGTATGACACAAGACCTCAAAGACCTGAACGTGATCACACAGGCGCGCTACCAAAAAGCACAGGCAGAAATGCAAGCGATTCAGGCAGAGGAGAATAAGCTGCGTGGCCTGCTCAGTGACCTGGCGGATCAGGAAAAATCCAGCCGTGACACCATGCAAACAGACGCCACGTTGCGTCTCACCGGCGGTGACTTGGCCTGGAACAATTGGATCGGGCGCAACCGCAAGATCCTCAATCAGCAGCTGGCCAATGTGCTTGTGCGCAAAGAGATGGCTTTTCAGGAACTTCAAAAACACTTTGGCAAAGCTGATGTGATGGAAAAGCTCCTGAAAGAGGCTGAGCTGACACGCCTGCAAACCCGTCGCACGCAACAAGTCACTTCCATTCTGGAAACCAAATTGAGCTTTGGATAAAAAAGCGCTCCACAAACATGTGGAGCGCAACAGGTTTTCTACAGTTTCACCGTAGGCAATCGCGCTTTCTGCGCGCTATGTTATGTCCCGGTTTACGGGACATCTTGACGTGTGATCTGAATAATCAACACGTCGGAAATTTCGTCTCCATACACGTTCTGAGCCACTTCCAAGAAGGTGCGACGCAGGGGCTCCAGCTTGCTGGAATTGGTGAAAGCGCCATGGAAACCACCCGCATTGGCATGGTCAAACATCGTCTGCAAAAGCGCGCCGCGAATTCTTGGCTCCGCTTGATAGATGGATTCGCGTTCACCTGAGTCCACTTCAAGGGTCAAGGTGACCAGAATAAGCGATGACACCGCATCATCATCCACCACTGGAATGATGAACTGATCGTTCAGATCCACATATTCACGTCCGCTTGGCGGGCCCTCTTCCTTAGAGGGCTTTTCCGTCTTGGTGGCGGCTTTTTCATCAGTCTCTGCCATATGTTCTTCGGCGGGAGGCGGCGTAGGCTCCGGGCGCAGTGCCAGCCCAGCCCCAACGCCACCGCCAACACCTACAAGAAGCAGAATTATAGGGAGTAGTTTTTTCATTCCTGGCCTCGATCAGAACGGCAGAACAGCATCAAGAACCTGCTGTCCCACACGTGGCTGTTGCATATCGGTAATCTGACCCCGCCCGCCATAAGACACACGCGCAGACGCTATTTTGTCGAAGGTGATTTCGTTCTGGCGGGACACATCTTCAGAGCGCACATAGCCTGACACCAGCAGTTCACGCAGCTCAAAGTTCACCCGCAATTCTTGGGTACCTTGAATGGCCAGAACCCCGTTTGGTAGAACATCCACCACCGTTGCGGCCACCCGAAGCGTCAACTTTTCACTACGTTTGACAGACCCATCACCGCTGCTTTTGCTGTCCGAGCTCAGATCCACAAGCGGATCCGTGGTAGCTCCATCCGGCAGCTTGCTGTTCAACCGCTGTGGCAGACCAATCAATTGCGGCACGCTCAACGTCTCTGACCCGCTGCGATTGCGCTCGCTCTCATTGTCGATCTGCGCCTTTTCATCCACTTCAATCACAACGGTCAGGATGTCCCCCCGCGACGCGGCGCGGCGATCCCCCAAAAGCGACTGTCGATTGCGGCTCCATAGCGAAGCCGTATCCGAACGACGGGAAACGCTGGCCTGCGTGGGCAGCGGCGGATTCATCATCGCATAGTGCTCTTGATTGTTGGTTGTCGGGGTAAAACTCGGCGCTTTGCCAATGTGATCTGTCCGGGCACAGCCGGACAGTGCCAGCGCAGATAGTACAAGAAGAGCAGAAATAAATCGCACGATTCTTTCCCTTTAGTTTGAGACTTTGACACTGCCATCAGGCAGCACAATGCCGGTCACGGTGGTACGCGAATTCAGGTTCATCACCCGCAGACGTTCTCCCTCACCGGCGCGGGCCAGCGAACGACCTTCGGTTTCTATGGTGAGCCCAGATGTGTTGAACTTCAGCAGGACGATCTGATTGCGTTCGACCAAGGCCGGCGCGCCAACATCGCCAATGCGCACAGGCCGCCCCGGATAGAGCACTTTGCGCGCTTCCAGGCCAATCACGGCCTCCAGATCGCTGTGCACACCGGCAACATCGCCTTTTTTGAGCCCCACTGCGCCCGGCTCGATGATCGTATTGGCGCGAATGGTCGTGGTCGCGACCACAATTTCCGCCCATGCTGGCGCGGCCATACAAAGAGAGATGAGAAACAGAAGGGCCTTTTTCATATCAACGCACCTGCGACGTGGCGGCCATCATCTGGTCGGCGGCCGTGATCACTTTGGCATTCAACTCATACCCGCGCTGTGCCTCAATCAACTCGGTCACCTCGCGCACCGCATCCACAGAGCTGTCTTCCAGATACCCCTGACGCAGGGTGCCCAGCCCATCTTCCCCGGGTGAAGAAACGGTGGGCGCACCGGAGGCCTCGGTCTCAAGGAACATATTGCTGCCAATCGCCTCTAGGCCTTTGGCATTGGCAAAGCTGGCCATGGTGAACTGTCCCAGCAACTCCGCATCAGGACTGTCCCGGAAGAAGGCATAAACCTCACCGTCGCCATTGATGGAAATGCTGGTCGCATCTTCTGGAATGGTGATTTCCGGCGCAACAGGATAGCCATCTGAGGTCACAATCAGCCCATCGGCACTGCGCTTAAGCCCCCCATCACGGGTATAGGCGGATTGGCCAGACGGCATGGTGACTTCCAGATAGCCCTTGCCTTCAATGGCAACATCCAGATCCCCGCCCGTGTTGGACAGGGAGCCCTGTTCCAGTTGCACGGAAATCGCCGAAGGACGCACCCCCAGACCGACCTGAATACCGGTGGGCAAAACAGAGCCATCCGCAGAGCTGATCGCCCCGGCGCGTGAGACCTGCTGATAGTGCAGATCGGCAAATTCGGCGCGCCGCGCATTATAGCCAGTGGTCGACATATTGGCGAGGTTGTTGGAAATGGTCTCAACGCGCAATTGCTGTGCGCTCATACCGGTGGCTGCAATCGTCAGGGCACGCATGTTGGTATCCTCTCGTTATCGGACAAAGGTTTTAACAGCGTCGCGAATGCGGCTGTGTTCGTTTTCAAGAAAGGTTTGCCCCATCTCATAGGCGCGCTGCACATCAATCATGCGCGCCATTTGCAAGATAGGATCCACATTGGAGCTCTCCAGAAATCCCTGAAGCACGCGCCCCTCTTCTACCGGCTCAACACCATCTGGCGCGTCAAACAAAACTCCGGTTTCCCGCTTCAGATCCAACGGGTTGGTCGGACGATAGAGACCAATCTGCGCAAAGGGCTGCCCGTCAACACTGAACGTGCCATCAGAAGACACATCCACGCTTTTGGCATCTGGAGGAATGAAAATTGGCGCGCCACCCCCATCCAAAACCAGATGGCCGTCCATGTTGACCAGATCGCCATTCTCATTTGGGGTAAAGGCACCTGCACGCGTCAGCCGCTCGCCCTCTGGTGTCTGAACCATAAAGAAACCGGTGCCTTCGATGGCAAAATCAAATGATCCGCCGGTTTTCTTAAGTGCCCCTTGGCTGAGCAATGTGGTCTGCACATTGGCTGTCGCCATGGAGATACTTTCCGTACCCGGCGCAGACTTGATAAATTCCGAAAAAGTAATGCCACCGGCGCGATACCCTGTGGTTGCGGCATTGGCGATGTTATTTGCCAGAACCGTCATTTCCCGCTTCAGGCCCGATTGGCGGGTCAATGTTGTGTAACCTGCGTTATCCATATTAGCCTCCGGCGACTAAGGGTATGATTTGATTTTGAAAAAATGCGACAAGTGACTGGCTCATGAACCCCATGGTGGCCCAGAAGACGATGACAATCGAAAGCACCTTTGGCACGAACGTCAGTGTCATTTCCTGGATGGAGGTGAGCGCCTGGAACAAGCCAACGGCGACACCTGAAATCAGAGCCACGGCGAGGATCGGCGTGGAAATCATCACGGCGACCCAGAGCCCCTGGCGCAGAGTGTCAAAGAAGATGGCTTGATCAAGCATCAGACCGGCATGCGCAGGATTTCTTGATAGGCTTCCACAACCTTGTTGCGCACGGTCACAGCGGTTTCCACCGCCAGCTCTGTCTGTGCCAGAGCTTGAACCAAAGTGTGCGGATCTGCTTTGCTGGTCATGGCCTGCATGGACACTTGCTCACTCTCTTGCAGAGTGGTTGCAAAGTCTTTTGCAAGCCCAAGCAAGACGTTGCCGCCCTGCCCGTTTTCGGCCGGCCCTGTTGCCGGTTTGGAGGCCGTGTATTTCTGTGCGGCCAGTACTGTGCGGACATCCATTCTGGGTCTCCTAGGCTAAGTTTACTTTCTCAAGAGTTCCATCAAAGAGGACGACATCTGTCGGGTTTGATCGAACATTTTTAGATTGGCTTCGTAGCTACGCTGCGCTTCGCGCGCGTCTGCGATCTCGATGATCATGTCGACATTGGAACTGAAATAGTTGCCGGTCGCATCTGCCATCGGGTGCGATGGATCGAAGACTTTGGTGCCTTCACTGCGATCCAACTGAACGGGGCCAACCATGACACTGCCGTCACGCGCCCCTGTATCCGCTTCAAAACGAACGGTTTTACGCTGATACCCTGGGGTATCGGCGTTGGCTATGTTCTCCGAAACGTGGCGCAGGCGCGCGGCCTGTGCGCGCAGGCCAGAGGAGGTGATGCTTAATGCAGAGCCGAGATCACTCATTTGTCTGGGACTTTCTGTCTTATCGTCCAAGCGCGGTGCGCAGGACAGTCAGCGATGATTTGTAAATCGCCATGGAGCGGTCGTGCTGGCGCTTGACCTCAACCGCCTTCAGCATTTCCTCTTCCAGCGACACGCTGTTGCCGTTGGGAGATACTTCTGCGGTAGTGAGGGTTGGGTTCAGCGCGGAAGCTTCCAGGCTGTGGCCATGATGGCCGGAACGGGTTGCGCGCATCGTTTTGGCGCTGCCATCATTGCGAAACACCTCTTTGAAAGGCGTGATGTCCTGCGCTTGATAACCAGGCGTATCTGCATTTGCCATATTTTGAGACACAACGACCTGACGGGTCGCAGCGTGCTGAGCCATGGCGTGTGCCGTTTTAAAGACATCCAACGATTTGAACATCGGGGTTTCTCCCTCGAACAACTTAAATCAAGGCTTAACCCTGATTCCTTTAGAAAGTGTTTCGTAGGTAGATTGGAGAAACCAATGAACGCTTTGGAGCTAGAATGCCTGGGCGCGGAACTTGAAAGAGTACGCCCAATCAAAGACATAGGTCGTGTATGCGCGGTCGAAGGGAACCTTTTGCGCGTGCGCGGGCTCAACACTGTTGCACGAATCGGAGATTTGCTCCGTGTGCAGCTTCACGAGGGGCAGGAAATCTCTGGTGAGGTGATCCAGCTGCACGGCAAAGACATCACCATGTTGCCCGATAATGCTCCTGACGGAGTCTCCATAGGAGATCCCGTTTCTTTGCGGGATCAAATCGGAATCGCTCCTGCGAATTCCTGGGTCGGGCGAATTATTGACCCCTATGGTAACCCTTTGGATGGAAAGCCCCTTTTGCGGGGCAGTGAGGTTCGCCCACTCAAATCAAGCCCACCACCGCCCGCCGCGCGCCGGGCGTTGGGGGATCGCCTCGAAACCGGCATGTCCGTGTTCAATACCATGCTGCCCATCGTCAAAGGGCAACGGATCGGCCTGTTTGCGGGCTCTGGCGTCGGCAAATCAAGCCTGATGGGGCAGTTTGCGCGCCATATGACCGGCGACATCGCAGTCATCGCCCTGATCGGGGAGCGGGGGCGCGAATTGCGTGAGTTTGTCGAGCATGTTCTGGGGCCTGAAGGGCTGGCACGGTCGGTGGTGATCGCCGCCACGTCGGATCAGTCACCGCTTGTACGCAGGCGTTGCGCGCTGGCGGCCATGACCGTGGCAGAGCACTTTCGAGATCAGGGCAAGCATGTGATTTTCATGGCAGATTCGATCACGCGATTCGCTGAAGCCCACCGGGAAGTGGCCGTTGCCTCTGGCGAAATGCCTGCCTTGCGCGGCTATCCGCCCTCAACCTCTCATATGATTATGTCCCTCTGTGAACGGGCTGGCCCGGGAATGGACGGACAAGGGGACATCACCGGTATTTTCAGCGTGCTTGTCGCCGGCTCTGACATGGATGAACCCATCGCAGATATCTTGCGCGGTGTTCTGGATGGGCATGTTGTGCTTGATCGCAAGATTGCGGAGCGCGGGCGCTATCCGGCAGTTGACCTGTTGCGTTCTGTCTCCCGAAGCCTGCCGCATTGCGCCAAAGATACTGAAAACGCAGCGATTTCTGAGGCACGCCGCCTGCTGGGGGCTTATGAGCAATCCGCTACCATGATCCGCGCCGGGCTTTACACGTCAGGCTCCGACCCGCTTCTGGATGTGGCCATTGCCGCCTGGCCAGAGCTTGACACCTATCTCGCAGACAGCACCAGCCCCTCTATTGAGAATGCCTTTGCCAAGCTGACCCTGCTGCTGCGGCGGGCCGGATCACGCGGCGTCTGAAACCCAAAAGGCGCGCTCCTCACAGCGCGCCTTCAAACCAAAATATAGCGTCAGTATCCTGTCGGTATCACATCTGTATCCCGTCGGTTTCCCATCGGGCAAACGTCCGTAAATTTACTGCGGATCAACCGGCGAATTTTGCTCAGTATGACAGAAGCGTCAAAGCAATCTGGCCAGAGCTGGCCACAGAGACATTGCCGATTTCCGACATCAACAGAAACCGCTCCACAATCGCTTCGCGCGTATCGGTGCCGACGAACTGGGAAATCTCGCCATTGCCAGTCAAATCTTCCAGACGCTCGCGGAAAGTATCCAGCTGTTTGTCCAGATCCAGCGATCCAAATTCGGTCGGCAGGCCAAAGGCGGTTTCAAACACCTTGCGCAGGGGCGGGTTGCCCATAACCGTGAACCAGTTAGTATTGTCACTCTGACCAGAGAGGGCAATGTCATCCAGCTCGCGCATGGCATTCATAGCAAATCGCAGATTTTCATCCTGATTGCCAACCGCGGTCTCAAACTGGCGCGCAAGGTAATCTTCTTTGATGTTTTCCACAAAACTCGGTGTCTTGTGCCAGGGCCCGCCAAGATCACCAAAACCAAAGGCTTCGGAAAATTCTCGATAGCGTTTGTCGGCCAGTCGATTGGACAGCGCATCATCCGCCTGCGTGCCATCGGAGAGGATTTTCTGCACAAAGAACTTGTTGTTCAGATCATCATCCAGCCCATACGCGCCCAGCGCCACGCGCAACAGCCGACGGTCGTTCACCAGGTCTTCCGCGCTCTCCACCTTACCGATGTTTTCGGCAAAATAGTCAAGATCGCGTTGCACCACGGCAGAGTTTTCAAACGCAGTTGTCTGCGTTTCCATGGTCCGCTGCATAAAGTTCCATGCAACAAGACCACTGCCTACGACAATCGGCTGATAGGTCATTGGCGTGCCACCGCCATCAAGCGCTCCTCACGCGGCAGAAGTGCGCGCAGAGCTTTCAGGCCCTGATAGTGCCGGCCCCCAATCACCGCTTCGGTGGCAAGGCCGATTTGGCGCCGGCTGTCCGGATCGGTGAACACCTGGCTCAGATCCTCAATATGGCGCAGCAGGGTGCGTTCCACTTCATCGGCATCCGTATCACCAGACAGAACCAGTTGCAGGGAATAACAGGCACGGCGCACCGGCGTGTTGGCTTCTTCAGGGTGAATGGCATCCCGAAGACGCAGAATATTTGCATTTGGGGTCATGATGGAGAGACGAGACCGGCGATCGCCGTTTTCAATCACTGCTCCATTGACCAGAACCCGCTCTTTGGGGCTCAATTTGAGAACAAGGCCGCTCATGCTGCTGCTGCTCCGCTTCGAAGACCGCGCAAGATGGCGGTGTTGACTTCAAGAAGGGGGCGTACATTGGCGTCGCCCGCCAGCACCTTGGTGCTATGATGATCTGTAAACTCGGCTAGATAGAAAATCTGGGCACGCAGCTCTTTGGGCAATTCATTGTCCGCATCAACCACCATCGTGGCGAGCAGGTTCCAAAGCTGGCGATTTTCATGAATGGCTTCTGCCAATGCCGGAAATCCGCGTTTTTTGCCCTTTTTGGCCGCTTCCTTCAGTTTGTGCGTGATGCGTGCAATCACATCATACTCGAGTTTCCCCGCTGTTCTGGTTGGTGCAGAAGCTTGACTGTATGCCTTTTTGGCAAGAACGTTTGGGGTCACGTCAGAATTCCCTGAAAAGTAGAGCGGTCGGGCGATTTAATGGAGGGAGTGAGGGCGCGCGCGGCGCCCCCACCCAGATCCATTAACGGAAGAGGGACAGCAGCTGCTGTGGACCCTGGTTCGCAATAGACAGCGACTGTGTCGCCAACTGCTGCTGAACCTGAAGTGCCTGCAGACGTGCAGAAGTTTCTTCCATATCCGCATCAACCAGAGAGCCGATACCGGATTTCATGGAGTCGGTCAGTTTGGACACGAAGTCATTCTGAGTACTGATGCGATTTTCAACAGTACCAAACGCAGCACCAGCATCGATGGTGTTCTGGATCATGCCCTCAATTGCAGACAGAGCAGAAGTCGCGCCCGAGCCAGAGGAAATGTCGATCGTGTCAAGACCTGCAAGTCCACCCGCAGCCGCGTTCTGGTAGGAACCACTAATAGACAATGCTTCAGTGCTGTTGTTTTCAAAAGAAAGCTGTCCAGCAGCGGCAGGATCATAGGTGACTTCGAAGTTCGCGATACCAAGCTCGTCAATTGCAGACTTAAGACCAGTTGCGACCATATCAATGGTGTTAGCAACAAGATCACCCGCTTGCAGAGTATAGCTTGCAGATTGGTCACCAATTGCAAGGGTAATGGTATCTCCAGCAGCCCAAGCGTTAGTACCATCTTGAAGCAAGATGTCGTTTGTTCCGCCACCCTCAGCCAGAGACAAAGAGAACTGATCTTCCGCAGCACTGATGTTTGTGCCAGCAGTGGTTGCACCAGCAGCAAAAATATCATTTGCGACATAGCCAGTACGTGTCAAAGACTGTGCAGCAACGGTGATGTTAGATGCTGTCACGGTACCGCTTGCGTCACGGTCAAGCGAAGACAGAACGTTGGTTTGGGTTACAGAACCGTCAACCAGGTTCAAACCGTTGAACTGCGCAGCGCCTACAACAGAACCAATTTGGTTGCGGAGTTCGACAACTTCGGACTGCAGTTTGTCACGGTCCACGTTGTCGCCTGTTGCAGAGATTACACGGTCTTTGATCTGACCCAGAAGGTCATTCACCGTCTCAGTTGCTTGACGGGCTACGGCAACAGTAGATTCACCCAGAGACAGGCTCTCGGAGATAGCTTTAAAGCCGCTTACGTCAGATTCCATGGTTTTGGAGATGGCCCAAACAGCTGCGTTCTGCTTGGCGTTGTCCACTTTTTTACCGGTGGAGATCATGCCCTGAGTCTCGGACAGGCTTGCGTTCACGGATTTCAGGGTTTGCAGCGCAACCATTGCGCCGTTGTTTGTCAGAAGGCTGGTCATGGCTTTCCTATATCTCTTTTCATATGGCGCTTTTGCGCCGGGTTGTATTTTGCGCCCCTCTCTATGGAGGCGCTCCTGAACGTCGTTCTGACATTTACCTTCTGTCCGTTTGGACTGGTGCCACTCCGTCTGGAGCGCGGGATCAACATGGCGGGAGAAGTGCTAAGGCTTTCCTAAACGCCCCTCTCCCAGTTACTCGCATTTCACTAAAACTTGAGAGAGTTGAATTTACGCTCTCTTTTCAACGCGTTGGCCGGAGGTCAATTGAACCGCCTGGCGTTGACCGTTGTTGTTGTATGTTTCCAGAGAGGTGCGCACACGGCGCAGGGTGCCCATACGTTCTGTGGTGGCACGCAGCCCGTTCTGGCTTGATTCCAACAAAGACTGATTGCGCACAAACAAATGCTGCAACGGTTCCAGCGCCTCCGCCTCAAGCGGGATTTCTTCGTGCTGAGCTTCCAGATCTTCAAACAGCGATTCTTTGCGCTCCAGCAGATCAGGCAGCGCCTCAAGGTCACCTTTAAGGAGCGCCTGACGCTCTTCTTCCAGCAGGGTTTCCAGCGAATCGAGCAGGGTAATTTCGATCTCTTCAGACATTTGCGCGCTCCTTTAGGGCGTTGAAGAAAGCTTCGGACAGGCCAATGCCGCCCGCATCCACCATGGCGCGGGCCTGCTCTTGGCGCAGGAAGGAGGAGAATTGTTCTTCGCCAGCACCGCCGCCGAAGCTTTCACGGGATTTTCCAAAGCCCGCAGATTTCAACATTTCCGCCAAAAAGGTGGTTTCCAGTTCCCGCGCCGCTTCGCGCAGAGTGTCCTCTCTTGCGGAGGGAAGCGGCTGAACCGGTGGTGCGGCAGGCGCAACAGGGGCCGTGTGTGTGAGCATTTCTTGCCTCGCAGGTTGTGTATATTTTTGAGTTGTGACCGAGGACGGTAAAGAAGTGGTAAGGATGATTCCGGTAGAGGACTCCCAGTGGAAGAATTCCCGGAGGTCCCATGATCAACCTGCCTTTTGCGACGACTCAGCCCTCCCCAGCGGAGGTGGCTGCCCCAAAAAAACACGTCTCTCCGCGACGGGAAGACAGTGATTTTTCAGATATTTACGACGATGTAGATCGCGAAGACACACGCCCATCCGGCGATGTGAATGATGCGCGTTCAACAGACGACACCCCTTCCGAAGATACCGCCGACAGTGGCGATTCGACTACGCCCCGTGAGGGACGGCCTGATGGGGAAACCACGGAAAACGACGCGCCCCAAGATGCCGATTTTGCGGCGACTGAGGTGGCCGAAGCGTCAACAGAAGATACAGAGCCAGCGCTGCGCAGTGAGGAGCGCCGCGCACCGACCGGCACCAGCGAGAACGCCGCCATGCTGCGCCTTGATGGTCAAACCGGACGCCAAGCCGCAACCTCAGCCAGCACAGAGGGCGACACGCGGCAAAGCGAGCCTCAGATCGTCACCAAGACGGACAAGCCCGTTGTTCAGGACATCGACACCGGCCCACAGCCTGCGCCCAAGGGGGATGTTGAGAAACTCCAGCGTGTTGCGGAGGCCGAAGAGGGCCTGGATCCCATGCAGGTGACCGTGCGCAACAAGACCGCACAAACAGCCACAACCGCCACGCAGGCGCTGGCCGCCGCCGCACCTGTGCAGACCGGCGCCGAACGCCGTGGCCTCATCCAACCTGTAGCAGAGGTTCCAGCAGCGGAGACCGTGGAGGTCAAACCAGACACGTCCGCCCCCACTGGGCCAACAGCAACACAACAGATGCAGGCCAAGGCCATCGTCGAGCAGGTGCAGGCCGGTGTGCAGCCCATTCAGCTCAAAACCGCAGAAGTCAGCACATTACAAACGGTCGATTCGGCCCTGGCAGCCGCCATCGAAGAAAGCAGCGCACGCAGCATATTGAGCCCGCAAGAGGCCGTGTCTCAGGCCCGTCTGGCCAACAGCGCACCGAATCCAGCCTATGTCGTGCGTCAAATCGCCGATGCGGTGAAAATGTCTGACAAGAGCCTGATCGAGCTGGCCATGGATCCCCCGGAGCTTGGCAAAGTGCGTATGTCTTTGTCGGAATCCTCCGGTGTGATGACCGTGTCAATTGCCGCAGAGAATCAGGCGACCACCGAGTTGATGCGTCGCCATATTGATATGCTGCGCAAAGACTTCATGGAGATGGGCTACGAAAACGTCTCCTTCTCTTTTGAGCAGAACAGCAGCGATTCCTCTCAGCAGAACGCACAATCAGGCGGCAGTTTAGGCAATGGTGCCGGCATGGCGCAGGCTGACGGCGCACCGCTCATTGATCCCGACATGATCGCCTCCCAACAGGCCGCCGCGACCACCCTGCCCGGTGGCGGCATCGACATCAGACTCTAGGAGAACCCTATGAACACCATCGCTCCGACAAATTCGAGCACCGCACAGGCTGCGAATCAGGCCCGCGCCGCTGCCGCCGAAGAGGCGCAGAATGAAGGCGTGCTGTCGTCAGATTTTGAAACCTTCCTGAACATGCTCTCTGTGCAGATGAAGAATCAGGATCCGCTCAATCCGACCGATTCCACCGAATTTGCCAGCCAGCTTGCGCAATTCTCCACAGTTGAACAGCAGACGCTGACAAACAAATTGCTGCAAAACATGAGCTCCCAGTTCACGTCCAACGACCTCAGCAGCCTGTCGACCTGGGTGGGCATGGAAGCGCGTGTCGCAGCCCCAGCAAACTTCTCCGGCTCTGCAATTGAAGTGGCCCCCAATGCCAATACCAGCGCGGATTCGGCCTTCCTGATTGTGCGGGATTCCGATGGCACTGAAGTTCAACGCTATGCCATTGATCCGAAGAAGGGCTCTGTGACCTGGTCCGGCATTGATGATGCGGGCAATGTTTTTGAGGACGGTCTCTATACATTTGTCACAGAGAGCTACGCCAACGGTGAAAAGCTCGATTCGGTTTATGCAGATACCTATGCCCGCGTCAGCGAGGCGCGCATGACTGACAAAGGCGTTATGCTGTCCACAGCGGATGGCATTGAGTTCGCCTCTGATGATGTGATCGCATTGCGCGAGCCTCAGGCAAGCTGAGCCTTGCCTCCTCTCCCGGCGTGAACTAGCGTCGCGGCGCTCTGAAAAAGGACCGCCGCGCTGCCCACCCTGCCTGACATTCCACCGCCTTCGGTGCTTTCAAAGCTTGCTCTGGCGTTGCCGGATCGAGCCAAGCCTGAGGCTTGGTCTGCGCTGTTTGGCGGGCGCACCAATATGGCTTGGCTGGGGTCGGCGCCCGGATTAGAGAGCATCGTCGTGAAGCTCTATAAGGGGCCAGCGCGAAATCCTCTTTTCCCAAATGATCCCGATGCGGAAGCGCGGCTGCTGCGGTTTTTGGCACCAAACGACATTGCGCCCAAACTGCTTGGCTGTTTTGAAACAGGGGCCGGCCGATGCAATGTCTATGCGCATATCCCCGGCAATATCTGGTCAGAGAACACCGAATCTGTTGCCAAACTCATGCGGAAACTGCATGGGCTGCCCCCGCCTCAGGGGCTGCGCCTCATCCCTGATGGCGCAGCGGCACTGCGCGCCCAGATAGAGACTATTCAATCCCAATATGGTCAAAACTTGCCATTTCCTGACGCTCTTTCTGAGATCGCGGTTCCGGCCAATGCGCCGATGGTGCTGCTGCACGGTGACATTGTTCCCGGCAATCTGATTGAAAATGAAACCGGTCTGTATTTGATTGACTGGCAATGCCCAGCCGTTGGAGATCCCTGCGAGGACATCGCCGTGTTTCTTTCGCCTGCCATGCAGTCTCTATATCGTGGAAAAGTGCTGTCTCAGACAGAGGCTGACGCCTTTTTTGATGGCTATGATGCGCCAGAGATCACAACCCGCTACAAACGGCTCGCCCCGCTCTATCATGCGCGCATGGCAACCTATTGCCAGTGGCAGATTGAGCATGATCAACCGGCCTACGCAGAGGGGCTACAGCTCGAACTCGAAGCGCTTCAGAGGTCTTTGAGCGCATAATAAAGATAGGCCGGATACATCAGCAGGCGCCGAAAACGCCCCAAGGGAAAGCGTCCCGGCTGCGACAGCATGATCTCCGGGTGCACTAGCTGCTTTTGCTGCAGGATCTGCTCGGCCAGCATCGCCCCGGCATAGCTGCCCACGGCCACGCCATTGCCGTGATAGGCAAAAGCGGCATAGAGATTTTCCGCCCCCCTGACAGGTCCGGCAAAAGGGGTCAGCGATCGGCTGTAACACACATATCCCCCCCAGAAGTGAGGCGTCTGTACATCTGCCCAGGCTGGGAACAGCTTTTCAAAATCGCGCCGGATCACAGGGCGAATGGCGTCATGCGCCCGCTGCGACGTCGCCAGACCGCCGCGCATTCCAAACAGAAATCGCCCGTCCGGCATGAGCCGGAAATAATGCAGAAGATTGCGGCTGTCATAGGCCATCTGTGCCGATGTCCAGCCCTGCGCGCGTTGCTCTTCTTGCGTCAAGGGCCGTGTGACCAAAACACTGGACTGCGCCGGCAGATAGCGCCCAGCCATCCAAGGCGGGATATGTTCGCTGGAATAGCCATTGCTGGCAATCACCAGATGTTTGGCGCTGACTTCACCTTCTGGCGTTGTCAGATGCCAGCACCCATCCCTGTGTTTCGTCTCTAACACAGCGCTATTTTCAAAAATGGTTGCGCCAAAGTCTTCTGCCGCCTCGGCCAAATGCGTCACGTATTTCAGCGGGTTCAGCGCAAAACCGATGGTAATGGTCAGCGCACCATGGAAACCTGACCCAAACCCCTGTGCAGCGAGATCTTCTTTCGCGGTGACCTCAATGGGCAGTTGAAACGTGTTTGCCAGATCTTCTGCCACCTGCGGGAAAGTGGCCGCGACGCGCGGATTGTGCGCCAGCAAGGTTTCCCCATCGCTGTGCCGGTCCACCTGCCACCCAAAGCGTGCGATCAAATCTGAAACATGATCCACCGCCGCACGCTCTGCTCTCAGGAAATCCTGCACCGCAGGCGCGCCAAACTTGCGTTTCAGGCTCTCATAAGAGGCTTTGGCACCCCCAAGGCAACAAAACCCACCATTACGACCAGACGCGCCCCAGCCAACCCGCTGCGCATCAAGAACGGTGACATTCACCCCGCACTCCGCAAGCCGCAAGGCGGCATTGAGCCCGGTCACGCCCGCCCCAATGATTGCCACCTCAGCTGTGTGATGCCCTACCAACGAAATTCGGGGAGA
Organism: Shimia marina; assembly: GCF_001458175.1. Lineage (GTDB taxonomy): Bacteria > Pseudomonadota > Alphaproteobacteria > Rhodobacterales > Rhodobacteraceae > Shimia > Shimia marina. Next base: position 444,829 of record NZ_CYPW01000006.1, read on the forward strand.
AACAGAGACTGTTTCTCCCCAAAATCCTTCTTTGATCGGTCCTTCTCCATAGGAGAAAGGGTCACAGATTCGGGTCATGCAAGCTTGGCCGCGGCCGCCTCTTCCCGGCGTTGTCGCACCACATTGCGCTTATTGATCAGCGATGCGCCAACCACGCCCACCGTCACAATCAGGATCATCAATGTGGACAAGGCGTTGATCTCCGGGCTCACCCCAAGGCGTACTGAGGACCAGATTTTCATCGGCAGGGTTGTTGCGGAGGGCCCGGCCGTGAACGACGCAATCACCAGATCATCGAGCGACAGGGTGAAGGCCAGAAGCCAGCCAGAAATCACCGCCGGGGCAATAATCGGCAGGGTCACAAGGCGGAAGGCCTGAAACGGGGAACAGCCCAGATCCAGCGCGGCTTCTTCCAGCGACTGATCAAAACTCACCAGACGCGAGCTGACCACCACAGACACGTAACACATGGAGAATGTGGTATGCGCCAAAACAATGGTCATCACACCACGGTCCACATTCAGGCTGATGAACAAAAGCAGCAGCGACAGGCCGGTGATCACCTCTGGCATCACCATCGGTGCGTAGATCATGCCGGAAAACAGCGTGCGCCCGGCAAACCGCCCGGATCTGACCATGACAATCGCCGCCATCGTGCCCAGCACCGTCGCCATTGTGGAACTGAGGAAGGCCACTTTGAGTGTCACCCAGGCCGCATCAAGAAAGGCCCCGTTTGAGAGCAGCTCCCCATACCATTTGGTCGAGAACCCAGCCCAGACCGTCACCAGCTTGCTTTCGTTGAAGCTGAAGATAATCAGGATCAGCATCGGCAGATACAGGAAGGCAAACCCCAATGTCAGCGACGTGATATTAAACCAGCTCATACGTCTCATTTGCCAGCCTCCCTCTGTTTCTGCTCATTGCGCTGAAACAGCACGATCGGGATGATCAGGATCAGCAAAAGCACCACCGCCACCGCAGAAGCCACAGGCCAGTCTCGGTTGGAGAAGAACTCCTCCCAAAGCACCTTACCAATCATCAGCGTGCGGGAACCGCCCAAAAGGGAGGGGATCACAAATTCGCCGATGGTGGGAATAAACACAAGGAAGCTGCCCGCAACGATGCCCTGTTTGGAGAGCGGCACTGTCACCAGCCAGAACGCCGAGAAGCGTGAACAGCCCAGATCTTCGGCTGCTTCCAGCAGGCTGATGTCGAGCTTCTCCAGCGCCGCATAGATGGGCAGGATCATGAACGGCAGATAGGTGTACACAATGCCGATATAGACCGCGATATTGGTGTTGAGGATCACCAGTGGCTCATTGATGGCCCCGATCCACAACAGGAACTGGTTCAGATACCCCTCCTGGCTCAAAATCCCCATCCAGGAATACACCCGGATCAGAAAGCTGGTCCAGAACGGCAGGATCACCAGCATGAACAGCATTGCGCGCCACTCTTCTGGCGCCCGCGCCATGCCATAGGCGATTGGATAGCCGACAAGCAGGGTCAGCAGGGTCGAAATCACCGCGATTTTCAGACTCGACAGATAGGCTTTCCAATAAAGCGCATCTTCGGTGAGCCAGACATAATTCTCCCAGTCCAGTTGCGACAGGAAGTGTTTGAACCCTGCCCAGCCGTCAGCAGGATCCAGGGTTGGCGTATACGGCGGGATCGCCACAGCCAGATCGGACAGCGAGATTTTGAAAACGATCAGGAAGGGCACGATAAACAGTGCCAGCAACCAGACAAACGGGATGGCGATCAACAGACGGCGCATGGCTCAGCGCTCCAGAAAGACGCCAGCGGTGGCGGTCCAGCTGAGCCAGACCTGATCTTCCCAGGTAAAGGCCCGGCGCGAAATACGGCGGTTGTTGGCCGCCTGCGCCTTGATGATCTGTCCCCCGGCCAGCTCCACATGATAGGTGGAGATATTGCCGAGATAGGCAATGTCGAGCACTTTGCCCTGCACCGCATTGGCGGCATCAACCGGCTTTTCAGCCGAAATAGAGACTTTTTCAGGCCGGATGGCATAGTGCACATCCTGCCCCTTGCTCGCGCCCGCCAATGGGGAGCCAACCACCGCAGGCTGCCCTTCGGCCCAATGCATCTGCAGGCTGTCACCTTGGGGATCGGCCTTGCCCTTCATCAGGTTCACCTCACCGATAAAATCGGCAACATAGGTCGAATTGGGGGCCTCATAGATCACATCCGGCGTCGCCACCTGTACGATCTGGCCATGATCCATCACCGCCACACGGCTGGCCACTGTCATGGCCTCTTCCTGATCGTGGGTCACGATCACAAAAGTGGTGCCGGTCTTTTCCTGAATGTCCATCAGTTCAAACTGCGTATCCTGACGCAGTTTTTTATCAAGCGCGCCCAGCGGTTCATCCAGCAACAGAAGCTTTGGTGCCTTGGCCAGAGACCGCGCCAGCGCCACCCGCTGACGCTGCCCACCAGACACCTGATGTGGCTTACGGCTTGCGAATTTTTCCATGCGGGTCAGGCGCAGCATCTCTTCCACACGCGCTGCGATCTGATCCTTTGGCATCTTGTCCCGTTTCAGGCCAAAGGCGATGTTGTCCCAGATCGAAAGATGGGGAAACAGCGCATAAGACTGAAACATCATGTTGACCGCGCGTTTGTTGGGCGGCACCGGTGCAATGTCCTGTCCAGCCAACAAAATGTTACCTTCTGTCGGGGTTTCAAACCCGGCCAGCATGCGCATCATCGTGGTCTTGCCACAGCCCGAAGGGCCGAGCAGCGCAAAAAACTCCCGTTCAAAAATATCCACCGTCAAATCATCAATGGCGGTAAAATCACCAAAGCGTTTGCTTACGTTTTTGAATTGAATGAGGGGTTTTGCATCTGGGTCATTCCAGGGGGCAAAGACATCAAGCGCCATGGCGGTCTCCGAAAATTGTCGGGGGAGGCAAAAGGCCTGCGCAAAGCACTGCGCAGGCCCGAAATCAGATCACATCAGGTGCCCGATTTGATCTTGGTCCACATGCGGGTCACAACACGCTGCACTTTTGGCGGGTATGGCGACACCGTGTAGAAGTTCTCCATGGTGGCTTCGCTTGGATAGATCGCCGGATCGCCGATCACATCCTCTTCCAGCAGAGGCTGAGACGCCTTGTTGCCATTGGCGTAATACACATAGTTGGACGCATCGGCCATATTCTGCGCATCCATGATGAAGTTCAGAAAAGTATGCGCCGCCTCGGGGTTTGGTGCATCCGCGGGAATGGCCATCTGGTCAAACCACATCAACGCGCCCTCAGAAGGGGCGTTGTAAGCGATTTCCACACCGTTATCTGCTTCGGCGGCGCGATCACGTGCCTGCAAGACATCGCCAGACCAGCCCATTGCCACACAGATGTCGCCATTGGCCAATGCGTTGATATATTCGGAGCTGTGGAATTTCTGCACATAAGGCGCAATCGCCGCCAGAACTGGCTCTGCCTTTGCCAACACGTCCTTGTCTAGGCTGGTGGGATCCTCACCCAGATAGGCCAGCGCCGCCGGAATCATCTCATCAGAGGCATCCAGAATCTGCACCCCACAAGAGGCGAGTTTTTCCATGTTTGCCGGATCGAAAATCAACGCCAGAGAGTCAATCGGGGCATCCTCGCCCAGAACCTCTTTGACTTTGGCAACATTCACGCCAAGACCGGTGGTGCCCCACATGTAGTTGATCGAATAGGCATTGCCGGGATCATAGGTCGCGGTACGCGCCTCAACCATATCCCACATGTTGCCTTTGTTGCTGAGCTTGGATGTGTCCAGCTTCTGAAACACGCCCGCCGCGATCTGACGCTGCAGAAAGGCGCCCGTTGGCACCACAACATCATAGCCGGAGTTACCGGCCAGCATCTTGGTTTCCAAAACGTCGTTGCTGTCAAACACGTCATAGATCAGCTTGATGCCGGTCTCTTCTTCGAATTTGGTCAGCAGCGCTTCGTCGATATAATCAGACCAGTTGTATACGCGCACTTCTTCGGCGGTGGCTGCCGCCGCGCCCAAAGCCAGAGCTGATACGAATGTCAGAAAGGATGTCTTCATGGTGATCTCCCGTTGGGTGCCGGGCGTTGGACCCGGTCGTATTCTGCGAGATTAATTTGATCAAGTTTTTGCGCTATGGCAATATGCTTGTGCATTTCGCTCGCCAATATACGTTCTAACACATCAAATCAGGCATAGGGCTGCACAAATGGAAGGCACAGGGCTTTTGGGACAAGACACTGAACAAAACAGCGAAAATACGCCGCGCGTCCCTGTGCATCAGCAGGTCTATGCACAGCTGAGAGAGGCTGTGTTGTTTGGTGATCTGGCACCGGGCCAAGCGGTGACCATTCAGGGTCTGATCGAACGCACCGGTGCCGGCATGACCCCAATTCGAGAAGCGATTCGCCGCCTCACCAGCGAGGGCGCGCTGGAGTTTCGCGGCAACCGCCGCGTGGTGGTGCCACTTTTGACCGAAGACGTGATCGACGACCTTATTTTCCTGAGAGAATCCGTCGAATCACGCCTCGCCATGCAAGCTGCAGAAAAGATAACGCCTTCAGAAATCATGACGTTAGAAGGCATTGATGCCAAGCTGGACGAGGCCATTTTACGCGGTGATGTCGCCGCCTATCTGAAACAGAATTACGCTTTCCATGCAGGGCTTTATGCCATCGCAAAAGCCCCGATTCTGATGGATGTGGCCAACAGTCTCTGGCTGCGATTCGGCCCCTCTATGCGGATGGTCTGCGGGCGCATGGGCACACAAAGCCTGCCGGACAACCACAAATCCGCGCTGGATGCGTTGCATAAAAAAGACGCACAGGCAGCGGGGGACGCCCTGCGAGAGGATGTGGTGCAGGGCATAGAACAAATCCGCGCCGCGCTGCTTGATGGCTCTGGTCTCAGCGATGTGATTGACTAATCAGAATTTGATCATATTTTTGATCAAAGAGGTTTCGGGCCGCGCGTGAGGTGCGGACTCGGTCGATTTTCGCAAAGAGGTTTGCCATGAACGCGATCACCAATCATCTGCCAACCGCAGAGCTTCAGGCGCTGGATGTGGCGCACCACATGCACCCGTTCTCCACTCAGAACGACTTCAACGACACTGGCGCGCGGGTGATCACCCAGGCCAAAGGAGTCACTCTGACGGACAGCGAAGGTGCGCAAATTCTGGATGCCATGGCGGGCCTTTGGTGCGTCAACATTGGCTATGGCCGCGAAGAGCTGGCCGATGTCGCCGCACGTCAGATGCGCGAACTGCCCTACTACAACACATTCTTTAAAACCACACATGTGCCTGTGATTGCGCTATCTGCCAAACTGGCAGAGCTGGCGCCAGGGGATCTCAATCACGTCTTTTATGCCGGATCCGGCTCTGAGGCGAATGACACCAACATGCGCCTGGTGCGCCACTATTGGTCCGCCAAAGGCAAACCCAGCAAAACCATCTTCATCAGCCGCAAAAACGCTTATCACGGCTCTACAATGGCGGGCGCAAGCCTGGGTGGCATGGTCCCCATGCACCAACAGGGCAGCCTGCCAATCCCCGATGTCCACCACATCAACCAGCCAAACTGGTGGGCCGAAGGCGGCGATATGTCCCCCGAAGAATTCGGCTTGCAGCGTGCGCAAGAGCTGGAAGAGGCGATTCTGGAACTGGGCGAAGACCGTGTGGCGGCCTTTATTGCCGAGCCTATTCAAGGTGCGGGTGGCGTAATTGTTCCACCGGAAACCTACTGGCCAGAGATCCAGCGCATCTGCGACAAATATGAGATCCTGCTGATCGCCGATGAGGTGATCTGTGGTTTTGGCCGCACCGGCAATTGGTTTGGCAGTCAGACCGTGGGCATCAAACCGCATATCATGTCCATCGCCAAAGGCCTCTCCTCCGGCTACGCGCCGATCGGGGGCAGCATCGTCTGCGATGAAGTTGCCGAAGTGGTGGCCGCAACGGAATTCAACCACGGCTACACCTATTCCGGTCATCCGGTGGCCTGCGCTGTGGCATTGGAGAACCTCCGGATCATCGAAGAGGAAAACATCATCGGCCATGTGCGCGATGACGTGGCGCCTTACCTGAAAGAAAAGTGGGAAGCGCTTGCCGATCATCCGCTGGTTGGAGAAGCGAAGATCGTTGGCATGATGGGCTCCATCGCCCTGACCCCAAATAAAGAGACGCGTGCGCCTTTCGCTGCGGACACTGGCACAGTGGGCTACAAATGCCGTGAACACTGCTTTGGCAACAATCTGGTGATGCGCCATGTCGGCGACCGGATGATCATCTCCCCCCCTCTGGTCATGACGCGTGATGAGGTGGACACGCTCATTGAACGGGCGACTCGCGCTCTGGATCTGACCTTCGAACAGATCAAAGCCGAAGATCTTTACAAGTAATCAGCCCTCAAAATCGCTGATACATAAGACCCCAGATTTTTTTCTGGGGTTTTTTATTTGGTCACGGACGCCACTTTTTTACTTTTCAGTCGAAAAAGTTAGTCGTTTTGAACACTTGTGACTTTACCATCCCGTCGTTTTTGGCGAAAAATGAATCAGATATGTCGCAAACGGACTTCGTGATCGCAAATCGACTGTCACACTTTCCTAACGGAATGCGGTGTTGCGCATTTTAGCTCAGGTGTGGTTACACTTGAAACAGACGAGCAGAGCAAATCTGCCGACCAAAAACACAGGGAGCCGATTTTGGCTGATAGTGCATCTAACGACGCGTTTGTCGAATTCGACCGCGTTCAAAAGAGCTATGATGGTGAGACACTCGTCGTCAAAGATCTGAACCTAAGCCTGCCTCGCGGCGAGTTTCTGACCATGTTGGGGCCATCTGGCTCAGGGAAGACAACTTGTCTGATGATGTTGGCAGGCTTTGAAACCGCAACCCACGGCGATATCCGTCTGGGCGGCACCTCCATCAACAACATTCCACCGCACAAACGCGGCATTGGGATGGTTTTCCAGAACTACGCCCTGTTCCCGCATATGACCATTGCGGAGAACCTGAGCTTCCCGTTGGAAGTGCGCAAGATGGGCAAGAGTGAGCGCGAAGAGAAAATCAAACGCGCGCTCGACATGGTGGAAATGGGCGCCTTTGGCGGCCGCCGTCCGGCACAGCTTTCCGGCGGTCAGCAGCAACGTGTGGCCTTGGCCCGCGCGCTGGTGTTTGAACCTGAACTGGTGCTGATGGATGAACCGCTGGGCGCGTTGGATAAACAACTGCGCGAAAAAATGCAGTTTGAGATTACAAATCTCGCCCACAATCTGGGAATCACCACGGTCTATGTGACCCACGACCAGACCGAAGCACTGACCATGTCAGACCGCGTTGCAGTGTTTGATGACGGCCGCATTCAACAGCTGGATCCACCTGACACGCTTTATGAAGCGCCCAAAAACAGCTTCGTCGCGCAGTTCATCGGTGAGAACAACACGCTGGAAGGCATCGTCAAAGAGATCAACAATGGCGTTGCGCTGGTGCAGCTGGACGATGGTGACATCATCGACTGTATGCCTGTCCATGAAAGCGTCAAACCCGGTGCCCGCACCCGCGTGTCCATTCGCCCAGAACGGGTGGAATACAACAAAGACCGCATTCAGGAAGGCGCACATACGCTGAAGGCCGAGGTGAAAGAGTTCATCTATATGGGCGATATCTTCCGCACGCGTCTCTCGGTGGCAGGCAATGATGAGTTCATCATCAAGACACGCAACGCGCCCGATGTGGATCGCCTGAAACCAGGTCAACAGATCGAGATCGGCTGGTTGCCCGAAGACTGCCGCGCACTCGACGCCTGATCACAGAAATAAAACCCCCGGCGCCAAATTGACCGGGGGACCAACGAGCCAAACCAAAGAAAACCAACTAGGAGAGAGTGAACTATGAAACTCACCAAACTTGCAGCATTCGCGGCCACAACCGCACTGTGCGCGCCCGCAGCAATTGCGGAAGAAATGGCCAACGAAATGACCCTCGTGTCCTGGGGTGGTGCGTACCAGTCCAGCCAGATCAAAGCCTATGTAGAGCCCTATCTGGAAATGCACCCAGAAGTGAAAGTCACCTGGGATGAAAGCTCTGCCGAAGCCGTGGCCAAACTGCGCGCCATGAACGAAGCAGGCAACGTCACTTGGGATCTGGTCGACGTTGTGGCCTCTGACTCCATGCGCCTGTGTGACGAAGGTCTGGCGGTTGAAATCGACCCAGCAGCAGACCTCGCAGCGGCACCTGATGGCACCTCTGCCGAAGATGACTTCGGTGATCTGCTGGTGTCTGAGTGCTTCGTGCCTCAGATCGTTTACTCCACCACCTTCGGCTACCGCACCGATCTGGTGGGCGACACTGCGCCAACATCCGTCTGTGACGTGTTCGACCTCGCCGCCTACCCCGGCAAGCGCGCGCTTCAGAAACGCCCAATCGACAACATGGAATGGGCTCTGTTCTGTGACGGCGTTGCCAAAGAAGACATCTATGACACGCTGGGCACCGACGAAGGTGTGAGCAAGGCGCTGGCCAAACTCGACACCATCAAAGATCAGGTGGTCTGGTGGACTGCCGGTGCGGAAACACCACAGCTGCTGGCGGACGGCGAAGTTGTGATGGGATCCACCTTCAACGGTCGTCTCTTCTCTGCCATCGCAGAGCAGAACCAGCCAATCGGCATGCTCTGGGACATGCAGTCCTTTGATCTGGACGGCTGGATTGTTCCAGAAGGTCTGCCAGCAGATCGCAAAGCCCGTGTGATGGACTTCCTGAAGTTCGCCACCGACACACAGCGTCTGGCAGATCAGGCGAAATTCATCTCCTACGGTCCAGCGCGCGCCTCTTCCGCACCGCTGGTTGGTAAACACGCAGAGCTGGGCATCGACATGGCGCCTCACATGCCAACCGATCCGGCCAACGCGACCAACGTGCACATCTATGACTACGAGTGGTGGGCCGACAACCGCGATGATCTGAACGCAAAATTCGAAGCGTGGCTGGCGAAATAAATCTCGCTCCGCTTTAAAACACTGGGAAAGGGCCACACACATGGCCCTTTCTTCCCCAACAAGAACACCCTGAAAACAGGGATCGTTCGTCCGCCAACGATGCGGACTTAAAACGAACAAACGGCAACAGCCGACAGGGATATCATGAGCGACATGACCGAAACAGCCGGCCCGGTTCTGGCCGCGGATGGAACGCCACTCAAGCGCAGCCTTGCGCGGGCGCTCCGGCAACAGAAACTGCGGGCGCTCTTTTTGATCGCACCGCTGCTGCTTTTCATTCTGATCAGTTTCATCTTGCCCGTGGTGGATATGCTCTACCGTTCGGTGCAAAATGGCATCGTCTCCAAAACACTGCCAAACACGGTTGTGGCTTTGGCAGATTGGGATGCCACCACCGGAGAATTGCCCGAAGAGGCGGTTTATGCCGCCCTCGCGGTCGATCTGAAAGCGGCGGCGGAACAGAAAATCCACACCAAGGTCGGCACGCGCCTGAACTATGAAAATCCGGGCATGTCATCGTTGTTCCGCAAGACGGGACGCAAAGCCAAGAAATTTGATCTCGAAACCGGTGGCCCTTGGAAAGAGACGCTGATTGACATCAACAAAGGCTGGGGTGAGCACGACAACTGGCGCACGCTTCAGACCTACTCGCCCCCCATCACTTCTGGTTATTTCCTCAACGCCGTCGATATGCGGGTTGGCACGGATGGCCCGGAAATGCGCCCGGAAGACGAACAGATCTACATGAAGCTTCTGGGTCGTACGCTGTGGATGTCCATGGCGATCACCAGCTGCTGTATTCTTCTGGCCTATCCGGTGGCGTGGTTGCTGGCAAACCTGCCTGCGCGCAAAGCCAATCTGCTGATGATCCTCGTGCTTTTGCCCTTCTGGACATCCCTGCTGGTGCGCACCTCAGCCTGGAAAATCCTGCTGCAACAACAGGGGGTGATCAACGACATCCTTGTCTACATAGGCCTTGTGGCTGACGACAGTCGCCTTGTGATCATCAACAACCAATTTGGCACCATCACAGCCATGACGCACATCCTGCTGCCGTTCATGATCCTGCCAATGTATTCCGTGATGCAAACCATCAACCCGTCTTATCTGCGGGCGGCAAAATCACTGGGCGCCACAGACTGGACAGCTTTCTGGCGGGTCTATTTCCCCCAGACGGTTCCGGGCATTGGTGCAGGCTCGATCCTCGTGTTCATCCTCGCCATTGGGTATTACATCACACCGGCTTTGGTCGGCGGCACCAAAGGCACCTTTATCTCCAACCAGATCGCCTTCCACATCTCGACATCGCTCAACTGGGGTTTGGCCTCGGCACTTGGCGCCATTCTGCTTGCAGTGGTTCTGGTGCTCTACTGGGCCTACGACAAGATTGTCGGCATCGATAACGTGAAGCTGGGGTAACAGACATGGCTCTTCCAACATATGCATCGACCGGCCAACGCGTCTGGCACTACTCCTTCCGGGTTCTCTGCGGGTTCATCTTCTTCTTTCTGATCGCACCGATCATGGTGGTGATTCCCCTGAGCTTTAACTCACAGGACTTTTTCACCTTCACGAAAGAAATGCTGAGCTTCGACCCGGCGGGATATTCGCTCAAACATTATCGGGATTTCTTCGGCAATCCCGACTGGCAGGACGCTCTGTGGAACTCGGTAAAGATCGCCCCTGCTGCGACTTTGCTGTCGGTGTCGCTGGGCACATTGGCCGCCATCGGCCTCAGCCAGCCCCATGTCCCCTTCCGTCGCGCCATCATGGCAACGCTGATTTCTCCGATGATCGTGCCTCTGATCATTTCGGCGGCGGGCATGTATTTCTTCTACTCCCGCATGGGCCTTGCTGGCACCTATTGGGGCGTGGTGCTGGCGCATGCCGCGCTTGGCATTCCTTTTGTGATCATCACCGTTACGGCAACGCTTGTGGGCTTTGATCGCTCGCTGACCCGTGCGGCCGCCAGCATGGGCGCAGATCCGGTCACCACTTTCTTCCGGGTGCAGATGCCGCTCATCCTGCCGGGGGTGATTTCCGGCGCGCTCTTTGCTTTCATCACCTCTTTTGACGAAGTTGTGGTGGTGATTTTTGTGGGCTCCGCCAAGCAACAAACCCTGCCTTGGCAGATGTTCACAGGCCTGCGAGAGCAGATCAGCCCGACGATTCTGGCGGTTGCCACAATCCTCGTGGCAATCTCGATCCTGCTGCTGGCAACGGTGGAAATGCTCCGCCGACGCTCGGAAAAGTTGAGAGGCATGTCCCCAACCTAACCTGCGTTAGGCATTTTACAGCACATTCTGGTGAATATGGGCAAAGTCGGGGTTCCCCGGCTTTGTCTGTTTTTGGCCCTGTGCCATGTTAAAAGAAAACGATGGAGGCACGATATGCAGCGACGTCACTTTCTAACTGGTACGGCCAGTCTTTTGGCCACACCACAGGTCCTGCGGGCCGCACAGAGCTCCCAAGCCCCCTTTGAACTGATGGAGCACCTACGTCCCAAGGAGGTGCGGGTGAAGAAGAAATATGGCTTCCAACCCGGCCAGCTTGTGGTCGTGCTCGCCTCGTATCACCTTTACCACATGCAAGATGAGCGCAACGCTGTGCGCTATGGCGTGGCAATTGGTCAGGAAGGTCTGAACTTTGAGGGCAGGGCCACCATTGACCGCAAGGTGAAATGGCCAAGCTGGCGCCCCACGCAGGATATGATCGAACGCAATCCTGCTTATGCAAAATACGCCGATGGCATGCCCGGCGGCCCCAACAACCCGCTTGGGTCCCGCGCCATGTATCTCTATCAGGACGGTCGCGACACGCTGTTCCGTATCCACGGCACCACCGCGCCACAATCCATCGGCACGCCCAGTTCAAACGGCTGCATTCGCATGGTCAACGACCATATCGAAGCGCTCTATGAGCAGGTTCCCCTCGGCACCGAAGTGATTGTGATGAGCGGCAGCGCCTAAAGCGTTTCGGGTTTTACCCCAATCATCTCGCGACACGAATCTCCCGAGAATGCCGTAGGCATGGCGGGGTATTCGTGTCGCAAGTGAAGCCCAAAACGCTATAAGCGGCGCGCCCGGCCTCGGGCACAGCTAGCGCAGCGATTTCAGAAGCGTCAGAGAAGCATAGCCATCTGGCGTGGCTCCCACAGACCTCTGATAGGCCCGCACCGCCTCGATGGTGATCGGGCCAATCTTGCCGTCAACACCCTGTGTGTCAAACCCAGCACGCGTCAGACGACGTTGCAACTCTTTGCGCTCTTTGAATGTCAAAGCCCGATCGCCACGCGGCCATTTGCCCTGAAACTCAGGCCCGCCTTTGATACGGTCGCTGAGATGGCCCACACCAATCACATAGGCATCAGCTGCATTGTACCGTTCGATGGCGGCAAAGTTCTTGAAGATCATAAGGGCCACGCCCTGCCCGCCCGCTGGCAGCAGAATCGACGCCTTGCCATGATTGGGCACCTTGCGCCCCTGCATGTCTCGTACCCCAAGACGCGCCCACTCACTTGGGGACTTCTGGATTTTGCGGCTGGCCAAGGCATAATTGAAGCCTTTGGGAAGCTGTACCTCTACGCCCCAGGGCTGCCCTGTCACCCAACCAGAGCGCTTCAGATAAGCGGCTGTGGAGGCCAGCGCATCAGTGGGGTCGTCCGACCAGATGTCACGCTTTCCATCACCAGTGAAATCCACCGCAAACGCAAGGTAAGACGTGGGAATAAACTGCGTATGCCCCATGGCGCCGGCCCAGCTGCCGGTCATATTCTGTGGGCGCACATCCCCGCTTTGAATGATCTTCAGCGCCGCTGTCAGCTGCTGTTCAAAGAATTTACCCCGACGCCCATCATACGACAGTGTTGCGAGCGCTTCGATGATCGGGGTGGTGCCTTTGTAAGTGCCATAGTTGCTCTCAAGCCCCCAGACAGCCACCACAACCTCTTTGTCCACACCATAATGCGCTTCGATCCGCTCCAACGTCTTACGATGCTTTTTCAGTGCTGCCTTACCGTTTTTCACCCGAGTGTCAGACGCAGCACTGTCCAGATACTCCCAGATGGTTTTCGTAAACTCGCTCTGATTGCGGTCTCTCTGAATCACATCCGTGTTGTATTCAACGCCACGAAACGCCCGATCAAATACCGCCGCACTGATGCCAGCCTTCAGTGCGCGGCTGCGATAGCCATCAATCCAGCGCTGAAACCCTTTGTTTGCCGCCGCCACGGGCTGCGCTTCGGGGGCTTTGATCTCTGGAGTGACCGGGCGCAATACGGGGCGCTGTGAGGCAACCGGCGCCGCTGTTTTTTGAACATAGGGGATGGTGCCCCCTGATGAGACCACCGTGACGGTCGCCGGCCGCAAAACCGGCCGTAGCGATTGCGCTGGTGCTGCCGCCGCAGCCACCGCAGTGGTTCCCAAAACTAAACCTACCAAAATACCCTGTACCCACATGGCACTGCTCCTTGCCTGTTTCGGAAACTGTAGCCCGAAGCACAGACCGGCAAAAGCACTCATCCACTCAGGCGCGGGGATTTGCCGACGTCTGACCTTCCTGCTTCAGACGCGCGCTATACTCCCGCAACATGGGGATCCGCCGGGGGCGGAAGAACTGATCTGTGAGGGTCAGGTTGCGCATCCGGTCCAAGCGAAACGCACGGTAATCCTGCCGCAAATGACAGAACGCCAGCAAGCAATGGGTGAACTGCAGAAAAACGATCGACAGCGGATCCACGGAGCGCGTGGTGCGATTGCCCGCAGCATCCGCATAATCAAACCCCACCCTGCGTTCCTCCCATGCCGCCTGTCGCAAGACACCCGCATCAATGGTGATCTCTGGCGGCTCATAAAACCGTTTGGCGCTGAGCACCGCATGTTTGAGACGATGTGCCTGCCCCTCAGGCAAGCGTGATTTCAGCTTTGTTAGAGCCGATTTTGCCGCCTGTGCAAGCGATGGATCGCCAACTTCCATAACCTCTTTCAACCCCACCACAAGCGCCTCGATCTCTTCTGGACCAAAACCAAGCGGCGGCAATGTGGCGTCTTCAATCAGCGTAAAGCCAAACCCGGCCTCGCCATCAATCACCGCGCCAAGCGCACGCAGGCTGTCGATATCACGATAAATCGTGCGCTCCGACACGCCGGTCTCCTGCGCCAGAACCTGTGCCGTGGCAGGTGGCGGCAGATCGCGCAGGGCTTGCATCAATTGGAACAGGCGGTCGGTACGGCTCATGATATCAAGATACTGCACCATGCTGACAAAAAATGACAAGAGGGCCGGTTACTCCGTCACCATCATTTGACCAAGGAGAAACCCATGCATCTCGTAATGTTCCCCGGCGACGCCACCATGCCCACCTATTCCCCCTTCTGTCTGAAAGCGCTGTGCCTTCTGGAAATGGCGGGCGAAGACTGGCAGCCAGAATACACCACCGATGTTACCGTGGGGCCGCTGGGCAAACTGCCCTTTCTGCGGTTTGAAGACCGTCTGATCCCGGACAGTTCCAACATCGAAGACTTTCTCGCGGCGCGGGGTGCCGATTTCTATCCCGGCCTGTCACAAGTTGACATCAATCACGCCCATGCGCTGAAAACCATGGTCGAAAACAGCCTTGTTCTGGGCATGGTGCATGACCGCTGGATGCATCCGGATGTCTGGGCCATCATGCGGGAAGCCTTTTTTGCCGAAGCGCCAAGTGAGCTGCGCGACACGCTCGCCGCTCAGGCCCAAGACAGCGTGCGCGCCGCCCTCATGGCACAGGGGATTGCGCGTTTCTCACCTCAAGATCGGCAGGCCCGTTTTGACAAGGATTTGGCCGCAATAGAGACACAACTGGGCGGTCAAGAGTTTCTCTTTGGCCCGACACCCAGCGCGGCAGATGCCACAATTGCGCCCGTGCTGGACATGATCCAACGGCTGCCCGCCGAGACAGATCTGCGTCGCGCCGTGGCCGCCAAGCCCACGTTCACACCCTATGTCGCACGGGTGCGGGCCGCGATCTACCCGGATATGACACGCCACATGGCGGCGCTCACTTCCGCCGCCGAGTGACTTTGCGTTTGGTCTTGGCCGCCTTGTGCTTTGCCTTGGCGGCCTTGCGCCGCACCGGACCCCCACGCCCGCGCCCCTTACCGCCGCCACGGCCCGCGCGTTTGACAAGCTCTCCATCCAGCGAGATCAGCTCCAGCGCAATGCCTCCCGTCACAGGCGCCGCTTCGGTCAGCCGCGCCGTCACGCGCTGTCCCAATCCGATCACAATCCCCGTATCAGAGCCTGTCAGCGTGTTGGTTTCCGCATCAAAATGGAAATATTCCCGCCCCAGCTCACGCATGGGAATCAGCCCGTCCGCACCGGTTTCATCCAGCTTCACAAAGACGCCAAATCGCGCAATGCCACTGACCCGTCCGGTAAACTCATTGCCGATGCGCTCTGACATATAGGCCGCCAGATAGCGGTCGGTGGTATCGCGCTCTGCCAGCATGGAGCGCCGTTCCGTGTCTGAAATATGCTGCGCAGTGTTTTCCAGCTTTTCAACCGTCTCCGGGCTCAAGCCATCACTCCCCCAGCCATGGGCCGTGATCAGAGCGCGGTGCACAATCAGATCCGCATAGCGCCGAATGGGCGATGTGAAATGCGCATAGGCCCGCAGCGCCAGACCAAAATGGCCAAAGTTCTGCGGCGCATAATAGGCCTGTGTCATGGAGCGCAGAGTGGACAGATTGATCAGCTCCGCCTGTTCCGTGCCTGCGGCCGCATCCAGCAGCTGGTTGAGGTGGCGGGTTTGCAGCACCTGCCCCTTGGCCAGGGTCAACCCCGCCGCCTGCGCCGTATCACGCAGGGCATTGAGCTTTTCCGGACTGGGCTCTTCATGCACGCGGAACAGCAGTGGGGATTTCTTGGCAATCAATGTTTCTGCGGCACAGACATTGGCCAGCACCATAAACTCTTCGATCAGCTTATGCGCATCAAAGCGGTCACGGAAATTGACCGACAGCACATCGCCCTTGTCTGATAGCTCAATCTTGCGCTCCGGCAGGTCCAAGGCCAGCGGCTGACGCTCTGCTTTGGCCTTACTCAGCGCCGCATAGGCCGCATAAAGCGGCGTGATGATCTCTTCCATCAGAGGCGCACAGCGCGCGTTGGGCTGCCCATCCTGCGCCTGCTGCACTTCGCCGTAGTTGAGTGAGGCCACAGAGCGGATCATGGCCCGTGTGAAACGGTGACCGATCTTTTTGCCATGCGCATCAATCTGAATGCGCAGGGCCAGAACGGCCCGTGGCACGCCTTCATGCAAAGAACAGAGATCACCAGAGAGCCGATCTGGCAGCATAGGCACAACGCGATCCGGGAAATAGCTTGAGTTGCCCCGTTTGCGCGCCTCACGATCCAGCGCTGTATCCGGTGTCACATACTGTGCCACATCGGCAATCGCGACCCAAAGCACATGCCCGCCTGCATTCTTGGGATCATCATCCGCATGGGCCCAACAGGCATCATCGTGATCGCGCGCATCTGCCGGATCAATGGTGACAAACGGCATGTCACGCAGATCTTCCCGTGTGCCCAAAGGCGCGGGTTTGGCCTGATCAGACTCTGAAACAACCTCATCAGGGAAAGTATCGGGGATGCCATGCTGGTGAATGGCGATCAGCGACACCGCCTTAGGCGCAGTCGGATCCCCAATACGCGCCACCACACGGGCGCGCGGCAAACCAAGCCGCCCCTTAGGCCCGGATTGCTCGGCCTCAACCAATTCGCCATCCTTGGCGCCTGCGCTCTGATCAGAGGCCACAGACCATTCTTTGCCATCACCCTTATCAATCGGAAGAATGCGCCCACCTTCAGCGGTCTTGCGGAACAGGCCCAAAACGCGGCGTGGATTGGTGCCAATGCGCCGGATCAGACGCGCTTCATAAGCGATCTCACCCTCGTCCAGCTTTGTCAGCCGCCCCAGAATGCGATCCCCGGCCCCCAAGGCCGGATCGGAAGCGCGTGGAATCACATGGATCTTGGGTTCGTCCCCTTCGCCATGCCATTCCAATGGGCGCGCAAAAAGATCGCCATCCGCATCCGGCGGCAGGATCTGCAACACGGTGACAGGTGGCAGGCTTTCCGGATCGCGGTAGGTTTTGCGGCGTTTCTGAAGATGTCCCTCCGCCTCCAGCTCTTTGAGCAGGCGTTTGAGATCAATCCGCGCAGCACCTTTGATGCCAAAAGCTTTGGCGATGTCACGTTTGGAAGTGAGGGTCGGGTTCTCGGAAATCCACTCAAGGACTTCTTCTTTGGAAGGCATGGGCATAATCCGGCCCTAACACGGGTTGTGCATAAGGTCACGCGGGAATGGAAGGGGCCAGCCCCTTCTTGGGCCAACGGCCCAATTCATCCCCGGGATATTTTTGGTCAAATGAAGATCAGAGCCGGGTAAGATCGGCGACGGTGTCCACATCTGCCAATGTGGCGATGGTGGCAATTTTTGCATCTTTCAGCGAAGCGCGGCTGTCTGCAAGCGCGTGTTCTGTGGACCAGCGCACATTTTCAAACAGGCCTGCCTTGGGCGCATGTTTCAGCCCCACAAGCCAATAGCCGCCATCCGGGGCCGGGCCGAAAACCGCATCATGGTCGCCCAGCGCCGAAAACGCCTGCGCAATATGAGACGGCGTGATGCCGGGGATATCTGCGCCGATCACACATGTCGGGCCCGGCAGAGTTTTAAACTGGCGCGCCATGCGTGCGCCCAGATCGCCCTGCCCCTGTGGCACACGCGGCAGATGCGAGGGCCACGCCCGCGAGGTCAACCCCCGGTGATCTGGCGCCACCGCCAGAATGAGCCGCCAGCGCGGATCCTCCAGACGCCGCAGAAGCTGCGCGGATTGATGGCGAAACCACCAGGCTGCTGCTATCATACCGAGGTCACGCCCCAGGCGGGTTTTCACACGTCCGGGCCGGGGCTCTTTGATCATCACCACAATATTGGGGCGTGTTTTAGCTGAAATAGTCACTGAGAATCCGGCTGTAGATGGCTTTGAGCTGCTGAATTTGATCCACAGGCACCTGTTCATCCACCTGATGCATGGTTTTGCCCACAAGGCCAAATTCCACCACTGGGCAGTGGTGCTGCACAAAACGAGCGTCTGACGTGCCCCCGGAGGTTGAGAGCTCTGGGCGGCGGCCGGTTTCGGCCTCAACCGCCCTGCCCACCAGATCAGACAGCGCGCCGGGTGGGGTAATGAAACTTTCCCCGGAAATCGTGACTTTCATATCCACTGAAACACCAGTTTGGGCCGCAATAGTCTCTGCTTTTCCCTGCATCCAGGCCGTCAGGGATGCCCCGGAATGGGCGTCATTGAAGCGAATGTTCAGCGTCGCGCGACACTCTGCGGGGATCACATTGGTGGCGGGATTGCCGGTGTCCATCGTGACCACGGCCAATGTGGAGGCGTCAAAATGCTCGGTGCCTGTGTCAAGTTCGTGGCTGGCAAGCTGATCCATCAGCCGCGCCATCACCGGCACCGGGTTCTTGGCACGATGCGGATAGGCCGAATGCCCCTGCACGCCGGTGAAAGTGAAGTAGGCGGTCATGGAGCCGCGTCGCCCGATCTTCATCATCTCCCCCATCTCATTGGGGCAGGTTGGCTCCCCCACAAGACAGACAGACATCTGCTCCTGCGCGCCTTCCATATAATCGAGAAGCGCCGTGGTGCCATCAATGGCATCACCTTCTTCATCGCCGGTGATGGTGAGGATAATGGCACCGTCTGGCGGTGTGTTAGAGACAAAATCGATCGCCGCAGCCGCAAAAGCCGCCACGCCGGATTTCATATCCGTGGCCCCACGACCATACATGATACCGTCTTTGATTTCGGCCCCAAACGGGTCCACACTCCAGGCGGCCGCGTCTCCGACCGGCACCACATCGGTGTGTCCATTAAAACCAAAAGACCGCGCATGCCCCTTGTCGCCCCAACGGGCAAAAAGATTGGAGACCGCGCCCCGATCCACCCGTGTGCAATCAAACCCCGCTTCCGAGAGATACCTTTCAAGTAAGGTCAAAGCGCCGCCCTCTTCCGGCGTCACAGATGGGCATTGAATCAACTCTGCAGTCAATGAAGCGGCGTCTGTCTGGCGCATGGATATCCTCTGTCTCTCGCGGTGTTTGTTGTGGGTTGTGGCACAAGCCCGCTTGGCCCGAAAGCCACAATTCGGACACAAAGCGGTGCGCTGCCCTTAACAAATGCCAAAAACTGAGGTTTACTCAAGCCAATAACAAACGACCGAGGCAGGTCACCAGCAGTACGGCTTCTCAAAGCCAAAGATCCCCTCAAAGCGCAGCAGGACATGCGCGGGAATCTATAAGAACGCGCCCCTGTTTGGGCGTGGTCGGTTGCGTGGCGTGCCTTTGGCAGAGGGAGGCGCGCGACATGCCCAGATTGCCAGTGAACACAAACGCGTCCGCAATAGAGATGGCGGAAACGATTTTTGGGGATGACGTTACCATCCTGAATGCCAGTATCAATGTTCAGAACTCATCGTCAGGCATCTACACCAATGGCGATACGATCTCTCCGGGCGTCACGCCCAGCGACGAAGGCGTGATTCTATCCACAGGCCGTGCCACAAATTTCACCAACAGCAACGGGGCATTCAACCAGCGCACCAATCGGTCCTCAAACACCAACGGTGAAGATGACAATCCGGAGTTCAATGCGCTGGCCGGTGCGCGCACCTTTGACGCCTCTTATCTGGACGTGTCTTTTGAGGCGTCTGAGGCCGGTCAGATGACCATGCAGTTTGTCTTTGCCTCTGAGGAATATCCAGAGTTCACAAACTCTGTCTATCAGGATTTTGTCGCGGTTTCGATCAACGGGAGCTATGTGCCGCTGGCGATTGGCGATGGCGATGTCGACCCGCGCAACATCAACGCGGGTACAAACGAGAGCCTCTTTGTCAACAATACCGGCGGCATCTACAACACCGAGATGGACGGTTTCACACAGACCATGACCCTGACCTTCAACATCAATGAAGGGGTCAATGATCTGAGGATCGTGATCGCGGATGTGTCCGACAATCGCTATGACAGTTCCCTGCTGATTGCAGGCGGGTCCGTACAGACATCTCTGGTCGCCAATACAGATACCATAAATCTGGGCCTAAACGGCACACGCACGGTCAATATCTTGGCCAATGATGTGAACAACACCGGCAACAGCCTTACGATCACCCATATTCTGGGCCAACCCGTGAGCGCCGGGTCCACCGTGACCCTGCCCAGCGGCCAACAGATCACCGTGAATGGCAATGGCACCCTCACCTTGGTGGGGGACAATGATACAGAGGTGGTCAACTTCACCTATACGGTGGATGATGGCAACGGCACCACGGATGTGGGGTTTGTCACCGTCAATCAGGCCCCCTGCTTCACCGCAGGTACCTTTATTCGCACCCCCAATGGCGAAGTGCCGGTGGAGTGCCTTGAAATTGGCGATCTGGTAGAGACACTGGACAATGGTCCGCAGCCCATCCGCTGGATCGGCCGCCGTGAAGTGCCCGCAGAAGGCAAACTGGCGCCCATCCACATTGCCGCCAATACCTTTGGAGAGCATCGTGCGCTGGCGCTGTCGCCACTACACCGGGTGCTGGTACAAGATGCCTGGGCAGAGCTGTTGTTTGGCGAAGAGCAGGTGCTTGTGGCCGCCCGGGATTTGGTGAACGACACCACCGTCACCCGTGTTTCTGGCGGCACCGTGGAATACGTACATATTCTCTTTGACGAGCATCAGATCGTATTTTCCGAGAAGCTGGCCACTGAAAGCTTTCTGCCCGGCCCTCAAACGAAAGCCAGCTTTGAACCTGAGATCGTAGAGGAAATCGCGTCCATTTTCCCGGAAATGGATATGCACACCGGCACCGGCTATGGGCCAATGGCTCGCCGTGGTCTGCGCGCCTACGAAGTGGCCGCCCTCAGCAACTGGGCTGCGGAATGAGTTGGATCGGATTGACAGATGGGCAAAACAGCTGGTTCGCCCCTGACGGTCTTGCGCAGCTGTGCAACGACCAGAGCGCAGAACAGCTGCCTGCGCACCAAATAGCTTCCAATGTACCTCTGCGACAAGGCAGTCTCGTGGCGGAAACCCATGTGTCACCTTATGATCGGCCGCAGACCTTGCTGGGTGTCACCTCGCCCGATGGCACAGGTTTCCGGCTGACGTTGCAGGCGGTGCCGGGGGGCGGCGTTGTGCTGGTGATCCACAAGGGCGGCAAGACCTGCCACGCCGCCGTCAATCTGGATACAGGCGGGCGGGCGGATGTGCTGCGCGTGACCTATTCATGGGAAACCTCCCATGGGCTTGGTCGGTTGACGGTGGAACAACCCGGCACCTTCCGCGTCATACAGCGCACCCTTGAAGACCCTGTGGCCCTGAGCCTGCAAGACATGAAGACCTGCATTCAAACCGAGGGCGCGCGCGTCATGTCCAGTGACATGTCCTTTCTGGCCACCTCAAACCGCATCGAACCCATCGGGCCCATGCCCAGCCTTGCGGCAGACGTTCCTATCATGACAGCAGATGGCTATCGTCTGGCGGGGCGTTTGCAGCGCGGTGACGTGGTACAGACGGCCTCCGGAGCGCTGGTTCCGATCTTGGCAAAGGTCATCCGCACCGTGCCTGCTGCCGGTCAATTCACTCCCATCCGCCTGCGTGCGCCCTATTTCGGATTGTCACAGGATATTGTCACAAGCCCGGTACAGCGGCTGGTCATCGGCGGAAGTCGTGTAGAATACATGTTTGGCGCAGAGCATGTCTTGGTGCCCGCAGGCCATCTGCTGCATGGCAAAGCCGCCACGCGCGGCAGCCGTTTGCCACTGGCCACCTATTGCCAGTTCTTACTGCCAGATCACGAAGCCATTCTGGCCGCAGGTACCTTTGTGGAGAGTCTCAACATAGGGCGTCTGCGTCGACGGCGTGACATCCTGCGCGCAAGTATGATGTGGCAGTTTTCAAGCGCACGTCTCCCTGAACATGCCCGCGCGGCCTATCCTGAATTGCGAGAATTTGACGCGCTCACCTTGGCGGCTCAACGCGCCGCATGATCAATGTTCGGTTTGTTCACTTTCGCTTTCTTCCCCATGGAAGAAAGGCGTCATCTGGGCAACAACCACAGAGTTTTCATCCAACGCCCGCTGCATCAGCTCCCGTTCCTGACCATCAATTTCATGCCCCTGGGCTTCACGCTCTTCAATGGTGCCATATCCGGTCACGTCCAACGGGTTGAGGTCTGCCTGCTTGAGAATGGCCACGGTCTCGCGCACGGCCTCCGCTTCATCCACACCACTGGCATAGATCATCAAAGCACCACCGGTGGCCTCTTCCGGCAGACCATCGCCATCCTTGCGCCCAACCTGCACCAACAGCGTGTAGACCTGTTGACGGTTTTTCTTTTTCTTCTCTGTGGTCATGTTCACGCCTTTCCTGATGACTGAGCCCTTAACGCGCGCCGGGGTTGCCGGTCAACTCCTGGCCCAATACTGACGCTGAGCAAGCTCCACTCTATCAAGTTTTAAATACTATTCCGCCCTCCTCCAAAGTGGTCAGTCACCTTTTTGAAAGGGTTCGCTCTCAATCTTCGCGAGTACATTGCGTCGCATTGCACGCCTTAAGAGTTGCACTTTCCCAAAAGCCAGCCGTCGGCTTGCTGAGCAGCGCTTAAAAAACAGATGAGGACGCAAGGCCCCAAAGTATCAGGGGCACCAACTATTTTATAGATCACCACGGAGAGCACTATGCCGACTGCGTCCGAACTCCCAATTGATACACATGCAACCGATATGGAAATGGCCGAAGCAATTTTCGGCACTGGGATAGAAATCAAGTCTGCGAGTTACACTGGGCATAGCCAATCATCTGGCATTTACTCTGATGGCGATGACGTCGCATCCGCACTGACGCCGTCAGATACCGGCGTAATCCTGTCCACTGGACGCGCCGCTTCTGTCACCAACAGCTCTGGTGATGCGAATATTTCTCACAGTACAACCGGGCGTATGTACACCAAAGGTGACAAAGACCTGAGCGAGCTCGGTGGTGGCAAAAGCTATGACGCCGCAGTTCTGGAAGCCAGCTTCGTACCCGAAGGCAACACGCTGACCATGCAGGTGGTGTTTTCTTCCGAAGAATATCTCGAATGGGTCGATACCGGGTTCAACGACGCGGTCGGCATTTGGGTCAATGGCGAACCCGCCGCACTCACTGTGGGGGATGGCGATATCACCATCGACAACATCAACACTGAGGACAACAGCAACCTCTATATCGACAACCCCGCTTCTGGCGAAGTGGCCAATACCGAAATGGATGGGTTGACCATCACGCTCACCCTCAAAGCACCGGTCAAGGCAGGAGAAGTGAACACGATCAAGATCGGCATTGCCGACATCGGCGACCGCAGCTACGATTCAAATCTGTTGATCGCCGGAAATTCGGTGCAATCCGCCTTGATTGCCACAGATGATGCCGTGGACATTGGCAGTGGTGCGACACGCACTGTGGATGTGCTCTCAAATGATACAGGTCCAGACGGGGCCACGCTGACAATCACCCATATCAACGGTCAGGAAGTCAGCGCAGGCGACAGCGTCACACTGGCCACTGGCGAGGTTGTGACCCTCAATCCGGATGGCACGCTCTCCATCACCACCGACGACGATCTGGGCACCAACGTCTTCACCTATCAAGTTGAAGATTCAGAGGGCAACACCGACACCGGCTTTGTAAAAGTAACGACCACAACGGCGCCCTGCTTTGTAGCTGGCACAAAAATTGTCACCCAATCGGGGCTCGTGCAGGTCGAAGAGCTCAAATCGGGTATGAAAGTGCTGACTCGTGACAACGGGTTTCAATCCTTGGTATGGATCGGAACCAGCACACGCATAGCAATGGGCAAAGACGCGCCCATTCACTTCGCCAAGGGCGCACTTGGCACACATGACGCGGTTGAATTTTCTCCCAATCACCGCATTCTTTTGAAATCTTCACGCGCTGCGATGCTATTTGGCGAGTCCGAAGTGCTGGTGAAGGCGAAAGATCTGGTGAACGGCGCTTCCATCACTATTCGCGAGGATTGCGCGCCAGTGACCTATGTGCACCTGCTGTTTGAACGCCATGAAATCGTGCGCGCCAATGGTTTGGACAGCGAAAGCTATCATCCGGGGCAGGAAACTCTGGACAGCTTTGATCTCGAAACCCGCGATGAAATTCTGCGATTGATGCCAAACACCGATGCGCTCATGGGATACGGCTATGGTCCGTCTGCCCGTATCTCCCTGCGCGCTTTTGAGGCGCAAGCGCTTATAACGGCCGCATAGGCTCAAAGCGGGGGTGATTGCGTGGCTTTTGCGCCATGTGCCCCAAGGTCTGGCATTCCGGCGGTTGACCCAATGCAAAAAGGCGCGCAAGGGAAAGCCGGAACAATCCCGGTACTGACCATGCGCTTCCTTGCCGTCGCTTTCTTCACGCTTCTGACATGTCTCCAACTGATTGTGCCCGCCTGGGCGCAATCAGGCGAAACACTTGTCTTTGCGACGGTGGATCGGCCCCCCTTTGCAATTCTCGAAGAGTCAGGACCAGCCGGTTTCAGCATCGATCTCATGCGCGCCATCGGAGATGATCTGGGCATGAACATCCGCTTTGTCGCCCAAGACAGTTTCGCCGATATGCTGGAGGTGGTGCAGAGCGGAACGGTCGATGGGGCGATTGCCAATATCTCCATCACCGCCTCTCGCGAAACCATCATGGATTTCAGCCAGCCGATCTTTGAAAGCGGCATTCAAATCCTGATGCCCGCCGAAACAGGCACGCTGGCCCGTGTTGGTGGTCTGCTCACCCGTGAAATCCTCACCGCCATCTTGGTGGCCATGGGGCTGCTGTTTGGTGGCGGTATGATCATGTGGGTCTTTGAAAGACACCATCAGACCTATTTTGATCGCCCCGCCAAAGACGCGCTTTTCCCCTCGTTCTGGTGGGCGCTCAATCTGGTGGTGAACGGCGGCTTTGAAGAGCGCATGCCACAATCCCGTCCGGGGCGATTTTTCGCGGTGCTTCTGGTGATTTCAAGCCTCTTTGTGGTGTCGGTCTTTGTGGCCACCATCACCGCAGCCGTGACCGTCGAAGTGCTGCATGACTCCGTCGACTCCATCAATGATCTGGATGGGCGCAATGTCGGCTCTGTCGAAGGCTCAACCAGTGCGCGCTTCCTTGATACCCGTGACATTCGGTTTCGCGCCTACACCACACCGCAAGACATGCTCGCCGCTTTCCAACAGGGCACCATCGACTCTGCCGTGTTTGACGGCCCCATCCTCGCCTATTTTGTGCGCAATGAGGCGCGCAATTCTGCCCGGCTGATTGAGCGCGTCTATCGCCCGGAAAACTACGGCATCGCCCTGCCCACCGGCAGCGCCCTACGTGAAGCGATTGATCAATCGCTGCTAAAACTGCGCGAAGATGGCACTTATGACACGCTACTGGAAAAGTGGTTTGGGGCCACATTCCGCCGATAGCAGCCCGCCACATAACAAAAGCCCGCCTGACACAGCAGACGGGCTTTCAATGTCATTCATCACGCCGGGGTTTAGTCGCGCAGCAGCTCGTTGATGCCTGTCTTGG
Organism: Shimia marina; assembly: GCF_001458175.1. GTDB lineage: Bacteria > Pseudomonadota > Alphaproteobacteria > Rhodobacterales > Rhodobacteraceae > Shimia > Shimia marina. The sequence continues at coordinate 470,499 of NZ_CYPW01000006.1, forward strand.
AGCGGGTTTTTGCATCCACGCGCTTCACAATCACCGCGCAATAGAGGCTGACACCGTTCTTGGACGGCATGGAACCCGCAACAACCACCGAGTACGGCGGCACCTCGCCATACATCACTTCACCGGTTTCCCGATCCACAATCTTGGTGGACTGACCGATGAAGACGCCCATGCCCAGCACGGAGCCTTCACGCACGATACAGCCTTCCACAACCTCAGAACGCGCCCCAATGAAACAGTTGTCTTCAATGATGGTTGGTCCAGCCTGCATCGGCTCCAGCACGCCACCAATGCCAACGCCGCCGGACAGGTGCACGTTTTTGCCGATCTGCGCACAGGAGCCAACTGTGGCCCATGTGTCGACCATAGTGCCTTCATCAACATAGGCCCCCAGATTCACAAAAGACGGCATCAGCACCACACCGGGCGCGATAAAGGCGGATTTGCGCACAACACAGTTCGGCACGGCGCGGAAGCCTGCGGCCTGCCATTGGTTTTCGCCCCAGCCTTTGAACTTGCTGTCAACCTTGTCCCACCAGCCGGAGCCTTGAGGGCCGCCGTCCTGCAGCTCCATATCCTTGATGCGGAAGCCGAGCAGAACCGCTTTCTTGGCCCATTGGTTCACATGCCAGTCGCCGCTCTCCAGCTTTTCCGCAACGCGCAGGCTGCCGCTGTCCAGAGCGTTCAGCGTGTCTTCAATCGCTTCACGGGTTTCGCCGGTGGTGGCAGATGTGATCGTATCGCGCGCATCCCATGCGGCTTCGATGGCGCGTTCCAGTTGGGCATTCGACATATTGGTAAGGCTCCGGATGACTTGGATTTGAGCTGTTCTAACGAGATCAGGCGCAGGCGTCACGCCTTCTTTGCGACACTTATTGGAAAGGGTCCGGCGCAATATTGGCGCCACAGACCAAGACAGCCACTTTTTCGCCCGGCGCAGGCACATAGGCGCCCGACATCAAGGCCGCCAGCGCCGTCGCCCCTGCGGGCTCCACCAGCTGGCGGTGCGCACGCCAAAGCGCCTCTTGGGCGCGGGTGATCGCCGCATCTGTCACCAAAACAGACTCCGCACCAGAGGACACGGCAAGGTCAAAACAGATCTGTCCAATCTTGCGCGCGCCAAGCGCATTGGCGGCCACACCAGAGACCTCCACATCCACAGGCGCGCCCGCAGACAAGGCCGCATTCAGCGCACAGGAGGTTTCCGGCTCCACCGCCACAATGCGGCGACGGCCATCAAACCAGGCCATCGCCCCGCCGATCAGCCCGCCGCCACCCACGGCAATCAGCACCGTATCTGCATCCAAGCCCTGCGCGTCCCATTCCAGCGCAACGGTGCCCTGTCCTGCAACCGTACCCAAAGCATCATAGGCGTGGATCTGCATCGCACCGGTGTCTTGCTCATAGGCCAAAGCCTGCTCCAGAGCCTCCGCATAGGCCCCCGGCACCACCACCAGATCAGCCCTGGCATCCCGGATCAGCGCCACTTTGGCAGGCCCCGCCATCTCCGGCACATAAATCCGCGCCTTGTGTCCCAGCTTATGCGCCGCATAGGCCACCGCCGCACCGTGATTGCCGCCAGAGGCCGCCACCAGTCCGGCTTCCGGCACATTGGACGACAACAACGTATTAAACGCACCGCGGGCCTTGAACGTGCCGGTGTGCTGCATCTGCTCCAGCTTCACTTGCACCGGATAAGACAGGTCAAATCCCTCTGTGATGGTCACAACAGGCGTGCGCAACACATGCCCTTTGATGCGCTCAGCAGCCGCTGTAATTTCCGCGCTCCAATCCATTTTCACATCCCTGTCACTGGTTTTGTCCGCGCGAACCCTATAGGCCTGAGACACACGCGCAAGAAGGATCACACCATGAAAGACGATCGCCGTCATCCGCTCTCTGATGCGCATTCAGACCGCGAATCCGCCGCCCATGTCCCCGACACCCCGCAAACCCGTGCGCCCTCCTACCGGCTGGCTTTTGCGGATGAGGATTTTCTCTGTCGCCCAGAGCTGCGTCCTGTGCGCCTGCAACTGGAGCTGCTAAAACCGGAGCTGGCGCTGGATGCCCACGGCATTGCAAGCACCGTTGTGCTGTTTGGGGGCGCCCGCATCCCCGAGCCTGCCAAGAAAGACAGCGCCCGCACGCAGACCCTCGCAGAGCTGTCGCGCTTTTATGACGAAGCCCGCAAATTCGCCAAGATCATGACGGAAACCGGCGATGGCAATGAGAATGTGATTGTCACCGGGGGCGGCCCCGGCGTGATGGAGGCGGGCAACCGTGGCGCGGTTGAAGCCGGGGGGCGCTCCATTGGCCTCAACATCGTTCTGCCCCATGAGCAGGCCCCAAATGAATATGTCACGCCGGATCTCTGCTTCAATTTCCACTATTTCGCCATTCGAAAAATGCACTTCCTGATGCGCGCCAATGCAATCTGCGTGTTCCCCGGTGGCTTTGGCACATTGGATGAACTGTTCGAAGCGCTGACGCTCATTCAGACCGGGCGCATGCAACGCGTGCCCTTCCTGCTGTTTGGACGCGCCTTCTGGGAAAAGATCATCAACTGGGACGCGCTGTCTGATGCCGGCACGATTTCCGAAGATGATCTGGACCTGTTCCGCTTCGTGGAAACCGCCGAAGAGGCCGTGGACGCGCTCAACAACTGGCAGGATTTTTCCCGCCGTGAGGCCCTGCCAGGGCGCTGATCCCTCAAATCATAGCGACCGAATGTCAAAACGCCCCGCAGAAAGCCGGGGCGTTTTTCGTTGGACGCCATGCGCCTTAGGTCTTGGGTGTTTTCGGCATTATGCCTTGGGCTTTGCCACTGCCAGAGAGGGGAAGAGATACTTGGGAAGCAAAACCCCCGCAATCAGCGCCCCAAGCCAGACAATCAGCGTCGCCGCCAAAAGGTTGGCCACACCGCCAATGGCAAAATCACTGACCAGCAGTTCCGTGATCAAAAGACCCGCAAAGGTCACAACCAAAGAAATCCCGCCCAGCAACTCCGGGATCTTCTTTTCGGACAATTTGCGGATGATCGGCAAGAGCACAACCGACACCACCGTGAACACCAAGACAACAATGACGCCGCCCAGCAACCCGATGGAAAATCCGGGCAAGAGCAGGCTGGCAAGAACCAAGCCAACAGCATTGGCAATCAAATGGGCGGCGGCAGACAAAACAAACTTGGGCATGGGGTGCCTCTCCTCATGGAAATCCCCCCAATCCTACCGAGTTTCTTTTATGGGTCCAAGCCGTTACGCAGTCAGCCCTGCGTCATACCCGCTTCGGCCTCAATCTGTTTGCGTGATTTACGGGCCCGTTCCGTTGCGGATTTGAGCTGACCACAGGCCGCCATGATATCTTCGCCGCGGGTTTTACGGATCGGGGAGGCATAGCCCGCCTGATAGATGATATTGGCAAAAGCACGAATACGATTGTTGGAGCTGCGCTTATAGGGCGCGCCGGGCCATTCATTGAACGGAATGAGATTGATCTTGGCCGGAATGTTGTAGCGTTTGATGTGATCAATCAGACGATGCGCATCCTCATCACTGTCATTCACCCCATCCAGCATCACATACTCAAATGTAATGCGCTCCGAATTGGACACTTTGGGATAATCCGCCAGTGCCTGCAGCAGCTCATCAATTTTCCAGCGTTTGTTGATCGGCACCAGCACGTCACGCACATCATCCGTGGTCGCATGGAAAGAGATCGCCAAGAGGCATCCAATTTCTTCGGCTGTGCGCGCGATTTCCGGCACCACACCCGATGTGGACAGCGTGATGCGGCGACGGGAAAGCGAAATGCCTTCCGGGTCCATGGCGATCTTCATCGCATCGCGCACATTGTCGAAGTTATAAAGCGGCTCCCCCATGCCCATCAGCACGATATTGGACAACAGACGCGTTTCATCCTTTGGTGCACCGGGCACAGGCCATTCGTTCAGATCATCCCGTGCCATCATGAGCTGCCCAATGATTTCAGCCGCCGTCAGATTGCGCACAAGCTTCTGTGTGCCAGTATGGCAGAAGGAACAGGTCAGCGTGCAGCCCACTTGGGAAGAGATACACAGCGTGCCGCGATCATCCTCGGGGATGTAGACCACCTCAACCTCATGCCCACCGGCAATGCGCACCAGATATTTGCGCGTGCCATCCTCAGACACCTGTTTGGTGATCACCTCAGGAATGGCGATCTCAAAGGTTTCATCCAGCTCGGCGCGATAGGCTTTGGACAGGTTGGTCATCGCATGGAAATCACGCACGCCCCACTGGTAGATCCACTGCCAGATCTGGCCCACCCGCATCTTGGCCTGCTTTTCTTTGGTGCCATTCGCAATCAGCGTTTCGCGCATCTGCTCACGCGTCAACCCAACGAGGTTGATCTTGCCACCTTCCGGCAGCTTGCGGGGAATGGTCATCACGTCCTGCGTGATTGGCGCGGAGGTACTCATGGCTCTGGGACTCATCTGGGAATTCAAGCGCTGCAGATACACCATTTAAGGGCTTTTGCAAATATTGCCAGAAAACACCCTTAACATCGTGATCAACTGACAGACCCTGTCAGTTGGCCTGTGCGACAGACGGCGCATCACATGACACAGAAAAGGAGCACCCCATGTCCGTGATTGAAATCGTGCGCTTTCGCCTGAACGCTGGCGTCACCTCGACACAGGCCACAGCTGCTTGGGAAAAGTCCCAAAGTTTTGCCCAAAGCCAGCCCGGCTTTCTGCGCCGCCGCATCGCCACAACCTCGGATGGGGAGTGGATCGACGAAGTGGAATGGGAAAGCCTTGATCACGCCCATGCCGCAAGCGCAGCGTTTGATCCGGAGGCCCATCCAGAATTGATGGACCTCGTGGCCATTCTGGATCAGACTTCCATGACCATGACCCATTACACCATCCAAGGCAGATCGTCTTAAAATGCGGCGGACCGATCGACTGTTTGAACTGATCCAATGCCTTCGGGATGGGCGGCTGCACACGGCCTCCGCTCTGGCAGAACAAATGGAAGTGTCGGTCCGCACCATCTACCGCGATATGGACACGCTGGTGGCCTCTGGCATTCCCGTGGAGGGAGAACGCGGGGTCGGCTATATTCTGCGCGCGCCAGTGTTCATGACTCCGATGTCACTGACCCAAGTGGAACTGGAAGCCCTGCATCTCGGCGCGGCGCTGGTGCGTCAGACCGCAGATGCCGAACTGCAAGAGGCAGCCGCGCGGGTGCTCACCAAAGTGGACCAAGCCATGCCAGAACCCCTGCCGGGCGCGTTGGATGGCTTTGGCAAAGAGATTTTTGCCGCGCCTGCCGTGGCCGCAAGTTTTGCCAATATGCCGCTATTGCGCCAAGCTATTCGGGAACAGGAAGTTCTGCTGATCGCCTATGACACCCTCGACGGACGGCACAGCCGGAGGCACATACGCCCCCTGCAAATGGAATATTGGGGACGCGCTTGGACCTGCACGGCCTGGTGTGAATTGCGCACCGATTTTCGTGTCTTCCGCATCGACCACATTCAAACAATTCTGCGCACCGATAGGCGTTTTGAGATCACAGCAGAGACCTCCTTGTCACGCTATATGGAACGTTTTGCGCCTGAGTAGCCTCTTTTATTGCTGGCTACGCCCGGTTTCTGACAGCCACCACACGCGCCGCTTCCTGCCGGTCAAGCCGACGGCGCCATTTGTCAGAGCGCGCTTCCAGTGCGAGAAGCTCAGGGAACAGACGCGCCATGTCATCTGCCTGAACTGTCTCAAACAGATGGATGCTGTCCTGCACATGCCGCATGTCCACCTGTAGCCCATCCACCGTCAAAATCTGCGGCGTATCACAAAGCACCAGATAATATTCGTGAAGATCGCCCCCAAGATCGCCACCGGTCTGATCCTCTGTGATGCCGCGCCACCCGACCAGATCCCGAACCGGCACCAGCACCTCATGCGCGCCAAACACCGCATCAAACTCTGCGCCGCGCATCCAAATCCGGGCTTCTGGTGACACATAACAGTTGCGCACAGGCACATTGCGCCCCAGAGCCCCAGCCGGCACCATCACAGAGGGTGTATCCGCACGAAGCCGCCCCAACCAGCGCAGCGGTATCAGCCCCTTATCACGACTGACCAGATCATCGCCGATTTGCAGGGTTTCCACAGCCTTTTCACCATGGCGCGTGGCGATCTTTGCCCCCCGGCGCACAAGACTGAGGCCGGTCTCGGTGATGTCGATCCCCTGTGATGTGGCCTCCGCTGCGGTCTGTGCCGAATATGCCTGTGCCATTCCCTGCTCTCCCATGATCAATAGGATCACCCTGTGTTTCAGGCTGACCCTCCCCCATGGTGGCAATATGAGTTTAAAGAAAACCTTGGCAGAGGTTTACAAATCGTCAGTTACACCGCTTTTCCGCGTCTTCCACCGCCGCGGTAAAGCCGCGCAACGAGAATGTGTCGGCCGTCTGTGTGCCGCGCGAGGACCGCGCTTTAAAAGTGGCATCTGCGCCACGCTTCATCGCCGCGACAAGCTTGGCGTCATCACCAGCAGAGGCCGGCCAGGCCCATTCGCCATCCGTGATCATGACAAATTTCTGATCCCCGATGGTCACATCAACGGTGGAGCCACCGGCAAACGGGTATCCACCGGTGAAGCCAACCTGACCTTTGGCATCCGCATGTGGAACATAGGACACGAGCAGCAGGATATCGCTGCGACGCACGGCAACCACCTGACCACTGCGGGTGTTGACACTTTCTTTCGCTGTGCTCACCGCCCAGCATTCATTTTTGCCGCTTTCTTTATGTTCAAAAACGCTCCAATCGGTGATCGCATTCACCTGATTTTCGCTGGACGCCTGTGCCTGCGCGCCCGCTGCCCAAAACAGACCTGCACCGATTGCAAGGGCTTTCACCACATGTGATGTCATTTGCTCTACAGCCTCCCAGCTGTGATTTGCCTCATGGTTCCGCCCCTTGGCTTTTGCCATTTGTCACGGGCTGGAGTTTGTTTTACTCGATAGAGACAGTCTAGCCCAGTTTTGCCAACAGACAAAAGTCCCGAAGGCATAAAATTGCCCATGAAAGTGAGCCCACGATGACCCAAGCTGTCCCAATGACCGAAATCTGGCGCGGAGATATTCTGGAAAGCGTGCACAGCGGCCACGCCGTGGTCTGTCGGCCAGACGGCGAGATCGTTCACGCCTGGGGCGATCCGGAAGCCGTGGTGCTGCCGCGCAGCTCTTCAAAAATGATTCAGGCCCTGCCTTTGGTGGAAAGTGGCGCGGCAGATGCAGCAGGTTTGACCACACAGCATCTGGCCCTAGCCTGTGCGTCGCACAATGCTTCAAAGATTCACAATGACATGGTGCGCGACTGGCTGTCTCATCTGGGCTATGCGGACGAGGATCTGATCTGCGGCCCGCAGGAGCCGCGCGACATTGCCGTGCGCGATGATCTGATCCGCTGCAACGATCCGGTCTGTCGTGTGCACAACAACTGCTCTGGCAAACACAGCGGCTTTCTGACCCTGACCAAACATCTGGGGGCTGACAAAAACTATGTGTCCATGGATCACCCGGTACAGAAAGCGGTGCTCACTGTACATGAGGAGCTGACCGGAGAAACCAGCCCCGGCTATGGCATTGACGGCTGCTCCGCCCCCAACCACGCCAGCACACTCAAAGGCATGGCCCGCGCCATGGCCTTCTTTGCTGCCGCACGCGAGGGACAAGGCCCCCGTGAAACCGCCGCCGCGCGTTTGCGGGATGCCATGGCCACCCATCCTGAATATGTCGCGGGGGAAGGTCGGGCCTGCACCAATCTGATGCGCGCCATGGGGCACAAAGTGGCGATCAAAACCGGTGCGGAAGCCTATTTCATCGCCATTCTTCCGGAACAGGAACTGGGCGTCGCGCTGAAGATCATCGACGGCGGCACCCGCGCTGCGGAAAACGCAATTGCCGCCATTCTGGCCAAACTGGGCGTGCTGGATCCTGCCCACCCCGAAGCGGCCAAATATCTCGATGCGCCGATCCGCAACTGGGACGGGCTGCAAACCGGCCGCATGTGCGCCAGCTCTGCGCTGCGCTGATCCGGCGACCCTCCCGCCCACGGGCAGGCACCAAAGGTGCCGCCCGCGGTTGGGCCCGGCTCAGCCAAGGCTGAGCCTGACCGCGTGATACGCGGCCCCACCGCCTCGATCAGAACAGATCCCACAACAGCTTGAGCGCCAGCGCAACGGAGGTCACCACAAGCAGGGGGCGAATCAACCGCGCCCCTTTGGCCATGGCCATTTTTGCGCCCAGTCGTGCGCCCAGCACCTGCATCACGCCCATCGCGAGCCCAATTGCCCACAACGGATTGGCCACCAGCAAAAACCCCACAAGCCCCCCAACATTGGAAGCAAAATTCAAAAGCTTCGTATGCGCGGTGGCTTTGAGAATGCCGTAGCCGCCCAGCGCCACAAAGGCGATCATGTAAAAACTGCCCGCGCCGGGGCCAAGAATACCGTCATAAAACGCCACCACCGGCACGGCCGTCAGGGAAAACAGCACCGGCTTGAGCCGCGCCGTGCGGTCCATATCACTGGGGCCTTTGCGAAAGGCAAAAAACAGTGCGATGCCAATCAGAAGCAGCGGCAGGATCAGACGGATCCAATCGGTTGGCAGAACCGACACCGCCAGCGCCCCCAGAAGCGACGCGCAAAACGCCAGCAGCGCGGGCCCAATCTGCGCCTTCAGATCCACCAAGCCACTGTGCGCATAAGAAAACGCCGCTGTGCCAGAGCCAAACATGCCCTGAATCTTATTGGTGGCCAGCGCCTGCACCGGAGGTACGCCCGCGATCAGCAGCGACGGCACAGTGATCAACCCACCGCCGCCCGCAATGGCATCCACAAATCCCGCAAAAAACCCTGCCGCCAGCAGAAGCAGCAGCGCCTCAAGTCCAATGTCGAGCATGGTTTATTCCGTCACAAAGTCACTCTGGGCATAGCCTTGAATATAAAGCAGTGCAGTGAGATCGCCGTGATTGATGCGAATGTCACATTCCGCCGCAACAGAGGGCTTCGCATGCAAGGCCACACCGGCACCAGCAAGCCCCAACATGCCCAGATCATTGGCACCATCGCCCACCGCCATCACATCCCCCTGTGTCAGCCCCAGACGCACGGTGATCTCCTTGAGCGCCTGCACCTTGGCCTCACGTCCCAAGATCGGGCGCCCCACATCCCCGGTCAGCTTGCCTGCCTCCGTCAGCAAGGTGTTGGCGCGATTTTCATCAAAGCCAAGCGTGGCGGCCACCTTCTGAGTGAAGGCGGTAAAGCCACCAGACACCAGCGCAGCATAGGCCCCTTGCGCCTTCATCGTCGCCAAAAGCACCTTGCCGCCGGGCATGAAGCTGATGCGCTCGGCCAGCACTTTGGCAATCACCGCCTCATCCAGACCCTTCAAAAGCCCCACGCGCTCAATCAAAGCGCCTTCAAAATCCAGCTCGCCATTCATGGCCCGCGCGGTGATCTCCTTCACATGCGCGCCAACACCAGCCTCATCAGCCAACTCATCAATGCATTCCTGCTCAATCATGGTGCTGTCCATATCAGCCAGCAGCATCTTCTTGCGTCGTCCTTCCTGTGGCAACATCACAAGATCCACATCCATTTTTTGCAGATCCGCCCAGACATCCCACCGATTGTCGGGCAGCGCAGTCAGGGAAAACTCCGCCGCTTCCTCCGGGGCCAGCCACTGTGCCTCTCCGCCGCCCCAGGCATTGCGCAGGTTCTCCACCAGCTCCGCAGAAAGAGTGGGCGCACTCGGCGCAGTCAAAAGCGTTGCGATATACATCAGGGGCCTCAAGCGACAGATTTAGCAGGGTCGCTTCGCATAGAGCATGGCACCACGGTCATGACCAGACCCCAATCCATCCACAGCACCCGCGCATCCAGATTTGCTATACGGGCCCCAGCCAACCAAGAACGGAAGTTTCCGATAGTGGTCAAAATGCGTCGCTTTTGATCTGCAAACAGTCGGGATCGTGAATTTTCCCTGTTGTACATCCGCCGCGCGCCTTCTATCTCGGTTCGTGGGACACCTCTCCCCAACGAGAGGCATATATCTGTAAGGATAGCAGCAATGGCTACTCAGCAACCGGCAACGCGGCCGGCCAACCCGCGTTTTTCTTCTGGCCCCTGTGCCAAACCCCCCACATTTGATGTCACCAAACTCGCGAATGCCGCTCTGGGTCGCAGCCACCGTGCCGCTGTTGGCAAGGACAAGCTGAAATCCGCGATTGAAGGCACCCGCGAGATTCTGGGCATCCCCGCAGACTATCGCATCGGCATCGTCCCCGCATCTGACACCGGCGCAGTGGAAATGGCGCTCTGGTCGCTTCTGGGCGCGCGCAAAGTTGAAATGCTCGCATGGGAAAGCTTTGGCGCAGGCTGGGTCACCGACGTTGTGAAACAGCTGAAAATCGACGCCGAGGTGAAAACCGCAGACTACGGCCAGATCGTAGATCTCGCCACCGTGGACACGAAAAACAACGATGTTGTCTTCACATGGAACGGCACCACCGCCGGTGTGCGCGTGCCCAATGCGGACTGGATTGCCGATGACCGCGACGGGCTGACCATCTGTGATGCCACCTCTGCGGCCTTTGCAATGGATCTGCCGTGGGACAAGCTCGATGTGACCACCTTCTCCTGGCAGAAAGTATTGGGCGGCGAAGCAGCCCATGGTGTGATCGTGCTCTCCCCGCGCGCTGTGGAACGGCTGGAAAGCTACACGCCCCCTTGGCCGCTGCCAAAGATCTTCCGCATGACCAAAGGCGGCAAGCTGATCGAAGGCATCTTTACCGGTGCGACCATCAACACGCCCTCCATGCTGGCCGTCGAAGACTATCTCTTCGCGCTGGATTGGGCCAGGTCTGAGGGTGGCCTGAAAGGGCTGATCGCCCGTGCAGACGCCAATGCGCAGGCCATCTTTGAGTTCTGCGATGCCAATGACTGGATCGCAAATCTGGCCGAGGATGACGCCACCCGCTCCAACACCTCCGTGTGTCTGAAGTTCACTGATGCCCGCATTCAGGATGGTGCGGCCTTTGCGAAAGCCGTGGCCAAACGTCTGGAGGCGGAAAACATCGCACTGGACATCGGCGCCTATCGCGACGCGCCGGCCGGATTGCGCATCTGGTGTGGTGGCACAGTAGAGACCGCAGATCTTGAGGCCATGCTGCCATGGCTGACATGGGCCTTTGAGGCCGAAATCGCGGCACAATCACAAGCTGCCTAAGCGGTGCGCCCAGAGGGCACACCCTACGTAGGGTGCGCATTCACTGCGCACCTCACCTGACACAGATTTCTCAAAGGACGCTCATCATGGCTCCCAAAGTACTCGTTTCTGACAAACTCAGCGAAACCGCCGTTCAGATCTTCCGCGATCGCGGCATCGACGTCGACTTCATGCCAGACCTCGGCAAGGACAAAGACAAACTGGCCGAAGTGATTGGCCAGTATGACGGCCTTGCAATCCGCTCCGCCACCAAGGCAACAGCCAAGCTGCTGGAGAAAGCCGATAACCTCAAAGTCATCGGCCGCGCAGGCATCGGCACAGATAATGTCGACAAAGAAGCCGCTTCCAAGAAAGGTGTGATCGTGATGAACACGCCCTTTGGCAATATGATCACCACCGCCGAGCACGCGATTGCGATGATGTTTGCCGTGGCGCGCCAAATCCCCGAGGCGAGTGAATCCACCCACGCCGGAAAATGGGAAAAATCCAAATTCATGGGTGTGGAGCTGACCAACAAGACCCTTGGTGTGATTGGCGCAGGCAACATCGGCGGCATCGTGTGTGATCGCGCCCGTGGCCTGAAAATGAAAGTGGTGGCCTATGATCCCTTCCTGTCGGAAGAGAAAGCCAACAAGATGGGCGTCGAAAAAGTGGAGCTGGACACGCTGCTGGCCCGCGCCGATTTCATCACGCTGCACGTGCCCTTCACCGATGCCACGGCCAACATCCTGTCCAAGGAAAACCTCGCCAAAACCAAGAAAGGCGTGCGCATCATCAACTGTGCCCGCGGCGGTCTGGTAGACGAAGAGGCGCTGGCCGAACTGCTGAAATCGGGCCATGTCGCGGGCGCTGCCTTTGATGTGTTCTCCGAAGAACCCGCGAAGGAAAACGCGCTGTTCAACTTGCCCAACGTGGTCTGCACACCGCACCTGGGCGCTGCCACCACCGAAGCGCAGGAAAACGTCGCGCTGCAGGTGGCGGAGCAGATGTCCAACTACCTGCTGACCGGTGCTGTCGAAAACGCCCTGAACATGCCGTCTGTGACCGCAGAGGAAGCCAAGGTCATGGGGCCATGGATCAAACTCGCCGATCACCTCGGTGCTTTCTCCGGTCAGATGACGGATGAACCGATCAAAGCCATCAACATCCTCTATGATGGGGTTGTGGCCGATATGAACCTGGCCGCGCTGAACTGTGCGGTTGTGGCCGGCATCATGAAGAAGGCCAATCCTGACGTGAACATGGTCTCCGCCCCAGTGGTGGCCAAGGAGCGTGGCATTCAGATCTCCACCACCAATCAGGACAAATCCGGCACCTTTGATGGCTATATCAAAGTGACGGTGGTGACCGACAAACGGGAACGCTCCATCGCGGGCACGGTCTTCTCTGATGGCAAGCCGCGCTTCATTCAGATCAAAGGCATCAACATTGACGCCGAAATTGGCGCCAACATGCTCTACACCACCAACGAAGACGTGCCCGGCATCATCGGGACCCTGGGTCAGACTCTGGGCGACAATGGGGTGAACATCGCGAACTTTACGCTTGGTCGTGCAGATGTGGGTGGCGAGGCAATTGCGCTGCTCTATGTGGATGAGCCCGTTCCCGCAGAGGCCCGTGCCAAACTCGCGGAGACAGACATGTTCCGTCAGATCAAACCATTGGCCTTTGACGTTGCTTAATCCGCAACGGTCATAAAAGCTTCATCTGCGCCGCCCTGTTCCGGGCGGCGCTTTTTGTTTAAGCCTCTCCTGAACGCGAGGAAGACAGACATGCCAACGCCCATTTATGCCATCGGGGACATCCACGGACATCTGGACAAACTGCAAGAGGTTCTCGCCCGCATCGACGCAGATGGCGGCAAGGATGCACGGGTGATTTTCTTGGGCGATCTGGTGGATCGCGGCCCGGACAGCTGCGGCGTGATTGATCTTGTGATGTCTGGCATGCAGGAGGGCCGCAACTGGACCGCCTTGATGGGCAATCACGATCGCATGTTCACCTATTTTATGGAGCCTGTACCCCGCCCCGAGCTGCGCCTGCGCGCTGATCTGCACTGGCTGCACAAACGTCTGGGCGGCACCGAAACGCTGGCCTCCTATGGGGTGACCTTCCCTGAAGATGAGCGCCTCGGCACCATTCACCGCGCAGCACGCGCCAAAGTGCCAGAGCGGCACATCCGCTTTCTGCGCGCCCTGCCTTACTATGTTCAGGAAGACGCGCTGCTGTTTGTGCATGCGGGCATTCAACCCGGTGTCGCACTTGGCCTGCAATCTCCCGATGATCTCTGCTGGCTGCGCGAGCCATTTCTGCTCCATCAGGATCCGCACCCATGGCTGGTGGTACACGGCCACACGCCTGTGCAAACGCCGACGCATTTTGGCAACCGCGTCGCGCTGGACACTGGCGCAGGCTATGGGCAGCCGATTTCTGTTGGTGTGTTTGAGGAGCAGGACTGCTGGGTCTTGACAGAAAACGGTCGTGAACCGCTTATGTCGCCCTCAAAAGCGCGGGCCTAAGCCATCACCTCAGCCTGCCGCGCCTGTTGTAGAAGATGCTGCGTATGCGCATGTGCGGGTTCCCACATCACCCGGTGGGCGGGGCCAGCTTCAACCACCTCGCCATCCTGCAAGATCACCAGATCATCACAGAAACTGCCAGCGATGCTGAGGTTGGCACTGCTGACCACCAATGTCAGCTCCAGAATATCCTGCAACTCGAGCAACAGTTTGAGCATGCCTGCCTGAACCGAAAGATCCATGCCCTGCGCCAACTCATCCACCATGATCAGATGGGGACGGCAAGCGATTGCCACCGCAATCACAAGACGCTGCCTTTGATATTGAGACAAAGCACGCACCGGTTTCTGGCCGTCCGCAAAACTGAACTCCAGCAACCGGAGCGCCTCTTCCACCCGTGCTTTGCGCACCTGTGTGTTGGTCAACCCATGCGCCTTCAACGCGCGCGCCACAAGATCGAAGGCTGTTCTGTTCACAGGCAACGCATCAACAGTTTCACAGGACAGATACTGAAAACCCCACCGAAGCCTGCGCAACTGCGCATGTTTTAAGCTGTAGAGATCCTTGCCCATAAGCCGGACATGCCCGCTCTCGGGTCTCTCCAGTCCTCGCAGAATACGCAACAAAGTAGATTTGCCCGCCCCACTATTACCGATAATCCCAAGGATGCGCCCCGCGCGCACTGTAAAAGACACATCGCGCAACGGGCGCAACTCGGGCCTGACCGTCAGCCATCCACGATGCTCTGGACGGTAGCTGTGCCCCAGCTCATCCACTTGCAACACGATGTTTTGGCCACTGCCCATTCTGCGCCCTTCTTACCCACTGGCCCGAGAGCGCCGCCCGGTCTTCACATCGAAAATTGGACTTGATCGCGCCACCTCAGGCGTCCCTCTGCTGTAGAGGAACAGGGCTTAAAGCTTCCTTTAAAGTTCAAAAATCATGCGGTCCGAGCGCAAAATCCGTGCATTTTATGACGTTTTCCTACGGCTTTCCTTACCTCTCAAAAGGGGGGCTGGCCGGGGGGATTCGTGTAGGTTTATGCGCCTGAATTTTACTTGCCATGCCAAAGTCATGCCCCTATACACCGCGTCGGCGCCGCTGTAGCTCAGCTGGTAGAGCACGTCATTCGTAATGATGGGGTCGTAGGTTCGAGTCCTATCAGCGGCACCACCCCCCCCCTCAAATCGTGATCAAAACCAGCGTCCAGCGGGGCGCAAGTCGCGACACAAACAATACCATCTAAACGTATGACCGCCCGTGTTCAGGCGTCTATCCCGCCGCCACACCATCGCGTAACGCACCACGCAGCGCGGCATTCTCCGCCTCAAGTTCAGCAATGCGATCCACCGCCTCACCTTCGGTGAACCTGCGCGGAATATGCTGCGGACAGTTCCAGTCAAAAGCCTCCACATGGATTTTAATCAACCGCTCTGCGCGCGGCGGCAAAAGCGCAGCAGGCAAGGCATTGAACAGGGGCGAGTCCCGATCCACGATCTCCACCCGCCCCCAGATCTTGAGTCGCCGCGCGTTGACATAATCCATCAAAATCAACGAAATCCGATCATTGCCTTGAAGGTTTCCAAGGCTGATATACTGGCGATTGCCCCGCAGATCGGCATAGGCAATTGTCTTGTCATCCAGCACCTTCAAAAACCCAGCAGGCCCTCCACGAAACTGGACATAGGGCCATCCGGTCTCCGAGACGCTTGCCTGATAAAACCCCTCCTGTGCCTGAATGAAGGTGGCTTCAGTCAAGGACAAGCGGTCACCGCCTGCGCTTTCGGCGGACAAAAACCTGCCATAGCTGGTGGCGCCAAACTTCTCCTGCTGACGCTGCACCTCAGGCGTGAATGCAATCTCTGCAAAGGCAATCGCCATGCCAAACCTCCTTACAGGTTCAGGTCTTCGAGACCGGGGTGACCCTCTGGCCGGCGCCCCAAGGCCCAATGGAACAGACGCTCTTTCTCGGTGATCTCCAGATCATTGATTGAGGCAATCCGGCGCTCCATGCGCCCATCTGCGTCAAACTGCCAATTCTCATTGCCATAAGAGCGATGCCATTGCCCCGCTGCATCATGCCACTCATAGGCAAAGCGCACGGCAATCCGGTTTTCCGCAAAGGTCCATAAGCCTTTGATCAGTCGATACTCCTGTTCTCGCTGCCATTTGGCGGTCAGGAACGCATGGATATCCGCGTGGCCTTTCAGGAAGGTCGCCCGATTCCGCCACTCACTGTGGTCGGAATAGGCCGGGGTCACAATGTCGGGATTGCGAGTGTTCCAGGCATCTTCTGCGCGGCGTACTTTTTCTGTGGCGGTTTCAAAGGTGAAGGGAGGCAGAGGAGGGCGTTGTACTGACATGGATATCGGTCCTTTTGGGTGTGTTTTTTTAAGGTTCCGGCCGGCGGAGTCTTGGGACGGATCTGGCCACCGACCGGAACCACGCAAGACGATGGGCTCAATCGTCTTTACGCGTGAGAGGGAGAGAAAACGCAGGCGGCGCGTGAACCTGCTCGGGCTTGGGCAAGGCGGCTTGTGTTGGCGCCGGACCCACAGCGTAGGAGATCAGAGCCAAGGCCAGCACAAACAACAGATTGGCTGGCGTAGCGGTCAGAGGGTATCGGTGCATTGTGTTGGCATCCTTCAACGTGAACTGATCTGTTAATCTTTATCTGAATACATGCACCGATCTGTTCACCTTTGCAAAACGCAAAATCGTGATCACGCTCTTCGCAAACTGTGATCCACTCTCTTAAAGCTCTGTAAAGTATAGAAAACATCCCTGTGAATTGACCCACGTTCATAGGTGTTTTATGCACAATGCAGTCAAGCAAGAGGCCACGATGAGCCACAACAAGCGCGCAGAACTGATTCAAAACGCCCTGCCACTCTTCTATCGGAACGGGTTTCATGCGACCGGAATGGATCTGGTCGCCAAAGAAACCGGGGTGTCCAAAACCTCGATCTACAAACACTTCCGCACAAAAGAGGACTTAATCCGCGCGGTGCTACAGCTGCGGGACGAGAATTTTCGAACTTGGCTTTTTGGCCGCATGGAAGCCTTATCTGACACCCCCAAAGGGCAGCTTCTCGCGATGTTTGATGCGCTGGAAGAGTGGTTTTTGGAAGACAAATTTCAGGGCTGCATGTTCATCAAAGCCAGCGCAGAATTTCAATCCAAAGAAGACGCCATCAATCTACAGTCCTTTGACCACAAACGCCTGCTTGAAGATCATTTTCACAACCTCGCCGCAGAGGCTGGGTATGCACAGGCCACGCAGCTTTCACGAGAACTGCTCCTGCTGAAAGAGGGTGCCATTGTGCTTGCAGCCATGTCCCATAGCCATGCCCCCGCCATGCAAGCCAAACGCATGGCAGAGGTTCTGCTCTCTGAGACAAATTGAGCACGCTCTGCCTAGACGCCCCCTATTCTTCTGCCCACTGCTGCGCCTGTGCAACGGACATCCTTGAAACTGCTCAGACATTGAGTTTGAATCCACGCCATCAGTATCCCACTTGAAAGTGATCCAGCCCCTATGACCGACGCTCTTTTCAGCTGGGCAAGATGGCGCAAAACTCACCGCTCCACGGCGGAGTGGCGCGGTTGGAGACACACGTCTTCTCTGGCAGGTCAGAGTAAGCGCGAGCCCCGACATGGGGTGGGCGCATGACCGCCGCAGGCATTGACCTGGGCGGCACCAAATGTGAGGTGCGCTTGTTTGATGAGGCCTGGACCGAGGTGGCCCGCCACCGCACAGCCACACCTCAAACCTATGGCGCTCTGGTACAAACAGTCGCGGGTCAGGTTGCCTGGGCCGAGGCCCAATGCGGCAGCAAATTGCCCGTCGGCATCGGCGCCGCTGGCTTGATCAATCCACACACCGGGATCACACTCACCGCCAATCTGCCGGCAACAGGCAGGGCGTTTCCCAGCGATATCAATGCCGCCTGCGGACGAGCGATCACCTATGTGAACGACAGCCATGCCATGGCACTGTCTGAGGCCGTTTTTGGCGCAGGCCAAGGTCATGATACAGTGATATCCTTAATCCTTGGCACCGGCATCGGCGGCGGTGTTGTGGTGAAACAGTCTCTGATATCAGGGCCAACAGCAACAGGCGGCGAAGTAGGCCACACCGCCGCGCCGGCCCATCTTATCGCACAGCACAACCTGCCGGTTTATCCCTGCGGCTGTGGCCGTCAAGGCTGTATCGAAACCTATATTTCCGGGCCGGGGATGGCGCGGCTGGCCAAAACGCTCACCGGCAAAGATGTTACGCCGCAGGAGATCGCTGCGCGCCGTCATGGGGACATGGCTGAGGTCTGGGCACTCTGGTGTGCCCTCACTGCCGAACTGTTGCACAGCCTCACACTTATGGTGGATCCCAACTTGATCATTCTCGGAGGAGGGCTGAGTCAAATCAATGGCGTCATTCCGGCGCTCTCCAAGGCCGCACAGACCGCCCAAATCGGAGATTTGCCCGCCGCGCATCTGACCTTGGCACAGGGCGGGGACAGCAGCGGTGCCCGCGGTGCTGCCTATGCTGCCTGGCAAGAGGCCAACACATGAAAGCGCCCCTTTGCCCTCTCCCTCAGACCCTCTCTATCTTCGAGGTGCACATATGACCCCCCAATGGATCGCCCCGGATCTTCTGTTTGACGGCACCACACTCCGTGCAGGTCAAGCCCTGCGCATCGCAGAGGATGTGGTGCAAGAAGTTGCACCGGCCCCGCAGAGCGCCCAACCGCTCGCTGGCATCCTGACGCCAGGCTATGTGGACCTTCAGGTCAACGGCGGGGGCGGTGCCCTTCTGAATGGCACCCCAACCCGTGCTACCATTGCCACCATGGCTGATGCCCACCGCCGCCATGGCACCGTTGCGATTTTGCCCACGGTGATCACCGATCGTGCCGAAGTGCTCGAAGATGCCGCCAATGCGATGATCGCGGCGGAAGGCATGAACGGGGTTATTGGCCTGCATATCGAAGGCCCGCATATTTCCGAGCCGCGCAAAGGCACCCATGAGGCGCGCTTCATCCGTCCGCTGGATGATCGCACCATGGCGGTGGTCACTCATCTGCGCGACATCGACATTCCGGTGATGATCACGCTTGCCCCAGAGAGCGCGACACTGGATCAGATCTCCGCTCTGGCCAAAACCGGTGCTGTGGTGTCTCTCGGGCACACGGATGCCACCGCCGCGCAGGTCAATGCCGCCATCGCCGCAGGGGCCTCCTGCGCCACCCATCTTTTCAACGCCATGTCCCCAATGACCAGCCGCGCCCCCGGCGCGGTGGGGGCCATCATCAACTCGACCGTTTTTGCGGGCATCATCGCCGATGGCTATCATGTCGATGACAGCATGGTGGGTCTGACTATTCGCGCCCGCCCAGAACCTGACCGTATGATGCTGGTGTCAGACTCCATGCCCACCATCGGCGGGCCAGATCACTTTACCCTCTACGGGCATGACGTGACGCTGCGCGACGGCCGCCTCATCAACCGCGAGGGCACGCTCGCAGGCGCCCATATCACACAGGCGCGGGGGGTGCAGCGCCTGATCCACAACATTGGCCTGTCCCCTGAGGCTGCGCTGCGCATGGCCATCACCACACCGGCCACCTGCATCGGCCGCCCGGATCTTGCAACACCGGTCGGGCGGCCCCTGGCTGACCTCCTTGTGCTCGACACAGACTACGGTCTGCGCCACACGCTGGCAGAGACAATTGCAGCCGAATGAATGCAGCTTGGAGGCCAGGATTGACGCAGTGATTTCTCTCGATGCCTTCCAACATCGTCAAATCCCCGGAGCAACTCACCTTACCATCCGTCGAGATCCGCAGCGTTGCGCATCTGATCATGATCAGTTCTTCATGACCTTCATAATAAAAGCTCAGAAAATCCGCCAAACGTCCCATTAAAATCGCAAAGTTTTTCACTTAGTTATTTTTTGATTTTTCAAACTACGTCTACCAGCGACATTCCCAATAAGACTTCCAATGAGAGAAAGTTCCGTTGCGCCATTTTGCTTTTGCCGCGCCAACGATCTGGTACGTGCCCCAAATTCATTGCAAAGTCTCACCATGTATCAGATCCGTCACGAATCATGTCAGGATGACCTCTGGCCGCAAGAAGATGCCTCGATGGCTGCGCAAGGCCGATTATTAGAATTCTATAAAAAAATATATATATTTATTTACTTTTGGCGCACGTTAACAGGTGGTCAAGATTTTCTCTCTAGGGCCTTAAGAACGGCATGGGGATATAAAAAATGTTGTGCGTGAAACGTGTCTGCGCTGCTCTGATCTGTTGTCTGATCAGTTTCGCGTCGCTGTCGGCGACCGCGGAAACACTCACGATCGGAACTCTCAACGAAGGGGTCCGCGCGCAGATGCGCGCCTATGAAAGTCTGGTCAGCCACCTGCAAACCCATCTGGAAGGCTCCAAGGTCACGCGCGTGCGTGTCTTGATGCTCCCCACATCAGAGCGCATGTCTCATGCGATGATGAATGGCGAAGTGGATGTCTTCATGGACAGCCCGCTTGTCGCCGCGAAAGTAGCGCGGGTGTCTGGTGCAAAACCCACCATGCGCCACTGGAAGAAGGGTGAAAGCAGCTACTACGCAGTGTTGGTCACCAATGTCGACAGTGGCATCACATCTGTTTCAGACCTTAAAGGTAAAAAGATGGCGTTTGAGGAAAAGGACTCCACTTCCGGGTTCCTCCTACCCGCTCAGATGCTGATCAATTCAGGATTAAAACTGCACGAGTTGCACAACATCAGCGCTGATCCCAAAGAAGACGAAGTGGGATATGTTTTCTCCGCCCACGACAAAAATTCAATCTACCTACTCGCCAGTGGCCGCGTTGACGCAATTGCCACCAACCCAGAAAGCCTGCGCCTCCTGCAAGAGGTCCGCCCGGACACATTTGTCTCCTTCGCAAAATCGCCAACCGTGCCACGCCAGGTGCTGTTGCACCGCGCAGGCATGGACCCTGACATTCTGCGCGACCTGCGCGCAGAGCTTGCCAACCTCTACCGCACGCCAGATGGGCGCGAGGTGCTCAAGAAATTTCAGAACTCTTCAGGCTTTGATGATTTTCCCGAAGGAGCAGAAGCTGCCTTTGCGCCCATCTATGAAATCCTTGATGATCTAGAGAGGGCAGGGCTCTACTGACCATGTCTGGCGCAGAAACCCATACGACAGGACGTATCCTTAAGGCGCATCGCTCACTGACCTATGGTCTCGGGCGGCGCATGACCATGTATTTTGGTCTGATGATCGGCGCCTTTGTGACAACGCTGATTTACCTCAACACCATTACGCAGCTTGAATTGGTGCACACCCGCTTTTCAGAGCGCTCAGACTCGCTTGGCATCCTCATTCAGGAGGTCACGCTGCCCTACCTGTTTGACAACCGACCTGCGGAACTCGACATCATCTATCAGGAGTTGATGCGCCAGCCGGATATCCTGAGCCTGAAGTTTGTGGATCCTGAAGGCTACCTTCTTGTGAACGGAGCCTCCGATGGCAACGCCCTTTTTCTGGGGCGCACCGAAGACCCGCTTGTCGAACTGGCTCTGGCCTCTGAAACCACTCAGATCGTTTCTGAAGATGATCGCATTCAGGTGGCCGTGCCCGCGCTTTATGGCAATGTGAATTACGGCACGATCCGCTTTGATCTGGATGGCAGCGCCGCCAATCGCGAAGTCGATCTGGTGCTGCGCAGAAACCTCATGTTTGGCGTTTTCTTCACGCTCACGGGCATTCTTCTCAGCGTCTGGATCTCGCGCCGCCTGACAGAGCCGCTGGCCCGCCTGAACTCCGCCACCGAACGTGCGGCCAAAGGCAACCTGAACCAATCCATCGTGATCCGCACCAACGACGAAGTGGAAAGCCTCGCAGAAAGCTTCAACCTGATGCTCGGCAACCTGCGGGCCTGGGTGAAATCTCTCGAAGACACGCAAACCAAACTCGAAGTGTCCGGGCGCGACCTGAATGCCAAGAACACAGAGCTGCAGGTGGCCGTCGAACAGGCAAAAGCCGCCGAAAAGGCAAAATCTCAGTTCCTTGCCCGCATGAGCCATGAAATCCGCACGCCGATGAATGGTGTCCTTGGCATGTCGGAACTTCTGGCCGACACAGATTTGTCCCCCAATCAGCACAGCCTGCTGGAATCCATCCACTCCTCCGGCTCAACGCTGCTACACATCATCAATGACATTCTCGATTTTTCCAAGATCGACAGCGGCCATATGACGATCCGCGAAACCCGCTTTCGTCCCATTGACGTGATCGAAGGCCCGGCTCAGATGCTCGCTTTTCAGGCCGCGCAAGCGGGCGTAGACATCCTGACACGGGTGGAACCAGATCTGCCGCTGACATTGCTTGGGGATGACGCACGTATTCAGCAGGTGATCATCAATCTGGTGGGCAATGCGCTCAAATTCACCGATGACGGCTATGTGCTGATCAATGCCACCCGCAAGCAGGAGGTCGAGGGCGAAATGCTTCAGATCGACGTCTGTGACACCGGTGTGGGCATCCCCGAAGAAAGCCTCAGCGCGGTGTTTGATCAGTTCACACAAGTCGATGGCTCCTACAGCCGCAAGCATCAGGGCACTGGCCTTGGTCTCGCAATCGCCAAAGGCTTCGTCGAACTTATGGGCGGTCGCATCTGGGTGAAGTCCGAACTGGGGACAGGCACCACCTTCTCATTCAATATTCCGATCCGTACGCCCGACAGCAAACTGCCAGAGCAACACATTCACACGGCCGATCTGCACAACGCCAAAATTCTGGTGCTACAGCCTGAACCGACCGCCCTGTTTGTCATGAACGAGGTGCTCTCAGAGTGGAACGCACAGGTCGCCACCTTCTCATCACCGCAGGATGCGTGTGCCGCCCTGCAAACCGCTCAGAGCGACGGTGCGCCTTTTGATGTCGTCCTGACGGAGACCAAATTCACCGACTTTGAGGAACAGAAACTGCGAACCGATCTGGATACGGCCCTCGCAGGCGCGGCCACCCGCGTGATCGCCATCCGCCCAATCGAAGATGCGCTGGTAACAGAACACCACGGCGTCTGCACTTATGATGGCGAGCTGCTCAAACCTGTCCAGACAAGCAAGCTCCTTCAGGCCGTTCAGCCAGAGAATCCGGCCATCCACAACGATCCGCAATCCGAGGCTGAAAACCAACGCGCATCTCCCAAAACCAACGCCCGTGAGACAATTGCAGAAGAATTGTCGATTGCTGGTTCAAACAAGACCATCCTGATTGTGGATGACAACAAGACCAACCGCAGGCTGATTGAAATCTTCCTCTCGCGGTTGGGTATTCCTTTCCTCTCAGCCAATGACGGACAAGAAGCTGTGACACAGTTTGAAAAAGCGCATCCTGATCTGGTTTTGATGGATGTTTCCATGCCCGTTATGAACGGTTTGGATGCGACACGCGAAATCCGAAAGCTGGAAACACATTCCGGCGCG
This sequence comes from Shimia marina, assembly GCF_001458175.1. Classification (GTDB taxonomy): domain Bacteria; phylum Pseudomonadota; class Alphaproteobacteria; order Rhodobacterales; family Rhodobacteraceae; genus Shimia; species Shimia marina. The sequence continues at coordinate 493,796 of NZ_CYPW01000006.1, forward strand.
CAGCCCAGCCATATCATCGGCTTGACCGCGCATTCCGCCCCTGAGGATCGACAAGCCTGTCTCGACAGCGGGATGAATGCGCATATGGCCAAACCGATCAAACTCAATCAGTTGCGTGAGGTGCTGCGCGGCATCTGACCCAAAGCCCGGAATTTTGTTTGAAACCTCCCTCAGGTAGCGTCACTACTGTGTCAAACAAGGGGAGCGGGTGCATGTCACAGACACAGAAAACCGTCGTCGTGGTCGGCGCAGGCATCAATGGGGCGGCCACCGCTTTGTGGCTACAGCGCGCGGGCTGTGCCGTCACCCTGATTGATCGGGACAAACCCGGCATGGCGGCCTCTTTTGGCAACGCCTGCCTGCTGGCAAGCGCGGCCATCGTGCCCAATGCCACACCCGGCCTCGCGCGCAAAGCACCCGGCTATCTGATGGATCCGAATTTCCCTCTGTTTCTGAAACCACAGCACCTGCCACGCCTGCTGCCTTGGTTTGTGAAATTTCTCGGCCACGCCAATGACAAAGACGCCCGTCGGGTCAGTCGCGCCTTGGCGGATCTCATCGGCGACAGCGTGGACCAACACAAGTCACTTGCCCATAACACCGCCGCCGCGCGGTTCATCGTCGAAACGGACTATCTCTTTGCCTACAAAGACCGCGCCGCTTTTGAGGCAGACAGCTACGGCTGGGGCTTGCGCGCCGAAGCTGGCTTTGTGCCCGACATCGTCGAAGGCCCTGCCGTTCAGGAAATTGAACCGATCCTAAACGCCCAAACACAGCTTCTCGCGGTGCTCAAGAACCACGGGTTTATCCTCAATCCGGCCTCCTATGTGCAGGCATTGGTTGAAACTTTCACGGAGATGGGCGGCACCTTTGTGCAGGATGAGGTGCGAGATTTCGATCTGTCCGGCGGCCATGTGTCTGTGGTGAAAACCAAGACCGCACAATTTGCGTGTGATCACGCTGTGCTGTCCTCGGGCATCTGGTCCAAGCCTCTGATGCGCAAACTGGGCCTGACTGTGCCCTTGGAGGCTGAACGCGGCTATCACATCACCTTCAAAAACCCCTCTGCGCGCACCAACCATCCCGTCATGATCAATGCCGCCAAATTTGTGGCCACCCCGATGGATCAGGGCCTGCGCTGTGCCGGCATTGTAGAATTTGCCGATCTGTCAGAGAAAAAATCCAAGGCCCCTCTGGCCTTGCTGCGCCGCAAGGTGGCCGAGGTCTTCCCCACGCTCACAGCCGAAAGCGAAAGCGAATGGCTCGGCTTCCGCCCCACGCTGCCAGACAGCCTGCCCATGGTCGGAGAGATTGGTCAAAGTGGCGTGTTTGCCGCCTTCGGCCATCAACATATCGGCCTTACCGGCGGGGCCAAAACCGGGCGTCTGGTGGCGGATCTGATCACAGGACGCAGCCCCAACACAGATCTCTCTCCCTTTGATCCAATGCGGTTTTCCCAAGCTTAGGCCCAAAGAAAAACGGCCCTGACCAAAGTCAGAGCCGCTTAATTTTCTGGGTCTTAGGAGGCCGCGCCTCAGACGGGTTTGGCCTCTGCGCTTTCAGGGGCCTCGCTGGCGTCCCCCTCCACAACATCCGCCGCTTCCGGCACCTCCTCTTCGGAGTGGTCTTCCAGTGCCCCAATGATCAGCGGCAACATGGCTGCGCTGGTCACGTTCAGCGCCTCACTCTCCGGTGGCGTGGTCCAGACCAACGTGTCAAAGCCGCCGCAATTGTCACAGACCGGCGTCCATTCCGCATAGATCGCATTACAGTTGCTGCACACCCATTGCGGCCCACGCGGCGCGCTCAGCGCCTTGGCAAGGAAGCCTTTGACCACCGCGTCATTGGCACCTTCACCGCGCTCAATCGCCGCCATGATCGTCAACGCACGCTGCGTCGGGTCACTCTCATGCAGACCGCCCAGCGCCCGACGGGCCTCCGGGAAGTCCTCTGCCGCAATGTAAAGCTCCGCCATCAGCATCTTGGTTTCAGAATGCTCCGGCGTGTTTTTAACCAACGCTTTGAACCGTTTGATGCGCGCCTCTGGGGTTTCCTCTGGCGCGATCTCCGCAAAGGCCGCCGCCAGATCCGGATGCGGCTGCGCATCCCAGGCCTTTTTGATCAGGCGGGTCGCATTACGCGGCTTGCCCTTGTCGATATAGCCTTTGGCGGCAATCACCGCCGCCGGGATCAAATCCGGAGACAGGCGGTTGGCTTCAATGGCCTGCTCGCGCATCTCCACTGTGGCCCCTTCGGCAATCACATCCTTGGCCTCAGACAGAGCCAGCACCGCATCCCGGCGCCGGTGCACATCGCGTGGCAAGGTGCCGTGGCGCAGCTTCGCATTGAGTGTCCCACGCGCGCCTTTCCAGTCCTTGCTCTCCGTCTGCAACCGCAGCAGCGTGTCCTGCACCTCTTCATGGCGCGGCTTGAGGGCAAAGGCCGTCTCAGCCAGCTTCAGCGCCACATCCGTCTGGCCGGCCACCAGCTTCTGCTTCATCAGCCCCCGCACACCCACAAAGCGCGTGCTCTCATCCTTGAGCAGCTTTTTGTAGGTCTCTTCGGCCTTCTTGCTGTCGCCGCTCATCTCCGCAGCCTGCGCCACAATCAGATTGGTCAGCTCCGGCTTGCCCAGCTTCTTCTCGGCAATCCGCGCCTTCTCCATGGCCGCGCGCCCCTCACCAGAGGCCAGCGCCATCACACTGTCAGACAGCGCCTGATAGCCCCGTTTTTCGCGGTTGCGGTCAAAATACCGGCTGATCGCCGTCTCATCGCCGTTGAGGAATTTGAGCACAGCCACCAGAAAGCCAAACAGCAGGATGCCAAACCAGACTGCCGTCACCAGCGCAATCAGCGCCAGCGCGGTCTGAAACGGGCCAAGGCTGTATTCCACACCCGCCACAGTGACCATGACACCACCTTCGGTCTCAAGGAGATAAATCGAGCCATATGTCAGCCCGGCGACAATGGCGATAAACGCAATAATTTTGATCAGGGACCAGAGCATAAAACGACCCTCAGTTGTTGTTCAGGGTTTGCGCCAGATCTTCGGCGGCTTGCGCGACATCGCGACGGGTCTGCGCTTGCGCGGCCCATTCTGACATCACAGATTTTGGCCCCTCGGCCAGCGTGTCCAATTCAGCAAGTGCCGCGTCCAGATCCCCCGCTTTCAGCGCCGCTTCCGCGCGGCTGAGGATCGCATCCGTGTCACTGCCTTCCCGCGCTTCCACAGAGCGCGCGCCAAATTGCGTTTTCAGGAAATTGCCCAGCTTATTGCCGCTGCCCGCATCAACCTTATCAGCCCGCGCCTGCGCCAAGGCGGCCCGTGCCGCATCCGGATAGCTCTCAATCAGAGCCGCAAGCGTCACAATGCCCTCATCCGCGTGACTGTCCAGAATGGGGGCAACACTGCCACCCGTCACAGAGGTCAGATCCACAATCGCCGCGCGATACGGCGCGCCGCTGTCCAGCGCGGCCACAATACGCGTCACCGCTGTGCGCGCCAAAGCCGCCTGTGCAGAGTGATCCGCCTTCTCCTTCAGCGCCGCAGCCGTGTCTGCCTGCTCTGCCACAAGCTCCCTAAGTGCGGCCACTTCGCGCCCATAGGCCGCCAGCGCCGCGGCACTGGCCCCTTCATCCAGCGGACGTGTCTCAATCGCGGTCAGCCGGGCCTCCAGCGCGGCCACTGCCTCTGACATGGCACTGATCTCTGCCCCAAGCCCCGTCAAAGCTGCGCCTTGCTGCGCCCCTTCGCTGCGGGCTGTCTCAGCGGCCTCCACCTGCGCGGCTTGGGCCGCCTCAAGCGCCTTCAAGGTCTCAGACATCTCGGCCATGGCTGCTTTGGTATCGGCCCCAAGGCCAAGCTGATCGCCAAAATAGACAGCCCCGCCAAATCCAATGGCCGCAGCCACCACACCACCAAGCACAAGCGGGACAAAGCCACCTTTGCGCGGTGCGGGCGTCACGGGTGGCGCCTCCGTGCTTGGCGCAGATACCTCTGGCTCCGGCGCAATCTCAGCCTCAACTTCTGGCTCTGGAGCGTTCTCCGGCACATCTGTTGCGTCCTCCGGCGTCTCATCCGTCTCAACGGACAGCGCATCTTCCGCAGGTTCCGCGATTTCCAACGGGTCCTCTGCAGTGGGCTCCGCCCCCTCAAGGTCTGGATCCTCCGCCTCCGCCGCGATGTCTTCTAAAATCTCGGCGTCTTCGACCTGATCGGCCTCCTCTGTCAGCTCCGCTGCCTGAACATCAGGCTGATCCTTGAGATCTTCGCTTGGCTTGTCCGACTTATCCGTGGTCCCCACAGGTCACCCTTTCGAATCCGTTTTTTTTGCAAATGCAGCACCAATCTAGGCGAGCATCTCTTTTGTCTCAATGCGTCACCCTGCGTCTAACAGTCCCGTGATGGCATTTGTCATACTCTCTGCATCCTTCTGCGCCGCCAAAATCACCTGATCACAGGGCAATTCCCCCAAAGCCTCTTTCACAGCCTCACTCATGGTAACCACAGTAAGCGGCGCGTCAAACGGGCCTTGCGCCCCAAAGAGGGCAGCAGCTCTGGGAGAGAAAAGCGGCACTATTAAAGGGGTTTTTTGCGACAATATCTGCAAAGCAGGTTCCGAAAGCCCGCGCGCCTCTTGTCGATAGACCACAATTTCCCGCGTGTTCAGCCCCGCAGCATTCAGGCGCTGTGCCACCGCGCCCCGTGTCACCGCACCGCAGAGATGTATCAGCGGACCTTTGGGCGCATCGGCCAGAATTCGCGCAACCAACTGATCCGCATCCCCCTTTGCCGCCACCGCAGACCAGCCTTTGGCACGCGCGGCCTCCGCCGTCGCTGAGCCAACACACCACGCAAACTGCCCCACGCCCTCTGGTGCCGCCGCCACCGCGTTGCGGGATGTAAAGATCACGCCGCTGGCCCCGCTGACCTCCGCCATAAGCGCGCTTTGATTGGGCATCGGCACAATCTCCACAATCGGAGAGACCACAATGCGCGCCATGACACCCTGTTTCCTCAGATTGGCGGCAAACCCCTCCGCATCGGCCCGTGGCCGCGTCAGCAAAATCAAAGGGGTCTCATCCACCATCAGGCCCGCCGGGATTGTTTGAACCGCCTTCTGGTGTTACCTGCCACAGAACCCCGGCGCAACGGCAAGGACATGTGGCACATGGACAGACCCCTCACCATTCTCGGCATCGAAAGCAGCTGTGACGACACCGCCGCCGCAATTCTGCGCCAACCTGTGGAAGGCCCCGCCGAGATCCTCGCCTCTGTGGTCTATGGCCAAACTGATCTGCATGCGCCCTATGGCGGCGTGGTGCCAGAGATCGCCGCCCGCGCCCATGCCGAAAAGATTGACCTCAGCATCGAGGAAGCGCTCGTGACCTCCGGTGTGACCCTCAAAGAGGTTGATGCCATCGCCGTCACCTCCGGGCCGGGTCTGATCGGCGGTGTGATTTCCGGCGTGATGTGTGCCAAAGGCCTCTCTGCCAGCCTCGGTGTGCCGGTGATTGGCGTGAACCATCTGGCCGGTCACGCCCTGACCCCGCGCCTCACAGATCAGGTGGCCTTTCCTTATCTGATGCTTCTGGTGTCGGGCGGACATTGTCAGTTTCTCATCGCCCATAGCGCCGAAAAATTCACCCGACTGGGCGGCACAATTGACGATGCCCCCGGCGAAGCCTTTGACAAAACCGCCCGCCTGCTGGGTCTGCCACAGCCCGGAGGCCCCGCCGTGCAGGCCGAAGCGACCAAAGGGGATCCCAAACGTTTCCGCTTCCCCCGGCCGCTTCTGGATCGTCCGGGATGTGACATGTCCTTCTCCGGCCTCAAAACCGCACTCTTGCGTCAACGCGATGCTCTGATCGCCGAACAGGGCGGCCTGACCCTTCAGGATCGCGCCGATCTCTGCGCCGGATTTCAAGCCGCTGTTGTGGATGTTCTGGCCGAAAAAACCCGCCGCGCACTGGCACTCTATCTGGCGGACGCCCCCTCAGAGCCCCTGCTTGCCGTAGCCGGAGGCGTGGCGGCAAATACCGCCATTCGTGCCGCGTTAGAGACTGTTTGTGCTCAAAACAATGTGACCTTTACGGCACCCCCTTTGGCGCTCTGCACCGACAATGCCGCCATGATTGCCTATGCCGGGTTAGAGAAATACGTCGCCGGACAGATCGATGATATGTCGCTTGCCGCGCGCCCACGTTGGCCGCTGGATCAAACTGCCCCTGCCCTGCTTGGCTCTGGCAAAAAAGGAGCCAAAGCATGATTTCCGTTCTCGGCGCTGGCGCCTTTGGCACAGCACTCGCCGTGGCTTTTGCCCGTGGCGGTGATCGGGTCACGCTTTGGGCCCGGGATGCGCAGGCCGCCCAAGACATGCAGAGCCAGCGTGAAAACCCCCGCCTGCCGGGGGTAACACTGCCCAAAACAGTCTCTGTTACAGCTGATTTCACCGCTTCTCTTTCCGATGTGATCCTGCTGGCCGTGCCGATGCAAAAACTGCGCGGCCTGCTGCAATCCCATCCAGAGCTGTCAGGCCGCACCCTGATCGCCTGTTGCAAGGGGGTCGAACTTGGCACACAACTTGGCCCTGTGGCAGTGATCCGCGATGTGTTGCCAAAGGCGACACCGGCCATTCTCACCGGCCCCAGTTTTGCCGCCGACATCGCCCGTGGCCTGCCCACCGCGCTGACCTTGGCCACGCCTGAAGAACATACCGGAAAAGCCCTGCAACAGAGACTGCTATCCCCTAATTTACGCATCTACCGCACCACAGATACAGTGGGGGCCGAGCTGGGCGGGGCGCTCAAAAACGTGATTGCCATCGCCTGTGGCATCGCCATTGGTGCCGGTCTCGGCGACAGCGCCCGCGCCGCACTGATGACACGCGGCTACGCCGAAATGCAGCGTATGGCGCAAGCACTTGGCGCCCAGCCAGACACGCTTGCCGGATTGTCCGGTTTTGGCGACCTGACCCTGACATGTTCATCTGACCAATCGCGCAACTATCGCTTTGGCCTGTCTCTGGGGCGGGGAGAAGACTTTGACCCATCGGTGACTGTTGAAGGAGCGGCAACCGCCCGCGCCGCCCATGCCCGCGCAAAAGTGATGAATATCGACATGCCTATCACCGCAGCCGTGGTCGCAATCCTCGATGGGGGCTTGCAAATCCGCGACGCCATGGAAATGTTGCTAGCAAGACCCCCCAAGGAGGAATGACCGATGCTGATCGCCCTGATGGCCAAAGACAAACCCGGCGCGCTGGATGTGCGCAAAGCCAACCGTGACGCCCATGTTGCCTATCTGAAAGGTTCCGGCGACACCATCATGATGGCGGGCCCCTTTCTGGATGACGCCGGAGAGATGTGCGGCTCCCTGATCATTCTCAACGTCGCAGATATGGCCGAAGCGGAGGCCTGGGCCGCAAATGACCCCTACAAAGCCGCCGGTCTGTTTGAGAGCGTCACGCTTCAGGCTTGGAACAAGGTTCTGGGCTGATGCGCTATTGGCTGTTCAAATCCGAACCCTCCACCTGGAGCTGGGACCAGCAGGTTGCAAAGGGCGAAGCCGGGGAGGAATGGGACGGCGTGCGCAACTATCAGGCGCGCAACTTCATGCGGGACATGGCCGTGGGAGACCGCGGCTTTTTCTACCATTCTCAGAAAGAGAAATCCGTGGTGGGTGTTGTGGAGGTCTGCGCCGCAGCCCACCCCGACAGCACCACAGAGGATGATCGCTGGGACTGTGTGGATATCAAAGCCGTCGCCCCACTCAAACGCCCGGTGTCGCTGGAAATGATCAAAGCCGATCCTCGGCTCAGCGAGATGGTTCTGGTCAAAAGCGCCCGCCTCTCGGTGCAACCAGTCACCGCGGAAGAATGGCAGATCATTCTCGAACTCAGCGGTTCTCAAATCTGAAAATTCAGGCATAATTTCCCCTGCGTCATTTTAGCGGAGGGGAGAACACTTCATGGAATTTCTAGCAGTCTTTGCCGCGGCTCTGGCCTCATATGTGCTGGGCTCCATCTGGTACATGACACTTGCCAAACCCTGGATGGCGGCCTCCGGCGTGCCCACAACAGAGGATGGCAAACCCGCCAACGCCAACAATCCAATGCTCTATATCGGGGCTTTTGTCTGTGCCCTGATCGTCTCCGGCATGATGCGCCATGTCTTTGCGCTTTCCGGCTTTGACAACATTGGCGAAGGGCTCATCGCAGGCTTGGGGATTGGGCTTTTTCTGGCCACCCCCTGGATCATCACCAATTACAGCTTCGCCAGCCGTCCGCGCGCGCTCATGGTGATTGATGGGGGCTATGCCACATTGGGCTGCACGGCCATGGGTGCCGTGCACATGCTGTTCTGAGAACTGGCATCTCCCGCGAAACGCCTTAAAAGCACAAAACGCGCGCTTACATTGGCGCGCTTACGTCTAGGATCTATAGAAATACATCTCCGTGATCCATATTCGGAAGGGATTTCTAATTTAACATAGGGGGCCTGTCTCCGCTCCAGCCAGACCCCCTATGCACCCCGCGTGTATCCCATACCACCACACGCGTCCTTGATTCTTAGGGTCCGGCCATCCTAGCCTGACATATTATTTCTAACCGAGCCGCAGCCGATCTTGCAAATATCAAGTATCTACAATCTGACTCGAACCCTCTGCACTCTGTCAAGAAATGAAAAAACGCCCAAGGCCGAAAGGCCTCAGGCGCGCACTCTCATCCCGAAATATTTCAGAGATACTGCGCTTCTTTACCGAAGTGTTTGGTCAGCATATAATATACCACGGCCCGGTATTTGTTGCGCTCCGATTTGCCATAGGTCTCAATCACAGCATCAATCGCGCTCATCAGCTCCGGCCCGTCGCTCAAGCCCAACTTCTTGATCAGAAAGTTGTTTTTGACCGTCTCAAGCTCTTCCGGCTGGGAACTCGCCACAGTTGACGCATCATCATTGTAGATCGCCGGACCACAGCCAATGGTCACTTTGGTCAACAGATCCATATCCGGCTCAATACCGCATTTGTTTTTCAGATCTTCCGCATATTTCGCGATCAGCGCGTCCCGTTTTCCCATGTTTTTCTCCCAGAGTGGTGATGAAAGCATCTGATCTGTGGATCAGACCCCAGTATGGCGCATAAATTAGCCATGGCAGCACATAGCACAAAGGGAAAACCACCCCCGCTTTCCCCGCACAGCGCCCAAGGCCTTCACACGAATAAAAACGGCGCCCCAGTTTGGGACGCCGCTCTCATAATCTCACATACCGGCTTAGTAGCGGTAATGCTCTGGCTTGAACGGGCCTTCGGTACCCACACCGATGTAATCCGCCTGCTCTTTACTCAGCTTGGAAAGCTTCGCGCCCACTTTCGCGAGATGCAGCGCCGCCACTTTCTCATCCAGATGCTTAGGCAGGATGTAGACTTCGTTGTTGTACTGCTCGCCTTTGGTGAACAGCTCAATCTGCGCCAGCACCTGATTGGTGAAAGAGGCAGACATCACAAACGACGGGTGACCAGTGGCGTTGCCAAGGTTCAGCAGACGCCCCTCAGACAGCAGGATCAGGCGGCTGCCAGATGGCATCTCGATCATGTCCACCTGCTCTTTGATGTTGGTCCACTTATGGTTCTTCAGGCTTGCCACCTGAATTTCATTGTCGAAGTGGCCAATGTTGCCAACAATCGCCATGTCCTTCATCGCGCGCATATGCTCGATGCGGATCACGTCTTTGTTGCCGGTGGTGGTGATGAAGATATCCGCGGTGGCCATCTCATCTTCCAGCGTGGTCACTTCAAAGCCGTCCATCGCCGCCTGCAGCGCACAGATCGGATCCACCTCAGTCACCTTCACGCGCGCACCTGCGCCGCGCAGCGACGCAGCCGAGCCTTTGCCCACGTCACCATAGCCACAAACGACAGCCACTTTACCGGCCATCATCGTGTCGGTGGCGCGGCGGATGCCGTCCACAAGGCTCTCTTTACAGCCGTATTTGTTGTCGAATTTGGATTTGGTGACGGAGTCATTCACGTTGATCGCCGGGAACGGCAGCTCGCCACGTTTCACCAGATCATAGAGACGGTGCACACCGGTGGTGGTCTCTTCCGACACACCTTGGATCGCGTCACGGGTCTTGGTGAACCAGCCGGGGCTTTGTGCCATGCGCTTGGCGATCTGCTTGTGGATCACTTCCTCTTCTTCAGAGGTTGGCACGCCGAGGTCTTCGCCCGCTTCCGCCTTTGCGCCCAGCAGCACGTAGAGCGTCGCGTCGCCGCCATCATCGAGGATCATGTTGGGCCCGTCTTCAAACAGGAACGATTTGTCCAGATAGTCCCAGTGCTCCTCAAGGCTCTGGCCTTTGATCGCAAACACCGGAATACCCGCTTTGGCAATCGCCGCCGCCGCGTGATCCTGAGTGGAGAAAATGTTGCAGCTTGCCCAGCGCACATCCGCGCCCAGAGCCACCAGCGTTTCAATCAGAACAGCGGTCTGAATGGTCATGTGCAGCGAGCCAACGATGCGCGCACCGCTCAGTGGCTTCGCTTCGCCGTATTCCTCACGCAGCGCCATCAGGCCCGGCATTTCGGTTTCGGCAATATCCAGTTCCTTGCGGCCAAAATCGGCCAGAGAAATATCTTTTACAGTGTAATCGGTCGCCATGGCGCCCAGCTCCTATGCAGGGTTTCCTTGGCGACCAGATAACACTCACACAGGGTTTCTACAACGTTACTACCCATCAATACCTGCCGGACGCAGGTCTGGCGCGTGCTGAAACCAATCCGTGCCCGCCGCAAGGATACAAGACATCCCCTCCGCATTGGTCAGGATCACCGTGAACGTGCCTGTGGTATCAGAGGAAAAGACCTCCAGAATGGCCATTTTCTTGCCCCCGCCACCCTGCAATCCAGCGGCACTGCGCGCTTCTGAATAGTGATTTTCAAGCCGGTCGACCACCATCTCTCGTGGCCCACATGCATTGGCAAATGCAGGCGGCGCGGCCGCAGCCATGCCAAACAACAACGCAGTTCCTACAAGTCTCTTAAACATAGCGCTCTCCTTTCTCGCGCTGGCTCAACCAGATAAAGTCAAGCCGTTGAGGTTGGAGAGGAGGACACGCGGGAGGAAGCCGTGATTACGTGCCCCCCTCGCTAAACATGTCGGTGCCCCGGCGCGCTTTTACAAAACACAGCAGATCACGTTGAATTGTGGCAGCACGTGATCCCGGCACCGCTTCAGGCTGCACGGTGATTGTGGCGCTTTTGTGGCCTCGCCCACAGGTCAAGCGCAATTGCCTAATTTTTAGTCAGGCTCCCCTGACTGTTAGGTCTTTGGAAACCAACCTATAAGAAACCTTTAATTGTTAGGTTTTTGGTTATGAATTTTCCGTCACTAAGGGGCATGTTTAAATCAGCTCTTCTTGTCCCAACCGTCTTGCTTCTGGCCACGCTGATCGTTCTTGTGAACGTGATGATGTCCTCTGGTGTTGCCGCCAGCTAAGCCCGCTATCGGCACTTTTTGCCGCCTCCCTTGCGCCGCATGCCACGGTGCATCACGCAAAGTCATTGCTCCCCACCGTTTCAATGCAGTAGCTACCACTGAGAAGTAGTGAAAGGCTTTCGCGTGACAAGAGCTTGGCAACGTATGCTGTCCGGGCGCAGGCTCGACCTGCTGGACCCGACCCCGGTGGACATCGAAATCGAAGACATCGCCCACGGTCTCGCCTTTGTCGCCCGCTGGAATGGGCAAACCAAGGGTGATTTCCCTTATTCTGTGGCGGAACACTCTCTCCTGGTCGAAGAAATCTACGGGCGCATGTTTAAATCCGCCACCCCCAAAACCCGGCTCACCGCGCTGCTGCATGACGCGCCGGAATATGTCATCGGCGATATGATTTCACCGGTCAAAGCCGCTGTCGGTCCCGATTACGGCAAGCTCGACGACCGGCTCACTGCGGCCATTCACATCCGCTTTGGCCTCCCCGCAGAAACCCCAAAGCGTCTGAAATCTCAGATCAAAAAAGCCGATAAGATCTCCGCCTGGATGGAGGCCACACAGATCGCTGGCTTCTCCGTGAGCGAGGCCAACAAACTCTTTGGAACCCCCGACCCCAAAATCATCGACGGTCTCTCCATCCATCTGCGTCCACCGGTTGAGGTGCGCAAAGACTTCACCACACGTCACATCACGCTTCTTTCAAGCCTCTGAATGCCACCCCAAGGTCAGGTGCCCCTTAATGTCTCATGTCATCGTTCAACAAGGCACGTCCGCAGACCTGCGCCAAACCGCTGATCTGCTCAATGACATCATTGAAATCGGCGGCACCACCGCTCTGACCACGCCCCTGTCGCGGGAGGCATTGGCAGATTGGCTGATGGCCGATCCCGATCGTGCGATCTGGCATGTTGCCATGAATCACGCGGGAGATGTCCTCGGCTTCCAATGGATTGGCCCCTTCGCGGGCCTGCAAGCGGAGGCCTGTGAAATCGGCACATTTGTAAAGACCGGGCGCACCGGGCTTGGCATCGGCTCCAAACTTTTTGATGCCACCAAAGCCGCCGCCCGCACCATGGGGTACAGTTGGATCAACGCTGAAATCCGCGCAGATAACGCCGGAGGTCTGGCCTATTATCAAAGCCGCAGTTTTGAAACCTATGGTCGCAAAGACGGCATTCAGCTGGAGGACGGCACAGAAGTGTCCAAAATTCTAAAACGCTACGATCTCTAGGCTCACATCGCGGGCAACACATCGCGCCGCACCAGCGCGCGCAGAGCAAAATGCGATCCAATGTTGCGCACCCCTTTGACCCGCATCAGGCGGTGTTCCAGAAACGCATCAAAAGCCTCCAGATCCGCCGCCACGACACGCAGCAGAAAATCTCGCGACCCCGTCATCAGGTAACATTCCATCACCTCCTCAAAGGCCCGCACGGCCCGCTCAAAATCGCGCACGGATTCTGCGGATTGCTGTTCCAGCTCAACATTCACAAAAATCGTCACAGGCAGCCCAATTTTGCGCGGATCCACGCGAGCGCCATACCCCGTGATCACGCCATCATTTTGCAGCCGCTCAAGCCGCCGTGCACAGGGCGTTGGCGAGAGGCCAACTTTCTCAGCAAGGTCGCCAATCTTCATGCGCCCATCAAGCTGCAGCGCACGCACAATCTTAAGATCAATGGCATCCATAAAGATTTTCTCCAAAAATTAACCCTATTTAGGAGTTTATCTCTAAAAATAACCCATTTGGGTAGGGGTATTTGGGGAAAACCTCTCTTTGTGATGTGCCATTTTCTGCGCCACTTCACTCAGCGATTCTAAGAAGAGACCATAGGAAGAGCCATGCAAATCTCCCGCTTGCCGATCAGCAGTCACGAAACCGTATTGCGCGTTTGCGACGACACCATCGGCCTAACGGGCTTTATCGCGGTGCATTCCACCAAACTTGGGCCTGCTGCGGGCGGTCTGCGCATGCGCCGCTACACGTCAGAAGACGCGGCTCTGACAGACGCACTGCGCCTGTCTGAAGGCATGACCTATAAAAACGCCGCCGCGGGCCTGCCGCTTGGCGGTGGCAAAGCTGTGATCATGGGGGACGCAACTCAGAAGACGTCTGCCCAGCTGCTGACCTTCGCGCGCGCCATCAACACGCTTGAGGGCACATACTGGACAGCAGAAGACATGGGCATGAGCCCGGACGACATGGCTTTGCTGGCCACCGAAACCAAATTTGTCGCCGGTCTACCCAATGGGCCACACGCCAGCGGAGACCCATCTCCAATCACCGCGCGCGGCATCTTCCAATCCCTCAAAATCACGGCGCAGCACCGCTTTGGATCTGCGGATCTGAAAGGGCGCAAGGTCGCCGTGCAAGGGCTCGGCCATGTCGGCACCTATCTATGCGATCTTCTGCATAACGCTGGTGCCAAACTGATCATTGCCGACATCGAGCCCAAACGTGTCGCCAAACTGGCTAAAAAATACGGCGCCACCATCGCGGGCCCCAATGAAATCCTTACCGTAGAAGCGGACATCTTCGCGCCCTGTGCCATTGGCGCCATCCTCAACCAAGACAGTATCGCAAAACTTCGGGTCGCTGCCATCTGTGGCGGGGCCAACAACCAACTGGCCACCCCGGAAGACGGTGCCCGCCTGCACGCCCGTGGTATTCTCTATGCTCCCGATTTTGTCGCAAACGCCGGTGGCATCATCAACGTCGCCACCGAAGTGCTGGGCATCGCTGACCGCGCCGCTTACGTGGACGAAAAACTCGCCGCTGTTGAGCTCACTCTGGAGCGGATTTTTGAGCGTGCCGCCTCCCTTGACTGCAGCCCGGCCGAAGTGGCGGTATCCATTGTAGATGAGATGCTGACAGACCGCGCTGCCTGAACAAAATCGCGCCGGAGCCACTCCCCTCCGGCGCGTTGTTTCACGTGAAACACGATTTTTTCTCAGTCACTTAGGTAATTGAGAGCGCGTCAATCACAAGCTCCGCCACTGCGGTGGAGGAGTTGGGGTTCTGACCGGTCAGCAGATTGCCGTCTTTCTGCACAAACGACAGCCAATCTTCTCCCTTTTCATACAGACCTCCGCGCGCAATCAGGGTGTCCTCCAACAGCTGTGGCACCACATTGGTCAGACCCACAGCCTCCTCTTCGGAGTTTGTAAACCCGGTCACCTTACGGCCTTTCACAATAAATTCGCCCGCCGCATCCTTTGCGTTCACCAAGACAATGGGCCCATGGCACACCGATCCCACAGGCTTGCCCGCGGCAAAGAAATCTTCAATCAACTTGATGGAATGGGCATCCTCCACCAAATCCCACATCGGGCCATGACCGCCGGGATAGAAAATCGCATCAAAGTCACCCGCGTCCACATCTGACAGTTTCGCAGTGGTGTTCAGCGCGGCATTTGCAGCAGCATCCGCCTCAAACCGATGTGTGTGCTCTGTCTGGAAATCCGGCACATTGCTCTTTGGATCCAGCGGCGGCAATCCACCTTTTGGCGAAGCCAGCGTGACCTCACATCCTGCGTCCACAAATACAAAATACGGCGCCGCCAGCTCTTCCAGCCAGAAACCGGTCTTCTCTCCGGTGTCGCCCAATTGGTCATGCGAGGTCAGCGCCACAAGAATTTTCTTGGTCATTGGATGTTCCTGTCACTTTCGGAGACAACCCCTGTTGCCTCATCTGAACTGCATCTAGGGATCATTGCTCTTCTGCCTCAAGTCATATAATCAGAAAGACATCTTTGCACACAGACAACAATAATCGGGAAAACAGCCTTGTCCGATTGGGATGGCATAGAAGAATTTACCATGGTGGCGCAGACCGGTAGCTTCACCACAGCGGCACAGCGCATGAAAGTCTCCACCTCGCATGTGTCGCGACGCGTGCAGGCTCTGGAAGAGCGGCTTGGCGTGAAACTTCTTGCGCGCACAACCCGCACCGTGCGTGTCACAGAACAGGGCCGCGAATACCTGTCTCAAATCGAACATGTTCTATCGGCGTTGCAGGAGGCCAACCAAACCCTTCGTGGTGACATAGCCGAACTGTCCGGACCCCTTCGGATCTCTGCCGCCGGCCCTTTTGCCGAACGCGAGGTCGCTCCCGTTCTACTGGACTTTGTTGAACAGCATCCCCGGATCACACTGGATATGGATTTCAACAATCGCAACGTGGATCTGGTGGCAGACGGCTATGATTTTGCTCTGCGCTACGGCGTGCTCACCAGCAGCAGCCTAATCGCCCGCAAACTGGTGAACCACCGCCTCGCCTGCGCCGCATCTCCCGCATATCTGAAGCGCCATGGCACCCCAAAAACGCCACAGGATCTGAGACAGCACTCCTGTCTGGTCACCAGCAATGACACCTGGCTGTTTCAGGATCCCGACACCAAAGCCACCCTGCCGGTCAAAGTTTCCGGACGCCTGCGCACAAATGACATCCCTATGCTGCAAGAAGCGGTCCGGCGCGGTTTCGGCATTGCCTACTCACCCATTGGAAATTTGCAGGGGTTGATTGATGCCGGCGAGGCCGAGCTTATCCTGCACCCCTACGAAGATCACAGCCGCTCTCATTGGATTGTCTATGCCGACCGCCACCTGATGCCCCGCCACGTCCGCGCCGCGATTGACCATCTGCTCACGGTTTTTGCAACACAAAGATGACAGCCCTCATAGGGCTGTTGCGCAAAAGGTTAATGCAAACGGGCGAAAAACGGCACCTCCGCGAAACAGCCGCAATACCGACGGGATACAGACACGCCGTTTTGACCGTTTTCGGCAGAGCTTAACGCGGCGAACGCTTCGCCAGAATGCGCTGCAACGTCCGCCGGTGCATGTTCAACCGACGCGCCGTTTCGCTGACATTGCGATCACAGAGTTCATAGACACGTTGAATATGTTCCCAGCGCACACGATCGGCGCTCATCGGGTTTTCAGGTGGCGGCGGGAGTTCATCTCCTGAGCTCAGAAGCGCGTTCATCACATCCGTCGCATCTGCCGGTTTGCTCAGATAATCTGTCGCCCCGATCTTCACCGCAGCCACCGCAGTGGCAATTGCACCATACCCAGTCAGAACCACCACTCGGCTGTCTGCCCGCTTCTCGCGGAGCACTTCGACAACATCCAGACCGTTGCCATCCCCCAGACGCAGATCGACAACCGCATAGGCAGGTGGGCGGGCTGTGGCAATGGCTTGACCGGCGACAACAGAACTCGCGGTTTCAACCTCAAAGCCCCGTTTTTCCATAGCTTTTGCAAGCTGTCTCAGAAACGGCTCATCATCATCAACCAAGAGAAGTGATTTATCCGGCCCAATCTCCGGCAGCGCGTTGTCCACCATATGCGTGTGTCCCATGCCAATTTTCCAAGTATTAGCGGCACAGCCTATCGGGGTCAAACCATCACCGCCCTTACATGTTTTCTACGAAGCAACCGACCCTTTGGGCCATATCTTCTGCAGAAATGTCACGACGGAAGTACTCTACAAACCCGTGCTCCGGCAAAGTGAGGTAGGTAAAGGTGGAATGATCCACGAGGTAATAGTCCTCATCCCCATCTTCCGGTGCCTGCTTCTTGTAGTAGGTGCGATAGGCCTGACTGGCCGCTTTGATCTGTTCCGCAGAACCTGACAGACCAATCATGCGCGGGTGCAGGTAGTCCGTAAATTCCTTCATTACTTCCGGCGTGTCACGCTCAGGGTCGATTGTGATGAAGACTGGCGTCACCAGATCCCCTTTTCCTTCAAGGATCTCAACAGCTTCGGCATTTCGCGTCGCATCCAGAGGGCACACGTCCGGACAGTAAGTATATCCAAAATAGATCAAAGATGGCTCCGTCAGCACATCTTTATCCGTCACCGTCTGACCATCCTCATGCACCAGTTCAAACGCGCCCCCAATAGCGCTGGTGCCTCCGGCGACCTGACTGGTGCGACATTGCGCAAACTGATCACCGCCGCCCGTTTCACGTCCCACAAACCACATGGCCGCAAGAGCCAAAACCGCTACGAAGGCAGCCACTGCTGCAACCATACGAACCATGTCGGACCTCATCTGTCATATTGCGAGATATCGTTCAGAGACGTATCAACTGAGGGCGAGGGTGCAAGCGGAAAGGCCTGAAAATGACGGATTTGTCAGACGCGCTGATGTTCTCAAATCGTAGAAGCAACTGGATTCGCCTGCGTACATTCATCATGCTGCGCTGGATCGCCATTGCCGGGCAAATTGTCGCGCTGCTGGTCGCGCAGTTCGGTTTCCACCTGCAGTTGGAATACGGGCTTTGCTATCTTGTTGTTGGTGTGTCCGTTATTGGCAACCTCATCGCAGTTTTTGTGTTTCCCGAAAACAAGCTTCTGACAGAGTCTGAAAACCGCTTCATGCTCTTGTTTGATGTGCTGCAACTCTGCGCACTTCTGTTTTTGACAGGAGGGTTGAACAATCCGTTTTCCTTCCTTGTCGTTGCGCCTGTCACCATCGCCGCCTCTGCACTCTCTATCCGTTCTGCTGTTACCTTGGCGGGCCTGACCGTGATGTTGATGACCATTCTGCTGGAATTTCATATTCCATTGCGCACCAGCAGCTTAGACCTGCTTCAGGTGCCAATGGTCTTCTTATTCGGCAATTGGGCCGCCATCGTCATCGCGATCTTCTTCTCCTCATTCTACTCACGCCAGGTGGTGTCCGAAATGTCCTCTATGGCCGAAGCGCTTGCCGCCACGCAGATGGCTTTGGCCCGCGAACAGAAGCTCACCGATCTGGGCGGTGTGGTGGCCGCGGCCGCACATGAGTTGGGCACCCCCCTGGCCACCATCAAACTGACCAGCGCAGAGCTGATGGAAGAGCTCGATGACCGCCCGGAGTTGCGCGAGGATGCCGCCCTGATCCGCCAACAGGCAGATCGATGCCGAGACATCCTGCGATCCATGGGCCGCGCAGGCAAAGATGACCTTCATCTACGCAAAGCGCCCCTCTCTACAGTGATCGAAGAAGCGGCAGAGCCGCATATTGGCCGCGGCAAAGACATTATCTTTGACCATTTTGACCTACTCGATGGGCCAGAAATACTTCGAAGACCCGAAATAATTCATGGACTGCGGAATCTTATTCAAAATGCCGTAGATTTTTCGAAGTCAACGGTCTGGGTGGAAACCGAATGGTCAGATGAGTCGATCTATCTGCGCATTATGGACGACGGCCCTGGATATCCGACACATCTCATTGGCCGAATTGGCGACCCCTTCATGCGCTATCGCAAGAGCGAAAGAGATCGCAAACGTCGTCCCGGCTACGAAGGCATGGGCCTGGGTCTCTTCATCGCCAAGACACTCTTGGAGCGTTCCGGCGCAGAAGTCAGCTTTGCAAATGGAGTCAACAACTTAGGAGAAGACTTAAGTGACCCCAAACAACGTGGTGCGGTCGTGGAGGTGATCTGGCCAAGACAGAAAATCGATGCGAAATTCAACCTCGAGGCGCTCGGCTCTGGCGAGAACCCGTTGCACACCACTTAACCGAAAAGCGCAATATCATTGCAAATTAAATAAAATTATTCCATATAATGATCTGAGAAATTCTGAAGAACTTAATACCGTTTATTACGCATTTGGGGTCTTCCATGGTGTTTTATTTCACCCAGCTTTTGTTTTTATTTGTTTTAGCGGGCTTGGCATTTGCAACCATTTGGCACGTTTTTTTTATTTCTAATCGCATGCCTAACGCGTCACAAAGACCGTCTGCGACCCAAGGCCACGCACGGTTTCTCTTTCGTGCGGGTGAATTGATCGATGCCAATGCTACAGCGTTAAAAATATGCGCAGAGTTCCCTTCACCTGCTTTTGACTGGTCAGACCTCAATCAGTATCTCTCTGCCCGCTTTCCTGAATTTCCACGCGCGCAGGGCAGCCTGCACCCGCGGGATGTGACCATATTGCAATCACAAGATCCCAGCGATGCCAGTACACTCACTCTGGATCAGTGGGACGATGTCGCTCGCGTGACGCTCAAGCAGGATGACACGCTTGATGCCACAAGACGCACGGCAATCCTGCAAGCCATGTTTCAGGCGCCAAATCCAGTCTGGAAATCTGATGCCGATGGCATGGCCGTCTGGCGTAATGCTGCTTACAAGGATCTCGTCGCACATCTTGGCTACTCCCCAAAGTTGCGCCGCTTGTTTGACGTGACCAATCTGCTTCCGGGTGACCCACCAAAGCGATTGTGCGTATCTAATCAAAACGGAACCAAAGACAGCTGGTTCGATGTGACTGCGGTGCAGGCCGGATCAAATGTGATGTACTACGCCACAGAGGCAGATGCTCTGGTGTCTGCCTTGGATGCACAACGCAGTTTTGTGCGTGTCCTCTCCAAAACTTTTGCACATCTGGCCATTGGGCTGGCCATTTTTGATCGCGATCGACAACTGATACTCTTCAACCCAGCCCTCTCAAAAATGACCGACATCGGGGCTGATTTTCTTTCAAATCACTGCGACCTTTACACGTTTTTTGACCAATTGCGCGAGCGTCACATCATGCCTGCGTCGATCTCACAAACCAATTGGCGTACTCAGATCAACACTGTGATCACAGCTTCCCAAGAAGGGCGGTATTGCGAGACTTGGACCCTTCCCTCCGGAGCAACCTATCGCATCACGGGCCGCCCCCACCCTGATGGCTCATTGGCTTTCCTATTTGAAGACATCACCTCCGAAATCAAACTCACCCGCAAATTCAGAACTGAAATTGAAAACTGCCACAATGTTATCGACACGATCGAAAGCGCTCTGGCGCTCTTTGCCAACAGCGGCCAATTGACCCTGTGTAATCAAGCCTATCGACAGCTTTGGAAGTCAGATCCAGACAGCAGCTTTGCAGACTATACGCTGCATGATGCCATCGGCCATTGGCAGGAGGACTGCATGCCAAGTTCCATCTGGTCCGAGCTGTCACAACATGTATTCGCAACCGTTGACAGAAAACGCTGGGAAGCTGTGATCACACTGAAATCGCGCGCCGTTCTTAAGGTAAAGGTCATTCCAATCACGGGCGGGTTGACCGTGGTATCTTTTGACAAGGCGCCTTCCAGCTCGAATATGCAAAACACATCCCACCTGACCCTTTAATACGCGCGATCCAGCTTGCGGCGGGGCGCGCTGATTTCTACTGTGGCGCCATGACCACGCTTCACTTTTCCCGCGACCTCACTTCTCCTGAAGACACTGCCGATCTTGCGCGCAAAATTGGTGCCGTGCTCAAGGCGGGTGATGTGATTACATTGGAAGGCCCGATTGGCGCAGGCAAAACCCATTTTGCGCGCAGCCTGATCCAATCTCTGCTGATTATGCCCGAAGATGTCCCGTCGCCAACCTTCACGCTCGTCCAAGTCTATGACGGACAGGATTGCGAAATCTGGCATGCCGATCTCTACCGGCTTAACGCCCCTGACGAGGTTGTTGAACTTGGCCTCACTGACGCCTTTGAAGACGCTATATGCCTTGTTGAATGGCCAGATCGCCTTGCCGACCTCTCCCCACAGAACGCCCTGGCACTCTCTCTCTCCCTCCAAGAGGCAGAAAACGCGCGCGCTGCAACGTTCACGGCCACCGATGAACGCTGGGCCGACCTGTTTGAAAGCCTCGCCACATGACCACCCGACGCAGCGAAACACTTGACGCTTTTCTGGTAACGCTTGGTTGGTCAGATGCTCGGCGCACCCCCTTGGCAGGGGATGCCTCCAGCCGCCGCTACGAACGGCTAAAGCGCCCAAATGGCGACAAAGCCATTCTCATGGATGCGCCCCCAAATGAAAATGGCAGCGTCCAGCCCTTTGTGCAGATTGCCGAACATCTTATCACCCAACATCTTTCGGCTCCGCGCATCCTCGGGCAGGACATCGCCAATGGCATGCTGCTGATTGAAGATCTGGGCGACGCGCTTTTTGCACGCGAAATGATGCGCGCGCCTGATCAGGAAGCCCCCCTTTACAAGGCAGCAACCGAAGCCTTAATCGCCCTACATAAAGCCCCGCTGCCACGTGATATGCAGATCATGGATGCCACCACATTGGCAGAGATGATCACCCCTGTTTTTGACTTCTATATTGCCGCCCACACACCTGTCTCACCGGCTTTGCAGGAACAGATCAAACAGGCTTTCGAAAGCCTGTTCACAGCGCAGCTGCCACCGCCAGATGTTCTGATCTTGCGAGATTTTCACGCGGAAAACTTGCTGTGGTTGCCAGCGCGAGAGGGCGTCGCCCGCGTCGGGCTTCTGGATTTTCAGGATGCTCTGATCGGCCATCGCGCCTATGATCTCGTGTCTATGCTGCAAGACGCGCGCCGGGATGTCGCCCCATCCGTTGAGGCTGAAGTCAAAGCGCATTTCATCGCACTGCCAGATGCAACAGAAGATGACTTCAACACCGCTTATCATCTGCTTGGCGCTCAGCGGAACCTGCGCATTCTGGGCATCTTTGCCCGCCTGTGTATGCAGATGGGCAAAGCACAGTATGTCGATCTCATCCCACGTGTGCATGGCCATGTGCTGCACAATCTGCGCCACCCTGCCCTTGCGCCTGTCGCGCCTCTCCTCATTGAGATCCTGCCTGACCCAACTCCTGAATTTCTCAAAACATTGAAAGACAAATGCGCCACACACCCGATGCCATAATGCTCTTTGCCGCCGGTTTTGGCACACGCATGGGCGCACTGACACAGGCCTGTCCCAAGCCGCTATTGCCCGTGGCGGGGAAACCTCTGCTGGATCATACCTTGGCGCTGGCGCAAGCCATCACGCCACGTCAGATCGTGGTCAACGCGCACTATCACGCCAATCAGATCACCGCGCATCTTGCCAACACTCCGGTTTCGGTATCGCTTGAAACTCCTGAAATTCTGGAAACCGGCGGGGGCCTGCGACAGGCCTTGCCACTGTTAGGAGACGCCCCCGTCTTCACCAGCAACACCGATGCCATCTGGCGCGGCCCCAACCCCTTTGCGCTGCTGCAAGAGGCCTGGAAGCCGGACGAGATGGATGCGCTTCTACTCTGCCTGCCACGTGCCAACGCGCTCGGCTACACGCGGGATGGGGATTTTCTGATGGATGCCGACGGTCGCCTCACCCGCGGCCCCGGTGTGGTCTATTCTGGCATTCAGATCCTGAAGACAGAGGGGCTGCATGCGATTGCCGACACTGCCTTTTCCCTCAATCTGCTCTGGGATCAGATGCGCGAAACCAAGCGTCTCTTTGGCATAACTTATCCCGGCGAGTGGTGTGATGTCGGCACGCCAGAGGGCATTGCCTTGGCCGAAACCCTGCTGGAGTCCTCAGATGTTTAAGCCCACAGACGCGCCGCGCGTCTTTGCCCTGCCCGCAGGCGTCGACTTCCCCAAAGCGCTGGTCACAGGGCTGCAAACCCGCTTTTCCTACATGGCCCCTCAAGAAGTGGCCAGATCTCAAATCATCGTCAACACAACTCGCATGGCGCGCCGTGTGCAGATGTTGTTCAACACCGGTCCAGCCATGCTGCTGCCCCAGATTGATGTGCTGGGCAGCTTCACCAAAGTTGCAACCGCAGACCTCCCGCGCCCCAGTTCCCCCATTCGCCAACGCTTTGAGTTGATCCAGCTTGTCACCAGCCTGCTGGAACAACAGCCGGATCTGGCCGCGCGCGCCTCGGTCTATGATCTGGCAGACAGTCTTGCAGGCCTGTTTGATGAAATGGCCGGCGAAGGCGTGGATGTTGATACGATTGACGCGCTGGACGTGAGCGACCAATCCGGCCATTGGGCCCGCGCGCAACAGTTCTTTTCGATTGCGCGGCATTTTCTCGACGATCTTGACAGCGACCCGGGCAAAGACGCGCTGCAACGTCATGCGGTAGAAACCATCATTGCCCGCTGGCAGGAAAACCCGCCACAGCATCCCATCATCCTCGCAGGCTCCACCGGCTCTCGCGGAACCATGCAGCTTTTGATGCAAGCCGTGGCACATCTTCCGCAGGGGGCGATTGTCCTGCCCGGCTATGATTTTGACATGCCAGCTGCCACATGGGCGCATCTTGGCTCCGGCATGGAAAGTGAAGATCACCCGCAATATCGCTATCACGCGATCATGCAGATGATGGATCTCACGCCGCATGACATTGAGCCATGGGACCACACACCGCCACCGGCCCCGGCGCGCAACCGGCTGGTTTCCCTCGCGCTGCGGCCCGCGCCCGTCACCGATCAATGGCTGGCAGAGGGCCCCACGCTGGGTGATCTCATCCCTGCCACGGAAAACGTGACACTGATTGAGGCCACGACACAACGCGAAGAGGCGCTGACCATCGCAGCCCGCATGCGCAAGGCCGCAGAAGACGGTCAGACCTGCGCGCTGATCACTCCCGATCGCATGCTGACCCGCCAGGTCACCGCCGCTTTGGATCGTTGGAACATCACCCCGGATGACAGCGCGGGTCAACCGCTTCAGCTCTCCCCTCCCGGTCGCTTCCTGCGCCATGTTGTGGCTCTGTTTCACCAGAAACTGACCTCAGAGATGCTGCTCACATTGCTCAAACATCCTCTCTGTCATAGCGCGCAGGATCGCGGCACACATCTGAGATTCACCCGCGAACTCGAACTCCACCTGCGGCGCAAGGGCACCACATATCCGGACGCTGAAAAGCTCTTGGCATGGGCCGCTGCGGCAAAAACCGACATGTCCGACTGGATGACATGGCTGACCCGCTGTTTCTGCCACCAAGAACGCATAGACAAACACGATATGCCAATGCTGCTCAACGCGCATATCGCCCTTGCAGAAGCCATCTCAGGCGGCCCCATGCCTGAGAGTGAGACAACATCGGGCGAACTCTGGAAAGAGGGCGCGGGTCGCGCGGCACAGCGCATGATAGAGGATATCAGAGAAAACGCACATGTCGTTGGCGCAATCAGCGCGACCGACTACGCCGATCTTTTCGGTGCGCTTCTGTCCCGCGGCGAAGTGCGTGACCGCGATGCCGGACACCCGCAGATCCTGATCTGGGGCACATTGGAGGCCCGTGTTCAGGGTGCCGATCTGGTCATCCTTGGCGGTTTGAACGAAGGCAGTTGGCCAGAAGCCCCCAATCCGGATCCGTGGCTCAATCGCAAAATGCGCCATGACGCAGGTCTGCTTTTGCCCGAACGCCGCATCGGCCTTGCCGCCCATGATTTTCAGCAGGCTGTCTGTGCGCCCGAAGTCTGGATCACCCGCGCCGTGCGCTCTGATGAGGCCGAAACCGTGCCCTCACGTTGGATCAATCGCATGATCAATCTTCTGGGCGGCCTTCCTGACCAAAACGGCCCAGAAGCGCTCGCTGACATGCGGGATCGGGGCAAACTCTGGCTGGATCGGGTGCGCGCTCTGGAAACCGTGCCCACCGTTCCGGCCGCCGCGCGCCCCTCTCCAACACCGCCACCGGAGGCCCGTCCGCGGGAACTGTCCGTCACTGAAATCAAACGCCTGATCCGCGATCCCTATGCCATCTATGCCAAACGCGTGCTCCATCTACGGCCGCTGGATCCTCTGATGCGCACGCCAGACGCGCTGCTGCGCGGGATCATCGTGCATGAGGTGCTCGAAAAGCTGATCACAGAAAGCAAAGATCAGGATACCCCGGTGACACGGGAGCGTATTTTGCAAATAACAGAGACTGTTCTGGCACAAAACGTGCCTTGGGCCACAGCACGTGTGATGTGGATGGCCCGCATGTCGCGCGTGGCGGACCACATCGTGGATGGCGAAACACGCCGTCGAACCCGTGGCACCCCCGAAGCCTTTGAGGCCACCACCAGCCGCGACATTGAGAGCCTTGGCTTTACCCTCACAGCAAAAGCGGATCGCATTGACCGCACGCCAAGCGGTGAGCTGATCCTCTATGATTACAAAACAGGCGCGCCACCCACCCGCGATGAACAGACCTATTTTGACAAACAACTGCTGCTGGAGGCGGCCATGGCCGAGGAAACCGGGTTTAAAGGCATTGATCCGGCCCGCGTCGCAGATGCGATCTATATTGGTCTGGGCACAAAACCCAAAGATCAGCCCGCGCCCCTCGCCGAAACCTCAACTGCCCAGATTTGGGAAGAGTTCTCCAATCTGATCGCGCAATATCTGGAAGAGGGCAAAGGCTTCACCGCTCGGCGCGCCATGCAGTCCGAACGCGATGAAGGCACCTATGATCAACTCGCCCGTTTTGGGGAATGGGACGCCACCGATGATCCCGCGCCGGAGGTGCTGTCATGACTTTGCCGATGAATGACGCCACCCGCCGCCAGATCACCGCCGCCCGGCCAGACGCCAGCACCTGGCTCTCTGCCAACGCGGGCTCTGGCAAAACCCGTGTGTTGACCGACCGCGTGGCCCGGCTGCTGCTCGAAGGGGTGTTGCCGCAGCATATCCTCTGCCTGACCTACACCAAAGCCGCCGCCTCCGAGATGCAGAACCGCCTGTTCAAACGTCTGGGCAGCTGGGCGATGAAAAGCGATGCGGATCTCTCTGCGGAGCTGGCAGAGCTGGGGGTGAGTGGCAAATCCGCCCCCGAAGATCTGCGACAAGCGCGCACGCTCTTTGCCCGCGCGATCGAGACCCCTGGCGGGCTGAAAATTCAGACCATTCATTCATTCTGCTCGTCTTTGCTGCGCCGCTTCCCGCTTGAGGCTGGCGTGTCCCCTCTGTTTTCGGAAATGGAAGATCGCGCCGCAGCACTCTTGCGCGAAGACATCGTGGAACAGATGGCAGAAGGCGCCGATGCGCCGCTTTTGCGGGATCTGGCCGAGCATTTCACAGGTGCGGATCTGGGCGACCTCACCGCCGACATCACTCGCAACGCTGACCGGCTGCGCCACGGCGCAGCCTTTGACGACCTCGCCACCCTGCTGGATCTTCCCAGCGGATACACCAGCGCGCAGGTGCTGGCAGATGTGTTTCTGGGCGGCGAAATGGAGCTGCTTCAAACCTTGATCACGGTCCTGCGCAGCGGCGGCACAACCGACAATCGCGCCGCTGACAAACTCAGCAGGATCACCGCAGCAGATCACACCGCGCTTGACGTGCTCGAAGGGGTTCTTTTGAATGGCGCGGGTGCGAAATCCCCATTTTCAGCCAAGTTAGAGACGTTTCCAACCAAAAAACTGCGCAGTGAAAATCCGGATCTGATCGACAAGTTGCAGCCGCTCATGCTGCGTGTCGAAGACACCCGTCCGCGCCGACTTGCCCTGCGCGCGGCCCTCCGCAGCGCCGCTCTGCATGCTTTTTCCGCCCGCTTCATCGCGCTCTATGAGGAGGCCAAGCTCAAGCGCGGCTGGCTGGATTTTGACGATCTGATCCTGCGCGCCCGCAACCTGCTCAATGAACCTGCTGTGGCCGAATGGGTTCTCTACCGTCTGGACGGTGGCATCGACCATATCCTCGTGGATGAAGCCCAGGACACCAGCCCGGTGCAATGGCAGGTGATCGAGCGGCTGGCTCAGGAATTCACCTCCGGCACCGGCGCGCGCAGCGACATCACCCGCACCATCTTTGTGGTCGGCGATCAGAAACAGTCGATCTACAGTTTTCAGGGTGCGGATCCTGCGGAGTTTGACCGCATGCGTGAGGAATTCGCCGCGCGTCTGAACCCAACCGGCCATCAGCTGCAAAATCTCAGCCTGGAGTATTCCTTCCGATCCTCCCCTGCGGTGCTCAATCTGGTGGACAAGTGTTTTGAAACCCAGGTCGAGGCGGGCTTTCCCGCAGGCAACCGCCACATCGCCTTTAACGATGACATGCCCGGTCGCGTGGATCTCTGGCCTGTGGTGGAGCCGATGGGCAAAGCCGAGAAAGATGATTGGTTTGATCCCGTGGATCGCCTTGGCGATACCCACCACACGGTGATCTTGGCAGAGCGGGTTGCACGCCAGATCAAACGCATGATCGCGCAAGACACCATCGCTGATGGTCGCGATGACACCGGTGCCTATACGCAACGGCCCATTCAGCCGGGGGATTTCCTGATCCTTGTGCAGCGCCGCTCTGATCTGTTTCACGAAATCATCCGCGCCTGCAAATTGCATGGCCTGCCCATCGCCGGGGCAGACCGGCTGAAGGTTGGGGGTGAAATGGCGGTGCGCGATCTTGGCGCGCTGCTCTCGTTTCTGGCCACGCCTGAAGATGACCTGTCACTGGCCACCATTTTGCGCTCCCCGCTGTTTGGCTGGAGCGAGCAGGCGCTGTTTGATCTGGCCCATCGTCGTCCAACCAGAAAGGGTTGTCACGTCTACCTTTGGGAAGCCCTTCGAAATAGGCGCGAAGACTACCCTGAAACGTTGGAAGTTATCGACGATCTACTGAAACAAACCGACTTCCTGCGCCCCTATGATCTGATCGAGCGTATCCTGACGCGCCACGCCGGGCGTCACAATTTCCTCGCCCGTCTGGGGGCCGAGGCCGAAGACGGCATCAACGCGCTGCTGTCACAGGCGCTGGCTTATGAAAAATCCTCGGTGCCCAGCCTGACCGGCTTCCTGCAATGGATGGAAACCGACGATCTGGAAATCAAACGCCAGATGGACAGCGCCACCAACCGCATTCGCGTGATGACCGTGCATGGCTCCAAAGGTCTCGAAGCCCCCATCGTCATCATGCCTGACACCGGCAAACGGCTGATCAAGACCGATGCACCCATCGTGCCGGTTGAAGACACCGCACTTTGGAACATGTCCGCAGATTCCGCCCCCGCCCCTCTGGCGGAGGCGCGCAGCCAGTTGGCAGAAGCGCAGGCCGCAGAACGGCTGCGCCTGCTTTACGTGGCTTTGACCCGTGCGGAAAAATGGCTGATCGTGGCGGCGGCCGGGGATCTCGGCAAAGATGGCAACAGCTGGTATGACACCGTACGCCGCGCCATGCTGGCCTCCGCCGCAGCGCCGATGCAATTTGACGGGGGCGAAGGGCTGCGCCTGTCCCATGGCGACTGGAGCGGTGCTGTGTCGGCCCCAGCCACACCACCGCAGGAGATCACCACCGCCCTGCCCAGCTTCCTGACATGCACCGCCGCCTTACCGCCTGATCCCCAAACCACGCTCAGCCCCTCAGATCTGGGCGGTGCCAAAGCCTTGGCGGGCGATCAGGGTCTGGATCAAGAGGCCGCCAAGGCCCGTGGGATCTGGCTCCACAGCTTGCTGGAGCATCTGCCAGATCATCCGCAGGCCCAATGGCGCAGCGTGGCCGAGCGCCTGCTAGACGCCAGTGACACCGCTCCCACCACAGCGGAGTTTGAAGAGATCTTTGCAGAAGCCACGCGCAATCTCTCCAAATCAGAGCTGGCATGGATCTTTGCGCCAGAAACCTTGGCAGAGGTGCCCATCACCGCCAATCTGGGGGCGCAGCGGCTCTATGGCATCATCGACCGGCTTGTGATCACAAAAGAGGCAATCTGGGTGATAGATTTCAAATCCAACGCCATCTTACCAGAAAACCCCACCCGCACACCGGAAGGTATCCTCCGTCAAATGGGCGCTTACAGCCATGCTTTGTCACAGGTTTTCAAAGATATACCGATCCACATGGCCATCCTCTGGACAGCCAAAGCCGAGCTGATGGAGCTGCCACACGATCTCGTGACAAAATCGTTGCAGGACGCCGCCCACCTTGACGCCCTGCCCCCGCAAACCTAGGTTCCCTCGAACCAAGACAAACCCGAGATGACCCCTCGTTCCCCTTTAGGAGACCTCCCATGGCAACTGTCGCTGTCACCGATGCCACCTTTGACGAAGAAGTAAAGAACGCCGACGTCCCTGTCGTCGTGGATTTCTGGGCCGAATGGTGTGGCCCCTGTAAGCAGATCGGCCCAGCTCTGGAAGAGCTCTCCGCTGAGCTGGACGGCAAAGTGAAAATTGCCAAAGTTGATGTGGACAGCAACCCAAATGCCGCCGCCGCTCTGGGCGTGCGCGGTATCCCTGCGCTGTTCATCTTCAAAGACGGTCAGGTGATCTCCAACCGCGCAGGTGCCGCCCCAAAGGCCGCACTGCAAAGCTGGATCGAAGACTCCCTCTAAAAGAGATACGCACGCCGATCTAGGCAAAAGCCCGGCGTGCAATGACCCGAAGGCGTTCAAAATTGATCAGGTTTTGAACGCCTTTTTTGTCGCTCATGCGGTTCCAGTCACTCAAAATCTGAATGCGCAGCAAAAACCCCACGCTCGGATCATCCGCTGGGACAAAATCATACCCTTCGAAAAAGGCCGCCAACGCCTCCGGCGGCAACACATGACCCTTCGGAATACGGTCCAAATCAACCGCCGTTAGCGCATAGCTCAACAGAATACGGGCAATGTCATATCCAACCGGCGCATGGCTGATGGGCAGAAAATCAAATCCCGCGGTGCGGTTGCCCTCAATAAGAATATTGTGACTGTTGAAATCCCCATGTTTCGCGGCAATCTTACTGGGACGCCCTTCATAGTCAGCCACCATATCCTGCACCTGATGCGCCAGAGCGACAAAACGTTTCTGCCCTTTGATGCGCCGTGCGCCTGTCTGCATCTGATCCGCAAGGTGCAACATATGACGCGCCATGAATTTGGGTTGAAATCCGCGCGCCTGCTCAAAGGTGCCGCGATGATAGGCTGACAACCACCGCCCTGTCTGCATCAAAATATCAGCGTGATCCTCATGGGTTTCACAAAGATCCCGCAGGGTCTCGCCGGGTTGAAACCGCATAAGGCAGGCTTTTAAGGCGCGATCTTCCACCAAAATCTCTGGCGCATGCTGCTCCGAACATGCCTGCAACGCCTGTGATGCAAGGTGATGTGCATCCAGAATGCCGTTAAATTCCGTGGGATCTTCGGGCCGAAACACCTGTTTTAAAATAACGGGGGCGTGGTCTTTGGCATCATAGCGCTGCACGATATGCAGTCGGCGCTTGTCATTCTTGAACCAGCTGCGCGTTTTTGTGTAAGCGCCACTCAAATTGCCCTGTTCTGCAAGATGGGCAAAGGTCTCCTGCGCCAGCGCGTCAATCTCCGAATTCACGTTCACCTTTGATCCTTTACCCTGTATTCCCTTGTTAATTCCCGACAGGATCCTCAAATACATCCAAAACGGAGACCTTATCCATGGATAACCAAGACTTCCCCGGTTGGCACGGCACAACCATCATTGGCGTCAAGAAAGGCGGCGAAGTGGTGATTGCAGGTGACGGACAGGTCTCTCTTGGCCAAACCGTCATCAAGGGCACGGCGCGCAAGGTACGCCGCCTCTCGCCCGGCGGCTATGACATCATCGCAGGCTTTGCCGGTTCCACCGCCGATGCCTTCACCTTGCTGGAACGTCTGGAAGCCAAGCTTGAGGCGACACCGGGACAATTGGCGCGCGCCTCTGTTGAGTTGGCCAAAGACTGGCGCACAGACAAATACCTGCAAAAACTCGAAGCCATGCTGATCGTCTCAGATGGGGCCGATATTTTTGTGATCACCGGGGCAGGGGATGTGCTGGAGCCAGAACATGATGTCACCGCCATTGGGTCGGGTGGCAACTTTGCCCTCGCCGCCGGTCGTGCCCTGATGGACAGTGATCATTCTGCCGAAGAGGTCGCGCGCAAGGCCATGGCCATCGCAAGCGACATCTGCGTCTACACCAATGGCAATCTGACGGTGGAAACCATTTCCAAATGAGCTCTGCTTTGAACGCCTTTTTTGTCACAAAGTGCCCGCGTAACGAGAGACCATAAAGTCATGATTTCCAAAGACGATCTGCGCGCTGCAGTGGGCTCTGGCCTGCTCAATGAAAAACAGGCCGCCGCACTGGCGGCGCTGGCCGATAGCCGGCGTGGCGCCCGCGAAGATCTCGCCATCGGGGATGAACCCTTTGAGCTTTTCAAAGGCTTCAACGAGATTTTCATCGTCATTGGGCTTTTGATCCTCGCCAGCGGCTGGGCCGCGCTCAACGGCATCGCCATGGCCATGGAAATCGTGAACTACAAAGCCAAGATCCTGAGCACCACCGCCATCTCCGGCGTGATCCTCTGGCTGCTGTCAGAATATTTCATCCGCCGCCGCCGCATGGTGGCACCGGCCATCGCGCTGTCCTGTCTTTGGGCCATAAACGCTGGCACCGGCATCACCGCCTATTTTGCGCAACCCTTCATGGTTGCGCAGGAAGATTTCTCCAGCCTGCCACTGCCGCTGGGTCTGACAACGGTGGCCATGCTGCTCTACTGGCTGCGCTTTCGCGTGCCCTTTGCCATGGCGTTGATCGCGCTTGGCGTCTTTGGCATCGCCCTCATGTTGGGGGCCAATCAAACCGGCACCCCCACAAGTGCGGCTGATCTCTTTCTCCTGTCGGCAGGTGGCCCCTTTGCCTTCATCACTCTGGGCGTCGGTCTCGCGGTTTTCGCAGTGGCCATGTTCTTTGACATGTCCGATCCACACCGCGTCACCCGCCGCAGCGCACAGGGGTTCTGGCTGCATGTGGTGGCTGCCCCCGCTTTGGTGAACACCCTTGCGCTCAGCCTGCTGGAAAGCGGCACAGCCGACGCACACATGGCGCTCCTGGCCGTTCTGGTGCTGTTTGCCCTGATCGCCATCATCATCGACCGGCGCTCCTTCCTCATTGCGGCCATCGGCTACACCGTTGCCCTCGCAGGCACCGTGTTCGAAGGGGAGGGCACCGCCATGACCATCTTCATCCTCGGCATCTTTCTGGTGGTGCTGGGTGCCTTCTGGTCCCGCTTCCGCGCAGCCCTTCTGGCACCACTCTCTGGCATCCTGCCACTGCACCGCCTGCCACCCTCTCACTGATTGGACACAGCCATGACTGATCTCACGCCCCGCGAAATCGTTTCCGAACTGGACCGCTTTATCATTGGTCAGAACGACGCCAAACGCGCCGTCGCCGTGGCCCTGCGCAACCGCTGGCGCCGCAAACAGCTCTCGGATGACATCCGCGATGAAGTCTATCCCAAGAATATCCTGATGATCGGCCCAACCGGCGTGGGCAAAACCGAAATCTCCCGCCGTCTGGCCAAACTGGCCCGCGCACCTTTCATCAAGGTTGAGGCCACCAAATTCACCGAGGTGGGCTATGTGGGCCGCGATGTCGAACAGATCATTCGCGATCTGGTGGATGCTGCCATCATCCAGACCCGTGAACACATGCGCGAAGATGTCAAAGTCAAAGCCCATGCCGCCGCCGAGGATCGCGTGATCGAAGCCATCGCCGGCACAGACGCCCGTGAGGCCACCCGTGAAATGTTCCGCAAGAAGCTCAAAGACGGGCTGCTGGATGACACGGAGATCGAACTTGAGCTGGCCGACACATCAAATCCTTTGGGCGGCATGTTTGACATTCCGGGGCAACCCGGCAGCCAGATGGGCATGATGAATATCGGTGATCTCTTTGGCAAAGCCATGGGCGGCCGCACCACCAAAAAACGCATGACCGTTGCCGAAAGCTACGAGGTGCTGATTTCTGATGAGGCGGACAAGCTTCTGGATGATGAAACCGTCAACGCCGCAGCATTGCAGGCTGTAGAGCAAAACGGCATTGTCTTCCTTGATGAAATCGACAAGGTCTGCGCTCGTCAGGAAGCCCGTGGCGGCGATGTTTCCCGCGAGGGGGTGCAACGTGACCTGCTGCCTCTGATTGAAGGCACCACCGTTTCCACCAAACATGGCCCCGTAAAAACCGACCATATCCTTTTCATCGCTTCCGGCGCCTTCCACATCGCCAAACCCTCTGATCTGCTGCCCGAACTGCAGGGGCGTCTTCCGATCCGCGTGGAACTGCGGGCGCTGACCGAAGAGGATTTTGTGCGTATTCTCACAGAGACCGACAACGCTCTAACCCGCCAATACACCGCTTTGATGGGCACAGAAGAGGTTGTTGTGTCCTTCACGGATGATGGCATTTCTGCTCTGGCCAAAATCGCTGCGGATGTGAACCAATCCGTCGAAAACATCGGCGCACGCCGCCTCTACACCGTGATGGAGCGCGTCTTCGAAGAGCTCAGCTTCTCCGCGCCAGATCGCTCAGGTGAAGAAATTATCGTGAACGCCAGCTTCGTGGAAACAAACCTCGGAGAACTCGCAAAATCCATGGACGTCAGCCGCTACGTGCTCTGATTTCCACTAGAGCCCGCTATCAGAGGGCGTCATAGTCCCGGCGAAACATCGACCGGGACTATTCATGCGCATTCTGACCTTCGCTTTGCTGACTTTGACGATGGGCGGCTGCGCTGATCGCATCACGGCTCCCGTTGTCCCTCAGGCCCTCAGCAATGAAACCACACATAAAATCTACGTCGCCACCAACCGCGCACGCAATGATGCTGGTTTCTTTGGTGCAGAACGCAGTTCTGACATGACCTATTTGGACAGCGTCGTCTCTGTTCCGCCCTCACATAAAACCGGCAAGCCTCCCAGCTACAACGCAACCCCAGATCCGCAAAGGCACTTCACAATCGCAAGCGAAACTGAAGTGTCCAGGTTGTCAGAATTCGTCCAGAAGGTCTCCTCCGACGTCCAGAGCCTTCCGCCGCGCGACAGGGAAATCATCCTGTTTGTCCATGGGTATCACAACACATATCAGGACAGCCTCTTTCGCACCGCGCAAATGAAAGAAGACTTCGAAGTTTCGGGCGCTATGGTGAACTTCACATGGTCCAGTGCAGGGCAGGCCCTTGGATATGCCCATGATCGCGAAAGTGTTCTGTTCTCACGCGACGACTTGGAACGCACCCTGCGCGCCTTTGCAAAACAGCAACCTCACAAGCTGCTTCTGGTCGGGCACTCTTTGGGCACCATGCTCATCACCGAAACCCTGCGCCAGATTGACCGAAAGGAACCAGGCTGGACGGTGCGCAACATTGACGCGCTGGCGCTTCTGTCGCCGGACATGCCGGTCGATCTCTTCCTGCGCAATCTGGAATCCATCAAAGCACTGCCCACAGCAACAGCCATTGTGACCTCCACCAAAGACAGCGCGCTCTTTCTCTCCAGTCAAATCAACGGCACAAAACAGCGCTTGGGCCAGCTCACAGATCCCAGTGTCCTGGATGGGCTTCCTATTGCTTTGGTGGATGTGTCCAATTTCAACGACAGCGCCAGTTTCAATCATTTGACCGTGGCCGGCAGCCCTGCCTTGATCGCTCTGCTGCGTGATGCACGCGACATCGACACACTTCTGTCACCAGAAGACTCGACCATTCTGTCTCGCAGTGCTGAACGCATTCTGGTGACCGGCCAGACGGTCGCCATTGAGGTGGGCGCACCGCCAAACTGATCACAGACAGGCCTGTCACCGACGCCGTAGATACACGTAATACGCTCCGGTGCCGCCGTGTTTGATATGGGCTTCGGCCACTTGCAGGATGCAGCTTTTCAAAGGGGGCAGGGCAAACCACTGCGGCACCTGATGTTTCAATACCCCGCGACGTGTCGGAATAGGGCCGTCGTCACGCTTGGATTTGCCCTTGCCCGTGATCACCAGCACCAGCCGTTTGCCTTCGCCATGTGCCCGCAAGATAAACCCTGTCAGCGCACCATGGGCCTGATCCGCCGTCATGCCATGCAAGTCAATCTTGCCCTCTGGCACCAGCTTGCCACGTTTCATGCGGCCAAAGGCTTTCTTGTCCATCTGCACCGGCTGGCGCGCCACACGCTCTGACACCGTGCCCATCAAATCATGGCCGGGCAGGGGGCTTTGCGCCCGCGAACCAACTGTGAAGGCAGGCATCACATCACGTGCGGGATGGGCTCTTGGCGTCTTCTGTGGCTTGGGTTTCGGCTTAGGAAGATCATGCGGCTTTGCAGCTGGATTGAGCCGCTCAGCGGTATCTGCAACCTTGCGCCAAAGCGCCACTTCATCCTCGCTCAATTTCCGGCGTGTCACAGCACAGACTCCGGCAACATCGCATAGGCGCGCTGGATGGGCAGCAGGACAATCATACGTCCCGGATCTTTGAGTTTGCCCGCTTCAAGACCAGCCGCATCGCCCGTCCCAAAGAAAATATCCGCCCGCTGCGCGCCTTTGATCGCCGAGCCTGTATCCTGTGCAATCATCAGACGACGCAAAGATGTGGCCCCATCTTTTTCCACCCACACAGGCGCCCCCAAAGGGGTAAACTTCGGATCCACGGCTACAGTGCGCATCTCTGTGATCGAGCGGTTCATCGCCCCCAGAGGGCCTTTGTGTGCGGGCACACGGCTGACTTCGCGAAAGAACACAAAGCTGTCATTGTGCCGCAACAGCTCCGCTCCAGCACTCGGATTGCGTTTGACCCAATTCTTGATCACCTGCGCGCTGACCTGATGCGCAGAATAAACGCCACGCCGCACCAGCTCGGCCCCGACCGAGCTATAATTGTGCCCGTTAGAGCCCCCATAGCCCACACGCACATAAGATCCATTGGGAAGGCGAATGCGCCCAGATCCTTGAATTTGAAGGAAAAACAATTCGACGGAATCATCCACCCAGGCAATTTCCAAGCCACGTCCCTGCATCGCCCCACTGGTCTCAATCTGACGGCGTGTCAGCCACTGCCCGCTGCGGGCCTCACGCGGCATGCGGTACACAGGAAACCGATAGCGCCCACTGGGCGACAAGGCACCGTCCAGTTCTGGCTCAAAATACCCGGTGAACAACGCCTCTTTGCCGTCTTCTTCGATCAGCACAGGACGAAACAGCAGCTCAAAGAACTTGCGCGCATCTTGGATGCCCGTGGCCGCCGCACAAAGCGTTTGCCAATCCGGCGCATCCAAATCGGCACACGTGTTCAGAAAAACCTGACGCGCAGCCTCATGATCATCTGCCGCCCAACCCTCAAGGTCTTCGAAGGAAAGAATTTTCATGGATGTTTCGGACAAGGCGGCCCCTCCGGCCAAGC
Organism: Shimia marina; assembly: GCF_001458175.1. Taxonomy (GTDB): domain Bacteria; phylum Pseudomonadota; class Alphaproteobacteria; order Rhodobacterales; family Rhodobacteraceae; genus Shimia; species Shimia marina. The sequence continues at coordinate 530,178 of NZ_CYPW01000006.1, forward strand.
AGATGAGCCCCAGATGGGCCGCGGCCAGCGCCGCCCGAAACGCCCGGATCATTCGCCCGTGGCAACAAGCTGCCAGTTGGGGTCATCCGATCCCATCACGCGGGCAAAGGTCCAGACGTCCTTCTGCCGCTTGATCTGACTTTCGCTGCCCTCAACAATGTCACCACCATTGTCACGCACCACATGGGTCAGTTCCCCAATATAGCGCACGGTGATCTCACCTTCTTTGGTGGCATCATCAAAATGCGCATCCTGCAGTGCCATTTCCCGCACGCCAATAAATTCGCTTTCCACGGTCAGCCCCTGCGTCTCACGCATCTCCACCACTTGGGCAAAGCTGTCATAGACCTCTGCGCCAAGGAAGGGTTTGATCTCTGCAAGCTCGCCTTTTTCAAAGGCCATGAGGATCATTTCATAAGCGCCACGCGCGCCTCCCAGAAAGTCACTGACACCAAAGGATTGCTCTGCCGATTTCATCTTGGCCAAAGCAATGGCCTGCGCGCTGCCTTCTTCGGCATGATCCAGAATGTCCTGATCCGGCCCCCCTTCGATCACTTCCAGATCCGGCGCCCGGCGTTGTGTCTGTGTGGTGGCCTGTTCGCGCGGTGGCTCATAGCCGTCTCGCGTGCCTAGAACATTGCGCAGACGCAAAATCAGAAACACCGCAATACCGGCAAGAACGAGGAGTTGAAGAAGGGAGGAGTTCATTTGAACCTCATGTTGGGCATGGAAACAGCGTTCTCACGCACTTATGTAAGTTACAGGCGGGGTCAAGTCTACCTCGCCAAAGGATGCATTGGAGTAAAGCTAAGATGTGGCTCTTGTTGGCCTTTGTTGCGATCCCCATGATTGAGATCGCCCTTTTCATCAGCGTTGGCGGAGCGATTGGTCTCTGGCCAACCCTCGCAATTGTACTTCTGACCGCGATTTTGGGCACACATCTGGTGCGCAGCCAGGGTATTGCGGCCCTAGGAAGTGTCCAGAAATCGTTTAATGAACTGGACGACCCGACCGAGCCTCTGGCCCATGGTGCCATGATCCTCATCGCTGGTGTCCTTCTCCTCACGCCTGGATTTTTCACCGATGCTGTGGGTTTCGCCTTGCTCACACCACCATTCCGCAGTGCTATGTTTCATTACGCACGCAAACGCGTGCGGGTTCAAAGTTTCACGATGGGCGGCACCCAATCCACCCATTTCCGCGCAGGTCCGGGCTTTCACGCAGATCAGGGCCGACATGCGGGTCGCTCAGACGTGATAGATGGCGAGTTTTCTGAAGTGGATCCAAAGCCGCAATCCCCGGCCGAGCAGATCGAGGGGGGCAAAAAGCCCACTCATCCTCCTTCTGGCTGGACTAAGCATTGAGACACCCCTTTTGACCTGTTAAAGCAGGCCAAACGTTATTTTTTGGAGAGTTCCCATGGCGGAAAACGAAAACGGTGCAGCGCAGGCGCCTCAGCTTAAAATGAATGTGCTGACCCAATTTGTGCGTGACATGTCCTTTGAGAATATTCTGGCTCAAAAAGGCTCCGCCGCAAACCCACAGCCAGACGTTCAGGTTCAGGTCAACCTTGACGCCAAAAAACGCACTGTGGACAATCAGTTTGAAGTGTCCATCAAGCTGAACATCACCTCCAAAAACAAAGAAGACGGCGGTGAGATGTTCATTCTTGAACTCGACTACGCCGGTGTCTTCCACATCGAAGGCGTGCCAGAAGATCAACTGCACCCCTTCCTGCTGATCGAATGCCCACGCATGCTCTTCCCATTCGTGCGCCGCATCGTTTCTGATGTGACACGCGATGGCGGCTTCCCACCGCTGAACCTGGAAAACATCGACTTTGTCGCGCTCTACCGCGCCGAGCTTCAGCGCCGCGCCGCGGAGCAGGGCGCACAGCCTGCAGTCAACTAAGACGATCGGCGCTGCCCTTTGGGGCGGCGCCACTCTGGCCTAACCCAGCTTGGCCCATAGGGCGTCTTCGCCCATTTTCTCCACAAATTCCTTATGACGTGCTTCTTCCTCTGCGGTGATCCGGCTCGGAAGCGGCGCAGGGCGTGCGCTTGGTCGCCAGTCATCCTGTGCCGCACCACCGGCACTGCGTCCGGCGCCACCAGAGGCCAGCACCAGATCCGGCTGGCGACCACCAATCAGCTCCAGATAGACCTCTGCCAGAATTTCGGAGTCCAACAGCGCGCCGTGCAAAGTCCGCGATGAGTTGTCGATGCCAAAACGACGACACAGCGCATCCAACGTGGCGGGGGAGCCGGGAAATTTGGTGCGCGCCATTTCCAGCGTATCCACAGCCCGCTCCATCGGGATCTGCGGCAGGTTCATCCAGCTCAGCTCTGCATTCAGGAACTTCATATCGAATTTCGCGTTGTGAATGACCAACTTGCTGTCATTGCCAATGAAATCCAAAAACCCCTGCCCATGGGCCGCAAAGACCTTCTTGTCTTTCAACGTCACCTCACCGGGCTGCGCTTCACGTGGGCTGTCCAGCAGATCCGGCCCGATCCCATGCACGCCAAAAGCCTCAGCTGGCATATTGCGCATCGGGTTGATGTAGACGTGATATGTCTCCCCCGTTGGCAGATGATTATAGAGTTCCAGCGCCCCAATCTCGACAATCCGGTCGCCAGAAAATGGATCAAACCCGGTGGTTTCCGTATCGAGTACGATTTCACGCATGATCCGCGCCCTCTTTGATGGTGTTGACGATCTTCTCCACCTGCACACGCGCTTGGTCAAGCGTGTCCGTGTGCACCACATAGTCAGAGCGTGCGATCTTCTCTGCGATTGGCATTTGCTTGGCGAGGATCTGCTCAAACTGCGCCTCACTCATCGTGCCTCGCGCCAAAACCCGCGCACGTTGAATGTCTGGCGCAACTTTCACACAGGCCACCGCATCCATGGCACCATCGCCCCCGGTTTCAAACAAAAGCGGGATGTCAAAAACCAGAATCTCCGCAGTGGCGTTCTGAATGAATGCGGCACGGTCCTGCGCCACAAGAGGGTGCACAATGCGCTCGATGGTTTTCAAAACAGCCGCATCCGCACTGATCATTGCCTTCAGCCGCTCCCGCGACACGGCGCCATCCTCAATCGCTTCCGGTAAGACTTCGGCAAGGGGGGCGACCGCTGCGCCACCGACATGATACAACCGATGCACCGCCGCATCCGCATCCCACACCGCACAGCCCAGATCGACAAACATCTGCGCCGTCGTGGATTTGCCCATACCAATAGAGCCCGTCAGCCCAAGCAAAAATGGGCGTCTTTTTTCGCTCATCCCAGCACCACCTGACGGGTAGCGTCATCCACCACAGGACGCCGGCCAAACCAGCGTTCAAAACCCGGCACCGCCTGATGCAGCAACATGCCCAGACCATCGACCGTGACACAGCCAGCCTCCTGCGCCGTTTTCAGTAAGCTTGTGATCAGCGGCGTATAAACCAGATCTGTCACAACCGTTTCCTTGCGCAGCCCATCCATCGGAACGCGCAGTTTTGATTTCCCAGCCATGCCCAGAGAGGTCGTGTTCACAAGCGTGGCGCCTTCTTCCAGAATATTGCCAGCCTGCACCCATTCCACCACTTTGACCCGCGCCCCGAAGTCTTCCCGCAGATTGTCCGCGCGAATCCGGGTGCGGTTGGTCAGAAGGATCTCCGGCGCTCCGGCATCCAGCAAAGAGGCCACAACCGCACGCGCTGCGCCGCCTGCACCCAAGACCACCGCAGGCCCCGCCGCAGCATCCCACTCAGGCGCCCCTTGGCGCAGGTTTTCAATGAACCCATAGCCATCGGTGTTGTCGCCAAGAATGCCACCATCCGGGCGAAAGATCAGCGTGTTGACCGCGCCAATCAAAGTGGCCCGATCGGTGATCTGATCAACATATTGCACCACATGCTCTTTGTGCGGAATGGTGACATTGCAGCCCACAAACCCCATCTTCGGCATCATTTTTAACACATCCCCAAGCGCATCAGCCTCAACTTCCAACGGCACATAGTGCCCAGGAATGCCATAAGTCTTCAGCCAGTGCCCATGCAGCAAAGGTGATTTGGAATGGGCAATCGGGTGTCCGATCACACCAGCCAGAGGAATAGATGGCAGGCTCATGTTGGTAGATCTCCCCGCAAGGTCAGATAAGACAGTATTTCCAAAAGCGGCATCCCAAGCACAGTGAAGTAGTCCCCTTCAATCTTGTCAAACAGCCGCACGCCTTCTTCTTCCAACTTATAGCCGCCAACGGAATGGCGAATGCTGTCAAAGTTGCGCGTCAGGTAGTCCTCAAGAAAGTCGTTGCTGAATTGGCGCATCTGCAAACGCACCACCCCCACATGCCGCCACAAGGGCTCGCCCCCTTGATAGATCACCGCCGCAGACAAAAGCATATGGCGATTGCCCCGCAACAAAAGAAGCTGATTGCGCGCATCTTCCACACTGGCCGGTTTGGAAAAAATCGTGCCCTGAAAATCCAGCACCTGATCACATCCGAGCACCAAAGCCTCTGGATGTTTGAGGCTCACTTTCCGCGCTTTGGCCTCGGCCAGCGCATCGGCAACATCGCGTGGCGAGGCTCCCTCCGCCTGCAAAGAGCGGCGAATCATATCCTCATCCACACGCGCTTTAATGATTTCGTAACCAACATTCGATTTAGATAGGAGCTGAGCACGTATCTCGGAGCCTGATGCAAGAATCAAGGGGGCGGGCATGTGGATAAATCCGTGGAGAAGGGAAGGAACATCTTTGGAGTCCTTTCTGGAAACTTCTGTGGAAATTTGCAAGCTGGGGAAACACCCTGCCACTTCACGAAGATCCCCCGTTTTCCTGCACCGTGGATGAGGAAAACTTTTTTCAGGGGAGGAATCATCCACATACAAATCCATCCTCACAGTTATCCACACTCATAAATCTGTCATTTTTTCTCGATCTGCTTGAAAACGTTAACAACTTTTAACTTTTGTCCAAATTTCTGAAAATCCTTCCGAATTTCTATCCCCTTGTGCGTAACTCATGGGAGGACTCGATAATCCACAGGTTTTGTCCTCCCAACTAAATCATCATCCTTTTCTATATATATTTATTTTATTAGAGAGGCTCAGACAGGGCGCGCACCCAAAACCGAGGTACACTTCGCCATGGGCTACTTTCTCGTAGATATTTATCCCTACGTTCTCTCGTTCCATATCATGGCAGTGATGAGCTGGATGGCTGGTCTGTTCTATCTGCCGAGGCTCTTCGTCTATCATGCAGAAAGAGCAGAGAAGGGGGATCAACTTGATGAAACGCTGAAGATCATGGAATTCAAACTTCAGCGCTACATCATGAGCCCAGCAAGCATTGCCACATGGCTCGCCGGTCTGACGCTTGTCTTCACCCCTGGTATTGTTGATTGGTCTTCTGTCTGGCCCTACACCAAAGCCTTTAGTGTGATTTCCATGACAGCCTATGATCACTGGCTCATGCAGATGCGCAAAAAGTTTGGTCGCAATGAAAATACGCTGACCGGTCGTCAGTACCGAATGATGAACGAAGTGCCGACGCTGCTCATGGTGATCATTGTCCTGTCCGTCGTCGTCAAATTCTAAGGGGTTTGACTCAAGCCCTCCATTTGGCTTAGAAGAAGCGCCAACTGGCCCGTCCGGGCTAAGTGTCTTCCATATAAAGAGCACATGACCTGCCCCCATTTCGGGCAGCACAGGATATTTCCATGACACAAGAAAAGCTCGCGCTTGGCGATTTGAAAGCCAAAAGCCCGAAAGATCTCTTGGCGATGGCCGAAGAGCTGGAGATCGAAAACGCCTCCACCATGCGCAAAGGTGAGATCATGTTCCAAATTCTGCGCGAACGCGCAGATGATGGATGGGAAATCTCCGGCGATGGTGTGTTGGAAGTGCTTCAGGATGGCTTTGGCTTCCTGCGCTCCCCAGAGGCCAACTATCTTCCGGGCCCGGATGACATCTATGTCTCCCCAGACATGATCCGTCAGTACTCTCTGCGCACGGGTGACACCGTGAATGGGGTTATGACAGCCCCTGGCGACAACGAGCGTTACTTTGCCCTCACAGGTGTCTCTCAGATCAACTTTGAGGCCCCAGAGAAGGCCAAGCATAAGATCGCCTTTGACAACCTCACACCGCTCTATCCCGATGAGCGTCTGAAGATGGAGATCGAAGATCCCACCATCAAAGACCGCTCCGCCCGTGTGATTGATCTTGTGGCCCCAATTGGTAAGGGACAGCGCTCCCTGATCGTGGCGCCGCCGCGCACCGGTAAAACCGTGCTGCTGCAAAACATCGCACATTCCATCGAGGCCAACCACCCGGAGTGTTATCTGATCGTTCTGCTGATCGATGAACGCCCTGAAGAGGTGACCGATATGCAGCGTTCGGTAAAAGGCGAGGTGATCTCCTCCACCTTTGACGAACCGGCCACACGCCACGTTGCGGTCTCTGAAATGGTCATCGAGAAAGCCAAACGTCTGGTGGAACACAAACGAGATGTTGTGATCCTGTTGGATTCGATCACAAGACTTGGTCGTGCCTTCAACACTGTCGTGCCATCCTCTGGCAAAGTTCTGACCGGTGGTGTGGATGCCAACGCATTGCAACGTCCCAAGCGTTTCTTTGGTGCGGCCCGTAACATCGAAGAGGGCGGCTCGCTCACCATCATCTCCACCGCGCTGATCGACACCGGCTCGCGCATGGACGAGGTGATCTTCGAAGAATTCAAAGGCACCGGTAACTCTGAGATCGTGCTCGACCGTAAAGTGGCAGACAAGCGTGTCTTCCCGGCGATCGATATTCTCAAATCCGGCACCCGCAAAGAGGACCTGCTGGTCGACAAGGGCGACCTGGCGAAGACCTTCGTGCTGCGTCGTATCCTCAACCCGATGGGCACAACCGATGCTGTCGAATTCCTGCTTGGCAAACTCAAGCAGACCAAAACCAATGGCGAGTTCTTTGACTCGATGAACACCTAAGGAACGTGACATGGCCTATGTGCCTGACACAATTTTTGCCTTAGCCACGGCCCCCGGTAAAGCGGGGGTCGCTGTCGTTCGTGTGTCCGGTTCCCGCGTGGCGGAGGCGGGCAGAGCGCTCTTTGGGGCTTTGCCCAAACCCCGTTTTGCCGCTCTGAAACTTTTGAAAGATGCCAAGGGCCGTCGTCTGGATCAGGCTTTGGTGCTCTATTTCGAAGAGAAAGCCAGCTTCACCGGCGAAGAGGTGCTTGAACTGCATTTGCATGGCTCCACCGCCGTGGTGAATGCGGTGTTGCGAGAGCTGTCAGAGATGGAAGGTCTGCGCCTGGCCGAAGCGGGCGAATTCACCCGCCGCGCTTTGGAGAATGGCTGTCTTGATCTGGCGCAGGTCGAGGGCCTAGCCGATCTGATAGATGCAGAGACCGAAGCGCAACGTCGGCAAGCCTTGCGGGTTTTGTCTGGCGATCTTGGGGAACTCGCGGGCAAATGGCGCACTGACCTGATCCGCGCGGCAGCTCTGATCGAAGCCACCATTGATTTTGCTGACGAAGATGTCCCCGTTGATGTGACCCCAGAGGTCACAGCGCTTTTGTCTGGTGTGCGCGCGGAACTCGATACAGAGATTACCGGAGTAGACACAGCCGAACGTATCCGCACCGGATTTGAAGTTGCTATTCTTGGCGCGCCCAACGTCGGCAAATCGACTTTGCTCAATGCACTTGCCGGGCGCGAAGCGGCGATCACCTCTGAATATGCTGGCACCACGCGCGATGTGATCGAAGTCCGTATGGAGCTGAATGGCCTTCCGGTGACCCTGCTCGACACCGCTGGATTGCGCGAAACGGATGATCACGTCGAAGGCATCGGCATTCAGCGTGCGCGGGAACGGGCTGAGGCCGCAGATCTGCGTGTGTTCCTGAAATCTGAGGGCGAAGAGCTGGATTTCACCCCTTTGCCTGATGATGTGATCCGATCTGCCAAGGCCGATATGCTGGCAGATCCGCAGAACGCGATTTCAGGCAAAACCGGATTTGGTGTGTCTGAGCTGGTTTCAGAGATCACAGAAAAACTCTCGGAACAGGCTGGTCGTTCTGGTGTGGCAACCCGCGAACGCCATCGCATTGCGATGAAGCGGGCTTCCGATGCGCTTGATGCCGGACGGGCCATTCTCGCTTTGGGGCCGGATCACTATGATATCGGTGCCGAAGAACTGCGCAGCGCGATTCGTGCTCTTGATTCCATCGTCGGCCATGTCGATGTAGAGAACCTATTGGATGAGATCTTTTCGAGCTTCTGCATCGGAAAATAGATCAAACTTGAGGAGTGTTTCACGTGAAACATTTTGACGTCATTGTTGTGGGCGGCGGACACGCCGGAGCGGACGCTGCCGCCGCGGCTGCGCGTATGGGTGCAAAAACCGCGCTTATCACGCTGAAAAAATCCGGCATTGGCGTCATGTCCTGTAACCCGGCGATTGGGGGCCTTGGCAAAGGCCATCTGGTGCGTGAAGTGGATGCGCTGGATGGTGTGATGGGCCGCATCGCGGATAAAGCCGGTATTCAGTTTCGCCTGCTCAACCGCCGCAAAGGCCCGGCGGTGCAAGGCCCACGCGCGCAATCTGATCGCAAGATCTACCGCACAGAGATGCTGGCAGAGATCGAAGCCACACCAAATCTGACAATTGTCGAAGGCGAAGCCACGGATTTCCGTATGGAAGGGCAGGCCGTGCGCGGCGTGATCCTTGCAGATGGCTCCGAAATTTCTGCGCATGCCGTCGTCCTGACGACAGGCACCTTTTTGCGCGGTGTCATTCACATTGGCGATGTCTCGCGTCCTGGCGGGCGGATGGGTGATGAGGCCTCCGTCAAGCTGGCCGAGCGCATTGACAGTTTTGGCCTGCCTCTGGGCCGCTTGAAAACTGGCACGCCACCGCGCCTGAACGGCAAGACCATCAAATGGGATCTGTTGGCCAGCCAGCCCGGCGATGAAGACCCGGTTGTCTTCTCTTTCCTGAACAAAGCCCCCCTCGCGCGGCAAATTGCCTGTGGCATCACCCATACCAATCCCAAAACGCATGAGATCATTCGCGAGAACCTTGATCGCTCTGCCATGTATGGCGGCCATATCGACGGGGTTGGGCCACGGTATTGTCCATCCATCGAAGATAAAATCGTGCGTTTCGCGGATAAGGAGTCTCATCAGGTCTTTCTTGAGCCAGAAGGTCTGGATGATGACACGGTGTATCCAAACGGGATCTCCACCTCTTTGCCCGTAGATGTGCAGGAGGCCTATGTGCGCTCAATGTACGGCCTTGAAGATGTGGAAATTGTGCAGCCGGGCTACGCCATTGAGTATGACTACATTGATCCGCGCGCGCTCAATGCAGAACTTGGCGTGAAATCCGTGCCCGGTCTCTTCTTGGCCGGGCAGATCAATGGCACGACCGGATATGAAGAGGCGGCGGCACAGGGGCTGGTTGCCGGTCTCAATGCGGCCTTGTCCGCGCAGGGGCGGGATCCCCATCACTTCAGCCGCTCTGACAGCTACATTGGTGTGATGGTCGATGACCTTATCACGCGCGGGGTGACAGAACCCTACCGCATGTTCACCTCACGCGCCGAGTTCCGCCTGTCGTTGCGCGCGGATAATGCAGACCAGCGATTGACGCCAATTGGGCTTGATTTGGGACTTATTGGGGAAACACGTAAAGCTGCCTTCTCCGACAAATTGGAGAAACTCACCTCAGGCAAAGCCATGTTGGAAGAGAAAGGCTTTACGCCCAAAGAGATCAAAGCCTCCGGAATCGCGGTCAATCAGGATGGCAATCGCCGTACCGCTTTTCAGGTGCTCGCCTTCCCAGAAGTCAGCTTCACTGATATCACAGCGCTTGATCCGCGTTTTGGGGCAATGGACGAAGAGGTTCAGCTGCAACTCGAACGTGACGCCCTCTATGCCAACTACATTGAGCGGCAAAAGCGGGATGTTGAGGCCATGCGCCGGGATGAGACACAAACCATTCCCGCTGATTTTAACTTTGATGTGATTGATGGGCTGAGCAACGAGCTCAAGACCAAACTCAACGCGGTGCGCCCCTCCAATCTGGGGCAGGCGGGGCGTATTGATGGGATGACACCTGCGGCGCTGACTTTGCTGTTGGCCAAACTGCGTCAAGCTCAGAAAGCGAAAACTGCCTGATGTCCTGTCCAGATACCGTTAAATCACAGTTGAATGTTTCACGTGAAACATTGGATCGTTTGGAAACGCTTGCGGATCTTCTGCAAAAATGGAACCCGCGGATTAATCTGGTGTCCAAATCCACGCTGAAAGATCTTTGGACACGGCACATTCTGGATTCCGTGCAGGTGTTGAAATCTGCACCGGCCAATGCCGATCACTGGGTGGATATTGGCAGCGGGGGAGGTTTTCCCGGATTGGTCATCGCCCTTATGCAGCAGGAGCCAGAGGCTCCTAAAAAAGTAACATTGATCGAAAGCGATCAACGCAAATGTGCTTTTCTACGCACGGTTTTGCGCGAAACTGGGGTGCAGGCCACAGTGATCTCCGAGCGTATTGAAAAAGCCACGCCACAGAATGCAGATGTGCTTTCCGCCCGTGCGCTGGCCGATCTCTCACTTCTGTTTGATTTTGCAGAGCGGCATTTGAAGGCATCCGGTCAAGCCGTGTTCCCAAAAGGCGCACGTTGGGAAAAAGAGGTCGAAACGGCTCAGAAATCGTGGTCATTTGAATGCCAAGTGGTAAAAAGTATTACGGACCCTGAAGCGGTCATCCTGAAGGTCGGAGAGATTAAACGTGTCGGATCCCACACGCCCTAAGGGCCCCAAGATCATCGCTGTCGCCAATCAAAAAGGCGGCGTGGGCAAAACCACCACCGCTATCAACCTCGCCGCAGCCCTCGCCGAGGAGGGGTGTCGCGTGCTTTTGGTCGATCTCGATCCACAAGGCAACGCCTCAACAGGGCTCGGTGTGGAGGTCGAGGATCGCAATAACACGACCTATGATTTGCTGACGGGTGAAGTTGAGCTGGAAGACGTCATTCAGAAAACAGAGTCTGAGAATATGATGATCGTCCCGGCGACGGTAGATCTCAGCTCGGCAGATATCGAACTGATGTCCAACGAAAAGCGCAGTTTCTTGCTGCATGATGCCTTGCGCCAAACCGCAATGGATCATTATGGCTTTGATTATATCCTCATCGATTGCCCACCATCCCTGAATCTCTTGACGGTCAATGCCATGATCGCCGCGCATTCTGTTCTGATCCCGCTTCAAAGTGAGTTTTTTGCGCTTGAAGGTTTGTCTCAGCTGATGCTGACCGTGCGCGAAGTCCGTCAGACAGCGAATTCCAGTCTCCGCATTGAGGGCATTGTTCTGACCATGTTTGATGCGCGCAACAACCTGTCACAACAGGTGGAGCAGGATGCACGCGACAATTTGGGTGAATTGGTTTTTGATACCAAAATTCCAAGAAATGTGCGGGTGTCAGAGGCCCCATCCTATGCGCAAGCGGTTTTGGATTATGACTCCACCTCCAAGGGAGCAGTGGCATATCGTGCGCTCGCGAAAGAATTGCTTGTGAAAAATAAAAAGCTCGCCGCTTAAGGGAGGCTCCAAATGGCAGATAAGAAAAAACCGCGTGGCCTCGGCCGCGGCCTCAGCGCATTGATGGCGGATGTGACCGAAGAGAAAACCCGCCAGGAGGCTGGAGAGGCTCCGCGGCGCGCCGATCTTGTGGTGCCAATTGAACGGATCGAGCCCAATCCGGATCAGCCAAGGCGCGACTTTACGCCGGAACAGCTCGATGATCTGGCCAATTCCATTCGGGAAAAAGGCGTCATTCAGCCGCTGATCGTTCGGAAAAAAGCGAACGACCGCTATGAAATTGTCGCCGGTGAGCGCCGGTGGCGCGCCTCTCAGATGGCAAAGCTGCATGAGCTGCCCATCATCGTGCGAGAATACGATGATACCGAAGTGCTCGAAATTGCGATCATCGAAAACATTCAACGGGCTGATCTGAACCCGGTTGAAGAGGCGATGGGCTATCGCCAACTGATGCAGAAGTTTGGTCACACGCAGGAGAAAGTGTCAGAGGCCCTTGGTAAGAGCCGCAGCCATATCGCCAACCTGATGCGCTTGCTCAATCTTCCGGATGATGTGCAGTCGATGTTGCGAGAAGGCCAGCTCTCTGCTGGCCACGCGCGCGCTTTGGTGACCTCCGAAAATGCCTCTGATCTGGCACGCAAAGTTGTGAAAGACGGTCTGTCCGTGCGCCAGACAGAAAAACTGGCGAAAAAAACAGGCTCTCTCGTCGAGCAAAATAAAAAATCTCGACCAAAGACACGTAAGGACGCCGATACAGTCGCGCTAGAGGGCGATCTTTCGGCGAACTTAGGCATGAAAGTTGCCGTGGATCATGTCTCTGGCGGCGAAAATGGGAAAATTACGATTACTTATCAAACACTTGATGAGTTGGATGAATTGTGCCGGATTTTGACGTCTACGAATTAGGGCGCGTCCAGATGAAAAAAAGTACCGCGCTTAAAACCACGGCCTGAATGATCAAAACCGAGGTTTTGACACCAACAATCAAAGAAATCCCAAAAACGGCGGCAATCGACACGGTGGCCGCCTTTTTTGCATTGGGGCGAATGGCACCGCTGCGATGCCAGTCAGCAATCATGGGTCCGAAGGTCTTATGGGACAAAAGCCACGCGTGAAGCCGCTCTGAAGATCGGGCAAAGCAAAAGGCCGCGAGCAAGAGAAATGGCACTGTTGGCAAAAGTGGCAAAACCACACCGATCAGGGCCAATCCCACAGAGAGCAACCCACCAATGAGCCAAAGTGCACGCATCTAATCCACCAAGAGTTCAGCCAGGACAGAGTTCAAAACCATTCGTCCCTGCGGAAGCACCTTAAGCTGCTGAGCAGAGAGTTCAATCAGGCCTAGCTCTTGCAGCCCTTCGACACGCGCCCCGCGAAGGCGAGTGCCTGACAAAGCTTCATACCGCCTCAGATCGACCCCATCTGACAAACGCAGCCCCATCATCAGAAACTCCGCAGCTTGGTCTTGCAGATCAATCTGTTCTTTCAGGTTTTCACCAGTCCCGGCCTCTGCCGCCTCCAACCATTTGGTTGGATTGCGCCATGTTTCAATCGCATGCCGCTGGCCATCTAAAGTCAGGCGCGCGTGGGCACCGGGGCCAATCCCTGCGTAATCGCCATAGCGCCAATAGATTTGATTGTGCCGGGATTCCGATCCAACCGCCGCGTAATTGGACACCTCATAGGGCAGCATACCTGCCGCAGCACAGATCTCCTGTGTCACCTCATACATATCCGCCGCCAGATCATCCTCTGGCAATCCGCGCAGCTTGCCACGGTTGTACCGATCACCAAAGGTCGTGCCTTGTTCAATGGTGAGTTGATAGAGAGAGAGGTGATCAATCGCCATGGAAAGCGCTTCGCGCAGCTCTGCTTGCCAATCCTGCAAGGTTTGATCCTGTCGCGCATAGATCAGGTCAAAACTCACACGATCAAAGGTTTTACGCGCGATATCAAAGGCCTGTTTGGCCTCATCAACGGAATGAATGCGCCCCAAACGGCGCAGATCCGCATCATTTAACGCCTGAATGCCCATCGAAATGCGGTTCACACCGCCTTGGCGAAACGCGGCGAATTTCCCTGCTTCAACAGATCCCGGATTCGCTTCAAGCGTGATTTCCATGTCATTGGATCTGGGCCAGAGCTTGAACACGCGTTCCAGAATGGCGGCTACCACATCCGGGTCCATCAAGCTTGGGGTGCCACCACCAAAGAAAACAGTATTTAAAACGCGACCGGAGGTGAGCGCCGCCACCCGATCCAGTTCTTGCAGATAGGCGCGCATCCAACGGTTTTGATCGATTTCACGGCTCACATGGCTGTTGAAATCGCAGTAGGGGCATTTGGCCTGACAAAACGGCCAGTGAATATACAGGCCAAAGCCCCCGTTTTGCCAATCCTCAGCCAAAACAACCGGCCACAAAGGCTTTCACCGCGCGGCCGCGATGACTGATCTTGTTCTTTTCCCAGCGGTCCATTTCCGCAAAGGTCACATCATGGCCTTCGGGCACAAACATGGGATCATAGCCAAAGCCATCCTTGCCCCGCAGAGGCCAGATCAGATGGCCGGGGGCCACGCCTTCAAACACCTCATCATGCCCATCAGGCCAGGCCAGAACCAGCGTAGAGCGAAACTGTGCCAAACGGGGATGTGGGGCGTTGATCGCCTCAAGCTCATTATGCGCACGCGTCATCGCCATGGTGAAATCACGGCCATTGCCGGTTTCTGCCCAGTCGGCAGTATACACGCCCGGCGCGCCATTGAGCGCGTCAATGGTGATGCCGCTGTCATCAGACAGGGCAGGGAGGCCGGTGGCCTGCGCCGCTGCATGCGCCTTGATACGGGCATTGCCGACAAAGGTGTCCTCGGTCTCTTCCGGCTCCGGCAGATCCATCTCGGCCGCGCCAATGACGCTCACGCCAAAGGGCTCAAGGAGATGGATCATCTCCTCAAGCTTGCCTTTGTTGTGGGTCGCCATCAGCAGCTTTTTATCCGTGAATTTACGGGTCATGCGGCAACCGCTGCCTCTTGTGCCGCCACAAGTTCGGCCACACCTTTTTCGGCCAGATCCAGCAATTCATTCATCTGCGCACGGGAATAGGTGGCGCCTTCTGCGGACATCTGCGTTTCGATCATCTGCCCATTGGCCAGCATGATGAAGTTGCCATCCACGCCGGCTTCGCTGTCTTCCGGGTAGTCCAGATCCAGCACCGGCTGACCGGCATAGATGCCGCAAGACACCGCAGCCACGGGAGAAATCAGCGGATCAGAGGTAATATCGCCTGCTTTCAGAAGTTTGTTCACCGCCAGACGCAGCGCCACCCAGCCACCGGTGATGGAGGCACAGCGCGTGCCGCCGTCGGCCTGAATGACATCACAATCAACCGTGATCTGACGCTCGCCCAGAGCCACACGATCCACACCAGCGCGCAGGCTGCGGCCGATCAGGCGCTGAATTTCTACAGTCCGGCCACCTTGCTTGCCAGAGGTGGCTTCGCGGCGCATCCGCGACGAGGTGGAGCGGGGCAGCATGCCATATTCGGCAGTCACCCAGCCAAGACCGGAGCCTTTGATAAAGGGCGGCACACGGGCTTCAAGCGACGCAGTGCAGAGCACATGGGTGTCGCCCATCTTGATCAAACAGGAGCCTTCGGCGTGTTTTGTCACATTGGTTTCGATGGAGACTTCACGCATTTCATTGAGCTGACGGCCAGAGGGACGCATGGGCAAATTTCCTTTATTGGTTTGGGCTGGGGATACCCGCCGCGCAAGGTCGGACGCAACCCCGATTGACCTTTGCCTTTGAGGCTATTTTATTGAGAAGACAAAGGCACGGGCGAATGACAGACAGCAGCAAAATTCTTCAGGACATGAACGAGCGCAGCCGCGAGGTGTTCCGGCGCGTGGTCGAGGGCTATCTTGAAACCGGTGATCCGGTTGGTTCCCGCACATTGACACGCACGCTTTCAGAGAAAGTCAGTGCCGCGACCATCCGAAATGTGATGCAGGATCTGGAATATCTCGGTCTTTTGGACAGCCCACATGTCTCGGCTGGGCGTGTGCCGACACAGCAGGGGTTGCGGATGTTTGTCGATGGTCTGCTGGAGGTCGGCGATCTCGACAAAGGCGATCGCCAGCGTATTGACGCCACGCTGGAGGAGGGGGATGCGGATGTCTCCAACATGCTGGATCGCGTCTCTACCGCACTGTCGGGGGTGACACAGGGGGCGTCTCTTGTGCTGGCACCCAAACATGAGGCACCGATCAAACATATTGAGTTTGTCTCTCTGGCCCATGATCGCGCGCTTGTTGTTTTGGTCTTTGCAGACGGACATGTCGAAAATCGGCTTTTCACGCCACCTGCTGGCCAAACCCCAAGCTCCCTGCGCGAGGCGGCCAATTTCCTCAATGCCGTTGCCGAGGGCCGCACGCTGAGCGAGTTGGGCAGCGCAGTGAAAGAAGAGATCACCAAACGCCGTCAGGAGATCGACAGCCTGGCCGCGGATCTGGTGGAAAACGGCTTCGCGCTCTGGGCAGACGAAGGTGATCAGCGGGAGCGTCTGATTGTCCGGGGCCGGGCGAATCTTCTGGGCACAGATCAGGAAGAACAGGATCTGGAGCGCATCCGCAGCCTGTTTGATGACCTCGAACGTAAACAAGACATTGCTGATTTTCTCGATTTGGCAGAGCAGGGCGACGGCGTGCGCATTTTTATTGGCTCTGAGAACAAACTTTTTTCACTTTCGGGTTCCTCTTTGGTGGTGTCTCCCTATATGAACGCTGATCGAAAGATCGTGGGTGCTGTGGGTGTGATTGGACCCAAGCGCCTGAACTATGGACGCATCGTGCCGATAGTGGATTATACGGCACAATTGGTCGGGAAATTGATCACCGACCGCGGTTAGAGGTGACTTATGGCAGAGCCCAAAGACAATGAGTTTCTGGATGACATCGCAGAAGCCGAAGCGGAAGAATTTGCCCAGAGCCTGGATGAGCTCGCAGATGAGGCGATAGAGCTGGATGAGCTGCGCGCCGAACGTGATGAGCTGAAAGACCGCTGGATGCGCGCGCTGGCCGATGCTGAAAACGCCCGCAAGCGCGGCGACAAAGCCCGCCGGGATGCCGAACAATATGGCGGCTCCAAGCTGGCCCGCGACATGCTGCCTGTGTTTGACAACATGAAACGCGCAGTTGAATCCATCACAGAAGAACAGAAAGCGGCCTCTTCCGCGCTGATCGAAGGCATCGAGCTGACCATGCGTGAGCTGCTGAAAACCTTCTCCAAACATGGCATCGAGATGATCTCCCCTGAAGTGGGTGACAAGTTTGATCCAAACGTGCACGAAGCCATGTTTGAAGCGCCTGTGCCCGGCACAAAGGCGGGCGACATCATTCAGGTCTCTGCTCAGGGCTTCATGCTGCATGATCGCCTGCTGCGCCCCGCACAGGTGGGTGTGAGCTCCACCCCGGCCTAAGCATCCCTGCCTAATCAGCGGCTGACGGACAAAATATAAAAGCCTCCGAAAAACTCGGAGGCTTTTTTCTTGCCGATCTGAAAAAGCGCCTCTCGCGTAGACAGCGGGCATCACCCGTCGGCCATATCCTTC
This sequence comes from Shimia marina, assembly GCF_001458175.1. Taxonomy (GTDB): domain Bacteria; phylum Pseudomonadota; class Alphaproteobacteria; order Rhodobacterales; family Rhodobacteraceae; genus Shimia; species Shimia marina. The sequence goes on from NZ_CYPW01000006.1 coordinate 547,390, forward strand.
AACTCATAAATCAGGTTGAGCGCCTCGCGCGGGCTTAGCGTGTCTGGCGAAATCTCCGCCAGTTTCTCCTGAAGCGGAGACGGCCCACTGGGTGGCGCTGCCACCGGCGGTGGGGCGGCGGCAAAAAGCGGCAGATCATCAATCAACGCCTTCTGTGTCTTGCCCTCTCGCTCGCCTTTTTCCAGCGCCTCAAGAACCACACGCGCACGCGCCACAACCGCTTTAGGCAATCCTGCGAGCTGCGCCACCTGCACCCCGTAAGAGCGATCTGCGGCCCCCTGTGTGACCTCATGCAGGAAGATCACTTCGCCTTCCCACTCGCGCACAGAAACGGTGGCATTGTCCACGCCCGCCATCTTCCCGGCCAGCTGTGTCATCTCATGGTAATGCGTGGCAAACAACGCACGCGATTTGTTCACGTCATGCAGATGTTCTAATGTCGCCCAGGCAATCGACAGACCATCATAGGTCGCGGTGCCCCGGCCAATCTCATCCAAAATCACCAGCGCGCGGTCGTCGGCCTGATTGAGGATTGCGGCGGTTTCCACCATCTCCACCATAAATGTGGAGCGTCCCCGCGCCAGATCATCACTCGCGCCCACGCGGCTGAAAAGCTGGCTCACAAGGCCAATCTTAGCCCGATCCGCAGGCACAAAACTGCCCATCTGCGCCAAGAGCGCTATCAGCGCGTTCTGCCGTAGAAAGGTTGATTTACCGGCCATGTTCGGACCGGTCAGAAGCCAGATGCTCGCCGCATCGCCCCCCGACAGATCACAGTGATTGGCCACAAAAGGATCGCCAGACTTGCGCAGCGCCGCTTCCACAACCGGATGCCGTCCGCCCTCAATGGCAAAATCATAGCTTTCATTCACCTCTGGACGGGTCCAGTTTTCTGTTGCGGCCAGCTCTGCCAGCGCCGTCGCCAGATCAAATTCCGCCAAGCCTCGCGCGGCGGCAGCCACAGCCCCGGCACAGTCCAAAATGGCGTGTTTCAGGCTTCCATAGAGCCGCTTTTCAATCTCCAGCGCCCGGTTTCCGGCATTCAGGATCTTGGTTTCCATCTCGCTCAGTTCCACGGTGGTAAAGCGCACCTGATTGGCCGTGGTCTGACGGTGAATAAAGGTTTCATTCAGCGGCGGTGACATCATCGCATCCGCATGTTTGGCGGTGGTCTCGATGAAATAGCCCAGCACATTGTTGTGCTTGATCTTCAGTGCGGCAATGCCCGTCTGTTCGCTGTATTGCGCCTGCATCCCGGCAATCACGCCGCGCCCCTGATCGCGCAGCTCTCGGCTTTCGTCCAGTTCCGGGTCAAATCCGGGCGCGATAAAGCCCCCGTCGCGCGCCAAAAGAGGCGGCTCCGCAATCAACGCATCTTCCAGCTGGGTGAGCAAAGCCTCATGCCCTTGGATCGCCCCGCGCGCCGCCGTGAGCTCATCTGGCAATTCTCCGGCATAGGCCCGTTCTGCCAGCTCTCCGGCTTGGCCAAGCCCGTTGCGAATGGCGGCCAGATCCCGTGGCCCGCCGCGATCCAGTGACAGGCGTGATAAGGCCCGGTCCAGATCCGGCACTTTGCGCAGCGCCTCTCTGATATCACTGGCCTCGCTGCGATGCGCAACCATATAGGACACGCTTTCAAGCCGCCCCTGAATGGTGGCCAGCCGCAGCGACGGCGAAGACACCCGCTGCTCCAGCAGCCGTGCGCCCCCGGCGGTCACCGTCCGGTCTATCGTGGCCAAAAGCGATCCGGCCCGTCCGCCTGACAGGCTGGCAGTAAGCTCCAGATTGCGCCGCGTGGCCGCATCAATCTGCATCACACCCTGCGTGGCTTCCCGCACAGGCACCTGCAACAGTGGCAGCTTGCCCTTCTGCGTCAGCTCAAGGTAATCGACAATCGCCCCAAGCGCCCCGGCTTCGGGCCGTGTGAATGTGCCAAAGGCCTCCAGCGAGGAGGCTTTGAAAAGCGCGGATACACGTTTTTCCGCTGTAACAGAGTCAAAACTTCCCCGTGAGACAGCGGTCAGCGGCACCCCCATATCGTCCACAATCGGGGCCAGATCTCGCTCAGATCCCTCCGCCACCAAAAGCTCACTTGGCGCCAGCCGCGCCAGTTCCGGCGCCAGCCGCACCGGTGCCAGCGGCATCACATGCAGGGCCCCGGTGGAAATATCCGCCCAGGCCAGCGCAGCCTCGTCGCGCACCACGCTGTAAGCGGCCAGAAAATTATGTCGCCGCGCGTCCAACAGGCTGTCTTCGGTCAACGTGCCCGGCGTCACCAGCCGCACCACATCCCGCTTCACCACCGCTTTATAGCCGCGCTTCTTGGCCTCCGCCGGGCTTTCCAGCTGTTCACAGACCGCCACCCGAAAGCCCTTGCGGATCAGAGTCAGAAAATAGCCTTCTGCGGCGTGATGGGGCACGCCACACATGGGAATATCTTCGCCACTGTGCTTGCCGCGTTTGGTCAGTGCAATATCAAGCGCCTCTGCCGCCGCCACCGCGTCGTCAAAGAACATCTCATAGAAATCACCCATCCGATAAAACAAAAGCGCATCCGGATATTGCGCTTTGATCTCCAGATACTGCGCCATCATCGGCGTGACGGCTGGCTTGTCGCCTTTCACTGCTCAGAACCCCCCAAGGTTTGGTTCTCTTCAGATAGCAAACTCGACCCTGCAAACAAAAGCGCAAAACGCCCAGACCGCTTTGAGGATGGACAAGGCAAGCCGATTTTGGTGCATTGGCCGCGCACAGTCAGCAGGCAGGAACAGAATGGCGATCTACAATCTTGGCTCCATCAATGCCGATCTCTTTTATCACGTGCCCCATCTGCCGCAGGCTGGAGAAACCCTTGCCGCCAGCAGCTTCACACGTGGTCTGGGGGGCAAAGGGGCCAATATGAGCGTGGCCGCCGCTCGCGCCGGGGCCCATGCAGTGCACATTGGTGCGGTTGGCCATGATGGGCTCTGGGCACAGGAGCGGCTGATGGAATTTGGCGTCGATACCCGCCACATTGCCGGTTTGCCTGATACGCCAATCGGGCAGGCCATCATCACGGTGGATCAGGCGGGCGAAAACAGCATCGTGCTGCTGCGGGGAGCCAATCATGCGATCCCTCAGACCACTCTGGCCGGAGCCCTTGCAGAGGCCAGCCCGGGTGATACGCTTCTGATGCAAAATGAGACCCTAAATCAGCGTAAAGCCGCAAAAATGGCGCGCGATCTTGATCTCTATATCGCCTATGCTGCTGCACCTTTTGAGGCCGCCGCCGTCACCGAAGTTTTGCCGTTTCTTGATTTCCTGATCCTCAATGAAGTTGAAGCCACACAGTTAGAAGAAGCCACCGGACAGACACCAGAGCAACTGGGCGTGCCAGATGTGATCATCACGCTTGGCGGGAAAGGTGCGCGCTGGCTCCACAAGGGCAAAAGACAGGATTTCCCGGCCTTTCCGGTCACCGCGCTGGACACTACCGGCGCTGGTGATACGTTCACCGGCTATGTGCTGGCTGCCCGCGATCGCGGCCTGCCGATGCCACAGGCCATAACCCTTGCCATGCGCGCTGCGGCCCTGATGGTAACCCGGCACGGCACCGCTGATGTGATCCCAGATCTTAAAGAGGTGACAGAGGCTCGGTTCTGATCCGGGTCTGTCACCGCTTCTCTTCCTCTTGATCCAAATATCCTGGGGGAGTCACAGCCTGCTGTGACGGGGGCAAAGCCCCCTGAAACATCCGCGATCAATGCCCCACAAACGGTGCGTCTTTGCCCCAGAGTTCCTGCACCCGTGCGTCCCGCCCACAGGCCTTGCGATAGCGTTTATAGGCCTCGCTCTGGCGTTTCGGGCCAAAGCGGGTCAGCACAATCTTGCTGCCTTTGTAGTAGTCCTGATGATAGGCCTCCGCCGGGTAAAAGGTTTTGGCAGAGAGGATCGGGGTCACAACGGTCTGACCCAACTGCGCCTGCGCCTTCACCTTTGCGGCCTCTGCGGTGGCTTTCTGTGCGGCACCCTCCACAAAAATCGCCGTGCGATAGCTGTCTCCGCGATCACAGAACTGCCCGCCCGCATCGGTAGGGTCTACCGAGCGGAAAAACATGTCCAGCAATTGCCCCCGGCTGACCTGCGCCGGATCAAAGGTGATCTGCACCGCCTCATAATGGCCGGATCCGCCGCTGGTGACCTGTTTGTAGGTCGGGTTTTTGGCGCTGCCCCCGGTAAAGCCGGATACGGCTTCAATCACCCCGGGCACGCTTTCAAAATCGCTTTCCACGCACCAGAAACAGCCGCCAGCCACCACAAGGTTCTCTTGTCCGGCAGCTTCGGCCCGCTGGCCTTCCGCCAGCCCTCCCAACAGGATCAGCACAAACAGCGCCACGGATTTCAGATTTTGCAGTTTTGTCACGGTCAGTCTTTTCATGCGTTTCATGGGATCTCTCCTTCACGCATCAGCTTGCGCGCCAAAATGGTGCGGCTCAATCCCATGAAACCACTTGTCACGCCATGGTGAAGCGCAGTGAGCTTGCGCCTTACCGATGCCCGCGCTTGCGATAGACCGGTGGCAGGCGGCGAAACACGGTGGCCACTGTCAGCCTTTGATCGGAACAGAGCGTGCGGCGGCGCGCATAGATCAGATCCAGCCGCGCCTTGCGTGGCACGCAGCGGCGCTCATACACCGCCTCGGTCTCTGCCGGGGTTGCACAATCCGCCAAAAGCCGCTCTTCGGTGCGATGATAGATCAATGTGGCCAGCCCGGTCACACCGGGGCGCTCTTTCAGTACCTCACCATAGAGCGCGGGAAACCGCTCCACATAGCGGCGCAGCGGCGGGCGTGGGCCCACAAAGCTGATGTCGCCTTTCAGGATATTGAAAAGCTGCGGCAGCTCATCAAGCCGATAGCGGCGCATGAAATAGCCGGTCTTGGTGATGCGATGTGCCTTGTCGCCACCTGACACGCCGCTGTCGCTGTCCACATTGGACATGCTGCGAAATTTCAGGAGCATAAAGCCCTGCGTCGGGCTGCGCATGCGTTCAGAAACATAGAAAATTGGCCAGCCGTCCCGGATCAGGATCAGCGCGGCGATCACGAGCATCAGCGGCCATAACACCACCAGAAGCAGCAGCACCCAGCCCAAATCCATCATGCGCCGCCCAAATGTGGTGTCCTGTCTGATCATACCTCTTCCTCACACAACATCTGCCACTGTCGGATCATCTCTTCAGGGGGCACAGTTAACCGCCGCCCGGTCAGCCGCTGCAGGCGCGTCACATTCATGGAAACTTCTGCCACCGCCGTGAACGGCGCGGGTTGCCAGACAAAGCGATGCTGCGCCGCCTCCAGCAGCTGGTGCATCGCCACCGGATTGGCCGCCGCCACATTCAGCACCTCTGGCAGTCTTTCTGCTGACAGCGCCGCACAGACAGCCTGCCAGAGGATCTCAGGCGTGGCATAGCTGCGCACTGGGCTCTGGCCGACCTCAAAGGCATCCAGTGTCACAGGACCCCCGCGCGTCATGGCCGCAAACAGACTGTCCGCGCCCACCACATTTGCGATCCGCAAAAGGCAGCTCTCTGGCCACTCGGCGTCCGCTTGTTTCTGCGCCAGAATGTGCTCTTCCATCGCAATTTTTGCCAGACCATAGGCGTTCACAGGGGTCAGCGCGGCCTGCTCATCACAATCGCGCCCGGGGCCGTACACCGCGCTGCTGGAGCAATGCAGCACCCGCTGCGCCCCAGAGGCGCGCGCCACCTCCAGCGCGCGCTGTGCCAGCAGGGTGTTGTCCTCAAGATTGCCCTGTCCGGGCACCACGCCCCAAAGCGCCAGAACGGCATCGGCTTGGGGAAAACCCGTCGGCAATACGCCATTGGGCACAACCAGATCAATTCCGGCACCCTCGCGGCGTGCGGCCCAAATGATCCGCCATCCTGCCTGCAGCTCCGGTATACGCGCACAGGCCGCCCGCATCAGTCGCCCCAACTTGCCGTTTGCCCCAAGGATCAGCAGGGTCCGCGCCCTTTCGTCGTTGGCTGGCTCTGTGCAAGTTTCGGAAGTCAAAGTCATAAAACCCAATCTATTTTTCGCAGTTAGCCCGCGCATCGCGCCCTCTGTCAACTGCGGCTGATCCTTACCGCCCACAATCGTCCGAAGCATCGGAAAAAGGGGACCATCGCGCAAAAATCCGCGTCATTTATGGCCAACAAAAAGCCCGCGAGCGGGAGGCTGCGGGCTTTCATACACTTCGGCGGGCTGTCTGAGCCGCCACCAAAACACAGGGGCGAGGGTTAGCTCAGCAGCTGACCCAGTTTCATCGCGGTGCCCATATCACCGGAGACTTTTAGCTTGCCCAGCATCAACGCGGTGGTCGGTTTCAGATCCCCCGCCAGCAGTTTCACCAGATTGGCTTCGGAAATCGCCACGGTGCAATCGGTGTCGCGATCTTCCTGCGAGGCGGTCCCCTCGGCCAGAACGATCACACCAGCATCGCCGCAATCAAACTTCAACGAGCCGTCAAAATTGCGCGTTTTCAGTGCATCCGCCATCTTTTCTGTAATCTCTGCAAGCATCGTATGTCCCCTAAACTGTATCTGCCAAAAATGGATCGCAGAATCTGCGTCGCCGCAAGGGTTACGTGGCGGTCGTTACAAGAGTATTACCTTTTGCCTCAAACGCGGTCAGCCGTCCTGGCGCTCATCCTGCTGTATCCGTTCGTGCGCCAATGGCTCATCCCAGTCTTCGTCTGATATCTTAAGCTCTGCTGTGTCGCTCTCATAATGGGGCGTCATGATCTGGACACCGTTTTCATTGAACACATCGGTGATGTTCTTATGCAGATCACTCAGCAGCAGTGGCAGATAAGACCCGCGTGTTGTGAAAGCATTGATCTGATAGTTCACCGCAAAATCCAGCAATCCGGTCACCAGCACAAAAGGTGCGGGAGTGTTTTTCAGGCCCTTGGTGCGCCGCGCCGCTTCCACCAGCATGGCCTCCACCTTTTTGCGGGGTTCCTCATAGCCAATGCCCACCGTGGTGTGCAAAAGCAGCCCCTTACCATCAATTTTGCTGGAATAGTTGATCACTTCTGAGGACAGCAGCGTCGCATTCGGGATCGAGATCAGCTCGTTTTTGACCGACTTAAGGTAGGTCTCCATCAGCTTGATCTGCATCACATCGCCATAGTACTCCCCCACCCGAATGCGATCCCCGATGTTCATGGAGCGTTTGTAGAGCACAAACAGCCCGGCCAACACGTTTGAGATCACCGAGTTTGAACCCAGAGAGACCATCACACCCACAAGAATGGTCAGACCCTGAAAAGCGGCGGAATCTGATCCGGGAATATAGGGAAACCCAATCACAGCCGCCGTCAGGATCAGCGTGCCACGGATCAGATTATAGGTGGGCCAGATCCAGTGCCGCTCAAAGGATTTAAGCTCCACAACCCCCTGATCTACACTTTCAAAAAAGAGATAGACCCCTTTGATCATCCAGCGGGTGATTGCGGCAATGATCGCCAGCGTGATCAGATTGGGCAGAAAACTGACAAACCCTTTCAACAGTCCCAGGATTGGCCCTGTCACATAGCGCAGCAAGAGCTCTGCCACAGGGCGCGTGTTTGGAAAGGAGTGCAGCACAAAAGACAGATAGTAGTAAAAGCCCGCAAACAGGGTCACATCCACCAGCAATCTGATCACAAACTTCGCAATATCAGACACGGCGCGGCTCTGAACAATGTCTTTGGTGGCTTCCTGAATCACCCGTGTGCGCTGTTCCACGATACCGGCCACAAACTGGGGCACCCGTTTGCGCAGCCAAAGCAGCACAATACAATAGAGCGCAAAGATCCCACTCCACAGAAGCGCCGTCAGAGTGCTGTGGGAAAATGCCTCATCCGTGCGGTTGGCCCGATACGCCAGAATGGCCGCCTTGATGGCTTCGGCATGCAACGTCGCCAGCACATCCACGTCCATCTTCTCAAAGACGGCATCCGCCTGAGTTGTGACAGATACCATGGTGTTGTCGGCAAAAATGGATTGCCCCAGCTCGCTGCGCTCAATGCGCATCACCACGTCTTTGGCTTCACTTCGCGTGGCAATATCGACAATCCGTTTGGCCACAAGCGCGGCCCGTTCCTCAGCCGGCAGCGCCGTGGAGCCCCGCACCGCAAACAGCGGCTCCCCATCCACTTCGATGGTCTGCACAAAGATCTCTTCATCAAGTGTCTTTGGCGTGTCTTCGGCTGGAAGCGGCTCCTGCTCCTGCGCCCAGGCCGTTATCACGAACAGCAGCACACAGGCTGCCGTCGACATCCCCTTGATGACCCAAGTGGTGATCGTCCCCATCCCAGCAGCCCTCCCCGGCGTCTTTGGAAGTCGCGTCTTATTGTGTCTTTTGAAAAGCCTAGTCGCGCGATGACCCATTCTCAAAGAGATTTCTGGAGGATCCACTCAGATCGCTGACCAGCGCATAAAAAAGCCCCGCCCAAAAGGGCGAGGCCAAATCTCTCAGATCAGAGCAGGATCAGCTGTCAGTGCGTTTGTTGCGCATCGCGATCAGCTTCAGACGCAGCGCCTGCAGCTGGATGAAGCCTGCGGCGTCTTTCTGATCATAGGCACCCGCATCATCTTCAAAGGTCACATGTTCCTCGGAATAGAGCGAATACTCAGACCAGCGGCCCACGGTGGTGGCGCTGCCTTTATAGAGTTTCACGCGCACGGTGCCGGTGACATGCTCTTGGCTCTTGTCGATCGCCGCCTGCAGCATTTCCCGCTCTGGGCTGTACCAGAAACCGTTGTAGATCAGCTCTGCATATTTCGGCATCAGCTCATCTTTCAGGTGCATTGCGCCCCGATCCATGGTGATGGATTCAATGCCACGATGCGCCTCAAGCAGCACAGTGCCGCCCGGCGTTTCATAGATGCCGCGGGATTTCATGCCCACAAACCGGCCTTCCACGAGGTCCAGACGGCCAATGCCGTGTTTGCCGCCATATTCGTTCAGCTTGGTCAGGATGGTGGCCGGGCTCATCGCCTCGCCATTGATGCTGACCGCGTCGCCTTTTTCAAAGCCGATCTCGATGAACTCAGGCTCATTGGGCGCGTCTTCAGGATGCACGGTGCGCTGATAGACGTAATCCGGTGCCGCCACGGCTGGATCTTCCAGCACTTTGCCCTCAGAGGAGGTGTGCAGCAGATTGGCATCCACAGAGAAAGGCGCCTCGCCACGTTTGTCTTTGGCAATCGGGATTTGATGCTGCTCGGCAAAGTCGATCAGCTTGGTGCGGGAGCTCAGATCCCACTCACGCCAAGGCGCGATCACTTTGATGTCCGGGTTCAGCGCATAGGCCGCCAGCTCAAAGCGCACCTGATCGTTGCCTTTGCCGGTGGCCCCGTGGGCAACAGCATCGGCACCGGTCGCTTCTGCGATCTCAATCAGACGTTTGGAGATCAGCGGACGCGCAATCGAGGTGCCCAGCAGGTAGAGACCTTCATAGACCGCATTGGCGCGGAACATCGGGAACACAAAGTCGCGCACAAACTCTTCTCGGACATCTTCAATATAGATGTTCTCAGGTTTGATGCCCAGCAGCTCTGCCTTCTTGCGGGCGGGTTCAAGCTCTTCGCCCTGACCCAGATCCGCGGTGAAGGTCACCACCTCACAGCCATATTCGGTTTGCAGCCATTTCAGGATGATCGAGGTATCCAGGCCACCGGAATAGGCCAGCACAACTTTCTTCGGAGCCGACATGTCTTTTCCCTTCGTCCATATAACGCTCGCGCGATAGCGGGTTTTGTCCTCCGGGGCAAGGTGACGGGGGGCCTAGGCTTGCTTTTGTTGGGGGCGATCTGTCAGAAGAGGGTGAAATTGAGGAAAAATACTATCTTTAAGAGGTACTGAATGCAGGGGTGGAAGCTGTTCAAACACGCGCTGCGCATGGTCACGGGCAATTGGAGGGAGGCGTTAAAGATCTTTCTCTTGCCTAGCGTGGCAACAATGGCATTCACGGCTGTTTTCATCTTCATTTTGGCTTTTTTGCAAGAGAGCGGATTTGGAAGTGTTCTTGTCACAATGGTTGGGCTGGTGGGCTTTTTCCTTTTTTTGTGCGTGCTGTTTTGGCCGCTGGTCAACTGGCACAGATTCGTGTTGCTGGAGGAGTTGCCACGCAGCTGGGTGCCAACCTTTCATGAACAACGCGTCCTGTCGTATTTGGGCAATGTTGTGATTTTGTGGTTGCTGACCCTGGTTGTAATGATCCCTCTGGCATTGATCATTTTCCTGTCTTTTTCAGCCGGTTTCGGAAAAGAAGTTTTTTGGGGGTTAACCCCACTGTATTGTTTCCTTGCCGTGCTCTGGTTGAGTGTATCTATCATCCTTCCGGCGGCCGCAGTGGGTAAGCCATTGAGAATACGTGAAGCTCTCGCTGCGACCAATGGCGCAGGATGGACGCTTTTTCTATTGTTGATATTGGTTGGAATATTGCAGATTTTTCTGGAGTTTATTGGTCAAATCATTTCGGTTTTACCTGACTATGTTGAGATGCCGGTCCTAGCTGTGGGAGTGGCATTTTGGGGTTTGCTGAATGTCAGCATCCTGACCACACTCTACGGCCACTATGTCGAAGGCCGTTCCCTCGACTGATGTCGTAAAACCATTTTTTTGTATGGGCTTACCTGACTTGTTCTGGCCTGCGTAAATCTGCCACAAGGGCGATAATTTACAATAACACACATCCCAAAGAGGTCTTTATGCTGGGTTGGAAACTTTTCAAACATGCGCTGCGCATGATTTTTGGCAACTGGCGCGAAGTTCTGCGCATCTTTCTGGTGCCAACCATAGTCGGCATTCTGGGCATCGTTGCGTTTATCGCAGTCTTTGCAGATCGGCTCGAAGCCTCAGGTCCCGTTGGTTCCGGTATCGGTCTGGCCATCTTTTCCGTGATGATCTTCTACGCGATCGTTGCAACATGGAGCATTGTGGCCTGGCACCGGTTTGTCCTTCTGGAGGAGATACCGCAGGGCTGGATCCCCCCTTTCAACATAGGGCGGATCTTTTCTTACTGGTGGCAAATGCTGAAGATTACGCTTTTGGCTATCGTTGTGGGCTTACCGGTTGGTGTTCTTCTGGTGTCTTTTGTAGAGGTCAGCCTGCCCATTGCCATTCTGATCGGTCTACCGGTCTATTTTCTTCTCATTGTGAGCTACATGCGCCTGTCCATTCTGCTGCCTGCTGCTGCCATCGGCGCACCGATTTCCATTGGACAGGCCTTTGAGGCGACAAAAGGCTTTGGTGGCAGTTTCCTGCTGCTTCTGCTGTCTTTGATTGGGTTCCAGATCCTGCTTCAGCTTCCCGTCTCTTTGACGACCCTTCTGTTTGCTCCGCTATCTGCGATCTTCTCAGTTGTCGCAGCTGTGTTGGCCACTCTGCTCAATATCAGCGTGCTGACTACCTTGCATGGCCACTTCATCGAAGGCCGCTCTGTCGACTGATCCGGGCAACCGCCCCTTGCCAAAAGCGGCGGCTTGGGCCACTGAGGGCACATGAGCGAATTTCGTAAATGTGCCCGCACTGCCGAAGCCGCCATGCGCAGCGTTTTTCCCGCCACGCCTCTGCAGCTGAATGCCCACCTCTCTGCCCGCTTTGGTGCCGACATCTGGCTCAAGCGCGAAGACCTGACGCCTGTGCGCTCCTACAAGCTGCGCGGTGCCTTCAATGCCATGCGCAAATGCCGCGCCACCGATCCAGATCAACGGATTTTTGTCTGCGCCAGCGCCGGCAATCACGCACAGGGCGTGGCCTTTATGTGCAAGCACTTTGATGTGCAGGGGGTGATCTTCATGCCGGTCACCACGCCGCAGCAGAAGATTTTCAAGACACAGGTCTTTGGTGGTGAGAACGTCGAAATCCGCCTTGTTGGAGACTATTTTGACGACACGCTGGCCGCCGCGCAGAGCTATTGTGCCGAGGCAGGCGCCGCCTTCCTGTCCCCCTTTGACGATGAGGATGTGATCGAAGGTCAGGCGTCTGTTGCGGTGGAAATCGAAGCCCAGCTGGGCCGCGCGCCCGACCACATCATCCTCCCCGTAGGCGGCGGTGGGCTCTCCTCCGGCATCTACAGTTATTTTGGCGCGACGACGGATTACACCTTGGTGGAACCTGAAGGCGGTATGAGCCTCGCCGCGGCGCTGGATGCCACGCATCCGGTCACGCTGGCCCATGTCGACAGCTTTGTGGATGGCGCTGCAGTGGCGCGCATTGGCGACAAGACCTTCGCCCGCCTTGCGACCATGGACCCTGCGCATGTGCTCGCCGCCCCCGAGGATCGTATCTGTGCCACCATGTTGGAAATGCTCAATGTGGAGGGCATCGTTCTGGAACCCGCAGGCGCGCTGGCGGTGGACGTGCTCACCGATGTGGCGGATCAGATCAGGGGCAAAACCGTGGTCTGCGTGACCTCCGGCGGCAACTTTGATTTTGAACGCCTGCCAGAGGTGAAAGAACGCGCACAGCGCTATTCCGGTGTGAAGAAATACTTCATCCTGCGCATGCCACAACGCCCCGGCGCGCTGCGCGATTTTCTGGAAACGCTTGGTCCCGAAGATGACATCGCCCGCTTTGAGTATCTCAAGAAATCCGCCCGCAACTTCGGGTCGGTGCTGATTGGGATCGAGACCTCAAAACCTGAGAACTTCGAAGCGCTTTTTGAACGTATCGCCGCTGCGGGGATGACGTTCACCGACATCACCAATGATGAAACGCTCGGGCAGTTTGTTTTGTAGGCCTCTGCCTTCGGGCGATCCTATGCGTATTGCAAAACACCACGCAGGCCCAAGGTCATGCATGGCGACAAAAGACTGGCAGGGATGAGTGCTGTCAGGCAGCTGCGAGCTTCTGTGCAAACACGTCCTTGCTTTCGGCAAAGGCATCCAGAATCGCATCCACATCGACGGTGTCGGCCTTACCTGCCGCCGCCGCCGCTTCGCCGGCCTGGCACAATTGCGAAAACGCACGGAATCCGAGGTTGAGCGCACCGCCCTTCAGAAAGTGCAGATCCGCTTCCAGATCCTCCATTTTGGGACCATCGCGCAGGCGATCAATCACTTCTTCTACCTCGTCCAAGAAGAGGTCGACGACTTCCCCGAAGTCTTCAGAGCCAATTTCTTCACGCAGCTCGTCTACTCTATCCCAGTCAATCATGGGTACTTCCTCACTATTCCGCGGCCCACATTGGCAAAAAAGTGTTAACAAATCCTATCTGATAGAATTTGAACTATCTCATTTTTACTTTTGACGGCATGTTAAGTAGCAAGATTGTAGGTATCTGTGTCAATAAGTGAAAACCATGTGTAAAGGCTCCGAAGTTTTGTCTTCCACGTCTGTTCAATCCGCTGAAACTGGCGCCCCTGAAGCCGGGGTGATCAAACGTGTGCTTCTCGTGGATGACAGCCGCGTACAGCGGCGCATTCTCAGCCTGTCTCTCAAACGCGACGGCTATGATGTGATCGAAGCCGCCTCAGGGCAGGAAGCCTTGGATATCTGTCGCGAAGATCCGCCGGATCTGATCCTGTCTGACTGGATGATGCCCGGCATGTCCGGTCTTGAGTTCTGCCGTGCGTTCCGCGAGTTGAAGACCGAAGCCTACGGCTATTTCATCCTCCTCACGTCCAAGAGTGAAAAGACGGAAGTGGCACAGGGCTTTGATGCCGGTGCCGATGACTTCCTGACCAAGCCGGTCAACGGCTATGAGCTGCGCGCCCGGATTTCCGCCGCCGAGCGTATTCTGCGCATGCAGCGGGAGCTGACCGACAAGAACAAGATGATTTCTGAAACGCTCGATGAGCTTCAGCGTCTGTATGATTCGCTTGATAATGACCTGCTTGCCGCCAAAAAGCTGCAGCAGTCTCTTGTGCCTGAGCGGTTCCGCACTTTCGATCACGCAGCGGTCTCTTTGCTGCTGCAATCCTCCGGCCATGTCGGCGGCGATCTGGTGGGCCATTACAAAATTTCAGAAACCCGGATTGGGCTCTATGCCATCGACGTTTCTGGACACGGAATCAGCTCTGCTCTGATCACTGCGCGTCTGGCGGGCTATCTGTCCGGCAGCTCTCCGGAAAACAATATTGCCATTCAGGTGCTGCCCGATGGCACCCACACCCACCATCCCCCGGAACAGGTGGTGGCGCGTCTTAATGAAATCATCCTCGATGAGATGGAGACCGAACATTATTTCACCATGCTGCTTGCGGATGTGAATCTGCAAACCGGTGAGGTCATCCTCTGTCAGGCCGGGCACCCGCATCCTGTGGTGCAGCGTGCTGATGGCACCATCGAACAGGACGGTCCGGGCGGTCTTCCGGTGGGGCTCATTCCGGGGGGCGAGTTTGCGCAGTTTACGCTGAAGCTCAATCCCGGTGATCGTCTGTTCCTGCTTTCTGACGGGGTCACCGAATGCCCGGATATGGGCACCGGCATGTTGGGGGAAACCGGCTTGGAAACCCTGTTGAAAGGGCTCTATCAGCACGATCTGGAAAGCACGCTACAGGCGATGGTCTGGAAACTGGATGAATTTTCCGGCGGCAAAGGATTCCCAGATGACGTGTCTGGTATCCTGATGGAATACAAAGATTAAATCGCTTTTCGCTGCGTGGACTTAACGTAGGAAACGGGCGGCAAAATGGCGATCCCCGGCATTGCCCAGCTGCGCCACCGCCATCTCAACATCCATCCAGACCGCTTTATGCCCCGGCTCGCTGGGTGGGCCAATGCGTAGCGTTGGTGTGGCCAGATAAATGGCACAGAGCTTTTCTGCCCAAAGGTCATAGTCCGGCATATAGGTAAACCGGCGAAAGGCACCCAGTCGGCGCGGCTTTGAAATCCGGTATCCGGTCTCCTCAAACACCTCCCGCATCAGGGCAACCACCGGGCTTTCCCCCGGATCAATGCCTCCACCGGGAAGTTGGAATTCCGGGGTTGGTGCAGCCTGATGGGTCACCAGCATCTGATCACCGCGCAGCAAAATCGCATAGGCCCCGGCCCGCAGCTTATAGCGCTTGTTTCTCTCCGGCGGCGTGCCGAAACGTGGTATCATATGTGAAACCCCTTTTTGTCGCCCTTGCTGGCCCTATATAGTCGCGGTATGGCAAGGGAAGGCCGATAAGGAAACCCCATGAAAGCTGAAAGCAAAATTGCCTGGGACGACACAGTGCTGCCGTTCCAGCTGGACAAATCTGATATTCGCGGGCGCGTGGCCCGTCTTGATGGCGTGCTCTCCGGCGTCCTCAAACAGCATGCCTACCCGGAAAAGGTCGAGGCACTGGTCGCAGAAATGGCCCTTCTGACCGCGCTGATCGGGCAAACCATCAGCCTGCGCTGGAAGCTGTCGCTTCAGGTGCAGACCAACGGGCCTGTGCGCATGATCGCCACCGATTACTATGCGCCGCAGAATGAGGGTGAGATCGCCCGCATCCGCGCCTATGCAAGCTTTGACGAAGAGCGCCTGACCGAGGGCACCCCCTTTGAGCAGCTTGGCAATGGCTATTTTGCGCTGCTGATCGACCAAGGTGATGGCATGAAACCCTATCAGGGCATCTCCGGTCTTGTGGGTGGGTCACTTCAGGCCTCCGCTGAGGCTTATTTTGCGCAATCTGAACAGCTGGCGACGCGCTTTTCGCTGAAGTTTGGCAAGTCGATTGAGCCCGGCGTTGGTGAACATTGGCGCGCCGGCGGCATCATGTTGCAACATATGCCCAAGGCCAGCCCTGAGATCTCTGGGGAAGGGGGCAGCGGCGAAAGCGGCTATCTTCTGGCCAAAGATGTGGTCAATGAAGATGACGCAGAGAACTGGAATCGCGCCAACATCCTGCTCGACACGGTCGAAGATCTGGAAATGATTGGGCCCTCCGTGCCGCCAACCGATCTTCTGGTGCGCCTGTTCCACGAGGAAGAGCCGCGTGTCTATGATGCGCAGTCGGTGAAATTTGGTTGCACCTGCTCAGAGGAACGTGTGCGCCAGTCGCTCTCGATCTACTCGGCGCGCGACATTGAGAAAATGACCACGCCAGAGGGCCGCGTCACCGCCGATTGTCAGTTCTGTGGTGCCCATTACGATATGGATCCAACCACGGTTGGCATGCCGCCCAAAGATCGCAGCTCAGATGCCGCAGGCGTCTGATCCGCGTCACCTCCTTAAGGCCGCGCTGTCACGCGACAGCGCGGCCTCTTCTGATTTTGATCTCAATCCTGATGTGGTTCTGCCCAAAGGTCGCAAGCTGCGCCCCGCTGGCGTGCTTGTGCCCATAGAGATCAAAGCGGGCATCCCGCAGGTGATCCTCACCAAACGGTCCAGCCATCTCAAACACCATCCGGGTCAGATCGCCTTTCCCGGTGGCAAACAGGATGAGGCGGATGCAGATGTCATCGCCGCCGCTCTGCGTGAGGCGCGCGAAGAGATTGGTCTGCCCTCCGAAAACGTCGAAGTGCTCGGCACTCTGCCCACCCATGAAACGGTCACCAGTTTCCTTGTGACACCGGTTTTGGGCCTTGTTAGAGACACATTTGACGTGATCCCGGAACCCGGTGAGGTCGAAGAGGTCTTTACTGTCCCGCTGTCTCATGTGACCGATCCGGCGCGTTTTTCTGTGCAATCTCGCCGCTGGCAGGGACAACGACGCCACTATTACACGGTGCCCTTTGGCCCCTATTACATCTGGGGGGCCACCGCGCGCATTCTGCGCGGTTTCGCAGAACGGGTGGCAGGTCAATGAAAGTTTCCGGTGATTGGCTGACTGCGGCTCCAACTCAGGCGGTTTGTGCCATGTTAGAGACGCATGGGCATCAGGCGCTTCTGGTGGGCGGCTGCGTGCGCAACGCGCTTATGCACGTGCCGGTCAATGACATCGACATCTCCACCGATGCGCGCCCGGAACGGGTGATGGAACTTGCCAAAGCCGCCGGGCTCAACGCCATTCCCACCGGCATTGAACATGGCACTGTCACCGTCGTGGCCAAGGACATCCCGCATGAGATCACCACTTTCCGCCGCGATGTAGAAACCGATGGCCGCCGCGCTGTGGTGGCTTTCTCCGATCATGTCGAAGATGATGCCCACCGCCGCGATTTCACCATGAACGCGCTGTATGCCCGCGCGGATGGCACAGTGGTGGATCCGCTCGGCGGGTTGTCTGATCTTAAGGCACGGCGCCTGCGCTTTATTGATAATGCCGAAGACCGCATCCGCGAAGACTACCTGCGCATCCTGCGCTACTTCCGTTTTCATGCCCATTATGGCGACCCCGCTGAGGGCATGGATCCTGAGGCGCTGGCGGCGATTGCCGCCAATACCGACGGTCTGGCGTCCCTGTCCAAAGAGCGGGTGGGCAGCGAAATGATGAAGCTGCTGGGTGCGCCCGATCCGGCCCCCGCCGTGGCCGCAATGCGCAGCACCGGTGTCTTGGGAAACCTTCTGCCCGGCGCCGATGATCGCGCGCTTGCGCCTCTGGTGCATTTGGAAAGTAGTATTGGCCTGCTCCCCGATCCCATCTGCCGTCTGACCGCACTGGGCGGTGCGGACCTGTCCGAAGCCCTGCGCCTGTCCAAGAAAGCCGCCCGTCAGCGCGACCTGCTGCACGCAGGCGTGGAAAGCACCGACACCCCCGGCGCGCTCGGCTACAGACATGGCCATGACACCGCAGCGTCTATTCTGTTGCTGCGGGCCGCCATGCTGGAACTGCCCCTGATGCCAGACGCGCTCGCTGCGGCGCAACAGGGCAGCGCAGCCAGTTTTCCCATCCGTCCGGCCGATCTGATGGACCGTTTTCAGGGGGCTGCACTGGGTAAGGCGCTCAAGGCGCTTGAGGCCCAATGGATTGCTTCAGAGTTCACCCTAAGCAAAGCCGAGCTTCTGGCGGCAAGTGACCAGCTTTAGCTGTTGTGGATCTTCCACAGGCCCCAGGCCGCCACATGGTGCATCACACCAAAATCCCCAGCTTTGATCGCCGCGTCGATCTCCTGCGGCGTCAGTGTTTCATAGGCAAAGTCTTCCAGATCGCCGGGATCAGGCCGCGCCGCCCGGCGACAGCCCTGCGCCACATAATAATGCCCCTGACAGACCCGCGCATTGCCGTGATCCACATATGATCCCAGATGCCGCATCTGCGCAGGCGCAAGGCCGGTCTCCTCCAGCAATTCCCGCGTCGCCGCTGGCCCCGGCTCTTCGCCCGGATCCACATGTCCGGCAGGAAATCCCAGAACCTCACGCCGTGGCCCATGTTTGTACTGGCGGATCACTTCGACGCGGCCATCTTCCAGAAACGGGATCACCAAAGCAAAATCCATCAGATGCACCTGATAGAAATCATCCACGATCTGGCCCGGGCGCACCTCCACCTGTTGCTGTTCAATCTCCAGAAACGGCGGGCGTTTCATCAACTGCTGGGAGGACAGGATTTTCCAAGTCATCTAAAGGCATCTCTCAAATATCATGGCGCAAAACCTCACGCGCCTCAGCTTTCAGATGCCGCCTGTCACAGCGTTCTGTCAATGGCGCTCACGGCTCCAGCAGGGCGTGCAGATAGGCACCATAATTGTTTTTGCCAAAAGCTTCCGCACGGGCGCGCAATTGCGCATCACTGATCCAGCCCTGCGCCCAGGCGATCTCCTCCGGACAGCCCACCTGCTGCCCCTGACGTTCAGACAGGGTGCGCACAAAATTCCCCGCATCCAGCAGTGAGCCATGGGTGCCCGTGTCCAGCCAGGCATAGCCGCGCCCCATCTGCTCCACATGTAACGCGCCGTCTTTCAGGTACATCTCCAAGAGCGCGGTGATTTCAAGCTCGCCGCGCGCACTGGGCGTGACCTGCCGCGCGCGCTCTGGCGCGGTGCCATCCAGAAAATAAAGCCCGGTCACCGCATAAGGTGAGGGCGCTTTGCTGGGCTTTTCAACAATATGGCGCACGCTGCCATCCTCGGCAAAATCCACCACCCCATAGCGTTCCGGATCGGCCACGCGATAGCCAAACACCGTGCCGCCCTCCGTGCGGGTATCCGCCGTGGCCAATTGCGTGGGCAACCCATGCCCAAAGAAGATATTGTCCCCCAGAACCATGGCGCTGGGCGCCCCGTTCAGAAACTCTTCGGCCAGAATATAGGCCTGCGCCAACCCATCGGGGCTGGGCTGTTCAATATAGGTCAGCGACAGCCCCCATTGGCTGCCATCCCCCAAGGTGCGCTGAAACTGATCCTGATCTTGCGGCGTGGTGATCACCGCAATGTCGCGAATACCGGCCAGCATCAAAACGCTCAGCGGGTAATATATCATTGGCTTGTCATAAATCGGCACAAGCTGTTTGGAGACGCCAATGGTGATCGGAAACAGCCGCGTGCCCGTGCCGCCGGCCAGAATAATGCCTTTACGTGCGCTCATGTCATCTCTTTCAACAATAATGGGATCACACGATCCAATTCTGCCCCCCAATCTGGAGGCGTAATCTTAAAATCTGTCTCTATCTTGGCACAATCCAGCCGGGAATTCAGCGGGCGTTTTGCCGGTGTGGGATACTCTGTCGAAGGAATTTCCGTCACCGTGACCGGGCGCGCAGCTTTGGCGAAAATCTCGCGGGCAAACCCGGCCCAGCTTACGCTTGGTCCCCCGGCATAGTGATAGGTGCCGCGCAGCGCAGGCGTGCCACACATCTGCGTCGCCATCGTGATCAGCGCCGCGGCAATATCGCTTGCGGCGGTTGGCCCGCCCACCTGATCCCCCACGATGGTGAGCGCGTCCCGCGTTTGTGACAGGCGCAGCATGGTCTTCACAAAATTTGCGCCGGTTTCGGAAAACACCCAGGAGGTGCGCAGGATCGCATGCTGCCCACCCGCCTTGCGCACGGCCTCTTCACCGGCCAGCTTGCTGCGTCCATAGGCATTGATCGGTCCGGTTTGTGCCGTTTCCTGCCACGGGCTGTGCCCCGTTCCGTCAAAAACATAATCGGATGAGATATGCAGAAACGGGATCCCCTTTTGCGCTGTGGTCTCTGCCATCTCCCCCGGCGCGCGCCCATTGATCTGCACCGCCAGCGCCAGCTCATGTTCCGCCTGATCCACGGCGGTATAGGCGGCGGCATTGATCACCGCATCCGCATCACTCTGTGCAATCAGCGCGGCACAGGCGCCGGGCTGTGTCAGATCCGCCTGCGCACGGGGCAGGGTTTCAATGGTGAGATTGCCTGAGGCGCGCGCGCGCAATGCCTGTGCCACCTGTCCGCTGTGACCGAAGACCAGTAGTTTCATGCGCCTCACCTTTTGTGTTTCCAAGACAGTAGCGCCTTGTCGCAAGAGTGCAATCTGCGCCGCGCGCCATCCCAAGGCCCTGCATAAAGTGTTTATTTTGCCTTAAACCTGCGCAGGATGGGGTAACGATTGGGCGCTTATCAACATGGGCGTTTTTCCACCGACGCAATACCGTTGGAATACCGACGCCTTACCGATGCGTGATTTTGCCTGAGTCGATATCTTAACGCGCGGGCTTTGGGGCACTGGCTCCGCCAACGCCAAGACGGGTGCCAACGCCGCTGCGCTGCAACAGAGGTTGCCACCAGTCTTCATTGTCCAGATACCACTGCACGGTTTTTTCAAGCCCTTCCTCAAGCGTCACAGAGGGGCGCCAGCCCAACTCGTTGCGCATCCGGCTCGGATCAATCGCATAGCGCAGATCATGGCCGGGGCGATCCTCAACAAAGCGAATTAGGCTGGAATAGGATCTATTTTGAGGCCGCAACCGATCCAATATGGCACAGATCATTTTCACCAGATCAATATTGCGCGCCTCATTCTCGCCGCCAATATTATACGTGCGACCGATGTCTCCCTTCTGCAGTACGGTCAAAAGCGCATCGGCGTGGTCTTCGACATAAAGCCAATCCCGCACATTCAACCCTTGCCCGTAAACAGGAATATCCTTTTCTGCCAATGCATTAAGGATCACCACCGGGATCAGTTTCTCAGGAAAATGATAGGGGCCATAGTTGTTTGAACAGTTGGTCAGCACATAGGGCAGGCCATATGTTTCCCCCCAGGCACGGACCATATGATCCGAGGAGGCTTTGGAAGCCGAATAAGGGCTGTTTGGCGCATAAGGCGTCTCTTCGGTAAACTGCCCTTCTGCGCCTAGGGATCCATAGACCTCATCTGTGGAAATGTGGTGAAATCTGAACGTGTTAGGGCGGTTTTTCTGCTCCCAATAGCCACGTGCCGCCTGAAGCAAATGATAGGTGCCGATCACATTGGTTTGCACAAAAGCGCCGGGCCCATCAATGGAACGGTCGACATGACTCTCCGCCGCCAGATGCATCACAGCATCTGGTTCATATTTGGAAAAAACAGTCTCTAATAAGGCTGAATCACAAATATTACCTTCGATGAAGTGATACTTTGGATCCTGATCCACACTGCGCAGGTTTTCCAGACAGGCGGCATAGGTCAGCGCATCCAGATTGATCACCTCATGGCCGCGTGCAATGGCCAGTCGTACCACGGCGGATCCAATGAAGCCGGCTCCGCCTGTCACTAGTAATTTCAATAGCTTACTCCCCATTCAAATGGGCTTTTGATGTCTGAAAGCGCCGGTGCCATGGCATCCTTTTCCGATAGGATGGCCTCTTCGCGGCGCAGACCCCAGTCGATGGTAAGATCAGGATCATCAAACCGTAGCGATCGATCACAGTCCGGCGCGTAGTAATCGGTGCATTTATAAATGATTTCAGTGTCTTCCACCAAAGTGACAAATCCATGCGCAAAGCCCGCCGGTATCAAAATCTGCCGCCCGTTCTGAGCGCTCAATTCCACCCCAAACCAGCGCCCATAGGTCGGAGAGTTCACGCGAATATCGACAGCCACATCCAACAATGCCCCCCGTCCGCAGCGCACCAACTTGGCCTGTGCATGTGGGGGCGCCTGAAAGTGCAGGCCCCGCACCGTGCCAGCTTTTGCAGAGAGAGAATGGTTGTCTTGCACAAACTCCAGATCAATGCCGTGATCTGACAAAGTCTTTTTGTTCCAGCTTTCGGAAAAAAAACCACGTGAATCCCCAAAGCGCCGTGGTGTGAGCACTTTCAAACCGGCAATCGCGGTCTCCTCAACATGCATGCTTGCACTTCTCCTGTAGGTTTGCGTAAATCTATCAAGAGACTGAGTTTTTGTCACTTTTTACAAAGTTTAATTAGATATACGTTTGATTGATTTTAGAGGCTTCTCTATGGAGAGCGTCTCTGCGGAGCTCCCTTATGACAGATGAAACGCACAGATTGCGCCTCGTCGCAGTGGTTGTGACATACAACAGGCTGGAACAGCTTAAGATTACGATTGCACGACTTCTGGAGTCCCCTGCGGAGCATCTTTCTGCGATTGTCGTAGCAGACAATGCCTCCAACGATGGCACGCAGGAATGGCTTGAAACAGTCTCTGATCCAAGAGTTTATATAGAACGTCTGAATAAAAACGGCGGCGGTGCGGGTGGCTTTGAGGCCGGCATGCGTAGGGCGATGCAAGACTGTGATCCGGATTGGCTTGTTGTGATGGATGACGACGGGCGTCCCAGACCTGGAGCTTTCGCGGCCTTCCATCGGCTGGATCTGTCAAAATGGGATGGAATCGCCTCTGCAGTGTTTTTTCCATCTGGCGAGATTTGCGAAATGAACCGCCCATCGCGCAATCCTTTCTGGCATCGTGCTGAGTTTATCCGCACTTTGCGGGGAGGACGCGGTGGCTTTCATCTGCGGGCCGAAGATTATGCCTCAGATCACGGGCAACCGATTGATGTAACCTCTTTTGTAGGATTTTTCATTTCCCGGCAAGCCGTTGAAAAAATTGGATATCCCGACCCAGATTTGTTTCTGTACGGAGATGATGGACTCTATACTCTTGGGCTCACCAACGTTGGGGGCCGAATTGGCTTTGAACCCTCCGTTCAATTCGAACACGATTGCTCTACATTCGCCGGCCAACGGGGCCGCTTCCGGCCTCTGTGGAAAGTCTATTACTATCATCGTAACTTAATGCTGCTCTATCGGCTCGCAGCAGGCTGGATGTTTTGGCCTGTGCTGCTGATTATTCTGCCCAAGTGGTTTCTTAAAATCCGCGCGCATGGTGGCGAGAGACGCATTTTTCTGCGCCTGATGTGGCAGGCTGTGAAAGACGGGCTGCGCAAACATACCAATGTGGAACATGATCAGGTGCTGCGCTGGGCATCACAGAAATGACGGTTATCTGCTGTTGAGGATATCACGGTGATAGCGCTTCACCAAAACAATACCCAAGAACAATGTGACAATGCCAACGGTTAAAACAAATGTGATGTTTACAAATTCGGTTCGGTATGTGGGATAGAAACCCGTCCGCATGAGCGACACGACATGGGCAACCGGGTTCCACCACAGAATATCCTGAACCACGGGGGGCAGATCATCGATGAGAAAGAAAATCCCGGATGCAATGAAAAGCGGTCGATTCAAGATGCTCCAGACTTGCGCCCAAACGGGAAACAGCCCAAAAATTGCACAGTTGAGCACCCCAACGCCTGTTCCTAGCAACATCGACAGCAGGACTGATACGACAATGGGGTTAAATTCCAAGATCACGCGGGTTTTTGTTACCAAAAGAATGCCCGCAACCAGAATAAACATGACCATGAGTTGGGTCAGAGCAGTCAGTATGAAACGGGCGATGATCGCATCGGCCCAAGTGACCGCTGGATATTGGAGCAGCGCTTTGGAAAAAAAAAGGCTGCGCATCACATTTCCGGAAAGCATATTATAAAGGCTAAATGGCAGCACACCCGTGGCGTAGAAAAGCAGAAAACTGTTGCCCAGAGCCGGGGTGCGCATCACCAGAGAAAATCCGAGTGAGAGAAGCAGAATACCGCCCAAAGGTTCCATGATCGCCCAAACATATCCGCCTGGTGACCTTCCATAGCGCGTCGACATTTCACGCAGAATCAGAGCGGAAATGGCGCGAAAAGATGCAAAGCTGCGTTTTACGCCTTGAGCGGGTTTTTGCACCTGAGACAGGGATTGGGCTTGGTCAGCGGGCATGTGAAAACATTCCTGTGCTGGCATCTGGAAAATGCAGTATGTAAGTAACGTACATAAATTTGAATAGTCATTCTTTAGAAAGCACATAATGGCAGACGGGTCCAAAGGCAAAGAGCAAAAGCGCGCTGCACAAGGGGTCGAAGGAGCCTCTAACCCTGAGCGCCTTCAAACCGATGAAAAATCAGACGGTGCAGTATCGCGACCGAATGCAACTTCCAAGCAACAGGGTGGTCAAAACCCGCATACCGCAAAACAGACTTGGCAAAAGCCGGCCCAAAATGCACAGAAGCCTCAACAAGCTGGTGCAAACAAGCCGAGGCCGCAGGGGCAGCACTCAGGTCAGGCCAAACAGGGACAATGGGCCAAAAAACAACAAGCGGCTTCTCAGGTAGTCACGCCTCAAAAGGTAGAGCAGCCCAAGCAAAAAGAACAGGCAAAGTCCTACCCATACGCCGAAGCGGCTGGGTTGAAGCGGCGTCACTTTGGGTTGATAGTTTCTTTTTTCTTATTGGTTTTCCTGCCTTTGGCTGTAACGGTTTACTACCTTTGGGGCATTGCAGAAGATCAATATAGCTCGGTGACAGGTTTCACCGTGCGTCAGGAAGAATCCGCAGGGGCGCAGGAACTTTTGGGCGGGCTTGCGCAAATTGCCAGCACGTCAAGCTCGCGCGATGGTGATATCCTCTATGAGTTTATTCTGAGCCAGAGCATGGTGCGCAGTGTCGAGGAAAGGGTCGGTTTACGCGAACACTATTCTATGTATTGGGAAACGGACCCGGTGTTCTCCCTTTGGCCAGATGCCAGCATTGAAGATCTCGAATGGTTCTGGCAGCGGATCGTCAAAATTTCCTACAACAGCAGCTCCGGTCTGATTGAGCTGCAGGTGCTCGCATTTGATCCGGAGACGGCCCATGCAATTGCCTCTGTGATTGTCGATGAAAGTCAGTTGATGATCAATGCTCTCAACAATCAGGCGCGCGAAGATGCCATGCGCTATGCGCGGCGTGATCTTGATGAAGCTGTTGAGCGTTTGAAACAGGCGCGTGAAGCCATCAATGCGTTCCGTACGCGGACCCGCATCGTTGATCCGGATACCGATATCGAAGGCCGCATGGGCGTGCTCAACAATCTGCAACAGCAGCTCGCAGAGGCGCTCATCGAATATGATCTGGTACGTCAGACAGCCAAGGTGACGGATCCGCGTTTGGTGCAGGCCCAACGTCGCATTGAAGTCATTCAGCAGCGGATCAAGCTTGAGCGCGAGGCTTTTGCATCCGCGTCCATTGAAACGGGGGCCGGTGAGGAAGACTACCCTGATCTGATTGCAGAATATGAGGGTTTGGTTGTGGATCGTGAGTTCTCAGAAGAGACCTACCGCGCCGCGCTTGGGGCCGTTGACGTGGCGCGTGCCAAAGCAGAACGCCAGAGCCGGTACCTTGCGACTTACATCCAACCCACCATGGCAGAGACCAGTGAATATCCGCGTCGTGCCGTTATCGTCGCGCTTGTAGCTCTGTTCCTCACTCTGAGTTGGGGTGTCATGGCATTGGTTTACTATGCCATTCGTGATCGCAGCTGAGAGATGTGAAACATGCTGAGGTTTGAACATCTTTCCAAAAGCTTCGACGTGCGTGGCGTTAGGAACATTGTGATCGACGACTTGAATATGGAGTTGCCTAGCGGATGTGCTCTGGCGCTTCTGGGCCGCAATGGTGCGGGCAAATCCACGCTTCTGCAAATCATAGCAGGGACACTGCGGCCAACATCTGGGCGTGTCGTGAGCGATGGGTCCATTTCCTGGCCTGTGGGTTTTGGTGGCTCGTTTCATGGAGAACTTACCGGCGCGCAAAATGTGCGATTCATTGCGCGTATTTACGGTGTGGACACGGATACTCTGGTGGAATTTGTTGATGACTTCGCCGAGCTGGGTGGACAGTTTCACATGCCGGTGCGGACCTATTCATCGGGCATGCGATCGCGTTTGACCTTTGGGGCATCGATGGGAATTCAGTTTGATACCTATCTGGTCGATGAGGTCACTGCCGTTGGGGATGCGGCGTTTCGGGCCAAAAGCCGGGAGGTGTTTGTCGAGCGTATGAAACACTCTAGCGCCATTATGGTCAGTCATGAAATGGGGCAGGTCCGCCAGTTTTGTGATCGTGGCCTCGTGCTGAACAACGGACAGTTGCAGTATTTTGAAGATGTAGAGGAGGCGATTGACGTGCACCTCGACCTGGTGAAACAGGCGCGCGCCGGATTTAAGGGGCGTTAAAGACCTAGGGGACTGTGTGGTGGTGTTTCGGGCTATTTGAAACCTCAGTGTGCAGTGAGCCCGATTTTTTTGAGTTTAAGACATACTGGGAACGACATTTGAAAATTCTGTATTACAATTGGGTCGATTACCTCGATCAGGAAAAGCGCGGCGGCGGGGTGACC
This sequence comes from Shimia marina, assembly GCF_001458175.1. Lineage (GTDB taxonomy): Bacteria > Pseudomonadota > Alphaproteobacteria > Rhodobacterales > Rhodobacteraceae > Shimia > Shimia marina. The sequence continues at coordinate 573,898 of NZ_CYPW01000006.1, forward strand.
GTCTATCAAGCTAATCTGATGTCGTCTCTCAAGCAGAATTGCGAGGTGCATGAGGTCTTTCTGAGCGCGGGTATTTCTTATGATCTGTTCGGAGGGAAACCGCGCTGGGAGGCGACGCAGACAGGCCCTTCTGATACGCGCCGGTATGATCTGATCAACTCCGGTGTTTTGGCACCCAGCCATCATTCTTTTGGCGACCCTGCACAGGTGGATCACGAGGCCACAACGGCGGCCTTCATAGATTTTGTGAATGCAACCGGGCCTTATGATGTGATCCATTTCAACAATCTTGAGGGTGTCCCTGCCTCTGTGTTGAAGATCAAGGAAATCTGGCCTCAGACGCGCATCATACTATCGCTTCACAACTATTACTTTGCCTGCCCACAGGTGAATCTGTGGCATCAGGAGCGTGAAACCTGTGAGGACTTTAATGCAGGGATGAAGTGTGCAGATTGTCTTCATGGGCAGCACAATCCCAGGCATTTGCGCATTGCGAATGGGTTATCTTATCGGCTCAAGAAAGCGGGTCTGCACCCTGACAGTTGGACGTTCAAGTTTTGTTTTACCTGGACCATGCGGTTGGCGCGGCGCGCGGTACGTGTGCTGCGCACGGTGCGCGGTTTGGGAAAATCGACGTCTCTTAAGCTTGAGCCCCCCCATGAAACTGCACAGGGCTTTGTGGAGCGGCGATCTCGGTTCATTGCCCTGATCAATGCACATTGTGACAGGGTGCTCTGTGTGTCCGATGCGGTGTCAGATTTGGCAAAACACTATGGAATTGCGCCACACCTGGTGCATACAAACTATATTGGCACCCGTGAAGCGCAGGAGTTTCAACGTACCAAACCCCACTCTGGCCCTGTTGCCACAGATGGTGGGCTGACGCTGGCGTATCTTGGCTACATGCGTCGGGACAAGGGGTTTTACTTTCTGTTGTCCGCGCTGGAAAACCTGCCCAAAGAGACGGCACAGCGCATTCATCTGACCGTTGCGGCACGGCGCGGTGATGCGGAAACCATGCAGCGTTTACAGGCGCTGCAAACCCATCTCGCAGAGGTCACCCATATGGATGGCTATCATCATGATGATCTCGATACGCTTTTGGAAAAAGTGGATGTGGGGGTGATCCCGGTGCTGTGGCACGATAATTTGCCCCAAGTCGCGATTGAAATGCACGCGCGCCACATCCCCCTTTTGACCTCCCATATGGGTGGTGCCAAAGAGCTCGCAAATTGCCCGGACATGGTCTTTGAGGCCGGAAATGAAGCGCAGTTTCAGGACCGTTTGACCGCGCTCTTGGAGGGGCGGGTCGACATGGACGCCTATTGGCGCTCTGCCATGGCGCCCAAAGACATGGCCAGCCATATGAAAGAACTGTTTGCGCACTACCAAAAGGACGCGTCATAAACGCGCCCTTTGGTTCATGGATCAAGCCGCTCTTTGACGAAGTCAATATCTGTCCAATGCGCAGAGGTATGAGCGTCATAGATGATGCTGCGTCCCTCAGAGGCCAGCGCAAGGTATTTGCGGTATTCTTCCGCGTCGTTGAAATGCTGTCGCCGGGCGACTTCGGTTTTGGCCTTGCGCCGAAAATCGGCGTTGTATTTGAAGTGCGCAAAAATCAGCTCGCGTTCCGACAATTTGGCATCCCCCACATAGTGCAGCCCGGCCGACAGGCGCATCCAGGGCTGGTATTTCAGCAAGGCCAGTTTCTGCGCCACAAAAAGATTTGGGCGTGACCCCGGAATGAGCCGGTGCCGCAGGGCGCTGGTCCATGTCGGACGGTCCGAGTAGGGGCCATAGGCTGGCATGTTGGTCAAAAACGGGGTGCGGTCTGAATACCCGGCTTCCTCAAAAGGGTCTGTTTTGAATGTTGCACCTTCCAACGGGCCTTTGGGATACATGTCGAGCATAAAAATTCGCGCGGCTTCCGCCTCCGCGAACTCAGGCCGCGCCACCAGCGCAGGCAGGGTTTCTGTCTGCGTTTTCTGCCAGACCAGAAGCTCATCCGCATCCGCCACAATCGACCATTTGCCAACGCGGAACTCTGCCAACATGGCTTGTTGCCAAGCCACGCCATAGCGGGACAGCCGATAATCCGTATCCACAGAGAACACACTCACATCTGGCTGTGCGGCCAGATATTCAAGCGTCCCATCGTCAGAGCAATTGTCCGCAATCAAAAAGGCGCCCACGCCCAGTTTGCGGTAATGCGCCAGAAACTGCGGCAGCATGAACATTTCGTTGCGCATACAGGCCACAAGCGCCACCTCTGCGTTGCGTGCCCCTTCCAGTCTTTGTTCGTCTGTAACCAGTTCAAGCGCATTGCTCTGGTAGCCCAGCTGGATCTCCTGATAGGCAGGCCAGATCTTCTTGGGGGTGAGTGTGGCCTTGTTAAGCTGTGCAATGGCCTCCTGCTGGCCCAGATGCGTGTCCATATGCACCAAATGCACCGGCGCGCTTAGGCTGGCATCAAAGCTATTTTGCCACGATGCAACAGGGATGGCATCTTTATGGGTACGACGGCGCACCGTGACCGCATAATCTTCTTCAACCACCTCAATGCCGCGCTGGGCCAGAAGATCGCCAAGCATCTTGTCTTCCATGAAAGACACTTGAATCAACTGTTGCCCCTCTGGGGAGGCCGCCGCATCAAGTGCCGCAGCCATCGCGGTGCGGCTCAGGGTGTAGCCCGATCCGCCATCTGCATAGCTTGAAGGTTCCGGGGACTTGTCCAGATCCATTTTGCCGCGTGCAGAGGCGGATTTGGCCTGATGCCAAACGCGGTCCAGCTGCCCAATACTGCGGGTCAGCCGACGTCCGAAATAGTCAAATTTGCGATAACTCAGAGAGTGGAAAAACAACGGCGCATTCATGAAGCAGTCATCGTCGATTTTCAGCATATGCGTGAAATCGGTATTGTCATGTACCCAACGAATTGTGGCCAGTGTCTTCTGTGGCAGACCTTCGTAATCATCTGGTGCATCCAGATGCACGACGTCACCGATCTGAGATCCGTCTCCATCTCCAACCACCACCACATAGGGCACGCCCAGTGCTTCAAGCAGGCTGAGCCAGCCTGCGCGCAGAGCCGGAATGCGTGTGTCCAGATAGGGTTTGCAGGAAAACACAGTGACAATTGTGTCAAACAGTGGATTGACGGCAAAATCTGTCCTGGCTGTGCCACTTTGTAGCGGTCTGGGCATGTCCAGAAGCGCAAGCAGCGGGGCCAGAATGCTGGCATCCACGGCGCTCTTGGCCAGTGTTGTCACGGCCATCTGCACGGCTGGTGCCGTTTTGAGCGCCATGCGCCGATCCCAATCAAGCATCTCAAAACGCCATTTGATCTGCTCGAGGATCTGGCCAATCTCTTTTTGCCTTAAGGGGTGAGGGACAAAGCCTGTGATCAATGCGATCCATACCGCAAAGCCAAGAAAGCCAGAGCGTTCGCCAGAAAGCTGATGGCATTGCGCCATAAGGTTCTGAAAGGTCTCAGGATCGATGGTATCTGCGGGCGCCGCCAACAGCGTGGCTGCGTTGCGTGCGGCATCCCGCTGCAAGCACAGATAAGGGGTTTTGATCTGATCTGTTGTCAGGCTGGGCAGATGGTGGGCCACGAGGTCAGAGACCGCCTTTGAGACCGGTTTGCTTTGTGGCGCAGCCATATATCGAATGGCGGCTTTTGCGGCCTCTCCATGCACGGCAACGAAGTCTGACAGACTGGGGGCAGTCTGCTCCGAGAGCGGCATGCCCGCAGGGCCAAAGATCTCCCTCCGTGTGCGAACTGCGTCGCGACACCCAACCTGTTGAAAGAACTGTAGGGCGTCATGTGCCAGCTCAGGCGCAGTTTGGTGGGCAACCACATCGGCAAATTTTTCACGTGCAACCTGAAGTTCTGCTGGCAGATCCGGAATTTCAGAAGAGGGCAGGTAGGCCCAAAACTGTCGAGACAGACCGTAGTTGCGCAGACAGAACCAGATGATGTCCTGTCGCAGATAGTCTGGTGCCAGCCCCATGTTGAAAACCAGCTGTGCAGCCGAATAGGTCAGCTCTTTACAATGGGCACGCTCCCAATAGTCGGCAGTGCGTTTGTCCACAAACTCCATGAAGGCATAGAGGATGTTTTCACGATCGGTTTCCGCCATATAAGTGGCCATCAGAGCCTGCCGCACCACCCAAGCAATTGTAGGTGTGACAATCCATTGATCTGTGGGTGTTGTCAGCGACCAGAAACAATTCCGAAGCGCTTCGATGTCGTTCTGCACAAACAGGAATGGCAAGATGGCCGAGTCGTTCCATGCATGGCCATTACCTTCATAGGGCGCCGTGCCTTTGGCCTTGGCGATGGCGTGGAAGGCGTGAAAATCCTGACCTTGGCGGGTAAAGAACTCCCCAAGTGCCAGTGTCACCTGTTGAGTGGCTTCCCATGACAGCGACATTTGCTCATAGACAGAGAGCGGGTCTTCTGGCGGGATTGCGGCTTGGCTTTTTGTGAAGAGGGCCAAAGCGGCTTCAAATTCCCGCACAACCGGGTCGATGTCTTCTGCCTGCAGGGTTGCGCTGGCGGTTTCATCCGTCGGGGTGTCTGTGACCGTGTCGTCCTCATCGGCGTCATCCGCGAGGAATCCGTCCAATTGGTAGAAACTGGTGCGATCTTGCAAGATCTCCTGCGCTTGCCCTGACAGCAGCGCGAACAAATCGCCATGGCGCACGTGTTCGATGGCGGTGAAAAGCGCGGCGCTATCTGCGTGGCTCGGATGCAGGGCCATCATCGCAGAAATACGGGCCGCCATCTGCGCGCGCGTGATATTGAGCGCTGCGCCAAGCGCTTGGCCACTCTGATCTTGCACTTGCAGAGACAGTGCAGCGTGTTCTTCTTCGGGAACATGCCGCCACAGACGGCCGGGCAGCAATGCCTGCAGGGCATCATGATCGTCTGCGGTATGTACCTCTGTTGCAGGCAATGTGTTTCCAGATGTCAGATCGACAACCTTGTGATCTTTGGTGGCATAGCCTGCCACCAGAACCAGCCTGCCATCCAGTGCGAGATCTTTCTGCGGCTGTTGTGGCAAGATCAGTTCCGGACGGATGTCACCCTGCAGATCAACTTGGCGAATGGATGTGATGTCGCCGATGCCTGTTGGTTTTCCGGATGGCGCAACATCGAAAGCAAAGATCTCTGCGCCATCCAAAAGCACGCGTACTTTGCGCTCAGACAGCAGGATTTCAACCGAACACCCTTCTTTTGCAAGCGTGACAGGTTCACGGGTTTCGGTCCCCCAGCCGTCATTGCCGAAGGCGTTACAAACAATCAGCTGTTCTTCAAATCGCAGCGAGACGTGGAACGGTATCAGAACACGATCCCCGGCATAGAGGGAGATGTTCGCATAGGGAGTATTGCGGAAGTCAGCAAAGTAGCGAAACGCGGCTGCGTCTTGCAGCGGGAAAACCAGCATGGATTTCGTTTCATGCATGTTGGACAGCTGTCCGGCGGCGGCGTCCAGTTCCGCCTGCCTTTCCGCCAGAGAGCGGTTGCGCGGGCGCCCCATCACACGCCCAGCCAGCCCAACGGGGTCCATCAACAGCGCAGATCCCGGACCAAAAGCGGAATCAAATCCGGCAATCTGCGGCGTGGGGCCACTCAATCCTCTGAGACTGGCCCCGAGAGAGGCACGCCCCAAGGCGATGGCTTTGTTGAGTTTGTTTCGAGGTGCCAGCGACTGTCGCTCAGCCCGCATGGCACGGTCATACAGCAGGCGCTCCCATCCTTCAGGCAGCTGATCTTTCACGTTCTCGGAAAGCGCTTTGATCATCGCATCATGACCGGGGCCCACAGCGCCGCCATCATGCGGCACTTCTGGTACTTCTATGTCACCGCGACTGCTATAAATCACATGTTTCGCCGCAAGCGCTGCATTGAGGCAGAGCGCCCAGGAGGGTCTGGCACCTTTTGTGAATGCAACGCCCTGCTCTGCAAGAAGCGCGCGGCTGAAAATACGCGCCGAGGTTTCGGGTGCCATGGATAGGGCAATTTGCGGAGACATTTTTAGTGTGCCGCTTTGGGGTACGTCACCCGCAAAGGGGCGCATATCATTGAAGCCATTGTGATAAACAACGGCTTCATTTGGCGCATCGGGGCAGATATTGAAGGCTGACACACCCATATCTGCATTGGCACGCAACATGTGCTCTACCCGTTGAAACAACATGAATCGCTCAAAACGCACACCGGGGCGCATCAGAATGACGAAGTGTCCTTTTAGGTGCGACCAAAGTTCTCCCTGCCGCAGCAGTGTTGAGGGCAGAACACTCAGGTTTGCATGAGTCCGGGCATAGTTTTGCGCATGTGCAGTGTCCGATCTGCCTTCACAGAGCAAGACGATCTCCATCGCGGGGCCAATTTGAGCCGTTAGGCAGTTCAATGTCTGCTGAAATTGCGCATCCAATGTGCGGCGATAGGGAATACAGACGCTGAGAGGGGTGTCGCCTGCGATCTCAAGCGCCCAACTGCGCCAGATCTCCGGGTCCCAATGCGCAGAGAAGGTGATGCCCTGTTCCTGCATGAACTCCGCAGAGGCCTGTGCGAAACGGCTCCGTCGTTCCGGATCACGAATGGCAAGGCTGCGTTCAAATGTCAGGCGGGTTGTGAGGCGCGCAAAGGCTGTGTCTGCGTCAGGCCGTGCCGTTGCGCGCATGACATCGCGCAGGCCTCTTAGCACATCAAACTGTTCAAAAACGCGTTCGCTGTCGGTTGTGGTGATCTGACCATCACGTCCCCGCGTTTGCAAATACAACGGCTCTGGCACATGTAGCAGATGATCTGTGCGCGCCGCCACCTGCTGGAAAAATTGGTGATCTTCAAACCAGGTGCCTTCAACGAACCGCAGCCCGTCAATCAGCGTCTTGCGGTAGATTTTGTTCCAAGCCGAGGGGAAATGCCGGATGACGTCGGTCCAGCTATCCAAAGGATACCGCCGGGCGCCGGCTGCACTATCCGGTACCTTGGCACCATGGATGGCCGAATGCAGCTCCCCCAAACCATCCGGATGACAGGACTGTATCGCACAGGCGACCCAATCACTTTTGCTCTCCTGCAAAGCACCCAGCATCACCTCCAGAAAGTCTGGCGCCACACGGTCATCACTGTCAACGAACCCAATGTATTCGCCTTTTGCATGATCCAGACCGGCGTTTCTGGCGCCAGAAAGCCCCAGATTGGCTTGGCGAAAGAAATGAAAGCGCGCGTCACTCTGGCAAAACTTTGCAGCAATATCGCCGCTTTCATCTGTTGAGCCATCGTCAATCACGAGCACTTCGATGTCTGTCCAAGTCTGCGCTTGCAGGCTCTCCAAACAGGAGAGGACATGGGCACTTACATTATAAACGGGCACAATGATGGATACTGTCGGGAGGCGTTCAGTTGTTTCAGTCATTTCAATAAGTGAAAAAATTGCAATGTGGGTTGGTCAGAGTTGTTTCTCACATCAGCCGCCACGTAAAGGGGCAGTCCATGATTTTGGCACCAAGATCCATTTTTTTTAAGAGATCGATTGGACGGTTTGCCACTCAAAGCTGCAACAAATGGCATTGCGCCGCACAATTGGGGGAAGTTGTTCTTTTCGAAAGCCATGAAGCACGTCGAAAGCTTGCTTGCGCATTAGGCCGATGTTACCTCACTCTCTAGAGTATTACTTCAAGGATAAATTTTGTGAGCGCCCCCTACATTATTTGGACCATGCAGCGCACCGGTGGCACAACTTTGGCTGCCCTGCTCAGTGAGCTGACCGAGCATCCGAAAATTGAGCATGAACCTTTCAACGTTGAGAGAGCGCTGGGTTGGGTGACCCGAAACTGGCGCGAAAAGCAGGATGCAGACTTGCTTCAGGCAGACTTGCGCAGAGCTTTGGAAGAGCGTCCGGTGATCAAACACTGCTATGAGCTCGTGCCCGAAGAGCTGAACAGTGCTCTGATGGTTTGCGCGACGGAGCTGGGCTATAAGCATGTGATCCTCGATCGCCGCGCAGAGCAGGATCGCATCTTGTCGCTTGAGTTGGCGAAACAGACCGGAGCCTGGGGCGGCAAAGGGGTACGTGGCACCTATGACCGCGTGGAAGCTGGTGACGTGAAGCTGCACGACATCGATACGAAAGCGGCCCTTGGACATATGGGCTATTGTCAGAAGCGTCGCCAGTTTCTGGCAACACAGTTTGCCAAAGGCGGCCAGAGCCCGTTTGTTGTCTATTTTGAAGATGTCTACAGCGATCCTGATGCGGGTCGCAAACGGGTTGGAGATTTGATCGCGTTCTTGGGAATTGTTCCATCGGAACATCCGAACTACGCTGCTCAGGTGGATGAAGCCTTGCTTAAGAAGGGTCAGAATTCAGCGCGAGTGATGGATTTGGTGCCCAATATCGAAGATGTGCGCGCCAAACTGATCGCGTCCCTTCAAGAAAAACAGTTTGAGTTTTCCACGCGTTGATACGACGCGAAGCTCCATGAGGATCTCCAAAGTTTGGTCACGGAACGTGTATTGCGTTCTGTGACGCGTGTCTTCTAAATTTGTTGAAGGTGTGGTGGGAGGTACGCAAAACGACAAAACAACTGGCTTTGCACCGACTTTCTCTCATGGATGCACAGCGCGCCTGCTGCGATGCTTGTTTCGAGGCTGACAAGCTTCTACAAAATTAGCATTTATGACGCGAAAGTAGAATTGATGAATATTTTGTTGGTGGGCGCTGGGCTCTCCGGGGCAGTGATCGGTCGTATTTTGGCGACTGCGGGGCATAAGATCACCATTGTCGAAAGCCGCTCCCACATTGCCGGAAACTGCCACACGGAAAGGTGTCAGCAGACCGGTGTGATGCTGCACAAATATGGGCCTCACATCTTTCACACCGACAATCAGCGGGTCTGGGATTACGTCAACAGTTTCGCGGTGTTCCGGCCATTCCGCAATCAGGTTAAAACGACAGTGGGAGAGGCGGTTTATTCCCTGCCCATCAATCTGCACACCATCAACCAGTTTTTTGGCCGGACCTTCCGTCCAGATGAAGCGCGCCACTTCATTGAAAACACGCAGGCAGATCTCACAATTACAGATCCCCAGAGTTTTGAAGAACAGGCGCTGCGCTTTGTGGGGCCTAAGCTCTATGAGGCGTTTTTTAAGGGGTACACGGAGAAGCAATGGGGCTGCGCGCCAACGCAATTGCCTGCTGCAATTCTCAAGCGTCTGCCGCTGCGTTTCAATTATGACGATAATTATTTTGCCCACCGCTTTCAGGGTATTCCAGAGGCCGGCTACACGGCGATGGTGCGCGCGATCCTGGATCACCCCAATATCGATGTGCATTTGAACACGCCGTTTTCCAAAGAGCAGGCGAGCCGCGTGGATCACATGTTTTGGTCGGGGCCTCTAGATGGATATTTCGATGAGAAACTGGGCCGTTTGGGATATCGCACATTGGATTTTGAGCGGTTTGATGCCGATGGGGATTGGCAGGGCTGTGCGGTGATGAACTACGGTGATCCTTCCGTATCCTTCACCCGCATCACGGAACACAAACATTTTGCGCCTTGGGAAACCCACGAGAAAACAGTGTGCTACAGAGAATTTTCGCGTGCCTGCGCACCGGGCGATATACCCTATTACCCGATCCGATTGGTGCAGGAAAAGGCGTTATTATTGGAGTATGAAGCGCTTGCACAAGCTGAGGAAGGCGTCACATTTGTGGGGCGCCTGGGCACCTATCGGTATTTGGATATGGACGTGACCATTGCTGAGGCCATGTCACATGCCAATGTATTCCTAACAGAAGGCGCGACCCGCCGGTCAGGCTGACACACAGGCTCAGGACCCATTGAGCGTTCCGCACTGGAGCGAAACATTAATGGCTTATCAGTCAGGTGTTGCCCGCGTTGACAGCTTTGACGCAAGCGCGCATTACAGCGTGGAAGAAAAGCGTAAGACACAAAGGCGTCTCTCATGAAAATTGCAATGATTGGCACGGGCTATGTCGGATTGGTTTCCGGTGTGTGCCTGTCTGACTTCGGACATGATGTTGTCTGTGTGGACAAGGATCCTGCCAAAATTGCCATGCTGGAGCAGGGGGAGGTGCCGATTTACGAACCCGGCCTGGATGTCCTGATGGCCAAAAATGTTGCGGCGGGTCGTTTGAGTTTCACACAGGATCTCGCGACCGCCATCGATGGTGCGCAGGCCGTGTTCATTGCCGTTGGAACCCCGACGCGGCGCGGTGATGGTCATGCCGATCTCACCTATGTAATGGCCGCCGCCGAGGAAATTGCCAGAGCGGCGAAAGACTATGTTGTGATCGTCACCAAATCCACGGTTCCTGTGGGCACCAATCGTCAGGTGAAGCAGGTGGTATATAAGGCCAATCCGTCCCTAGAGTTTGATGTGGCGTCCAACCCGGAATTTCTGCGTGAAGGCGCGGCGATTGACGACTTTATGAAGCCTGATCGCGTTGTGGTTGGGGTTCAAAACGACCGCGCAGCCGAAGTCATGAATGAAATCTATCGGCCGCTTTATCTGCGCGAGTTTCCTGTGGTGACCACGGATCTCGAAAGCGCGGAGATGATCAAATATGCCGCCAACGCGTTTTTGGCGACAAAAATCACCTTTATCAACGAGATTGCCGCGCTATGTGAAAAAGTCGGTGCGGATGTGAAACAGGTTTCCAAAGGCATGGGCATGGATGGGCGCATCGGGAATAAATTCCTGCATGCCGGCCCCGGATATGGGGGATCCTGTTTCCCGAAAGACACCAAGGCACTTGCCCGGATCGGTCAGGAGCACGCCACCCCCATGCAGATCACGGAAACCGTGATCTCTGTGAACGAAGAAATGAAACGGCGCATGATTGATAAGTTGCAGGATCTTTGTGGCGGATCTTTCAATGGCAAAACCATCGGAGTTTTGGGGGTGACTTTCAAACCCAACACCGATGACATGCGGGATGCGCCCTCTCTGACCCTTGTGCCAGCGCTTGTGGGTGGTGGGGCCAAGGTGCGTGTGACAGATCCTCAGGGGCGCCATGAAGGTGAAGCTTTGCTGCCCGGGGTGCAATGGGTCGAGGATGCGTATAAAGCCGCACAGAATGCCGACCTCCTGGTCATCCTGACCGAATGGAACGAGTTCCGCGCGCTGGACCTCAAAAAACTTGCACGCAAGATGCAGACTCCGCGCCTTGCCGATCTGCGCAACATCTATTCTGTACGTGACGCCAAGCGCGCAGGCTTTGAAGCCTATGACAGTATTGGGCGCAAAGGGTTTTCCTGAACTTAAAGGCATAGGCAGAATCACTATACCACAGGCGGAAGTTACGCCGCCTGTGCCACAAGAGGATGCTGTTGTTCCAAGATGCGCCTCTGTCTGCCCTACTGTTGGGCGTCAGGTGTCACTGAATAAAAAAATGCGCGGTCTGGTTATTGCTTTTGTAGTAGGTCTCAAGCTAGTTTGCTGCCGAATTTGTTCATCCTTTTTCGCGGTATATCGCGGGTATTGAATTTTACGAGTCTTGGCAGTCAGGGTGGCTTTTGCCTTGTTGTTGTCGGGAGATCGACATGCAAGGCATGTCTATTTGAGAAGTGTCCATGTCCCATCTTTGTGCGCAATCTCTGCTCAACACACTGATTCAGGTCAGATCTGCTGACTTGCCCAGGCGTTTGGAGAATGGCCAAAAACTTGGAGATGGCATCTATTTTACGTGGGATAGTATTGGCGGTTCCGTCGATATGTCCACAAGCCGAGACGATGACACTCTATTCAAAACGACGGCGAAAGTCACGGGAACGCCAGATTGGTTCAACCTCTGCTTGATACTGAGGCTAGGACAATTTCTCCCTGGCGATGTTCTGGGGCTGACACTTGATTGGAAGTGTTCTCAAACGGGGCAGCCGCAAATGCTTGTCAGAAGCTCCGCGCGCCAAGGTCAGTTTGACGACACCAAATGGCAGGAAGCCTTGCCTTGGGACGCCAAAAGGCGTGTCGTCACGCTGATGCATACTGTGGAAGATGCCGACGGCCTGACAGGGCACGATAAGTATCACACCATTATCATACCTCTCCCGACAGAGGATTTCACCCTAGAGATGTTTGATTTACAGTTCTTCGTCTCTCCAAGAGCCCGCGGTTTACGCAGTGCGCCAATCCGGCTATCAAAGTCTGTGTAGCGACAAGTTTTATACGTCCCGTTTGAGTTGATGTGCGCCCTTCTGGGCATTGTTTTTAGTAAAGATGTAGAATCGTAGGAATTTAATGTCACTCAATTCTCCGGACAGCCCAATTATGGACTACAAAATGTCTGCAAATTCAGTCTCACACGACACATTGCCCATCGTCATCCTGAAGACAGAAGCGGATGCCCTAGAGGTTGTGAATGCCTGCTTTGATGGCAAGGCCACCGTTTCTGAACAACAGCGATTTGACACTCTGGGCGCTGGGCTGAAATCGTTGCCCAAAGGCGCTGTTTTGGTGCCGTTGCGCACACCGAGCGCTGCGGTTGCCGCTTTGCTCTCGCAAGGTGTTTCTTTGCCTGAGGCGCTTGGTCAGTGGTACGATCAAGGATCTGAAATCCTCAAAAGCTTGAGAACGCGGCGGCGCGATGTTTCTCTGGTGTCGCTGGAAGCAATGCTGGCGGCAGATCCAGCCGTCGCGGACAATCTTCAATCGCGCTTTGATATTGCGCTAAAGCCCGCCAAAATCGCGCCTATGCAAGACAGCGATCTTTGGTTTGCTTCTATCGCAATTTCTCAGGACAAAGATCTGCAAGCGCTTGCTGACAGTCTGCTTGCCTTACTAATTGGGGCGCCGGAGCAGACTCAGGCCAGCCAGACGCATGCAATGTGGCAGCAGGTGTCGAACTGGCGCACGGCGGTTTCAGATTTGCAATCTCGTGTCGCACAGCTGGATGAAACCGCAAAGTCCGCACAACAAGAGCGTGCCCTGCTCAAAGACAACCTCGCAAAGCAAGTGGCGCAAACGTCACAGCACAGCGCCACGCTTGAGGCTGTGTCCAACGAAAAGAAACTTCTGCGGGAGAGCCTGGACAGCCATCTGAGCCAACTTGCGGAGACCACCTCCAGGGCGGAGGGCTTCAAAGGGGAGCGTGATCTCCTGCGGGAGAGCCTCTCAGCGCAATCCAAAGAAGTGGCCAAAATCACCACGGAGTCACAGGCGTTGAAAGCGGAGCGCGCGCTTTTGCGCGAAAGCCTTTCTGCGCAATCGGCAGAGGTTGCAAAGCTGACGGCCTCAATAAGCAATCTTGATGCGGAACGGTCATTGCTGCGCGAAAGCCTCGCGTCTCAAAGCGAAGAGGTCGCCAAACTCAGTGTATCCTTGAATGAGATCAAGCAGGAACGCGCGCTTTTGCGTGAAAATCTCGCGGGGCAGCTGGAGCAGCTTTCCGCGCGCAAACAGGCTGTTGACGTTTTGTCCGAAGAGATTGCGTTGTTGCGCGAAAGCCTTGCCGCTCAGGTGACACTGGTGGCACAAGCGCATGGTGAACTGAACGTGGTGTTGCAGGAACAGCAACTCCTGCGCAGCAGTCTGGCCGATCAACTTCAAATCACAGAGAAAAACACCCAAAAAATCGAAGGTCTGCGCAAGGAGCGTGGATTGCTACAAAAGACTGTTCAAACGCTGATGGTGGACATTCGTGCGCTTACTGAAAGCGTCACGGACAAGGAAACGCGATTGGCGGAAGCGCGTGTCAAACTGATGGAAATGCATGTTCTGAGAGCGGAAAACGAAGCACAAGATCGTCGCCTTATTCAGGCCGAAGAACAACGCAAAGCGCGCGAAGAAGTCCTTGGTCAGCATATGCTGGATCTGCAATCGCGCATCGTGCAGCAGTATAAACAAATAGATGCTCTTCAAGAGGAGTTGGAAGGCCATAAAACATGGTCTGAAGAAGAGATTGCTCGACGGGCGAAGGATGTCAGAGAAACCGGAGAGGCGCGTGACGCCGCCTTGGCGCAGGTGGTTGATCTGCAATCACGCACTAAGCAGCAGTACAAAGAGATTGACGCCCTGCATGAGGAACTGGAAGGCCACAAAAAATGGTCTGCCAGAGAGCTTTCTCGACGGGCGGAGGATGCCAAACAAACCGGAGAGGCGCGCGATGCCGCCTTGGGGCAAGCGATGCTGCAGCTTCAGGAGAGCTTCAACCGTCAGACCAAAGAACTCGAAGCGCTCGCGCAGGAGTTGGATCGTGTCTATGGGTCAAACTCTTGGCGCATCACCAGCCCAATCCGCGCTGTGCGTTCCAAGTTCATGAAAGGCGCTACTTGAGGGGCAGCCATTGGCTGGTCAACCCCGCGGGCGGTATCAATGAAAGGGCGAAAGTGAGCGCGTCTTTGGCCAAAAACTCTAGGATACCTGCACCTGCGTCCATCGTTCGCAGGCCCTATCTGTTTATTGATGCCCAGCATGGTCTGGGAAACCGCATGCGTGCGCTTGCCTCTGCGGCCTGTATTGCAGATGCGACAGAGCGGCAGTTGGTTGTGATCTGGCGCCGGGATCATCATTGTCAGGCTGATATGGTCGATGTATTTGACTATGCTGGTCCCGTTGTTGCCGATGACAGCGATGATGTGATGCGCGACAGCGCAGCCAAAGTGTACAATTACATGGAGATTGAGCCCGGCGCGCAGTTTCAGGAGCCGGTCCTGCCCGATTCGCAGCGGTTTGCATCGCAACATATCTACATCAGATCCGCCTATACGTTGAACAGCCCCTACTATTCTTGGGAGCATGAAGACCGCTTTTTACACGGGTTGCGTCCTTCACAACCGGTTCTGGACCTTCTGAACCAAGTGCCCTTTCCCTCCGATGTCTCGGCCCATATCCGTATGGCAACAGGCGATGGGTTTGATCACCTCAGTTGGGAAGCTCCCGAAAACTGGCCGGCGATCCGCCATGAGGAACTGAAGCTCTGGCGGGCGCAAAGCCATGTATCCGCATTCATTACACGGTTGGATGCTCTTGTGGCGGAGGGCGCGTGTGACAGCTTGTTTGTGGCCTGTGATCTTCCGGAAACTTACGTGACCCTTCAGGAGCGTTATGGAGACCGTCTGCGGAACCTCCCCAGAGATCTCTATGATCGCTCCTGCGCGCAGGCACAGTACGCTCTGGCTGACATGATGCTTCTGGCGCGGTCCAAGCGTTTCCTTGCCAGCAGCGGCAGTTCATTCTCCGATGTGGCACGCCGTCTTGCACCGCGGGGATGTCAGTTTGAACAAAGCGGCGTGGATTTCTGATGTCAGCCTTCGCACCGCAGAGCTTCCAAGAGATACAGCAGCTGTTTCACCTATGTGAACCCACCCGCGATTTGCATGGGTTTGTGCCTTTGCAGGATCTGTTTTCGGCCGCTCAAAGAGTCTTTGAGGCGCGGCCCGATGAGGCGGGTGACATCACGGCCATCGCCAAACAGCTGTGTTGTATCTTCAACAGCAGTGCCCCCGCGCAACATGAGATGAGACGGCTTGCACGCCAGACATGGCACGCACAAAGCAAACAGGCTGCCAATGTCCTTGCTTGGATGGCCCATCATGATCTGGCCTTGCCCTGTCCGACCACCTTGCCTCCCAGCCGCGGCCTTGCGCTTGAGGCTGACCTGCTGCACGACAGCGCTGCTTTTCTGACACAGACAAACGGGCTGTATCCTCTCAATGCAGCACAGCAACACCTTGGCTTTGACACGTCGTGGGTTCTGGACCGTCTGACCAAATCTCAGACCCGGTTTGAACAGTTTGCCAAGCAACGTCGCTCTGACACCGCCATTCTGGTGGGCAATGGACCATCTCTCAATGTAACCGACCTGGATGCACTGCAGGGGCAGGACGTGTTCATTTCCAACTATGCAACGCGCCATCAAGCTTTGTTTGAGGCCGCCCGCGGCGCGGCGGTGAGCAATATTCTGGTCGCAGAACAGGCCCCACATGTGTTTCAACTCGGCGCGCATTGGCGGTTCTTTCCTGTCTGGCTTGGCCATCTTCTGGGTGACAATGACAAAACCATCTGGTTGAACGCGCTGGGCGGCCCGATGTTCTTTTCTGAGGATCTTGCAAAGAAGGTTGCATGGCACGCAACCGTCTCATTTTTTTGGCTACAGATCCTTTATTGCGCGGGATATCGCAAAATTATCCTCATTGGAGTCGACAACAGCTATCGTCAGGACAAGACACTGAAGGAAGGCGACCTTGTGCAACAAACAACGCCTGATCTGAACCATTTTGACCCTACGTATTTTCAAGGCAAGATATGGCAGGCTGCGGATACGGATCACATGCAGGCCTCTTTCGAATTGGCCAAACAGATCTATGAAAAAGACGGACGTGAGATTGTAAACTGTACCGTTGGTGGCGCGTTGGAAGTCTTTCGTCGCGCGGATTTGAAGCAAGAATTGCAAGGGCACTAGACCAACGGGTGCCACCGTTTATTGTTACCCAAAGATTTTGAGAAAAAGCACTATGACAGAACAGACAAAAATCCCTGGCGCTCTTATTGTTCTCGGCCAGATTTCCGATAGTGCGGCCACGAACTTTCAGGCACATATGAATGGCTGGCCGGAGCAGATCATAGTGGTCTCTCCGCAAGCCAAAACCGTGGTGGAACAGGCGGGCCTTCCGGAATGGACCACCTTGATTGAGGCCCTTCCGGCCGCTGAAAGCGGTGATGTGACCCTCACAGAGTACACTTGGCCGGGGTTGTTTGGCACCGCGCGGCCCAAAGAGACGCTCAAAGCTTTGCTGCCTGGCCTGTCCGTGCGGGAAACCACCCAAATCTCGGCCACCGCAGCCCAAAAGCTGGTTTCCAGATTTGGTAAACTCATGGGGCCATTGCGTCTGTGGATGCACTTGCCCGGTGATGAAATCGCGGTGCTGCAAGGTTTGCACGCCGCCGGACTATTGTCTGATCTTGAACAAATCTCAATTTGTGCAGGCGGCGAAGCCTTTTTTGAAAATGCGGATCCGGCGCCGCACATTCAGAAATATCTGGAAGATGCCTTTTTTCAGCTCATGGAAACCGATGCGGAAGATCCGGATTGGCCTGTGCTCTGGCTGCGCCCCAATGTTTTGGCGGCGACATTGGCCGAGGTGCGATCAGAACTCTCTGCTTTGACGTCAAAGCAAGCCGAAACCCTCAAAGAAAACGCAGTGTTGCGTAAGCAGAGCAAGAAGCTTGAAGGCGATCTGAAGGCGAAGAGCAAATTGGCCACGGAGCGTCAACGCAAGATCACCTCGACGGAAAAAACTGTGCAACGTCTGAACGTGAAGATTGACGAGCATAAAACCCGCACGAAAACCACGGCGGCAACGCTCAAAGAGGTGTCCGTCCAACTGGACGAGCAACAGGCGCTGGGCAAGCAGCAGCACGCGGAAATTGCCGAACTGAAAAGCGCCAACAAAGATCTTGAGATCAGTGTCGACACATTGAAAAATAAGGTTTCGATCCTGCCACAGGAACTTGCAGCGCGGTTCAACGTGAAGCAGGCCGCTCTGCAAAAGCGTGTAGATGACCACAAAGCAAAGCTGGTGGCTCAAGAGGCGAAACTGCATGAAACAGAGAGCAGGGCCGACAGCGCAGACAAAGCGCTTGCAGAGTTGAAGAAAACCGCTGAGGCGGCACAGGTAACATCGGACAAGGCCATAAACGATCTTCAAAGAACGCTGAAAGAGCAAAAGACGAAGGCTGATCAGTCGGTCGCAGCGGCGCAAAAGCTTCTTACGGAAGAGAAAGAAAAACATGCAGCAACGCAGACTCAGATGCAGGCCAAGCAGAAAGATCTTGCCAGCCGTCTGGTGGCAGAAAAGTCTAAACTCGCAGCAACTGAGAAAGAGCTCAAGGCGCTGGATGAACTTGATGCACTGCGGTCTGAAATCGAAAAACAGAAAAAAACCATGAACCGCGTACGTCAGGCGGCGCAGGAGCGGCTTCAGACAACCGAGAAACGTCTGAAAGCAGCGCGGGACAGCGTACAGCAGGAATGTGATCTGCTGACGGAACAGCAGCAGAAGCTGCGGGCAGAGATCGACACACTGAAGCAAGCCAATACGGATCAGAAGGCCGCTAATACCGAGGCACTGAACCAGCAGAGCGCCCTGAAACGCGCGCGGGATGAGCTGCGTGATTCCGGTGATAAGCTGCAGAAAAAACTGGCAGTTGCAGAAGCCGCCTTATTGGCACAGCGCAAGAAGCTTGAAGGTCTCAAAGAAGTCGACACGTTGAACGCGAAGCTTGAGGCGCAGCGCAGCTCTGCTGAACAAGCACAGGCCGAGGCTGCTCAACAGATCGCGGAACTGAGAAAACAAGCCAAAGACGCACAGGAGGCGCTTGAGAAGCGCTGTGCCTTCCTGAAGTCGCAGTGGAACGAATCTAAAACTGAGACTGCGGCCGCAACCAAGAAGCTCGAGGATCTGAAGGAGATCCCGGAATTGAAGGAAAAGATCGAAGAGCATCTTTTGGACGTGCGTCAGGCCCAGCAGGCCACGCTTGAAAAAGCCCGCGAAATCGAGGCAATGCAGGTGACACAGGCGCAAGACCAAGAGCGTTACACTCGGTTGAACGCCGACTATCAGCTCGCGCGTCGAGACCTCACGCTTGTTCTGGAAAACCAGGGGCGGCTACAGGATGAGCTGGAGGACATGCGGGCCCGCTTTGGCGCGCTCTATGACGAAAAATCTGCGCTACAAGATCTGCTGGAACAGCTCACGCCTCAGCTTCAGGAAGCCGCCGCACATCTGCGCGACCGTGTCATCTCCTCTGACGGAGAGGACCCCCGCGTGTCCGCAGATGCCGACGATCTTGCCCATGGAGCATCCTGATGCCGCGCAAGTCCAAGAAGAAAGAGACTCGTGATCATGAGGCGCACGAAGCCCGCGCTTTGAGCAGCCTTGATAGTGCAGTGGCGCTGGTTGAACGATCAGGTCTGCCTGTGGCGGATGCCGCCCAAAAAGCCTCCTTGCCCAGCCTGCTCAGCCGTTGTGAAGCACAGGTGAAAGCCCTTCAGGCACAGAAAGCCTCTTATGTGCCACGCCTCCTTCGGGTCTTTCCCGGATTGGATCAGGCCCGCCCAGCATGGTGGCAAACCCAGTTGCCTTCCGTCTTGCCCGTGAAGACGAGCCAGCTTGGCGGAGACATTGATGTGGTGTCACCCGCGCTCCAGAAGCAGGTGTTGAGTGCGGCGGCTGGCAGTCTGGCCAAGGCCCTCCAGCGCGAAGGCCGCCCGCTTGTCGTCTTGGCCGAGGGGGGCGATGTTGCCCCAACTCTGGGAGGGGCCGCTCTGGTCTGCCATCCGTTGCGGGCTTATGCGCATCATTTGGGCACGACGCCAAACATGCCGTTGGCATTGGATCGGTTCTGCCAGAGCCTTTTCGAAGCTGTTGCATCATCCTCTGTCACGATCTTGAAGGCCGAAGAGCTCTTTGACCTCTCAGGACAGGGGGACGCTTCGTCCGTGCGGGATTTTCTGGGGGTACAGAGCCTGTGTAAAGCATTGGATCTGAAGGCGCCGAGATTGCCACCCAGATCCAGCAGCGCGGCTACGCCCAAATATCTGACGGCAGAAGAGGCACGGCGCGCGCTGGCTTGCGTGACGGATGCAGATCGCAAAGAGGGTGCCTATGCCTTGCTGTGCAAGGAGCTCAATTATGATGTGGAGTGGAGCGAAGCCGCGCAGCTCAGCAAAGCCGCCGCGGCACCGCTGGCCCTTGCGCCCCGACCTGCATCGTTTGCTATGTCTCTCCCCACGCGGTCCGAAGGCCTGCCTCAGGCTCTGGTCTCTGGATTTGTTGAACGGGCGCAGGGCATCTACGCTACGCTCGGGGCACAAAGCAACGCGCCTGAGTTTTCGTCGTTGGTGGCGGGCCTTGATCGGTGTCTGCAGGCCGGTGAGGAGGGATTTCCTGCTGCGTTTGACGCCATGGTTCATGCTTTGTCACCAGAGCATGCTGCCCTTAGCCATCTGCTGGCGGCAGCACATTTTCAGCGGCTTCCCGGACACAAAGAGACCAGCTTAAAGCATATTGCCAAGGCACAGGCCCTGCTCCCGGCCCACGCCCGGTGGTTGCGCGTTTTGGCGGCGTCTCTTCTGTCTGATCTGGGGTCATTGGGGGCTGCCATGCGCATGCTGATTGACGATGGTGTCCACTCTGATGTTTTGCCCGCAGCGCACAACGAGGGCCTCTCTGCCATTCTGTGTGATCTTTCCAGCGGAACATCCGTGGCGCAATCGCTTGAACCGGTGCGAACGATCCATCATTTCGCCTGCACCGGCGGCACTTTGATTTCCAAATGCATTGCCGGTTTGCCAGATACGGTGGTGTTCAGTGAAATTGACCCGCTTAGCGATATCTTGATGCCTTCAACCCGCTTTACCCCCACGGATCTCTTGCGGCCCTTGCGTCAGTCGCCGCTGCCTGTGGCGGATGAGGTGGTGGTCAAGAGCTTCCAGCGCACGTTGCGGACCATCCGCAATGAGCTTTTTAACAACGGTCAGAATCTCGTTCTGCGCGATCATGCGCATTCCTGCTTCTGCACACAGCAGGATCCAAATGCGCGGCCAACACTGCGGGAAATGGTTGCAGAAGAGCTGCCGGTTCTTTCCGTGGTCACGGTGCGCCACCCGCTTGATTCCTTTCTCTCGTTGGAAGCGGCTGGATGGGGGGCAAAGTTCCTCGAGCCTTTCACGCTCGAAGAATATGCGCGCCGCTATGTGACATTTCTGGAGCGCTACAAAGATGTGCCGGTGGTGCTTTACGAAGATTTTGTAAGCCAGCCACAGACAGCTTTGCGCAAGATCTGCGATGTTCTGAATTTGCCCTTTGCTCCTGATGCAATTGAAGGGCGGGAACAGGTTCACCTGAGCGGCGACAGCGGTCGACACACCAAAGACATCAGCACGCGCGCGCGTCGCAAAATATCCAAGCAGGTGGCAAGCCAACGTGAGAACAGCCAAGTCTACCACGATTTGTGCAGAAGATTCGGCTACACGCCCTAGGCTCCTTCGCAAGCGCAGCATTTTCCTAGGGCGCCTGTGCTGCTTGCCTTGTTTTTTGGGCGCACACCTCCTCATTCGCTTAACCATTTTCATGAAGAAATGGCGATTTTTTTTGTCAAGCAGAGTATTTTTTTGGCAGGGGGTCGCGCTCGGGTAGACAGCACCAAACGAACGGTACTAAAGTCCGCACGAATCCGTTAACCAGATTAAAACAAAATTCACAAAATTCTCGACTTCACTTCGGTCGTCGCCTTATTTCTTTGGGCGAATATTTATTTCGAATGTGATGTTTTGATACCGAAGAGGCTTGATATGATTGCAAGCATTGTCATTAGGACGCTGAACGAAGCCCGTCATCTGGATGATCTTCTGGTGATGATTGCGCGTCAGAAAACCGACTTTGATGTGGAAACTGTTCTGATCGACTCCGGGTCGACGGACGGTACGCTTAAGATCGCCGAAAATCATGGATGCCGCATCACGCACATCACAAAGGCAGAGTTCTCCTTTGGGCGCTCGCTCAACTGGGGCTGTGATCATGCCACCGGCGACATGCTGATCCTGATTTCGGGTCATTGCGTTCCAACGGATGAGCATTGGCTTCAGAACCTGTGTCAACCTCTGATCGACGGTACGGTGTCCTATACATACGGGCGTCAAATTGGCGATGACGACAGCTACTATTCAGAGCGTAGGATCTTCGCAAAATACTTCCCGGACACCTCTCAGGTGCCGCAGGAGGGGTTTTTCTGTAACAACGCCAACTCTGCGGTTTTGCGGAGCGCATGGGAAAACTACCGTTTTGACGAAGAGCTGACCGGCCTCGAAGACATGGAACTGGCCAAGCGCATGACAGCGGATGGTCACAAGGTGGGCTATGTCGCTGAGGCCCCTGTTTTCCACCATCATAGCGAAACCTGGCAATCTGTCCGACGTCGTTTTGAGCGCGAAGCCATCGCGCTGCGGGACATCATGCCAGAAGTGCACCTGTCCCGTCTGGACGTGCTGCGCTGTGTGGTCTCAAGCACTTTCGGAGATTGGCGTTCTGCCGCCCGAAACGGAATTACATCGACATCTCGGATAGATATGCTGCGGTATCGTTGGAACCAATATGTCGGTTCCTACAAGGGCAACCACGAGCACAGGCTCCTGTCCCAAGATTTGAAACAGCAATATTTTTACCCTCAGGTTATTGAAAAGGCAGATAAAGATGAGTGGCTCCAACCGTTGTATCGCACTCCTCCCCATGAAAGCAAACAGCCAGAGGGTTAAGGGCAAGAACTTCCGCGTTCTGCATGACAAACCGCTGTTTCGCTGGGTATTGGACAGTCTGCTGGCCTTGGATGAGATTGACCAGGTGGTCATCAATACCGATGCACGTGAGATCCTGGCGGAGAACGGCTTGGTGGAAAGTGATCGTGTGAAGATCCGCGACCGCAAGCCAGAGCTGTGCGGGGATACCGTGTCTATGAACCGTATTCTGGCCGATGATATCGCGGCCGAGCCGGCAGCCACCTACCTGATGACTCACACGACCAATCCGATGCTGACGCCAGAAACCATCCGGGGGGCGATCACGGCATATGACAAAGGTCTCGCCGCTGGCACTGCAGATTCCTTGTTCACAGTGAACAAAATTCAAACCCGTTTTTACCGTGCAGATGGCACGCCGGTGAACCACGATCCCGACAACCTGATCCAGACGCAGGATCTGGAACCTTGGTTTGAGGAGAATTCCAACCTGTTCATCTTCTCCGCTGAGAGCTTTGCCGCAACCGATGCTCGCATCGGCAAAAAGCCGATCCTCTTTGAAATGGGCAAAATGGAAGCCGTTGATATTGATACCCCCGAAGACTGGTTGCTGGCCGAAGCCTGTGCTCGCATCCGCATGACTGAGAAAGTTGCCGCCGAATGAAAGACGTCCTCGTAACCTGCCCTCCAATGCTGGGTCAGATTGATCTGTTTTACGACTATGCCGCCGAGCGTGGGCTGAAGCTGCACCCGGCGCAGGTCACACAGATCTTGAGCGAAGACGAGCTCTGCGAACAGTTGCCGAATTATGATGGCTGGATCATCGGCGATGATCCGGCGACCCGCCGCGTGTTTGAAACAGCCCAAAAAGGCCGTCTGAGCGCGGCTGTGAAATGGGGCATTGGCGTGGACAATGTTGATTTTGAGGCTTGTAAGGATCTGGGTATTCCGATCATCAACACGCCGATGATGTTTGGTTCCGAAGTTGCGGATGTGGCGGTTGGCTTTGTGATCGGTCTGGCGCGGGAACTTTTCCTGATTGACCGGGGCGTGCGCGCGGGCAACTGGCCCAAACCTGCTGGGATCAGCTTGATCAACCGTCGTGTTGGCGTGATTGGTCTGGGTGATATTGGGCGCAATGTTGCCACCCGTCTGCAGGCCCTCGGCATGACTGTTGTGGCCTATGACCCTGGTGTCGAAGGGGATGCTGGCATTCCCGGGCTTGAGCGCGCGGCGTGGCCGGAAGCGGTTGAGGATCTGGACTTTCTGGTCTTCACCTGTGCCCTGAACAAACACAATTTCCACATGCTGGACGCTGATGTTCTGTCCAAATGCAAAGCAGGGGTACGTGTGGTCAATGTGGCGCGTGGGCCTTTGATTGACGAAGCGGCGCTGGTGTCAGCGTTGCAATCTGGCCATGTGCATTCCGCAGCCTTGGATGTTTTTGAAGTTGAACCCCTGCCGATGGACAGCCCGATCCGTGGCATGGAACGCTGCATTCTGGGCACGCACAATGGCTCCAACACCGTGGATGCGGTGATCCGCGCCACGCACACTGCTATCGACCGGCTCGCCGGATTCTATTGATCTGTCTCCATTCCGCCTTTTCCTCCAGAGGTTCCCATGAATTTGTACGAAGCAACCACGAAAGAACTCGAAGAGATCTATGACGACCGGCTGTCCAAGCTGCCGTCTCGTGCTCCGATTTACACCGCGACCGAGCGGGTGCCGATGATTGATCGTATCCGCGGTGCGGAGCACGTGGATCAGATTTACAAAAAAGACTTGGATGCGATCTATCGCCCCAAGCTGCGTGAGCTGAAAGAAAAGTACAAAGATCACAAACGTTGCTTCCTGATCGGCAACGGGCCCAGCCTGAATGAAACCGATCTCAGCATGCTTAAGGACGAAGTCACCTTTGCCGTGAATGGCTTCTTCCTGAAGGCAAAGGATCTCGACTGGAAGCCGACCTTCTATCTGGTGGAAGACCATCTGGTGGCAGAGGATCGCGCGCCTTGGATCAATGAATTCAAAGGCTCGACCAAATTGTTCCCAGCCTATTTGGGTTACGCTTTCCCTGCGGCGGAAGACACGATTTTCTACAATCACCGCCCGCGCAAAAGCTATCCTGACGGCTATGACTTCTCAATGGAAGCGGACAAGATCACCTACACCGGTTGTACCGTGACCTTCTCCATGATGCAGATCGCGGCCTATCTGGGTTTTGAAGAGATTTACCTGATCGGCGTGGATGCCAGCTATGACATTCCCGCTGACGCACAGGAAGGTCAGGACTACGCCGTGGGTGTTCTGGATATGAAGTCCGATGACACCAACCATTTTGACCCGGATTATTTCGGCAAGGGCTTCCGCTGGCACGATCCGCAAGTGGAGAAAATGGTTGAAGCGTACTCTGAGGCCCGTCGTACCTTGGAAGGCACCGGCCAGACGATCTATAACGCCACCGTCGGGGGCATGCTGGAGGTGTTTGAGCGCCGCAGCTTCCACTCGATTTTCCCAGAGGCCAAGTCTCCTGAGGTTGTGGCAGCAGAAAATGAAGCCAAGCAGCTGGCCAAAACGCCGCGCATGCTGGTGATTGATATGACCGCCATGGGCAATGGCACTGCAACCGGTGAAATCAAATCCACCCTGTTTGCGGGCTGGCCAAGCGAACAGATCCTGCAAGTTGCCAAACATGGCAAAGATCAGATGGCTCTGGTGACCATGGGAGAGGATGATACCTATCCGGCAAAGGTCTCCACCGCAGAAGAAGTGACCGCTGCGATTGATGCCTTCGATCCTGAGGTCATCATGTACCGTCAGGTGCCTAATACGTCAGAGCTGCACGCCTTCGCCATGCAGACCATCGAGCGCCTGAATGTGCCGCTTGTGACCTGGCTTATGGATGACTGGCCTGCAGAGATGGAGCGCAACGACCCAGAGCAATGGGCTGTGCATGGGCCTGACCTGATCAAGCTTCTGGAGCAATCCGCCGTGCGCCTCTCGATCTGCGATGCGATGTCTAAAGCCTTTGAAGAGCGTTATGGCCACCCGTTCAAAGCCTACGCCAACGGCGTCAACCCTGTGGACTGGGCTGAGCTGCGCCATCAGGAAGGCAAACAGCTGCGTGTGCGCTATGCCGGTGGTCTGGCGCCCAACATGACGCTGGACAGCGTGTTGCGTGTGGCCGAAGCCGTGGAAAACCTTGCAAAAAAAGGCAAACCGGTTTCCTTTGAGATCAACACGCAGAAATGGTGGCACCGCGATCACGGTGATAAGTTTGACAAGTTCAAATTCACGCGTATCGAAACGACCAATCGCCCCACCGAGGAGTATCGCGAATGGTTGCGTGAGGCGGATGCGGTGGTCATCGCTTATAACTTCAACGAAGAGACCCGCCGCTACGTGCAGTACAGCATGGCCAATAAGACGCCTGAATGTCTGGCTTCTGGTGCTGTCGTTTTTGCACATGGCCCTGCGGATTTCGCGACCATTGCCTATCTTGGATCGACCGATGCCGCTGCTGTTGTGACGAAGCCCGAAGTTTCTGCTCTGGAGGCGGAGTTGGTGAGCTTGCTGGACAACCCTGGGAAGCGCAATCAGCTTGCAGAAAAAGCGCGTCAAATTGCTTTCCGTGATCGCAATGTTGTGAAACTGCGCGATGCGCTGCGCGCCAGTATTGCCCAAGCGGTGGCCGGTGTGCCGCAAGTATCCGAATTTATCAAAAAACCAGTGGCCGCACCCATTTCTGGTATCGACCAAGATCTGTTCGACGCGCCACTGCATACGCCTGACTCTCTCGAGTTCATGCAGTTGCTGGCCAAGAAGGCAGGCGCCAAATCGGATCCTTTGCTTTTGAAAATTGCAGCAGCGAACCTCTTGTTGGCACCGAAAGACACCTTGTCCGTGCTCGGCTCTTCGCAGGTGCGCGCCGCAGTGGATAAAGTCCTGTCAGGCCTGCCGGCCAGCAACCCAGACAAAACCCATTTCCTCCGCGTTGAGAGTTTTGTGGCTGCGCGTTTGGGGGCCAGCAAAACTGGCAAACATGCGGCTGAATGAGAATTTCAAAATCCGAATTGTAGAAGTAGACATTACATGACCAAAAAAGCTCTTATCACCGGCGTGACCGGCCAAGACGGCTCCTATCTGGCTGAGTTCCTGCTGGAAAAAGGCTATGAGGTGCATGGCATCAAGCGCCGTGCCTCCCTGTTCAACACCGGCCGTGTGGATCACATCTATCAGGATCCGCATGTCGATAACGCCAATTTCAAACTGCATTATGGCGATCTGACCGATACCTCAAACCTCACGCGGATCCTGCGCGAAGTGGAGCCGGATGAGGTCTATAACCTTGGGGCGCAGTCCCATGTTGCGGTCAGCTTTGAAGCGCCGGAATATACCGCCGATGTGGATGGCATCGGCACGCTGCGCTTGCTGGAAGCCATTCGCTTTCTCGGACTGGAGAAGAAAACACGCTTCTATCAGGCGTCGACCTCTGAACTCTACGGTCTGGTGCAGGAAATCCCACAGCGGGAGACAACCCCGTTCTACCCGCGTTCGCCTTACGCGGTGGCCAAGCTTTACAGCTACTGGATCACCGTCAACTACCGTGAGGCTTATGGCATGTATGCCTGTAACGGCATCCTGTTCAACCACGAGAGCCCGCGCCGTGGCGAAACCTTCGTGACGCGCAAAATCACCCGTGGTCTGGCCAATATTGCACAGGGTCTGGAGCCTTGCCTCTATATGGGCAACATCGACAGCCTGCGCGACTGGGGCCATGCCAAGGACTACGTGCGCATGCAGTGGATGATGCTGCAACAGGATGCGGCCGAAGACTTTGTGATCGCCACCGGCGTGCAGTATTCTGTGCGTGAGTTCATCGCCTGGTCCGCACAGGAACTGGGCGTGACGCTTGAATTCACGGGCAGCGGCACAGAAGAGATTGCCACTGTGGCTGCGATTGAAGGGGACAATGCACCGGCGCTGAAAGTGGGCGACGTGATCATGCGCATCGACCCCCGCTATTTCCGCCCGGCAGAGGTAGAAACCCTTTTGGGCGACCCGGCCAATGCCAAACAGAAACTGGGCTGGGAGCCAGAGATCACGGTGCAGGAAATGTGCGCCGAGATGGTGCGCGAGGATTTGCAGGTCGCAAAGCGCCACGCGTTGTTGAAAGAGCACGGCATGGAAGTGCCTGTTTCCGTTGAAAATGGTTAACTGCACGCCACCGTATGAGTGGTCGTGACTACTCAACAATTACTTTTAAAGCTCAAAATTGAAAGGACATTCAAATGAGTGATAAACTTGACAAAGCCGGTATCTCCATGGAACTCAGCAAAGACGTAGCGCGTATCTTTTGGCGCTCCAAATTCAAGCTGGCAAATCCGGATGCGAGCGAAGACGAAATGAAAGCAGCATGGGAGCTTGAAAAGGAAGAAAACCGTCAAGCCATGCGTCATGCTCTTCGTGTTATGAAGAAAAAAGGTATCGAACTGCAGCGCGCGTAATCCACTCCTGGGTTAAGTTAGCTGTTTGATATTGCTATTTTAGTTTGATCCCGGGTTGTCCGTGTTTTGAGCGGGCGCCCGACTATTACCGGAAGCTTATCCGGATATTCAATCATGCAGGAATTTTACTATGGCTACGCAATCAAAGCATGAACTATCGGTGATTGGTTTTCCGAAATGCGGCACATCTGCATTGATGCGGATCGTCGAAAAAGATCCTCGAGTGTATGTCGTTCGAACCGGAAATGACTCCTTGGAAATTCCTCCCAAAGACCTCGAAGGATATCGAGAATCGGCCCCGGCCTGTGATGTCCTTGCCCATAAATTTGTTGCACGGGCATTTACGTCGCAGGGCACGCAGGAGCTGCTACAATTGAATTCGGAAATGAGCTTGGTTCTTTGTTACCGCCATCCGGTCAAATCCCTCATTTCCTGGCACAACATGCATACAAAGATTGCTGTCACCGGGCGCAATAAGAACCATTTTGCCTATAAAGAGCGCGATTTTTACGCGACAGCTTCTTTGTCTGAGTATTATGAGCGATATGCTAAAGAGCGCCTATGTTACGATGTGCACATCGGGCGGTTACTTGAAACTGTGCCGTCCTCGCAACTTACAATCATTGCACAGGAAGAATTGGCAGCAGCTCCTGATGAGACGGGCGAGGCACTACTGAATTTTGTACGGACGGGCGAACGTAAAAAAGTGTGTGCAGGTGGAAGTACTGCGCATCGCGGATACGCAGATAAAAAACGTAACTCCATAGAAATACCAGCAGAAATCACTGAAGAACTTGAAGGTATTTATAGCAGAACACAGTCGCTGTTAGGGGCGGCGGATGTGACGTTTGAAATGGAACCCGCTCAAGCTACTGCTGTTTGATCGCAAATTTGACCCCAAGACATAGAAAAGAATTCATCGATGCTTATTCTCAACAACGGCGTACCGAAAAGCGGATCCACCTGGATGCAAAACATCCTTCGCAACTACTTGAGCCCAGCCTATCCATCTGAGAAGTGGGCCAACGATTGGAAGAACCCGTCTGTGGATCCT
Source organism: Shimia marina (assembly GCF_001458175.1). Lineage (GTDB taxonomy): Bacteria > Pseudomonadota > Alphaproteobacteria > Rhodobacterales > Rhodobacteraceae > Shimia > Shimia marina. The sequence continues at coordinate 602,733 of NZ_CYPW01000006.1, forward strand.
GACAAACTCGAAGGGTATGTTGCGAGCGGTGAGTGGAAAGAAGGGACCACGCTTCTCAAGACACATATTGAGTATTCTGAAGGCTACAAGTTTTTGGTTGCAGACGACATCAAGGTGGTTGTGACATACCGCAAGTTGACCGACTCAGTTGTCTCGTGGTTTCACCACCAGTTGCGTATGAATAAGACAAGCAGCGAAGATAAGTTGAATTGGTTGGACACAAAAGGCCGCCAGTTCGCTTTGCGCGCTGTGCGTCACCGCTTGTCATGGCAAGATCAGCCGAATGCGTTGATGGTAAACTATGAGAGCATGGTACAGGATGCTGTGCCACTCATTGAAGAGGTGACAAAGTTCATCGGATCTCCTTGTTCTTTGTTTGATGCGATCAATCTGGTTGAAAAAACGCAGGTGCGTATTTCAAGCAAGAAGAGCTTGCAAGAGGGCCAGCACGTTAGAACCGGTGGTTTGAGCGTCGCCAAAGAAGAGCTGCCAGAGGCTTATTTGAAAGAGCTGGAAGCGCTTCAAGAGGTTGTAGAAGCTGGAAGTTTCACCCCAGAAATTGCAAAGGCTTTTCGTGAAGGCAAGCTGGAACAAGCCGTTTGATACGGCTTGCTTTGACCTAGATTTGGCGAAGTAAATGACAAAAAAAATCTACATCGCAGGCCATCGTGGCATGGTCGGAGGCGCCATTCTGCGTCAGTTGCAGGCCCGAAAGGATGCAGGGGAAGATCTCACGCTGATCACCCGCACCCACGCAGAGCTTGATCTCACCGATCAGCGGGCTGTGCGCGGTTTTATGCAGGATGAAAAGCCCGACGTGGTGATCCTCGCGGCGGCCAAGGTGGGCGGTATCCATGCCAACAACACCTACCCGGCAGAGTTCATCTACGAAAACCTGATGATGGAGTGCAATGTCATCCATCAGGCCTATGCCTGCGGTGTGAAAAAGCTTCTGCAACTCGGCAGTTCCTGCATCTATCCCAAGGCTGTGCCGCAGCCGATGAAAGAAGATGCGCTGCTCACTGGCACGCTGGAGCCTACCAATGAGCCTTATGCGGTGGCGAAAATTGCCGGCATCAAGCTCTGTGAAAGCTACAACCGCCAATATGGCGTGGATTACCGCTCTGTGATGCCCACCAACCTCTATGGGCCGGGGGACAATTTCCACCCTGAAAACTCCCATGTCATGCCCGCCCTGATCCGGCGTTTCCATGAGGCAGCGCAATCCGGTCAGGAAGAGGTGGTCATGTGGGGCACGGGCAAACCCATGCGCGAATTCCTGCATGTGGATGATATGGCCGCGGCCAGCCTCTTTGTGCTGGAGCTCGACAAAGCCATCTATGAAGCCAATACCGATCCAATGCTCAGCCACATCAACGTCGGCACTGGCAGCGATATCTCCATCGGGGATCTGGGACATATGATTGCTGAAGTGACCGGATATAAAGGCAAGATCACGCAGGATCTCACCAAGCCGGATGGCACCATGAAGAAATTGATGGATGTCAGCCGACTGGCCGATATGGGCTGGACAGCGAGCGTGGCGTTGGAGGACGGTGTGAAAGAGACCTACCGCTGGTTCCTTGATAACCAGGATTCGTTTCGCGGATAATTTTACCCAAGGACAATTTCAGTATGTCACAGATCATTCATCCCCTGTTGCTTTGCGGTGGTTCCGGCACACGTCTCTGGCCGCTCAGCCGCAAGAGCTACCCCAAACAATTTGCCCAGCTCACCGGCGAAGACAGCCTGTTTCAAGCCTCGGCGGAACGCCTGTCTGGCCCCGGTTTTGCCGCCCCTCTGGTGATCACCGGGTCCGATTTCCGGTTTATCGTAATCGAACAGCTGGCGGCGAAATCCACTGCCGCCTCTGCGACCTTGATTGAGCCTGAGGGCCGCAATACTGCGCCTGCCATCCTCGCGGCCGCTCTGGTGCTGGAGGCTCGCGAGGCGGGCGCTCTGATGCTGGTGGCGCCTTCTGACCACGTGATCCCCGACAGCACCCGGTTCCGCGATGCGGTTCAGGCCGCCGCCGAAACCGCCGCCAGCGGTCAGCTGGTGACCTTTGGTATCAAACCAGACCGTGCCGAAACCGGCTATGGCTGGCTGGAGCTGAGCCAGAGCCCGGAGGCTGATTTTGCCCCGGTGGCACAACCGCTTAAGAGCTTTGTGGAAAAGCCTGACGCCGCCAAGGCCGAAACCCTGCTTGCCGGGGGGCAGCACCTTTGGAATGCCGGGATCTTCCTCTTTGCCACGGATGCGCTGATTGCGGCTTTTGAGGCCCATGCGCCTGAGATGCTGGCGCAGGCCCGCGCAGCAGTGGACGCCGCCGAAGAAGATCTCAGCTTCACCCGCCTGGATCCAGAGGCATGGAGCCAGATGGAGGATATTTCCATCGACTACGCTGTCATGGAGAAAGCCGATAATCTCTCTGTGGTGCCGTACGGCGGCGCATGGTCTGATCTGGGCGGCTGGGATGCGGTCTGGATGGAAAGCGGCCCGGATGACAACGGCGTTGTGCTCAGCGGCCCGGCCACCTCGATTGAATGTGAAAACACCCTTCTGCGGGCCGAAGACAGCAGCCAGCAGCTGGTGGGCATTGGTCTTGAGGATGTGATCGCCGTGGCCATGCCCGATGCCGTTCTGGTCGCCCACAAAGACCGGGCGCAGGACGTGAAGAAGGCGGTTTCTGCGCTGAAGGAAAAAGGTGCGGCGCAGGCGGAAATTTTGCCGCGCGATTTCCGCCCTTGGGGCTGGTTTGAAAGCCTCGTGGTTGGTGACCGCTTTCAGGTGAAACGTATTCACGTGCATTCCGGTGCCGCACTGAGCCTGCAAAGCCACCATCACCGTGCGGAGCATTGGATTGTGGTGGAAGGCACAGCCAAAGTCACCGTGGACGACGAGGTCAAACTGGTCAGTGAAAATCAGTCTGTCTACATCCCATTGGGCGCCGTGCACCGCATGGAGAACCCCGGCAAAGTGCCCATGGTGTTGATTGAGGTGCAGACCGGCAGCTACCTCGGCGAAGATGACATCATCCGCTACGAAGATGTCTATGCCCGCGGGCAGGGTGCCAAAGGCTAAACTGCCTTTGCAAAAGCGCGTAGTAAGGCGGCCTAGTCAGGGTCGCCTTTTTCACTTTTGGCCGTCGGATCATTTGAAAATCTCAGGTCAATCCAACGCGCGGCAGGGATGTTCTTGGCAGCACCAGCCACCCAAGCGCCCTCCCAACGCACCGCACTTGTATGAATGTCCAGACAGCGCAGCGTGGCGTCATACCGGGTTTGTACAAAGACCAGACGATTGCCATTGGCATCTTGCGGCACCTCAATTTGCCAGCCAACCCCCGCCAGGGGGGGGACATTGTGCAGCTGGTAGTGGCCCACATCGGGTTTCCCAAAAGTTGCCTCCAGCGGGTCTGCCGGGGCCTCAATGCCAGTGTCAGACAGGCGCAGAATTGGGCTGGCTTCTTTCAGAAAACCATTGGCATCCACGGTTGTGTTTCTATTCTGCCAGATCCGTGACCAGCTATTCCACCCGTCTGCGGCCCGGGCACGAAAATAGACATCTCCCAAATGGCTGATGGCCATCTGCAACATTCCACCAAAGCTGGAACTGGGAATGCGCGTGAAATGGAGCATCATTCCAGCACTGCTGGGTGCGCCAATTGTGGCGGAACCATAGCGCCAGAACCCTTGGATCTGAAGATCATCCAATGAATCTTCGGGCGGCAGTGCAGCGCTTTGGTCATGCAGACCAAGGCCAAAGGCCCCAACAGTCATCAAACGCTCTGCTGTGGTGTCTGAGGGGGTGTCCTGTACCGCAGATCCTGTGATGCTGCCCGTAACACTCAGGCCGTTTGGCGCCTGCGCCTGTCCATTGGTCGGGTCAAATCGCAGGCCGGTTTGCCAGTTTGTGCCATCGGCGCTCACTTTGATGGCAAACGCATCGTCCCCAGTGGTGCCCATTTCGGCCCGACCGGACCAGCCGGTCTGAAACAGCAGAGAGGCCGTGTCCTCGGTCAGAGCTTTGTTGAGTTTGAGCTGGTGCCCGCCGCCCTCTGGCGCATGGCTGAACAGGCTGGCGGTGGCAGCCAGAGACAGGCGATTGGTTGCATCAAAGCTTGTCTTGATGCCCAGACCTTCCAGATTGTCAGTGTGCGGGGGCAGGGGCTGCCAGCTGTTGCCCGCCCAAAGCAGCAGGGTGTTTGACACACGGCTCAGCGCGCGACAGCCAGCCACCAGAGGTGTGAATTGCCAGGATTCACTGTCCCGTATGGCCAGCGAATGCGGTTGGCCCGCCCAATCGCCGGTCGGTGCTGCGCCGGTTGCCCAGATCTGCCCGTCCTCCGGGGCCACAGGCGGTGTATCAGCGTCAAAACCCTCCAGCACAAGCTGAACCCAAAGATCCAGCAGACGTAGCGCTTCGTTGTGGGTGACGTGTTTTTGAGCCTGGCTTGCTGCGAGATAGGGCAGGGACAGGCGCGCGGAGGTCTCGGACATGGCTTTCTTCCCAAAGATGTGGACTCTGGGCCCAGATCATCGAGTGCCTTGTTTGCCATTCTCAAAACGCTCCGTGCGCCCAAAACCTGATACAGGCAACACATGGGTGCATCGGGCAGATTAGTCTTCAGCCGCATCCGTTTTGGCGGGAGAGAAGAACACGCTGAGATCTTCCAACGCCAATTCAAAATCTTGCGTTGGCAGGTTGATGACAAGCGTATGAAACGCCTTCCCACCAGCGGCGAAAGCGCTGTCAGATAGCCGATTAAGCGCCACTGAAACACGCTTTCCATTGGGTATGACCAGAGGTTCATCAAAAACCGTATCCCCTGTTTCTCCTTCGCGCACGCTGCGAATGAACAGTGGCAGGGTCTTTGCGCCGGAACCGTTCATACTGGCCACAACACCCAACACCGTATCGACGGAAATCTCGGCCTCTTCGAGCACCAAATTGAGGGTTACCCACCGTGGCGTCCCTTTGACGCTGCCGTCGATACGCATGAGCAAACCCGGCCTCGGGCGGCTCAGCGCGAGGGTGATGTCACAATTGTTGCTATCCCAGCTAAAGTACACGCCGGGGATCAAAGGCTCCCCCAATATTGCAGATTCAGGCAAATGAGCTTTGCGTAGCGTTCCAATTTTCTTTGCGATGAGTTTTTCAAGAGGGGTCGACACGCGGATATCCTTGCAAAAAATTCGATGGATTAATGGTCTCAGGTATGCCGTGAAACCCCGGACGTGTCGAGCATCTGATGACCCTGCAGCAGGTATAAAAAGGTTATTGCACAAAGAAAAACCGGCCGTCGCAAAGAACGGCCGGTTGACTGAACGCCCATGCGTTTTTGCTGTTAAATGATGTCAATCAACCAATGCTGGAAGAAGCCCGCATCGCCATCAAGAGTGAGCGTTTGACCGCCGTCAAAGGTCAAAACAAAGTCCCCGCCCACATTGCTGCCAAAGGTAGACAGAACCTCGCTTGCCGTCAGCGGGCCATGGCTTCCCGTCCACAATGCATCATCAAGCTGCAGGCGATCACCTGTACCGACGGTCAGATCAAACAGCGTGTTGGAGCTGCCCGCATCCGTGCCGAAGACAAAGGTGTCCGCGCCCAAACCACCAGTGGCTTGGTCATTGCCGGGTCCAAACTCGATGCGGTCGTTGCCGCCGCCGCCATTCATGGTGTCGTCGCCCCAGCTACCGATCAGCGTGTCAAAGCCAAATCCACCCTCTAGGCTGTCATTGCCGCCGCCACCATTGATGCTGTCATGGCTCGATCCACCATCCATAGTGTCATTACCTGCGCCGCCCAGCATGGTGTCATTACCAGCTTCGCCCAAGATCAGGTCGTTGTTGTTGCCTCCATCCAGGAAATCGCCCCAGCCACCGCCGTTGAGCGTGTCGTTGCCCTGACCGCCCAGCAGAGTGTCAAAGCCGTTCTCACCATACAGGGTGTCGTTGCCTGCATCGCCAGAGAGTGTGTCATGCTGTGACCCACCGCGCATGAAGTCATTGCCGCCACCGCCCAACAGCGAGTCATTGCCATTGCCGCCAAAAATACGGTCGTCATTGTTGCCGCCGCCGGCTGTATCATGGCCGTTTCCGCCAAAGATCAGGTCGTTGCCATCACCGCCCCAGAGTCGGTCGTTGCCGTCGTTTCCGCCAAGGCTGTCATTGCCATTGCCACCAAAAATCGTGTCCTGACCGGCGTTGGCAAACAGACGGTCGAACCCGCCGCCACCTTCAAGCAGATCGTCCCCGAAGCCGGAGATCAGCACATTCGCTGCGTTGCTACCGGTCAGATGGGTGTCATTGCCGCCAATTACGGTGACATTTTCCACATTCACCAGCGTATCGCGCAGGTTGGGATTGCCCACCACGCCACTGTCGCCAGTCTCAAGATTGACCTCCACAACATCCGAAGCGCTCAGGTTGAAATTGGACAGCCGGATCTCGACCAGATCAATCCCGTCACCGCCGTCAAAAAAGTCCGTGCCGCTGCCCATGCGCCAGATGTCATTACCGGCTCTGCCATACATCCTGTCATCGCCCAGACCACCAAGGAACAGATCGTTGCCGTCCCCACCGTCAAGCGTGTCATTGCCAGCAAAGCCGTTCATGGTGTCATTGCCGCCGCGGCCTTCAAAGCGGTTGTCAGACCCGTTGCCCAGCATGCGGTCATTGCCCTCACGAGAGCCACGCACCTCTTCGACATTGCTGATCGAATGATTGAACGCCATGCCATCCCACATGCCGGTTGCCGTGCCGGCAAACAGGTTGAACTCGACGGAGTCGACGCCACGACGATCATAACGCAGCACGTCCCAACCGCCGCCCGCGTTCAGACTGTCAGTGCCCGCCCCGAGGATGAAACGTTCGTTGCGATCGCTGCCCACAATGGTGTCATTGTTATTATCCGTCTCAATCTCAATGCGCGCGTCGGAGTTTGCGTCATGGTTGAGGGTGTCAGTACCGCCAAGACCATCTTGAATAACACCGGTGTTGAGGTTCACGTTAACGCCGGTGTTGCCATCATAAAACGCGAGGCGAACAATATTACCATCGGTGATGTTGAAGGTATCGTCCCCTTCACCCCCAAACAGCCCAATCCAGGTGCGATCGTCCAGATTGATGTTGAACACATCATCCGACGCGGTGCCATCAAACCAAACACCGTCCCCGGTGTCGTAGTTCGCGGCCCGGAACAGATCGATATAGGTGTCGGTGCCAAGCCCACCTTTGTTCACGGAGGCAATCGCCCAGTCTGCATCGATATTGACCGTGATCGGACCGGCCAGATCTTCGTAGTTGAAGTAGTAGAAGTTGCCGGCAGTACTGCCGGTCAGCACGATGTAATCGTCTCCTGCAGAAGCTACCACGGTGTCTTCACCGTCATTGCGACCCGTGTAGATCAGATCATTTCCGGCCGTGCCACTCAGCTCATCTGAACTATCAGTGCCCAGAATTTGGTTATCTGCGAGTGTGGTGGTGTTGGGCAGGCTTGCAAAAGGAATATTGGCACCCGGAGCAAAGGGCCCGCTGGTGATGGCACCCACGTTGGTGATTGAATTTTCGAAAGCCTCGAAATCCGCAATGCTTGCAATTGAGGGCAATGGCGTGCCCCCAAGACGCACAACGATGGAAACATCTTCATCGTCGCCAAAGAATTCCAGAACCATGACCTGCGTGGTGTTGCCCGCGCCCCAGGACACTTCACCGATAAACGCTTCCAGCGTGGTGTCCGTTGTGAGCTCTTCAAAACTGATGCCGCTGATCGCAGTCAGGAGGTCATTGGAGTTGATATCCACCTCTGGCAAGTCGCCGGGGTTTGGGTTGAGCACTGTGTAGGAGAAGCTTGTCTGGCTGTCAGGAACCGCCACGGTCAGATCAAGTGCGTTGAAGCCAGTGATCGGGTCACCCTGTGTGGTAGCGTCTCTGACAATAACATAGCTCGAGATACGATGGATGGTCATGAATGCCCCCTAGTAAAGTTCTAATAAAATCTTAACCAACCTATAAGGCATATTACCGTTACGGCAATCCATTCTCAGCGCAACAATGGGTATAATCCAGTCAGTACACTGAAACAAAAAGCTATTTTCTTTGGGGGAAACACCACTTTTGACAGGCATCAGTGGTAGCATAGACCGCGCTGAGTGCAGTAAATCCACGAGTCAACACGCCGCAAATGGGCCTGCGAAGCCTATGATTTGGCAGGGCGCAAAAGGATCGGCGCGGCTCATGCGCCGCCGCGCCAGAAACGTCAACAGGTCAAACGATGTCAATCAACCCATACTGGTCAAAACTGGTATAGCCTTCCAGCGTGAGCACATTGCCGCTGCCGAAATCCAGAACAAATTCGCGCCCGATGCCAAGACCATGGCCACTGCCAAAAATGGTGATCACCTGCTCTGCGGTCAGCGTGCCATAGGTGTCACGCCAAAGCGCATCATCCAGTTCCAGCCGATCACCCTCTGAGATGGTGAAGTCTTGGATCCGGTTTGAGGCACCGCCGCCGCGCCCAAAGACAAAAACATCAGCCCCTGAGCCACCAAAGGCCACGTCATTGCCGGCTCCCATAACCAGACGATCATTGCCGCCGCCGCCGGAAATGAAGTCATCTCCATTTCCGCCAAACAGCGTGTCGTTTCCGCTTTCTCCAAATAGGGAATCCGCGCCGATGCCGCCGTAAAGCGCGTCGTTTTGTCGGCCGCCGTAGAGGGTGTCATTGCCTGCGCCGCCAGACAGGGTATCGTTGCCCCTGTCTCCGTTCATGTCGTCGTTACCCATGCCTCCGTTGAGCCTGTCCCCCCAACCGCCGCCATTGAGGTAGTCGTCACCAGATCCCCCATTCAGGGTGTCGTGCCCATTGTCACCCAACATGTAGTCATTGCCCTCTTCCCCTTCGAGAAGATCGTTGCCGTTGCCGCCGCGGATTAAGTCAAATGCTTCGCCGCCACGCAGAACGTCATGGCCATCCCCGCCATAAAGGGAGTCCGTTTCGCTGCCACCGTTCATGGTGTCATCTCCGATCCCACCATAGAGCCGGTCGCTGCCCTGTCCCCCACCAAGCGTATCGTTGCCTACGCCGCCAAACAGCCGGTCTTGACCCGCCCCGCCCCAGAGAACGTCATCGCCAGCCATGCCGCCAAGCGTGTCATTGCCGGCCTCACCCATGAGTGTGTCATTGCCGTTGTTGGTCCAGATTCGATCAAACCCGCCGCCGCCACGCACGGAGTCATTTCCGAAGCCAGTGGATACGGCGTTGCCCGTATAATCCCCAAAAACAAAAACGTCGTTTGATCCCTGAAGACGGATGTTTTCCACGGAGGTCAGTGCTGCCCCATTCAGGGAGGCGCCCAGTTGAATGCCGCCATTGAGCCCAATCACGGCTCGCACCACATCGTTTGCGCCCATGCCGAAGTTGTCCATCGCGACAATCACAAGGTCAGTTCCGGCACCGCCGTCAAACATGTCCAGCCCTTGACCCATCTGCCAGGTGTCGTTGCCTTCTCCGCCAAACATGCTGTCATCGCCGTTTGATCCGAAAAACAGATCATTGCCATCCCCACCGATCAGCGTGTCATCACCGCCAGCCCCAAAGAGCGTGTCATTGCCGGCAAAACCTTCAAGACGGTTGTTGTTCGCATCGCCAGCCAGCCTGCTGCCATGTGTGAGGCTGCCAGCAACATCTTCGATTCCGCCGAGGCTGAGGGAAAACGACTGACCTAAATACTGCCCGGTCGCAATGCCTGTGGTCAGATTGACGAAAAGATCTGATACGTCTGCGGAGTTCGCCAGCAGGCTGTCGCGCCCGCCCCATCCGCGCAAAGTATCGTCACCGCCGCTCACCACGAAACCCTCGTCACGTGTGCTGCCCGTGATGTTGTCTGCATAGCGTGATCCCAAAATGTTCAGAGTTACGCTATGATCGGCAGAGAAGTTGACCTGGTCTGTCCCTCCAACCCCGTCCTGTATCACGCCCGTGTTCAAACGGGCGGTGATCCCAAAAAACGTCTGCCCATATTCCAGCGTAATGGTGCCGCTGCCGGAAAGGTTGAAGACATCATCGCCCCTCCGCCCGCCCAAAGACAGCCATGAGGCTGCGTTGAGGTTGATGTTGAACACATCATCAAACCAGGTGCCATCAACCATGGCCCGATTGCCATGACCTGTGTCCATCGCCCGAAAAAAATCGATCAGATTCTGCGATATGGTCGGGCTCAAATCCACGGTCGAGTGCTGTTCCGCCTGATCAAAGTTGACGGTGATACCTGTTGCCAGCCGGCTGTACTCAAGCCAGGAAAACGTCCCATCTTCGGTATTCACATAGGAAATCACGTCGTTGCCAAAGCTGCCAAGAACATGTGTCCCATCCGCAAGGATCATATCATCCCGGCCGGTCCCTTCCAACGTGGTGACGCCGGGTTGGTTGGTGATATGGGTCGTATCATGCCTGTCTAAATACGGCAGATCATCATAAGGGATCAGCGTCAAAGGCGCAAAAGGGCCGCTGTTAATGGCATCTCGACTGGTGATGGAGCTTTCAAAAGCGATCCATTCGGCCACAGAAGTGATCTCCGGCAGAGGGGCACCGCCCAAGTATATGTAAGTGCTTGTGAGAGTCGCGCCCTGTCTGGCCTCGTAGACTAAGACTTGCGATGTGCCGCCCGACCAGGTGATTTCGCCCAGCCGTGGCTGGACATAGGATGCGCCGTTTTCTCTGATGTTGTCGGAAGACTGACTGCCAAACGCAATAAACTCTGTAACGCTTTCTGGAGAAATGAAAGGCAGCTCTCCGGGGGACGGATTGGTCGGCAAATAGACAATATAATCGCGCCCCTCTGACAATCCAAATGTCACTTCGGTCGTCTCAACCGACCGCACGGGGTTCCTGGTGGAAATAAGATTCTCGGTCACCGTAAAACCGGCGAAAACATATACCGTCATACTCAAACTCAAAGTTTTGAAAAAATATGAGCAATACCTAAGCGCGTCTTGATCGGTTGGGCAAATTTTATTTGGTATTTTTGCTCGTTTTCAGCCCAGAGGAGAGTCTGTGACTGCCCCAAGGTCAGGTTTTCCGGAGCGTACCATGCAAATATAAAGAGCGACCTCAGATGAAGCCGCTCCTTAGGCAATAAACTCTGTTGCGCCTTTAGAAGAGGTCGAGAGCGCTTTCCAGCCCGGCGGTTGTGCCAAGACCGCTCAAGGTGATCGACTGTCCGCCATCAAAGGTCAGCACAAGATCACCGCCAACAGTGCTGCCAAAGGTGGAGAGGACCTCTGCCGCCGAGAGCGTGCCATGCCCACTCAGCCAAAGGGCGTCGTCCAGACTCAGGCGGTCCCCCTCGCTGACGGTAAAGTTGTTGATCGTATTGTCGCTGCCCACATTTGCACCAAAGACAAAAGTATCCGCGCCCAATCCACCGTCGCCTACATCATTGCCCGCTCCAAAGAAGAGACGGTCATTACCGCTGCCTCCATAAAGCGTGTCGTTGCCCGCGCCACCAAACAGCGTGTCATTGCCGCCATCGCCGTGCAGCACATCGTTGTCCGCGCCGCCATTCAGCATGTCATGGTAGGAGCCACCAGAAAGGCTATCGTTGCCCGCGTCACCACGCAAAGTGTCGCTGCCTGCATCCCCCAGCAGCGTATCGGCCCCTGCGCCCCCTTCCAGCACATCAGCCCAGCCACCTGCCTGCAGGGAATCTGCACCATTGCCGCCTATCAGGGTATCCTGACCGTCATCACCCAGAAGCGTGTCATTGCCGTCGTCGCCAAACAGCGCATCATTGCCTGTACCACCGCGCAGGAAATCACTGTCGCCATTGCCGCGCAGCGTGTCATGTCCGGTGCCGCCAAACAGCCTGTCTTCACCGGCGCCACCGCCAAGGGTGTCATTGTCGGCCCCCCCATAAAGCCGGTCACCGCCATTGCCGCCCCAAAGGCGGTCATCGCCGTTCATGCCGCCCAGAGTGTCATTGCCTTCGCCACCCAGAACCGTGTCATTGCCATCTCCGGCCCAGACTTTGTCCCAACCGCCGCCACCGTCGATACTGTCGTTGCCGCCACCTGCGTTCACCACATTCCCGGCCCAGTTGCCCGTGATGGTGTCATTGCCGTTGCCGGTGGTCAGGCGCTCAATCACTGTGCCCCGCGCGATGCCGAGATTGCCGGTTAGCCCATTGATATCGGAGAAGGTGCCAGGGGTCAGGTCAATGCGGGAATCCGTGTTGTAGGGACGCAGATTCAACAGATCGTTGCCGCCACTGTCCACAATCGTCAGAGCAACAGGGCCACCGTTATAGATGGAGGTATCACCAGAGCCGTCGAGCGCCGCAAAAGCATCATCAAGGTAGTTGCCCAGATTTGCGCCCGATCCCCAGACGGTATTGCCATCCGTGCTGGTTGACGCGCCGTAGAGGTTTTGAGCCGCAACAATATCCGCCATCATCGCCGTCAGCAGGCGGGCGTAACTGGCATCCACCGTCGTGTTTTCGGATTGGCTGAAATAGGACATGATCGACATTTGCCAGCTGTCATTGCTGAAGGTCTCATCCACACCATAGGTGGCAGAGCCGTTATAGCCGCCCTGGTGGCCAAGTCCGATGGCATGGCCGATTTCATGCACATATGTCTGGAAAGAATAGCTGCCCAATGTCGTGCCATATGAAGACAGCCATCCGGTACCAACGTTGACACTTGAGGAGGTGATAAAGCCGCCGCCGACTGTGGACTGTGCATAGGCCCCGCTATCTTCGTCATCAAAAGTGATGTCGGCTGCGCCGCTGGTTTCTTGGAAATCAAGGTTGGCCACCATCTCCCAGGCTTCAAAAGCCCAGCGGGCCAACTGCTGACCTGCCGCAGTCAGCCCGGTGATATTGACAGAGATGATGTTGTCAGAGCTGGTGTTCCAATGACGCTCGCTGCCCCAGAAGCCTTCGGTGAGGAAGTCGGCCAGTTCATCCACCGTGCCGGGTACGGCGGTTTCGACAGAAATCTCATAAGTCCCCTGCCCGCCATCACGATAAGACCCTGCAGCGATGTAATATGTGCCGGTATAACTCGCTGAGAAGCCAAGCAGAGACTCATATCCCTGCCCGCCATCATCGTTTTCGCCAATCAGGTTGCCTGAGGAATCATAGAGACGCAGATAGGGGTCACTCAATGTGCCGCTGCTTGTGGCTGCGCCTGAGAGGCCTATTTCGTACCACGTGTCAGCCGTCAATTCGATGGCCACCCAATCCCGATCGCCAGCCCGATCAAGCGTGCCGTTGAAGGTGTCGCCTACAGAAATTGTATAGTTGGTACCAACGCCGGCTGCGGCGTCGTTGCCTTCCGTGATCAGAGCCTGCACAGGTCCCTCGCCTGGGTGCCGGTTTGGATCAAATGTCGCTGTTGCTGCACACATAATACACATGATGCATTCATCTCCTTCAAATCACGTCCCGCATACACGGGGGACCTAAATATTCAAACGTGTTCAATTTGTGTCATTTGCCACGAATTTGGCATTTGCCTTGATCAGTTCATCCGTAAATTGACGATACATTCCTGGTCGGATCGTACTGTCCATCACGGTGAGCTCAACTTCTGGTCCGGAAGAGGGCGGCTGCTGTTGTGTGCGCCACTCCAAAGTGCCAATCAGCCGATAATCTGTGGCGTCTCGCATGACCAATGTCACATGCAGGTCTTCAGGCCGGGTCGTATCATCATTTGCGGTTTCTTGGACCACGTGCTCCGGTGCCGCCTGCGTCAAAGACGCGATAAGCGCGGGGCACAAATGGTCTCCGTGGCCGGGCACATCTGGACAAGATACAACAATCACCGGTTTTGTTTGTGACATGGCTTCCGCCCTCACAGAGAGGTTCATAATTGGAGCCCCCAATAGGCTCAAGGCGAACGCTATATGGCGTATAGACCTGTTCACACCATTGCCTTTCAACGTCTCCTGCAAGGGGTGGGGCGTGTCTCCAACTCAATTGGCCGCCGCTTCACAGCTTCGCTAATAAAATGTTAATGAAGATTTGGTGGCATTATGCAAGTCTGGAAACCCGGCGACAGGCCCCTGATGAGCGAGTTTCTGCGGATTAAATCTGCGCGCTATGAGTGTGTGCCCGTTGTCCGATCAGCGTCATCCGGCAACGGGGCCCGTACGGGCTGTTTTTACTTTTGAGGACATGAAAATGCCACTGCCGCGATACCCCCGGGATACCGACGTGCAAAAAACGTGGTTAATCAGAGGTTGACTGGCGCGCAACACTTCGTCAGCATGGACACAACTCAAACATGAGAAGGAGTGCAAAATGTTTCGTGGGATCTGGTTTTCATAACCACATCTGACTGCTGTGGCAGCCGGATGCGGCCTGTCATTTCATTTTGCACCTATGACCTTTTTCAGGACTTTCCATGTTCAAGTTTTTCGAGACCCTTGTTGACCCCTATTGCGACTATGATGAAGTCGACGCCCCGCCCACAAAGCTGTGGCCCTTCATGCGTGAATATGCGCGGCCCTTCCGCAAAGTCTTTGTAATTACGTCCATAATCTCTGTTGTCGTTGCCGCTGTTGAGATCGGTTTGATCGCCTATATGGGGCGGATTGTGGATCTGTTGTCGGGGGATCCGGCGCAGGTCTGGGCCGATCATGCGGGCGAATTCATCGCTGTTGTGCTGTTTGTCTTGTTCCTGCGCCCTGCGCTTCAGGCGCTGGACGTTCTGTTGCTGAACAATACGGTGCTGCCAAACTTCGGCACGCTTATCCGCTGGCGCGCCCATAAACATGTTTTGCGTCAATCAGTTGGCTGGTTTGAGAATGACTTCGCGGGCCGTATTGCCAACCGTATCATGCAAACCCCTCCCGCAGCAGGTGAAGCGGTTTTTCAGGTGTTTGACGCCATCACCTTCTCCATCGCCTATGTGGTTGGCGCAGCGGTGCTTTTGGCGGATGCCGACCCGCGTTTGGTGCTGCCGATGCTGGGGTGGTTGCTGCTCTATGGAGGCCTTGTTCGATGGACGGTCAAACACGTGGGCCCGGCGTCCCAAAAATCCTCTGATGCCCGTTCCCAAGTGACCGGCCGCGTGGTGGATGCCTATACAAATATTCATTCTGTAAAGCTCTTTGCGCACAACAAAAGAGAGCTGGAATACGCGAAAGAAGCCATTGAATATTCACGTGAAACTTTCCAGCAGGAGATGCGGATCTTCACGTTGATGGATGTGATGCTGGTGACGTTAAACGGCGTACTGATTGTCAGCGTGGTGGGCTGGTCAATCTGGCTGTGGATGCAAGGGCAGGCCAGCGTTGGTGTGGTCGCTGCCGCAACCGCACTGAGTTTGCGGCTCAACGCAATGACC
Source organism: Shimia marina (assembly GCF_001458175.1). Classification (GTDB taxonomy): domain Bacteria; phylum Pseudomonadota; class Alphaproteobacteria; order Rhodobacterales; family Rhodobacteraceae; genus Shimia; species Shimia marina. Next base: position 618,089 of record NZ_CYPW01000006.1, read on the forward strand.
GGTTGGATCATGTGGGCGCTGACGTCGTTCTTCCGTCAACTTGGCGTGGTTGCCGAAGGTATGGAGACCATTGCGCAACCGATTGATCTTGTTGATGAAAAATCCGCCAAACCGCTGGAGTTCCAATCCGGTGAAATCAAACTTGACGCACTGTCACACCACTATGGGCGCGGCAGCGGGGGCTTGGACAAGATCTCCCTCACCATTGCCCCGGGTGAAAAGGTGGGTTTGATCGGGCGTTCTGGTGCCGGTAAATCCACATTGGTGAAATTGCTCTTGCGGTTCTACGATGCAGAAAGCGGTCGTATTTTGATTGATGATCAGGATGTTAGCCAGATCACACAGGATAGCTTGCGCGATGCCATCGGAATGGTGCAACAAGATAGCTCGCTGCTGCACCGCTCTGTTCGGGACAATCTGCTATACGGTCGGCCGGACGCCAGTGAAGAGGAAATGATCGCCGCCGCGCAAAAGGCGGAAGCGCATGATTTCATTCTGGATCTTGAAGATCCGCAGGGCCGCAAAGGTTATGATGCCCACGTTGGGGAGCGCGGTGTGAAACTCTCCGGCGGTCAGCGTCAGCGGATCACTCTGGCACGAGTGATTCTCAAGGATGCGCCGATTCTGCTGCTTGACGAGGCCACCAGCGCGCTCGACAGTGAAGTAGAAGCCGCCATCCAAAGCACGCTTTATGGCATGATGGCTGGCAAAACCGTCATCGCCATTGCGCACCGCCTGTCAACAATTGCCGAGATGGATCGTATTTTGGTTTTAGATCAAGGGTATATCGTAGAGCAGGGCACACACGCCGAGCTTCTGGAACTGGGTGGCCAATATGCCGGGTTCTGGGCACGGCAATCTGGTGGTTTCCTGAATGCTGATGAGGCTGCGGAGTAAAGCCTGTCAGGGTTTGACCTCATGCCCCGCGCCCGCTAGGGGTCGGGCATGAGCCAGATCACCATCCAGCGATTGGGCCTGCACGGCGATGGTATCGCCGACGGTCCACTCTATGCCCCGTTGACCCTCCCTACCGAAATCATCGAAGGGGAGGTTGAAGGCAACCGTTTGAAAAACATACGGATTGTCGAGCCTTCGGCGCATCGTGTCAAAGCGCCTTGCCGTCACTTTAAATCCTGCGGTGGATGCCAACTGCAACATGCTACAGATGGTTTTTTGGCAGACTGGAAGGTGGAGATTGTGCGTCAGGCGCTGGCCGCACAGGGTGTTGAGACAGACCTGAAACCGATCATCACTTCCCCGCCGCGCTCGCGACGGCGTGCGGTGCTTTCTGCCCGGCGGACCAAAAAAAGCGCATTGGTTGGATTTCATGCGCGTGCATCTGACATCATCGTTGATGTGCCAGATTGCCAGCTGTTGCACCCGGATCTGATGCCGGCTTTGGACATCGTCGCAGAGCTGTGCCAGATCGCAGGCTCGCGCAAGGGTGAAATCAGCGCCACGGTCAGCTTGTCGGAAACCGGACTTGATCTGGCTGTGCGGGGCGGTAAGCCACTGGAGGGCCCGCTTTTGGCACGTCTCGCTCAGGAGACGGAACGCTTTGGTTTGGCGCGGCTTTCTTGGGATGGAGAAGTCATCGCCACACGGACGCCGCCCTATCAGAAGTTTGGGGACGCCCGTGTTGTCCCCCCTCCTGGCGCTTTCCTTCAGGCTACCAAAGACGGTGAAGCGGCGCTCTTGGCTGCTGTACAGGAGGCGATCACTGGCGGGAAGTCTGGGATCGATCTTTTCGCGGGATGCGGCACCTTCACTTTGCCCATGGCGCGCTATGCGCAGATGCATGGCATTGAGGGGGAAAAAACCATGGTGACGGCACTTGATGCAGGCTGGCGTTCTGCGCAAGGGCTTAAGAAGGTCACGGCAGAAGCACGTGATCTCTTTCGAAATCCAGTGATTGCTGAGGATCTGCGATACGACTTTGCGATCATTGATCCCCCTCGGGCTGGCGCTGAGGCGCAGATCGCGGAGTTGGCGCGCTCTAAGATTGCTGAAATTGCCTATGTGTCTTGCAATCCAGTGACGTTCGCACGCGATGCCGCCACGCTCATACATGCTGGATACGCTCTGGAGTGGGTGCAGACCGTGGATCAATTTCGCTGGTCGTCACATATTGAACTGGCATCAAGGTTTGTTCGGAATTAAAGCGCATCACACAGCCGTGAAAGACACGGTGCGTGCAGGTCTGATAGGCTACGCGCAGAGGCAGTAAAAACTTACACCAAGGAATCACGGAATGCGTTGGTTTTCCGCATTTTTGATCGCCGTTATGGCGTTCACGCTGGCATCATGCTCCAGCAAATTCATCACATATAATGGTCCAGAAGTGACGCGCGTTGCAGTCTTCAAGGAAGACCGCAAGATGTATTTGCTGCACCATAAAAAGGTGTTGAAATCCTATGATGTTGATTTGGGTTTTGCACCGCTTGGACATAAGCAGGTCGAGGGGGACGGCCGGACACCTGAGGGCGACTATTTCATTGACCGTCGCAACCCCAACAGCAAGTTTTACCTATCGATTGGGATTTCCTATCCCAATGCCGCAGACCGGGCCTATGCGGCAGCCATCGGCCAATCTCCGGGCGGTGATATCTTCATCCACGGCCGCCCAAAGGCGTTTCAGAACGGCAAGGACGACTGGACAGCCGGCTGTATCGCTGTGACGGACAAAGAAATGCGCGAGATTTACGCCATGGTCAAAATCGGCACAGTGATCTCAATCTACCCTTAAAACTGGGCCAACTGGACGTTAGATTGTGTGCCAATTTGACGTCCCATTACCAGCGTCCACCAAATTTTGCCGTTGTCTTCTTGAAACCAGGCAAACCCCATATCTTGAGCCTCTGGGTCGAGGATCACGGCGCGGGTATCGCTTTGTTCCATCCATGCTGCCAGCGTTTCGACTTCTGTTTCATATGTTTCGCTGATGGTTTCGCCTGTCAAAATACCAGTGTAGCCAACGCGGGCCACACGATCGAGCGGAGACGAGCCATCAGATCCAAAGTGCCATGGCCTGTTTTGCAAAGACATGTCACGGGCATGTGTTGCGGCGGCAGCGTTCAGCTGCGCATTCAATTCAACGGTTTGGGCGCCTGAGGCCTGACGAAGGGCATTGATGGAATCCAGTACGCGAAACTGAACGCGCGCAGTGCTGCTTGAAGAGATTTTATACTGTTTAGCGCCCGACGCACCGCCACCTGGGCCACAGGCCACCAAACCAAGAGTTGCCACCAGCAAAAGAGCAATTGCACGCATTTGAATACTGTCCCACCTTTTTGTTGGCTCACTCCTACCCGTCCGACGTTGCCATGAAAACCCACATCGATGTGACATATGTCTAATGAGCGGGGATTGGTTTGCGACTGCGGCATTCCCGCAATATGATGGTGTTGCCTGTTAGATTTGGTTGCTGGAGAGAATGATGATGGTGAAACGGTCCAAGACCTTAGGCCGCCGAGCCTTTTTGGCGAGCGGCGCAGCTTTTTTGAGTGCGCCTGCACTTGCACAAACGGAATCTGACACCACAGAGCTAGAAGGTGATCTGGATGAGCGCGTGGTGCGTAATATTTCCAGCTTCCGATCCTTGGACTGGGCGCCCTATTTTGACAATCTCAACAACGGTGCGGTCCTTGTGGACGTGACGTCGCGCGCGCTGCATTTTTGGTCAGAAGATGAGGCAATCTACAAACTCTACCCGACTTCCGTGCCGTTGACGGAGGATTTGACACGTTTGGGCAGAACGGAGGTCGTGCGAAAAGTGGAAGGTCCTAGTTGGCGTCCGACACCTTCAATGAAAGAGCGCAATCCGGAATGGCCTGATTTTGTCGGGCCTGGTCCTGATAACCCGTTGGGAACACACGCGCTTTATTTGAGTTGGACCTATTACCGAATTCACGGGACGCATGACACTCGCAAGATTGGTCGACGGTCGTCAAATGGCTGCATTGGTTTGTACAATGAACACATTGCGGAGTTGTTTTCATTGACAAAAGTTGGCACGCAAGTGTTGCTTATTTGACGACATTTTGGCTTCGTTAGATATCAAATAATAATCTTAGCTTTGCAATTGCAGAGATTTACTGTTTAGACGTGGACTACGAGGTAAGTCTTGGGTGCTTGTCATCGCCCTCATTGTAATGGTGGCAAGCGAATTCTGGAGGATACTATGAAGAAACTCGTTCTCGCTGCTGCTCTGACTGCTGCCGCTTCCACTGCATTTGCTGGCGGCCTGGCCGATCCAGTTGTTGAACCTGTTGTTATCGAAGAAGCCGCTGGCAGCTCCGGTAATGACGTTTGGATTCCGCTGTTGCTGTTGGTCGTTGTTGCTGCTGCAGCTGCAGGCTGATACATACAGCACTTGAATTGCAAAAAGGCGGGGTTATCCCCGCCTTTTTGTTTTTTGTTAGGTAGCCTGATCTCGAAAGTGTCTTGTGCAGGAGGTTGACCCCTGCGCAAGAGAGTCTTTGTTACGCGGTTGGAATTATTTGATCCAGCCGCCCATGTTTTCGTCAATGATATTACAGAGCGCCTCGATGTGCAGGGCATCATCGTTGAGGCAGGGAATATACAAAAAGTCTTCCCCGCCGGCTTCTTCAAAGCTCTCTTTGATCTCTTCGTTGATTTCTTCCAACGTTTCGATGCAGTCGGCTGAGAAGGCAGGTGCAATCACGGCAATACTCTTTTTGCCATCTTCCTCAGCCAGGCGGGCCACTTCATCCACAGTGTAGGGGCGCAGCCAATCTTCGGGGCCAAATTGTGATTGGAACGTGGTGCAAAGATCCGTGTCTTTCCAGCCGAGGCGCTCTTTGAGCAACCGCGTCGTTTTCTGACACTGACAGTGGTACGGGTCTCCCTCCATCAGGTAACGCTTGGGCATGCCGTGGTAAGAGACCACCAGAAGTTCCGGCTTTTTCTCCTGCGCTGCGTAGGCGCGCTCCACAGATTGCGCCAGCGCTTCAACATAGGCCGGATGGTCGAAATATGCCGGTACGGTGCGTGCTGCGGGCTGCCACTTCTCTTTCATCAGGGCCCGGAAAAACTGATCATTCGCGGTTGCTGATGTGGCGCCTGCATATTGCGGGTAAAGCGGGAAGAACACGATCCGTTCACAGCCTGCTTCGACCATCTCGCGCACTTTGGACTCTGTGGAAGGGTTGCCGTACCGCATGCAGAAATCAACCATCACCTGGTCCCCATGACGGTCCTGCATAGTTTCTGCGATTTTGGCTGTCTGATCTTTTGTGATCACCATGAGTGGGCTTTCGCCGCGCTCCTTGTCCCAAATCGATTCATAGGCTTTCCCGCTGGAAAAGGGTCGCTTTGTCAAAATGATCAGTTGCAGCAGAGGCTGCCACTTCCAAGATGGGTAGTCGATCACCCGTTTGTCAGAGAGAAACTCGTTCAGATATCGGCGCATAGGCCAATAGCTGTAGTCGTCAGGCGTACCAAGGTTGGCGAGCAAGATACCGGTCTTGCCGCGCGCAACTTTGGGGTGATCCGCTGGGGCATGAGCCGGGCATGTGGCGTGAGACATTGGGTTGGTCCGATTCGAATTGGTCACTTAGGAAGTTTGATTTCAGGGGCACCGAGTGCATCTGCAAGACGGCTTGTGGCGGATCCGGGGCGCAGCGGCTGTTGCTGGCTGGCATCAGGGCTCCAGCCGGTGAGATAAATCATCTCAAAGGTTGCAGGGATACGACCGTTTTCCATGAAGCTATCTACGTAGATTTCGCTGGCGCGGATCATGATTGCGCGACGTGTTGGGCTTTTTAGCCGCGCATGTAGGGCATTGTTTTCCCCCATCATGCGCAAGTCTTTCATGAGTGCCCAGGGCGTTTCATATGTCACCTTGAGAGGTACGGCATCGGCAACAGGCAAGGCCAGTCCTGCGCGCTGCAGCAAAGCCCCCATATCTCGAATTTCTGCCATTGGGGCGATGCGCGGTGACAAGCCTCCGGTGATTTCCACCTCTGCCTGCGCCAGAGAGGCGCGCAATTCATGGAGTGTTTGGCCGCCAAAAGCCACGGCGAGGAAAAATCCATCACTGATCAGTGCACGGTGGCATTGGATCACTTGGCCCACAGGATCATCTGCCCAGTGCAAGCCCAAGGCGTGGATGACAAGGTCGTATGATGTTTCCTTCAGATCTAGTGTGTTGGTGTCCGGCACGCACAGGGCCTCGGGGAAGGCGTCTCCCCAAACCGTTGGAAAGCCGGACACGATGGCGGACTTTGTAAAGGTTCTATTAACCAGATTTAAGCGATGCTGAATTTCATCAATTGCAGCCTCGTGCAGAAACATACCTGCGGTCAAATCCGCCCGCGCACGGTTGCGTTCCAAGGACTTTCGATCTGTGAGTTTAGGGGTGTTCTGCATGTTGCGGACAATAGGCATGTGACGGCCAAGTTTCAAACTGCCTTGAGGCTTTTGTTCCCGCCGCGTTGTGTCGCATGCGGAGCGCTGGTTGAAAGCGATTTTGCCCTTTGTGCAGGCTGTTGGCGGGAGGTGACATTTCTCGGTGGGGATGTGTGCGATGCCTGTGGCGCACCGGTGATTGATGGTGCTTCGGAGATGTCTCCATTGTGCGACAGCTGTCTTTATGATCGTCCGCCTTGGTCAAAAGGTCGGGCTGCATTCTTGTATGGTGGCGTGGGGCGCAGTCTGGTTCTCGCTCTGAAGCATGGAGATCGCACAGATATCGTGCGGCCCGCTGCCAAGTGGCTGGCAGGCGCTGCTCAGCCGCTTTTGAAGCCCAATACGCTTGTGGCGCCGGTGCCTTTGCACCGATGGCGTTATTTGCGGCGGCGGTATAATCAAGCAGCGCTTGTGGCGGAGGCAATGGCTCGGAATCTCTCGCTGCCGTATTGTCCTGATCTGCTGCTACGTGTCAGAGGCTTGGGCAGTTTGGAAGGGTTGGGAGCCGCCGCGCGCAGGCAAAAGCTATCCGGGGCCATCTGTGCCAATCCGAAACATGCTGAAATGCTACACAAAGCCTCGGTTTTGTTGGTGGATGATGTTTTGACCACGGGGGCGACGTTGAAAGCGGCAACCGAGGCTTGCCTCAATGCAAATGCCAAAGATGTGTGTGTTGCCACGCTGGCACGCGTTGCAAAGGACACCTAAATGGCAGACAACGAAGCAAAGCACAAAGGATCTGAGATGCAGCCCGTTGAAATTTATACCAGCCCGCTTTGTGGTTTCTGCCACGCCGCCAAACGTTTACTCGCGCAGAAGAACGTGACCTTCACGGAGATCGACGTGCTGCGCAATCCTGATCGCAAACCGGAAATGATGACACGCGCCAATGGCGGGCACACGG
>NZ_CYPW01000006.1:625553-768102 GCF_001458175.1 Shimia marina
TTTAATCAGATGCGTGCAGCTCTTTTGCAAATGACTTCATCTGACCTGCCCGAAGACAATCTTCGACAGGCCAGAGGCATGCTTCTTGAGGCCAAAGAAGCGGGGGCGGATTTTGCCTTTTTGCCGGAAGTGATGAATTGCCTGTCCACAAGCCGGTCTCATCAGAAGGCGGTACTGCAAACGGAAGAAGATGATGCCACATTAAAAGCGTTGCAGGCGCTGTGTGCGGAATTGGACATCTGGCTACTTGTCGGCAGTTTGGGCTTGAAAACCGAAGATGCAGATGGGCGTTTTGCCAACCGCTCCTTTGTGGTGTCTGACAAAGGCGAGATTGTTGCACGTTACGACAAGATTCACATGTTTGATGTGGATGTGACACCTGAGGAAACCTATCGGGAGTCAGATGGGTATCGGCCGGGCAACCGGGCGGTTGTTGCGCAAACACCCTTTGGCGCATTTGGCATGAGCATCTGCTATGATGTGCGTTTTGGCGCGCTCCATCGCACACTGGCGCAACATGGCGCGGAAATTTTAACCGTGCCCGCCGCCTTCTCTCACGTGACGGGTCGCGCGCATTGGGAAACCTTGCTGCGGGCCCGTGCGATTGAGACAGGCTGTTTTGTGATTGCGCCTGCGCAAACGGGACAGCACCCTACAACGCGTGGTCAATCACGCCGCACACATGGGCATTCTATGGTCATTGCGCCTTGGGGAGAGGTTTTGGCCGATGCCGGAGAGGCAAAGGGTGTAACACTTGTTGATGTCGACCTGTCTTTGGTTCAGAAAGCGCGCAGGCAAGTGCCTTCACTGCAACATGATCGAGATTTTGACGGGCCCTGAATGAACGACAAGAGCGGATTGGCCATCACCCTGTTTGGTGAAATTCTGATGGTGGATCAGCTTGCCCGCTCCCGCTTGTCAAAAGTCTTACCCAAGGGCATGGAGCTGTCGCATTTTTCTGTGCTCAACCACCTTGACCGCTCCAATGCAGAACGCAGTCCTGCGCAGTTGGCCAAAACCTTCCATCTCACGCGGGGTGCGATGACGAACACTCTGCACAAGCTTGAAACAGCGGGCTATGTGCACATCCGTCCTGATTGGGATGACGCACGGCGCAAAATGGTTGCCATCAGCCCGGCCGGGCGACAGGCGCGGGATGCTGCGCTCGCAAGTATGGCGCCGATCATCAATGATATGGTCAGTAAGCTGGGAGATGATCGGGTGCGCGCTGCACTCCCGATCTTGCGTGAATTGCGCCTCAAGCTCGAAGAGACGCATTAAGAGTTGTCTAAGATTTAATGCTGGTGGTGACGTAGTTCACGCTCAGATCGCGATCAGAAATTGACCAGCGCCAGCTGATCGGGTTGAACACAAACCCCTTGCGGTCAACAGGGGACAGCCCTGATTTTTCAATGAGTGCAAAAAGTTCGTCTGGCGTGATGAATTTATTCCATTCATGCGTGCCCTTGGGCAGCCAGCGCATCACGAATTCTGCACCGACAATCGCCACAGCGAAACTCTTCGGGTTTCGGTTGATGGTTGAGCATATGTGAAGCCCACTAGGTTTCAGGAGCTCTTGGCAGGCTGTGAGATAACTCAGAGGGTCAGCGACATGTTCGACCACTTCCATATTTAGAACCACGTCGAACTGTTCGCCATTGGCGGCCATATCTTCCGCAGTGGTGTGGCGATAGTCGATTGTGAGTCCAGACTGCTCCGCATGCAGGCGGGCCACGGGCAGATTGCCTCCTGCAGCATCTGCGCCGACAACATCAGCCCCCAGTCGCGCCATGGGTTCTGACAAGAGGCCGCCACCGCAGCCGATATCAAGGATGCGCAGGCCCTGGAAAGGCAAGTCAGCAGAAAGGTCGCGATTGAACTCTGCCGCGATTTGGGTCGTAATATAGTCCAATCGGCATGGGTTCAGCATGTGAAGCGGCTTGAATTTGCCGTTTGGATCCCACCACTCCGCAGCCATGGCTTCGAATTTTGCCACTTCTGCAGGGTCTACAGTTGTATTGGTGGCTTGCATTTTGAACTCTCCATGCTCATTTGGGCGTCGCAACCAATATAGGTAGGACATGGATAAAAACTCGGGCCAAAAGCGCGCAGTGCACTACCTTTACCCTCCGGTCGAACCCTTTGACCAGAGGATGCTGGACGTAGGCGACGGGCATAGCATTTACGTCGAACAATCGGGAAATCCAAATGGATTGCCGGTTGTCGTGGTGCATGGGGGCCCGGGTGGCGGCAGCAGCCCGCCCATGCGTCGTTATTTTGACCCCAAAGTCTATCGTATTGTCCTCTTTGATCAGCGCGGTTGCGGGCACTCCCGCCCTCATGCTGGGGTGGATCACAACACCAGTTGGCACCTTGTGGCGGATATGGAACGTATTCGTACTACGCTGGACATTGACGAATGGATCGTCTTTGGCGGCAGTTGGGGGGCAACACTGTCATTGCTATATGCGCAATCCCATCCGCAACAGACAGTATGTCTCGTGTTGCGCGGGGTGTTTCTGATGACCAAGCGTGAGTTGGATTGGTTCTATGGCGGCGGGGCAGGATATTTTTGGCCAGATCAATGGGCGCGCTTTGCTGATCTTGTCCCTGAAGAAGAGCAGGATGATCTGATTGAGGCTTATCATCACCGCTTGTTTTGCGGGGATCGTGCGACAGAGATCAAATATGCGCGCGCCTGGGCCAGTTGGGAAAATGCGCTGGCTTCCGTGTATTCAAACGGTGCCGGAGGGGAACCGCCAGCAGAATATGCGCGCGCGTTTTCTAGGTTGGAGAACCATTATTTCCGCAACAAAGGCTTCCTGAAACAGGATGGCCATATTCTGAAGAACATGGCGGTGCTGCAGGATATTCCCGGCTACATCGTTCAGGGGCGCTATGACATGATCTGTCCGCCCAAGGCGGCGCATGATCTCGCGAAAGCCTGGGGGCAAATGGCGGACCTGCGCATGATCCGCAATGCGGGCCACGCCTTGTCAGAGCCCGGTATCAGCGCAGAACTCGTGCGCATCATGGATGAATTGGCTCGTATTTAGCAAAACGGCTGGACATTGCTGGCCTGAGCGCGTCTGATCGATGTCCAGATTCATGGAGTGTGCCTGTGTCACGCATCAGTAGACGTAGCCTTTTGACTTCCGGTGCCGCCGCAGGTGTGCTTGCGGCGTCTGGGATGTCTGTGGCGGCGCACATGCCCAAATCTGGTGGAATGCTCCGTGCCGTTCTATCTGGTGGCAGTCCAAATGACACTTGGGACACGCGCAGCCATGACAGCCTCTTTATGATGGCTGCGGCGCATGGGGCCGTTTTTGATTGTCTCACTGAAATTGGGCCAGATGGCGCGCTGCGCGGAGAGCTGGCGGAAAGCTGGGATGCCAGCGCGGATGCGCAAACCTGGACATTCACCCTGCGCAAGGGTGTGACGTTTCACAACGGAAAGCCCTTTGTGGCTAAGGATGTTGTGCGTTCATTCGCGCTGCATATGGGGGACCAAAGCCGATCGCCGGCGGCACCTTTGTTGCGTGATGTCACAGAGATAAAGGTGCTGACACAACATCAGATTCAGTTTGTTCTTTCGGCGCCCAACGCGGATTTCCCATATCTTGTGTCGGATTACCATCTGGTGATCTACCCTGCGGGCTATGTTGAGCTGGCTATGCAGAACGGTATTGGGACCGGTCTTTATCGTGTGCGTGAATTTCGCGCGGGTGACATGCTGCATGCGGAGCGTGTGACGTCGCACTACAAAGACGGCAAGGCAGGTTTCTTTGACGATCTTGTGTTGCACAACTCCAGTGACCCAGCCGAACGCACCCATATGTTGCTAGAAGGCATGGTGGATGTTGTTGGGCAGCTTGCTCCGGCGCATGCGAGTCAATGTGATGATTTGAGCGGGGTGTCATTGCAGGCGCTTCAGGGCAATCAGCACTACAGCTTTGCCCTTCAGGATGGCCTGCCGGCTCGAGATCAAGTGCTGGTGCGCCGTGCAGTTAAACTGGGGCTGGACCGAAATAAATTCGTCTCAGGCCCGCTGGCCGGTTTTGGTCAGGTTGGAGCCGACTCACCTATTGGTCCGGCCAATCCATTTTTTGACATTGAAACCTCTACCGTTGCCCATGATCCAGAGCAGGCGCGCGCCTTGTTTGCGCGGGCTGGCGTGGATCGATTGGCGCTCAACGTCTCGGCAGCAAGCTCCCAAAACGCCGCTTTGATGGTATCGGAGTTTCGCTCTCAATTGGCTGCGCTGGGCGTTGTGGTTGATGTGGCGTCGGAGACAGGTCAAGTTTCAGTGCAAGCTGCCGCAGGCCGCGCTACCGAAGATTGGGCCATGTCGACCTATTTGGCACCGGGTGCGCTTTGGAATCACTCTCGTTGGCAAGATGCGCAGTTTGAGACTGTGTTGCGGGCCGCACGTTCGGAGCTCGATGCCGCGAAACGTCGTACACATTACGATGATCTGCAAAGGCTTGTGCAGCAAAGAAGTGGCTTGATTATTCCTGCCTTTGCCAAGCATCTTCAGGCGGTTCGGTCTAATGTATCCGCGCCCCAAACCGTTGGGGCACAGTACGGGCTCGACAATGCGCGATTTGCGGAGCGTTGGTGGCGCACCTAGGGCCAATGCGATTGGGCCTTGCAGACTCAGGCCCTTCGACGTATATCCATCCCAACAGCGGCGTGCTTTGAAGTTTCAGAGCGCACCACCGGGAAAGATCGACGGGCCGCGGGCCCGTTTTTTTGTGTTTGGAACACGTCTATGAGTGACCTGATTGCCAAAGCGGCGATTGACCGCAAGCTGGCGGATATTGTGACCCCTGTCATCGAAGACATGGGCTTTGAACTGGTGCGTCTGCGCCTGATGGGTGGCAAGACTCACACTTTGCAGATTATGGCGGAGCGTCCCGGCGGTGGCATCGAAGTGGATGAGTGCGCCCAGATCTCCAATGCGATCAGCGCTATTCTGGATGTGGAAGACCCACTGGTGGATTCCTACACTCTGGAAGTGGGCAGCCCGGGAGTGGATCGGCCGCTCACCCGCTTGAAGGACTTTGAAGCCTATGAGGGCTATGAGGCCAAAATAGAAACAAGTGAGTTGATCGATGGGCGCAAGCGTTTCAAAGGCGTGCTTGCAGGCATTGAGGGCGAAGACGTTCTGATCAATATCGAAAATCAGGGCGAAACCGTCACGGTTGGCCTGAGCTTTGACTGGCTGGCGGATGCCAAACTGGTGCTGACTGATGAATTGATCAAGGAAATGCTCAAGGCGCGCAAGGAAGCGGGCATTTTGAACGAAGACGAATTTGACGACATCGAGACCGGCGAGGATACGTCCGGCGAGTCCGAGGAGTAAAGACTATGGCAATCACCTCTGCAAACCAGCTTGAGCTGCTTCAAACTGCCGAAGCGGTCGCACGCGAAAAGATGATCGACCCGGGTCTCGTGGTTGAGGCGATGGAAGAGTCGCTCGCCCGCGCTGCCAAGAGCCGCTATGGCGCGGAGATGGACATTCGCGTTTCGATTGACCGCCGCACCGGGAAGGCAACTTTCACGCGGGTGCGTACGGTGGTTGAAGACGAGCTGCTGGAGAACTATCAGGCGGAATTCACCGTAGAGCAGGCCAAGCAATACATGGAAAACCCCGAAGTGGGCGATGTGTTTGTGGAAGAAGTGCCGCCAGTTGAAATGGGCCGGATTGCGGCGCAATCCGCCAAACAGGTGATTTTGCAGAAAGTCCGCGAAGCTGAGCGTGATCGCCAATACGAAGAGTTCAAAGATCGTGCAGGCAGCATCATCAACGGCTCTGTAAAGCGCGAAGAGTTTGGCAATGTGATTGTTGATCTGGGCGGTGCCGAAGCTGTGTTGCGCCGCAATGACAAGATTGGCCGTGAAAGCTATCGCTCCGGTGATCGTGTGCGCGCTTATATCAAAGAGGTGCGTCGTGAACCGCGCGGCCATCAGATTTTCTTGAGCCGCACCGCGCCCGAGTTCATGGCTGAGCTCTTCAAAATGGAAGTGCCAGAAATCTATGATGGCATTATCGACATTAAGGCTGTCGCACGTGATCCGGGCTCTCGTGCCAAGATCGCCGTGATCTCCCACGACGGCTCTATTGATCCAGTGGGTGCCTGTGTTGGTATGCGTGGATCGCGCGTACAGGCGGTTGTAAACGAGCTTCAGGGTGAAAAGATCGACATCATTCCATGGAACGAAGATCAGCCAACCTTCTTGGTGAACGCGCTTCAACCGGCAGAAGTGTCCAAGGTTGTGCTTGATGAAGAAGCGGGCAAAATCGAAGTTGTGGTGCCGGATGAGCAGCTGTCTCTGGCGATTGGTCGCCGTGGTCAGAACGTGCGTCTTGCCAGCCAGCTGACTGCTCTGGACATCGACATCATGACCGAAGCGGAAGAATCCGAGCGTCGTCAGAAAGAATTCGAAGAGCGCACCAAGCTGTTTATGGACACTTTGGATCTCGACGAGTTCTTTGCACAGCTTCTGGTTTCCGAAGGGTTTACCAACCTTGAGGAAGTGGCTTACGTCGAAGTTGATGAACTTCTGGTCATCGACGGCGTGGATGAAGGCACTGCCAATGAGCTGCAGGCGCGCGCCCGTGACTACATCGATGCACAGAACAAAGCGGCTCTGGATGCGGCCCGTGAGCTTGGTGTACAGGACAGCCTGGTTGCATTTGAGGGTCTGACACCCCAGATGATCGAAGCGCTCGCCAAAGATGGCGTTTTGAATCTCGAAGATTTTGCGACCTGTGCCGATTGGGAGCTTGCCGGTGGCTGGACTTCCGTAAATGGCGAGCGTGTGAAGGATGACGGGGTGCTTGAGCCTTTTGGCATCAGCCTGGAAGAAGCGCAGGATATGGTCATGACCGCACGTATCGTGTTGGGTTGGGTTGATCCTGAGGAGCTTCAGGCCGAAGAAGACGGCGAAGAGGGTGCTTCTGAGGAGGCTGAGGCCTGATCTCAGGTCTCAGAGGACACGCGATGAGCCGCGGTGGCCGTCCCGGCAAAAAGGGAGACACGCCAGAGCGCAAGTGCATTGTCACCGGCGCTGTGGCCCCCAAAGAAGGGTTGATCCGTTTTGTGGTTGGCCCGGAAGGACAAGTTGTGCCGGACGTAACCGGCAAGCTGCCCGGTCGCGGAATGTGGGTCACAGCCTCAGCTGATGCGCTCGCAAAGGCAGGAAAGAAAGGTGTGTTTGCCCGTGCTGCCAAGCAGCAGGTCACTGTGCCGGAAGATTTGGTCGAAGAGGTGTCTCGCCAATTGGGGCGCCGCACCGTTGATTTGATCAGCCTGGCGCGAAAGTCGGGCGAGGCGGTGACGGGCTTTGAAAAAGTAAAGGACTGGCTGACCAAAGATGTAGCCGAAGTCCTGCTGCAGGCGAGCGATGGCTCTGAACGTGGCAAAACAAAATTGAGGCCTCCCTATGGGGGGCACCACATAGATTGGCTCACTGCCGCCGAGTTGGGTTTGGCATTTGGGCGACAAACTGTGATACATGGAGCGCTTGCGTCTGGCGGACTCACAAATCGTGTTGTAGAGGAAGCCCTAAGATTAAAAGGCGTACGGGAAAATACGGTGGCATCGGCCTCCGGGAAGGACAAGACAGCCAGATGAGCGATAACGACGGTAAAAAAACCTTGGGTCTGCGCGGTGGCAACCGCCCTGGCAACGTGACGCAGAGCTTCAGCCACGGACGCAAGAAAAATGTCGTGGTGGAAACCAAGCGCAAGCGCGTTGTGGTGCCAAAACCCGGTGCGGCGAAAACGGGCGGTGGCTCTCCCAAAGCCGGTGGTGATCCCAACCGTCGGCCAGCTGGCATTTCAGATGCGGAAATGGAGCGCCGCCTGAAGGCGCTGCAGGCCGCGAAAGCACGTGAAGCGGAAGACGCCGCAAAACGTGAGGCGGAAGAAAAAGCCCGTGCCGAGGCACGTGAGCGTCGCCGTCTGGAAGCAGAAGCCAAAGAGCGCGAACAGCGTGAAGCCGAAGAGCGTGCGCGCAAAAAGGCCGAAGACGAAGAGCGTAAGAAAAAAGAGGCCGAAGAGGTCGCGAAACGCGCAGCTGCCGAAGCTGCCGCACCCAAGAAAGAAGCTGCGCCGCAAGGTCGTGGTGCGCCAACCAACAAACCTGCGCCACAGCCAACACAGCGTAAGGCAGACCGCGAGCGCGAACAGCGTGGTGGTCGGGGCAAGGGGCGTGATGACGGTCGCCGTTCTGGTAAGCTGACATTGGGCCAGGCCACCGGTGGTGAGAACAATCGTCACCGCTCTATGGCTGCGATGAAGCGCAAGCAAGAGCGTGCGCGCCAGAAAGCCATGGGCAGCGCGGTTGAGCGCGAAAAGGTTGTGCGTGATGTGCAGCTTCCAGAGGCGATCATGGTCTCTGAGCTTGCCAACCGTATGGCCGAGCGTGTTGCTGACGTTGTGAAAGAGCTCATGAAAATGGGCATGATGGTCACGCAGAACCAGACCATTGATGCGGATACTGCGGAACTCATCATCGAAGAGTTTGGTCACAAGGTTGTGCGCGTTTCCGATGCGGACGTGGAAGATGTGATCTCCGATGTTGAGGACAAAGACGAAGAGTTGCAGTCCCGTCCGCCAGTGATCACCATCATGGGCCACGTGGACCACGGCAAAACCTCGCTTCTGGATGCGATTCGTGATGCCAAGGTTGTGTCTGGCGAAGCGGGTGGCATCACCCAGCACATCGGTGCCTATCAGGTGAAAACCGATGATGGCGTGACGCTGTCGTTCCTTGATACTCCGGGCCACGCGGCCTTCACTTCCATGCGTTCGCGTGGTGCACAGGTGACGGATATTGTTGTTCTGGTAGTTGCCGCAGACGATTCCGTCATGCCGCAGACCATTGAGGCGATCAACCACGCCAAGGCGGCCGAAGTGCCGATGATCGTGGCGATCAACAAGATCGACAAACCAGCCGCAGATCCCAACAAAGTGCGCGCGGAGCTTCTGCAGCACGAAGTGATCGTGGAAGCGATGTCTGGTGAAGTGCAGGATGTGGAAGTGTCTGCACACACTGGCCAAGGTTTGGACGAGCTGTTGGAATCCATTGCGCTGCAGGCTGAGATTCTTGAGCTGAAAGCGAACCCAGATCGTGCCGCACAGGGTGCTGTCATCGAAGCTCAGCTGGATGTGGGCCGTGGCCCCGTGGCGACCGTTCTTGTTCAGAAAGGCACTTTGCGCCAAGGTGATATCTTTGTTGTGGGTGAGCAATACGGTAAGGTCCGTGCGCTGATCAACGATAAGGGTGAGCGCGTCAAAGAGGCCGGTCCGTCTGTGCCTGTTGAGGTGCTGGGTCTGAACGGCACACCGGAAGCAGGCGACGTTCTGAACGTGACCGAGACCGAAGCGCAGGCGCGTGAGATCGCGGAATACCGTGCTCAGGTTGCCAAGGACAAGCGCGCAGCCGCGGGTGCAGCGACCACGCTTGAACAACTGATGCAGAAGGCCAAGGAAGACGAAACCGTCGCCGAGTTGCCGATCCTTGTGAAAGCTGACGTGCAGGGTTCCGCTGAAGCGATTGTTCAGGCGATGGAAAAAATCGGGAACAACGAAGTGCGCGTGCGCGTGCTGCACTCCGGTGTGGGTGCGATCACCGAGACGGATGTTGGGCTGGCCGAAGCCAGTGGCGCGCCGATCATGGGCTTTAACGTTCGTGCAAACGCCTCCGCCCGCAATACTGCCAACCAAAAAGGTGTGGAGATCCGCTACTATTCGGTGATTTATGACCTTGTGGATGATGTGAAAGCGGCAGCCTCTGGTTTGCTTTCCGCGGAGATCCGCGAAAACTTCATTGGGTATGCGAACATCAAAGAAGTGTTCAAAGTGACCGGTGTTGGCAAGGTGGCTGGTTGTCTTGTGACCGAGGGCGTTGCGCGTCGTTCCGCAGGTGTACGTCTGCTGCGCGACAATGTGGTGATTCACGAAGGCACGCTGAAGACACTGAAACGCTTCAAGGACGAAGTGCCTGAAGTTCAGTCCGGTCAGGAATGTGGTATGGCATTTGAAAACTACGATGACATCCGTCCAAATGATGTGATCGAGATTTTCGAACGCGAAGAAGTGACTCGTACGCTGGATTGATCCAGCGTACGCGCCGCGAGAGAGCTCACATAGAAAAAGGGCCGCCTGTTCAGGGCGGCCCTTTTTTCTTGCTCGTGTCGCTGTGATTAAGAAATCGGCTTACCGGAGTAAACTTTGTCACCCACGCGGATGGAAACACGTCCATCAGGAAGGTTCTTTACGACCGGACCTTGGATCGAAACACAGCTGCCTACAGTGATAGTCTTAAGCATGTCAAAAATCCCCATTTGATTGACATCCAATACACATCGGTTTGGTTAATTTTTCGTGCACAACTTCTGTCATGCATATGTCATATTAACGTGCGCTATTAAAAAAAGAAGATATTCTTTCGTATAGCGCACGCTTTTTCCGCTCAAAAATAGGTGTTTTGCGCGGTTTTTGCGTCAAACCCAGTCTCGAATCATCGGAATCAATGGAATGTCGGCGGGCGGCATTTCATAATCCTTTAAATTTTGAGCACGGACCCATTTGAGAGTCTGACCTTCCTTCGCTTGGGGAATACCCTGCCATTTGCGACAAGCAAATAGCGGCATCAGGAGGTGAAAGTCCTCATATGAGTGTGATGCAAAGGTCAGGGGAGCCAGGCAACTCTCCCAGGTGTCGATCCCCAGTTCCTCTTGCAATTCCCGGATCAGCGCGGCTTCGGGTGTTTCTCCGGCTTCAACTTTGCCTCCCGGAAATTCCCAAAGACCCGCCATGGATTTGCCTTCTGGGCGCTGTGCCAGAAGAATGCGCCCTTCTGGGTCAATCAGGGTGACAGCGGCGACAAGTACAGTTTTCACGAGCGATAATCCGCGTTGATTGTGATATATCCATGGGTGAGATCGCAGGTCCACACGGTGTCCTCTGCATCCCCGAGTCCCAAATCAACATGAATGAGCAGCTCTTGCTGTGTCATGTAGTTTGCCCCATCCTCTTCTTTATAGGTGGGAGAGACCCAGCCCTGCTCCGCCACCAGAATGTCGCCAAAGCGAATGCTTAGAAGGTCACGGTCTGCTGCAGCGCCGGACTTACCGATGGCCATGACAACACGGCCCCAGTTGGGGTCCTCGCCTGCAACGGCTGTTTTGACCAAAGGTGAATTCGCGATGGCCATGGCGTGTATCCGCGCATCATCTGCGGAGGCTGCGCCGGTGACGCGAACTTCAACAAATTTGGTCGCGCCCTCTCCGTCGCGCACAACCAGATGCGCCAACTCTTGCATAACGTCGTGCAAAGCTTGCTTAAATGGCGCGCTGTCGGCTGTGACCTCCACGCCAGAGCCCCCGGTTGCCGCGACCAACAGCGTGTCTGATGTGGAGGTATCGCTGTCGACCGTGATGGCGTTGAACGTGCTCTGGTTGAGCTCTGACACCAGGGATTGCAAATCTGCACGCTGCATGGCCGCATCAGTGAAGATATAGACCAACATGGTCGCCATATCTGGGGCGATCATACCAGACCCTTTGGCGACGCCAGCGATCTTCACAGCCTTCCCATCCACCTCAATGGTGCGTGTTGCTCCCTTGGCAAAAGTGTCTGTGGTGCGAATGGCCTCAGCCGCCTGATCAATGGCGGTCGGGTCCAGTTGCGCCTTCAGAGCCTCCAATTTGGCGGTGATCCGATCATGTGGCAGAGGCTCGCCAATCACCCCGGTTGAGGAGGAGAAGACACGGCCTTCTGGCACATCAAGACATGCAGCAACCGCATTGGTCACCGCTTTGGTGGCCGTGGCTCCATTCTTGCCGGTAAAGGCGTTGGCATTGCCCGCGTTCACAACAATCGCGGCGCCTGCCGCGCTATCATGTCCGATTTTTTCCTGACAATCCAGTACAGCGGCTGAGCGGGTTGCGGAACGGGTGAAGACTCCGGCCACTGCTGTGCCGGGGGCAAGATGCGCCAACATAACGTCTTTGCGATCCGCGTATTTCACCCCGGCTGCCACAGCGGCAAAAGAGACCCCTTCAATCACTGGGAGATCCGGAAACGCCTCAGGAGCGAGCGGGGAGACATGCGTAATTTCACCCATGGCTTAGTTCTGCTCTTGGCTTGGGAAGAGGAGATCTTTGCGCAGAAGCAGGTTTGGATCCACCGCATCGGCGCCGGATTGATCCACTTCGGCGGCCGCGGCCTGTTTGGCAATGAAGGCCTGAACGGCGGTGCGTTGTGCGTTGTTCAAAAGCTCCTGACGGGCTTCTTCAAAAGTGGGGGCTTCGCTTTTGCGCGCATCGTTGAGGATGATCAGATGCCACCCAAATTGTGTTTGCACGGGCTGGGAAATTTCGCCCACGGCCAGTTCGGCAACCGCATCCTCAAAAGGTTTGACCATCTGACCTGCACCAAACCAACCAAGGCTGCCGCCGGACGCGCCCGAAGGGCCGGTAGATTTCACTTTGGCGGTTTCAGCAAAGTCCGCTCCGTCGGTCAGCTCTTTACGGATGTCCTTGGCTTCTTCTTCGGTTGGCACGAGAATGTGACTGGCGTTGTATTCGTCCTCGCCGACAAAGCTGCTGAACTGCGCGTCATACGCAGCCTGCAAGTCTTCGTCGCTCACCTCATTTCCTGCAACAAAGGCTTCCAGCGCTTCTGAGGCCAACAAAGTGCGACGTTCGTTATTCAAGGCTATTTCAACGTGCTGTGGAACTTCGCCGTTCAGGCTCTGTGCGAGTGCGGTCTGTTGTACCAGCTGGTCAAGGATGCTGCTGAACAGTGTGTCAACGGGCAACTGCTGGTACTGCGGCTGCAGCCCCGCATGAACAGAGATCATATCGCCCAGAGTGATCACTTCACCGTTCACGGTTGCCATCACTGTGTCCAAGGACGGGGTGTCCTGAGCAGCGACGGGGAGGGCGAAGCAAAGAGCAGCCGCAGTTGCGCACAAGAAATTGAGGTGTTTTGACATCGAATTGTCCTTGGCTTGTGCCGCATCCTATGGCGGCGTTGACACTGTTCCTGACGCCCCTTACATCGCTTTGAGATCAAGGCAAACAGGCTGTTTTCTCGTTTCTAGGAGTACTGGGCCGAGACAGCAAGAATTAGCCTCGCAAGAAAGCGTCAACGAAGGACAAGTTATATGCTGGGTTTCGGAAAAATCGCCAAAAAGGTTTTTGGCACGCCTAACGATCGCAAGATCAAGGCGACGCGTCCGATCGTTGAAAAAATCAATGCGCTGGAGTCAGAGTTTCAGAAGCTCTCAGACGAAGACATCAAAACCAAGACGCAAGAGCTTGCTGAGCGCGCAAAGGGCGGTGAGTCTCTTGATGCGCTTTTGCCGGAAGCTTTTGCCAATTGCCGCGAAGCTGCCAAGCGTGCGTTGGGATTGCGGGCTTTTGATGTGCAGTTGATGGGTGGCATCTTCCTGCATCAGGGCAATATCTCTGAAATGAAGACCGGCGAAGGCAAAACGCTTGTTGCGACCTTCCCGGCCTACCTCAATGCGCTGACCGGCAAGGGTGTGCATGTGGTCACCGTCAATGACTATCTGGCGCGTCGTGACGCCGAGTGGATGAGCAATGTGTTTGCGGCGCTTGGGATGACAACCGGTGTTGTTTACCCACAGCAGCCCGAAGATGAGAAACGCGCGGCCTATGCCTGTGATGTGACCTATGCGACCAACAATGAGCTTGGGTTTGATTATCTGCGTGACAATATGAAGGGCGAACTCAAGGATATGGCCCAACGCGACCACAATTTTGCGATTGTGGATGAGGTGGACAGTATCCTGATCGACGAAGCCCGGACGCCTTTGATCATTTCCGGCCCGTCTCAGGATCGTACAGACCTTTACGTTGCGATTGATAAGCTGATCCCGGATGTGCAGGACGATCACTATTCGCTTGATGAAAAGAGCCGCAATGTGACTTTCACCGATGAGGGTAACGAGTTTCTTGAAGAGCACTTGAAAGCCCGTGGTCTGCTGGAAGGTGAACAGAGCCTGTATGATCCTGAAAGCACGACAATTGTGCATCACGTGAACCAAGGCCTGCGGGCGCATAAGCTGTTCACACGGGATAAAGACTACATTGTGCGTGACGGCCAGATTGTTCTGATCGATGAATTTACCGGCCGTATGATGGCCGGCCGGCGCTTGTCTGATGGTTTGCATCAGGCCATCGAAGCCAAGGAAGGCTGTCAGATTCAGCCGGAGAATGTGACGCTGGCGCAGGTTACGTTCCAGAATTACTTCCGCCTCTATGACAAGCTGGGTGGCATGACAGGGACGGCCGCAACTGAGGCTGAAGAATTTCAGGAAATCTATGGCCTAGGTGTGGTTGAAGTACCAACCAACCGTGGTGTTGCGCGAATCGACGAAGATGATGCGGTGTACCGCACGGCGCGTGAAAAGTTTGACGCTATCGTCGAAACCATCAAAGAGGCGCATGCCAAAGGCCAGCCGATCCTTGTGGGGACAACCTCGATTGAGAAGTCCGAATTCCTGTCTGGGCTGTTGGACAAGGCGGGTGTGACACACAACGTCCTGAACGCGCGCCAGCACGAACAGGAAGCGCAGATTGTTGCGGATGCCGGAAAACTTGGCGCGGTGACTATTGCCACCAACATGGCCGGGCGCGGGACGGACATTAAGCTTGGCGGCAATGTTGAATTCAAGGTGCTGGAGGCCATCGCAGCAGCGCCTGAAGGTGATCACGCGGCGATCCGTGCGCAGATCGAAGCGCAGCACAAAGATGACGAAGAGGCTGTAAAACAGGCTGGCGGTTTGTTTGTTTTGGCTACAGAGCGTCATGAAAGCCGCCGGATTGACAACCAGCTCCGGGGCCGCTCCGGTCGTCAGGGGGATCCTGGTCGCTCCTCCTTTTTCCTGAGCCTTGAAGATGATTTGATGCGCATTTTTGGGTCTGACCGTCTGGACAAAGTGCTCTCCTCTCTTGGCATGAAAGAGGGGGAAGCGATTGTGCACCCATGGGTGAACAAATCTCTGGAACGCGCGCAGGCGAAAGTCGAGGGGCGCAACTTCGACATCCGCAAACAGCTTCTGAAGTTTGACGATGTGATGAATGAGCAGCGTAAAGTGGTCTTTTCTCAGCGTCGCGACATCATGGAAGCAGCAGATCTTTCCGACATTGTGCAGGATATGCGCCATGACGTGATTGATGAGCTGGTGGAGCGTCACCTGCCGCCCAAAACCTATGCGGATCAGTGGGACACAGAAGGCCTTTATGCGGCTGTGATCGAGCATCTGAGCATTGATGTGCCAGTCATCGAATGGGCCGCAGAAGAAGGGGCTGACGACGACAGCGTGCGGGAACGGCTTGAAAAAGCTGCCGATGAAATGATGGCGGCCAAGGCCACAAGCTTTGGCCCAGATGCCATGCGCATGATCGAAAAGCAGGTTCTTCTGCAGACGATTGACAGCAAGTGGCGGGAGCACCTTCTGACGCTGGAGCATCTGCGCTCTGTGGTGGGGTTCCGTGGCTATGCGCAGCGCGATCCGCTCAATGAATATAAAAACGAATCCTTCCAGCTTTTTGAAAGCATGCTCGACAGCCTGCGGATCGATGTGACCACAACTTTGTCACGTGTGCGTCCGATTTCTGAAGATGAGCAAAAACAGCTCGCACTGGAAATGGCCCAACGTCAACAAGCGCAAATGGAGTCCATGCAGGCCACTGCGCCCGCACAGGAAGTTGCGGCGCCTGTTGGCGAAGCGCGCGAAGGGTTTGATGAGAACGATCCGAGCACTTGGGGCAACCCGGGGCGCAACGAAGCCTGCCCTTGCGGATCAGGCAAGAAGTTCAAACACTGTCATGGCAAACTCGCCTGAGTGCAGCCCGAAACGAACAGAGAATGATCCAAAGGGTGCCTTATCGGCGCCCTTTTTCTTTGGGACCTTGCCATGAAAGAGCCGTGCGTGGGGCAAGGAGAAACGATGAAGGATCTACGAAACGCATACCGCAGATATGCCTTGGCTTTCGCCACATCCTCTGCCGCAATTTGCATCGGCTTTGCCATGCAAACCAGCGAAGCTGCTATTCTGGTAGAAGAGGAGGCTGAAGCCCCGGGTTCAGGCAGAACGCCTTTACGCTTGCCACAGGACATGAATGTGCCGGTTTTGGGAGGCGTCAGCACGCTGCCTATCATGCCAAAGGAGCGTGGTCATGGCGCCTCACTGCCTAGCAGACCGGTATTGGTTGCCGTCGCTGATGATAAGCCGGGTGGGTTTTTGCCAGCAGAAGAGCACACGCCGCGCCTTGGTTGCACTGTCTCGCTGCAGACGGAGACAACCGCTGGTGCATTGGTGGCGCTCACGGCGCTTGCACCCTGTCACGGCGGGGAACTGGCGTTGATCGAACATGCGGGCCTGCGGTTTCATGTTGAGACACCCCAGGATGGCTCTTTGCAGCTGATGGTACCCGCGCTGTCAGAAACGGCTAATTTTTCAGTTTCTTATCCGAATGGTGATGGTGCATTTGCCTCTGCTGATGTGGAGTCTCTGCCGTTTTACGACAGGGTGGTGCTGCAATGGCAGGGAGCGCGTGGCCCAGAGCTGCATGCGCGTGAATTTGGGGCTGACTACGGTGAGCTTGGTCATGTCTGGCGGGAGGCACCGCGTGACCTCAGTGCGCTTGCAGGAGGGACGGGTGGCTTCTTGATGCGCTTTGAGGCGGTTGGCATGCTGTCAGCAGCACAGGCAGAGGTCTATACGTTTCCCACCGGGCTTGCGAATGCCCGGGGTGATATTGCGATCAGCATTGAAACCGAAGTCACACAGGGCAACTGCGGACAGGATATGGCGCTGTCCAGCATGACTTTGCATCAGGGCAATCTGCGCGCGCCCCGCGAGTTGCGCATGCAGATGCCAGATTGCGATGCGGTTGGTGAATTTCTGCTGTTGAAAAACCTCGTAGAAGACCTGACAATCGCGCAAAAATAACCGGCGGTCAGGACACTCAGATGTTTCAGCTTCGTGCGGCGGTATTCGCCGCACTTTTCCTTTTGTTTGGCGTGCCCTCAGCGATGGCGCAGGATGTGCTTCTCAAATCGCATGATGGTGAAGTGGAAATTTCCGGTACCCTGCTTGGGTTTGACGGTGAGTTCTATCGTGTTGAAACGGTTTACGGAGAGCTTACCGTAGATGGCTCAGGTGTTTTGTGTGAGGGGCCAGGTTGTCCCAGTCTTTTGAATTTTGTCGCCGATGTGTCTATTTCAGGCTCCGCCACGATGGCCGACATCTTGCTCCCGGCGTTGCTGGAAGCTTTTGCACGCAATGAAGGTTATGTTGTCCAGAGAGAGCCAGAGAGCCTTCAGCGTTTCACATATGTGCTTTCCGGTAAAGATGGTCAGGTCCTGGCCCGGTTTCATTTTCATGCTAGCAATGCGGACGAAGGGTTTGCTGACTTACTGGCGGATGAAGCTGATATCGTCATGTCCCTGCGCGAAATTCGCCCGAAGGAATCTGAGTTGGGATATGAGGCTGGGCTAGGTGATATGTCCGATGCCAACAGAAGCCGGGTTCTGGCGCTTGATGGGATGGTGCCGATTGTATCGGCGGGACACCCGGTTTCAGCGATCTCGCTGCAGCAGCTTGCCGAAGTGTTCGCAGGAAAAATTCAGAACTGGCAGGCGCTTGGCGGCGTGGATGCCCCAATCACCCTGCATATGATGGACACACAGTCTGGCTTTGCCCAGGCGGTCGAAGATCAGTTGATGAAGCGTGCCAATCTGACCACGGTTGAGACGGTGCTGCGTCATGGGCGCAATGATGCACTGGTTGCAGCTGTGGAGCGGGATCCCTTTGCGATTGGGATTGCCTCTTATGCCGATACGGGCAACGCCAAACATTTGACGCTGGCAGGCAGCTGTGGGTTCTCTCTGGCGGCGTCGCGTCGGACGATCAAAACAGAGGACTATCCGCTTAACGCTCCGATGTTTCTATATTTTCCAGCGCGGAGGTTGCCAAAGATTGCGCGCGATTTTCTGGCATATACCCGCAGTGCTTCTGCACAGATTGTGATCCGGCGGGCGGGATTTGTGGATCAAACAGCCGAAGAGATTGCGATCAACCTACAGGGGGATCGTTTTGCCAATGCCATTTCCAGCGCAGGCGAAGAGGTACCGCTTGAAACCCTACAGAGTTTGACCACGACGCTGTCTGGAATGAAGCGTCTGTCCACTTCATTCCGTTTCCAAACCGGTTCGAGCCGACTGGATGCGCAATCCCGCTCCAATGTTCAACAATTGGCTCGGGCGTTCGAGGGGGGCATTTATGATGCGCGCACCCTTTATTTTGTTGGGTTTTCCGATGGAGATGGCCCGGCGGAAACCAATCATAAAATTGCCCTGCGCCGGGCGGAGGCTGTGAAGTCGGCGGTTTTGGCCGCGGCGGAAACCGCCAATCCAGAGCGGATCGATATTCAGGTGCATGCTTTTGGGGAGGCAATGCCGATGGCCTGTGATGATACGGCTTGGGGGCGGCAGGTGAACCGGCGGGTGGAGATTTGGGTGCGGTGAGCTACAGCAGGCCCTCGGCCTTAAAGCTCAGCTCGCGAGATTTTCCAATGATTATATGGTCATGCAGTGTCAACGAGAGGGCATGGCAGGCCGCGTTGATCTGATGCGTCATGGCAATGTCTGCCTCTGACGGGGTCGGATCACCGGAGGGGTGATTGTGGACGATGATCAGGGCGCTGGCATTGAGTTCGAGCGCGCGTTTGGCCACCTCTCTGGGGTAGACAGGCACGTGGTTTACCGTCCCGCGCGCCTGTTCTTCATCTGCGATCAGAGTGTTTTTTGTGTCTAGAAACAAAACCCTGAACTGTTCTGTGTCGCGGTGTGACATGGTGGTGTGGCAGTAGGTCAGCAGGCTGTCCCAGTCAGACAGAATGCGCCGGTTTATGACTTTGGCGCGGGCCAGCCTGTGAGCGGCGGCTTCGACAATCTTCAACTCACAGACAACGGCCTCCCCCACGCCCTTGATCGCAGTGAGGCGTGTCATGGGCGCGCTGATCACCGCGTTGAAATCTCCAAATGTTTCCAGAAGTTTATGGGCCAAGGGTTTGACGTCTTGGCGCGGAATGGCCCGAAACAGCAGCAATTCTAGCATTTCGTAATCAGGAAGCGCCTGCGCGCCACCAGAAAGAAACCGGGCACGCAGGCGCTTACGATGATCAGCAAGATAGGAAGGCACCTTGCCAGATGTGAGTGGTGCGACAGGGGCCTCATCCGCCTCAAACAGCGGAAGCCGGCCTTCCTCAACGTCGCGGGCTTTGATCATTTGTTAAGCCTGCTTAAAAATCATGAACGAAAGGTTAATCCGTGTGCGGAAAAGTTAAGATCAGGGATATTTTCCGGAAATGGCACGTCGGTATCCGGGCGGTATCGCGTCGGTAACACGGAGGTGTGTTTCGCGTTAACGTTTCCAAGTTTTGAATAGCTTTTGTAGCGACACCAAACGATAATTTTTGTTGGTCGTTACGTCTTTCAACGCCCCTGTGAGAGCATGTGACGCAACTGTTGAGAAAAGTACCTTGTGGCGGATGTGCGAAGCTGGGATGGTTGCGCAAATTCTTATGTTTTTGACAGGACACAGTATGAAGTCTTTCATGACCGCCCTTTTGGCCGGTGTTTTGATTGCCAGCGCCGCTGGGGCGCAGACGATTGACCGGATCAAGGAGACCGGAATTCTCAAACTGGGATATCGCACGGATGCGGCGCCGCTGTCCTTTGCCACAGAGGATGGGAGCCCGAACGGATATACACCCAATGTCTGTGTTGAAGTGGCACAGGGGATTGTGCAGATTTTGCAGATCGAAAATCTCGATGTGGAATTTGTGCCGGTCACGACCGAAGATCGTTTCGAGAAAGTGGCCAAGGGAGAAATTGACCTTTTGTGTGGGGCCGCCACCATCACACTGGCGCGGCGCAACCTGGTGGATTTTTCCATTCCTGTGTTTGCCGATGGCACCTCTGTGCTGCTGCCGTTGAACGGATCTGAGAGCTTTGCGGATCTGGCTGGCAAGAAACTGGGCGTGCGCACTGGCACAACCACGGAAGCCGCGCTGTCCGCGACGCTGACCGCCGCTGCGATTCTTGCGGAGGTGGTGCGTTTTGAAGATCACGTTTCCGCCATGAAGGCGATGGAAAGTGGAGAGCTGGATGCCTATTTTGCGGATCAATCCATTCTGGCCGGTCTGTGGCTGAGCAGTCCAGAACAACAGAATCTGCGACTGGGCCAAAACCTTTTGAGTATCGAACAGCATGGGCTGGCTATGGCGCGTGGAGATACAGATTTCCGCCTTCTGGTCGACGCGATTCTTTCCCAGCTCTACGCACAGGGCGTGATGCAGAAGATCTTTGGCGCCACCATGCCGGGCATTCAGCCGGGTGAAATTCTGCGAGCGATGTTCACGCTGGCGCCGATCCCGAACTAAATGAGACACATCGGGTCTGTAAAAGTTGAGAAGAGCGCCAGGCGCGCTCCTCTCTACCGGCTCAGGAGGCGATATTCACGCCCCGCCGGTAAAGGAAACTGCGTGGCAGCCTACGTGTTGCAAACACTCTTCTCAGATATCAGCTTACCTGAGCCGGACCGATGAAATTTAGTCTAACTAAGAACGACAGTGCGGATATTGGTCTTGCGAGCACTGCTTTAACGGCAGGGGCGATCTCCTTTGAAGAGTTTCAAAGCTGGATCAATTTTGTTGTCGAACACGCCGAAGACCCCCCGCATTACATCTTTGACCTGATGGATTGGGATCGTACGGAGGTGACCTTTATTTCACAGGTTATTGGATGGTGGCCGAGTGCCGATCTTAAAGATGCGGAGAGTGATGCGTTGGTGGGTATTGGATTTATTCGAAACCTGCGGGGGTTTGATGATCATCTGTCGCGAGAAGAAGCCATCGCAATACTGCAGGCGAATATCAAAGTGGTTGAGCAGATGCGGGCTTTAATGCCTTTTATCGATTGGGACAGAGAGGTGCCGATCCATGCTTTCTAGATTTCACGGGAACTGGCGTGCCCAATGAAAAAGCGCCCACGTGGGGCGCTTTTGGGTGGTGATCGGATGTGGGGTATTACCCCTTCATGCTGTCCCAGAAGCCTTTGACAGAGCTGAAGAAGCTGCTGCTTTCAGGGTTGTTTTCCTCAGACAGATCTTCGAACTCGCGCAGGATCTCTTTCTGACGACTGGTGAGATTGACCGGGGTTTCCACCGCCAGTTCGATCATCATGTCACCTTGTCCACCGCCGCGCAGGGCGGGCATGCCCTTGGAGCGCAGGCGCATCTGGCGGCCAGATTGTGAGCCTGCAGGGATCTTCACGCGGGAACGGCCCCCGTCGATGGTGGGCACTTCGATGTCCCCGCCAAGCGCGGCGCTCGCCATGGAGACGGGCACGCGGCAGTAGAGGTTCACACCGTCACGCTCAAAGATCTTATGCGGGCTGACTTCGATGAAGATGTAGAGATCACCGGATGGGCCACCGCGCATGCCCGCTTCGCCTTCGCCAGCGAGTCGGATGCGGGTGCCGGTTTCCACACCGGCGGGAATGTTCACCGAGAGGGCGCGATCTTTTTCGATCCGGCCCTGACCGCCACATTTCTTACAGGGGTTTTTGATGATCTGACCAAGGCCCGAACAGGTCGGACAGGTGCGTTCCACCGTGAAAAAGCCCTGCTGCGCGCGCACCTTGCCCATGCCCGAACAGGTTGGGCAGGTTGTGGGCTCGGCCCCACCTTCGGCCCCGGATCCATCACAGCTGTCGCAGCCGACGGAGGTGGGGACATTGATGGTTTTCTGCATGCCGGAGAACGCTTCTTCCAGCGTCACACGCAGGTTGTAGCGCAGGTCAGCCCCGCGAGAGGCACGTTGACGACCGCCTCCTGCGCGGCCACCGCCGCCCATGAAGTCGCCAAACAGGTCATCAAAGACATCGGAAAACGCAGAGGCAAAATCACCCTGACCGGGATGACCACCGCGCGGGCCACCGCCGCCCATACCGCCCTCAAAGGCCGCGTGTCCAAAACGGTCATAGGCCGCTTTTTTCTCCGCATCCTTGAGGATTTCATAAGCTTCGTTGGCCTCTTTGAACTGGCCCTCTGCTTCGGGGTTGTCCGCGTTGCGGTCGGGGTGCAGCTCTTTGGCCTTCTTGCGATAGGCTTTTTTGATTTCGTCCGCCGAAGCCCCTTTGCTGACGTCAAGCACCTCGTAGAAGTCACGTTTTGCCATGGGTTACTCCTTTGGTCGGAATGAAAAGGGCCGATCCGGAAAGCGGACCGGCCCGATTTTCATGTCCGGGAGCGCTGTGATCAGCGCTTGTTGTCGTCCAGATCTTCGAAGTCGGCGTCAACGATATCATCGTCAGCGGCCGGACCTTCGTCCATGTCAGGCATGTCTGCGCCACCGGCCTCATCCTGGCTGGCTTTGTAGATCGCTTCGCCCAGACGCATCGCCACTTCCATAACGTTCTGGATGCCGGACTTCAGCTTTTCAGCTGTGGCGTCGTCTTTTTCCAGATCGTCTTTCAGGGCGGCCACGGCCAGCTCGATCGCCTCAACAGTGGATGGATCCACTTTCTCGCCGTGCTCTGCCACCTGTTTTTCGGTGTCATGCACGAGGCTTTCGGCCTGGTTGCGCGCTTCGATCAGCTCGCGACGCTCTTTATCGGCCTCCGCGTTCTCTTCGGCGTCCTGAACCATCTTGTCGATGTCCGCATCAGACAGACCACCGGAGGCTTGGATGGTGATCTTTTGCTCTTTGCCGGTGCCTTTGTCCGCCGCGCCCACAGACACGATGCCGTTGGCGTCGATGTCAAAGGTCACTTCGATCTGTGGCATGCCGCGTGGCGCCGGTGGGATATCTTCGAGGTTGAACTGACCGAGGATCTTGTTGTCCGCCGCCATCTCACGCTCACCCTGGAAGACACGGATCGTCACAGCGTTCTGGTTGTCTTCGGCTGTGGAGAAGATCTGAGACTTCTTGGTTGGGATGGTGGTGTTGCGGTCGATCAGACGGGTGAACACGCCGCCGAGGGTTTCGATACCCAGAGACAGTGGGGTCACGTCCAGCAGAACAACGTCTTTCACGTCGCCTTGCAGAACACCGGCCTGAATGGCGGCACCCATGGCCACAACTTCGTCAGGGTTCACACCTTTGTGTGGCTCCTTGCCGAAGAATTTGGTCACCTCTGCGATCACCTTCGGCATACGGGTCATACCACCCACGAGAACAACTTCGTCGATCTCGTTGGCGGACAGGCCCGCGTCTTTCAGCGCAGCGGCACAAGGCTTCAGCGAGGCTTTGATCAGGTCGTTCACCAGGCTTTCCAGCTTCGCGCGGGTCAGTTTGATGACCATGTGCAGCGGGGTGCCGGTGGCCGGATCCATGGAGATAAACGGCTGGTTGATCTCGGTCTGAGAAGAGGAGGACAGCTCGATCTTGGCTTTCTCTGCCGCTTCTTTCAGACGCTGCAGCGCCATCTTGTCTTTGGTCAGGTCGACGTTGTGCTCTTTTTTGAACTCATCCGCGAGGTAGTTCACGATGCGCATGTCGAAGTCTTCACCACCGAGGAAGGTGTCACCGTTGGTGGATTTCACTTCGAACAGGCCGTCGTCGATTTCCAGGATGGTCACGTCGAAGGTGCCGCCGCCGAGGTCATAGACCGCGATGGTTTGGGTGTCTTCTTTGTCCAGACCATAGGCCAGTGCGGCTGCGGTTGGTTCGTTGATGATGCGCAGCACTTCGAGGCCCGCGATCTTACCCGCGTCTTTGGTGGCCTGACGTTGTGCGTCGTTGAAATACGCAGGAACGGTGATCACAGCCTGTGTCACGTCTTCGCCGAGGTAGCTCTCAGCGGTTTCTTTCATCTTGCCGAGGATGAAAGCGGAGATCTGGGATGGGGAGTATTTCTCGCCCTTGGCTTCGACCCATGCGTCGCCATTGCCGCCGTTCACAACAGAGAACGGCATGTTCTTCAGGTCTTTGGCCAGAGCCGCGTCATCGCGACGACGACCGATCAGGCGCTTCACACCAAAAACGGTGTTTTCCGGGTTGGTGACGGCCTGGCGTTTTGCCGGCTGGCCCACGAGGCGCTCGTCATCCGTGAATGCGACGATGGACGGCGTGGTGCGCGCGCCTTCGGCGTTTTCGATGACTTTTGGCTGAGAGCCATCCATGATGGCAACACAGGAGTTGGTTGTACCGAGATCGATACCAATCACTTTGCTCATTTTTGATCCCTTCTACTTAAGGCGATAATTCAAGGCCGGACCCGTTATGGCGCCCACGCCTCGATCCATTGGCACATCAGCGGTGAGCTGAAATGCGCTTCGAAGCGTATATAGGGAGCATGAAAAAAGCCTGCAAGCTTCTCGGTTGGGGGATTGTGGCGGATTCGCTACATTTTATGAGGCATTTTATTGATAGGGGCCGGGAAACTGACGGAAGCGTTAAAAATTGCGGGTTTTGAGATCTTCAAAGACTGTCTGAGCGGTGCGGATCAGCGCGCCTGGGTGGCGGATCTGCGCGCGGTGGCGCAGGTCGCGCCAATGCGACATCCCGTGACTCGCAGTGGCAAGCAGATGAGCGTGAAAATGACCAGCGCCGGGCGTCTTGGCTGGATCAGCGACCGGCGGGGCTATCGCTATGAGCCGCACCATCCTGATGGCATGGGTTGGCCCCCGATCCCGGCGCGGATTTTGAGCCTCTGGCAGGAACTCACGGGGCTTGCGCGACAGCCGGATTGTTGTCTGATCAATTTTTACGGCGAGGGCGCGCGTATGGGGCTGCATCAGGATCGAGATGAGGGGGATTTTTCTTATCCGGTTCTCTCGGTCTCGCTGGGGGATGATGGTCTGTTCCGCATGGGAGGGGCTGCGCGCGGCGGCAAGACGCAGTCGGTTTGGCTCAACTCCGGGGATGTGGTGGTGATGGGCGGCGCGGCGCGGCTGGCCTACCACGGGGTGGACCGGATCCGCTTCAAATCGTCATCTCTTCTGCCAGAGGGCGGCCGGATCAACATCACGCTCAGAGTGGTGGAGCCGAGCTGAGGTCAGTTACTGTTGCGGCGATCTTTTGGAGGGTTTCAGGGGACGATGCTGCAACAGCCTGACAGCAGCGCAGGTGTGCCATCTCTGTTCAGAAGCAGATCCGCCTCCAGGCCAAACAGGCGGTCTGACATGCCATCAGAGCATTCCGCCCGTTTGATCATGGCAAGGGTTGGACCGAATTGCAGGGCGAAGCGGTCGGTGAGGTTCGCGCTGCGAATGCGTTTCCCCAAATCTGAGGTCCGGTATTGCTCGTCCGGAGAGGTGTAGCGGAGCGGCTGACCTTCGCTGAGCTTTGCAGACCAAAAGGGCTCCGTGCCAAAGCAGTGCAGGGCTTTGCCCGGGTTTGCGCTGCGTGTGAGGTAGCGTGCAGAGACCCAGCCATGTCCCTCCCCGATGTTGATGCGCGCCCATGTGCCGCCGTCATTTTGTGCGGTCACTTCGATGTCACGTGCATCATTGGGCAGGGCGCCAATCTGTGCGGCACTGGCATTGGGAAGGCGGCGGATGTTGAGCGTATCATCGACCTCCACACCGACGACGTCATAGAGCGCGGGCAGCGGGTCTGCCCAAAGCGACAGTGGCCAAAGGCAGAGCGCAATGATGATCCGGATCACCGGCGGGCACTCCAGCTGAGGGAGGCGTGTTTGCGGGTGTAAAACTCACCCATCAGGCCAATCATCAAGAGCACAATCCCCAGAACAATGGGATAGGTAACAGAAGAGTTGCGCGGCACATAGTTGATGAAGGCAAAGCCGCGCGCCTGATCGATGGCGTGAAACAGCGGGTTCCAGTCAAACATCGCCAGCATGAAGGGCGGCAGGGTGTTGGCGACAAACATTTTGCCCGAGGCAATCATATTGGCGCGTGAATAGACCGTGTTGGCGATTTGCACAAAGGTCGGAAACCAGGGTTTGAGCGCCAGAAAGACCGTGCCGATGGCCAGACCGGTGAACCAGGCCACGAGAATCATGCCAAAGGTCGCCATCGGTTGGTCGATCACAAAGGGCGTAAAGGCCACATGGTAGATGAACAGAATGGCAAACAGCGACAGGACCTGAATATAGAGTGTTCCCAGCGCGGCAGACAGGATGGCGATGATCGTGTTCATCGGCGCGTGTTTCATCATCGGGGAGGAGGGTCCCTCTGCGCCAACCACGGCTCCCATCGTTTTGGTGTGGGTCATGAAGAGAAAGACGCCGGACATGATGTAAATCATGAAATCGCCCCGCAAGGCCGCCCCGCGCAGGCCCAGCACGCTGAACATGACATAAAAGGCCATCACAAAGACGATGG
Source organism: Shimia marina (assembly GCF_001458175.1). Classification (GTDB taxonomy): domain Bacteria; phylum Pseudomonadota; class Alphaproteobacteria; order Rhodobacterales; family Rhodobacteraceae; genus Shimia; species Shimia marina. Next base: position 651,962 of record NZ_CYPW01000006.1, read on the forward strand.
ATTGCAGCATGTTCATGACAATCGACATCAGCGCATTGCCATGGGACTTACGCACGCTCCGCACAATCGAGTGGTAGACCAACTCGAAGATGTTGAGCGCCGAAGCAAGAGTCGTTTTTGGAGCGGTTTGCTGAAACATTGCCTAATCTACGTATCTATGCTCAATCCATGGCATGGAAATCTTGCTGTTCCCTTACGCAGTCATCATAAGGGGCGCGTCCCTGTTAGACAACAAACGTCATTTGGAGAAATGATTTGGATTATACAACACTGATCCCCGTTATGCGTGAGCTGGCAATTTTGGCCGGCGAGAAGATCATGGAAATTTACGAAGCAGATGACTTTGACGTCAAAGTCAAAAGCGATGACAGCCCGGTGACAGCAGCAGATGAAGCGGCGGATGCGCTGATCTCTGCCGGTCTTCGGGCGGCCTTTCCGGATGTGATGCTGGTGACTGAGGAACAGTCCGACAGCCACAAAGCCAAAGGTGACACCTTCCTGATCGTGGATCCGCTGGATGGCACCAAAGAATTCATCCACCGCCGTGGCGATTTCACCGTGAACATCGCTTATGTGCAAAATGGTGTGCCGCAGCGCGGTGTGGTCTATGCTCCGGCGCGCAACCGCATGTTCTTCACACAGGAAAACGGTCAGGCGGTTGAGGAAACCGGGATGTTTGACCCTAAGAAAGTGGGCACCATCACGCCGATCAATGTGGCCGACAGCGACAATGCTGCGCTGTTTGTGGTGGCCTCAAAATCTCACCGCGATCAGGCCACCGATGACTACATCAACAAATACAACGTCAAAGACATGAAGAGCGCAGGCAGCTCCCTGAAGTTCTGTCTCGTGGCGACCGGCGAAGCGGATATCTATCCGCGTGTGGGCCGCACCATGGAGTGGGACACTGCTGCGGGTCATGCTGTGTTGCTTGGCGCCGGTGGTCAGGTGGTCCGTTTTGATGATCACAGCCCGCTGGTCTATGGCAAAGAAGACTTCGCCAACCCGTTCTTCATCGCCTATGCGCCAAAAGTGGACCTGAAAGAAGCTTGATGTCTGTCCTGATCGTCATCCCGGCCCGTTATGCCTCGTCCCGTTATCCGGGCAAACCTCTGGCCACCTTGAAAGGCGCCAGCGGCGATGTGAAAAGCCTTGTGCAACGCAGCTGGGAAGCGGCCTGTGCCGTTTCGGGCGTGGACCGGGTGGTTGTGGCCACGGATGATGATCGCATCAAGACAGCCTGCGAAGCCTTTGGCGCAGAGGTGGTGATGACCTCGCCAGAATGCGCCAATGGCACCGAACGCTGTGCCGAGGCCTTTGATGTTCTGGGCGGCGGCTATGACATCGTTGTCAATCTTCAGGGCGACGCGCCTCTGACCCCGGCCTGGTTTGTCGAAGATCTGGTGAGCGGCCTGCGTCAGGACACTGCTGCAGAGGTGGCCACGCCGGTGCTGCGCTGTGATGGCCGCGCGCTGAACGGCTTTCTGGAGGACCGCAAGGCCGGGCGTGTGGGCGGCACCACGGCCGTGTTTACCACCGCGCATCACGCGCTTTATTTCTCCAAAGAGGTGGTGCCTTTCACCTCTGAAACCTATGCGGATGACGATGACACCCCCGTGTTTCACCACGTGGGTGTCTATGCCTATCGCCCTGCGGCGCTGGGCGCTTATGCGGGCTGGAAGGCTGGGCCACTGGAACAGCTTGAAGGGCTGGAACAGCTGCGGTTCATGGAGCACGGGCGACAGGTGCTCTGTGTTGAGGTCGAGGCGCGTGGGCGTCAGTTCTGGGAGCTCAACAACCCTGAGGATGTGCCACGTATTGAGGCCATGATGGCGGAGATGGGCACTCCATGACACCGCCCCCACTCGCACATCTCACGGTCAGTGTGGTGGTGGTGAGTCGGGGACGGCCGGACGCCTTGCAGCGTGCGCTGGTGGGGGTGTCGCAGCTGTCTTACCCTGCGTTTGAAGTGGTGGTTGTCACCGATCAGGAAGGGCAGGCCGCGCTGTCTGCCTTGTCCTTTGCGGACCAGATCAAAGTTGCGCCCTATGAGTTGGCCAATATCTCTTCGGCGCGCAACCGTGGCATTGCCTTGGCCGCTGGCGAGATTGTCGCCTTTCTGGATGACGATGCGGTGCCGGAGACGGGCTGGTTGCAGCATCTTATGGCGCCATTTGCCCGTGCGGATGTGGCGGCAGTAGGTGGGTTTGTGCGCGGGCGCAATGGCATCAGCTTTCAATGGCGCGCCCAAACTGTGGACGGGCGCGGCCAGACGACGCCGCTGGATATTACCGGGCCAGATGCGGTGGTGCTGACGCCGGAAGGCGGGCGGGGGATCAAAACAGAGGGCACCAATATGGCGGTGCGCCGGTCGGTTTTGGCGGCGCTGGGCGGGTTTGATCCGGCGCTGCATTATTATTTGGACGAGACGGATCTCAATCTGCGGCTGGCGCAGGCCGGTTATAAAACCGCCATCGCGCCTCTGGCAGAGGTGCACCACGGGTTCTCCGCCAATCGCTGGCGCACAGAGGCGCGGGTGCCGCGTGATCTTTCCGAAATTGCCGCGAGCATGGCGGTGTTTTTGGGCAAACATTGCGACGCGGCACAGGTGGAAACGGTCTGGTCGCGGTTTCGGGAGGGGCAGCGGCGGCGCCTGTTAACCCATATGGTGGCCGGCCAGATGATGCCCGGTGATGTGAGGCGGCTGCTGCGCGGTCTGGATCAGGGCTTTGCGGAAGGTCAGGCCCGCATGGCGGGGCAGATGCCCGTGATTAGCCCGTCTCCAGAGGCATTGCGCCCTTTTGCTGCCAAATCGGGGGCTCAGGTGATCATCGCCGGGCGCTATTGGCGGCGACGCGCGCTTCTGGCAGCGGCGGCGCAGGCTGTCGCGCAGGGGCAGCGGCCTTCCGTTTTCATTTTTTCGCGCACAGCGCTTTTTCATACTGTGCGCTTTCACCCAAAAGGCTATTGGGTGCAGATTGGCGGGCTGTTTGGGCGCTCAGAACGGCGTCAGAAACTGTTCCGCCTCAGCGGGTTTTCCGCACGTCTGAAGCAGGAAGTCGTGCGTATCAGAGCACAGAGATTGCTGACGGAAACTGCGCCAGAAATGGCTGGGCGCGTCACGAAACAGGAAGGTCAAAGGCAATGACACAAGAGCAGCGCACCGCCTTGGTGACAGGCACCGCCGGGTTCATTGGATTTCACACCGCACAGCGGCTGTTGCAGGAGGGCTGGCGTGTGGTCGGTCTGGATGCGATGACCGACTACTATGATGTCACTCTGAAAGAGCGACGCCACAGCATTCTGAAACAACACGTAGGGTTCACGGCTGTGGAAGACCGGCTTGAGGGCGAGGGCGTGCTGATGGCGCTTTTTGCGGAGCACAGACCGGATGTGGTGATCCATTTGGCAGCGCAGGCCGGGGTGCGGTATTCCATTGATGCGCCGCGTTCCTATGTTGAGGCCAATCTGGTGGGCACCTTTGAATTGCTGGAGGCCGCACGCGCCTATCCGCCGCAGCATATGCTGCTGGCCTCCACCAGCTCGGCTTACGGGGCCAACACGGAGATGCCCTATGCGGAAGTTCATAAGGCCGACAGTCAAATGTCCTTTTATGCCGCGACCAAAAAGGCCAATGAGGTCATGGCGCATTCCTATGCGCATCTCTATCACCTGCCGACCACCATGTTCCGTTTCTTCACGGTCTATGGCCCTTGGGGGCGTCCGGATATGGCGTTGTTCAAATTCACCAAGGCGATTTTGGAAGGCAGCCCGATCGACATCTACAATCACGGCGATATGAGCCGGGATTTCACCTATATTGATGATCTGGTGACGGGGATTGTGAATTTGATTGCGGCGGTGCCGGAGGCATCAGAGGCGCGGGATGAGGTGCGGACCGGTGACAGTCTGAGTCCTGTTGCGCCCTGGCGCGTGGTGAATATCGGCAATGGCCAACCGGTGCAGTTGATGGCCTTTGTGAAAGCCATTGAGAGCGCCTTGGGCCAAGAAGCTGAGAAGAACTTCATGGATATGCAGCCCGGCGATGTGCCTGCCACATGGGCGGATGCGCAGCTGCTGGAACAGTTGACCGGCACCATCCCTCAGACACCGGTCGAAGAGGGCGTGGCCAGATTTGTGGCCTGGTATCGGGATTACTACGCAGTGTGATCTGACCCACCGACAGACGGGCACGGATGGGCGGGGGTTAACCTTCGCCCACCACGCTGAGTGTCGGTTTATTGACATCAGGATAGGAGACTGCATCCGCCGCGATACAGCGTGTCAGGGTTGCGTTGAGCAGCTCTTCATCGCGGGTGTCGATGGCGCGGCGCAGATCCTGAAGCGCACCTGCGACGGCAAGGCGTGAGATCTGGTTTTCCTGTGCGCGCATGATTTTGGGGTGGGGCGTGGTCAGCATGTCACTGCCAATCAGCAGTTCTTCATGCATTTTCTCGCCTTCCTTCAGGCCGGTGAAGACAATGGCAATATCACCGTTTGGATTTTGCTCATCACGCACGCTGTGTCCGGCGGCTTCGATCATTTTGCGCGCCATGGCATAGATGGACACCGGCTGGCCCATATCCAACACAAACACGTCGCCGCCACGAGAAAACGTACCGGCCAGCAGCACAAGGCGCACCGCCTCATCCACGGTCATAAAATAGCGGGTGACGTCCTTGTTGGTCACCGTCACAGGCCCCATTTCGCGGATCTGCTGTTGAAACAGAGGAATGACAGAGCCTGAGGAGCCCAGCACATTGCCAAAGCGCACCATGGAGAACTTGGTGTGTTCCGAGCGTGTGGCGAGATCCTGAATCAAGAGTTCTGCCAGACGTTTGGAGCTGCCCATCATGGAGGTGGGGCGCACGGCCTTGTCGGTGGAGACCAGAATAAAACGCTCTACCCCGGCGCGGCGGGCCTCTTCGGCAACCACGCGTGTGCCGATCACATTGTTACGCACGCCTTCGAACATGTTTTCCTGCACAAGGCCGACATGTTTGTAGGCGGCGGCATGAAACACAACGTCGATGTCATAGGTGGTCAGCGCGTCTGCTACGAGTTCCGGGTGTTCCACAGAGCCCAGAACCGAAGAGAATTTCGTGTTGGGATGGCTTTCGCGCAGGGATTTGGAGACCTGATAGAGTGCAAATTCGCTGTGATCGAGCAACACCAGTTCCGCCGGTTTGCAGCGCGCCAGCTGACGGCAGAGCTCGCCCCCGATTGAGCCACCTGCACCGGTCACCAGAATGCGACGGCCATGGTAGGTCGATTTCGTTTCCGGCAGCTCGTCTTTCACGGCATCCCGGCCCAGCAGGCTGTTGAGCGCCACGGGGGCAGCAGCGGTGGATTCTTCACCGCGCAGCACAATGTCGGCAAAGGAGGGCAGGGCCAGCACTTCACAGCCCAGGCCAGACAGCCGTTTGGCCAGTCGCATCCGTACGGATTGATCCGCCGAAGGCATCGCCAGAATGATGCGCTCAATGCCAATGCGGCGCACCAGCATGGGAATTTTGTTGGGGGAATGCACGCGCAGCCCCAGAATGGTGAGCTTTTGCAGATTGGTATCATCATCTGCAAAGCAGGCGACGGCAAATTCATCGTCGGTTTGCAGGGCGGCGGCCAACTGCTGACCAGTCTGTCCGGCCCCATAGATAAGAACGCGGCGGCGCATCACCTGTTTGGCATAGGTGCGCTGGACGATTTTGAGCATCACGATCCGGCTGGCGATGGACAGCAGCATGAACAGACCGCCAGCTTGCACCAGCGTATAGGCCTGCATCTGCTGTGCGCCCAACAGCACGCCAAGCGCGAGGCCTGTCAGAACAAAGGCCACCGCCACCATGAACGTGCTGGTGATATCGTCCATCCCGTAGGTGTTCAGTTTGATGCGATTGAGACCCAGAAGATGGATCACACCGCCCGCCACCAGAAGAAGTGGGGGCAGATACCACAGGGCTGTGAGGAAGCTGTGCGATTCGTTGGAGAGGCCGAGAGACAAGAAGAGCGCGACTGCGATCATCATCAGATCAACAGTCAGCAGGACAAGAGCTTTGCGCTCATGAGAGAGCGTAGTTAATAATTTGTAAAACATAATCTTTTCTCACCCAGACAACGCCGGAATGGCAAAACCAGTTACTATCTGCGCTCTAAAACAACGGGCATTCTTGCCCAGGAGACCTAACAGTGAAATCGAAGAATGCTCAGTTCATGAGCACGGTCATCTGGGCATATGTTAGCGCAGGCACAATTCTATTAAAATCAGTTTTTAAATGCTTTCCAGTTCTTGGTATAGAAAACGTAGATGTTGGTTAACGTGGTGCAGGGTCCTGCGTATTTTTATAATGTGATTGAGTGTTTTATAGTCGATTTTTGAAATTTAACACAGTTTGGGGCCGTCATGTGGTTAATTGTGCACGGTCCCGGAAGAAATTTTTGGGGGACAGTTGCTGATGCCGGGTGCGCGCAACTACAAACTTAATTACACCAATGAGGCAGATTTGACATGCGGGTTCGATTGACTTGGATAGTAGCAGTGCTTGCACTTGCGAGCGTTGCGGCCTGCTCTTTGCCGCGCGGTGGGCCGATTGCCTCTGAGATTGTGGGTGATCAGAAAGTCCCCGAAGATATTATGGTGCAGCCGGTCACGCGGGCCTCTGTGGCACAGATTTCCAAATGGCCGAAGTCTGGCTGGCATGGGCATTACCACTGGTTCGCGCGCACGCCCGGTCCTCAGAGCCGGCTGATCAAACCCGGTGATCAGGTCACGCTGACGGTGTGGGACAATCAGGACAACTCGCTTTTGCTGGGTCCGACGGATCGGTCGGTGCCGCTGCGCCCTGTTGAGGTGACCGATGCCGGGACGATTTTTGTGCCTTACGTGAATGACATCATGGTGGCCGGGCTGACGCCCTATCAGGCCCGTGAGAAAATTCAGGGCCAATTGTCGCCGATTGCGCCCTCTGCTCAGGTGCAGATTGACGTGACTAGCGGCCCTCAGAACTCCGTTGATGTGGTCACAGGCGTGGCCCAGCCGGGGCGTTTGCAGCTGACGGATCGGAATGTGTCGATTCTGTCGGTGATTGCGCAGGTCGGTGGCGTTCAGGACAGTGTGGAAAACCCGCTGGTGCGGCTGCAGCGCAATGGGAAGTCTTATGAAATACCGCTCGATAGCCTTCTGAAGGACCCAAAGAAAAATGTGATCGTTAACGGCGGTGATCAGATTATCGTCGAAGAGGACGAGCGCTATTACATCGCGTTTGGCGCCACGTTGCAGGAACAGCAGGTCTACTTCAATGAAGAGACCATCACGGCAACCGAAGCTGTGGCTCAGCTTGGTGGATTGGATCCTCAAAGGGCGAACCCGCAGGGGGTGTTCGTTCTGCGGCGCTATGATCAGGACGCGATTCGCAGCGATGGGACTGGCCCCAAGCAGTCGCATGTGATCTTTGCGCTCGACCTGACGCAGGCTGACAGCTTGTTTGGCGCAAGCAAATTTGAGATTCAGCCCGGCGATATCGTGGTGGCCAGTGAATCTGCGGTCAAACCGGCGCAAGCTGTGATCGCACTGGTTGGATCACTGTTCGCGATTTCCAATGCCTTCAACTGATCAATGCAGCGGAAGTTTGCCTAGGGAATGCCCAGCAAGGATGGAGAATGTGCAGTCTTGTCAAATTCTTCATCCAGCGCATGTGGTATTTGAAAAGCGATCATGGTATCGCGCTAGTGTGAATTTGATTTAGAGTATTTGCCTTCATTCTTTGTAAGTTGATGGTACAAGCGTTGAAAAAATTGAAAGAGAGCTGCGCATGCAACGAAAGGTGACCAAAGCCATTTTTCCGGTTGCTGGGATGGGAACAAGGTTCTTGCCTGCCACCAAATCGGTGCCGAAGGAAATCATGACATTGGTGGATCGCCCGTTGATCCAATACGCGATTGATGAGGCCCGGGAGGCCGGGATCACCGAGTTTATTTTTGTCACGTCGCGGGGCAAAAGCGCGCTGGAGGATTACTTCGATCACGCGCCTCAGCTTGAGCAGACATTGCGCGAAAAGGGTAAGACGGCCCTGTTGGAAGAGCTGGAAGCCACCAACATGGAAAGCGGCACCATTGCTTATATCCGTCAACACCGGGCGCTTGGGCTTGGCCATGCTGTGGCCTGTGCCAGCCGTCTGGTGGCGGATGAGCCTTTTGCGGTGATTCTACCGGATGACGTGATCGCCGGTGAACCCGGCTGTCTGAAGCAGATGGTGGATGCCTATCAGGACACTGGCGGCTGCATGGTCGCAGCGATGGAAGTGCCGCATGAGAAGGCCTCATCTTACGGGGTGCTGGATGTGCAGGAAGACATGGGCGCGTTGGTCTCGGTAAAGGGTATGGTCGAGAAGCCACCCGCAGGCGAGGCGCCCTCCAATCTGGCGGTAATTGGCCGTTACATCCTGACGCCGGAGATCTTCCAGAATCTCGCGGATCAGCGCGAAGGCGCAGGCGGTGAAATTCAGCTGACCGATGCGATTGCGACCGAGATTGCCAAAGAGCATGGCGTATATGGCTATCGCTTCCAAGGGCAGCGGTATGATTGCGGCTCCAAAGCGGGCTTCCTGCAGGCGACCGTGGCCTTTGGCCTGGCGCGTGATGAGCTGCGTGATGAGCTGTCCACCTATCTTGAAGAGCTGGTCGCCTCGCGACGGGCCGCTGAATAAGCGCCAGACGCAACCCATTAGGAGAGACCAACGTGCAACACGTGATTGTCACCGGCGGCGCTGGCTATATTGGCTCGCATGCCTGCAAGGCGCTGGCCAAGGCCGGGTTTGTGCCGGTTACCTATGATAACCTTGTCACGGGCTGGGAAGATGCGGTCAAATTTGGCCCGTTTGAGAAAGGCGATCTGCTCGATCGCGCCCGCCTGGATGAGGTCTTTGCCAAATATGATCCCATCGCCGTGATGCATTTTGCGGCCTTGTCGCAGGTGGGTGAAAGCATGAAAGAGCCGGGCAAATACTGGCTCAACAATGTGGGTGGCTCACTCAACCTGATCGAAGCGACGGTGGATGCGGGGGTGCGCAATTTTGTGTTTTCCTCCACCTGTGCCACCTATGGCGACCATGACAATGTGACCCTTGATGAAGAGGTCGAACAGCTGCCGATCAACGCCTATGGCGCGTCCAAACGGGCGATTGAGGATATGCTGCGCGATTTTGAAGGGGCAAGCGGCCTGCAGTCGGTGATCTTCCGCTACTTCAATGTGGCGGGCGGAGATCCAGACGCAGAGGTGGGCGAGTTCCACCGGCCGGAAACCCATCTGATCCCGCTGATGCTGGATGCAATTGATGGCAAACGTGATGCGCTGACCATTTTTGGCACGGATTACGACACGCCTGATGGCACCTGTATTCGCGACTATGTGCATGTCTGCGATCTGGTGGATGCACATGTGTTGGGGCTGGAGCGCCTACTGAATGGTGGTGGCAGCCGGATTTTCAATCTCGGCACCGGCACCGGTTTCTCTGTGCGCGAAGTGATTGATCAGTCCCGCGCGGTTACCAACCGTGAGGTGCCCTATAATGAGGGCGAGCGTCGGCCCGGTGATTGCACCAAACTGGTCTCAGGCTCGACACGGGCGAGTAAAGAGTTAGGGTGGGAGCCAAAGCGCTCAACTATGGACCTGATGATTGCCGATGCATGGAAGTGGCATCAGAACGGGCACTACGACAAGTAGGCCCGACGCCCTTACCGAAAATCCCCCAACGGCCCGTCTGTTGGAAATGACCCGCGTCCTTGCTTTGCAGGGACGCCGCCCCTCTGGCGTGGATCGGGTCTGTCTCGCCTATCTGCGCGCGATTGTGGCCGATGAGCTGCCCTGCTTTGGTCTGGTGCGCACGTGGCTGGGCTATATCCTGCTTGATCGCAAGGGCATGCAGGCGGTGCTGGCCTGTCTGGAGGGGGAGGCACCCTGGCCTGCACCGGATCTCCTCTCCCGACTGCGCCACGGTGCGGGAGATCGGCGACAGGTCACAGACACACTGGTGCGACGCCATGCAATCGCCCGTGCGCGTCCTCGGTTTTTAAAGCATATCTTGCGGCGGCACCTGCCCGCGGGGGTGGCCTATATCAATGTGGATCAGACCCAGCTGACAGATCGTGTGCTTGCGGCGGTGAAATCCGTGCCTGAGGCGCGCGTGTCGGTGTTTTTGCATGACACCATCCCGCTGGACCATCCGCATTACCAGACGCCTGAGGCTGTGGATAAGCTGGCCGCGATCCTGCGGCGGTGCAGTGCTCAGGCGGATCAGATCCTGACCAATTCAGAGACCTCTGCGGCTGGCATTCGCAAACATATGGCCAAGCTGGGGCCGGTGCCGCCGATCACGGTGGCGCATCTTGGCTTGGAGGCAGACTTTTTCGATTTTGTGGACAATGCGCAGGGGTTGGAAATCGCGGCGCCTTACTTTGTCTGCATTGGTACGATTGAGCCGCGCAAGAATATCCCTTTTCTGCTCACGCTCTGGGAGCAGATGGCGCGCAGCGCAGACCCGGAGAAGATGCCCCGTCTGGTGATCTGTGGGCGACGTGGATGGGAAAGCCAGCGGGTGTTGGATCGGTTGGACAACACCCCGTTGCGCGGGAAATTTGTTTTGGAATTCAATGAGCTTAGTGATTCGGCGTTGGCGGCGACGCTGGCCGGATCACAGGGGCTTTTGTTTCCCAGTCGCGCGGAAGGTTTTGGTTTGCCCCCGCTGGAGGCCGCTGCACTGGGGATTCCGGTGGTTTCCGATAACCTTCCGGTTATGCAGGAAGTTCTTGCGGATTATCCCATTTACGCAAGCGTTTCAGATGTTTATTCATGGGAAACAATCGTTTGGTCTCTGGTCGCGGCGGATCCCGCCGCAGGGTCAACGGATCCTGATCTGCGCAAGCCTGTGTGCCCTCCGACGTGGGAGGCCCATTTCAACGCGGTCTTAAGGGTCACGTGATACCTCTTTGGTCCGGAGCCTTTGGGGATACAAGAAGGTCAAGGACACCAGGTGAGCGCGTTGCAATCATATCGGCTTCGGGTCAGGCGCCGCCATCGGCTTGCGCGGGCGATCCGCAAGCGCCGTGAGCTGCGCAATATGGTTGACCGCACCGGTCAGATCAGATCCAGCGATCTTCTGGTGTTTTCCACGCTGCGCAACGAGCTGATCCGGCTACCTTATTTTCTGGAGTATTACCGCAACAAGGGCATCAATCATTTCCTGATTGTCGACAACGACAGTGATGATGGTTCGCTTGAGTATCTGATGGAACAGCCGGATGTGTCGATCTGGCACACCCGCAAGAGCTACAAGCGCTCCAAGTTTGGGGTGGATTGGCTCAATTGGCTGCAATTTCGCTATGGGCACAATCACTGGTGTCTGGTGGTCGATCCGGATGAGTTCTTCATCTATCCCTTTTGTGACACGCGCCCGATCCGCGCGTTGACGGACTGGCTGGATGCCAGTTCGATCAAATCGTTCAGTGCGATGCTGTTGGACATGTATCCGCGCGGACCGATCACGGAACAGCCCTATCAATCCGGGCAGGATCCGCTTGAGATTGCCTGTTGGTTTGACGCGGGCAACTATACGGCCACGAAGAACCCGGTTTATGGCAACCTGTGGATTCAGGGCGGGCCACGCTCTCGGGTGTTCTTTCCCAATGAGCCGGAGCTTGCGCCCGCACTCAATAAGATCCCGCTGGTGAAATGGAACCGGCGATATTGCTATGCCAGCTCGACGCATATGTTGCTGCCGCGGGGGCTCAATCAGGTCTTTGATGAATGGGGCGGTGAGAAAGCCTCCGGCCTGCTGCTGCATGCCAAGTTTCTGGATACGTTCACCGCAAAGGCAGAAGAAGAGTTGCAGCGCAACGAACACTATTCGGCCAGCGTGGAATATAAGGCCTATGCCGAACGCCTGCGCAATAGCCCGGAGCTGTGGTGTAAATGGAGCGAGAAATACATCAACTGGCGTCAGCTTGAGATTCTGGGCCTGATGTCCAAGGGGAACTGGGCATGAGTGTCGGGATCCTGATGCTGGTGCACACGGCCTTTGGGCGGGCCGAACAGGTGGCGCGCCACTGGGTGGCCTATGGCTGTCCTGTTGTGATCCATGTGGACGCCACGGTGAAGTCCAAGCAATACAAGAAATTTGTACGCGCTTTGGCGGATGTGCCCGACGTGCGCTTCTGCAAGCGGCACAAATGTGAATGGGGCGGATGGGGGCTTGTGGCCGCCTCACAATCCGCAGGGGAGATGATGCTGGCGGACTTCCCTCAGGTGCGCCATGTCTACCTGTCCTCAGGCTCCTGTCTGCCACTGCGCCCGGTGCAGGAATTGAAAGATTATCTTGCCGCCCGTCCGCGCACGGATTTTATTGAGAGCGCGACCACGGCGGATGTGCCCTGGACAGTGGGCGGATTGGATCATGAACGCTTCACGCTGCACTTTCCCTTCTCGTGGAAGCGGCACCGCTATCTCTTTGACAAATGGGTCGACATTCAGCGGTTTTTCCGGGTCAAGCGGCGCATTCCCAATGGGATCGTGCCGCATATGGGCAGCCAGTGGTGGTGTCTGACACGCCAAACCCTTTCCGCGATCCTCCAAGACCCTGAGCGGGAGAGTTTTGACGCGTTTTTCAAGCGCGTGTGGATTCCTGATGAAAGCTATTTTCAAACGCTGGTGCGGGTGTATTCCAGCAATATCGAGAGTCGCTCGCTGACGCTCAGCAAGTTTGATTTTCAGGGCAAGCCCCATATTTTCTATGACGATCACCTGCAGTTGCTGCGGCGATCCGATTGTTTTGTGGCGCGCAAGATCTGGCCCCATGCCAATAAGCTGTACAATGGTTTCCTGCGCAGCCCCGAAGGGGCCATCAAGATGAGCGAGCCCAATCCGGCCAAGATCGACCGGATCTTTGCCAAGGCGGTGGAGCGGCGCACCAAGGGGCGCACGGGCCTCTATATGCAAAGCCGGCACCCCAATGAAGGCTGGGAAAACGGCATGACCTTTGGGCGCTATTCCGTGTTTCACGGCTTTGCTGAGCTGTTTGAGGATTTCGAACCCTGGCTGTCGCGGGCCACAGGGGCACGGGTGCATGGCCATCTTTTTGCACCGGAGCGCGCGGAGTTTGAGGGGGGGCAGCGGGTGATCAATGGCGCGCTAAGCGATGCGCCCAAGAACCGGGATTATAATTCGATTGCCTTTCTCACCAATCTGATCTGGAACACGCGTGGTGAGCGTCAGTGCTTTCAGGTGGGGCCGCGCGATGAAGGGGCGCCGGTGTGGTTTTTCGCAAAAGATCCCAATGCGCAGGTGTCGGTGATCAGCGGTGCCTGGGCGATTCCCCTGTTCAAATCCAACCTCAATTTTGCGGATATTCGTAAAGAGGCGGCGCGGCTTCAAAAGCTTGAGAATGATCAGCTCTTTGCCCTGCGCAGCCCCTATGCCAAGGCCCGGGTGCGTATCTGGACCTTGGCGGAATTCATTGAAGCACCGATGGAGCCTTTGCAGACCATCATTGATGAGATCGGCCCGGATAAGGCCCGCCGACTGGGTGAGGCGCCGCGCATGACAGATCTGACCGGCTTTGGGCAGTTTCTACAGAATTTGAAAAATCAGGGGATGCATCCCTATTTGATGGGAGATTTTCCGGTGTCTCATGGTGAGACCGATCAGAAAAAACCACCCCGCAAACCTTATTTGGTGCAGTAATTACGTATGACCAAAGCGTTTGACTATTTTGTGGTGTTTGCAGAGATGCGCACCGGTTCCAATTTTCTTGAGGCAAATATCAATCGGTTTGATGGCCTCAGCTGTCACGGTGAAGCCTTCAACCCTTATTTCATCGGCTATCCAAACAAAGACGCGCTGTTGGACATCACGCTTGAGCAGCGCACAGAAGATCCTCATCGCCTGATCACAGCGGTGAAAGCCACCGAGGGGCTGTCAGGCTTTCGGTTTTTTCACGATCATGAACCCCGCGTGTTGGAGACCATCCTGTCTGATCCACGCTGCGCCAAGATCGTACTGACGCGCAATCCGCTGGACAGCTATGTCAGTTGGAAGATCGCACGCGCTACGGGCCAGTGGAAATTGACCGACGTGCGTCGCCGCAAAGACAGCAAGGTGCGGTTTGATGGGCCCGAGTTCAAACAGCATGTCGAAGAGTTGCAGGATTTTCAGGTCACCTTGATGCGGGCCCTGCAGATCAGCGGGCAGACGGCGTTCTATGTGGCCTATGAAGATCTGCATGATCTGGACGTGATGAATGGGCTGGCGCGGTTTCTGGGGCATTCCGGTACGCTTGATGCGCTGGATGACAAGATGAAGCGGCAAAACCCAAGCCCGCTGTCAGACAAAGTGTCCAATTTTGGCGAAATCTCTCTGGCGCTGGCAGATATGGATCGTTTCAATCTGACGCGCACGCCGAACTTTGAGCCACGTCGGGGCGCGGCTGTGCCCAGCTATGTGGCCTGTGCCGTTGCGCCTTTGCTGTATCTGCCGATGCGCTCTGGCCCGCAGGAGACGGTGACACAGTGGATGGCGGCGCTGGACCATGTGGCGCATGACGGGCTGATCCATGATTTCAGTCAGAAGACCCTGCGCCAGTGGAAAAAAGCGCATAAAGGGCATCGCAGCTTTACCGTTGTGCGCCATCCAGTGGTGCGGGCCCATGCGGCTTTCTGTGACTGTCTGCTGGCGGCAGAGGAGGGCGTGTATAAGAAGATCCGCCGAATGCTGCGGCGGATTTACAAGATGCCCATGCCAAGAGATCTGCCGGGGTCAGACTATGGCGTCGAGGAGCATCGCGCCGCCTTTGTGGCCTATCTGGAATTTGTGAAGGCGAATCTCGCGGGGCAAACCAGCATTCGCCAAGATGCCCATTGGGTGAGCCAATCCACCGCCATGCAGGGATTCGCGGATCTGGCTTTGCCGGATATGATTCTGCGGGAAGAAGAACTGGTGAGCTATTTGCCGGCCTTGGCGATGCAGGTGGGGCGTCTGGATGCGCCGGATCCGGAGGAGGTGGCACCACGGCATCCGGTCTCGCTTGAGGCCATCTACGATGAAGAGATCGAGCGCATGGTGCAGGACATCTACAAACGGGATTATATCGCCTTTGGCTATGACCGCTGGAAATGAAAACGCGCCGCGAGGGGGATCCTGCGGCGCGTAATTTTTGACCTGAGCCCTGATTTCAGTCGGCCTGTTTCAGGCAGCTTGAACCTTGTCGGCCTCTGTCAGGATCATGAACAGCTTGGCCGGATCCGGATTGGCTCGCAGTTTGGCACAGATGGCCGGCTCCCGCAGTTGGCGTGACACGCGGGCCAAGGCTTTGAGGTGTTCGACACCGGCGGCTTCTGGCGCAAAAAGCGCAAAAGCCACATCGATTGGCTGACGGTCTACAGAATTGAAATCCACAGGTTTTTCCAACAGGATAAACGCGCCGACCACCCGGTCCAGCCCGTCAAACCGCGCATGTGGCAAAGCCACCCCGTGCCCCACACCTGTGGGGCCGAGATTTTCACGTTCTTGCAGGGCTTCCACAACCGGTTGGGCAGGAAGCCCATAGGCGGATTCCGCCAGGTCGCCAAATTCCTGAAGCAAACGCTTCTTGCTTGAGGCGGCTGTGATAACACGTACCGCCTCTGGCTTGAGGATCGTAGAAAGGTCCATCTTGCCTGTGTCTCCGGAGTGCGCGGTCTGTGCGCAATCGCTTATGCCTGCGGATCAATCCAGCCTATGTTGCCATCTTCCCGGCGATAGACCACGTTCAATCCGTTTTTACTTTCATTCTTGAAGACCAGTACCGGCGATCCCGCGAGTTCCATCTGCATCACCGCTTCACCAACGCTCAGAGATGGGATTTTGGTTTCCATCTCAGCGACGATGACAGGTTGCAGCGTATCTGGCTCGGCCTCATGTTCTTCAGCTTCAGGCGCGAGGATATACGAGGATGCCCCCAAAAGTTCAACCGGATCCTGACGTTCCTTATGGTGATCCTTAAGCCGACGCTTGTAACGGCGCAGCTGTTTGTCCATTTTTTCTGCACATCCGTCAAAAGCGGCATAAATTTCAGTAGAATGCGCTTTGGCTTGCGCGGTCAGGCCGGTGGACAGGTGGACAGTCGCTTCGCACATGTATTCATGGGCGTGTTTTGAAAACGTGACGGTCGCGTCGGTTGGGCGGCCTGCGTATTTTTCCAACACACTGCCAAGCTCTGTTTTGACATGTGTCTGCAACGCGTCGCCAACGTCAATCTGTTTTCCGGTAATCTGATAGCGCATCCTGTCTCCTTTTCGATGACATGTCGGACCACGAGCTTGAACTGCCCGTTATCAGTTAGGTCCGAATGCTGGAATTGGACATTTGTGCTCCTTGCGAGTGATCCGGCCTTGGTAAGAAGGCCGCCATCATCACAGCGGGGAGTCGATCAAATGTCATACATGTATTTGAGTAGCACAGGGGGTAAGAGTCAATGACCGAGCGTAAGTTTGTGCGATTTTCCGCAGATGGCCCGCAGACTGGCAGACAGAGACAAGCGCTGCCAACGTGCTTGGCGCGGTTCAGGAAATGCGAAAGTTCTCGCCCAGATAAACCCGCCGCACATTTTCGTTCTCCACCACCTCTTCAGGGGTGCCCGACATCAGTACTTTGCCGTCATGCAGAATATAGGCGCGATCCACGATTTCGAGGGTCTCACGCACATTGTGGTCGGTGATCAGAACACCGATGCCGCGTTTCTTCAGATCCGCGACCAGATGGCGGATATCGCCCACCGAAATCGGATCCACCCCGGCAAAAGGCTCATCCAGCAACAGGTATTTTGGATCTGCTGCGAGGCACCGTGCAATCTCCACGCGACGACGCTCCCCACCGGAAAGAGCCAGCGCAGGGGCGCGGCGCAGGTGTTCGATGGAGAACTCTGACAGCAACTCTTCAAGGCGCTCACGGCGTTTGTGGCGGTCCCTGTGGGTGATGTCGAGAATGGCGGTGATGTTGTCTTCAACCGACAGGCCGCGGAAAATCGACATTTCCTGCGGTAGATAGCCAATGCCCAATTTGGCGCGGCGGTACATCGGCAGGGTGGTCACATCGCGCCCATCAATGGACACGCGCCCGCCTTCGGGCACCAGCAGTCCCGCCACGGCATAAAATGTGGTGGTTTTGCCGGAACCATTTGGGCCTAACAGAGCGACCACTTCGCCGCGTTGCAATTCCATGCTGAAATCCCGGATCACAACCCGCTTGCGATAGGCTTTGCGCAGGCTTTCCACGTGCAGGCCGGAGCTGCCTGTTGTGACAGAGAGATCAGGTTTGGACATGGTTACTCAGACTTCAGAACGGTTTTCACACGACCGACCAACTGGGCGGTGTTATTGTTGAGGTTCAGGATCATTTTGTCAGCGGAAATGGTGGTCGCAGCCTGAAGCACAGTCACATTGCCTGTCATCACCACATTGCCACTTTCGATGCTATACACCGCCTCATCGGCTTCAGCCGCATCGGTGCCCTGCACCAAAAGCACATTGCCGGCCGCCACCAGCCGTTCAATGGCCTGATTGTCGTCGGTGTAATGCACATTGACCTGATCCGCAGTCATGCGCATGTCGCCCTGAGAAATATCGACCTTGCCCTCAAATACGGCGCTGCCGTCTGATTGGTTGACCGACAGGCTTTCTGCGGTGACTTCCACCGGCAGGCCCGTGTCCTGTTCGGATTTGCCAAAGCCCAGCTGCAAACCCTGGGCTGTGCCTGCGACCGGCGTTAAGGCCAGCAAAATCATCATCAACAGTCGGAACAATGGCACAGGTCACCTCTTGGTCTTTGTGGGCGTGTATACCAATTGCACGCCTTTTGTGAAAAACAAATATATTTCATTGTTTTCCCCGGAGGGCCGCAGCGCCATGCGCCCTGCCGTCAGCGTGCCCAGCGCGCTTTCGGCACGCACGTCGCCTGCGGTGTCCGCGCGGGCATCGGTCAGGCCGAAGGTCATCTCGTCGGTCAGAATGGTGAAGCCATTGCTGGTGATGATTTCCACATCCCCTTCCAGAATCACCTCCTCAAAGCTGCCGTCCATATCGCCTGCTTCGGCACGGATGGTCACTTCGGTGCCATCCTGCGTTGTCAGTAGCGCGCCGATCTGATCGGCAATGATGCGCGATGAGTCTTCTTGGTCAGGCCGGGCCGTGGCCGAGGTCACAGTGATGTCGTGGCCCTGTTCGGTGCGGCCGGAAAAATAGGGTGCGGTGATCTGGCGGTCGCGCAGACGCTTTTCCAGTTCCACGTCAGCAAAAGGAATGGCGCTTTCCAGATCCACTTCCTGAGAGACGAGAAACAGGGTCGACAGAATGCCAAGCGCCGCCAGCGGCAGGATCACCTTCAGCCCGGCGACCAGATTGGAATATGTCAGCCGCCGCCGCATCCCGCTCAGCCCAGACCCGCCCGCAGGCAATCATGGATGTGCAGCAGGCCCACCGGCTTGCCGCCTTGCTCTGCATCCACCACAAACAGACAGGTGATCTGACGCTGGTTCATGATGCCCACAGCCTCCTCAGCCATGGCACCGGGGGCAATGGTCATTGGGTCTGCCGTCATGACCTGATCTGTGGTCTGCTGCAGAATGCCGTCCATCTTACGGCGCAGATCCCCATCGGTGATGATCCCGGTCAGGGCGCCATTGGCATTGGTGATGCCAACCACGCCAAATCCTTTATCACTGATCTCATTGAGAGCAGCGGGCATCGCAGTGTTCTCTGCGATCAACGGAACTTTGGCACCGGTGTGCATCAGATCTTGCACCAGCGTGAGCTGTGCCCCAAGTTTGCCACCGGGGTGGAAGGCGCGGAAGTTCTCTGGTGTGAAACGGCGATGTTCCATAAGAGCCACCGCCAGCGCATCCCCAAGGGCCAGCGTCATGGTGGTGGTGGTGGTGGGCACCACGCCGGTGCCGCAGGCCTCTTCCGCCTGAGGCAGAATCAGGGCCACATCACTTTGGGTGATGAGCGTGCTTTCCGGGCGGCTTGCCACACCGATCAGCGGAATGTTGAAGCGCCGCGTATGCGCAATCAGATCGGCGAGCTCTGGGGTTTCACCGCTGTTGGACAGGACCAGCGCCACATCCCCCTTTGCCACCATGCCCAGATCGCCGTGGCTGGCCTCCGCGGGATGCACAAACTGTGCCGGCGTGCCGGTGGAGGCGAAGGTTGCGGCGATCTTGCGGGCAATATGCCCGGATTTCCCCATGCCAGAGACAATCACCCGGCCCTCGGCGTGCAGCAGCAGCGACACCGCCTCGCCGATATTCTGTCCGAGGCTGTCTGCCAGCGCTCCGAGGGCGTTTTGCTCAATGGAAATCACCCGGCGAGCGGTTTCGAGAAAGGTCTGCTTGTCTGCGTCTGTCATGAGGTCTTCCGTGGTCTTTCTGACTTAGAAAGCGGTGGGGGGGGAGGGTTAGTGGGCAAAGATGTCCTGTTCAGGCCAGCCTGCAAGGTCAAGCTGCGCGCGTGTGGGCAGGAAATCAAAACAGGACTGCGCCATGTCGGTGCGGCCTTCGCGCGCCAAGCGGCTATCAAGTTTCTCCTTCAGCGCGTGCAGGTAGAGCACATCGGAGGCGGCATAGTCGAGCTGCGCCTCGGTCAGGGTTTCAGCCCCCCAGTCGCTCATCTGCTGCTGTTTGGAGACATCCACGCCGACCAGCTCTTGCAGCAGGTTTTTCAACCCGTGGCGATCGGTATAGGTGCGCACCAGTTTGGACGCGATTTTGGTGCAATAGACCGGTGCGGTCAGTGCGCCAAAGGCGTTGAACATTGCGGCAATGTCAAAACGGCCGAAGTGGAACAGTTTCAACACATTCGGATCGGTCAGCATTTTCTCCAGATTGGGCGCGCTGGTCTGACCTTTGGCCACCTGCACCATATGGGCGTTGCCATCCCCGCCAGACATCTGAATCACGCAGAGCCGGTCGCGATGCGGATTGAGCCCCATGGTTTCACAGTCGATGGCCACAACCGGGCCCAGATCGAGCCCATCGGGCAGGTCATTCTGATAGAGAAAATTCGCCATTTTTGCCTCAGCTTTCCGGATGACACGCACTTACGGTCTTCCATGGGATGTTTCAATGTTTTGCGGGTCTCTGAGCCATATCGGCCAAAGACTGCCAAATGACCAACGTGAGAGGCAGGTGATGCCTTTACGAAGGTTTTGTGACATCTTACATGGCTGAGATGGATTATCGAGCACCCCTTTCCGTTGATGATGAGCTGAAAATGCTTGTGGAAACCCGCGCGCGTGAGGCGGGGCCGCGTGTGGAGAAGATGCAGGCGGAGGGCAAAACCTTCTGGATTAAGCGTCCTGAAATTCTTGGTTTGCGATATCGCCTGCAAAAGGGTGATCCCCAAAAAGCCTTTGCGCGCGAGCGTCTGGCCTATCAGGAGATGAACGCTGCGGGCGCCCCGGTGCCACAGGTCGTTGCGGATGGCGATGATTTTCTGGTGTTGCCGGATTGTGGTCCTGATCTGCGCGCCCAGCTCAATCAAGACCGGGCGGCGGGGGAGCTTCGGGACCTGTTGATGAATGCCAGTGGTGCTTTGGGGGCGTTTCACCGTCTTGGGTTTGCCCATGGGCGGCCAAGCCCCAAGGACATGTGCCTTGTGGAGGGGCATGTGCTTTTGCTGGATTTTGAGCGCTACATGCCGCGCAATAACACCCCCAACGGGCAGGCGCGCGATCTGGTGGTCTTTGCCTTCAATGTTGCGGCGCATTCTCCCAAAGTGCGCGACAGCCTGAATGAGGCCATGCGGGTCTATCGGGATGGTGCACCAGTGGGAATCTGGCCGCTGGCACAGCGCTGGTGCCGTCGTATGAAATGGGCGGACTGGCTGACCAAGCCCATTCAGAACCGCAAGGATGGCCGCTCCAAAGAGTTCAGCGCTATCCCTGTGGTGATGGATCTCTTCCTGACGCCGCGCTGAGCGGGCTGTAGTGTTATTGGGGGGCTGCTATTTGAGGGCGCGCGCCAGAAAGGCTTGCGTGTCTGGGTGTTGGGGCGCGTCAAAAAGTGCCTCCGGGGCACCTTCTTCGATCACTTTGCCGTCCTTGAGGAAGCAGACTTTATCTGCGGCTTCGCGGGCAAACGCCATCTCATGGGTTGCCAGAACCATGGTCATGCCGCTGTCTTTCAGCAGGCGCAGCACGTCCAGCACTTCGCCCACCAGCTGCGGATCCAGCGCCGAGGTGATTTCGTCAAACAGCATGACTTCGGGTTTCATGGCCAAGGCGCGCACGATGGCGACGCGCTGTTGCTGGCCGCCTGACAGCTGATCGGGGTAGTGCCCCATGCGCTCCTTGAGGCCAAAGCGCTCAAACAGCTCCGTCACCTCCGGCAATAGCGCACTGCGGCTTTTGCGATAGAGCCGCCGCGGGGCCAGCATCACATTCTCCACTGCGGTCATATGCGGAAACAGATTGAAGCTTTGAAACACCATGCCAATGCGGCGACGCACGGGCTGTGGATCCAGTCCGGGCAGCGAAATATCTTTGCCATCCAGCAGAATTTCGCCATCCTCGATGGGTTCCAACAGGTTGATACAGCGCAAGAGCGTGGATTTGCCCGCGCCGGAGGCCCCGATCAGACAGACCATCTGCCCTTCTTCAATGGTGAGGTCGATGCCGTCACAGACCACGTTCTCGCCAAAGCGTTTCTCCACGCCATGCAAAGCCAGTTTGGGCATCAGGAACGCTCCCGGTTCTGTTTGGCGATCAGGTAATCCGCATAGCGGGTCGCGGGGATGGTGACCGCAAGAAAGATCACAGCCGCCCCCACATAGGGGGTGAAATTCGCCATCAGCGATTTGAACACCCCGGCTTGGCGGAAAATTTCCACAGGTCCGATGAAGCTCAGCAGGGCCACGTCTTTTTGTAGCGCGATCAGCATGTTCATCTGCGCCGGGATCACGCGGCGGATCGCCTGCGGCAAGATCACAAAGCGCATGCTGTCGCCATCCGACAGGCCCAGCGATGCGGCGGCGGCGCGCTGGCTTTTGTGTACGCTTTCAATGCCGGAGCGGAAGATTTCCGCAACATAGGCGGCATAGGTCAGAATAAGCGCCAGCGAGCCCCAGATATAGGGCGAATTCCAGGGACGAGGCAGGCCAAGGCCGGGCACGCCAAAGCCGATGAGATAGACGGTCAGCACAACCGGCACGCCGCGAAAGATATCGGTATAGGCCGCCCCCAGAATGCGCAGCGGAAACAGCGCGGGGTTGCGCGTGTCCCGTGCCAGCGCGATGAGCAGGCCCAGCACGGTGATGGCTGGCGCACACCACAGGAAAATCGCGATGTCGAGTTTGAAGGCGTCCAGCAGCTTTGGGAAGGTTTTGACAAAGACCTCCCAGTTGAAAAAGCTGGCTTTGACCCGATCCCAGCCCGGGGCCATCGGCACCAGCAGGAAAATCGCCAGAAAGACCGCCGCAGTGCTGCTGGCGGCCACGCGCAGGGCGCGGCGGCGCAGGCGGTCTTCGTGGATCTGGCGGCGGGTTTTGCCCGCCGCTTTGTCGTGTGTCATGTTATTTAATGAGCGGAACGCCTGTGGTCTGCTGCAACCACTGGGCTTCGATCTCCGCCAGTTTCCCAGTTTCCGTCAGCGAGTCGATAGCCGCATCCACACAGGCCTTCAAGGGGTTGCCCTCTTCCATCAACATGCCGAAACGATCCGGGTTTTCGGTGCGGTCTGCGGGGAACTGGCCAATCACCTTGGAGCCCTCCACCACCACGGCACTCAGATAAAGCGCGGTGGGCAGGTCAAACAGCGCCGCGTCGATCTGCCCGGCCTGCATGGCGGCTGTCACATCGGCGTTGTCTCCATACAAAAGCGGCTGGCTGCTGGGGGCGATGGTCTCCATCAGGACGGGCACCGCCGTGGTGCCGCCCATGGCGCCCCAGACAAGCCCCTGCAGGGCGGCGATGCTGGTGTCAGTATCGGCAACAGAGCCGGCGGCGAGAATCGCCATGGGGGCGGCATAATAGGGTGCGGAGAAATCCACCATCTTCTCGCGGTCTTCGGTAATGGAGAACTGCTGCAGGTTCAGGTCAAAATCTTTCGGACCGGGCTGAATCGCCTGATCAAAGGATGAGCGCACCCAGGTGACATTTTCTGCGGCAAAGCCCATTTCTGCGGCGACGGCATAGGCCACGGCGGCTTCAAAGCCCTCACCGCTTTCCGGTGCGTTGTCCAGCACCCATGGGAAATAGGCGGGGTTGCCGGTGGCGATGGTCAGTGCGCCATCGGTCAGGGTTTTGCCATCGGCGCAATGGCCATCGGCAAAGGCGGTGGTTGCGGACAGTGCAGCGATTGCGGTTGCGGCGAGTAGGTGTTTGGACATTGCGGCCCCCTCCAGGTTGATGTCTTGCGGCAAAACCTAGGGGGCAGAGGCCGGAAATGTCCAGCACAACCATGTGGGTAGGATGTGAAACAGCCCTGCCTGCCTGATTGTGGAGCGCCACGCGCGCCTGCAACAGGGGCTTGCACGGCGCATCACAGAGCACATGCGCAGCACGACATCAGCGGTTTAAACCACAATTTATGCTGGGATTTTCGGGGAAAACCAATGGTGCCCAGAAGAGGACTCGAACCTCCACGTCCATACGGACACTAGCACCTGAAGCTAGCGCGTCTACCAATTCCGCCATCTGGGCACGGGTTGGTGAGGCAGGCGTTTAAGCCTAGGGGCGGGGGGTGTCAACGCGATTCCGAATTTTTTTCAAAATTTTTTCGCGGCTCTCGGTGGGGGTGATCGCAGCGTTGGCGCTAATCCACCAATTTGTCAGGGCTTTCTTGTCGCGGAAGCACCTTTGATGCTTGTTCTGAGCGGCTCTGAGCGGTATTTCAGCGGGGACTAGGCAACAGCGGAGGCTTCCCATGTCCAAACTCGTCACCATCTTTGGCGGATCCGGTTTTGTGGGGCGTCACATTGCGCGGCGCATGGCAAAAGAAGGCTGGTTGGTGCGGGTGGCCGTCCGGCGCCCCAATGAAGCGATGTTCGTAAAGCCCTATGGCGCTGTCGGTCAGGTGGAGCCAGTGTTCTGCAACATACGCGATGATGCCTCGGTACAGGCGGTGATGCAGGGCTCTGATGCGGTGGTGAACTGTGTGGGCATTCTGGCGGATCGCGGCAAGAATACCTTTGAGGCTGTTCAGAACGAAGGCGCAGAGCGGATCGCACGGATCGCCGCAGCCGAAGGGGTTGCCACGATGGTGCATCTCTCCGCACTTGGCGCCTCTGAAGAGAGTAAAAGCAAATATGCGCGCTCCAAGGCACATGGCGAAGCCGCCGTGTTGCAGCATATGCCCAATGCGATGATCCTGCGCCCCTCGGTGATTTTTGGTCAGGATGATGAATTCTTCAATCGGTTTGCCAGCATGGCGCGCCTTGGCCCGTTCCTGCCGATCATGGGCGGCGAGACCAAATTTCAGCCGGTCTATGTCGATGATGTGGCGCAGGCTGCTGTCATGGGCATCATGGGGGAGGCCAGCGGCCTTTATGAGCTGGGTGGTCCGGAGGTGAAATCCCTGCGCGGCTGGATTGATGAAATGCTGACAGTGATCCACCGCCGCAAGATTGTGATCAATCTGCCGTTCTTTGTGGGGCGTCTGATGGCCTTTGGCTTTGGCCTTTTGCAGAAGCTGACCTTGGGGTTGTGGCACAATTCTGTGATCACCTCCGATCAGCTGATCCTGCTGCGCAGCGACAATGTGGTGTCTGACGCGGCCAAAGGTTTTGAGGCGCTGGGCATTCGTCCCTTGGCGCCTGAAGCGATCATGGCGGATTACCTGTGGCGCTTCCGCCCGTCAGGCCAATATGACGCCATCAAGGATTCGGCGCGCAATCTGAAGATGTGAGCCAGACTTAGCAGAGCAAAACAAAGCCCCGCAGAAACAGTCTGCGGGGCTTTTTTCTTGAAGACAGCGCGCGGCACCGATGTTGGGTCAGCGCGGGGTCTGCTCTTTCAGAAGCTTTTCGATATCCGCCAGCCGGGCCAGCACTTCGTCGCGATAGTTGCCGGTTTCGGCTTCCGCTTCGACGTGATGTGCATCCTGCATGGAGTTCACCACCAGACCAACCACCAGATTGAGCACAACGAATGTGGTCAGCAGGATAAACGGCACAAAGAACATCCACGCATAAGGGAACACTTCCATCACCGGGCGCACGATGCCCATGGACCAGCTTTCCAGTGTCATGATCTGGAACAGCGAGTAGCCGGATTTCCCCAGCGTGCCGAACCACTCTGGAAAGGCAGTGCCAAAGAGTTTGGTGGCCATCACCGCTCCAATATAGAACACCAGCGCCATCAACAGGAAAACCGAGCCCATGCCGGGCAGGGCATTGATCAGCCCCTCGATCACCCGCCGCAGCGAGGGCGCGACAGAGACCACGCGCAAAAGGCGCAGGATACGCAGCGCCCTGAGCACTGCCAGCCCCTGTGCTGCTGGCACAAGCGCGATGCCGACAATCACAAAATCAAAGATGTTCCAGCCATCGCTGAAAAACCGTCCGCGCTGCACGTAAAGCTTGGCGATGATCTCAAAGACAAAAACCGCAAGGCACAGGCTGTCCAATGTGATCAGCAGCGGGCCCATGGCCTCCATCAGCGGCTTTGAAGTTTCCAGACCCAGAATGATGGCGTTGAACAGGATCACGCCAAGAATGGAGTTACGAAAGGCCGGGCGCGCGATAAAGGCGCCAATTTTGTCCCGAAGGCTCATGAAATATGTCTCGCGGTTGCGCGTTGGAATGTGGCTCACGGGCCTTCATATGGGAGGGCCGCGGTGTTTCGCAACCCGCGGCCCATATTCGGCAAGGATCAGCCTAGGGCTTCCAGCCGGGTGGTCCAAACAGACGTCCGCGCAGTTCGCGGGCGGATTTGGCCCGTTTGATGTCGCGCCACAAAGCCGGCATTTCTGAAAACCAGACTTTGACGGGGTTCTGGCTGTCAAAATCCGTGGTCAGCCCATAGCGTGGGCGCTCCTCTTCCACCTGAAAGCTGCCAAAGAGCCGGTCCCAGAGGATCAGGATGCCGCCATAGTTCTTATCCAGATATTTCGCGTCACAGCCATGGTGGACCCGGTGGTGGCTCGGGGTGTTGAGCACCCACTCCAGCGGGCCAAGCTTGCCGATCAGTTCCGTGTGCAGCCAGGTCTGATAGGCCTGCACCAGAATGACGGACCCGAGCACCACATCCGGGCTGAACCCGACCAACACCATGGGCAGATGCGCGATGAAAGACCACAGGCTTTCGAGCGGGCCAAAGCGCACGGCGGTGACAATGTTATAGTCCCGACTGGAGTGGTGCACAGCGTGCTGTGTCCACAACAGGCGCACACGATGGGCGATGCGATGTTCCCAGTAGTAGGTCAGATCCGCCAGCAGAATAGCGGCGATCAGCCATGGCCAGCTTGTGGGCAGATGCCATGTGACGATTTCTGCGCTGAAGATGTAGAGCCCAAAGTAGAGCGCCGTCATCATCGTGGTTTCCAGCAAAAGATAGGGCACCTGCGTGGAGGCGCTGGCCAGCATCTCCAGCCAGGTTTTGCCTTTCAGATTGCCCTTGAACCAGGCTTCGGCGATTTCGATCACAAGGATCGCCCCGCCGATCAGCAGGAACACTTCGTCCACTTGCATGGCCAGGGTGATAAAGCTTTCCGGTATCATGATTGTCCTCCTGACAGTCCAGATTGCAGGGTGCGCCACATCAGCTCTGCAGCCTCCGTGGCGGTGACATTGCCGTCGCGCACCACGGCCCAGGCGGCGTAGGTGAGCGTCTCATAAGCCTGCACAATCCATGCGGTGGGCACGGCACGGTCAAACCCGCCCTCGTCTTTGGCGGCCTCGATGGCCTCGGCGAGTTCGTCAAGTTGTTGGGTGTAGGCGGCCAGCACTTCGGGCACATGATCCAGCGGCTCATTGGCCAGAAACATCTGGCGGTCGGCCAATGGAATCATCGCATCCAGACTGCGCCGCAGGGCTTCTGTGTGGCTTGAGGCATCCTGCGTGGCTGCCTCAATGGCCGTATCCAGCTCTTTCATTGCGGTGAGCGCCAACGCAGCCATCAGTTCCTCGCGTCCCTTGAAGTGACGGTGCAGCGTCGCGCGACCGATGCCGGCTTCATCTGCCACGTCTTGCAGGGTTGCAGTGGGGGTTGCGGCGAAAACGCGGAAGCCGGCCTCTAAAATACGGTTATGTGTTTTTCTCATCATGAGACAAAGATGTCTCATTTTTGCGCAGAATCAAGAGGCGGTCGCGAGAAAGCGCAATTTTCGGGTCGCCGGGGCGGTGCCTCGTGCCTACTGTGCCCGCAACACAGGAGCCCCAAATGACCGATATGACTGAAGGCTACCATTATCACGTGATGCGGCGTGCGATTGCTTTGATTGACGAGGCAGAGGGTGCGACCCTCTCTCTTCAGGATCTGGCCAGCGCCATGGAGATGAGCCCGGCGCATTTTCAAAGGCTCTTCACCCGCTGGGCTGGGGTGTCGCCCAAACGCTTTCAGCAATATCTGACGCTGGGCCATGCCAAGGCGCTTTTGCAGGAGCGGTTTACCACGCTGGATACGGCCAATGCGGTGGGCCTGTCGGGTTCCGGGCGGCTGCATGATCTGTTCCTGCGCTGGGAGGCCATGAGCCCGGGAGACTATGCCAAACGTGGCGCCGGGCTCACCATCTATTGGGGGTGGTTTGACAGCCCCTTTGGCCTGTCGCTTGTGACTGGCACGGAGAAGGGCATCTGCGGCATTGCCTTCGCGGCGGAAACAGGGGAGGCCGCCGCCTTTGAAGACCTCATGTCGCGCTGGCCGCAGGCAAATTTTGTCGAAGATCCCATGTTTCTGCGCCCTTGGGTGTTGGCCGCCTATCAGGCGCAGCAGGTGGATCACAGCAAGGTGCCGGTCTATATGATCGGCTCGGCGTTGCAGATCAAAGTCTGGGAAGCCTTGATGCGGATCCCCTCGGGAGAGGTCACCACCTATTCGGAGATTGCCCGTGTCATCGGCAACCCGCGCGCGGTGCGGGCGGTGGGCACAGCGGTGGGGCGCAACCCTGTGAGCTGGCTGATTCCCTGTCACCGGGCCATGCGCAAATCCGGGGGGCTGGGGGGCTATCACTGGGGCGTGCCGGTCAAACGCGCGATGTTGGCCTATGAATCGGCCCGCGCAGAGGCCTGAGCCCCCGTTTCGGCGTCAAATTGCCGATTTGTGAGGGGCTGTGACTTGGGCGCATGCCGTGCTTGGCGTATAAATCAGACAAAAGCCGGACCACCGGCATAGAGATTTGAGGCGAGACCATGAAAAAAATCACCCTGTCCATCTGCGCGCTGTCGACCCTTGCGCTGACCGCCTGTACCGATCCGGCCTATGTGGCGGGATCCTCTGAGGAGCGTGATGCCTATCGCCAGACCAAAGGCGGTGCGGTTCTTGGCGGCATCATCGGCGCGGGTCTGGCTGTGGCCACTGACAACAATGCGCTGGCGGGAGCGGCCATCGGGGCCGGTGCCGGCGCGCTGATTGGCAATGAGTTGGACAAACAGGAAGCGGAGTTGCGTGCGCAGCTTGATGAGGATGTGCGCATTGAAAACACTGGTGACCGTCTGATCCTGACCATGCCGCAGGACATTTTGTTTGATGTGGACAGTTTTGCCGTCAACGCCAGCCTGAAAGATGATTTGGCCAAAGTGGCGCGCAGCCTTGACGCCTATCCCGACACCACCGTGCAGGTGCTGGGCCATACCGACAACACCGGGGCCGCCAGTTACAACCAGACACTGTCAGAGCGCCGCGCCAATGCGGTGGCGGATGTGCTTTTGGACAATGGCGTCGCCTTTGGCCGCATTCAGGCCATCGGTCGGGGTGAGGATCAGCCAATTGCTTCCAACCTCGACGAAGAGGGCCGCCGTCAGAACCGTCGGGTGGAAATCGTCATCCTGCCCAACGCGTAATATCTGTGTAGATGCACAGACCTTGTGGAAAGGCGTCGCTTGTGTGCGGCGCCTTTTGCTTTAGCTTGAGGGTATGGCGAACAAGGAGATGTGATCATGCCCCATAAACTGCTTGGTATTTCCGGCGCATTGCGCGCGGGCTCCACCAACAAGATGCTGCTGCGTGAAGCGGCGCGGCTCTATGGGGCTGCGGACTATGTGGAGGCGGATCTGAATCTGCCCCTCTATGACGGGGATCTGGAAAGCGAAAGCGGCCTGCCCGAAGCTGTGAACACCCTTGTGGCACAGATTGCGGAGGCGGATGCGCTGCTGATCTCCACACCGGAATATAACGCGGGTGTCACCGGTGTTTTGAAAAACGCCTTGGATTGGATCAGTCGCCACTCTGAGAAACCAATGGTGGGCAAATCCACGGCGCTGATGAGCGCGGCGGCGGGCCGCGCAGGCGGCGTGCGGGCGCAGATGATGCTGCGCAGCTGCTTGGTGGCTTTCCGGCCGCGCATCGCCCTTGGCTCTGAATTTGGGCTGGCCAACAGCAGCAACGAGTTTGATGCGGAGGGTCGCCTGACCAGCGCGCATTACACCGCCTCCCTGACCGCCTTGATGGAGGCGCTCAAAGAAGACGTCGGGCAGAACCAGTAAAGCTCAGAGCGAGGCTTCAGGGCGGAAGGCGTCGGGCACGGCGTCTTTGCCCTCCAGCACCAGATCCGCCATCACTTCCCCCGCTTTTGGCCCCATGCCAAAGCCGATTTTAAAGCCGCCATTGGCAATGAAGTCTCCGCTGCGCGTGGGGTGGTCCCCCAGCATCGGCGCGCGGCTTTTGGCACGCGGGCGCACCCCGGCCCAGCGTTCAATCACCTCGGCATCGCGCAGTGTTGGCACCGCCGCATAGGCACGCGCCAGCACGTCATCAAGTTGCGCATCGGTGCTGGTGGCATCCGCAAAGTCGCGCTCGCTGGTGGAACCAATCGCCACCGTGCCATCCGCATGGGGTACGATGTGCACCGCATCGGCAAAGAGCTGCGGCGCTTTTGATTGGTCCAGCCGCAACAGCGCCGCCTGACCTTTCACGCCATTGCCAACCGCTTTGCCGATCTCGTCTGACAGCGCCAGCAAGCCTTCATACCCCGTGGCCCAGATCACCTTGCCCTGCGGCATGCCGTCTTGGACGATCTCTGCACCCTTGGCGATAAGCGCGGCGGCCAGCGCGGCACAGGCGCGGCGCGGGAACATACGGCCCGTCAATGTGTCGTGGATCAGCCAGCCGGTGGGGCTGGCCGGGGCCCAGTCGCCAAGGCTGTCCTGTGGCACAATCTCCCAGATGGCTTTGCCTTGCCAAAGCTCTTTGGCGCTTTCCGCGCGGGCCTTGGCAAGTGTGAGCGCGTGTTCGTCGCGGATCGGCTGAATGCGCCCGGTGCGGCCATAGCCAGCACTCACGCCACCTGCGGCTTCCACCTCGGCCCACCAACCCTCCGCCATGATCAGGCTGTCAAACTGAAAGGCCTTTTTGACGTTCCAGTTCTCCGGCGTGTGCGGCGCCAATGCGCCCACCAGACCGCCGCTTGCACCCGCGCCCACGCCATTGGGATCAATCACCCGCACTCTGGCTCCGCGTTTTGCGCAGGCCCAAGCCACCGAAAGCCCAAAGGCCCCCGCGCCCATCACGGTCACATCCACCATCGTGATCTCCCATTGCCAATGGAACAGTTTATGGTCAAATGCCGCCTGAACCTCCAAAAGGCAATGCACCATGCGCAAAGAGCAGGCGGACCTTGAGTGGCGCGATGAGGCCATTCCCGTATCCACTCGGTTTGATGATCCCTACTTCAGCCTCGACAACGGGCTGGCGGAAACCCGGCATGTGTTTCTTGCTGGCAATGATCTGCCTGCGCGTTTTGCTCCGGGATTTCACATTGCAGAGCTGGGTTTTGGCACCGGGTTGAACCTGTTGACGGTCTGGAAAGCCTGGGAGGAGGCGGGCATGGACAGCCCGCTGCGCTTCACCTCCTTTGAGGCTTTCCCCATGCGGGCTGATGAAATGGCGCGCGCGCTTGCGGCCTTTCCGGAGGTTGCGCCCTATGCCGCGCGGCTGGTGGCGGCCTATGCAGAGGATCTCCGCCTGCGCAGTCTGGAGGGGATCTCTGCTGAGGTGGTGATTGGCGATGCGCGCGAGACCCTGCCGCAGCACAGCTTTGCTGCGGACGCCTGGTTTCTTGATGGGTTTTCCCCAGCCAAAAACCCAGAGCTCTGGAATGCCGAGTTGATGGCACAAGTGGGGCGGCATACCTGTGCGGGCGGCACAGCCGCCACCTATACAGCGGCAGGTTTTGTGCGCCGGGGGCTGGAAGCGGCTGGATTTGACGTGACCCGCGTGCCGGGATTTGGCCGCAAGCGCCATATGACCCGCTGCACCAAGCCGTCGGACACGCCTTCCCCATGACACAAAACGCTCCGTCGCAGGCGAACAACCGCCTTGGTATTCTGCTGATGACAGTGACCACTTTGGTCTTTGCGCTCCAAGATGGGGTCTCTCGCCATTTGGCAGGGGAATATAACACCTATCTGGTGGTGATGATCCGCTACTGGTTCTTTGCCCTGTTTGTACTGGCGCTCTCGTCACGCCAAAGCGGCGGATTGCGGCAGGTCATGCAGACCAACCACCTCTGGATGCAAGTAGGGCGCGGCGCGCTTCTGGCGCTGGAGATTTGTGTGACGGTCTATGCCTTCACATTGCTGGGGCTGACCGAAACCCATGCGATCTTCATTTGCTACCCGCTGATCATCGCTGCGCTCTCCGGCCCTGTGCTGGGGGAAAAAGTGGGCTGGCGGCGCTGGTCGGCGATTGGCGTCGGCGCGATGGGTGTGATGATCATTCTGCAGCCCGGCTCTGGCGTGTTCAGCCCTGCTGCCGTGGTGCCTCTGATTGGGGCTTTGATGTTTGCGCTCTATGGTCTGATGACCCGCTATGTTGCCCGTGGCGATACGGCCCAGACCAGCTTCTTTTACACCGGCACCGTGGGCTGCGTGGTGATGACGGCGATTGGGGTGTTTTTCTGGGAACCCATCGCTGGGCCCGATTGGTTCTGGATGGCGCTTTTGTGTTGCTCCGGTGTTTTTGGGCACTGGCTCCTGATCCGCACCTATGATGTTGCCGAAGCCAGCGCGGTGCAGCCCTTTGCCTATCTGCAACTGCCCTTTGCGGCGGCGTTGGGCATGGTGGCCTTTGGGGAAACCCTGCGCAGCAACGTGGCGATTGGCGCTGCGATTGTACTTGGCGCGGGGCTCTTCACATGGTGGCGGGAGCGGCAGGCGCGCTGAGCGCTGTGGGCATCTGCGCGCTTTGCCCTATCTGGTGCCTTATCGGGGGCGGATCGTGCGTCCGGTGATTTCACGGCTGAACGGCACGGGATGGGGATCCTGCCCCAGCCGCGCGCGATAGACCGGCAGGCTCTCAGAGACCCGCATCACATAGTTGCGGGTTTCATTGAACGGGATCATTTCAATCCAGTCGATCATCGCCTCCACCGAGCCGCCGCGCGGATCACCATTATTGGCCATCCAGCGCGTTGGGCGACGGGGCCCGGCGTTATAAGCGGCTGCAATCATGATGATATTGCCGTCAAACTGTTCTGCCAGATCGGCGAGAAAGGCACTGCCAAGGCGCGCGTTATATTTCGGATCTCTGGTCAGGTTGCCCAGCACATAGACTTCGCCGATGTCCTTGGAGACATCCCGCGCCGTGCCCGGCATCAGCTGCATCAAGCCGCGCGCACCGGCGTGGCTCACCACCACAGGATCAAATTCACTTTCGCGGCGCGCAATGGCCAGCGACAGCTCATCCGGCACAGGCAGCTTTTGCTCTGCCAGCGGATGCAGCGGATAATAGGGCCCCGGCAGGGTCACCCCCATGCGCACCATCTGTTTGCCCAGCATCACCGCCACATGCGGCTGTCCCAGATCCAGCGCCATCTGCCCCATCTGCCCCAGCGCCATACGATCCTGCGATTCGCTCAGATGCACCCAGAAACGTTCGGCCAGATCCAGCTCTCCTGCGGCCAGCAGGCTGCGGGCGGCCTGATGCACGCTGCTCTCTGTCCAGGAGGCCTTGCGCCAGTCCGGGAAGGTCTCTGTGCCATTCAGCGCGCGGTCATAGGCAATACCCGCTTTTTCTGCGGCCAGCAGCCCATAAAAACTGGTCTGATGGGCACCGCCCGCCACATAGGCCTGCTGGGCGGTCTCAGCATCGCCCATGGCCTCATAGGCGCGGCCCATCCAATAGCCCGCGCGGCCCAGAGAAATCGGGGTTTCCACACTGCGGGCAAAATTCAGAAAATGCGCTGCCGCCTCTTCCGGGCGGTTGAGAAACCGCAGCGCGACATAGCCCGCAAGCCATTCACAATCGGCATAGGCATAGCCCGCTTCCGGCGTGAGCCGGTGGGTTGAGGCCAGCGCATAGGCGGTTTTATAGTTGCCTGCCCGCATCTGGCTGCGCATCAGTGACCGTCGGCGCGGGGCCCATTCTTCTGCCACACCCAACGTGTTTGCCCGGCTGCGGTCCAGAACAAGCTCAATCGTACTGTCGTCACGGTCCTTGCGGTGGCGCCAGACAAACCGCTCATGGGCCAGCCCGGCATCTTCTTGCAGATCTGCCGGCACCGCGGCAATCAACCCATCCACGCCGTTGACCATGGCGCGCAGCCCCAGCCGTGCCTTGGCCAGCGCCATCCAGCCCTCAGAGACATGGGGGTACATGGCCTCAGAATTGCTTTTCCAGGCTTTCCACAACATCGCATCCAGCCGCGCGGTGTGGTGGGGCGCAAGCAGATCGCCATAGCGGCGCAGATAAAGCGCATGGGTCTGATCCGACATCGGCAGCGTGCGCCATGCCAACACCACAGAGGCCTGCGCCGCGCCGGTTTCGCCCGCTTTTTCCAGAACCTTTGCTTGCGCCAGCGTGCCTTCGGCGGTCTGGGCATTGCCATGCACAAAAAACGACAGCGCCGTTTCATGGGAGACGTCTTCAAAGGCAGGTTCGGATTGCTTGCGCAGATAGGGCAGGCCGGGCCAGTCCGCACGCCGGTTGAGAAAGGCCACCACGTCGTCTGCAGAGCCTTCTCCGGCGCGCAGCCGGTGCCATTCGATGATGTCCTTGGTGGCGGGATCGCTCTTGCGCACGGCGCGGGTGGCCCCGCTCCAATCCTTTGCACGCACCGAAGACATGGCGCTGCGCAGGGCGTCGCGATCCTGCGCGCTTACCGGCAGGGCCATGCACAAGGCCACAAACAGTGTCAGAAAAAGACGCAACATGGCTTGCAATTTCCTATGCCAGACAGGATAGAAACCGCAAGATACGCCGCGCACCCTGTGTTCTCAACTCACAATCTTGGCAAGTTGGCAACTTCCCGCTAGGGTCCGCGCGGTTTTGATAGATCGGGCAATTCCGCCCAGCTGCGCATAAAAAAGGAGCGTGCCATGTTCAAAGGGTCTTACCCCGCACTCGTCACGCCGTTTACGAACGGCGAGCTGGATTTGGAAACGCTCAAGAAACTGGTGGAATGGCACATTGGGGAAGGCACCAATGGCTTTGTGCCGGTGGGCACCACCGGTGAAAGCCCCACCCTGAGCCATGCCGAGCATGAAGCTGTGGTGGAAGAAGTGGTGCGCGCCTCTGCGGGCCGTGTGCCGGTGATTGCCGGGGCGGGCTCCAACAACACGCTCGAAGCGATCGGGCTGGCCCAGCATGCTGAAAAAGTTGGGGCGGATGCGATTCTGGTTGTGACGCCTTACTACAACAAACCCACCCAACGTGGGCTGATTGCGCATTTCACCGCCATCCATGATTGCTGTTCCTTGCCGATCATAATCTACAACATCCCGGGCCGCTCTGTGGTGGATATGAGCCCTGAGACCATGGGCGAACTTGCCAAGCTGGAGCGCATCGTGGGTGTGAAAGACGCCACCGGCGATCTGGCCCGGGTAAGCCAGCAACGCGCCGCCTGTGGTGCCGATTTCATTCAGCTCTCCGGCGAAGACGCCACCGCGCTGGGGTTCAACGCCCATGGCGGCGTCGGCTGCATCTCTGTCACCGCAAATGTGGCGCCTAAACTTTGCGCCGAATTTCAGGCCGCCATGCTGGCGGGCGATTATGCCAAAGCACTGGAGTATCAGGACAAGCTGATGCCGCTGCATGAGGCGATTTTTGTGGAGCCGGGCCTTGTGGGGGCAAAATACGCCCTGTCGCGCCTGGGTCTGTGCAACGAAGAAGTCCGCCTGCCCCTAACCGGCCTGTCGGATGCGACCAAAACGCAGATCGATGCTGCCATGGCCCATGCCGGGCTGATTTAAGGCCTCTGTCCTCCTATGGTTTCAAAGGGGCTCCCGCCCCAAAGAGAAGCGCCCAACGGGCGCTTCTTTTGCGTTGGGCGTGGCTCAGCTGCCGCTGAGCCTGTGGCGCGCGTTTTCTGGCCTTCCTCTTGACGCAAATATCCCGGGGTGAATTGGCCGCAGGCCAAGAGGGGCTGGCCCCTCTCTCCCGCGTGCGCACCTACAGCGTGAAGCCGACCATCATGAGTGCACCGGTGGCCAGTCCACCAATCAGCACGCCCCCAATCAACCAGGCCCAGGGGCGCGGCGTTTCAGCCGGCGCTGTCTCCGACTGCGCAATCAGGGTGGCTTCGACAATGCCGGGCAGCCGTGGCCCAAAGCGCGCCAGAATCTTGGCGGTTTTCACCAGATCACCCAGCACCGCCCGCGGGCCAATGCTGTCGCGGATGTAGCTGGTGACCACCGGTTTCGCCACATCCCAGATGTTCACACGAGAATCCAACGAGCGCGCCACGCCTTCGACCACCACCATGGTGCGTTGCAGCAGGATCAGCTCGGTGCGGGTTTCCATGCCAAAGCGCTCGGTCACCTCAAACAGATAGTTGAGCAGCCGCCCCATGGAAATGTGATCGGCATCCATGCCAAAGATCGGCTCCCCAACCGCACGCAGCGCGCGGGCAAATTCATCCACATCCTGATCCGCTGGCACATAGCCGGCTTCAAAATGCACCTCCGCCACGCGTTTGTAATCGCGCTGAATGAAGCCAAACAGGATCTCCGCATAGACTCGGCGGGTGTATTCATCAATGTGGCCCATGATGCCAAAATCATAGGCGATGATATCGCCACTGGCGGCGACCTTCATATTCCCCTGATGCATATCCGCGTGGAAAAACCCATCGCGCAGCGCATGATTGAGAAACAGTTCCAACACCCGGGCGCCCAGTTTCTGACGATCATGACCTGCTGCATCCAGCGCGGCATTGTCGCCAATCGGCGTGCCCTCGGCCCAGCCCAGCGTCATCACCCGTTTGGCGGAGTAAGCCCAGTTGACCGTGGGCACCTGAAATCCATCATCCTCTGCGGTATTGGCGGCAAACTCGCTGGCCGATGCGGCTTCAAGGCGCAGATCCAGCTCCCCGGTCACCACGCCGTCAAAATGCTCAATCACCTCAATCGGGCGCAGGCGGCGCGAGGCCGGAGAGAGCGCAGCAATCATATTGGCGGCAAAGTAGAAGGCATCCACATCCTTGCGGAAGGCCCGCTCAATACCCGGTCGCAGCACTTTGACAGCGACCTCTTCGCCGGTGCTCGCCAGTCGGGCGCGGTGCACCTGTGCAATGGAGGCTGCGGCGACAGGTTCGGAAAACTCAGAAAAGACCGAATCCGCATCCAGCCCCAGTTCGCGCGCGACTTCTGCTTTGGCTTCAGCCACGGAAAACGGTGGCAGCTTATCCTGCAACACCCGCAGTTGCGTGGCCAGATCCGCGCCCACCACATCAGGTCGGGTGGAGAGCACCTGGCCAAATTTGATGTAGGCCGGACCCAGAGCCGTCAGTGCGCGGGGCAGGGGCGGCACATCTGTGTCGCCTTTGATGGCCAGCCATTGAAACGGCCAGGCCAGCGTGCGCAGCACAATGCGCACGTGACGCGGCGCTTCAAAGGCGTCAAGCACCGCTTCCATGGCACCCGCACGTTCCAACGTGGCCCCGGTGCGGATCAGGCGAATGAGATTATGCGGCCCTCTCACAGCTTCCAGCCCGAATGCAGCGCGGCAATGCCCATGGTCAGATTGCGGTATTTCGCATTCTCGAATCCGGCGGCTTTCACCATATCAAGGAAGGTCTCCTGATCGGGGAATTTGCGGATCGATTCGACCAGATATTGATAGCTGTCACGGTCATTTGCGATCACCTGCCCCATGCGCGGGATGATGTTGAAGGAATAGAGGTCATAGACCTTCTGCATCATGTCATTGGGGATCTGGGAAAACTCCAGCACCATCAGGCGCCCGCCCGGTTTGAGCACGCGAAACGCCTCATTCAAGGCTTCCTGTGGGCGGGTTACATTGCGAATGCCAAAGCTGATTGTGTAGACATCAAAAGTGTTGTCCTCAAACGGCAGCGCCATGGCGTCGCCCACAACCCAATCAAGGCTCTCGGCCATATCATCGGCCTCCGCCCGCTTGCGCCCTTCCACCAGCATCGGCTCGGTCAGATCGCAGACCGTCGCATGGCCAGATCCGGCGCGATTGAGAAATTTGAAGGACACATCGCCGGTGCCGCCCGCCACATCCAACAGTTTTTGGCCCGGGCGCGGCGCGAGCCAATCCATCATCGCATCTTTCCAGATGCGGTGAATGCCCATGGACATGACATCATTCATCACATCGTATTTGGAGGCCACCGAGCCAAAAACGCC
Organism: Shimia marina; assembly: GCF_001458175.1. Classification (GTDB taxonomy): domain Bacteria; phylum Pseudomonadota; class Alphaproteobacteria; order Rhodobacterales; family Rhodobacteraceae; genus Shimia; species Shimia marina. The sequence goes on from NZ_CYPW01000006.1 coordinate 689,717, forward strand.
CTGCACACGGCCCGCTTTTTCGCTTTCCGGTACGGTTTCAAATCCGAAATGGGTGGTGTTGTCGTTGTTCGCCATCACGCGCAATCCTCTTGGTTGCTCCTTACATATAGGGCGTGCCGAAAGGGTACAATGCGTCGAATTGGTGAGGGGATAAAAGGGCCGTGTCCGGCCTCGGGAGGAAGCAAAGCGCCCTCCTATGGGGGAGGTCTGGCGCGGCCCGCTGTGCGGGCCAAGAAGGTGACTTGCTTACCACTGCACAAATTGCGCATTGTCCTGAGCAGCCAAAGGACTCACATCATCATGCCCGAACTCCCCGAAGTCGAAACCGTCCGCCGTGGTCTGCAACCGGCCATGGAAGGCGCGGTGATTGCCAAGGCGGCGGTGAACCGCCCCGACCTGCGCTGGCCGTTTCCGGAGCGGATGGCCGCGCGTCTGACCGGGGCGCAGGTGATACAGTTGCGGCGGCGCTCTAAATATATCCTTGCTGATCTTGATCGGGGTGAGACCTTGCTGATCCATCTGGGCATGTCCGGTCGCATGACCGTGTCTGGGGATCCGCTGGGGCAGTTTGTGCATGATCATCCGCAGGCTCAGAAACACGATCATGTGGTCTTTGACATGGACAATGGCGCGCGGGTGACCTTCAACGATCCGCGCCGCTTTGGTGCGATGGACCTGCTGACAACAGAGACCGCAGAGCGCCACCCTCTGCTGGCCAAGATCGGCCCTGAGCCTCTGGGCAATGATTTTCATGAAGCCTATCTGGTGGCGCAGCTTGAGGGGCGCAACACGCCGATCAAATCGGCGCTTCTGGATCAGCGGATTGTGGCGGGGCTGGGCAATATCTATGTTTGCGAAGCTCTGTTTCGCGCAGGGATAGCGCCAAAACGCAAGGCAGGGGCGATTTCCAAAGAGCGGGTACAGTCCCTTGTGCCGATAATTCGTAAGGTGTTGCAGGAGGCCATTGAAGCAGGCGGCAGTTCGTTGCGTGACTTTCGTCAGGCCGATGGAGAACTGGGATATTTTCAACACACCTTTGACGTCTACGGACGGGAGGGAGAACCCTGTAAAACCCCCGAATGCACAAGCAAAATCAGCCGAATCACCCAATCGGGGCGCTCGTCTTTCTACTGTGGGCAATGTCAAAGATAGCTTGATCCCTTTTCATCAAATGGTAAGGAATCAGCCCTGACCGGAACAATGAAAGCATGGATCATGGCTTTTGAGACGATCATCGTCGACATCGAGGACCACGTGGCCCTCATCAAGCTCAACCGCCCCGACGCGCTGAACGCGCTCAGCCAACAGCTGATCGGAGAGCTCCAGGAAGCTCTGGAAAGTGCGGATGCCAATGATAAGGTGCGCTGCATCGTCATCACCGGCTCAGAAAAAGCCTTTGCCGCAGGGGCCGACATCAAAGAGATGTCCACGATGAGCTTCGCCGAAGTGAATCTGTCCAACCTGTTTGCCGATTTCGGGGACCGTATTCAGGAGATCCGCAAGCCTGTGATCGCCGCCGTTTCCGGCTACGCGCTGGGCGGTGGGTGCGAACTGGCCATGGCCTGTGACTTCATCATCGCCTCTGAGACTGCCAAATTTGGTCAGCCAGAAATCAATCTCGGTGTGATTGCGGGCATTGGCGGCAGCCAGCGCCTGACCCGCGCTGTGGGCAAAGCCAAGTCGATGGACATGAACCTGACTGGCCGATTCATGGATGCCGCCGAAGCTGAGCGTTCCGGCCTTGTCAGCCGCGTTGTGCCTGCCAAAAAGCTGATGGAAGAAGCCATGAGCGCGGCACAAAAGATTGCTGAGAAATCCCTGATCGCATCGCGCACAGCCAAAGAAGCGGTGAACCGCAGCTTCGAAACCACGTTGCGCGAAGGTCTGCTGTTTGAGCGCCGCGCCTTCCATTCGCTCTTTGCGACCGAAGATCAGAAAGAAGGCATGGCCGCCTTTGCCGAGAAGCGTGAGCCACAGTTCCGCGATCGCTAAACGACGCGCCTGTCTTTTATTCTGTCTGTTACAAAGCCCCCGCTCTGTCGGGGGCTTTTTGTTGGGTGCGGCATCTCGGAGCGTTGACCTTGATCACGAAGAGACGCAAACCCAAGTAAACCAGTCAGAATAGAGTCGTCTGATGTATCGCTTATTTGCCATTACATGTGTTGTCTGTGCTGCGTCCTTTGCCGCCGCGCAGGAGGAAATAAAGACGCTTGAAGCGCTGGGGGAGCGGTTGTTTTTTGACGAAAATCTCTCCGCCAATCGTACGCAGTCCTGCGCCACCTGTCATGATCCGGAGTATGGTTTTGCCGATCCTCGTGGCATGGCCTCCATTGGCGATGATGGCGAGTCTCTGGGGGATCGCAATGCGCCGACCGCGTCTTATGCGGCGTTTATCCCCGCGTTTCATCGAGGTGATGATGGGGTCTGGCTTGGCGGACAGTTTTGGGATGGGCGCGCCCCCAAGCTCGAAGATCAGGCCGGTGGCCCGCCACTCAACCCCATTGAAATGGGGATGAAAGACGCCGCTGCGGTGGTTGCGCGCCTGAACGAAGATCCGGTCTATCAGCAGGCATTCTCAGATTTGTTTGAGGCAGAGGTTCTGCAAGATGCCTCTGCGGGCTACACCGCCATGACGGCGGCCTTGGCCGCGTTTGAGCGCACAGAGGTTTTTGCACCTTTTGACAGCAAGTATGACCGTTTCTTGCGGGGCGAGGCGACCCTCACCAGTGAAGAAGAGCTGGGCCGGGTGCTGTTTTTTTCCGAGCAGTTCACCAACTGCAACCTGTGTCACCAGATCGGTACAAGCGCGATGGACCCGCGCGAGACCTTCACCAATCACGAATTTCACAACATCGGTATTCCTGAGAACACGGCCCTGCGCGCCATGAATGGCGTCGCGCCGGGCACGGTTGACGCGGGGCTGGCCGCGAACCCGGCGGTGCAGGGCGATCCGATGCAGCTTGGCAAGTTCAGGACGCCAACTTTGCGCAATGTCGCTGTCACCGGCCCCTATATGCACAATGGTGTGTTTGAGGATCTGCGCACGGTTGTGTTGTTTTACAACCGTTTCAACACCCGTAGCGAAGCCCGCCAGATCAATCCGGAAACCGGGGAGCGTTTTGGATCTCCGGCTGTGCCGCAGACCTTGGCGGTGAAAGAGCTGACCCATGGTCCGGCGCTGGATGATCGTCGCGTGGATGCGATTGTCGCCTTCCTGAAAACCCTGACGGATGCGCGCTACGAACATCTATTGGAAGAGTGACTTTGTCACACAAACTACCCCAAGGGAAACGACCCTCTTCAACGGGAGGGAGACATCACGTCGCAGCTCAAAGCATAGTAAAACAATAAGGATTGACGATCCTGATAAAATTGGTCAGTGATGCAGTAGATCTGACCTTGAAGGACAATTCAATGACACGTGCATTTCTGACAACAACCGCTGCCGCTCTGGCGCTGGCAGCCCCGGCATTTGCCGCTGAAAAAGCCGATGTTCTGACCAACTATGCCAACATCGCCGCTGCAAAATATGAAGACAGCCTGACCACTGCAAAGACCCTGCAGGCGGCTGTAAATGCGCTGGTTGAAGCGCCATCTGCTGAGGCGCTGCAAACCGCCAAAGACGCATGGCTGGCCTCCCGCGTGCCTTACCAGCAGACCGAAGTTTACCGCTTTGGCAACGCCATCGTGGACGACTGGGAAGGCAAAGTGAACGCATGGCCGCTGGACGAAGGTCTGATCGACTATGTGGAAGCGGCCTATGGTGGCCCAACCGACGAAAACCCGCTGGCTGCTCTGAACGTGGTTGCCAACGCGTCCTTTGACATCTCTGGCACCACCGTGGACGCCGCAGAAATCACCCCTGAGCTGCTCGAAAGCACTCTGCATGAAGCAGATGGCATCGAAAGCAACGTGGCCACCGGCTACCACGCAATCGAATTCCTGCTCTGGGGTCAGGACACCAACGGTCACGCCCATGGCGCAGGCGACCGTGCCTGGACTGATTTCGCATCTGGCGACGACTGCACCGGTGGCAACTGTGACCGCCGCGCACAATACCTGAAGGCAGCAACCGACCTGCTGGTGTCCGATCTTGAGTGGATGGCCGCTCAGTGGGCCGAAGGTGGCGAAGCCCGCACCACAGTGACCGGCGACGAAGACGCAGGCATCGTGACCATCCTGACCGGCATGGGATCCCTGTCCTACGGTGAGCAAGCTGGTGAGCGTATGCGCCTTGGCCTGCTGCTGAACGATCCAGAAGAAGAGCATGACTGCTTCTCCGACAACACCCACAACAGCCACTACTACGATGGTCTGGGCATCCAGAACGTCTACCTTGGCGAATATGTGCGTGTAGACGGCTCCCTCGTGTCCGGCGCATCCCTGTCTGACCTCGTGGCCGCCGCAGACGCGGATCTGGACGCAGAGCTGAAAGGCAAACTCTCCGCCACCATGATGGGTCTGGGCCGCATCAAGACAGCCGCTGAATCCGGCTTCTCCTACGACCAGATGCTGGAGCGCGGCAACGCCGCAGGCGAAGCGCTGGTGATGGGCGGCGTGAACGGTCTGGTTGACCAAACCAAATCCATCGAAGCCGCTGTGGCTGCGCTGGGTCTGGACCAACTGGCGTTCGAAGGTTCCGACAGCCTCGACAATCCAGACGCTGTGTTCGAATAATAGAACCCAACATGGGGGCGGGATTGTCCCGCCCCTTCTTCTTTCTGTAGCGACGATGCCAGCCATTTCATTCCCCTCAGCCACAGGCCTCGCAACCGGACTTCTGATTGCCCTTTCTGCGTCATCGGCGCAGGCGTTGGATGACCGTCACCTGAATTTCACCCCCCGCACGGACGCAGAAACCGCCCGGATCAAGGCCGTCACAGCCTTTCCAACGGATTTCTCCGCACCGCAGAAGTTTGAAGCCCGCCCGGGGGGCGCGGCCACGGCACCGGTGCGCCGGGACAATCTGGTGTTTGACCAGCCCTCCGCGAATCTCCCGTCGGAGGCAGGGCTGGATTTTCGCCTTGGGGAGGCGATGTTTGACAAGCTCTGGGTCTCTTCCCCCTCTTCTACATTGGCCTCGGATGGTTTGGGGCCGTTGTTCAACGCCCGCGCCTGTCAAAGCTGCCATATGCGGGGCGGGCGCGGCCATGCGCCTGAAACGCCCGAAGATGACGCGATTTCTTTTGCGTTAAAGCTCTCCATTCCCGGCACAGAGGGCGATCAGATCCATGAGATTGCCGAGTTCCTCGCCACCCGACCCGAGCCAAATTATGGCACGCAGTTTCAGGATTTCAGCCTGCCGGGCCATCCCGCCGAAGCGCGGATTGAGGTGACCTATGAGACATTAGAGGTGGCCCTGGCCGGAGGCGAAAACGTCACCCTGCGCCGCCCGACCGCCACGCCCAGGGATCTGGCCTATGGGCCCTTGCATGCCGATGTGATGTTCTCCGCCCGCGTTGCGCCGCAGATGATCGGTCTGGGTCTGCTGGAGGCGATTCCCGCCGCTGACATTCTGGCCAATGCCGATCCGGACGATCTGGATGGGAACGGCATCTCCGGGCGCGCCAATATTGTCTGGTCACGCGAGTTTCAGCGCCCGATGTTGGGCCGCTTTGGTCTGAAAGCGGGCTCCCCGACCCTGCGCCAGCAAACCGCTGGTGCTTTTTCTACAGATATCGGCATCTCCACCTCTCTGTTTCCGGCAGGCCACGGCAATTGCACCCCGTTGCAAGAGGCCTGTGTGGCGGGGCCTCATGGTGACAAAGACGTGCGCGTCTTTGAGGTGGATGACGCTGGTTTGGATATCACCACCTTTTACACCGCCAATCTGGCAGTGCCGGCGCGTCGCGATGTGGATGATCCACAGGTGTTGCGGGGCAAGGCGCTGTTCTTTGACACCGGATGCGCCAGCTGCCACCAGCCCAGCTATGTGACCCACCGTCTGCCCGATCAGCCCGCGCAGAGCTTTCAATTGATCTGGCCCTATACGGATATGTTGTTGCACGACATGGGCGAAGGGCTGGCGGATCATCGCCCCGAAGCCCGCGCCACGGGGCGTGAATGGCGCACGCCGCCGCTTTGGGGAGTGGGGCTGACCGAACGCGTGTCGGGCCACAACACCTTTCTGCATGATGGTCGCGCCGAATCCCTGCTTGAGGCGGTGCTCTGGCATGGGGGAGAAGCAGAGCCTATGAAAGAGCAGGTTGTGCAGATGTCCCCCGAAGACCGTGCCGCCCTGATCCGTTTCTTGGAGAGTCTCTGACCCATGCGTTCCCTTTTGATGACTGCCGCCCTCGTGAATGCCGCGCTGCTGGCCCCGCCAGTTTTGGCACAGGACGCGGCCACGCTTGTAGAAGGCGTGCTGGCGCAACATGTGCTGCCCGGTTTTCAGACATTTGCCACGCGCACCGAAGCTCTGACGGCTGCCGCTCAGTCTGACTGTCAGCCACAGTCTGCCGAATTGCGCGCCGCATTTCATGAGGGGTTTGATGCTTGGATGGCGGTCAGCCATCTGCGCTTTGGCCCCTCTGAGGTTGATGAGCGTGCCTTTGCGTTGGCCTTCTGGCCAGACACCAAAGGGTTCACGCCCAAATCCCTGACAAAGTTTATCACCACAGAGGATCCCGTCATTGCGGAGCCTGAGGCTTTTGGCGAAGTGTCAATTGCCGCGCGCGGCTTCTTTGCCATGGAGTATCTGCTCTATGACGACACCATCGCCACGCTGGGGGATGCGCAGTATCACTGCGCTCTGGTGCAGGCGGTGGCCGCTGACATCGACCGTCAGGCGCAGGCCATTCTTGCCGATTGGCAGGGCGGCTATGCCACCAGCATGCAAACCCCATCTGATGCGGCGGAATATGCCACTGATCTTGCGGCTGTGGCGCAGCTCTTTAAAGCCTTGGACACAGGGCTCCAGTTCAATGAAGAAGCCCGTCTGGGCCGACCGCTGGGCAGCTTTGAAAAGCCCCGCCCACGCCGTGCAGAGGCCCGTCGCTCTGGGCGCAGCCTGCGCAATATCACCGTGTCTCTGACCGCTCTCGAAGAGCTGTCTCAGGCGCTTGCCGCGCAAACACCGGGTGTTGCCGAGCGGCTGGAGGCCGCTTTTGCCGTGGCCTTTGAACAGGCAGAGGTATTGGCGGAGGATCCTGTCTTTGCAGGCGTTGCGGAGATGCAGGGGCGTTTCAAGGTCGAAATTCTGCAACAGTATATTGGCAACATCCGGGACATCGTCACACAGGAGCTTGGCCCGGCACTGGATGTGACCGCAGGCTTCAACGCGCTGGACGGGGATTAAGATGACCACAAGGCGCCGCCTGCTCGCCGGTCTTGCCGCCAGCAGCCTGATGCCGTCGCTGGGCTGGAGCAGCGTGGGCACGCCTGATTTTCTTTCTGCCGCCCGGCGCGCGGATGGCCAGTTTGTGCTCGCAGGGCTGACACGCAGGGGGGATGTCACCTTCACGATTGCACTGCCTGCGCGCGGCCATGCGGCAGCAGCCCACCCCGACCGTGCCGAAGCGGTGGCCTTTGCCCGCCGTCCGGGCACATTTGCAGTGGTTCTGGATTGTCGCGATGGCACGGTTCTGGCGCGTCTCACCGCCCCGGCCGAGCGCCACTTTTATGGCCATGGCGCCTTCTCTGCGGATGGTAAGCGGCTCTATACCTCTGAAAATGACTATGAGGCGGGGCTGGGCATCATTGGTGTCTGGGACGTCGAGGCAGGCTATCGGCGTATCGGCGAGTTTGCATCCGGCGGTGTTGGCCCGCATGATATCAAGCTGATGCCGGATGGGCGCAGTTTGGTTGTGGCCAATGGCGGTATTGAAACCCATCCTGATATGGGGCGCACCAAACTCAACCTGCCGGTCATGCAGCCCTCGCTCAGCTATTTGTCATTGGACGGCGATCTGCTCGAAGATGTCACCCTGCCTTGGGCGCAGCATAAGAACTCCATTCGCCATCTGGCGCTGCATACGGATGGCACCGTGGCTTTTGCCATGCAATGGCAGGGCGCGCTCAAAGACAGCCCCCCGCTTTTGGGCCTGCACCAGCGCGGCACCCCGCCCCGCCTGCTGAGCGTGTCCCAAGACAGCGACCGCAGGCTGAATGGCTATGCTGGCAGCGTCTCGCTCTCCGGGGATGGGGCACAGGTGGCGATCACCTCCCCACGCGGAGGCATCTTACATGTGTTTGATGTCACCTCTGGCGCGGCGGTTGCGGTTCATGAGGCCACGGATGTCTGCGGCATTGGCGGCGTGGGGCAGGGCTTTGTCTATACCACCGGGGGCGGCCTCGTTGGCACATTAAATGGCGCGCTGCAGCGGCATGATCTGCAATGGGACAATCACCTGATTGCTGTGTCCGCCTGACGTCTGCTGCGCCCTCAGCAAATTGAATATCTCCTCATGACCTATGGTGACCATGTCACCGTCGTTGCACCAATGCGCATGTCATAACCTCCCCATGCTCACAGGAACCGGGCGATGGAGGCGCATATGACAGATCAAGCGCGTTCAAGAGAGGGGATGTCCCTGCGGCGTGCCGTGCTGGATGCTGGCGGAATTGAAAAATGCGGCGCGGATGGGGACGTCGCTTTCCGCTGGCAGGGACATCCCCGCGCCTTTGTTCTGGTGACACAGGGCAAACTCACGGTGCATTTCCGCACCAAAGGGCGCGGTGTGCCCTGGGCAGAATGCCGCGCTGCGGTGATGCAGGATTGCATGCCCGTGACGGCCGCGCTCCTGTCGGAGCGGGAGATCACTGTGCGGGCAAGATGCACCGGGGTCACCTCCTGGCTGGAACTCTCCCCGCACAGTCTTGTGCTATTGGTGCATGGAGATATGGCGTTTCGCCGGGCGCTTTTTGCGACACATGCCAAACGTCTGCCCACCTTTTTTGCCCGCGCCTCCGCCAAAAGCGCTGTCAGTCTCGACAGCCGCCTTGCCGATTGGCTGCTGATTCATGCAGACGCCGGAGAAGTGATTGCAACTCACGGGCAAATTGCCGAAGATCTGCTCACCGCGCGGGAGGTTGTCTCACGCAGATTACGGTCCTTCGCCACAAAAGGCTGGATCACCCAGAAACGGGGACGCATTGTTGTGGATACGCCCACGGCGCTCACCGAGGTTAAATAAACCGCTCCAGAGGCAGGGCGCGGCATGGCAGACATGAATATTGATCAAGAGATACCGCCGCTCCGATGAGCCATGACACAGAGGGCGCGGCCCGCAATGACCGGCAACGCGCAAAAGATCGCATTATTACCCCTGTAAAACGTCCCTTGACCGTTGCGGGATGGCTGTCCGTTCTGGCGGGCGCCCTGTGGCCGATACAGGCCGCCGCCATCGCGTGGGCTGTCTCTGAGTGGGTGGACGGCGCGTCTGCGGTGCAGGTTGCGCTCACGGCGGCCAGTGTCTTTTTGGCCTGTGCGCTGTTGCGGGCGCTCCTGGAACACCGCTCTGGCGCGCTGCTCTTTGCGGCGGCCAATGCAACCATCCGCCGTGAGCGTGCACATCTGATTGACCGCGAAGCCCGCACGCGGACCTCGGCGGGATCGGCGCAGATTGCGGCCCTGCTGGTTCAGAAACTGCCGCTGATGCAGCCCTGGATCACCCGCTACCACGTGGCGATGATGCGCGTGTCCACCTTGCCGTTTCTCTATCTTCTGCTGGCCTTCTCGCAATCCTGGGCCGTGGGGGTGACCCTTCTGGTGGCTGGACCATTGATCCCTGTGTTTATGGCGCTGGTTGGTATGGCCGCAGAAGAGGCCTCCAAAAAGCAGATGCAGGACATCGCCTCCATGAACGACATGGTCATGGATCGTCTCTCCGCCATGCTCGACATCCGCCTTCTGGGGGCCACAGACCGCGCCGCGCAGGATTTTGCCACCCGTGCCGACAGCCTGCGCGCGCGCACAATGGAGGTGCTGAAGGTGGCCTTTCTCTCCTCCACAGTGCTGGAGCTGTTTGCGGCGCTGGGCGTGGCGATGGTGGCTGTCTTTGTGGGTTTTACCCTATTGGGGGAGATCGGCTTTGGCGCTTGGGGCGACGGGCTGACATTGGGCGAAGGCCTGTTTCTCCTATTGATCGCACCAGAGTTTTTTCAACCCCTGAGAGATCTTTCTGCCGCCTGGCATGACCGCGCAGCAGGCTATGCTGTTGTTGCTGATCTGGATGCGCTGGATGCGGCAGAGCGTGTGGCCATGCTGGGGCAGGCTGCGCCATCTGAGCCCCTCTCCGGGCCCCTCGCGCTTTGCACCGAAGGGGCGGTTGTGGCGCTGTCGGGCAAAGATGTGCGCATACCGGACTTTACCCTGTCTGAAGGCCAGAGCCTGGCCTTGGTCGGACCCAGCGGAGTTGGCAAATCCACAGCCCTGGCCGCCATCGCCGGGCTGGCACCACTGCGTGCGGGCACCATTTTGGTCAATGGCCAGCCCCTGACAGAGGAGACCGCCGATGCCTGGCGCGCTGGGCTGTCGGTGGTGCCGCAAAAGCCACATTTTGCAGATGAAACTCTGGCGGAGTGGCTGGATCCGAAAGCCATTGGTACAGACCCCAGCGCGGCTTTGGCCATGGCAGGGGCCAGCGATATTGTACGCCGCCTGCCTGAGGGGCTGCACAGCCGCCTTGGGGAAACTGGCGGCGGTGTTTCCGGCGGGGAGGCGCGGCGCCTGCTTTTGGCGCGGGCCCTGCTGAGTGGCGCATCCCTCCTGCTGGCGGATGAGCCGACCGCAGATCTTGATGAGGCAACCGCAGATACGATCATTACAGCACTTCTGGCGTTCCGCGCCGCAGGTGGTACGTTGCTCATTGCCACCCATGATCCGCGTCTGATCGCCGCCATGGACACCCATGTTGAGGTAATGGCATGAGACATATCCTGCAAATCGCAAAGCTGCTGGTGCAGGCCGATCGCCGGGCCATGGGGCGCGGGGCGCTCTTGTCGATTGCTGTCCTTCTGATGGGCGTCAGCCTGTTGGGATTGTCGGGCTGGTTCATCACCGCCACCGGGCTTGCGGGGCTGGCTGGTATTGGCATTGCCTTTGATGTGTTTCGCCCCTCCGCCGGAGTGCGGTTTCTTGCGTTGGGCCGGGCGGCTGCGCGTTATGGCGAGCGCCTGTTGACCCATGACGCCACGCTGCGGGCGCTGGCTGCGTTTCGGGTGGATCTCTTGCGCAGCTATGCGCGCAGCGACGCCCGTGCACTCGCCAATCTGCGCAGCGAAGGCGCGCTCACCCGGATCATTGCCGATGTGGATGCGCTGGATGGGGTGATCCTGCGTCTTGTGCTGCCGATTGTGGCGGCGCTGGTCACCCATATCCTCGTTTTTGGTGTCCTCTCTTGGCTGGTGGGCTGGTCTGTCGCGCTCATCATCTTGGGGCTCTATCTTGTGGCGGGCGGGGCAATCCTGCTGCGTCTGGGGCATGCGACAGTGGCGCCGTCCCGCAGGCTTGAAGAGGTGGAGCAACGCCTGCGGCGGGGTGCAATTGACATGATCCGGGACCGCGACGCGCTCATTCTCTCGGCCAGCTTGCCCCGCAAAGAGGCGGGCTTGCACCGTCTGGATCAGGAGGCCCGCGCCAAAGCGGCCGATCTGGACCGGGCAGAGCGTGGGGCGGGATTTTGGATGTCCCTGCTTGTGGCAGCTGCGGCCATGGCGGCTTTTTTGGCCGGGGCGGTTTTGCTGGATCAGGGGAGCATTGATGCTGCCAGCGCGGTGATCGGGCTGTTTGTGGCGCTCGCACTGGCTGAGGCCTTGTTACAGCTGCGCCGGGGCGTGTCTGATCTGGGCCGCGTTCAAAGCGCCGCAGAACGTCTTGCGCCACAATTGCAATCCGTCCGCCCTCCAGCGGGCGGTCAGACATCGGATGTGGCCTCGTGCCAGACACTGGGGACCGGGCCGCTCCTCTCCATCCACCATCCCAATCTGCGCGCCGATTTCCACGCGGGAGAGGCCGTCGCGCTGTCAGGGCCTTCCGGTGTGGGCAAAACAATGCTGCTCATGGAGATCGCAGGGCTACAGCCCGGCACCTCTGTGAAAGTGCACGGCAGGCCACCGGTGGCCTACGCAGAAGACAGCCTGCGCGCGATGGTTTCCATGTTGCCGCAACGCTGTGCATTGGTGGCAGGAACCGTCCGTGACAACTTGTCACTCAGCGGATCATTTAGCGATGCAGAGCTGTGGCAGGCGTTGGATCAAGTGGCGCTGGCGGAAGATCTGCGGCAGCGCGACGGGCTGGATACCACGCTCGGAGAAGGCGGTGCTGGCCTTTCCGGAGGGCAGTCAAAGCGGTTGGCGATTGCGCGTAACATATTGATTAAAAGTGATATCCTTCTCCTTGATGAACCCACGGAAGGTTTGGATGCTGCCACAGCTGAGGCGGTGCTTCATGGGGTGAGGGCGGCGGTGCCGGAGGCGTTGATCATTGCCGTCATGCACAGTGGTGCGCAACATCCGGTCTTCACAAGGCGGGTTGGACTTTCACGCTGACTTGGTGATGATGTCACCGACCGCATTTGTTACAAAAGTATATTAGCAAAGCATCATTTATCGTGGAGCCCGACTCAGGCCGGAACTGACCTTGCCGGACGCCGCACATTCTTAAGGAGTCTTAGGATGGAGCTAGATGTCGTCGAACTGTCGCGCCTGCAATTCGCGATGACAGCCATGTACCATTTTCTATTCGTGCCACTGACCCTCGGTCTGTCGATCATCGTTGCCATTATGGAGACCGTCTATGTGATGACGGGCCGCCCCATATGGCGGCAGATGACAAAATTCTGGGGCACGCTTTTTGGCATCAACTTTGTGCTGGGTGTCGCCACCGGCATCACCATGGAGTTTCAGTTCGGGATGAACTGGGCCTACTACAGCCACTATGTCGGCGATATCTTCGGGGCGCCTCTGGCCATTGAAGGGTTGATGGCCTTTTTCCTTGAAGCAACCTTTGTCGGGCTGTTCTTCTTTGGTTGGGACAAGCTGACCCGTCTTCAGCACCTCGTGGTTGCCTGGCTCGTGGCGATTGGCTCCAATTTCTCCGCACTCTGGATTTTGATCGCCAATGGCTGGATGCAGCATCCGGTTGGGGCCGAATTCAACCCAGATACCATGCGTATGGAGATGACCTCCTTCTTTGATGTGCTCTTCAACGAAGTGGCGCAGGCTAAATTTGTTCACACCGTCTCCGCAGGCTATGTCACTGCCTCTTTCTTCGTGCTCGGGGTCTCCGCGTGGTATCTGCTCAAAGGACGCCACATCGAATTGGCCAAACGGTCCATCACCATTGCGGCCTCCTTTGGTCTCGCCGCCTCGCTGTCGGTTGTGCTTTTGGGGGACGAAAGCGGCTATGCCGCCAGCCACACGCAGCGCATGAAACTGGCCGCGATTGAGGCTATGTGGGAAACCCATGATGCGCCTGCGCCCTTCACGGTCGTCGGCTTCCCGGATCAGGACGCGCGTGAAACCCATTTTGCTGTGGAAATCCCGTGGGTGATGGGGCTGATCGGCACCCGCTCTCTGACGGAAGAGATTCCGGGCATCAATGAACTGGTGGCCCAGTCGGAAGAAAACATCCGGCGTGGGATCATCGCCTATGACGCTTTGATGACCATTCAGGCAGAGCGCGAAAACACCCCGGAGGTGGCCCGCACAGTCTTTGAAGAAACCAAAGAGGATCTGGGCTATGGCTTCCTTTTGTTGCGCTATCTCGATGATCCGCGCGAGGCGACAGACGCTCAGATTGTGAAGGCCGCCTGGGACACAGTGCCAACCGTCTGGCCGCTGTTCTGGGCCTTCCGCATCATGGTTGGCCTTGGGGTGATGTTTATCGCGGTCATGGGGTTCTTCTTCTATCGGTCAAGCTTCAAAGGCCAAAGCTATCCACGCTGGGCGCTCTGGGCGGCGGTGGCGATCATTCCAACTCCCTGGATTGCGGCCGAGATGGGCTGGTTTGTTGCCGAATATGGCCGTCAGCCCTGGACCGTGGAGGGCATCTTGCCCACGGCCATGTCGGTCAGCCATCTGAGCGTGGCGGATCTGTTGATCACGCTGACTGGGTTTATCGCCTTTTATACCGTGCTCTTCATCATCGAGATGGGTCTGATGCTGAAATACATCCGCAAGGGGCCCTATCTCGATGTGGCAGAAACCGAAGCCTGGCAGGCCCGCCATGAACACCGCCTGCGCACGCATGATGGGCGTGGCCCCTTTGCTCCGGCCGGTGCCAGCGCGGCCTCTGCGCTGGACACCCCTCCCAATGCAACTCCTGCGGAGTAAGTCTGATGATCCTGTTTGAACTTGTCGATTACGAAATCCTGCGTGTGATCTGGTGGCTCCTGCTCGGGGTGCTGCTCACCGGCTTCGCTCTGACGGATGGCTTTGACATGGGGGTGGGCGCGCTTCTGCCCTTCGTGGCCAAAACGGATCTGGAGCGGCGGGTGGTGATCAACACCGTTGGTCCGGTCTGGGAGGGCAACCAAGTCTGGTTCATCCTTGGCGGCGGTGCCATCTTTGCCGCATGGCCGCCGCTCTACGCGGTCAGCTTCTCGGGCTTTTATCTCGCCATGTTTGTGGTGCTGGCGGCCTTTATTGTGCGGCCGGTGGCCTTTAAATATCGGTCCAAGCGTGAGGATACACGCTGGCGCAGCAGCTGGGATTGGGCGCTTTTTGCGGGCGGCACGGTGCCCGCGCTGCTCTTTGGGGTGGCGGTGGGCAATGTCCTGCTGGGCGTGCCGTTCTACTTCAATGACATGCTCATGCCGTTTTATGAGGGCAGCTTTGTCACCAAATTCATCGGCCTGTTGCGCCCCTTTGCCTTGGTGGCTGGCGTGGTGTCCTTTGGCATGCTCCTGATGCATGGGGCCGCGTGGCTCTGTGTGAAAACCGAAGGGGTGATTGCCGCGCGCGCGCGCCGCATCGGCACCTATGCGGGCCTGACCGCCATGGGCGCCTATGCGCTCGCAGGCCTATGGCTGGCCTTTGGCATCGATGGCTATGTCTTTGTGGGCGAGGTGGTCACGGATGGGCCGTCCAATCCGCTGTATTCCGACGTCAGTCGCAGTGCGTCATGGCTGACGGCTTATGCGGAGCGCCCATGGATTGCCGTGGCCCCCGTGATGGGATTTCTTGGCATGGGGTTGGCCATTCGTGGCCTCAACCGGGGTGGCGAAGTTTCTGCGCTGCTGTTCTCCAAATTGGGCATCACCGGCGTGGTCTCCTCGGTGGGGCTCACCATGTTCCCCTTCATTTTGCCGTCCACCGTGGATCCCAACAGCTCGCTCACCGTCTGGGACAGTTCGTCCTCGCATATGACTCTCTTCATCATGCTCATCTGTACGGTGATCTTCATGCCCCTCATCCTCGCCTATACGGCCTGGGTCTACAAAGTCCTCTGGGGCAAGGTGACCGAGGAAGAGGTGCGCGCCAATTCTCACAGCGTCTACTAAGGAGAGACGGATATGTGGTATTTTGCTTGGATCCTTGGTCTTCCACTGGCCGCCATCTTTGCTGTGATGAACGCCATGTGGCTGGAAATGCAGCGTGACAGGGCTCTTACAGAGGACGGCGATGAGGATATGTCTTCCGCAGGCTGACCCCCCTGCAGATGCCTGAGCGGCACGTTTTTTGCGTCGCTCAGGCATCGGCGCATGCTCCCTGTCGTTGGGTAAAGACCGGGCCATGGTGGGCGCGTGTCTCCCTATGGGGCAATCTGGCGCATCTGCGGCAAAGCGCTGTAAACGCCCCGACGCCCCCGGTTATGACTGTAGGCGCGCGGAGCCTTTCCTCCGGACTATTGCAGGACACACCCCATGGAAGAGAAGTGGATCACACAGTTCAAAGGTTTGAGCCGATTGCCAGAAGAGATTCGCCTTGCCTTGGAAAAGGGCAGCGAAATTGTCTCTGTTCCGGCGGGAACGCAGATTTTTGCGCCGGGCCAGACCGCTGACAAACTCTGGCTCCTGCTCGACGGCACGGTAAAGGTACAGCAACGCTCCGAGACGGGCCGGGATGTCTTTCTTTACCGGGTGCATGCAGGGGAAAGCTGTGTGTTGACCACGGCCAATATGCTGGCCTTTGAGGAGCACACAGCCGAGGGCCTTGCCGAAACCGACGTGCGCGCGGTGGCCATTCCCCGCCAGACGTTTGATGACCTTGTCGCCAAATCGCCCGTGTTCCGCGAGTTTGTGTTCACCGCATATTCCAAGCGGATCACAGATCTTTTTGTGTTGATCGACGACATCCTGTTTCAGCGCATGGATGTGCGTCTGGCCGCCCGCCTTTTGGAATTGGCGGGAGAGACCAATGTGGTGCAGGCCACCCATGCGGTTCTGGGCACGGAATTGGGCACTGCACGAGAGGTCATCTCACGCACCCTTGCCGAATTTCACCGCCGGGGTTGGATTGATCAGTCCCGTGGTGAGGTCTGCCTCACCAACCGCGACGGGCTGGCGCAATTGGTGAAATCTGCCGGGTTTCACGCTTAGGCTCTGGACCATCTGGGGTGACAAACCTGCGAGTTTGGTGACCATATCACCAAACTCTCCTCAACATGCATGCAATTGTGCGCATGTGTTGATTCTTGAGGAGATCAGACATGATCAAGAACATGGGAACGCTGGACCGTGGTGGGCGCATCGTGATTGCGGCCGTTCTGGCATATTTGGCGCTCGGAGCAGGCACCTTGTCGGGCATCGCATTCTGGGTGGCTTTGGCCGTGGCGGCCATTTTTACGCTCACCGCTTTTGTCGGCATGTGCCCGCTGTATCGCATCATCGGGCTGAAAACCTGCCGCGACTGCTAGGTCGACGATCACAGGCGACCCTCTCAGCAAACATTTAAAAGATCAGGTCAGGCAACGGCCCGATCAATGGGGCGCGGAGCCATCCGCGCCTCAAGTCGTATGGGCGTATCCGCCCGGATCATTGGAAGTGAGGCCATTTGAAGGGAGGACACCAAATGGACATCAAGAAGATTTCTGAGAAATTTTCGGTCAGTGCGCAGATCACCGCAGAGGATCTGCCTGCGCTCGCCACACAGGGGTTTCGCGCGATCATCTGCAACCGTCCAGACGGGGAGGGGGCCGATCAACCTTCCTTTGAAGAGATTGAACAAGCTGCCAGAGAGGCCGGGCTTGAAGCCCGCTACGTGCCGGTGAAATCGGGCATGGTGCATGATGCCGATGTTGCGGCTTTTGGGGAGGCGTTAAAAGAGGTGCAGCGCCCGCTTCTGGCTTATTGCCGTACTGGCACACGCTCGGCGACCCTATGGTCCTTCCACGAAAGCAAAAAGCGGCCCATGCCTGAGATTCTCGCCGCCACCAAAGCGGCAGGTTACGATATGACTGGCGTCGCCCGCCGGATTGCCAATGGGGGCAAAACTCCGACAGACACTGGCGATGCTGTCTTTGATGTGGTGATTGTCGGCGCCGGTGCCGGGGGTATCTCTGTGGCGGCCAGCCTGAAGGCGCGTCAGCCAGATCTGGACATCGCAGTGATCGATCCTGCCGACATCCACTATTATCAGCCGGGCTGGACTATGGTGGGCGGCGGCGTGTTTGAGGCGCAGACCACCGCAAAAATCATGGCGGCGCTGATCCCCAAGGGTGTGCATTGGCTTAAATCAGCGGTCGCCGCCTTTGAGCCGGAAAACAATGCGGTCATTCTGGATGGTTGTCGGGTGGTGAAATACGGCCGTCTTGTGGTCTGCCCTGGTCTGAAACTGGATTGGGAGGCCGTCGAGGGGCTGGAGGACACATTGGGGCGCAACGGGGTGACCTCCAATTACCGCTACGATCTTGCGCCCTACACCTGGGAACTGGTGCAGGGGCTCACCGAAGGCCGGGCATTGTTCACACAGCCCCCCATGCCCATCAAATGCGCTGGTGCACCGCAGAAAGCCATGTATCTTTCCGGGGATGCTTGGCACCGCAACGGGCGTCTCAAAGACATCGATATTCAGTTCATGAATGCGGGAGGCGTGTTGTTTGGGGTGAAAGACTATGTGCCCGCGCTGGAGACCTATGTCGCTAAATATGACGCCACGCTGAACTTCTTCCACAACCTGATCGCTGTGGACGGACAGGCCAAAACCGCCACATTCCAGATTGCCAGGCTCGATGCCGCGCCCGATAGGGTAACGGTGGATTTTGACATGATGCATGTCTGCCCGCCACAGGTCGCTCCGGATTTTATCCGCGTGTCACCGCTGGCAGATTCGGCGGGTTGGGTGGATGTGGATCAGG
Organism: Shimia marina; assembly: GCF_001458175.1. Classification (GTDB taxonomy): domain Bacteria; phylum Pseudomonadota; class Alphaproteobacteria; order Rhodobacterales; family Rhodobacteraceae; genus Shimia; species Shimia marina. The sequence goes on from NZ_CYPW01000006.1 coordinate 707,955, forward strand.
TCACCCTGCGCCACAAGACCTATGACAATATCTGGTCCTTGGGGGATGTGATGAACGCGCCCAACGCCAAAACCGCTGCTGCGGCGCGCAAGCAGGCGCCCACGGTGGCGGACAACATCGTTGCCGATATCGCCGGTCGCTCCCCGGTCGCCGCTTATGACGGCTATGGATCCTGCCCGCTGACGGTGGAGCGAGGCAAAATCGTGCTGGCGGAATTTGGCTATGGCGGCGTGCTGAAGCCAAGTTTCCCGGCCTTTCTGCTTGATGGTACGAAGCCGAGTCGCGCCGCGTGGTTCCTGAAAGAAACCATGCTGCCGCCGATTTACTGGAAGGCCATGTTGAAAGGCAAAGAGTGGTTGGCCAAGCCGGAAAAAATCACAATCGCACGCGACTGACGTCGCTGCCGCCGTGAAAGGCCCGACGCAATATCCGAGCGCTCCTTTGGGGGCGCTCTGATTTTTTGTGGCCGTCCGCAATATCGGCAGGTCTCATGCGTTTCGCCTGACTATTCTGTCTCAACAATGAGGCGCTACGTTCCAGAAGACGAATCAGCTGCCTGCCTCTCTGTTGGTTTGGCGCAGGGCACCGCGTCACGGCCGGGTTTTTGTCGCTCCCTATGCTCCTGGGTGGCGCGATGGCTGCCCGTGGGGCTGGACTGGGGTGTCATTCAGCGCCCTCCAAAGTGGCGACAAGCGGTCTACAAGGCGTGCAACATGCTGAAACAGCGTCCCTTTGGGGGCCGCAGCCCGCCCCGATAGGGGGGAAATCGACCGGTTCTCGATGAATTTCATGTGGCAAGCGCGACACAGGGACGCGACACTGCAAGACAAGCGAATGTTCGCTGGACGGTTTGCAACACCTTCGTTAAATACCGGGCTGATGACGGCTGCTTTGTGCGGCCTATTTATACATTGGCCGGTTCGCCGGCAGCTTAATGGAGGAACCTCGTGTCACACGCAGAAGATCACGAAGGCACCCGGAGAGATTTTCTCTACTACGCCACAGCCGGCGCAGGTGCTGTCGCCACCGGCGCCGCAGTCTGGCCGCTGGTCAATCAGATGAACCCATCCGCCGATGTGCGGGCGCTCTCTTCGATCCGCGTCGACATCTCTGGTATTGAGCCAGGGACACAGTTGACGGTCAAATGGCTGGGCAAGCCGGTCTTTATCCGCCGCCGTACCCAGACAGAGATCGACGATGCCCGCGCGGTGTCGCTGGACGATCTGACCATCGACCAAGGCAGCCAAAACGCCAACAAGCCTGGCTCTGACGCTGCGGATGAAAACCGCGCGATGGACGAGGCCGGTGAATGGCTGGTGATGATGGGTGTTTGTACCCACCTGGGTTGTGTGCCTTTGGGCGACGGTGCTGGTGAGTTTGGTGGCTGGTTCTGCCCCTGCCACGGCTCCCACTACGACACCTCTGGCCGTATCCGCAAAGGTCCGGCGCCTGAAAACCTCCACGTTCCGATCGCCCGCTTTGAGGGCACCGAACTGGTACTAGGATAAGGAACGCGCTCATGTCGGGAATCCCGCACGATCATTACGAACCCAATTCTAAAGCCACCAAATGGGTCGAGAGCCGCCTGCCTGTGATTGGCCTGCTCTATGACACCCTGATGATTCCCACCCCCAAGAACCTGAACTGGTGGTGGATCTGGGGCATTGTTCTGGCTTTCTGTCTCGCGCTGCAGATCGTCACCGGTATTGTTCTGGTGATGCACTACACGCCCCATGTGGATCTGGCCTTTGCCTCCATCGAACACATCATGCGTGATGTGAACGGCGGGCACATGCTGCGCTACATGCACATGAACGGCGCCTCGCTGTTCTTCTTTGCCGTCTACATCCACATCTTCCGTGGTCTTTACTATGGCTCCTACAAGGCGCCACGTGAAATCACATGGATCGTGGGCATGATCATCTACCTCCTGATGATGGCGACCGGCTTCATGGGCTACGTTCTGCCTTGGGGTCAGATGTCCTTCTGGGGCGCAACCGTAATCACCGGCCTGTTTGGCGCGATTCCTTATGTGGGTGACACGCTGCAGACCTTCCTGCTCGGCGGCCCTGCTGTGGACAACGCCACGCTGAACCGCTTCTTCTCGCTGCACTACCTGCTGCCGTTTGTGATTGCCGCTCTGGTGATCGTCCACATCTGGGCGTTCCACACCACAGGCAACAACAACCCAACCGGTGTGGATGTGCGTCGCGGCTCCAAAGAAGAAGCCAAGAAAGACACCCTGCCATTCTGGCCCTACTTCGTGATCAAAGATCTCGTGGGTCTGGCGATTGTTGTCACCATCTTCTTTGCGGTTGTTGGCTTCATGCCAAACTACCTGGGTCACCCAGACAACTACATCGAAGCCAACCCGCTGGCGACACCGGCGCACATCGTTCCTGAATGGTACTTCCTGCCGTTCTACGCGATCCTGCGTGCCTTCACTGCCGACGTTTGGGTTGTGATGCTGGCCAACTGGATCACCGGTGGCATCGTCGATGCGAAGTTCTTCGGTGTTCTGGCCATGTTTGGCGCGATCATCGTTATGGCGCTGGTGCCATGGCTTGACACCTCCCGCGTGCGCTCCGGTCGTTTCCGTCCGATGTTCCGCGTCTGGTATCTGGTGCTTGTGATCGACTTCCTCGTTCTGATGTGGGTTGGCGCACAAGAAGCGAAGTTCCCATATGACTGGATCTCGCTGATCGCCTCCGCCTATTGGTTTGCATACTTCCTGGTGATCCTGCCGATCCTTGGTGTGGTTGAAAAACCAACAACGCCACCGGCCACCATCGAAGATGACTTCAATGCCCATTACGGCAAATCTGCCGAACCCGCTGAATAAGAAGGACAACAGCCATGCTTAAGAAGCTTAGCATTATTGCCGCTACGGCACTGTCCCTGTCAGCAGGCGGTGCATTGGCCGCAGGTGGCGCAGGTCACATTGAAGATGTGGACTTCTCCTTTGAGGGTCCGTTCGGCAAGTTTGACCAGAACCAGCTGCAACGCGGTCTTCAGGTCTACACCGAAGTCTGCTCGGCCTGTCACGGGATGCGTTACGTGCCTCTGCGCACGCTGGCGGATGAAGGTGGCCCACACCTGCCCGAAGATCAGGTGCGCGCCTACGCAGCCCAGTTCGACATTTACGATGCCGAACTGGAAGATGACCGTCCACGCAAAGTGACCGATCACTTCCCGCTGTCCAACGACCCAAATGCGCCGGACCTGAGCCTGATGGCGAAGGCCCGCGCTGGTTTCCACGGTCCTTACGGCACCGGAATCAACCAGCTGGTCAAAGGCATGGGTGGCCCGGAATACATCGCCTCCATCCTGACCGGCTACACCGGTGAGGAAAAAGAGGAAGCGGGTACTGTGTTTTATGAAAACACCGCCTTCCCGGGTGGCTGGATCGCCATGGCGCCTCCGCTTTACGGTGAGGATGTGGAATATGCCGACGGCCACTCCAACTCCCTGCACCACGAAGCCGAAGATGTCTCCGCCTTCCTGATGTGGGCCGCGGAACCCAAAATGATGGCCCGCAAGCAGGCCGGTCTGACCGGGGTGCTGTTTCTGGTGGTTCTGAGCACATTGCTCTACCTGACCAATAAGAAGCTCTGGGCGCCGATCAAAGGCAAAAAGCTTGATCTCTGATCCGCCGCTGCTAAAGTTAAAAAACGCCGTCAGCGAAAGTTGGCGGCGTTTTTTCTTGGGGGCTTATGGCACGTCTGACTTCCACGCCCACCTCATCCGCACCATCGGTCCAGCTTGGCTATTGCGTGGGGTGTCAGAAGTTACAATGATGCAACCATGTCAGTAGAAACCGCGTTTTCCTTCTCAACCCTTCCGGCAACAGCGCGGCGGCACATTCGACTGTTTCAGATCCACCAATTTCTGGATCGCTTTGCGATGGGGTTGACGGTGGCCGTTGTGGCTCTGGCCCTGACGGACAGGGGCATGAACCTTGTGCAAATTTCGCTGCTCTTTGGCGTGTATTCGGTGACAACCCTCGCACTGGAGCTGCCCTTTGGTGGGCTGGCAGACAGTATTGGGCGCAAACCCGTCTTCCTGACGGCTGTTGTGGCCAGTTTGATGTCGCTCACGCTCTTCCTCTTCACCAGCGATTTTTATGTTCTGGCGCTCTCATTTGCCTGCATTGGCTTTGGTCGCGCGTTGCGATCCGGCACACTTGATGCGTGGTTTGTCGAAACCTTCAGGGCGGCGGCACCCGATGTGGATGTCCAGCCCGCGCTGGCCAAGGCGCAATGGGCCAATGCCATTGGTCTGGCCAGCGGGGCGGTGCTTGGCGGTGTTCTGCCGGATGTATTGGGCCCGCAGGCGCAAGAGCTGGGGTTCAGCAGCTATGATGTTTCTTATGCGGCAAGCTTTTTGGTGATGCTGGGGGTGTTTGGTTTCACATGTCTGGCGATTGTCGAAACGCCTCGTCCTTTGCACTCCGGCGCGCTCAGAAAAGGGTTTGCCAATGTCCCAAAGGTGATCAAAGGGGCCAGCCTGCTGGCGCTGAAACACCCGACGCTCTCCCTGCTTCTGGCAGCGCTGGCGTTTTTTCTGATGGCGACCAATCCGGTTGAGGTGATCTGGCCCACCCACGTGAAGCCGATGCTGAACGCGGATTATGCAAACACCGTTGTGGGTGCTTTAACCGCCACCTATTTCTTTGCCATCGCTCTGGGCGCTTCTCTGTCTCCTTACGTTAACCGACTCTTCGGGCGGCAACCCGCTCTGACGCTTGCTGCCACCTTCACCTGCCTTGCGGGTGTGCAGATCGCCCTAGCGCTACAAGGCGATATCTTCGGCTTTGTGACCGTCTTCATCCTGTTTTCTGTGCTCCTAGGGATCAGCGAAACCCCCGCCAGCAGCCTGTTGCATCGCTGCGTCACAGACGATCAGCGTTCAACCATGCTGTCGCTAAAATCGCTGCTCCAGCAGTTGGGCGCAGCCTTGGGCTTGGTTCTGGTCGGAGCCATCGCAGAACTCTATACGGCGCCTGTCGCATGGGGCCTTGCAGCCGTGTTTCTATGTGTTGCAGCGCTGCTGTCGTTGGGGCTGGCCAAGCGACTGATCTCTGAGCAGGCCTAACGCGCAGCCTGCGCGTAAACACAAAAAAGCCGCCCAAAAAGGCGGCTTCTTCAACTCTGTGATGCAAGTCTTGCGACTTAGCCCTGACGTGCTTTGAAGCGACGCTGGGTCTTGTTGATCACGTAAACGCGGCCCTTGCGGCGCACAACGCGGCAATCACGGTGCCGGTTCTTGAGCGAGCGGAGCGAGTTCTTGACCTTCATGGGTCTTCTCCTCATTTCGCGGCGCTGCGGTGCGCCTGGGGTTACGGGACCTCTCTAGCTGAGAGGCGGTGAATTCATGGTGGGCGATACTGGGATCGAACCAGTGACCCCTTCGATGTCAACGAAGTGCTCTACCGCTGAGCTAATCGCCCTGAACCGACGTGTCTATCTGACCCCCTAATAAAGGGGGCGCGGAAATCCGCGCCGGTGGCGGTTTCTATAAAAGGAGTCGCGGGGGGGATCAAGGGCTTTTGATACAGTAATTTTTGCGCCAATATTCTGTGCGAACAGGAGACACGATGCAAACACCCGCCTACAGAATAATCGCGCCCGAAATCTGTCGCACATCGGTGGTCTTTGCCTCCCCCCACAGCGGCTGTGATTACCCCGAATGGTTCATCCGGCGCTCGCTTTTGAATGCCCATACCATCCGATCTTCTGAGGATGCCTTTGTAGATCAGCTGTTTTCAGCGGCACCCGCCGTGGGAGCCCCTTTCCTTATGGCGCGCGCTCCACGCGCGCTGCTCGATCTGAACCGGTCGGCTGAAGAGCTTGATCCGGCGCTGATTCAGGGGGTGCGCAAAGTCGGGCATAACCCACGCGTGGCCTCTGGCCTTGGGGTGATTCCCCGTGTCGTTGCCAATGGGCGGGCAATTTATCACGGCAAAATGACCCGCGCAGAGGCCGATCACCGAATCGATACTTACTGGCGCCCCTACCACGACGCGCTCTCCAGCCTTCTTACGGCCGCCCATGACACATTTGGCGAGGCCATTCTGATTGACTGCCATTCCATGCCCCGTGAAGCGGTCGAAGGGGTCTCACGCCGCGGCGGGCAACGCCCGGAGATCGTGCTGGGGGATCGCTTTGGCGCCGCTGCGGATGGGGACATCGTGGATCAGATCGAAGCCGCCTTTCAGCAGGCCGGTTTTGTGGTGTCGCGCAACTCTCCTTTTGCCGGAGCCTATGTGACACAGCACTACGGGCGCCCTCAGCGGCGCCAACATGCCATTCAAATTGAGATCGACCGGTCTCTTTATATGGATGAGGCGCTGATCACGCCGCATTCGGATTTTGCCGCCTTTCAGGCGCGTCTCCAAACTGTGGTGGCACAAATTGCCGCCATTGGTACACCGCGCAAAAAGGGACTGGCGGCAGAATAATCCATAGCCGCGCGGTTCACGATTTTGGGCATAGGCCAAGCCTTTCGGCCTCAAAGAGGTCACAAGCATTGACCTGTGCCCCTGTCTTCCTCATCTTGGCGCGGTGCAAAGGGAGAGCACCATGACACAAGCCCTGATCGTGATCGATGTTCAGAATGATTTTTGTCCCGGCGGGGCGCTCGCCGTCCCCGATGGCGATCAGATTGTCGCGGGCATCAACGCCCGGATGGCGGATTTTGACACCGTGGTCCTGACACAGGATTGGCACCCCGCCGGACACAGCTCTTTCGCCAGCAGCCATTCAGGCAAGACCCCATATGAGGTGATCGACATGCCTTACGGGCCTCAGGTGCTCTGGCCGGATCATTGCGTTCAGGGCAGCGAAGGCGCAGCCTTTCATGCGGCACTCAGCACGGATCGGGCAGATCTCATCATCCGCAAAGGTATGAACCCTGTAATCGACAGCTACTCTGCGTTTTTTGAAAATGACCGCAGCACAGCGACCGGCCTTGAGGGCTATCTGCGCAGCCGGCAGGTTTCCAAGCTGACATTGGTCGGGCTTGCGACCGATTTCTGTGTGAACTACTCGGCGCAGGATGCGGCCCGCTTGGGGTTTGAGGTGCAGGTTGAGGAAGCCCTTTGCCGGGGCATAGATCTGGATGGGTCTTTATCCACCGCCCGACACGAGATGACAACTTTAGGTGTATCTTTGGTATAGATTTTCGTACCTATGCTTGTCTGTTTTTTGTTTGTTAACCATTTCCCGACATCAAAACGCCATTTGATTTTCTAGGATGGGCCGCGCATGGCAGCCGAAATTCATGAGTTAAATCGCGCGCTGGAGGAATTTGATAAGCGCAACACTCAGTCCGGTCGGCTTGAACGCTATGTTCTGGGCCGCCTTAGTCATGCCCTCAGCCGACAGGTCTTTATGCTCATGGGCATTGCTGTGCTTATGGTTACCGTGTCACCATGGGTGGGGCTACAGGCGCTTGTGCCCATTCTGATTGGCGAAACCATTGATGCCCTAGTGCTGCGCGGGCTGGTGGATCGCATGGAGCGTGGCGTTCCTCTCAAACGTTTGATTCTGCAAAGCACCATCAGTGCGTCGATTCAGGCGATAGGTCTCGTCGTCTTCGTTGCCTTCATGTGGTATCATATCCCGCGTGAGGCGGGCCTTATGCTTTGCCTGTCTTATCTAGCCACCGCGGCGATGAATGCGGTCATGTCCCTCAGCTTCCATCGCTACGCTTCAATGGCGCGGTTGATTGTCTTCTGTGGCAGTATCATTCCGCTCTATTTGGCTGATTACTTCATCTTGCAATACGACCCTGTGCAGCTGCTCTATAATTTTGGGGTGACCATCATGATCGCCTACACGATGCTGCCGTTTGTAAGTTACGTGACCAATGGACGCCTGCGCGATCTGCAACAACAGCGCCGTCAGTTAGAACAGGCGCTGGAGCTGGCAACGGTAAATGCGGCTCTCATGGAGCGGCAACGCGAAAGCCGGCGGCTTGCGTCCATCCCGGAGAATGCCGTCGACAGCGTGTTGATGCTGGACAAAGAAGCGCGGATTCTGTGGATCAATCCGGCCTTCACAAAGCGGACCGGATATAAGCTTTCGGAGGTGGTTGGTAAGACACCTGCGGATGTCATCTATGGTGCGCATTCTGATCAGTCCGCTCAGGGTGTCTTGATGAGCGATATTCTACAGGGTCGTCCCTCTCGTAGCGAAAACATCAACTACACCAGAGACGGGCAGCCTTTCTGGGTCGAAACCAACGTAGCCCCGGTCTTTGACGAGCAGGGCAATCTGGAGATGTGTGTGTCTATTGAGCGCGACATCACCAACAAGAAACGGCAGGAGAAAGAGCTGGCTGCAGCGAAACAGGCGGCGGAAATGGGCGAGCAGGCCAAGACGATCTTCCTCGCCAACATGAGCCATGAAATTCGCACCCCGATGAATGGCATCATCGGCATGGCCGAGCTGCTTGGCGAGGCGGAGCTGGGCAAAGAGGAAGCTCTCTATGTTCAAACAATCCGTCACTCCTCCGAGGCGCTGCTGACCATCATCAACGACATTCTGGATTATTCCAAACTCAAGGATGGCCACATCACCATCAACAGCAATGGCTTCCTGCTGGATACCTGTTTGAAAGAAGTGGTGAACCTGATGCGCCCTCAGGCGGAGGCCAAGGGGATTGCCCTGACCCTTTCCAGAGCCGATGGCTTGCCGGACACGGTGCTGGGTGACGAAGGGCGGTTGCGACAGATATTGGTCAATGTGATCGGCAATGCCGTCAAGTTCACCGAGCAGGGCAGCGTCGATATCGCGGTGGAAACCGCAGCATGCGGCAGCATTGTGTTTCGGGTGACGGATACGGGCATTGGCATTCCTGCACACCGCCTGCCGTATATCTTTGAACAGTTTGAACAGGCCGACGCCGCCACGACCCGTCAATTTGGCGGCACCGGACTCGGGCTGGCGATCTCCCGTCAATTGGCACGGCTGATGGGCGGCGATGTGACTGTGACCAGTACCCTTGATGTGGGGTCCTGTTTTACCATCTTTACAAATCTCTGTGCCGTTTGCCCTGAAATTGCGGCACATCCCGTTGAGAGCACAGAAATCCCCGTGGATTTGCTCGAAAACGCCACTGTGTTGCTCGCCGAGGACAACCGCACCAACCGCCTGCTTGTGGAAAAACTGCTCAAGGATTTCCCGCTGACCTTGTTGATGGCGGAAGACGGGGCCAAAGCGGTGGAGCAGGTCAAAACATCACAGCCTGATGTCATTCTGATGGATATGTCGATGCCTGTCATGGACGGGCTGGACGCCACCCGCGCCATCCGCGCCCTCAATATGCCTCAGCCCCAGATCATCGCCATCACCGCCAACGCCTACCGCAGCGATCGGGAGGCTTGTATTGAGGCCGGGATGGATGATTTTGTCAGCAAGCCACTGCGGCGGGCCGATCTCCTTGTGGCGTTGACCAAAGCGCTTGAACTGCAGAAGGCCAAGCCGCAGCTGGTGGAAAAAACCGGCGCTTGACTGTGTGATAGGCGGATTTTCCCCCTTGGAGGCGCTTCGTGAAAATACACCCACAGGCCCAAAGGGCTTGGAGGCGCTTAAAAATCTGGCTATCAACAGCCAAACCAAAGAATTGGGGGCCAGAAAACTATGGTCGACATTGCCACGCGCGTCTGGAACCACAAATGGAAGATTGATCCCATTGTGCGGTCTCTCATCGACAACGATTTTTACAAGTTGCTGATGTGCCAATCCATTTTTCGCAACCGTCCCGACGCCCATGTCACCTTCAGCCTGATCAATCGCTCCTCCCAAGTGCGCCTTGCGGAGTTGATCGACGAAGGTGAGTTGCGTGAACAGCTGGACCATATTCAGTCCCTGTCGCTGACCCGCGGTGAAAGCACCTTCCTGCGCGGCAACACCTTCTATGGCAAGCGTCAGATGTTCCGCTCAGACTTCATGGAGTGGTTCGAAAACATGCGCCTGCCGGATTACCATCTGGAAAAACGCGATGGGCAGTATGAGCTGACCTTTGAGGGCAAATGGCATGAGGTCATGCTCTGGGAAATCCCGGCGCTGGCAGTCCTGATGGAGCTGCGCGGCCGCGCTGTGCTGCATGACATGCGCAAATTCGAGCTTCAGGTGCTCTATGCCCGCGCGATGACCAAACTCTGGGAAAAGATCAATCATCTCAACATGCTGCCAGATCTGCGCATCGCCGATTTTGGCACCCGTCGTCGCCACTCCTATCTTTGGCAGGACTGGTGCGTGCAGGCCATGGTCGAAGGGTTGGGCAACAAATTTGTTGGCACCTCCAACTGCCTCATCGCCATGAAGCGTGATCTGGAGGCCATTGGCACCAACGCCCATGAGCTGCCCATGGTGTTCTCGGCCCTGGCCCAGACCGACGATGAACTGCGCCATGCGCCCTACAAGGTGCTGGAAGACTGGCACGAAGAGCATGAAGGCAACCTGCGCGTCATCCTGCCTGACACCTATGGCACCGAGGGCTTCCTCAAACACGCGCCGGATTGGCTCGCAGGCTGGACAGGCATTCGCATCGATAGCGGCGACCCTGCCAAAGGCGCCGAAACTGCAATTCGCTGGTGGAAAGAGCGCGGCGAAGATCCGACACAGAAGCTGATCATCTTCTCCGATGGTCTGGATACCGATAAGATTGCCGAGCTGCACACCCAATTTGCCGGTCGTGCGCGTGTGTCTTTTGGCTGGGGCACGCTTCTGACCAATGATTTCCGCGGCCTCACCCCAGACGATGGTCTGGCACCTTTCTCGATGGTCTGCAAAGCGATCAAAGCCAATGGCACCCCCACTGTCAAACTGTCAGACAACCCCAACAAAGCCATGGGCCCCGCCAGCGAAATCGAACGCTACAAACGGGTGTTTGGCGTGGGGCAACAGGATGAAATGGATGTGATTGTTTGATCCCCATGGGGATCAGACCGCTGTCTCACACAAAGCGCTTTGCCATCGCAATCGCCCGTTCCGCATAATCGCGCACCGCAGGGTGGTCGTCTGCGTAGCGTCCGATCACCCAGCCACAAGAGGCCATGGCCCGCATCACGGTGAAAGCGTCCAGCAGAGCGGCGGCATTCTCGGGCAAGGCCCGTACAGAGGCATAGCCACGCAGCAGCGCCCCGCCCAGATCGGCCTCATTGGCCTGATCCCAATTCTGTGACATGGCCACGCCCAGCTCATACATGCGGAAGCCAAATACCCCGTCATCAAAGTCGATCAGCCGCACGTCATCACCCTGCACCAGCACGTTTTCGCGCAGCGCATCCGCGTGGATCAGACCAAAATCGCCATCCGCCGCCGCATGCGCGCCAATCACCGCGCGCAGCTTGTCCCGACAGGTCAACAGCAAATGCGCTTCCTCTTCTGACAGGCTCGCATTCTCCCAGAACCGGCCCCAGGAGGGATCCTCCCCCAACAGCGCGTCCAGATCGAGCACTTCGCGTTCAAAGGCCTCCGGGCGCTCCATGGCATCGCTCGCCAGATGCAACCGCGCCAGCTCTGCCCCCAGAGCTTCATGCAGATCTGCCTGCGCTTGCGGTGCCATCGCCAGTTGCACGCCCCCTTCGCCCAGCGGTGCGCCCTCCAGCCATGTCACCAGTGAGGCCACACGCGGCCCGCCCGTCGCCAGCACCTCACCGGCCAGCGTGCGGATCGGCTGTGGCACGATCATACCGGCCGCCACCAGCGCCTCTGACCACCAGAGTTCGGAGCGAATGGCATCATCACTCTGATAGCCGGGGCGGTGCAGGCGCAATGCCGCGCGCTGCCCATCGGGGCTTGCCGCTTCCAGAACAATGTTCTCACGGTTCTTGATCAGCCGGGGGGACATCTCCACACCCCAGGCTTTCAGCGCCTCTTGCGCCGCAATAAGGGCCTGATCGTCGTTCATGCCACGGCTCCAAAGGCTGCATCGAGGGTTTCGGCAAGCAAATCCGCATCTGCGCGGCCAAAGGCACAGGGCGGGCGGATCTTCAGCGTGTTGTCAAATCGGCCCTCGGTGTGCAGCAGCACGCCACGGTTGCGCATCTCTTCCACCATTGCATCACAGAGCGCGGTTGCCGGTTTGCCATCGCGCCACAGCTCTGCTCCAAAGAACAGGCCAGATCCGCGCACATCGGCGATCACATCATAGCGTGTCTGCAGCTCTTTGAGCAGGCCCACCGCATAGGCGCCCACATCCTTGGCGTTCTCCACAAGGTTTTCGTCTTCAATCACATTGAGCACCGCCATGGCCGCCGCCGCACTCACCGGATTGCCGCCAAAGGTGTTGAAATATTTGAACCCTTCCTGAAACGCGGTGAGGATCTCAGGCCGGGTGATCACGGCGGCCACCGGGTGGCCATTGGCCATTGGCTTGCCCAGCGTCACAATATCGGGCGCAAAGTTCAGCTTCTGATGGCCCCACCAATGGCTGCCAATCCGGCCAAATCCCGGCTGCACCTCATCGGCAATAATGATCCCGCCCGCCGCACGCACCAGCGCGATGGCGTCGTCAAGAAAGCCCTCTTCCAACGTCGGGAAGCCTTCGTTGGCAAAATAGGGGCAGACAATCAGAGCTGAGACCCCATGACCATTGGCCTCAAGCTCTGCGATGGCGGTTTTCACACCTTCAGCAAAAGCTTTGGCCTGACCTTCCCGTGTGCCGCCCGGCGGCATCATATTGTCGGGCGCGGGCGCACGTTTCACATGGTCCTGAAAGCCGCCGATGGGCACTTTGGAGGTGTTAAGCTGGCTCACCGCTGCGGTATTGCCGTGATAGGTGTTGTCGGTGGTGATCACCCCGGTCTTGCCGGTCATCGCCTGCGCCATGCGTAGCGCCACATCATTGGCCTCAGAGCCGGAACAGACCATCACCATACTGTCGAGGTCATGGTCAAACTTCGCGGTCAACGCTTCGCCATATTCCAGAATGCCGTCATGCACGTAACGGGTGTGGGTGTTGAGGGTTGCCGCCTGTGTGGCAATCGCTTCCACCACGCGGGGGTGGCAATGGCCCACATGAGGCACGTTGTTGTAGCAATCCAGATACTTGCGGCCGTCGGTGTCCCAAAGATAGGTCCCTTCGCCGCGGGCCAGATGCACAGGCTCTCTGTAAAATGTCGTCATATGCGGCCCCAAAAGCCGCGCGCGGCGCGTCAACACATCTGCCATGGGTTGCTCCCTATTTCTTCCCGGCAAAACTCTTGCGTCTTTCTGCGCCCGATGCCTGCCAATCGCAACCCCGGATCAATCGTCGCGTGTAATCCGCCCGCGCATGGCTTTGACTTCACCGCGCTCTTTCTTGGCCTTCAGTCGTCGCTGCTGGCTGCCGTAGGTGGGTTTGGTTTTGATCCGACGTTTGGGCGCCACCAGCGCCTTTCGGATCAGCTCGGCAAGACGGTCACGCGCGATCTCCCGGTTGCGGGCCTGACTGCGGGTTTCGTCACATTGCAGCACCACCGCGCCATCTTTGGTCCAGCGCCGTCCGGCCAGCCGTTTCAGCCGTGCTTTGATCGGGGCACTCAGCGCCGGGGAGCGCGCGGCTTCAAACCGCAGCTCAACTGCTGAGGAGACCTTGTTCACATTCTGCCCACCGGGTCCGCTGGCGCGCATGAACTGTTCGGTCAGTTCCCAGTCTTCAATTGTGATCTCATCGCTGATTCTCAGCATGGCGCTCCCCGCGTTGCGCGGTCGGTGGGTTAAGATATGTGCTTTTCTATGTGCTCAAAAAATCCACCGACGCAATACAGTCGGGATACCGACGCGATACCGACGTGAAATTTTGCACAAAAAAGTGGTTAACGCGCATCAAAAAGGGCTGCTTCCCGCGTTGGAAACAGCCCTTCGAGATGATTGGAGGTGCGTCGGTTAGGATCACACCAATTCGGATCTTATGTCAGCCAAGGGCTGCCTCAGCTGCACTCCTTCCAAACTGTTCCGACCTCGTTCTCCATAGCTTCTCTAGACAATGGGCACCTCCTTTCAGATTGTTTCGCGTATCTTCAGCCTGCCACAGGCCAAAGATATGTCAAACAAAATCATGTGGTGCGCGCTGTCAAAGACCCCACGATGATGCGGAATGGCACAAGAGCAAGCAAAGCCAGCGAGAGTTTGACCATCCAATCGGCAAAGGCGAGGCTGACCCAGAGCGGCACAACCGGCCCTGCGCCCAGCAATGGCAGCATCTCCGCAGCCCAGCTCACGTCGTTGCTCGGTTCGATGAAAGACAGTGCGCCGCTGAAGGCAACGCTGAAGAAAATGATGGTATCCACAGAGGATCCAATCAGCGTCGAAGCCAGCGGCGCGCGCCACCATGCTCCCTCGCGCATTTCATCAAACACCGCCACATCAAGCAGTTGCGCGGTCAGGAAAGCCAGACCAGAGCCAATGGCAATGCGCAGAGTGACGGCCGGATAGGTGAATCCGTCGCCTTCCAGCATGATCTGCGTGCCGATGAAGGAGCAGATAACGCCAACAACAAAGCCCGCAAGCACCACACGGCGTGCCGCAGCGGCACCGTAAACGCGGTTCATGACGTCGGTCACAAGGAAAGCGAGAGGATAGGTAAAGGCACCCCAGGTCAGCCAGTTACCAAACAGGAACTGTACAAGGATGTTGGAGGCAACCACAATGGCCGCCATGGCAAGAATGCCAGGAAGATATTTCGTGTTCATTTGTCTGAGCCCGTTTTGACAAGGTAGCGGCGACTTGACCCCGCGCGACTCGCGGGACGGTGGCGCGTTTACCGCTCTGGCGCAGATAAATCAAGTTTTATGGGTCTATGATGTATTCCACGATCTCGGTGCGCTGAATCAGGCGAAAGTTGTCATCGCTGATCATCGTCAGGCGGATGCGGGCCTGATCATCGCGCCAGACGGACAGGCCTTCAAGATTGTCGTGCCGACCTATGCCTTTTTGAAACAACAGTTTTTCATCGCTCGCCTGCGTGCCAGAGATGTCAAAACTGCGCGCACGGGTGCGAAATCCAAAGCCGTTGAAACCGCGCTCCAATATGTAAAGCCGCCCATCCGGCCCTATATCTGCCCCAACAGGTTGAAACTGTTTATCGCGGTTGAGCGTAAATGCCTTGCGCCATGCGCCGCCCTTTAAGGCAAAGACCTGAATCACATCCTCTGCCCCGATAGGCGCTTCTGGCATCGCATAAACTGTCCCGTCTGCCGCAGTTGCAATGGCCTCAAATCCCGCGTTTTTAGGCATCTGGTCAAAATCTGCATGCCATGCAACCGCTCTGGGAATGGCGCCGGGCTGTGCGAAACGTTCGAGGCGATGCTGGCCTTCAAAAGACACCATGATAGCCCCATTGGGCATCAGGGCCAGACCTTCGGTGTCCCGCCCTATGGGGCGCGGTGCAAATTGACCATTCTTTCGCAATACCTGTGCGCGGCGGACATTGGTGACGTCTGAGATCTGGCTGTCCTCGCGCAGAAGCGCAGCCTGCACAAACTGCCCGCGATCTGACACCGCCAACAGGTTTGTGCCGTCCTCAGATATAATGAGCCCTGAAAACCCGCCAAACCAGCCTTCCGGGATCTGCCAGCGGTAGCTTGCCAGATGCGTCGCAGCTTGACGGGACGATGGTGTGGCATTGGCCCAAAGCGCATGTAGGGCCAATGCGGCAAGACCGACGCCTACGGAGATTGCAATACGTTGACGCATTGTTTTGGCAGATCCGTCATCTGGAGTTCACGGCGGGGTTTGGGCGGTGGTGCATTCGGATCTGGCGGCGGCGGGAAGAGGATATCCTGCACCCATTTGCGGGCATCGTCACATCCATCCCCGGCTGGGGGCGGATCTTGGTTCACACATCCCTCTGCGCCCTCCGGGCAATTCAGGCGCACGTGAAAATGATAGTGATGTCCCCACCAAGGGCGGATCTTGCGCAGCCAGCTGCGATCGCCTTTCGCATCTTCACACATCTGCACCTTTGCACCGGGGAAGACAAAGATCCGTGCGACACGGGGATCGCTTGCCGCCGCTTTGAGGATGTTGTGGTGTTGTTTGGTCCAACTGCTGTTCACATAAGCACCGTTGTTGCGGCGCATGGAAATGGAGGAGATGTTCTCGCGCTGAGTAGGGCTGAGCGTGAGCGTGTCCGCAGGGCGCATCCAGATATCAATGTCCAAGCCAAGCTGATGGCTGCGATGTCCCGTCAGCATCGGCCCGCCCCGTGGCTGGCTGATATCGCCGATATAAAGCCCGTTCCAGCCGGGTTGTTGCGCCGCTTTGGCTGAGAGATCCTTGATATAGTCGATGGTAACGGGATGGCCCCAGTTGCGATTGCGCGACAGCCGCATGGCCTGCCATGTCGGGCCGGTTTCTGCCAGTTCCGTGCCACCCGCAAGACAGCCTTTAGCATAGCTGCCAAACGGGCTGCTGCTTTGGTTGGAGGCTTTGGGTTCCGCACCAAAAAGCTGTTTTGCTTGAACGCCCTGCATGGTGGCAGGAAGCTCCTGATGAGTGGAAAGTGTCACAGTTTTTTGCGGCGGATCCGGTTGGCATGCCGCGAGGCCAAACAAGGCCAGTACAGTTAAGAGACGGTGCCCCATGTTGAATGATCTCCCTTTGGGTCAACCCAGCGTAGCAGGATCAGACCCAGCAGGAAAAGCGCGATAAGCGGTGTAACGCCAATCTGTTGACTACCGGAGACTGCCGTCATGATGCCAATCAGAAAAGGTGCAATAAACGAGGTGGCTTTGCCCGCCAACGCATAAAGCCCAAAGGACTCTGCCGTGCGGTCGGGAATGGCCTGCCGCACCATCATCGAGCGGCTGGCTGATTGGATGACGCCCCCAGCGGCCCCAATCGCCGCCCCAAGCACATAAAAGATTATGTCAGGCAGTTTGGATGTCTCTTCAATGGCCATGCCAAACACGCTTTCTCGTGACACAAACACAATGGAAATCGCCACGGCGCAGAGGATAAGAATACAGATTTTGATCACGGGTTTGGGGCCAAATTTCATATCTGCCCGCCCACCGAGCCATGCAAATATTGCGCCGGAAATGATGGCCAGAATGCCAAAGATGCCCACATCCACTACGGACCAGTTCAATACACCCGCGGCGTAGATGCCGCCGAATGTATACATGCCGTTCAGGGCGTCGCGATAAAACATCGAGCTGCCCAGATAGGCAAAAAGCGATGGGGTCTGCGGTAGGTTCCGAATGGTGCCCCAGACGTCTTTGAGGGCTTTAGCCGTGGCGCCTTTCACAGGTTTGGACGGTTTTGGATCACGCACCCAAAGCACAAAAGGGATCATGAAGACCGCGAACCAAATCGCCGTCAAAGGCCCGACAAAACGTGTGCCCTCCCGCGCACTGGCGTCTAACCCGAAGAGAGGATTAATGCCAATCAGTGTTTTGCCACTGCTGGCGTCTTCGGCAAAAAGGGTCAGCATGATCACCAGAGCCAAAAGCCCCCCTACATATCCAAAGGCCCAACCATTGCCCGAAATTCGACCGACCTCTTCGGCGCTGCCCAGTTCCGGCAGCATGGAATTGGTGAAAATCGTGGCAAATTCCATGCCGATCATGCCGATGGCAAAGAACAGAAGCGTGGTTGTGAGATTAAAGCTGTCCGGAGCAGCCCACCACAGGCCGAAGGAGCCGATGATATACATGGCCGAAAAAAGCCATATCCAACGCAGGCGATTGCCGGAATTGTCCGCCAAGGCACCAAGGATTGGCGCGAGAATGGCAATAACCAGGCCTGCCGCTCCAATGCCAAATCCCCAAACCGTCTGCGCCTGCGCACCGTCTCCGATCAGATCCTTGATGTAAGGAGCAAAAATGAATGTGATCAGAAGAGTGTTGTAAGGTTGGCTGGCCCAGTCAAAAAAGAACCATCCCCAAATCCGCTTGCGCGCTGTTGTCTGTTGCATCCGTATCCCCTCGGACTTTGTCCACAATTAGACGCGAAGACACAACCTAAGCAAGTTATTCCTGCATAGGGGGCCAAGGGCGGTCTGCGTCTGCTGCGATCCACCCTTTGATCCAGTCTGGCGCGTCAGGAGAAGGGGTATCCTGCCCCATGGCTTCCATCACGCGCGCAGGTGAGACAATGCCACTCGCATCGGTCACGGCGGCACGGTAGAGCGCATGGTTGGCGCATTCACCGTTTTGTTTCCACATGGACTGCTCCAGATAAACAAAGCGATCATCCCAACAGGCGGCCCGGCTGCGCATTTCGATTTTCTCAAAGGTGCGAATGCGACGGCGATAGCGCACCGAAGCACCGGCCATGGTCATGCTCCATTTCTGTTCTCGTAGCACTTTGACAAGGCCAATACGGCTGGCCAGCGGAATGCGGCCGAGATCAAACAATGTGAGCGTGCGACCGTTGTTCAGTTCCATCCAAAGGTCGATATCAGAGGGCCAGCAGCGGTGCTGTGACACATGCGTGCCCGTGACGGGCAGAGGGCTGGCGTTGCGAAACTTGATCATCTCTTTGACCATACGCATGACTGGGTACATTGGCGTCTCCTTTGGGCGCTCTTCAATGCTGCCTGCAAGGCTTCGTCAACCGTGATTCCTGCGTCAGTCTTGTGCTTTTTTCTTTGGGTGCTTAACTGTGGGCCAGTCGCACAAAAGGAGCCTCTCATGATGGCAATTTACGGTCCGCTTCAGTTGATCCTGAACATCGCCTTCTTCTTCATGCTGGCGCATATCATCATGAGCTGGTTGATCAACTTTCAGGTGTTGAACCTGCATCAGCCTATCGTGGCGCAGATTTGGACTGGTCTGAACCGCCTGCTGGAGCCAATCTATGAGCCGGTACGCCGGGTCTTGCCAGATACGCGGCCACTGGATCTTGCGCCTCTGGTGGTGTTCATCATCATCATCTCGCTGCGTGACTATATTCTGCCCTCCATTCTGCTTGGCTAAGAGCGGTCTTCTGGCTTGAGCCTTCCTGCGCGCTATGGGACATTGCGCCAAAGCAGACGGCCCCGATTTGAGGGGCTCAACAGGCAGGGGTAGGCATGCGGGCCGCGAGCACCGTTCTCAGTGAGGTTTTTGGTTTTGATGCCTTCCGCCCCGGGCAGGAAGATATTGTGACCTCTGTGGCCAGCGGTGAAAACGTGCTGGCCATCATGCCCACCGGTGGTGGCAAATCACTTTGCTATCAACTGCCTGCGCTTCTGCGTGAGGGGGTGACAGTGGTGATTTCACCACTGATCGCCTTGATGCGCGATCAGGTGCGCGCCTTGCGCGCAGCCGGTGTCGAAGCTGGCGCTTTGACTTCTGGCAATACTGACGAAGAAACCGCACAGGTCTGGGAGGCTATTGAGGCCGGGCGGCTCAAACTGCTGTACATTGCGCCCGAACGTTTGGCCTCTGGCGCTGCGCTGGGCATGTTGCGGCAGATCGGGGTTGGCCTGATCGCTGTGGATGAGGCACATTGCGTCAGCCAGTGGGGCCATGATTTCCGTCCAGACTATCTGCGCATTGGTGAGTTGCAACGCGCGCTGGATGTGCCGATTGCAGCCTTCACGGCAACAGCAGACGCAGAAACGCGCGAGGAAATTATCGGGCGTTTGTTTGGGGCGCAGCCACCGAAAGTTTTCCTGCACGGTTTTGATCGCCCCAACCTGCATTTGGCGTTCGCCGCCAAAGACAATCCGCGCAAACAGATCCTGCAATTTGCCGCCGCGCGCAAAGGGCAATCTGGCATTGTCTATTGTGGCACACGGGCCAAGACGGAATCCCTTGCCAAAGCCTTGCGTGATGAAGGGCATCAGGCCTTGCACTACCATGGCGGAATGGATCCGCAGGAACGTCGTGAGACCGAGGCGAGTTTCCAGCGGGAAGATGGTTTGATTGTCGTCGCTACCGTGGCATTTGGCATGGGGGTGGATAAACCGGATATTCGTTGGGTCGCGCATGCGGATTTGCCCAAATCCATTGAAGCCTATTATCAGGAAATTGGCCGCGCGGGCCGCGATGGTGCCCCAGCGGAGACATTTACGCTATTTGGGCCTGATGACATTCGCCTGCGTCGGTCTCAGATTGATGAGGGCTTAGCCCCACCAGAGCGCCGTGCCGCAGATCACGCCCGCCTGAACGCGCTTTTGGGGCTTGCCGAGGCGCTCAAATGTCGCCGTACACAGCTTTTGGCCTATTTTGGCGAGGAGGACGTGACATGTGGCAAATGCGATCTTTGTGACACGCCTCCGGAGGTGTTTGATGGTACCGAAGCCGTGCGCAAAGCCCTTTCGGCCATTCTGCGCACGGGAGAGTGGTTTGGGACAGGTCATCTGATCGACATACTGTTGGGCAATGAAACCGATAAGGTACGCGAGCGAGGCCATGATGCGCTGCCGACCTTTGGGGTTGGGCGAGAATATGACAAACGTCAGTGGCAGGCGGTGTTTCGTCAGATGATGGGGCATGATCTCGTGCGGCCCAATCCGGAACGCCACGGCGCGTTGACAATGACGGAACGCGCCCGCCCCGTTTTGCGTGACGAAGAGCGTGTGGAGCTGCGTCGCGACACCATTCGCATCACCTCCCGCCGTCCGGCGGCCAAAACCCTGGTAAGCGAAGAAAATGCGCCCCTGATGTCGGCTTTGAAGGCCAAGCGCCGGGCTTTAGCCGAAGCTGCAAAAGTGCCCGCCTACGTCATTTTTCCGGATCGTACATTGGCCGAGATGGCGGAAGTGCGCCCCTCCAATCTGGATGATATGGCCCGCGTCAGCGGCGTGGGTGCTAAGAAACTGGCCAATTATGGTGATGCTTTCTTGGAAGTGATCAATGGGGAAGCTGCGCAGATGCATCCCAGCCGCCGCAAGATTGCCGGTCGTGAAGATGCCGGTCTTTATGATCAACTGCTTGAGGCGCAATCTGAATTGATGCGCGGTCCAGACGGCATCGACAAACCGATGAGCTGTCCGGCTGGGCTTTTGGCCAAGGTGGCCAGTCATAAGCCGCGCACAGAACAGGATATGGCAAGGTTGCTTGGGGACCGCAGGGCGGATCGATTTGGCGCCGCTTTTCTGGACGTCTTGCGCCAATCCGAATAGACCAATTGAGATCAAAGGGAGAACCTGAATGCTTGTTGTGATTTCACCAGCCAAACGTTTGAATTGGGATCCCGTCTCCATTGAGATGACGCAGCCTGACTTTCAGGAAGATGCCATTCGTCTGGCAAAGACGGCCAAAAATCTTACGCTTGGTGATCTGCGCAAGCTTATGGATCTGAGCGAAGACTTGGCGCGCCTCAATCGTGACCGGTTCCGTGCTTTTGAGGCCGCACCCGAAATCGAGGCCACGCGGCCTGCGGTGCATGCTTTTGCCGGAGACACCTATGTTGGTCTGGATGCGGCGAGCCTTGAGCTTGATGAGATGCGCTGGGCACAGGAGCATCTGCGCATTCTTTCCGGCTTATATGGGGTGCTGCGGCCTTTGGATGCGATGCAGCCTTATCGGCTTGAAATGGGCAGTCGCCTGAAGACCCGCAGAGGCACCAACCTCTATGATTACTGGCGCACGGCGCCGGCCAAGGCGCTGAAGGCGCAGGCTGAGAGTTTGAACACAGATGTGTTGGTGAACTGCGCCAGCCAGGAGTATTTTGGCGCGGTTGATCTGAAGGCGTTGAAGCTGCGCGTGATCACACCGGTCTTCATGGAAGAACGCGACGGCACCGCCAAGATTGTGTCGTTCTTTGCAAAAAAAGCACGCGGCTCCATGGCGCGTTACATGATTCACAATCGTCTGACAGAGGCCGAAGGTCTGAAAGATTTCGACTATGGCGGTTACCGGTTTGATCCGGAAAAATCGGAAGGGGACCGCTGGGTTTTCCTGCGCGACTACCCGGAAACCTAGGATCAGACTGCAACTGCCGTGGCCTCAAAGGGATCGGTGGTCCCTTTGGGTTTATGTTCGGAAATGACCTTAAAAATCTCTGCTTTGCGCAGGGGTTTTGTCAGATATCGATCCAGACCACAGCTCAGCACATGTTCTTCATCACCCTCATTGGCCAATGCGGTCAGGGCGATGATGGGCGTACGCTGATTGCCGTTTTCTTCCAGTTCCCGGATTTTCTGAGTGGCTTCTGTGCCATCCATGCGCGGCATCGAGATATCCATGAAGATCAGATCTGGCGCGTAAGACTTGTACATCTCCACGGCTTCCACGCCGTCTTTGGCAAACTCAAGATCAATATCCAGAGACTTCAGCAGTTTTTCCAAAACCAGTCGGTTGGTCTTGTTATCTTCAGCCGACAGCACACGCATGCGACGGCGCATATTTTGCGCGGGGCTTGCCGCGCTGATGGCCTGAGCGGATTGACTGATGGCCAAACTAAGTTCTGCGCGGGAGCCGGGTTTTTGCAAAATGGCCTTGATCAAACTGTCGCCTTCGAGACCGGCAAAGGCTTCCGCATCGCTGGTCAAAGCCAGAATAGGGGGGCAGACATTTGCAGCGCGCAGTTCGCGATCAAGCTGTCGGGCATCCACGCCTGTTGGGGTGTGGTCTGCGAGGATCAGATCCACATGAGGTGCCAAAAGCATAACCTGCGACTGTTCAGTACACAGCGTGACTGTCGCCCCCATTTGCTCAAGCTGCTTTTTCAGAAAATCACTGCTGACTTCAGATTCCGAGGCCACAAGGACATGCTGCACAGTATCTGCCAGCGGGATCGGCAAATGATCGCAGTTTTCATCAATCGGCAGCGTTAGCCGGAAGCCAAAAGAGGTTCCCTCAGCTTCCACGGAATCCACCCAGATTTCTCCAGACATCAGATTGACCAGCTGTTTTGTCAGGGCGAGTCCGATACCGGTGCCCTCAAACTCTCGGTTCTGGCTGGTGTCGACCTGATGGAATTCGCCGAAGATATGGTCAATCTGTTCCGCAGGAATACCGATGCCGGTGTCTTGAACCGTGACATGCAAAACGGCTTTTGAGCCGTCATTAGTGATCACGCCTACCACCTGTACGCTAACATGGCCGCTGTGGGTGAACTTGACCCCATTGCCCACAAGATGCGTGAGAATCTGACGCAAACGCCCGACGTCACCCACGAATTGTGTTGGTAGGAACAGATCGTAATCCACAAGAAGTTCGACGCCTTTTTCACGGGCGGAGACTTGATGCAGGGTCATGACCTCATGAATGCAACGTTCCAGATCAAAGGTTTCATTGCGCAGCCCGACATTTTCGGCACCGAGTTTGGAGTAGTCCAATACATCGTTGATGATGGACAGCAGCGCTTCGCCAGAGCTTTTGATTGTCGAGGCAAAGAGACGTTGTTCTTCGCTCAAAGTGGTGTCCATGAGCAGGCCTGCCATGCCGACCACACCATTCATTGGCGTGCGGAGTTCGTGGCTCATATTGGCCAGAAAGGCGGATTTTGCCTGGCTGGCGGCTTCCGCTTCCTGGCGGGCACGGTGCAGCTCCGCTTCCTGGCGCACGCTTTCCGTAATATTCAATGCAAGGCTGGTGCGGTCCTCACCTTCATTTTTCTGATCCAGAAGTTTCAGAAACTCTTCATTCCAGAGTTGAACAATCACGGGTTCCGGTTCGTCATCATGCCAACGCTGGGCCATCATCTCGCACCAGTCATCCGGCGTTGTATCTTCCAGAACGAACAGGCCCTCGTGAGCAGCAAACTCCATGATCTCCTGATAGCTCACGCCGGGCTTGATGTGATCAGCTCCTTCAAACATCGCGAGATATGAAGGGTTCGCGGCAATCATCTTGCCGCCTTGATCAAAGAAGGCGAAGCCATCCTTTATGGTGGCAATGGAATGCCAAAGACGGCGCTCTGCCTGATCAGCGCGTTCCTGTGCCGTTTCCAGATCTGTACGAAAACGTTTGTTTTCCTTGACGACGGTTTCAAACTCGGCGCGTGTCTCTACGATCTCGTTTGAGAGCTGCGCAGCATGTTTGCCCAGCTTCCGATTGGCCGCATAAAGCTCGCGCTTTTTCAGTTCCAGCAAACGTTCGGCTGCCAAACGTGCCCGTCGTTCGTCAGCAAGTTTTTGCGCCAGCGACATTCGCCGATCCTCAAGTCGTCCACTACAGTTCAGTGAGTTATCTCAGACGACGATGAATATCTGCTTAACTCCCGTCTAGGCTTATCGCCGTTGCCAAGCTTGGCGTCTGCGTGCCACCATCGCTTCATTGAACTGAGGAGAGCGAAATGTTCCGCGTATTGACCGCTGTTTTGTGCATTTTGACCGCGACGACCACCATTGCCGAAAACTATATTCCAGAGCGCCGCGTGGTGGTGAGCCCGGATGTGGATTTTTATGGATCGGATCTGCAGAATATTTTCGACACCACTTACGAAGCCTGCATTCAGACTTGCTTGAATGATCCAAACTGCACGGCTTTCACGTTCAATCGCAAATCCAATGCCTGTTTCCCAAAATCGGCCATTTCACAGAAAGAGCCCTATGAGGGGGCGCTGTCTGCTGAGGTGTTCTCCGTTTCTGAGCAAGTTTTGCAGCTGGGCCGTGCGCGCAGCGCGGAGCTGATGTTTCTGCGGGAAAGTGATTTGAAGACGGCGCAGGAACTGGCGGAAAAAATTGGTCGCTACCACGCGGGCGGTGCTTGGGATGTCGAAGCCATGCTTGCATCTGCGCGGGATAGGCGCGCAGAAGGCAATACGCTGTCGGCCATGCGCTGGACTGGCGCCGCACTCAGCAAACAGGACCGCAGTGATCTATGGGCCGAATATGGCCGGATGAATGCGGCACTTGCCACATCGCAATCGGGCAACACCACAACCTACCAAACGCGCGCAGCTGGCGCGGCCATCAACGCCTATCTGCGTGCAGCCAGCAAAAGTGAGCAGGTGAATGCGCTTCTGCTATTGGCGGAGCAACTGGAGGAACAGGGGCGTGGCAAAGCTGTCCTGCGCAGCCTGCGTCTGGCCGATGGGGTGAAGAACCGAATTGATATTGCCGAAAAGCTTGAAACGGCAATCGCCAAATATGGCTTTCGCGTTTCGGATCATCAGGTGGAAAGTGATCTGGAAAGCCCGCGATTCTGCGCAGAATTCAATGAGCCTCTGATCAAGGTTGGTCAGGATTACACGCCTTTTGTGAAACTACCCGATTCCCGCCTTGCCGTGCGCGTAGAAGAGCAGCGCATCTGCGTGGAAGGCCTTACACATGGTCAGGATATTGCAGTGATCTTCCGCAAGGGGCTTCCGGCGCAGAGTGGAGAGACACTGTCCAAGGATACAGAATTGCGTGCTTATGTGCGGGATCGCAGCCCCAAGGTGGCTTTTGCCGGTCGCGCTTATGTTTTGCCACGTTCCGCAGATGCGGGACTTCCGATTGAGACGGTCAATACCGATGAGGTGACGCTGACCTTGCAGCGCGTGAACGACCGCAATCTTTTGCGGGCCATTCAGGACAGCTATTTTGGACAGCCGCTCAGCTATTGGCAGTTGGAAGATTTCAATCGTGATGTGGCTGAGACAATCTGGACAGGATCCGGTCAGGTAGAAAATCGCCTCAACCAGACCATGACAACGCGTCTGCCTCTGGGAGATCTGGTGAAAGGCCAGCCCGCAGGCGTCTATGCGTTGACGGCAGATCTCATTGGCGCGGATAAATATGATGAGACGTCCGCTACGCAGTGGTTTCTGCTGTCTGATATCGGGATGACGTCTCTCAGTGGGACGGACGGATTACATGTGTTTGTGCGCCATCTTTTGGATGCCTCCGCCTTTGCGCAGTCCAAGGTGACGCTTCTGTCGCGCGCCAATCGGGTGCTTGGGGAAGTGACAACTGATGCGCAGGGCTATGGCGTATTTGACGCTGGGCTGACGCGGGGTACAGGGGCTGCGGCACCGGCTTTGCTTATGGTGAAGTCGGAGGATGACTTCTCTTTCCTCTCACTGACCGAGCCGGCATTTGATTTGTCTGACCGGGGCGTAGAGGGCCGCCCGGCGGCGCCGCCGATGGATGTCTTTGTCACAACGGATCGTGGGGCCTATCGCGCGGGAGAGACCATTCACGCGACGGCATTGGTGCGCGGTACTTTGGCTGAGGCGCTTCCGGGCGTCCCCCTTACGGCGATTCTGACGCGCCCTGACGGTGTGGAGTACAGCCGGATGGTTTCGCCGGATGGTGTGGCGGGTGGCCATGTTTTTGCAATACCCTTGGGCGCAACAGTGCCACGCGGGCGTTGGGCAGTTGATTTCAAATCCGATCTGGATGCACCCGCCCTGGCACAGGCCAAGGTGCTGGTCGAAGACTTTTTGCCAGAACGGATCGATTTCTCACTGAATGCGCCAAACGCCCCATTGGACGCGGTGGCCCCAACGCCGATTGCGCTGACTGCGCGCTATCTGTTTGGAGCGCCAGCCGCTGATCTGGCAATTGAAGGGCAGGTGAAGCTAAAAGCAAAATCCGAGATTGCCGCCCATCCGGGGTTTGTCTTTGGGCGGTATGACACGCCTTTCTTTGGTCAGACTGCGTATTTCGATGGCGCGGTGACGGATGCTGCCGGTGAAGCTGAGGTATCGGTGACCCTGCCGCAGCAGGAGGCCCAAGGCAAGCCGCTGGTGGCAGAGATCGCGGTGCGTGTCTTGGAAGGTGCGGGGCGTCCGGTAGAGCGCCGCTTAGAACATCCGGTGGCCGCGCAAACCCCATTGATCGGCATCAAACCGCTCTTTGAAGAAGACGTCATCACGGAAAACAGCACAGCCCAGTTTGAGATTTTGCCGCTCAACGCAGATTTGGCACCGGCCAATATGGCTCTGCGCTGGGCCGTCAATCGGGTTGAAACACGCTATCAGTGGTATCAACTGAATGGCGGCTGGGAGTGGGAACCCACGACAACACGCCATACCGTTGCACAGGGGCGCATGACGGCAGAAGGGGTGCCGATTGCGGTGTCTGCCGATGTCACCTGGGGGCAGTATGAAATTGTAGTGGAGCAGGAAGGCGGCAGCTATGTCAGCAGTGCTCTCTCGTTCTCAGCAGGCTGGTATGCGCCTGCGGATACAACTGAAACGCCTGATACGCTTGAACTGTCCCTTGATGCACAGTCCTATCGGATTGGTGATACCGCGCAGCTGCGTCTGGTGCCGCGGTTTGCTGGCAAAGCTCTGATTTCGGTGATGTCCAACCGCTTGATTGCGATGAAAGCAGTGGACGTTCAGGAGGGCGAAAACCTGATAGATCTTCCTGTCACGGAAGAATGGGGCGCAGGGGCCTATGTGACCGCATCGGTGATCCGGCCTTCTGATGCGCAGCTGAGTCAGAACCCTGCGCGCGCATTGGGCCTGCGCTACGCAGCTGTGGATCCGGGGCACAAACAGCTTGCGGTCGAGATTGGCACGCCTCTCACGGCAGAACCGCGTGGTCCTCTTGATGTCACAGTCAATGTGGCAGGTATTTCAGAGGGGGAAACAGCGTTCGTAACATTGGCAGCGGTCGATGTGGGCATTTTGAATCTGACCCGTTTTGAAAGCCCTGATCCTTCCGCGCATTATTTTGGACAGCGGCGTCTGGGGATGGAAATTCGCGATATTTACGGGCGTCTGATCAATGGGTTGCAAGGCAGCATGGGGCAGCTGCGCAGCGGCGGCGATGCCAATGCGGGGAGCGGTTTTGAGGCACCACCGCCAACCGAAGAACTGGTGGCCTATTTCACAGGCCCGGTTGAGGTTGGCGCAGGTGGCAAAGCGCAGGCGCAGTTTGATCTGCCCGAGTTCAATGGCACGGTGCGCTTGATGGCTGTGGCGTGGTCTGACACCGCAGTGGGACAGGCCGAAGCCGATGTTTTGGTGCGCGACCCTGTGGTTGTTACCGCCAGCCTGCCGCGCTTTCTCGCGCCCGGTGATGAAAGCCGCCTTCTGCTAGAATTTGTGCATGCTGAGGGTCCGGCCGGACGTATGGGGCTTGACGTGGTTGCTCAAGGCCTGTCGCTTGATACCTCTGCTGTCCCGTCAGGTTTAGACTTGGCAGCACTGGGAACTGCGCGGCTCTCCGTGCCAATGGTGGCTGAAAGTGTTGGCGATCATACCGTTCGCATTGCGCTGACGACGCCTGACGGAAAACAGTTGGTAAAATCGCTCACTGTGCCGGTGCGGGCCAATGACCCTGCGATCAGCACCACACGCCAATTGAGCCTCGCGCCGGGAGAAAGTCTGACTGTGGGATCTGATGTGCTTGCTGATTTGCGGGCGGGGACTGGGGAACTGATGGTGTCTTCCGGCGCTTTGGCCAGATTTGATGCGCCAGGACTTTTGCAGGCGTTGGATCGCTACCCCTATGGATGCACTGAGCAGATCACATCACAGGCCTTGCCGTTGTTGTATTTTGAAGAGGTGGCAGATGCGGTTGGGGTCGTGCCTCAGGACGGTTTGGATCAGCGCGTTTCAGAGGCCATCGCTTTGATTTTGACCCGGCAGTCGAGCAACGGAGCCTTTGGCCTCTGGCGTCCGGAGTCTGGGGATTTCTGGCTGGATGCCTATGTTGGTGATTTCCTGTCGCGTGCGAAATCACGGGGCCATGTGGTGCCGCCACAGGCCTTTCAGCAGGCGATGAACAATCTGCGCAACCGCATCAACTATGCGCCAGATTTTGAGCGCGGCGGCGAAGATATTGCCTATGCGTTGTTGGTCCTTGCACGTGAAGGGGCCGCCGCCATGGGCGATCTGCGTTACTATGCGGATGTCAAAGCAGAGGCTTTTGCCACGCCTCTGGCGGCGGCGCAGCTGGGCGCGGCGCTGGCCATGTATGGGGATCAGACACGCGCCGACCATATGTTCCGTATTGCGGCTGACAAGATTGCGGCGCAGTCCACAAAGGCTGATGCGCCACCTCTCTGGCGTGCTGACTATGGTACAGCGCTGCGTGATGTGGCGGGCACCATGGCATTGGCGCTGGAAGCCAAAAGCGACGCCCTTGATCTGGAAGGGTTGGCAGAGCAGGTGACCTCACCCGCGCGCGATCTCTCTACACAAGAGGCGGTCTGGTCGTTGCTGGCCGCGCAGGGACTGCTTTCAGAGACTGGTGAAACCGCGCTGAGCTTGAACGGCACTGCCCTTGAGAGTGCCCTTGTGGCCCGCTGGTCTGAAGGAGATCTCGCAGGTGATAAAGTGCTGCGAAATGAGGGAGATACGCCCAAGAGGGTTACGCTCACAACCTTTGGTGTGCCGACTTACTCTGTGGAACAGGGGGGATATGGATATGCCCTGACGCGGCAGTATTTCACCATGGAAGGTGAGGAAGTCATCGCTGGCTCGGTGTCTACTGGTACGCGCCTTGTGGCGGTGCTCACCGTTCGGCCTTCCACACAGGTGGGTGCGCGTCTCATGATCAACGATCCGCTGCCTGCAGGCTTTGAGATCGACAATCCCAATCTCTTGTCCGGTGGAGACATTCGGGGGCTTGAATGGCTTGTGCCCGTCGCCGCAGAGCACAGCGAGTTCCGCGCGGATCGGTTTCTGGCGGCGGTGGACTGGCGTTCTGATAGGCCTTTCCAACTGGCCTATGTTGTGCGTGCAGTCAGCCCGGGGGAGTATCATCATCCGGCGGCCTCTGTCGAAGACATGTATCGCCCGCAATATAGGGCCAACACGGCGGCAGCGCGCCTTGTCGTGAGCGAGTGACATGCGGCTTTGGCTGGCGGTCCTGCTAGTTGGGGGGCTTTTGTTCTTTGCGGGTGCGCGCGACGCGCTGGACCGTTGGATCAACGCGACAGAGCTGCCGCCTCTGTTGGCAGAGACCTCCGTTGAAGTCCTGGACCGCAAAGGTGCGCTTTTGCGAGCCTATACTGTGGAGGATGGTCTCTGGCGTATGAGCGCTGCGGTGGACGACGTTGACCCGACCTATCTGGCCATGTTGGTTGCCTATGAAGATGCCCGGTTCTGGCAACATCAGGGTATTGATTTCAAAGCCTTTATGCGTGCCGCCTGGCAGGCGCTGACGCAGCAGCGTGTGGTGTCTGGGGGCTCTACCCTGACGATGCAGGTGGCGCGGCTTATTGAAGATTCCGGCACAGGGGCCTGGGCCGGAAAGCTGCGCCAAATTCGGGTGGCACTCGCGCTGGAGAAACGCCTCAGCAAAACAGAAATTCTACAGCTTTATCTGAGCCACGCACCCTTTGGCGGCAATCTTGAGGGCATCCGTGCCGCGACGCTGTCGTGGTTTGGCAAAGAACCACACCGGCTGACCCCAGCCGAAAGCGCACTTCTGGTGGCTTTGCCGCAGAGCCCCAATGCCCGCCGTCCTGATCGCCATCCAGAGGCAGCACAGGCAGCGCGCGATCGGGTGCTCTATGTTGCTGAAAAGAAGGGTGTTTTGACAGAGGATGATGTGCAGGCCGCACAAGGCACGCCAATTGCACAGACACGGCGAGCCTTCCCCGTTTTTGCTCCGCATATGGCCGATAGGGCGCGCTATCAGGATCCATTGGCCCAGCGGCATCATCTGACATTGGATTTGACCCTGCAAAAATCGCTTGAGGCGCTTGCTGCACAGGCGGTGCGTGGGTTGGGGCGGCGTTTGTCGGTGGCCATGATTGTTGCGGATCATGAAAGCGGTGAAATTCTGGCATCTGTGGGCTCCGCCGGGTTTGGTGATGGCGACGGACGGCAAGGCTTTATTGACATGACACAGGCCAAACGTTCGCCGGGGTCTACGCTTAAGCCTCTGGTATATGGACTTTCTTTTGATCAGGGGCTTGTGCATCCAGAGAGCCTGATTTCCGATCGGCCCGTGCATTTTGACCGCTATGCGCCGCAGAATTTTGATGGTCAATTTCGGGGTGATGTGCGTGTCAGGGAGGCATTGGCGCTGTCTTTGAACATCCCGGTTGTGTTGCTGACCGATGAGATTGGGCCAGCCAATTTGATGGTGGCGATGCGGCGCGCGGGATTGCGGCCAGAAGTGCCGGGAGGCGCGGCTGGGCTGGCGGTGGCTTTGGGGGGCGTTGGGGTGTCTCTGGAAGAGCTTGTGTCGCTTTATGCGATGTTTCCACAAGGGGGGGAGGCATCTGAGATGACTTGGAAATACCCAAAAAAAATACATGAAAAGCAACGCATTATAAGCCGTTCGGCGGCGTGGCATTTGGGGGATATTCTGTCTGAGATTGCCCCGCCGGTGGGGGCGGTGCGCAGCGGGTTGGCCTATAAAACCGGAACCTCTTATGGCCATCGGGACACGTGGGCTCTGGGCTTTGATGGCAGGCATGTGGCGGGCGTGTGGATTGGTCGGCCTGATGGTACGCCTGTACCCGGTGCCTTTGGGGCTGAGGTGGCGGCACCGGTGCTGTTTGAGCTGTTTCAGCGCCTTAAGCCAGAGCTGGATCCACTGCCCCCTCCGCCGCCGGAAACGCTGATTGTCAGCCACGGGCAACTGCCTGAGCCACTTAAGAAATTTAAAGGCAGGCAAGCAGTGTTTGAGGCAGTCTCTGAGAGCCTTGAACTGGCCTTTCCGCCACAAGGCGCGCGGCTTTCACAGGGGGAAGAGGGCGTGGTGGTCAAGGTGCGCAATGCGGCCTTTCCGTTGACATTTCTGGCCAATGGGCAGCCGGTGCTCACCAATATGCGCCGTTCTGAAGTGCGCTTGCCGATGGATGGGAAGGGCCAGGCAACGGTGACGGTGATTGACGCGACAGGGCGGTCGGATCAGGTCACTTTCTGGGTGGATTAACCATTTTTTGGCACGTCGGTATTGCGTCTGTATCGCGTCCGTAATGCGGAGGTGCCCAAAACACGCCGGCCAAAGGCGTTAACCTTTGGCCGATGCAGCTTTGCTTTGAAAGGTTTAGATACGTTCAATGGCGAGTGCGATGCCCTGACCGCCGCCGATGCACATGGTCGCCAGACCTTTGGAACCGCCAGTGCGCTCCAGTTCATACATCAGTTTCACGGTGATGATCGCGCCGGTTGCGCCAACCGGGTGGCCCAGAGAGATTGCGCCGCCGTTCGGGTTCACTTTGGCGGTGTCCAGACCAAGGCCCTTGTTCACGGCGATGGCTTGGGAGGCGAAGGCTTCGTTGCTTTCGATCACGTCAAAGTCGGCCACGGAGAGACCGGTTTTTGTCAGCAGGTTTTCCACAGCCGGGATCGGGCCAATACCCATCACCTCTGGGCGCACACCGGCGTGGGCATAGCCAAGCACGCGGAATTTTGGTGTCAGCCCAGCGGCCTCTGCGGCCTCTGCGCGGGCCAGCACGATGGCGGCGGCACCGTCGTTCAGGCCAGAAGCGTTGCCTGCGGTCACACGGCCATCTTTCTTGAAGACCGGACGCAACCTGCCCAGAGACTCCATGGTGGAGGCGGTTGGGTGTTCATCACGGACAAATGGCACCATGTCACGCTTCACTTTGACGTCGACCGGGGTGATCTGTTCGTCAAAATAGCCGGCTTCGATTGCCGCTGCGGCGCGTTCCTGGCTGGCGAGGGCGAAAGCGTCCATGTCTTCGCGGGTCACGTCGTGCTCATCGGCAACGTTTTCTGCGGTCACACCCATGTGGCCGGTGCCAAACGGGCAGTTCAGCGCACCCAGCATCATGTCCAGCGTTTTCACGTCGCCCATCTTCTGGCCCCAGCGCTGCTGTTGCAGGATGTAGGGAGAGCGGGACATGTTTTCTGCACCACCGGCGAGGGCAAAATCTGCATCGCCCAGCATCAGGGACTGGGTGGCGGACACGATGGCCTGAAGGCCGGAGCCGCAGAGGCGGTTCACGTTCATCGCTGGGGTGGTGTTGGGCACGCCAGCCTCCACAGAGGCCACGCGGGAGAGATACATGTCGCGTGGCTCGGTGTTGATGACGTGGCCAAAGGCCACATGGCCGATCTGGTCGCCCTGTACGCCTGCGCGTTCGATGGCGGCTTTGGACACAGCGGTCGCCAGCTCAATTGGGGGGGTGTTGGCGAGCGATCCGCCAAAAGTACCAACGGCGGTGCGGGCGCCGCCCAGAATTACGATGTCGGACATGGGTCCTCTCCTCTCAGTCGCATTTGTCGCGCACTATGCAGAGGGGCCCGGATGAAGTCAGCAGGAACGGCGCGTCACGGTCTGTTGACCCGTAGTCCTACGGAAGGTCGGCGCAGGGTGTTGATTGACAAGGGGACGGGCTTGGCGGCATCAGAGGGTATGGACACTGACTTGCCGATTTTGGATCTCCTGCCTGCGCGTCTGCGCGAAGCCCGCCGCGCACAGGGGCTGTCGCTGGATGCGGTGGCAAAACTTTCGGGCGTGAGCCGGTCGATGGTGAGCCAGATTGAACGGGGCGAAAGCAGCCCGACCATAGCGACGCTGTGGAACCTGACGCGGGCTTTGCAGGTGGATTTTGCCGGGCTGTTGGATGCGGATGCCGCAGACAAGGTTGAGGTGCTGCGCGCCAGTGATGTGCCGCGTTTTGACAATATGGGCCACCTGTGCCTGATCCATATTCTGTCCCCACCCGAAGATGTGGGCGGGCATGAAGTCTATGACATCCGGTTTGAGGCGGGTGGGCACCTGAAAAGCGCGCCGCACAAACGCGGCGCAACTGAGCAGCTCACGGTGCTGGAAGGGGCTGTGCGGGTGAGCAGCGGCGCGGCGGCGCAGGATTTGGCGACGGGGGACACGGCGCGTTATGCGGCGGATGTGGTGCACAGTATTGAAGCCACCCAGCCTGCGCGGGTGTTTTTGATTGTGAAGAATGGGTGAGGCCCTTTGCGAAGGGCTGCGGCTACTTGGGTAGACGCTTTTGCGACAGGTCAGTTTGCGATGTGAAGGATGCTGTCGAGACCTTGCTGCTCGGGGGGCCCCCAAGTGCGCCTCCCAGAGACAGCCCTTTCTGACGGTTGGATAGAAATGTTTTCTGAAATCACGGATTTTTGTCCGCTATAGTGAAATCCCCCCTTCGCGGAGGGAAATCCGTTATGATAGAGCTGCGTCCATCATTATGGAGAATCTCTCATGTCTGATGCTTTCCTGAACGACATCCGCAGCACGCTTAAATCCATAGAGGCCGAAGGGCTGATGAAGCGGGAGCGCATGATCACCTCGCCGCAGGGTGGGGAAATTGCGGTGGGGGATCGTGAGGTGATCAACCTTTGTGCCAACAACTATCTTGGGCTGGCGGACAATCCGGCACTGATCGAGGCGGCCAAGGGGGCGATGGAGCCGCGCGGGTTTGGCATGGCCTCTGTGCGATTCATCTGTGGCACGCAGGATCTGCACCGGGAGCTGGAGCAGAAGCTGGCGGCGTTTCTCAAAAAGGATGACGCGATCTTGTTTGCGGCCTGTTTTGATGCCAATGGCGGGCTGTTTGAGCCGCTGTTGGGGCCGGAAGATGCAATTGTGTCTGACAGTCTGAACCATGCGTCGATCATTGACGGCATCCGTTTGTGTAAGGCGAAGCGCTATCGCTATGCCAATAATGACATGGCGGATCTGGAGGCGATGCTGCAGCACGCCAAGAACGAAGGTGCGCGCCACATCATGATTGCCACGGATGGGGTGTTTTCCATGGATGGTTATCTGGCGAACCTGCCGGAGATCACGCGGCTGGCGAAAGAGTATGACGCGGTGGTGATGGTGGATGATTGCCATGCGACCGGGTTCATGGGGCCAAACGGGGCGGGCACGCCGGATCATTTTGGTGTGGATGTGGATATTCTCACTGGGACTTTGGGCAAGGCACTTGGGGGGGCTATTGGCGGTTATATCGCTGGGCCGCAGCCAGTGATCGACCTGCTGCGGCAGCGGGCGCGGCCCTATCTGTTCTCCAATTCGCTGCCGCCCAGCATTGTTGCCGCCGGGATCGAAGCGATCCGGCTGGTTGAGGAGGGGGCAGCGGATCGTAAACGCCTGTTTGAGAATGCGGCCTATTGGCGGGCCGGGCTTGAGGCGCTGGGCTTTGATATACTGCCCGGGGAACATCCGATCATTCCGGTGATGCTGGGCGAGGCGACGTTGGCACAGGAGATGGCGGCGGGCTTGTTTGAGGAAAGCGTGTATGTGTCGGGCTTTTTCTTCCCGGTGGTGCCGCGCGGACAGGCGCGCATCCGTACGCAGATGAATGCGGCGCTGACCAAGGATGAGCTGGACCGGGCGCTGGCGGCCTTTGGCAAAGTCGGCAAGGAACTGGGAGTGCTGAAATGATTTTACCCTCTGTTGTTGAGGCGATTGAGAATACGCCATTGGTGTCCCTGACCCGGCTCTGCGACCATCTGAAACTTGAGGGGCGTATTCTGGCGAAGCTGGATTATCTGCTGCCGGGGTTTTCCAAGAAAGACCGTGCGGCCCGGGCGATCATTGACATGGCGCGTGCACAGGGCAGTTTGAAACCGGGGCAGACGGTCGTGGAGCTGACCTCTGGCAATATGGGCACCGGGCTGGCGATTGTCTGCGGCATTCTCGGGCATCCGTTTGTTGCGGTGATGAGCGCGGGCAATTCCGTGGAGCGGGCGCGCATGATGCGGGCTTTGGGCGCAGAGGTGGTGATTGTGCCGCAAGCCGCGGGTAGCAAGCCGGGCGAAGTGTCTGGCGCAGATCTCGCCATGGTGGACGCAGCGGCGCAGCAGATCACCGAAGAGCGCGGGGCGTTTCGGGCGGATCAGTTTGGTCATGCGGGCAATCCGAAGGCACATGAAACCGGCACCGGGCCTGAAATCTGGGCGCAGTCTGACGGGGCGGTGACGGCCTTTTGTGATTTTGCGGGCTCTGGCGGGACATTGGCGGGGGCGGCGGCCTATCTCGGGCCCAAAGGCGTGCGCTGCTATGCGGTGGAACCAGAGGGTGCGCGCGCGATTGCGGGTGAAGCGGTGACGCAACCAGAGCATCCCATTCAGGGGGGCGGCTATGCCATGGGGGATCTCGTGCATCTGAAGGGTGCCGCTTTGGCGGGGCATCTCTCAGTGACAGGAGAGGACGCGCGGCAGGGTGCGCGCCTGTTGGCGCAGAAAGAGGGCATCTTTGCAGGCTTTTCCGCCGGGGCCAATCTGGCCGGTGCGATAGAATTGCTGCGCGGGCCGGAAAAGGGCGGCTGTGTGGCGATTGTCATGTGCGACAGTGGTTTGAAATACCTGTCCACCGACCTGTGGGAGTGATCTGATGCGTGCAAACACCATGACCGCGCTGGAGAAATCCCACCCTGAAAAAGGGCTGTGGATGGTGCAGGCCCCGGTGCCTGAGATCGGGCCGGATGAGGTGCTGATCAAGGTCAACAAAACCGGGATTTGCGGCACGGATATTCATATCTGGAACTGGGATGACTGGGCCAGCGCCACGGTGCCGGTGCCGATGATCACGGGGCACGAGTTTGCTGGGGAGATCGTTGAGATCGGGCGGCGGGTGGACGGGCTCACGATTGGTCAGCGCTGTTCGGGGGAAGGCCATATCATCGGCCATGAAAGCCGTCAGGCAAGGGCGGGGAAGTTTCACCTTGATCCCGGCACGCGCGGCATTGGGGTGAATGTGCAGGGGGCCTTTGCGCAATACCTGCGTCTGCCGGCGTTTAATGTGGTGCCTTTGCCCGATGATATTCCCGATGAGATTGGCGCGATTCTGGATCCATTGGGCAATGCGGTCCATACGGCGTTGAGCTTTGATCTGCTGGGCGAAGATGTGTTGATCACCGGGGCTGGGCCGATTGGGATCATGGCGACGGCGGTGGCCAAACATGCCGGCGCGCGCCATGTGGTGATCACCGATATCAACCCGGATCGGCTGGCGCTGGCGGAACATGTGGTGCCCAACGTGCGCGCGGTGAATGTGGCGCAGGAAGACCTCAATGATGTGATGCAGGAACTGGGCCTGAAAGAAGGCTTTGATGTGGGGCTTGAAATGAGCGGTGCGCAGGTGGCGCTGGATCAGATGGTCGAGGCGCTGGTGATGGGCGGCAAGATAGCCTTGCTTGGTATCCCACCGGGGCAATCTCCGGTGGACTGGTCTCGCATCGTGTTCAAGGCCATCACCATCAAGGGTGTCTATGGCCGGGAGATGTTTGAGACCTGGTACAAGATGATCGCCATGCTGCAAAATGGTCTGGATGTCTCCCGTGTGATCACCCATCGGTTGCCTGTGAGAGAGTTTGCGTCCGGATTTGATGCCATGCTGTCCGGTGCCTCTGGCAAAGTTGTGCTGGATTGGAGCGCGGTGTGATCTCCAGATCTGGCATCATGTGTTTTCAAATGCTGCGCAGCGTCTCGGATTTGCTGCATTCGCTCAAGTGACGTTAGGGGTTTTTGTGCGTCTGCTTGCGTGTGCCGCTTTCTACCCTTAGGGTCATTTGACAACTTGAGCGGTTGTTCAATGTCGGATGTGACAGGCGGCAGGGCAAGAAAACGATGCGCGATAAAATTCTCGAAGCCACGGCGGCTATGTTGGTGGCACATGGCACGCAGGCGCCGATGTCAAAGATTGCCCAGCGGGCGGGGGTTGCCACGGGGTCGCTCTATAATCACTTCGAAAACAAGGATGTTCTGATCCGGGCGGTTTATGAACAGCTTGGTCAGGCGCTGGAGAGGGCGCTGGTGGGCGGAGATGATCCAAGCCTGAGCGCGCAGGAGCGGCTGGTGCTTTACATCGAAAATCACATTGACTTCATCTGGGCGGATGCGGATCGCGCGGTGTTGTTTGAGTATCTGTCCAATGTACCTCTGTTGCCCGGATCTGAAGTGCTGGAGAGCTTTCAGGGGCCGATCGACTTTATTGCGCAGCTGTTGCAGGATTTGCAGGCAGAAGGCTGGGCCGTGGCAGGGGAGGCCTGTGTGATCAGCAGTTTCATAGGGGGCGCAATCCGCAATACGCTCAAATGGGAGCGCACCTTTGGTCGCCCGCTGAGTGAGGAAACACGCGATCAGCTGCGCGAGATGTGCCTGCGTGGCGCGCGGGCACCACAACCGGCTTAATAGTCACGCTGAAAGAACAGGCCGATGCCGTTGTCGTCATCCGATCCCACTTTGCCTTTGATCGTGAGATTGTCAGTCACATCCAGATTGAGGCTGATGGACGAGCGCCCTGTGCTGTCCACGCCGATCTCTGTGTAAACGTTTTCATTGATGTATTTGCCAGCGCGCAGACCCGGCGTGCCGGATTCATCAAAGGTCAGCCCCAGATCATCCAGCCCGGAGTTTTCCCCAAGCCGGGGGCCGCTGGGCCCTTGGCCGGAGAGTGTTGCCAGCGCGCCCGCCAGTTGGGCGGCCTGAAGGGCCGAGATGCTGGAGAGATCCCGGCCAAAGAGCAGCTGCGAGAGTACCTCGTCTTCGGGCAGTTCCGGATCGCTTTCCAGCAGGATTTGGGGGTCATCCAGAGGCCCATCAAGGATCACATAGATGGTGGCATCTGGCTGTTCGGAGATGGCCACGACCCGCATGGTGGGCACAAAATCTCCGAGCATAGAAATCCGCCCCTCGTCGATCTCAAAGGTTTTGGCCAGAAAATCGAGACGGCCCCGGATGAGATCCAACTCGCCATTTGGCGAGACGGCATTGGTGGTGCCGGTGATACGCATCCCGCCGTTGAAATCCGCATTCAGACCGAGGCCGCGCACGGCGATGCGCTCCTGAATGTCGATGGTGACATCCAAATTGAAAGGCGGTGCGGAGCTGTTTGAGGATTTTTCGCGGGCAATCAGCCCGGCGCGATCACGGGTGGTGCGGATCGCAGCGGTTTCGTGGATGTGGTTGATGTCTGGGACAGGCCCGGCGCCGGAGAGGGCCACCGGAGTGATGCTCACATCGGTGTGCCCGACGCGGATGTCGCCCGCGATGGTGCCGCCACCGGTGAGAGGACCTGTGAGGGTGATGTCGCCATCCAGCTCAGTTTTGAGGAGCTGGCCTTGTTGGTATTGAATGTCGCGCAATGTGATGGGCAGATTTGCCGAGAAAGGCGCGGCGAGATTGATGCTGCCGTTGACGCCAATATCGCCGCCGCCGGAGAACCGGCTTGTGACAGCAATCTGCGCGGCGTTATTGGCCAAATTCACCGTGCCGCCGATATCCTCGAGCGCGATTCGCAGATCGGGCATGGCAAACCGGGTGTCGTTGAAAGAAACCGTGCCCGTGACGTTTTCCGGGGCCAGCGCGCCCTGAACGCGCAAATCATACCGGGCCAGACCCTGTACTGAATTGGGTGACAAGATCAGGTTGGCCACCGCCAATGGCAGGGTGCCGGACAGGGTTAGATCATTGCCGGTCCCGGTGGGGTCAATCACGCCGCGCCCGGTGCTTGAGGTGTCAAACGGGCCGGTGGCGTCAAAGCGCAGGTCGATGCCCGCTGCGGTCTGAGTGACGCTGGCTTCCACATGGGCCGCGCCGGGGAGGCTGGGCAAAAGGGCCTGTACCCGCCCGATGTCCAAGGTCAGATCGGCGGAAGGGTCGCCGGTGGCAGGGAGGCTGGCCTGAATTTTGGCGCTGCTCTCTGCTGGCGCGGTTGCCGCGACATCAAAGGCCCAGTCGCTGCCGGTTTGCGTGGCACTGCCTGAGACGGTCACCGGCCCGCGGATGCCATCAAGATCCAGCACCCGCGCAATGTCATCCAATGCTGTCTCAAAGGTCAGGGCACTGTCCTGACTGGCCAATGTGCCCGCACCTGAAAGACGCAAAGCCGCGCTTGTCACCTCACCCTTGTGCAGGGTCAGGCCGTTTTCGTCCCGTTTGGCGGAAATATCGAGGCTGCTTGGCCCGGCGAGCAGGGGATCGGCGCGTGGATCGTCAATGGCCAGATCCTGTCCGGTGGCCCGCAGCGTCAGGTCAAATCCGCCATTCAGAGGCGCGATGTCTCCGGTCAGGCTGGCACTGAGCGCGCCCGCGATGGCGCGGTTGGCGAGCCCGGCAAAGGCCGCAAGATCTGGCACGTCAAGATCCGCCTGCGTGGCGATGACCATATCCGCGCCGGTGCCTGTGATATGGGCGTCACCGGTGGCGGTCATCTGTGCGGCCTGAAGTGTCAGGCCGGAAATTTTGATGCCTGCGTCCTCTTCCCAGAGGATGTCAGCAACAAAAGAGCCGGTGTCGCCCAGCGTATCGGCCAGCGTGGCATCGCTCATCACCAGCCCATCCATATCCAGCGCAAGCGCGGCGGTGATCCGCTCTTTGGGGGTGGTTGTGATGGTGCCGGAGCCTTTGAGCGCGAGCTGATCAAGTTTGAGCGCGTTGCTGTCGATTCCGGTGATATCGCCTGTCAGCGACCAGGCATCACCGGCTGCGGCGTTAAACTCTGCCTTGAGCGCAGCGCTGGTGATGTATTTCTTTGGCCCGCCCACGGGCAGCAACACCGCATCGCCATCGGCGTCGCGCAGGTCGATGTCCAGATCAAAACTTGCGGGCAGGTTCTCTGGTGTGAGGGCGAGCGCGCCGCGCAGGTTCAGCGCGCTGGAGGTAAGCGCGAGATTTTCAAGCGTGGTGCGGCCATCATCAAAGCGGCGCAGCAGGGTGTTGAGCGCAATGTTCTCGCCAAAGAAGTCCTTGTAGTCAGGCGCAAACAGCGGGGCCATATTGCCGCTGATATCGGCGCGGATCACCTGTGTCGGCGCGGCGTCTGTATTGGCACCGGGTTCTGTGGACAGAACGATTTCGCCGCCCAGACGCTCCTCGCCCTCTGTGGTCAGGCGCAGATCGGCGGTGAAGTCTTCCAAAGGGCCCGCGCCCAGAACGGTCAACCCAACCTCTGGCGCGCCGGGCAATTTGGCCAATGTGGCCACCAGACCGCCGGGGTCTTCATGCACCTGAAGGTCAATGCGCAGTGCGCCGGTGTCGTTGGCATAGGCCCCATCCAGTGCAAAGCGCCCCGCCGGGCCATTCAGGCGCGCCGCGCTGATCAGCGCCTCACCGGTGCCGCCTTCCAGTATCAGCCGCGCGGTGAGTGACATATCCACAGGTTCCCCAAGCAGGGAGTCTCCAAGGGAAATACGCTCTGCTTTCAGGGATTGAATATTGATGCTGACCGGCAATTCCGGCAGCGCAAAGGGCTTGGCTTCGGCAGTTGTGGGGGCAGGCTCTGATTTGGGTGCGCGGGCAAGAATGATCTCTTCTGCGCTCAGTTCGTTGACATTGATATTGCCACGCAGCACGGCCAGCCGGTTCCAGTTCAATGTCACGCCATTGAGGGTCAGCCAGAGCCCTTCGGCGTCAGAGATGCGCAGGCTGTCCAATGTCGCGTTTGAACTGATGGCACCGCGCAGCCCCACGACCTCGACCTCACGCCCCGCGCCGGAAAGCGAGTCTTCCAGAAAACGGGTGAGCATGCCCTTATCTTCGTCGCTGGCCTCCTCTGCCTCTTGGGCAAAGGCGTGGAGCGGTAAAAATGACAGCAGGAGAATAAAGAGCCAGCGCATCAATATGTATGTCCTATGCCGATGTAGAGCTGAACGCCATCGCCGGTACCGCCAGAGACCGGCAGACCAAGATCAAGACGCAGAGGGCCAAAGCCGGTGTTATAGCGCACGCCAAGCCCCGCACCGGCGTGCCAGCTGCCGCCAGAAGTCAGCGCAGCAGATTCGCCGACAAACCCGGCGTCATAAAAGGCCACTGTGGAGATGGTGTCGGTGATTTTCACACGCAATTCGCCGGACAGTCCGAGAAAGGACAGACCCCCGCTTTCGATGCCGTCCACGGTGACGAAGTTGGATTGATAGGGCTGGCCCCGCACGGTGCCGCCGCCGCCGGAATAAAACAGCAGGTCCGGTGGAGTTTCAGACAGAGACGGGCCGATGATGCTGCCGAGTTGTAAGCGGCCTGCCGCGATCACGCCATTGTCCGATCCAAATCCGCGATAGGCCCGCAAGTCGCCTTCGAGGTAAAGCGTGCTTTCCGCATCCCCGCCACCCGCATAGGGGAAGGCCGTGGCCTCGACATAGTAGCCTCGGGTTGGGTTGGAGATATTGTCACGCCGGTCCAGTTTGGTGGTGGAAGACACGCCGATGGCTTTGAAGTGGCGTTCGCCGAAATTGTCATCCACGTCAGAAAAGAAGCCGGTGAGCGCGAGGCTGGTTTCAAAGCGGTCAGAGTGAATGCGCTTGAGACCAACCGAGGCCCCAAGCTGGCGCAGGAAATAGAGGTCTTCGTCCTCTTGCTTCAGCTCAGCGCCAAGTGTCAGGGAGACATTAGATCGTAAGGTGGCTGGGCGCGTGTATAAGGTGCCGACACGGTAGTTCACGCCGCTGCTTTGCGCACCGAGATTTTCGATGGCCGCATCAAACCGCAGGCTGTCGGCCTGATTGCGCAGATTGCGGTGCAGCCAGAAGGCTGTCAGGCTGAGCCCATCACGGCTTTCCAATTCGGCACCAAAGCCGAACCGCCGGGGCGCGTTATCCACCACCGTCAGTTCCATATCCAATGTGTCATCCGCATTCGGTGTGTCCGCTTCGCGCAGGTCGATGCTGCGAAAGGTTTCGGTACGGCGCAGACGTGCAGAAACCTGACTGACCGTTTCGGGGGAAAAAGGCGCGCCTTCGGGCAGGTCCGCAATTTCCAGAACCCGTGCCTCTGGCACTTTGGAGTCCCCTCGATAAGTCAGCTTGCCAAACCGCAATTTGGGGCCTGGCTCCAGAGTGATGTCCACATCCAGTTCGCTGTTGCGGTGGTCGGCGGTGATGGATTGATCAGACACACGGGCTTTGGCATGGCCCTCGGTGCGCCAGCCATCAATCCCTTCCCGTGCCGCGCTTTCAATGGCGTTCAGATTGGCCGGGGCTTTGGGGGCAAAGTCTTCGGTCAGTTCCGTCTCTGGCGTCAAAGGCGCCATCTCGGTCCGCCCAAAGAGGAAACGCGGTCCCGGTGTCACATCGACCACAACGTCTGAGACGGTCGCAATATTGGCAAAAGGGGAGATGTCGGCGGCTTCCTGCCCGTTGACGCGGATA
This sequence comes from Shimia marina, assembly GCF_001458175.1. Taxonomy (GTDB): domain Bacteria; phylum Pseudomonadota; class Alphaproteobacteria; order Rhodobacterales; family Rhodobacteraceae; genus Shimia; species Shimia marina. The sequence continues at coordinate 750,751 of NZ_CYPW01000006.1, forward strand.
GAGATCTTCGGGCTGAAATAGCCTTGTCCATAGAGCACGCTGATCATGCGTTTGTAGTCAGACTGCGCGGCGGCAACGACATCCTGTCCGCCCGTTGTGCCGTCTTCTTTGGCAGTTGTGAGCAGGGACGCGCCACTGAGGCGGTCCGGCAGTGTCTCATCGCCACCATGGGTGCGGAAATCTATTTCAAAGGCGTTCAGGGGTTCTAGGGTGATCCCAAGACCTGCCGTTGCAACCATTGTTCCGAAAAGGGTGCGGAGCCACCATGCGCTTATTCGCAACCTAATCCCCCATGCGCCAAAACCACACTTCAAAAAATCGTCCCGTCGCGCCAATCAGGACAGCAGAGGCCGCCAGAGTATCGCAAGCGGGACTCTCTGGCCATACGGCAATCTTACACCTGTGATTGCAATCGTGTAGGAGCGTGTAAAGATGGTTTTTTAATAGAATGCGTGACCTTGCGTTGAAATGCGTGACCTTGCGTTGAAGAGACGAAACATGAAACCCTTTGGGCAAACCTATCCTATTTTGGTACTGCGCAGTCTGCTGTTTTACAGCAGTGCGGGATTGGCAGTGGTGCCGTTTCTGATGCTCTGGCCTGCGCTCTGGATATCGCGGGATCGGGTCTATGCGATTTCAGACCGGTATCTGCAGGTGCAGCTTTGGTTGCTGCGTGTGATCTGTGGCGTGCGGTACGAAGTGACCGGAAAGGTGCATGTGCCTTCAGGGCCGGTTATTTTTGCGTCACAGCATGAGAGTACTTGGGAAACACTGTATTTTGAGGTCTTGCTCGGGCGTCCGGTGATGTATGCGAAAAAGTCGATTTTCTCTTATCCGGTTTTCGGGCCGGTGATGTGCAAGATGGGGCATATTCCTGTTGAAGCGGGGGGCAGCGCTGATGCGGTGCGGGCCGGGTTTCGCGCGGGTACTGAAGCGCTGGAAGCGGGGCGCAGTTTGGTGATTTTTCCAAGCGGCACCCGGCGCAAGTCTCGCGTGGCAGAGCTTCAGGCTGGGGTGGGCGTGCTCTATCAACTGGCAGGATGCCCGGTGTGTCCCGTGCGGTTGAATTCTGGAGCGTGCTGGCCGCATGACAGTTTTGTTAAGCAGCCAGGAACCATTCGGGTGGAGATTTGTCCTGCTATAGAAGCGGGCCTAACGCGGCGCCGATTCATGGTTGTTTTGGATGAAGCACTGCGCTGAAACTCTGTCCTGAAATCCGGATTGGGGCCAAAAATCCTTAAAATACCATTTGTTAAGGGCGGAGTAAGCCCTGCTCGCTACCACTTGGGACAGGGTGAGAAAAAGGTGAGTGCGATGGCTGATAATTCCAACGCGCCGGTGATCATTAAACGTAAGAAAGTGGTCGGCGGCGATGGGCATCATGGTGGGGCGTGGAAAATCGCCTATGCGGACTTTGTGACCGCGATGATGGCCTTCTTTCTTCTGATGTGGCTGATCAATGCGACAACAGAGCAACAACGACTTGGCATTGCGGAGTTCTTCAACCCGTCTGTGCCGCTGAACAAGATTTCCGGTGGGGGAAGTGCGATGTTTGGTGGTGACAACGTGTTGGAAGAGAGGATTCTGGCCTATTCAGGGACCGGCGGTCTGCCCACGTCTCTGAAAGGACAGCCGGAAGCAGTTGAGTTTCAGCAGCCCGGATCGGGGCAGGAAGATGGGCTCAAAGAGGTGCAGGATCTGTTGATCGGTGGGGGCGGGGAAAGCCTTCTGTCGGATAATATGCTCAAACATGTGGTGACGCGTGTGACCGATGAAGGCCTCGTGATCGAGATCTTTGATGCGGACAACGCCCGTTTGTTTGTTCAGGGCACGTCGGAACCGATGCCGCTGCTCTTGGATATTGCGGAGGTCTTGTCTGAAGTGTCCGGTCTGGTGTCCAACAATGTAGCGGTGGAGGGTCATGTACGCTCTGAACTGATTACAGTGCGGGAGACCCAAGCCTGGCCATTGTCATCGAATCGGGCGAACGCCATGCGGGAGTTGCTGACAATCTTTGGTTTGGAAGAAAACCGGATTGCACGTGTCACGGGACATGCGGATCGTGAAATGGTCTCCAATATTCCCAGAGACCTTAGAAACAACCGGATTGAGATCATTCTGCTGCGCTCGGATCAGTGATCTGGGCACAGTCCGGGGCGCGCTCCGGCTGGATGGTGAGGAGGAAACTTCAGCTGCGTTAGTTGGCTGTTAAGGCACGCCTCGTAACAGTTTGTGCGAACAGATTGTTACAGCAGAAAGGCGTATCATGTCGATTTCCTCCTCGCTTAATGCCGGTGTGGCCGGGCTCTCGGCCAATGCGACCCGCTTGGCGACCATCTCTGACAACATCGCGAACTCGGCCACCTATGGCTATCGCCGTGTGGAGACGGATTTTCAGTCAATGGTCTCCGGAGCCAAAGGCGGGAAGTACTCCGCGGGTGGTGTGCAGGCCAGCAGCCGCCGCCTGATTGACACGGGCGGCTCGCTGATCCCGACCACGAACCCGACCGATCTTGCGGTGCGTGGGCGCGGATTTTTGCCGGTGGCCTCTGCCAATGCGATCAAGGCAGGCAATCAAAACCCACAGCTGATGATGGCCACAACCGGATCTTTCCGTCCGGACAAAGACGGCTATCTGGTGTCTGAAGCGGGTCTGGCTCTGATGGGCTGGCCAGCCAACACCGATGGCACATTCCCCAATGTGCCGCGGGATTCCAACAATGCGCTGGAGCCCATCCGCCTGCTGACCACGGAGCTGGCTGGCTCCCCAACCACATCTGTGGCGCTGGGCGTGAACCTGCCCTCGACCTCCACCGTGGCTGGTGCCGCCGGTGATGTTGAAGTGCTGAGCATTGAATACTACGGCAACCTTGGTCAGCCTGAGACGCTGAACATTTCCTTCACGCCAACGGTTCCGGCAACGGGCTCTTCCAATGAATGGCGCATGGAAATCCGCGATTCGGCTTCTGGCGGCGCGGTGATTGGCGACTACACCATGACCTTCGAAGATGCGCGCACCGATGCGGGCACGCTGCAGGCTGTGGTGACCAACTCGGGTGGGGCCTATGACCCGGTCACAGGTAAGGCCATGCTGAACGTGGGCGGTGGCCCCATGGAAATCGATCTGGGGATTCTGGGTGAGACCGGCGGCATGAGCCAGCTTGGCGATGCTTATGCCCCTCTGAAAGTGGGCAAGGATGGCGCGCCGGTTGGCACGATGACGGACATCAACGTGGACGGCAATGGCATCGTGACCGCGAATTATAACACCGGCATCACCCGCACGATCTTCCGGATCCCACTGGTGGATGTGCCAAACCCCAATGAGTTGGGCATCTCGCTCGACTTCCAGACCTATGTGCCTTCCAGCGCCAGTGGCCCCTACTTCATGTGGGATGCCGGCACCGGCCCCTCTGGTGAAATTTTGTCGTTCATGCGCGAAGAATCGGCGACCGATGTGGCGTCCGAGCTGACCGACATGATCAAGACACAACGTGCCTACAGCACCAACGCCAAGGTCATTCAGACCGTGGATGAGATGCTGCAGGAAACCACCAACATCAAGCGTTGATGAATTTGCCGAGGCCGTTGGCCCGAAAGGATAAGTCATGAGTATCTCAAGCGCTCTTACCAATGCGATGAGCGGTCTGACGGCTTCGGCGCGCAGCGCGGAGGTTCTGTCATCCAACATCGCCAATGCCTCCACCGAAGGCTATGGGCGGCGCACGTTGAGTGTGTCGGCCGGGCAATATGGGTATTCCGGCGGCGTGTCCCTGAATGGGGTGACCCGCCATGTGAACCCGGTGACCATCGCCGAACGGCGGTTGGCGGATGCCGGCCAGCAGATGACCAGCAACACCAGCGCGTTTTACACCCGTCTGGAACGTCTTGTTGGCACGCCGGATCAGGCCAACAGCCTGTCTGGTCTGCTTGCGGATTTTGAAAGCACTCTGGCCACCGCCACGGGGGCGCCGGACAGCGATGTGCGTCTGGCCAATGCCTCCCTCTCTGCCGAACGCGTGGTGGAAGGGTTCAATGAGGCCTCCGCAGGCATTCAGAAAATGCGTTCTGAAGCGGATGATCAGATTGGCGGCATGATCAAGGAACTGAACCAGTTGCTGGAGCAGACCGAAGATTTTAACCGCAAAATATCTCTGGCGATCAACCAGGGTTATGAAACCGCCGCTCTGGAAGATGCGCGGCATGTGGTTCTGGACAAGATTGGGGAGTTGGTGCCAATCCGCACGGCTGAGCGTGATCGCGGCGCGGTGGCGCTTTACACAACCAATGGGGCCGTATTGCTGGATGGCAAAGCGGCGGAAATCGAATTTAGTGCCGCTGGCACGGTGATGCCGCATATGACAGCAGGCAATGGCATGCTGTCTGGCATCACCATCAATGGGTACACCATGCGGATCGACTCCCAGAAGGGCGCTCTGGCCGGCGGCGCGATTGGCGCGCAGTTTGCCATTCGCGATGAATATGCGGTGCAGGCGCAGACCGATCTGGATGCGGCGGCGCGCAACCTTGTGGAGCGGTTTCAGGATCCAACGATGGACCCGACGCTGGGTGCTGGCGATGCCGGGCTGTTCACCGATGCGGGGCTGGCCTTCAACGTGGCTGATGAAACCGGTCTGGCCGGACGTCTGGAACTGAACACTCTGGTGGATCTGGATGGCGCCGGAGAAACATGGCGTCTGCGCGATGGTCTGGGTGCGGCAACACCGGGAGATTCTGGCGACGCCAGCCAGCTCAACCGCATGCTGGATGCGATGCGGGAGCAGGTGGTGCCGGTCTCCGGCGGATATGGCGGCAAGGCTGTGGCGATGACCGAACTGGGCGGCAAGTTCCTGTCCAGCGTGTCTGGCGCGCGGGTGCAGGCCGAGCTGGATGAGACATTCGCCTCCGCGCAACTGGTCACGCTTGAAGAACTGGAACTGCTGGATGGTGTGGACACCGACCAAGAGTTGCAGCGGCTGATGCTTGTGGAGCAGGCCTATGCCGCAAACGCCCGCCTGATTCAGGCGGCTGATGAAATGATGGAATCCTTGTTGAGGTTGTAAGAACATGCCGGTTATTTCAGTAGGAGACATGGCGCAGCAGATGATGATGGCGCGCCGCACGTCCTCGGTCAAAAGCGATCTTGACCGTCTGGCCTATGAACTTGGTTCTGGCCGTAAATCCGATGTGGCCGCCTCGCTCAAAGGGGACTTTAACGTGCTGGCCGGGGTGGAGCGACAGATCTCCGTTCTCAAAGGCTATGAGGTGGCGACCACCGACGCCGAAGTGTTTACGCAGACGGCGCAAAACACTCTGGAAATGGTGCAAAACGTAGCAGGTGATTTGGCGCGGGATCTGCTGTCGGCGACGCAGTCAAACCTACCGTCCTCGACAGATACGGTGGCGCGCAGTGCGCTCAACGATTTTGAAGCCATGGTGACGGCATTGAATGGGCGCGCGGCAGACCGGCAGCTGTTTGGTGGCACCGCCACAGATGGCGCGTCTCTGATGAGCGCTGAAGATATGATGACAGACCTCAAAGCTGCGGTGACTGCGGCGGGGGTGGTGACGCCGAGTGATCTGTTCGCGGCAGTGGATGATTATTTCATGACGGCAGGCGGCGGTTTTGAAACCAATGCCTACACCGGGTCCACCACGGATCTGGCGCCGTTCCGGCTCAATGACAGTGATACGGCGCAATATAACATCCGTGCAGACAATACCGCGCTGCGGCAGGCGATGCGTGACAGTGCGCTGGCCTCTCTGGCTGTTGATCCGACGCTGAACTTTTCCTTGAGCGAGAAACAGACGATTTTGGGCGAGGCGGGGACCCGTCTGCTGGGGGGGCAGGATGACATTGTCGCCGTGCGCGCGGAGCTGGGCTTCAATCAGGAGCGTATTGAAAATGCGATTGCCAGCAATTCCGCACAGCGCAGCTCGATGCTGATGACACAGAGCGATCTTCTGGGCGCGGATCAGACCGAAGTCGCAGGTCAGCTGCAGGCGGTGCAGGTGCAACTGGAGATGGTCTACACGATCACGGCGCGGCTCTCACAACTTACATTGGCGAACTATATCAGATGACACAGTTTATGAGCTTAGCAAGAATGCTTTGCCTCCTGCTGCTGCTGCCAACGCTGGCATCAGCAAGTCAAATCCGGATCAAAGATCTTGTGGAATTTGACGGTGTACGAGGGAATGATCTGGTCGGCTACGGTTTGGTGGTTGGCCTCAACGGCACCGGTGACGGGCTGCGCAACGCGCCTTTCACCGAAGAAATCATGACCAATATTCTGGAACGTCTGGGGGTGAACATCACCGGCGAACAGATGAGGCCCAAGAATGTGGCAGCGGTTTTCGTTACAGCGACCCTGCCACCCTTTGCCCGTGCTGGCGGCACGGTGGATGTGACCATTTCGGCTATTGGCGATGCCTCTAGCCTGTTGGGCGGGACGCTGGTGATGACACCGCTGAACGCCGCAGATGGTGAGATCTACGCAGTCGCCCAAGGCACGGTGATCGCAGGGGGCGTGGCCGCCGAAGGGGACGCGGGTAGCGTCGTCAAGGGTGTGCCAACGTCGGGTGTGATCCCCTCCGGCGCCCGCGTAGAACGAGAGATCGACTTCGATTTCTCATCGCTGACCAATATGCGTCTGGCGTTGCGGGAGCCGGATTTCACAACAGCTGGCCGGATTGAACAGGCGATCAACAGCAGCTATGGCCGTCGTGTCGCTCTGATGCTGGATGCGGGTACCGTGCAGGTGGATATTGAACGCACCAATCAGATTTCGCCCGCGCATGCGCTCAGCCAGATTGAGAACATCTCGGTGCAACCAGAACGCAAGGCGCGGGTGGTCGTGGATCAACGCTCTGGCACCATTGTGATGGGCGAAGATGTGCGCATTTCCCGTGTGGCGGTGTCTCAGGGTGGGCTCACGCTGCGGGTGACCGAAGAGCCGCTGGTGGTGCAGCCAAACCCGTTTGCCGATGGCGAAACCGTGGTTGTGCCGCGCACCGAAGCTGAGATTGATGAGGATCCGGGCATTGGTCTGGCGGAGGTGCCGTCGGGTACATCGCTCAGTGAGGTGATTGCCGGGCTGAACGCCTTGGGCGTGGCGCCGCGTGATATGATTGACATCCTCAAGAGCATCAAGGCCGCCGGTGCCCTTCACGCAGAGTTCGTGGTTAGGTAGAATTTACGCACCTTTTCTTAGAAAAGATAAAGCGACCTGCCAAAATGGTGGGTCGTTTTTTATCGTTACTAGGGAAAATCTTACCTGGGATTTGTTCCTTTTTTGTCACGGAATTACGGCATTTCAAAAGTTGGTTTTACATTCCTTTTCATATGATGGAATTGGGTCGCATGCACGCTTTGGGTGCATTTTGACTATTTCGGAGACTAAAATGAAAACAGCTCTCTCTCTTATTCTTGGTTTGAGCACCATTGCAGGCGCAGCACAGGCATTTGAATTCAAAGGTGCGGAACTGGGGCTGGAATATTCCCGTTTGCAAGATAAAATCAATGGTGAGTCTGTTGCAAAAACCACGCTGGACGGCTCTGTGGAGTTTGGCTTCCTGTCCAATTTCGCGGTGCAGTTTGACGCCGCGCGCCATGATTTTAGTGCCATTAGCGAGACCGGTACGACCTTCACGCTGCACGGCATCTATGACGTGAACGATCAACTGGCTTTGGGCGCCTACTGGAATAGGCTTGATGTTGCGGGCACTGACGCGCAATATTTCGGTCTGGAAGGTAAGTATGACTTTGGCGTTGGATATACCGAAGTCTATTTTGAGAAAGACAACGAAAGCGGTCTTGACAGCACATCAGTTGGTATCATGGGCGCTTGGGGGGTGAGCGAAAAGCTCGACTTGACGGCGGCGTTTGATTATCTGGATTTGTCTGATGATGGCGATAGAAAGATTTATACTTTTGGCACTCGCTACGACCTCATCGAGAACACAACTCTGACTGCTGAGCTCGGTATTGATGACAGTTCTGGCTTGGGTCGAGATCAGTTTTTTGCGCTCGGTATCGAATACAACTTTGGAAGCAATCGCGGTACCACATTTGGGAAGCGCGGCGGCTTCAATGCTATTCCTGGCAGCTAAAGACACGTTGCTCTGAGCAAAAGAAAGGCGTCGCATTCTTTGCGGCGCCTTTTTTGTGATCTCAGGCGTTCAGCGCATTGTGGCTGTCATAATCTGTACCGCTTTGTGGGCCCAGATGGGCCAACAGACAGGCAATCAGATCTTCTTTGCGAATGGGCTTGGTCAGGAAGTCATCCATGCCGGCAGACAGGCAGGCCTGTCGTTCACTGTCAAAGACATTGGCGGTCAGGGCCACAATCACAGGCTGTTCGATCGAGCTGCCCCGGATGGCCTCTGTGGCGTCAAGCCCGCTCATGTTTGGCATGGACATATCCATGAAGATGAGATCCGGCGCGTGTTGCAGCGCGGCTTCGACGGCTTCATAGCCGTCATGGGCGAAGTGCAGGTGGATTGGCAGCGTCTCCAGAAACTTTTTTAACAACAGACGGTTTGTCTGATTGTCTTCCGCCACAAGCACCCGCAGCCCCTCCAGATCCTGAAGGTTGAAATCCTCGACCTCCTCAGTGGAGGCAAAAGGCACAAGCGCGTCTGAGCCGGCTTCAGGTAGCCTGATGGGCAGGGAAATCTGAAAACTGGAGCCGGCGCCATATGTGGAGGTCACACTGATTGTGCCTCCCATCAGAGAGACCAGCACCTGACAAATGGCGAGGCCAAGCCCGGTCCCGCCAAACCGGCGGGTGGTGGAGTTTTCCGCCTGCGAGAACTCATCAAAGATGGTGGCCAGCTTGTCTTCGGGGATGCCAATGCCCGTGTCTTCGACCACGAAATGCAAGGAGTATTCTGTGCCACCTTCATCGGTGTCTTCCTGTTCACTCCAGACATGGATGTCGATCTGACCATGTTCGGTGAACTTGGCGGCATTGCCGATGATGTTTGTGGCGAGCTGACTAATGCGCACGTCATCAGACAGGATCACCTCTGGCAGATCCTCATCAAAATGCAAGGTCATGTCCAAGCCTTTGTCACGGACGGTTGGTGACAACAGGCGCACGGTTTCCTCAAAACACTCCCGCACCCGGAATTCGGTTTCGCTGATTTCCATCTTTCCGGCGTCCATCTTGGAGAGGTCCAGAATGTCGTTGATGATCGTCAGCAAACTGCGGGACGAGCCGATGATGGTCTGCGTATACTCGCGCTGTTCCGGTGTTTGATGGGTCTGTGACAAAAGATCCGCCATCCCCATGATCCCGGTCATGGGGGTGCGAATCTCATGGCTCATATTGGCGAGAAAATCTGCTTTGGCCTTGGCGGCATCTTCTGCGGCGACGCGGGCCGCCCTAAGGCTCTCGCTGTGTTCCTTGATATGGGTGATATCCCGCGCAATGGCGACAATGAACTCCAGCACATTGTCGCCATTGGTGACGGGGAGGATATGAAGGTCGGTCCAAATGACATTGCCCTCGGGCATATGCGCGGCCAACTCGGCCCGATGTGGCACCGCATTGCGGGCGGCTGTGGCGATTCCATCGAGCACTTCAGGTGGCGCCTTGGACATGGCCAGAAGGTCTTCGAAGGGCTTGCCGACGGAGTGCTCTTTTGGCAGGCGACTGAGTCTACAGAAGGCTTCGTTCACCCATTCCACGGAACGTTCCGGTGTCATCAGCAGCACTGCATCATTGGTCTGGCGAGCGACCATGGAGAGTTTCTGCAGCTCGTGTTGGTGGCGGCCAAGTTCTTCGTTGGCGTCCGAGAGATTGAGCTGACTCCGGCGGAGTGCCTCATTCTGTCGGTAGCTGTGGAACCCTGATGTGGCGAAAGAATAGCACATATACCCCATACTCAGCAGCACGAGGAACATTGGGAAGTCGATATGATCCAGGCTGAGAGCGGACGGAGATAGGAACGTTTTGTAGGTCAGCATCAGAACCGGCGTAATCATGAAGACCGCCATTTTCAGGATCGCGACCCGCGGGTTGGTCGGAAGAATCAGGGCGGCGTTGACAGTTCCCATGCCAAAGGCCGCTGCGACCCCGAGAATCGAGCTGTCATTGCCTTCGGCAAAAACATAAATGGCCGCCCCAATCGAAAGGCTCAGCGCCTGCATGATTCCGGCAAAGGCCGCCAATCGCTGAACACTGACAAGGGGCGCTCCGGCGGCGATGCGCGGGGCAACTTGGCGCAGGGTATAGCAGTCCACCCATTCGCCAATCAGCAAAATCAGCGTGGCGGCAAGCCCATAGCGAAGGTCGGTTGCTCCGGTCATGGCGATCAGCGCGAGAGCATAGACGACAAGACGCCGTCGCAATGTGCCCAAACGATCTTCCGCATACTGCACCAACAGCTCCTTCAGCCGCGCGAGCTGGCGGCTGTCATGCAGGAGTTTCTGTTTCGAGTCGGCGGTCATAGGGCATTCAAACCGTTTTGATAACGGTCACCAGTGGTAGCGGGAGGCGGTTAACCAATCATTTGATCAAACGGAACATAGGGCCGACTCAGGCCAGTGCCGACCGTCTTTGTTTCTAAAATTCAGTTCAAATTTTTAATCGCCCTAGGGTTTATATCGAGGGGGTGAAAGATCACTCAATGGGGTGTCGGGGAGCGTTTTAGGCAAAAAATAAGGGTTTTGAGGCAAGAAATCTGTTGCGAGATTTGAATTGTTCGATAAATGGATGTTTCACTCAGTGAAGTAATTGGGGAGTCGCACGTGGCCCAAGACCTGTTTGCCAACACCGATCTGCCGCCTGAGTTCAAGGCGATCATTGGGGTCTTTGCCCTCTACAATCAGATTGAGTGTGAGCTGGACAACGTGAACATTTCACCTCCGCTGACCAAAATGGAAAAGCGGGTGCTTGTGTTTTTGGACAAGCCCAAACGCATGGGGGTGCTGGCCGAAGATACGCTGTGTGTGCCCTCTGCGGTGACGCCTGTGGCCGATGCACTCGAAGTGCGGGGCATTGTCAGCCGCACGCGTGATCCCAGTGATCGCCGCGCCTGGCTGTTGGAGTTGACACCAGAGGGTGTCGCCGCCCGTAACCATATCATGACCGAAGTTGTATCTCGGTTCCGCAAGTTTTCCGGCATGTCTGCCGATGAAATTCCCACATTTGCCAATTTGGCGATAAAAGCCATGCCCGGTGCCGTTGAGGCCGGGCTGATGGAGGATTAAACCCATGAAATTCCTTGGATATGTCTGCGCCTTTGCGATGGCAGCGACCCTTGGGGCCGGTGTGAGTGCTCAGAGCGCGGATCAGCGGCTGAAGCCGGTAAAGCTCATGCAGGTGAGCGAGACGCCCGTGGCGTTTCAGCGTCAGTTTTTTGGTCAGGTGAAAGCCCGCCAAAGTGTGGATCTGGCCTTTCAGGTAGATGGGCAGATCGTCGAATTCCCTGTGACAGAAGGCAATAGCATCAAGCAGGGCGAAACCATTGCCCGTCTGGATCTTGAGATTTTTGAGTTGCAGCTCGATCAGGCGCGTTTGCAAAAGGAACAGGCCGATCGCACTGTGCAGCGCCTTGAGAAACTGCGGGGCAATACTGTCAGTCAGGTGACACTGGATGATGCCGAAACCCAGGCGGGGCTTGCAGCGATCGCTGTGCGCAACGCGGAGTGGTCTTTGAAACACGCGACATTGAATGCGCCGTTTGATGCCTTGGTGTCTTCGCGCAATGTTGAGCTGTTCACCACAGTCTCCAGTGGCACACCGGTGGTACGTATCCATGATCTGAGCGAATTGCGCATTGAGGTGGATGTGCCGGAAATCCTGTTTCAGCAGGGCGGTAAGGAAGACAACGTGCAGATCACCGCACAGTTTCCAGGCAGCAATGAAACCCACCCGTTGCAGATTCGCGAATTTGATGCAGAGACCTCAAACATCGGTCAGACCTTCCGCATCACATTTGGTATGACGCCACCAGAAGGCCGCACCATCCTGCCCGGATCTTCTGTGACCGTGAGCATCAGCGCCATTCAGCCAGCAACCGGGATCTTGATCCCTGCCACCGCAGTGGTGATCAATGATGCCGGGGACATTGGCGTTATGCGCTTTGATCCGATTGGCGCGGCAGAAGGCTCTGTGACTTGGGTGCCAGTGGCCACCGAGCCGGGCATTGGCGGCACATTGCGTGTGACCGGCGGGCTGAGCGATGGCGATGAGATTGTGCTCACCGGTGGCGCAGGGCTGGATGACGGGCAGGCGGTGCGCCGCTTCGTCGGATTCGGGAACTGAGGTCTGACATCATGGTCAATATTGCGCGCGCGTCGATCGACAAGCCGATCTACACTTGGCTGATCATTTTGATGTTTCTGTTTGGCGGAGCCGCGAGCTTCTTCAGTCTGGGGCGTCTGGAAGATCCGGCCTTCACCATCAAACAGGCCGTGGTCACCACCAACTATCCCGGTGCGACAGCCGAACAGGTGGCCATTGAGGTTTCCGAGCCTCTGGAATCTGCGATCCAGCAGATGGAAGAAATCGACTTCATCACCTCAACCAACCAGCCTGGGTTCTCCCGGATCGATGTGCACATCAAATCCATTTACAGCGGTGATGAACTCAAAGACATCTGGACTCGCCTGCGGGCCCGGATGCGCGATGCCACGCGGCACCTGCCTGCTGGGGTGAGTTCGCCTTTGGTCAATGATACTTTTGGAGATGTATATGGCATCTTCTTTGCTGTCACCGCCGAGGGTTTCACTGATTCAGAGAAACATGAGTTGGCCACGTTCTTGCGACGGGAGTTCCTGACCGTTGATGGTGTGGCGGATGTAGAGCTTCAGGGCTTGCCAGAAGAGGCGATTTTTGTGGAGCCGGATCTTGCACTGTCGGTCAACCAGAACATCTCACTGGATGCTATTGCCAACGCTATTGCCAATGCGGATGCAGTTTCTGCGGCTGGCTCGATCACCAATGCCACGAGCAAAACCCGCATCATGCGGCCTGATGGCTCTGACACGGTGTCTGAAATCGCTGGCCTGTCTTTGGGGCAGCAGGGGCATGTGGTGAACCTTGTGGATATGGCACAGGTGTTTCGCGACCGCCTGAGAGACCCGCTGCAAATCATTCGCTTTAACGGCGAAGAGGCCTTTACGCTGGGTGTGGCTGGGATTGCGACAGAGAACATCGTTGAAGTGGGCAAGCGGGTTGATGCCAAACTGGCCGCCATGGAGGGAGATATCCCTGCAGGTGTGACGCTGCACCCGATTTATCAGCAGCATCTGGTGGTCGATCAGGCCTCCAATGACTTCCTTGTCAGTCTGGCGATGTCCGTGGCGATTGTGGTCGCGGTGCTGGCCGTCTTCATGGGCTGGCGTGCCGCGGTGGTTGTGGGAGTCACCCTGTTTCTGACCGTGGTCGGTACCTTCCTGTTCATGGGGCTGTTCTCCATTGAAATGGAACGGATTTCGCTTGGCGCTCTGATCATTGCCATGGGCATGCTGGTGGACAATGCGATTGTGGTGGCCGAGGGCATGCAGATTGCCATGCTGCGCGGCAAAAATTCCCGTGAGGCGGCTGACGAGGCTGCGGGCAAAACGCAGATCCCGCTGCTTGGTGCGACCATCATTGGGATCATGGCCTTTGCGGGCATCGGACTGAGTCCGGATGCCACAGGTGAATTCCTGTTCTCTCTCTTTGCGGTGATTGGCATTTCACTGCTTCTGAGCTGGGTGCTGGCGCTGACTGTGACACCGATGCTGGGGCATTATCTTTTCAAACAAGGCCATGCGGATGCGGCGGATGCCTATGGGGGATTGATCTTCCGGCTTTATGGTTGGTCCCTGCGTCTCGCGCTGAAGCTGCGCTGGCTGGTGATCCCGGGTTTGTTTGCCGTGACCATCGCCTGTTATGCGGGCTTTGGCATGGTGAAGCAGCAGTTTTTCCCCGACAGCAACACGCCGATCTTTTTTGTGCACTACAAGCTGCCGCAGGGCGCGCCGATCCGCACAACCTCCGACCATCTGGAGGTGATCGAAGACTGGCTGGATGCGCGCGAGGATGTGGTCAACTACACCACAATTGTGGGGCAGGGAGCGACACGCTTTCTGCTGACCTACAGTGCCGAGCCGATCAACCCAAGCTATGGCCATCTGATCATCCGCACAGAAACGCTGGAAGAGATCCCGCCGCTCCAAGAGGCGCTCGAAGCCTTTGCCGCAGAGCAGTTGCCAGAAGGGGAGTTCCGTACCAAACGTCTGGTCTTCGGGCCCGGCGGCGGCGATCCCATTCAGGTGCGCCTCTCCGGTACGGATCCGGTGATCCTGCGCCAATTGGCGGGACAGGCGGAGACCATCCTGCGGAGCGCTTCCGACAATATCCTCAGCGTGCGCACCGACTGGCGTGAGCAGGAGGTGGTGATCAAGCCGATCTATGCCACCGAGCGGGCCCAGACCGCAGGTGTCAATCGCGAGGACATCGCTGGCATGCTGGAATTTGCCACCGATGGCAGCAGAACCGGGGTGTTCCGGGAAAATGATCGGTTGATTCCAATCATTCTGCGTCGTCCGGCGGAAGGTGATTTTGGGCTCTTGGATCAGGTGGTCTATTCCTCCACATCTAATAGTTTCCTGCCGGTGGAGCAGCTTGTCGACGGCTTTGTACATGAGACGCAGAACACGCTGTTGCATCGTCGTGACCGTCTGCCAACCATCACGGTGGGTGCGGACATAGCGCCGGGGCTGACTGCTGCGCAGGTGCAGGCTGAGGTGACCGCCGCGATGGAGGCGATGCCAATCCCTGTTGGCTATTCCATGGAATGGGGCGGCGAACTGGAGAGCTCCAGCGATGCGCAGGCCAGCCTTGGGGCACAGCTGCCGCTGAGCCTGTTGATCATGGTGTTGATTTCGGTGCTGCTCTTCAATGCGATCCGTCAGCCGATCATCATCTGGCTGCTGGTGCCCATGTCGGTCAACGGGGTTGTGATCGGGTTGCTTGGCACTGACATGCCCTTCACCTTTACCGCGCTGTTGGGTCTGCTCAGCCTCTCGGGGATGCTGATCAAGAACGGCATCGTGCTGGTGGAGGAGATCGACTTTGTCCGCGCCGAAGGCCTGCCCCTGCGGGAAGCTATCGTCACGGCCAGCGTCTCACGTCTGCGCCCGGTGATGCTGGCGGCGGTGACCACGATCCTTGGGATGGCGCCTCTGCTGTCTGATGCCTTCTTCGTCTCCATGGCGATTACGATTATGGGCGGTCTGGCCTTTGCCACCGTGCTCACTCTGATCGCAGCGCCAGTGTTCTATCTGGTGTTCTTTGGCCGCGATGAAAAACGCGAGAAGGCTGCCGCTCAGCTCGCCTGATCGCAAAACCACATCCAAGAGAGGGCCGTTCTGCACGTCAGGGCGGCCCTTTTTGCGCAAAGGCTTTTGTTCTGTCCCTGATGCTGGCATAGGAGGGGCCCGGTTGGAGCAAGGGATCTGGCATGGCGTTGCGGTGCATCACATATCAACTTGGATGGCAGAGGCTGTCTTCGGAGGGGCTTGATGTTTCTGCCTGACCAGCCTCTCCCGCAGGGCCTGTTCCGCTTCATTGCTTTGGATGTGGAAACCGCCAATGCCAACCGTGGCAGCATCAGCCAGATCGGTCTGGCCTGTGTGCGCATGGATGGCACAATGGAGACCTTTGCCACCTTCATTGATCCGCAGGAAGAGTTTGCGCCTTTCAATACTGAGCTCACTGGCATTGACGCAACGACCGTGCGTGGCGCGCCCAGTTTTGCGCAGGCCTGGAAGCAGCTTGAGCCTCTGTTGCGGGGGCAGCTGCTGGTCCAACACAGTGGCTTTGACGAAAAGGCGCTCATGGCGGCCTGTCAGCAGGCCGGCCTGCCAGTTCCCCGGCTGATCTGGGCGGACAGTGTGAAGGTGGCCCGCAAAGCCTGGCCAGAGTTTCGCGGCAACGGTGGCCATGGGCTGGCCCATCTCAAAGAAGCGCTTGGGTTGAGCTTCCATCACCATGACGCGGGCGAAGATGCCCGCGCGGCGGCCGAAGTCGTGCTGCTGGCCGAGGCACGCCTGAGCAAGACCATCGAAGCCATCACTGGGCGCACGGCACATCTGCAGATGTCCTTTGCCTTCTGAACACCTGCACTGCCTGCCGCGCTGCCTGCTTCATTTGACCTAAAATATCCCGGGGGTATGGGGGCTGAACACCAGCAGTTCTGTATCTTTTTTCAACGCTGTGGAATAGAGATCCAAAAACAGATGCCCGGTCAGTATCGCTGTAAACAGTTCGCTCTGGGTGAACCCCAAAACAGAGATGGCTTCTCTGTATGTGAAACGATTGGAAGCCAATGCCTCCAGTCTTTGCAATAAGCCCTCTGGTATTGTGTGCCCGATGAATGGGCGCAATAGCCCAAGGTTCTTTTTCAATTCTGGAGAAATTTCGTCCTCGGTGATCAATAGAAGCTGCTGTCCAAAGCCTGCGAAGATACCCGAGTATTCAAGGAATTCGGGTTGTTTGGAAAGAGTGTATTCCGACTTTGCTTCGAGAAAGAAGATGGTGCCGTCAATCAGGACAACCTTGAAGTCAGGCGTATAGACTCAAGGCTTGTAGACCGTGCCTTGAAAGCGCGCCAGCAGCTCTTCTTTGGTCGCGAAGGGTTGCCCGGTATTGAGATCAAATGTCATTGGCTGAGGGTGGATTTCTTGCACTCGGGGATCCAGGGAACACAGGTTGTGGCAATCGACCTCAGTGAGGCTCTCAACCTGAACGATCCCTCGCGCTTTGCCTCCAGCAAGGTGATGCGCTTTTTGCACTTTGCTGCGCTTTTGAATTCGCCGTGCTGTTGGTCGCGTTTCGGGGTCGATCTTCATGGCAGCTCAGTCGCACATCAGCTGAGCTGAGATCAATAAAATGTTTAAGAACAGTCGGTTGTAAAAATCTAACGGAAGCTAAGAGGGCCTTAAATTCCGTCTTGGCCAATTCTCCTCGCAAAATGCCCTCGAATTCAGCTGGCTGACCACGGTGTGCGGAAGTTGTTAGCTCCGCGATAAAGCCATGATTCGCACGCTTTTTTCGATCCGAGTAGTCAGCTTTCTGTTGAACCACAAACAGACGGCACTTCTTTCGAATGGCAGAAGAAGGCAAACTCCTCAGTTCTTCGTGCCATAAAAGATCAATTACCCAGCTTTATTTTGATAAGCCAGCTCATCCAATCTGGCGGATGCTTTGAATATCGCCCCCTTCAAGTTCGCATCCCCGTCAACTCGTTCGAAGAGCCCTTGACCCAGCCCCCTGAAATCGGGCCATTGAGATGTTAGTAATCCGTCCAAGCAAAGGATGGACAATGAAACGCAGATTTTCGGACGAACAG
>NZ_CYPW01000007.1 GCF_001458175.1 Shimia marina
CGGATTGCAAATCCGTGTACACCGGTTCGATTCCGGTACTCGCCTCCATTTAAAATCAATCACTTACATCACTCCTTGCCGTGTTTGAGGCCCCGCGTTTACAGGGGCGTTTACATTTTTGTGTCTTGAGACAGTGATTTTGCTCGATTGAGCTTGCGCAGAACCGCATCGCTTTCGTCCGGACTAACCTGCGCATAATGCTCGATTACCTGCGCCGCGTAGCGAACCGACCAGCCCATCAGAACTGCGATTTGGCGCAAAGACAGATCGGCATTCAGCAATCTTGTCGCCGCCGTCCCGCGCGTGTCAGACAGAGTCTTCTCTCTGCCGTCGATCCATGGGGGTATCTGAGCTTCGCGCCGCCACTTGGTAATCTGGTTCGATGCCCAACGGGCCGTCAAAGGCCTGCCAAGCTCTGATACCAGCAGCACCTCTTGGCCTTCCGGCGTCTCTGCGATCAATTTCTCAAGGGCTGATGTGGCAGGGATATATGCGATCTGGCCCCGTTTACTGGTCCTGAAACGAAGGCGTTTGCCGTGCGGCGTATCTTCGAACTGGTCCATTTTGACCTGAACCAGATCAGCTGCCCGCAAACCGGTTTCGCATCCGGCGGTCAGGATCCTCTGCACCCATTTCGGTGCGTGCTTATTGAACTGAGCGATATCGCCGCTAGTCCAGATGATTTCTGTGCGGTTCGATTGGTAGAGCTTCTTGAGCTTGTGGCAGTGGTGCTCTTTCAGCTTCCCCTCTTCCACCGCCCAATTGAGGACGCGCGTCGCATGGGTGCCTGCCATATCGTGCTGCTTTGGCGAATGAAGCCACTTCTTGCGCCAATTATTAACCTCGCCCCGCGAGGCGCGCTCTTCGAACATCGCGACAGGATCGGCACCGAATTCTTCGCGAAACAGCTCCAGCCATTTGCGGATATCGGCCTTTGAACGCTCAGCCTTGGGCAAGGACGCACTGGACAGAAAATCGTCGACTAAGTGAGTCGTCAGATATTCAGCCGGGCTCACGGGCGTACCGCACTGCGAAAACGCATGGAAGAATTCGGGCTCTTTGGGGTTCGGGTCCGTCCCTTCCCAAAATTTGGGGCCACCCCGCCAAGCATAGAAATGGTAGCGAACACCGGACACGACCTTGCGCCGAACACGGTGGACGCCCTTGGGGAGATTACTTCTGGGCACGGCGCGCTCTCCGCTGTGCAACGAGGCTCGGTTGGGAAGTGGCCTCGCGTTCTGCCGCGCTGATGCCCTGAACAGCATCCAATCGCGCGCGGATGAGTTTCGGATCATACCACCCGCGCCGCCCTGGCACCGGAGCGATACCCGTCCTACGGCAGAAGTCATAGAAGGACGCGCTAGGCTCACTGTAGCCAAAGAGAAGCGCAAGCTCTGGGGTCGGAATCAGCTGGATATGGCTTGGGCTCATTTCTCAGCCCTCTCACCCACGGCTTCTTGCCGCGACATAGCTGCCCGCAAACAAGACACCACCTGAGCGCCCTGTGAGCGTAAGTTCCGCACAGCCTCCTCTTCGAGCCAGGCTTTCACGTCCGCTGGAAGGTTAAGTTTGAACTGGGTTGTCTTCATATTTACACCTCAACAAAAGGACATAAAATGTCCATATCATTGAGGACAAATATTGTCCATCATGGAATCATGAAAGAAGAAGCCTTGGTCCAATTCAAACTCTTGCTTCCTGCCGCGCTCAAGAAGCGTCTGGAAACGCATGCCACACTGAACCGGCGCAGCCTGTCTCAGGAAATCGTCGTCGCCCTTGAGGAGAAGTACCCGGCTGCAGAACCGGATGCGACGTCGGATCCAGCCGCACGATTGCTCTATTGGCTCGCCAAGCGCATCCGCCGAAGGAACCCGAAGCCCGGAACTCCCAGAGATAAGCAAGCCGCCCTGTATGAGCGCATTGCGGGCGATATCGCGGAACGTATGAAGGACATCGGCGAATAGCCTTAGTAGGCCACCCACTCATATCCATGGTTGCCTTCGTGATCTTCCCATTCGACACCAACGCCACGCCGCCAACTCGATGACGAACAGCGCCGCGACGGCAGAACCCATTGTGGGGCGGCGGCTGGTGTCGTGCGGTGCCAGCCGAATTCGCCCTGCGTGCCGTAGGTCCCGAGACGCATGTTGTAGCTCTCAGAGCAATCATCGTCGCGACCGCGCTCGCGATGGCTGTAGTACCGCACATCCCAGACGCGGATCGAGCGGACAAAATCAAATTCCAGACCGCTGATGTCGATATCGGCACCGCCTTCAGCCACCTGAGCCTGAATAACCTGGGCGAGTGTCTGACCATTGTGGTCGCTGACCTCCCAGAACTTCGGGGCCGTGCTTTGCAAAGGCGTGCGCTCAGAAACGCCCATAGGGCAGCGCCAGATTTGCAAAGGCGGCTCAATCGGCCAGGGCGTGATCCGGCGGATAAAAACTGCACGGGCATGGACACATTCTGCTGAAGCAGGCCACCCACCTGCCAGGCAAAGCAAAATGGCGCAGTCAACCTGATAGGCCTTAGCCGCCTGCGGGGCCACGGTTGAAAGTAAAGCCAAGCCAGCTCCGGCGGTCCAATTTCTGATAAGCCTGCACCACATATCATTAATTACCTTATGACTACATTACTGCATTATTGATACACTACATCCAACCCCGACTCTCACACCATATGCGAGCACAGTGTTTGTGATGTTCGCGCGCGTTTTGTGGAATATATTCCGTAGAGCGGTCCTTGTGATCTGGCCGAATAGAGGCCATGAAATTACGGGAACGAGTAGGGTTAAATGTCCGGAATCTAAGAAGTTCCAGAGGATTGAGCCAAGAACAGCTAGCTTTGGCCGCGAACATCGATCGCAGCTATATCAGCGAGATTGAACTCGCCAAGAATTCAGCATCGATCGATGTTCTGGAGCGGATCGCGGATGCTCTCGAGGTCGATCCCAAGGAATTGTTTAACGAGAGGGGCTAGTTTTGCCCAAACTTGAGAGTGTTCGCACGACGGCCGAAGCCATCGGCCGTATTTCATGCATCAAATCAGGTGAAGAAATCGGCCTTCTGTATCGCTGGGACAACGGCGAGACGCAGGCAGCGCTGTACGAAGACGGCCTCCCTACAGCACCCGACTGCTTAAATCGTACAGCTGAACCGGAAGTTGGCACAAAACGCGGCTAACGGCTCGACACTCCCCGATGTGAGCGGTGCTGCGTAAAGTTCGAAAGGCAGCAAATAGGAGTTCACGACTCGCAAACTGACCCTCTCAGAAGTATATTGTGGCAAATGATTGAACTTGGGGCAGATTATGCGGCTTTCAGAATTTTGTATCACGAATTATCGAAACATCATTAATTCCGGATGGATCAAGGCAACCGACGTGACGGCGATCGTCGGACAGAACGAAGCAGGGAAGAGCAATCTCTTTGAGGCGCTGTATTGTCTGCACTCCTACGTCGACACTCGGTATAACCCGGATGAGGACTGGCCGGTCGACGATTGGAAGGGCAAGAAAAATGCGGACGGAAAGCCCGTGGCCCAAGCATACTTTGAATTTGGTACAGGGGAAGCCGAAGCTCTGTTTGAGTTTGCCGCGGAAAAACAGACCGATGATGAAGGAAATGAGCTTCAAGCCGCAATCGATGAGCCTCCCGATGGGCTTCGTCTCTTCGCCCGCCGGAGCTATGGCCACCGTACTGGCTTTTACTTGCACGATCAGCAAGGCAACGTGATCCCTGCGGTTGATTTGAAGCTATCTAACGAAAAAGTATCCGAGTGGGCTGTTGAGCACGTCCCGCGCTTCGTCCTGATTCAGGACTATGAATTTTCCGGAGCACAGGTTGAGTTGAACGAGCTTAAGAGCCGACTGGACGCGGCGGGTGGCCGTAGCCATGAGCTCTCCGTTGACGACCAGACGATCCTGATTGTGCTGGACCTAGCTGAGATTGATCTCGATGACTTTGT
The DNA here is from genome assembly GCF_001458175.1 of Shimia marina. GTDB lineage: Bacteria > Pseudomonadota > Alphaproteobacteria > Rhodobacterales > Rhodobacteraceae > Shimia > Shimia marina. The sequence continues at coordinate 3,966 of NZ_CYPW01000007.1, forward strand.
TGAGAAAGGCGGTACCGCAGAGGGGCGAACCCTACGCCAGTTCGATAAGCGCGCCGCCTCTGCCTACCTGACACAACAGTTTCAGAAGTTGTGGAAGCAGAAGAAGGTCAAGTTCGATATTGATGTTGACGGTCCAACACTGAACATCTTCGCCGAGGACGAAGCGATTGGCTTTCCTGTGCGTCTAAATCGGCGTTCTACCGGATTCCGGTGGTATGTTTCTTTCGCTTGGAAGTTTACCCACGCCTCAGAGGGTGATTTCGAGAATTGCACGCTTCTACTGGAAGAGCCTGGCATCCACCTTCACTACAGTGGCCAACGTGACCTCTTGGGCGTTTTTGAAGACCTGTCATCTACGAACACAGTCATGTACACCACACATCTATCTTCGATGGTCGATCAAGCAAATCCCGAGCGGGTGCGCATCATCGAAACTGATGCCAACCACCATCTGCAGGTTACACATGGCGTTGTTAGCAGCCAATCGGCACCGATGGCTGTCATTGAAAGCGCTCTTGGCTTGACGCCCGATCTTTCTGGGATGCTCGGCAATCGTAAGGTGTTGATTGTAGAGGGTGGAACCGATGCCCTGATCCTTAGTAAACTCTCGGGTTTGCTTGCCAAAAGCGACAAGGTTGGATTGTCCGATCAGATATATTTATGGCCAGCTCAAACCTCGACCAAAGCACCAATGTACGCGGCGTTTGCGGTCGGCCAGCGGTGGGATGCCGGGGTTTTGCTCGACACTGATGATGCAGGCCACCAAGCGCGCGCGAAGATCAAAGATATGAACCTCAAAGCCTACGCCGATGAGACTGGACACGAGTTTCGGGTATTAATGCTTGGAGAAGCAGCTGGCGTGAAGAAAACAGATGTCGCGATTGAGGACCTATTTCCGGATGAATGGTTTCTCGATTGCGTTAATCGCGCCTATGGTCTGGCGCTAAAGCTGGAAGACCTTCCCGAAGACGGCTCGACACTGATTGCCAAGCGCGTGGAAATTGCCTTGAAGCAACGCCAAGGTCGAGATCTCAAAAAGAAGGATGTGCTAACTGAGATGCTGAGGGATTTCGACGGGTGGACGAAAATCAGTGACTTGCCGGAAGGCACCGCTGCCAATGCAGAACGCTTGTTCAAGAAGGTCAATGCTGCATTCGGGGTGGAGAGCTAGACTGTCTTTTCAGTTGCGAGCCGACAAGCGTTGGCGACCATCGTGGCAGAAATATTGAACGGGAGTTTTCTCTACGTGGGGAAGGGTTTCATTTCCTCACGCCGTCCAAAATCCCCAAAACGCGCGCATAGTCTCCACTGACCGCGCGCGCTTGCTCGAAGACCTCACGACGCTCCTGATCCAGACAACGGAAGTATCGTTCGACATCGGCAAAATAGGTCTCCGCATCGCGCCTCAACAAGTCAGCATATGCCTGCACGTCGCTGGCAGTGTTCGGCATCCAAGGCGGCGCAGGCGGCAGGCAAGTGCCCGCAATCGCGGCAGAACCCCAGCTCAGAACGACCATAACCGCCCATGTTTGTTTCAAAAGCGCCATATTATCTTGGCTCAGCCACTCCGTTGCAGTAAATTTGTTTCAACGCATGAAAGGCGCAATAACACAAATTGCACCCATTGATTGCAAGATTATAATATTGTATCGGTTCGGTAGTCCATGAGGGACTGCCGGGCCAATGCACAATTCTGCAAGGCTCGATCCTATGAATTTGATGCAAGACGCCCCTAATGTTGTCAGTGAAGACGGGCTGCGCACGCTGCTTGCCGAGGGTCATTCGGCGGATGTTGTGTGCCGGGTTACGCCCAAACGTACAGGTGCTCAGTGGTCCGGAGTTTGGACCGTGCATTGCGTCTCGCCAGATGGCGAGACGCGTCGCCTGCTTGTCACCGCGCGCAACAACATGGCAGCTCGGGAATTCAAGACAATCAATGGCTTATCCAGCTTCCTTGCTGGCCTTGGCGTTTCGATCGTTTCGATACCCATGCTCGAAGGCAAGGTTGCTTCGCACAACCTGTACGACGAAGGCTAAACTACTTGCCGTCCTCGCAGCATTTATTGCTGCCCCCGCCCATTCTGAAGGCTTCGTGCTTTCCATGCGGGCCGATGGCCAGCTGGAAACCAAATCCCCCCAATCAGGTTTTGCACAAAGCTATGTCGACGGGATTGGTGCAAACCCACCAGAGCTGATCGTATTCGCAGCGCCTGAACCTGAGGCGTCTTCACCTGCACCCGCCCGGGCAGTTCCCCGCCCCGAAATCCTCGCAGCTCTTGAAAGCACCGCGCATCGTTATGGCGCGCATCCTGCACTGCGCCGCGCAGGTCTGTCGGTGACGGAATGGCAGGCGCTGTTCCAGGCCAATATCGAAATCGAAAGCGCCTATCGCCCGAATGCGCGTAGTCCCGTAGGCGCGATTGGCCTCGGACAGTTGATGCCAGCGACGGCCGCGCAGCTCGGCGTGGATCCGCATAACTGGCAGGCCAATCTGGATGGCTCTGCCCGTTACCTTCTGATGATGTTGGCGCAGTTCGGCACGTCCGAACTCGCGCTCGCTGCCTATAACGCGGGGCCTGACGCGGTCGCGCGCTATGGCGGCATTCCTCCCTACCGAGAAACCCAAAATCACGTGCGCCGTGTCATGGCCGTGCGTGATCGACTGACTGGAGCCTCCTGATGCACATTCAATTCCGCACGATCTTGTCGCTGGCTCTGGCCAGTTTGATGATTGCCAACCCCGCCTTTGCGCAGAGCATCGACCTCTCGCCGGTGCAGAACCTTTTGCAGGGCATCGTCGACACAATCACCGGCCCCTTGGGCATTGTCATCGGCACGCTGGCTTTGATCGGTGTGTTCCTCTCCTGGCTCTTCGGAATCCTCGACTTCCGCCAAGCCCTCTGGGTGCTGGTTGCCATTGCAGGCATCGCTGCTGCGCCGACCATCGTGACCGCGATCTGGGGCGCGTAAACCCGGCATGGCAACGCAAACCCGCCTCTTCCTGGGCCTGATCCGGCCGCCAAAGCTTATCGGCTTGCCGATCATGTATGCCATGGTTTGGCTCTTCGGGTTTGTGCTGCTGTTTCTCTGGGTCCAGAGCTGGCCGGTGATCATCATCGCCGCTCTGGCCTATCCCGCGCTGTGGAAAGCCGCAGATTGGGATCCGGCCTTTCTTGAGGTGATGGTCACCGCGCTGCAGGAAACGCCGCCGACGCCAAACCGCAAGATCCATTCGGGGGACAGCTATGCTCCGTGATCCTTCGGATGATCTTGCCATGCTACCGGACTGGGCGCACAAAGAGCGCCAAATGGCCAGTATGCTGCCCTATGTCAGCTTGGTGAATGATGTGACAATCCGCACGCGCGGCAATGCTCTGTTCCAGTGCATCCGCCTTGATGGCGTCAACAGCATGACCAGCGATGACGCGCATCTGGAGAAGAGCCGCGCGCTCTTCGCGGCGATCATCGCGCAGATCGGGCCGGAGTACAGTTTCTACGTGCACAAGGTTTCAAAAGCGATCGAGACTGCTTTGCCACCGGTTCGCGAGGAAGGGTTTGCGCAAGCGCTGGACACCCGCTGGCAACTGGCCATGGCGCAGGCGGGTCTGCGGGACAAAACGCTTACGCTGACAGTGCTGAAACGTCCTCCCCTCGGCGTGCGGCTGCGCCTAAAACGTTCAGACTCAATCGCACAGATGAAGGACCAGACAGCCAAAGAGCTGCGCAAGCTCGAAGAGGTCGTCGGGTTTCTCAAATCGTCCTTTGCAGAGATGAACCCCCGGCTGCTCGGCGCTGAATGCGGCGAGCTACTCGGGTTCCTCGGGGCACTCAACATCGGCCAAGAGCGACCACTCTTCGCAAAATCCCGCTTTGGCGTCATTGCCGAAGATGTGGCCAACACCCGCGTCACGTTTCAGGGGCGAGGCTTTATGCTCGACGATGGAACGGCGGGCAAGCGGTTTGGTACGAGCTTTGCGATCAAGACCTACCCGGCCAAAACCAGCTGCACCATGTTCGATGAGCTAAACCTGCCGGTCGACATGGTCGTCACGCATTCCTTCACGCCGATCAACAGCAACATCATGGCCAGCCGGATCAAGCGCCAACAGCGCTTGATGAAGGCCAGTGATGATGGCGCGATTTCTCTTGCTGAAGAACTGGTCGACGCGCTGGACGATCTTGAATCCAAGCGCCTCAGCTTTGGCGATCATCACATGACGGTTACGGTTTTCGCCGAGACCGAAGAAAAGCTGGAAACCATCGCCGCCGAGGTGCGCAACATTGCCGCCAGTGAAGGCGTCAATCTGGTGCACGAGAGCTTCGCCGCGCGCACCCACTATTTTGCGCAGCATCCGGGCAATGGGCAGATGCGCAGCCGCAAGGCCGCCATCACAAATACGAACTTTGCCGACCTCGCAGCACTGCATCGCGGCCAGCTGGGCAAACCCGGACACAAAGTGCCTTGGGGTAAGCCGATTACCCTGTTCCCAACGCCTGAACGCTCGGGCTTCCTGTTCAACTACCATGAGACGGGTCAGCCGGACAAAGAGCCGACCGGCGGACACACCTTGATCCTCGGCCGCCCTGGCTCTGGAAAATCGGTTTTGTCGGCCTTCCTTATGACCCAAGCCCGGCGCTGCGACGCGCGCGTGTTTGTCTTTGACTATCGCGCAGGCATGGAAATGGCGGTGCGCGCCAATCGCGGGCGCTACAGCGCCATCAAGGCGGGTGAAACGACGGGCCTGAACCCGCTGCGCACCGAAATCGACGGACGCGGCCAAGCCTGGCTCTCCGATTGGCTGGCGACACTGCTGCATCGCACCGACAAACCCCTGAGCCCGGTTCAGATCAACCGAATCCAAGAGGTGGTGCGCCAGAACGCCGGTGCGACCGATGCCGCCCTGCGCAACTGGCAGGATTTGTCCTCGCTCTTTGTGGCCGGGGCAGATGAAGGGGATCTGTTCGAACGGATTCAGGAATGGACCGCTGATGGCCGCTACGGTTGGATTTTCGGGCAAAGCTCTGAGGATACCTTCTCGCTCGATGGTGATTTCGTGGGATTCGATCTGACCGGCATTCTCGACAGCGAAAGCGAGAAGGAACGCATGGCGGTCCTTTCCTACCTGTTTCGGCGGGTGGAGCGCGTGATCGAAGATCGCAAACCGACGTTGATCATCATCGATGAGGCCTGGAAGGCGCTGGATAACCCATATTTCGCAGACCGGCTCAGCAACTGGCTTGTGACCGCCCGTAAACAGAACGCGGTTGTCGTGATGATGACCCAATACGCAAGCCAGCTTGAAAAGACCCGCACCGGCAAAACGATTGTCGAGGCTGTGCCAACGCAGCTCCTGCTTCCCAACATACGCGCCTCGGCCAGCGATTACACCATGCTGGGCCTCACTGAAAAAGAGCTTAGCGTTTTGCTTGGCACAGGCAGCAACTCCCGGCTGGCGCTAGTGCGCGATGATCAAGGCTCGGTGGTGGTCGACGCCAATTTGAGTGCGCTTGGCCCTTACCTCACGATCCTTGGCGGCATGGAAAAAGGCGAAGCGCTGGTTGGCGCGGATTATCGCCAGAACCCCGATTTTTGGAGACAGATCGATGCCTAGACTTTGCGTGCTGACCCTCACCCTTTTGACCCTGACAGCCTGCGCGGAATACCGGCCGTCCGAAGCTGACTGCTTCAACTCTTTCGCCGAGGTCAGCCGCAGCAACTGCAATTTCGAGCTGCTCGGGCCCATTGGTTCGCTGCATGAATAGCCTCCGCCCGCATATCCTTGCGGGTCTGCTGTGGCTCAACGCGCCAATGACCTTCGCCCAAGGCGTGCCGACCTTTGATGCGGGCATGTTCTTGCAGCGCGAGCGCGTGTTGCAGCAGGGCGAGCAGGATCTGGCGCTGCAACGGGATCGGCTGTCCAAAGAAGAAGAGCTTGAAGAGCTCGAACAAGAACAACTCCAAGCGCTGGAAGACATTCTCGATGCCTCGACGCTTGCCAGCGGGAACTCAGGCGCACTGGTCGCAAGCCTGGAAGCTGGTTCATCGCCTGAAAGCGCCGCAGACACGCTCTATGGTTCGATCGACCCGAACCCAGGCGCAGCCCAGATGTTCGGCGATGCGTCCGGCTCGATCGAACAGCTGATCATTCGCGCTTCTCAAGAAACGCACCAAATGTCCGGCGTGCGCGCTGCCGGTCTGTCGCCCAAGCAATGGCGCTGCCTGTTGCAAGCGCTGATCTGGCAAGAAAGCCGCTTCACCATCGGCGCGCGTTCACCGGTTGGTGCGTTTGGCCTGACCCAGATCATGCCCGGCACAGCACAAGATCTCGGGATCTACCCGGCCTATTATGAAAATCCCTACATCCAGGTCACAGGCGGCGCGCGCTATCTGGCGCAGATGCTGGCCATGTTTGACGGCAACATCATTCACGGGCTCGCCGCCTACAATGCCGGTCCCGGCAATGTGCAGCGCTACGGTGGCGTGCCACCCTTTGCAGAGACCCAGCACTACGTTCAGGTGATCCCCGAGCGCTACAATCTCTACCTTGCACGCGTCGGCGGCGTTGACGCACTCGGCACCATCGATCCCGTCTTGCTCGCAAACTCGACCATGAGCCTGACCTCTTTCGGCGCAGGGGTCTATGGCGACTATTCCATGGTCTCGGTGCAAGCGGCCGCACTGCGCGTGCAGGACATCATCACCCGTATCGGCGAAACCGACGACATTCACGCGGCCATGTCGCTCAACACCTACGCGCGGGCCGAGCTCGCCCGCCTGATCGCAATTCGCACGCGCCTCAAGGCCGCCCATACCCGTCCGCTTGGCGCGGCAGAGCTGGCCATGGCGGCCGCACAGGCTCGCGAACAAGACTTCATGCAATTCGATCTGGAGGTACTCCGATGATCCGCTTTCTTTCTGCCATTTCCACTTGCGCGCTGTTGGTTGCCTCACCCGTATCTGCCCAAGGCGTTCCCACGGTCGACACGCGCAATATCGCCCAGGAAATTCGCCAGCTGCAGCAGATGCTGGAGGATTTCGGAATCCAGACCGACCAGCTCGACACGCTTCTCGAACAGCTCGACTTGGTGCAGCAGCAACTCGACACGCTCAATGAGACCTACGCCGCGCTGACCGGCGCGACAGACATCATCGAGATGGCCATGGGTGGTGATCTCGACGGGCTTCTCGATCAGGAATTCGGCGACCTCCTTGGCACCATTCGGCACATCCAAAGCGGCGATTTCAGCGGCCTAATCGGCAATGCAGCCCCTCAGATGGAAGGACGCATGACGCAGGCTTTGGAAGATGCGGGCTTTGACCAAGACAGCCTTTCCGACATGGCCAACAGCGGCAATCCTGGGGCGGAGCGCATTGCCAGCCAGGCAGGCACTGGGGCTGTGATGTCGGCGGCCGCAGAAAACAGCTATGAAGAGGCCGCGCAATCCCTTGAACGGGTCGAACAGCTGGTCTCACTGATCCCGGACATGGAAACGCTCAAGGAAGCCGTCGATCACAACACCCGCGTCACGGCAGAATTGGCCATTGCCATGACGCGCATGTGGGAGCTTGAAGCCATCCAGACCGTTGGCGCGGGCCAATCCGGCGTGGTGGATGCCGCCACGCTGGCCGAAGAGCGCCGCTACATGGACTTCACCCTGCCAGACCTGCGCGCGGACTGACCCCATGACCAGTGAGGCAGAAATCATCGAAGAGGAGCTCGTCTACGGCGCAAGACGGCGCGAGCTCATGTGGCAGAAGCTGGGGCTGACAGGCATGGCGTTTGGCATGGCAGGTTGCCTCGCCGCCGCCCTCGTTGCCCTATTCGACGTGGACCCGCCGCCCATGATCGTACCCTTTGATAGCGAAACCGGCATGGCCCTCCCCAATGCCATGGTTGAAGCGGTCTCACTCACGGAACGCCCCGCTATCATCGAGGCACAGGTCTACCGCTATGTGATTGATCGAGAGACCTACAATCAGCTCGACAATGACGTGCGCGTGCGGCGGGTCCTGGACCAGTCGGACAGCGCAGCCGCCGCAGGGTTGCGGGCGCTTTGGACAAGCGGCCATGAGGCCTATCCGCCGGATAGCTACGGCACAGATGCCCGTCTTGATGTCGAGGTTCTATCGATCACCCATATCAGCGCCAATCGTGCCCAGGTGCGCCTGCGCAAGCGGCTCAATTCACCGCGCGGCGCGCAAAATGGCCTCTTCACCGCAACGCTGATGTTTGAGTTTCGGCCCGAGAATAGCCGGTCAATCGACGATGTCTGGCAGAACCCTTTCGGCTTCACCGTCACAGAATACGCGATCCGCTCGGATCGTTTGGAGTAACCAATGCGCCGCCTGTTCCTGATCCTCGCCTTCCTAATTCCGCTTGCTGGCACCGCCTATGCAGAAACCCAGCCGCGCCAAGGCCGCTATGATGCCCGCGTCCGGCTGGCCACCTATCAGGATGGACAGGTCTACCGCATCCGCACCAGCCTGACCCATGTGACCAGCATTGAATTTGGCCAAGGCGAGACTATCCGCTCGATCATTGCGGGCGATACCGAAGGCTTCCTTCTGGACGGCGTTCCCGGTGGCCAGGCCTTCGCGATCAAGCCCGTCACACGCGGCGCTCATACCAACATCACCGTCTACACAAACCGGCGCAGTTACTATTTCAACGTGACCGAGGCGAGTTCACCAACGTTCTATGTCATTCGCTTCACCTATCCGGAGGCTGCCCCTCGGCAATCGCGTGTGGCAACAAACCAACCAGCAAACCACGCCTACGGCGTCAGCGCACGGTCCGAGATCACCCCGCGCGAAATCTGGGACGACGGCACATTCACCTATTTCCGCTTTGCCGCAAACGCGCCGCTGCCAGCGATCTTTCGCTGGTCGGCGGGCAATGAGCGCAGCGTGAATGCGCTCGCGCGGCCAGACGGCGTGATCCGCGTGTCAGGTGTCAGCGATCGATGGGTTCTCAGGCTCGGTGAGGACGAGATCTGCGTCCAAGAGATGAGCGAGGCAAACCGCGATGAGTGAAACAGCTGAGCTTACGAAACGCCTCGAAGCGCTTGAAGGCAAACCACAAAACCGAAAACCTCGACCTTCATTTTTCGTTATCGCCCTGGGCATTGGGGCAATCGCCGCCCTTGGCGGTCTATTGCTGTTGTTCTCTGGCGGCTCTGATCCCGATAGCCTGAAAACCGCGTCCCCAGATGAATTCCAAGCGGCCGGTCCGGGGTTTGGCGACCTTGAGCCAACCCCTGCACCGATAGAGACATCACCACCGCCGGAGCCGGAACCAGACAGCGAAACAGAAGAGCTGCGCGCGCAAATGGACGCCATGCGGCGCGAGCTCGAAGCCATGCGCAACGCACCTGCACCTGAAGCCCCAACTGTCGACCTCGAGGCACTGGATACCTTGGGCGCAGAAATCGACGCCCTGCGCAGCGAAGCAGCTGCAACGCAAACCGCCTTGCGCGAAGAACTGGAAGAACGTGCGCGGCAAATCCAGCGCCTGCAGAACGATCTTGAGCTTGCACGCCTGGAAGCCCCGCGCTCGCCTGCACCAACCGGCCCTACCGCCGAGGAGCTCCGCCTTCAGGAGCTCGAACGGCGACGGCAAGCCGAACTTGAGGAACTGCAAGCGCGTATTGCCAGCCCGATCATCGCCTTTGGCGGTACCGGTGGCAGCAATGAAACCGCCGCGCAGCAGCGTCGACTTGATGGCGACACAGACTTTGTCCGCAACGGCGCTGAACCCGCTGAGGTGACGCAGGCCCAGTTGATCGTGAACCCGTCGAACACGGTCGTTCAGGGCACGATGATCCAAGCCGTATTGGAGACAGCAATCGACAGCTCATTGGCCGGTCAGGTCCGCGCGATGGTATCGGAAGATGTCCATGCCTATGACGGCTCGCGGATCCTGATCCCGCGCGGCGCGCGTCTCATCGGGCGGTATCAATCTGGTCTCGATATTGCGCAGCGACGCGTGACCATCGCCTGGGACCGGATCATTCTACCCAGCAACCAGACCGTCGAGATCAGCGCTTTCGGTGGTGACGAACTGGGACGCTCCGGCACGACCGGTTTCGTCGACAGCCGCTTTGGCACGCGGTTCGGGTCAGCCGCCCTTATATCGCTGATCGGAGCCTTGCCCGCCGTAGCCGCCCAAAACACCGAAGATGAGATCACCTCAGATGTGCTCGAGGGCATTGGCGAAGACCTTCAGGACAGCGCGCAAAGCGTGATCGGTGAATATCTCTCCGTCTCTCCCGTGATCTTTGTCGATCAAGGTGCCCGCGTCACCGTGATGGTCGACCGCGATCTGGAGATTTTCTGACCATGGCGGCCAGCTATCTGCAAAGCTCGATGGACAAGATCCCCGAGGCGCGTGATCCAAAGCTGATCGAGCTTTGCATCAACCCCGACGGCACGTTGTGGGCGGAGTTTCAGGGTGATCACTTCATGCGGCGTGTCGATCGACAGCTCTCGGCGAATGAGATCAAGGACCTGGGGAATCAGATTGCCTCCGCCGCGAACACCACGCTCAGCCGAACGAAGCCCATCGTCTCGGTCAGCATTACCTATCGCGACCGCCCCATTCGCGCGCAAGTCATCCAGCCCCCCGCCGTTGATGGCGGTTACGCGATTTCTCTGCGGTTCTTCACGGACCTGCCATTGGACCAGATCAAACTGTCCTTTCTCTTCGGCAAAGAACGCAGCAACGAGGGGGCAAGGCGCAAGCGCAATGCCGAGCTGCGCGATGTCGTGGCCTCCGGCGACATAGACGCCGCGATCAAGTTCTGTGTGACGCACAAGCTCAACATGATCGTCTCGGGCGGAACCTCCACCGGCAAGACCGTCACGGCGCGAAAAATCCTCTCCTTCGTGCCCGCCGACGAGCGCATCATCACGATCGAAGAAGCCGCCGAGTTGCGTCCGGCGCAGCCTAATGTCGTCACGCTGATGTCTGATCGCGATGAAGCCACGCGCAGCGCTGATGTCCTGCTGACCTCTACCCTGCGCATGCGGCCGGACCGGATTGTCTTAGGCGAAGTACGCGGCAAGGAGGCCATGACCTTCCTTGAGGCTATTAACACCGGCCATGGTGGCTCACTCACTACGCTCCATGCTGAAACCCCTCAGCTGGCGGTTCAGCGTCTCGCCATCGCCGCCCTGAAAACCGACGTGCCTATGACCTACCAGGACATGAACGACTACATCACGCGCTCGATCGATGTGATCATCCAAGCCGGTCGCCATGAAGGCGCACGCGGCATCACCGAATTCTACCTGCCGGTTGATCCGGCCCATTCAAAGGAAACAGCCCATGTTTGAATACAAGATTGAACAGATCAACACCGCCAAAACCAAGCCACCGAAGATCGAAGCGCAGCTGACCGCTCTTGGCCAAGACGGCTGGGAGCTGGTCTCAGTGGTACCGGATTTCGACGGCGAACACATCCTGAAGGCCTTCTTGAAGCGGCGCACCGGCGCGAGCGCCCAAACCTAACCGAGGAAGATCCGATGGGCGTCGTCACCTGGATGGTTGAGACAACCGACAACTTTCTGGACGACGCAGCCCAAACCACCTTTGGCAACGTCGCCGGGCAGCTCGGCGGCGTCATCGCCGTGGCCTCGACGCTCGCCGTGATCGGCCTCTTCCTCAACATGGTACTTCAATACAAATCCATGGATGGGCGAACCGCCTTCTGGTTCGCCCTCAAACTCATGCTGATCTCCCTATTTGCGATGAACTGGGTCCAATTCAACGCAGTAGCCAGCGCCCTTATCAACGGGCTCGACCAGCTCGCGGGCGGCATGGTGGCGGGGCTTGGCGGCGGCGGTGCCGGTGCATCCTACTTTGCCGAGGCCTTCGACGATCTCATCGAAGAATTTGGAGACTATTTGAACGCGGCCGGTGACAACATGCATTGGATGGCCGGAGCCCTCATCGGCGCGATCGGGGCATTCCTATTGGGCGTCATCGGCGCGCTTTGCGGCCTGGTCCTGATCTTCGCCAAGATCATGCTGGCCTTCATGATCGGCATCGCACCAATCATGATCGCGCTGTCGTTGTTCGACGTGAGCAAGGACTATTTCCACCGCTGGCTGTCCAGCACGGTGTCCTACGCGCTCTACCCCCTCGTGATCGCAGGCGTGTTTTCCACGGTCGTTGGCATGTCCCGCTCGCTCATGACTGAACTAGGAGACCCCTCTGGCGCGAGCAACATCGGCGCGCTGGTGCCCTTCTTCATGATGATGTTCCTCGCAGGCGGCATGATCATCGCCACCCCGCTGATCGTCCGCTCAATCTCAGGCAACTTCATGATGGCCGGAACGCCGAGCATTCCCAGTCCTGGCGGGTTCGCCAAGGGTTTGATCGGAACCAAGGGCTCACGGGCGCGGGCGCGGTTTGGGACGAGGTCAAATGCTGAGATCGCCGGGGCTGGACTACGCCAGGCGGGCGGTGCGACTGTCTCGATGGTTCAGCGGGTGGCTGAGCGTGCGAAGCGGTTGGAATAGAGCTCTCAGCCCGAAATGGCCTTCAAAAGCCGCCAAACAAAGGTTAGCTGTGAGCCCGTCAGAACTTCGGGTTTTCCACTTGTTTCCGTTGAGAAATGCGCCCTGCGATTTGATTTTCGATTCGCTCCCGGACCTTTGCATTTCTAATCAGCGCGCGTTGTTGCTTCAATTCGGCAAGCCGTTTTAGTTGACGGTTCGGTAGATGGGTAGCTCCATCCTTTACAATAACTCCTGTTATATCGGCGGGAGCATTGATCAAACTCACTTCCTTCACGTCCTTCAATCGAAGCCCGTTGCTGAAGATGAGCTTTTTGATCTCCCAGATCAGCACTTTAGGCACTATGTCGCCAGAAATCGTTATATCATCTGCATAGAGGCTTAGTTTACACCCTTTCGCCCTCACCAGCTTCTCGACGGCAAGCCAAATATGGCTGTTGCTGTAGTAGGCTAGGATCGGGCTACAAGGAGAGCCTTGGGGCAGGCATCCACCCAGAGTTACGACGTGAACCAAAACGGCGGTTACGTCCCGAGAGCATTCAAGCTCTCGATGGAAAAATCGGGCGACGTTGTTGGCTGAACAACTTGGGAAGTAGTCCGCGACGTCCAGTAGCCAGAATGCCTTGGCCTCTTTGTGGTGCGCTGCGTTTTCGACGTAAGAGCGTCCTTTTACAGGGCTGAAAAGGAACTCTGGGGCTTTGACACGCCCCAGAAGATCACCAATGCGGCCTTGCATCGCTTTAAGCTTCGGGTCGGGAATGTCGATAGGGCGGTAGTTCTCCGCCTGTTCCGGCGTTGGAGGGTGTTTCAGCCACGCGCCTTTTTCATCATCCTTTAGCTTCTTGTGCTTCCAGCGGCGGACGTAGAGGTCATTGCGGTGGCTGATCTTGTCCAAGGTATCGGCGGACACTCTTAGAAGCTTGGCCAGTTGCTTCCGGCTTTTGAGGCGGAAAAACGGGCTATCCTTGAGTTGGTAACCCTCTCTAGGCTGCGTCTTCGGCATCTGCTTTCCTTTCAACGAAACGCAGAATGTCGATGACCTTGCCTGCAATTTTTGAACGGATTTTGTCGCCAGACTTGGCGTTAGGCAGCTCTTCCGCAAAGAACATGATAGAAGAAACCGGAATTTTGAACTCTGTCGCATATCTCTGGATCAGATCGAGCGAGGGGGATTTGTTACCCTTTTCGATCTCCGAAATATGGGACTTCGAGACGCCGAGTTTTTCCGCCAGTTCGACCTGTTTCAAGTCATGGAACACTCGGATCAACCTTAGTGCTTCATGTATCATAGTTTCATCCCGTTTGCCTTTCCCGCTTAGACATTAGGCGGGCGGCGATTAGCCGGGCGATCCGAGAATCGCCATCAACCACCGGACAAGCCGGTAGATGAAGATAGCCACCCTAAGGATGACCATCACGGTGCGAGGGTTCCGGAGTTTCCTCCAAAACCGACGTCGCCGCCGCCGTCGGTGTGTATCTTCAGAGAGAGCCATATTGCTCCTCCTTTCTGTTGGCCCCGGCGCAACATCCACAGCGGATGCCACTAACCAAGGGTCCTCACCCAACAGAAAACGGAAACCGACGACTAAACCCTTTGCCTAGACGCGATAGCTGTCCTTGCTATCGCGTCTGCTTCGCCCGCCGCCGTCCCCTCGTCCCCCTCCGGGGGCCTCCAGGCCGTCTGCGGTAGAAGTGGTAGAGGGGAAAACCCCTCCGCGCTTGAACAAGTCCAAGCTGGGTATGAGGAACTTCTTCCGTTGTTACACATTAGGTATGTGGGAACGGGGGCGTCAGCTTTCAAGGGAAAAAGTTCACTGTAGGCGAACTTTTTGCCGCGACCGAGAAGACGATTTGTTCAAACGAATATCTTAGATCTCAGCGCAGAAAGGTTTGCCTGCCCCCTCATCCCCGAGCAGCCTCTTCCATAAACCTTTCCACCCTTTCAGTTCCTGCCTGATAGTCGCCCAAACTGGCCTGATCACCTGACTGTGCATTTTGATTGCCGGACGCCAATTCTTCAATCTCATCGCGCCGCATCCCACCACCTTCAGAGCCGTTAGCGGAAACCGCTTTCGGCATCTCAAGCGCTCCAATCTTAGACTCCAGCGCCTTGATCTGCCCTTGGAGCCCGCGCATCTGGTCCCCCGCTGAGGGAAATGGCAGATCGCCTGTCTGCTTGTCGAAGATCTGCTTAAAGAACCGGTCGTCATAGTATTTGATCCGCTTGGCGCGGACGGGCATTTGCGCGTCGACGACAAGAACAATGTCATCAAGATCCATGCGCCGCGCCTCATCCTCGGGCAGCAACGCGGTCTCTTCGGTTCGTTCAGACATGCTGCGCCCCGCGAACGGATTGCGGCCGACCGACCGCGAACGGGTCACAACGCGCTTGGTTGTTTTGCCGACGGCTTTGCTGAGCTCTTCGATGGTCTTTTCATCCGAGGGGGCCAGATAGAGCTTGATACCCGCGTTGCCCTGCAGGGCACGGCGGGCGTTTTCACCGTAGATCTCGTCCAACGCTGGGATCGTCTGCGTTACGATCGCAAGGTTTGCGCGGTAAGATCGCAGGGTTTCAATGCTATCGAGAACGATTGGCATTTTGCCCAGGCGGTTGAACTCATCGAGCATGATCATCACGGGCCAAGGCTCGTCCTTGCCGGGTTCATGGTCCTGGAGCGATGCCAGCAAATCCGAGAAGAACAAGCGGATCAGTGGCGCGAGGGGTTTCACCATCAACGGTTCGACTACGAGATAAACGGAAAACGGCGTCTTTCGGATGTCGCGAAAATCGAAGTCCGACGTTGCGGTCGCACGGTCAATGGCCGGGTTTGACCACTGCTTGAGGCCAGATGTCATCAAGAGCGACAGGTAGGATGTCAGCGTGTCGTTGTTGGTCGAGGCCATGCGCATGAAGATCAGCTTGGCGGCTGGATTGACCACTTCATCGGCGCGGCGGCGATATTCCTTCTGCTTGTCCCCGCCAGATGCGGTGATGCGGTAAATCTCGCCCAGGGTCGGTCGCTTGCGCTCGAACGCTAAAAGCCCTGCCGCCACGAATAGATCGATACCGCCGTCGAGGAGGCCTTGGACGCGGTCGTTATCTGCTTGCAGAAACAGAGAGGCCAGGAGTTGCAGCTCCATCTGTTGGCGGTCAACATTGTCCAGCGCCGATATGCGCAGCAATGGGTTGTAGCGATGCGAGCGGCCATCCTTCCAATCTGTTGGCGCGAACCGGAACACCTTGTCACCCTGCGCAGCCCTGTGGCGGGCGGTTGCCTCGAAGTTCTCGCCCTTTACGTCCAGCACCACGGCACTGCCCTGATAGGTCAGAAGGTTCGGGATAACGAACCCCGTCGTCTTGCCGCGTCCGGTCGGGGCGACGATTAGGGCATGGGGGAAAACCTTGGACATGACAAACGGTTTGCGGCTCTTGGGCTTACCCATTTTGCCGAGGACAAACCCGTGGCCGGGCTTGCCAAAAAAGCCGTTCCGCTTCATCTCGGACATCTGCTGCCAGTGGGTTTCCCCAAACTTGGTCAGCGCGTCGTTCATCAAGACGGCACTAAGCAAAACTCCGGCACCAGTGCTGATCCCTACGATCAAGTGAACAATCTGCATATCGGCCGGATGGGTTGTTCGAAAAACCCCATAGCTGCGTGCCAGCATCAAGAAATCGATGTCGGCCCCGACCCCGAACCAGCGGAACGTCAGAAAGGCCGACGCAAGAACATACCCCAGCACAGCTCCCAGAAGAGCAAAGCTCATGACGCCGAGTGCGATCCGCGTCTTACCCATGCGTCACGCCCTTTTCGCCATCGGCATCGACGTGCCGCTCGCGCTGGAGGTCTACTTCCTCGTTGGCGATTTCATCGAGGACATGCTCCATCGCCATACTATTCGCCAATGCTGCGTCGCTCTGCAGATAGGCCTTGGCCGCATAGAGCCTGTCCAGTCGATCTTCGATTTGTTCCTCCAGGGCGGTTTCATCACCAATCGCCAAGTCGGAGGCCTTCTCTTCACCGACCAGCTCCTCCAGCTCGGAGCGCAAGGCCTCGCGTTCCAGATCGCTGTGGAATGGATCTGCGGTCGGGTCGTCCCTCATACGGCTCAGGATGTCAGAGGTGGTCGGCGGCAACCGGTCGATTATGGCTTCCTGCCGGTCAGACTCCACCGACCCACTGTCCTTGAGAACCTCAGCATCGGCCAACAAGCGGCCCAGATCGCTATGGACCTGGTCTAGGCGATCGATTGTTTTCTCAAGCTCATCGGCGCGAGACAGGTCATAGCCTTCCTTCTCGGCAATCGCTTTCAAATCCTGACCAAGCCATTGCCGCTCCAGCGCGGCATTGCCCGCGCCGATTTCGACACGACGTGTCACCTCTTGCGCGTCAATGCCGGTGCCTTTCAAAGCTTCCGCAAGACGTTCGGCGAGCGCTGGATCCTGCAAGGCATCTTGTGCCTCGGCCTGAATATTTGCGGCAGAATAAATCCCACTCTTGGACGCATCCTCAAGCAATGTGTGGGACTGCGTTCCCATTGGGCTGAGATGAGACAAAGTGCGATAGATGTCGTTCAGCTCATACTCGAGCGCTGCGCGCCGCTCCACTGGAGCGTCCGCCACAATGCGTTCGGCCTGGTTGATCTTGTCGTGAAAAGCATCCACGACCTCATCAAACGAATGCTGTTCTTCGGCCATGCCATATACCTTTCCATCTGCTTCAATCGGTTTGCCCTGAGCCAAAAGCGTCGCGGCTTTGTCCAAGGCAGCTGCTATGTCATGCTGGTTCTCGCCCGAGGCCTCTGCAGCCAGGCCGTGATAAAGCCGCGCGTTCTGCGCCACGTCAGCCAAGGCACGGTCAAGCTCCGGCCCCACGCGCTCACGCGCGGTCAGCTTCTGGCCCGTAGCTTCTGCACGACGTTGGTCCACGTCGCTTGGCCTCTTCGTCGTGATCCCTCGCTCCAGCTTTCGCGTCGCCTCAAGGCGCAGCCCATAGCGGTCTGACACCTCCACCATTGCCTCGCGAAAACTGTCATAGTTGAAGTGGTGCCCCTCCTTCAAAAAGAAGAACTCGCCGTCCTTGCTGCGCCGGTTCAGAACAATGTGCGCGTGCGGATGATCCCGGTCCTCATGTACGGCGGCGATGTAGTCGAAGTGGCTGCCTTCGCCCTGAAAGAACCGCTCGCAGATCTCGCGCGTGATCTCGGCAACATCCTCGCCACGCGTGCCAATCGGGAAGGCCATCAGGAGGTGCGAAGTATGCCCCAACTTGGGATGGAACCCTTCATTCCACTGCGCTGAAAACCGGCGCGTGACCTGCTCGATCTCTTTGGCTGAAAGAACGCTCTGTCCGTCATAAGTACCACGGCTGTCGATGATGAAGCTCGACTTGGTGGTCAGGTATTCCAGCTGGTTGCGTAGCTGTGTTTTGTTGTGCGTTCCGCCATCGCGAATGGCTTTGAAGATCGCGGGCGAATGCCCCATGGCGGCGCGCGCCATTTGCTTCGCACGGGCGCGTGGAACGCTGCCGCGAATGCGGCTCCAGTCGCGATCAAAGAAGGCCTCCTGCGCGGCGGCAACAGCGCTATTCCGGGCCATCGGCAATGCCTCCGAGAACGCGGGCAACCTCGCCGGACAGCGCGCTTCGGCGGCGCTGCGCCATGTCCTGAACTTGGTCTGCAATGTCGAAGATCAGCCCGGCCAAGGCGCGCACCTGACCATGGGCAGAGTTGCCATAGGGCGGTGTCTTGCCCTGGCGCTTTGCCTCGTTCAGGCGCTGCGCAATCTGATTAACATTGTTGCCGGTGCGATTGAGCGAGGCAGAGAGCCCCTGCATCTGATTGGCCATTTCATCGTCAGGAACGAAGAGATCGTTCGACGCATAGATCAACCGCCGCAGCCCCTCCGCACGGCTGGCGATATCGTGCCGCGTCAGCACGGCATCAAAGCGCGCAAGCTCCTTGGGTGTCAGCCGAACATTCACCAGTTCAGAGCGCACGCGCGCATCAAGCTTGCGGCTTTGATCGGCCTTCAGGGTGTAGAAGATGCTGCGGGTCGTGACGCCGAATTCGCGGGCCAGATCCTCGATCGGCACCCCTTCGGCACGCTTGCGCACGATCGCAAAACGCTGGTTCTGCGTCAGTCGTTTCTGCCGTGGTGCGCGCGGTCGGCCCATGTGAAGTAATCACCCCTATTTCTTGCCAGCATCATACAGGCAGCCCTGTTATGGCATTTCGCCATAATTGATTCAATATTATAATATTGCATCAACTGCCTGTATTCCGTTTGGAGCAGCCACAGGCTGCGACCGCCGGGCAAAGCCCGGCCACATGCGCAAGGCATGGCACCACTAATCGTGGTTCCACGCCTCAGCATCGCCAAGCAATTGCACCGCTATTGCGCGGGCCGCGCCTTCGGCGCTGGCATAGGTTTGATGATCGGGTAGCTCGTGCAAATCAAAGGGCTGTTGCGGGTCGTCCGGGGTCTCAACTCGGACATAGATCGCCCAGCCATCGATCAGCGCCAGATCATCACAATACTCCTGCCCGCCATCGGGCAGATTGCTGAACCCATGCAGATGCACGCTGGCGCGGCCCTCTCGGGCCGCCTGCCCGATGTCAGAATACCTCATGGCGAACCTCTGCACTTTCCCCGATGAAAAATTCGTCAGGCTCTCCGTTCAGGCGGGTACTATCCCGACTGGTCAAGCCGATAGCCGACCCGTTCCGCGTGAACGTGATGAGGTATTGCCCGAGGTCATCACGCGTCACCACATACCCGCTATTGACCCAGTGAACGCGGTTGCCCGCGTCCACTGCTGCTTTGATCTCTTCCAAGGTCATCGCAACGCCTCCTCAAGGATTGCGAGAGCCCCAAGACAATCGTCGATATAGGGCTGCTCTTCACCTTCCAGATCGTTCAGCTCCAGCCGGTTCAACACCGCGTAAAGCGTGGCGCGGGCCTCACGGGCAGCGCTACGCAAGCTGACGGTGTCTTCCAGACGTGCCGTCGCAAAATCATCGCTGTGATAGTCAGGGGTCATCGGATTTCTCCCACCTTGTGTTTCCAACGCGGGGCTATGTCCTTGAACGGCACCGTGAAGGGTGGCAGCGCGTCAAAGCCGTTCGAGCTTTTGAGCACCTTCACCTTGGCGCAATCCTCCTCGACACTGAGGATCTCGACACAAAACACGCCGCCCAAACCTGACGGAACAACGATTTCCTTCAGCTCGTGCCGATGCTTCCCGCAATAGACGCAGGTGCTATAGAGCCCGTCGATGATGTGACCGCCGATCGAGCGATCACAGTCGCAGGTCCAGAATTTCGGGGGCTGATATTTGTGAGCCATTTGTGGCCTCCTTTTGAGTGCTGCGGTAGGGGCTTGGCTCCCCTTCCGCCGATGGGCTGCACACCGGCCAATCTGATCTGACCGAATACGCATGTATTCGGCGGAACAGAGTGGGTGGGGGCACAGCCCGACCCACGGCCCAGGAGCGGCCAGTCAATGGGTCAAAGCCAGCAACTGGTGCGGCCCGCAGCGCGCCCCGCGCGAGGACACGGGTTGCAGGCTTTGACGACGCGCCCGCGCGGCGCTTGCCCATTGACGGGACGCGACAGGGATGTTGGGCGGACCAATCAAGTTGAAAGAAGCCTGAAGGAGGTGAGCGGGCTGAAAGCCGGTCGATCCTCCGCACAGTCCGTTTCTCAGAGCGGCCCGTGCGCTGCAGCACGGGCCACAATTTTGCATCTCGTTGAAAGTGCCTACGCCCCGCCACATGAGGCGGGGCGCAGGTGCTCAAAGCTCAACACCAGACTTCAAGTTGCCGTCCGGATCGAGCCACGAACGAGCCTCGGCGCAATCCAAGCAAATACAGGAGCAACTGCCTTTCACGATGACCGGCGCAAGAAAGATCACCGGATTTGACGCGCCGCATTTGCGGCACGTCATCGGGGGTAAGATTGCGGGGCCGCTCATGCTGCGGCCGCTTTCGATTGACCTGAGGCTGCTAGGACAAAATCGGCGGCTTTCTGCGCCTCGGACGCCGCACGAAAAATCGCCCGCTTGTCCTCTTTGAGCGCTTTCAACCAACCTTCGACATAGGCGGCGCTTTGGTCGAATTCCGGCGGGACACCAATCTGGGCACCAAGAAAACAAGCGCCGATTTCCGCCACCAACTCCTCAAAGGCATAGGCTTCGCGGTTCGCAAATTTCTTGATCCGCTCAAGCCGCTTTTCGCTGCCGGTCCAATGGATCATCTCATGGGCCAACGTCCCATAGTAGCCTGCCGCATTGTGAAAGGTGGCAATCGGCGGCATGTGGATGTGATCTTTGGCGGGGCTGTAATAGGCTCGTGGGTCATCGCTGGTGAGGATCTCTGCCCCTGTTCGGCTAAAAAACGCCTCAAGCTCAGGATCTTCGACCGTGCCAAGATCGCGCGGGGCCTCGGGCCGGATGTAGTAGTCCTCCGGCAAACCCTCGATCTGATCGGCATTGAACACACGATAGGCGCGCGCATAGGGCAGTTCTTCCTCAATGCCCAATTCGTTCTCTCGGGTGAACGTCCCGTATTTGACCACGGTCGACGACGTTTCACCTTTGCGGACTTGGCCGCTCAGTTCCTGCGCCTGTTTGTAGGTCATCCAGCGGCTGGAAACATACCCGTGCTTGGCCGCCATGACCCAGAGCATCAGGATGTTGATCCCGCGATACTCCTCGCCGTTGTGCCGTGTTGGCAAGGCAATACCGGACGCGCTTCCGGTCCACGGCTTGCGCCACGGCGGCGTGCCTGCCTCCATCTCTGCAATAATGGTGTCGGTGACATGGGCATAAACATCAAACTTCGGTGCCATTTGTGGCCTCCTCAATCAAAGTGACGCGGGTGAGGCTTCGTGACCCCTTCCGCTGATGGGCTGCGCCTCGGCCACCTGATCTGACCGAATACGCATGTATTCGGCGGAACAGAGTGGGAGAGGGCAAAGCCCGACCCACGGCCCGGAACGGGGCTGTCAATCGGCCACATTTGCGAAGAAAATGTCTGCGCCAAAATCAGACGCCAATTTGCTGCGCGAGGAATGGCTCGCTTGCGAGACAGGGGAAATTGGTGGCTGATTTTGGGGATGGCCCAAGGTTGACCGCCACGGTCAGGGATGTTGGGCGGACCAACCAAAAAGAATGATGTCTGGATCGGGGTGAGCGGGCCATCGGCCCGTTGAGCCCTGATGCAGTCCGTTTGCAAAAGCCGTCCTCTCGGGACGACAATCATGTAATTTCGTGATTAAAGTATGCTGTGCAAGAAACTATTAGAATCATGTTTTCAAGGAATAAATCGTGCAAACAGAGGGCTCATTCGGTCGAACAATCCAGCTTTTCCTCGTCGACGGGAAGCCAACTGGGCTGCGAAAAGCGACAATCCATGGTTGGACAGGACTGCTTTTTGTAAGCGGCGCTTCAGCTTTCGGCGACCTTACTGCTCGTGAAGAGGTCGATCGGACCGGCATCTATATCCTATCGGGCCCTGATCCCGAAAACGCCGGTGCAACCCGCACCTATATTGGCTCCGGAAATTCCGTAGCTGAGAGGATCAAGCAAAGCGCGATCAAAAGAGATTTCTGGGAAACTGCCATCACCATCACCACAAGTGATGATGACCTTTCCAAAGGGCACGCGGAATATCTGGAGGCGCGGCTCATAGAGCAAGCTGCCCAAGCAGGCCGCGTC
Organism: Shimia marina; assembly: GCF_001458175.1. Lineage (GTDB taxonomy): Bacteria > Pseudomonadota > Alphaproteobacteria > Rhodobacterales > Rhodobacteraceae > Shimia > Shimia marina. The sequence continues at coordinate 26,201 of NZ_CYPW01000007.1, forward strand.
ACGTTGGATAACGGCACGCAGCCGGACACCAGCAGGCGACGATTGCCCGAGGCTGACGTCGCAAACATGGAGCAGTTTCTATCAAATCTGCGTATCATCCTGCCCGTGATCGGTCTGGATATGCTCAAACCACAACCGCGCGCGGTGACGCAAACAGCTAAGCCAGTTGAAGAGCGGACCGAAGGAGAAGTGCAGTTCGAGATCCGCCACAAGAGCGGCGTCAAGGCGACCGCTGTCGAAGAAGATGGCGAATTTGTTGTACTGGAAGGGTCCGAGGCGCTCACCGAAACCGGCTATGCCCAACAAAGCTATGGCAGCTTGAAGGAAAAGCTCATATCCGACGGCACTCTGGTCGCCGACGGCAATCAAAAACTCCGCTTCACGAAACCTTGGTCATTCAACAGTCCTTCAGCCGCCGCTGCTGTCGTCCTGGACCGAAACAGCAACGGACGCCTGGAGTGGAAGGTCAAGGGATCGAAGCAGACGTATCACGACTGGCAACAAGCAGAAGCAAAACAGCCATCGTAGAGCACCCCAACGTCTTGGTTAGACCTGCCCACCAACACCTTTGAATTTTTCGACAAAAGCTGCAATCTTCTCGAAGACCGTCGTCTTCTTGGTCCGAAACTGCGGATTTAGCGGGCTCATTTTGGGGAGTATGGCATTGAGGTCAGCACCGTTTTCACTTGCAAATTCGCGTTTTATGGATGCAGAAATATAGCGCCTTGCTGCATCAGAATTTAGATCTTCCGATCTGATAAGCTCTTCTACCTCTTTGCGCTGCTCTGCCTGAGCAAAAGAGAAAAATGCATCGATCACGCCTGCCTTATCATCAATCTGATCAAGATCAGTCTGGTTGATAAAGTCCACAATCAGGCTCTCTTTGGCTCGATTTCCAAGGCTACCGCGAATGACGCGGCGAGCATCCTCAATCAGATCCCCTTTGCTCTTCACTTTTTTGTTTTTCTCAAAGATGAGCTCGAGAATGTAGTCGAGGTTGATTTCCTGCGATTTCAAAAGGTCCACTTCGAAAACGACATCATCCCACTCGATGTTGCTTTGTTCTTGCTCTGCCGAAGACTTTTCCCGGCGCAGCCAATCGCGAATGTCGTTGTATGTTGATCTATAGTCTTGAACTGCTCGGTCTGAAGGCAGTTCTATTGCCTCCAGGTCGCGTAGGTCCTCGTCGCGCAAATAGTGCTTTTGCTTGAACCCCTCAACGGCAGCGGCATCTGCTAAATCTAGCCCCTGATAGGCTTTCAATGCTGAAAACTCGTCGTAATTTCTGAGCACATTCTCAACTCTCAGATACTCACCAAAGAGCTTCGCAAACTCCTTTTTATCTACTTCTTTGACAATATCGTCCGGCTTTGGAAAGCGCTCGGTGAGCTCCTTCACAACATCAATAAACCCGCGTCGCGCCGCGCCAGTTTCCTGATCAACGAAACCATTCATGTACTCGTCGTAGCTCTTCTCAAGCACGACGTTCTTTGTGTTCGTGTCACCGAACAGCGTGATCGCATCAACGGTCGCTTGCTCAAGGTCCCTGAACGCCACGATATTGCCGAAGGTCTTGGTCGCGTCGTAAATCCGGTTGGTTCTGGAAAACGCCTGCATCAAGCCATGGAAGCGAAGGTTTTTGTCGACAAACAAGGTGTTTAGTGTTGGCGCGTCAAAGCCTGTAAGGAACATGCCGACGACAATCAGTAAGTCGATTTCTTTCGAGCGAACCCGGCTGGCAAGATCGCGGTAGTAGTTTTGAAAGCCACTGCTATCGACACCAAAGTTCGTTTTGAAAAAGGAATTGTAATCTTTGACTGCGGCACTCAGGAACTCCTTGGCGCTGCTATTCATCGCTGACACATCGAAGCTCTCGTCTTGAATGTCACCGATCGCATCTTGCTGTTCGTTGGCCGCAAACGAGAAGATCGTGGCGATCTTCAGCGGCTTTTCACTGCCGCCCTGCAGATCGTTCAAGGTTTCATAGTAGAGCTTCGCGGCATCCACACTGCTGACAGCAAACATGGCATTGAACCCACTGCTACCCGCTTGCATCCGGTGGGTTTTTTGACGGAAGTTGTTCAGAATATACTGAGAGACTTCCCGAATACGTTCTGGATGAAGTAGCGCTTGCTTGTTTTCAGCAGCGCTGAGCTTCTTTTCGTCTTGCTCAGTCTCGATGGCTTTGAACCGGGGACGCACATCATTGTAGTCGACCTTGAACTTCAGAACCTTTTCGTCGCGAATAGCATCGGTGATCACATAAGAATGCAGCTCGCGCCCAAACACCCCCGCGGTCGTTTCAGCCCCTAGCGCATTCTCAGGAAAGATCGGCGTTCCGGTAAAGCCAAACTGGTAAAACCGTTTGAACTTCTTCTTCAGATTCTTCTGCGCCTCGCCAAACTGGCTGCGATGACACTCATCGAAAATGAAGACCACCTGCTGGTCATATACCGGCAGGTCACCCTCTGACTTCATCAGGTTGTTCAGCTTTTGGATCGTCGTGACGATGATTTTGTTATCGTCCTTGCCTAAGTTGCGCTTCAACCCGGCCGTGCTGTCGGAACCGTTGACACTGTCAGGGGAAAACCTCTGGTATTCCTTCATGGTCTGGTAGTCGAGGTCCTTACGGTCCACGACGAAGAAGACTTTGTCGATGAAATCCAGCTCGGTTGCCAACCGTGCCGCCTTGAAACTGGTCAACGTTTTGCCGGAACCCGTGGTGTGCCAGATGAAACCACCGCCCTCAGGCTTCCTCCAGTTTTTGGCTTCATATGAGCTTTTGATCTTCCAAAGGATGCGTTCAGTCGCCGCAATCTGGTAAGGCCGCATGATCAGCAAAGTGTCGCTGACATCGAAAACAGAATACTGCAACAGAACGTTCAGCAGCGTACGCTTCTGAAGGAAAGTTGCGGTGAAATCCTTGAGATCTTTGATCAGCTCATTGTCGGACTTTGCCCAGTTCATGGTGAAGTCGAAGCTGTTCTTGTTACGCTTGGTCGTGTTGGCGAAATACCGGGTGTCGGTGCCATTCGAAATCACGAAGAGCTGCAGAAACTTGAACAGGGAATGCTCGCTGTTGAAGCTTTCCTTGCTGTAGCGGTGAATCTGATTGAAGGCCTCCCGGATAGCCACGCCGCGCTTCTTCAGCTCGATCTGCACCAATGGTAACCCGTTGACCAGGATCGTCACGTCATAACGATTGGCGTGGGTGCCGACCTGCTCGAACTGCTTGATCACCTGCAGCTTGTTGCGGGCCATGTTCTTCTTGTCGACGAGGTAGATGTTCTGGATACGTCCGTCGTCGAAGACGAAATCGTGGATGTAGTCGTCGTGGATCTTACGGGTCTTGTCGACGATGCTGTCGCTTGGCTTGTCGAGGTAGGTCTCGACAAATCGCTTCCATTCATCATCTGAAAACGCGACGTTGTTCAGCTGTTCCAGCTGCACCCGGACATTGGCAAGCATGGCATCTGGGGTCGTGAGAGCAGGCAGGAACTCATAGCCCTGATTGACCAGATCCTGAACCAATTCGCGCTCCAAATCATCTTCGCTCTGGTAGCGATCGGCGGCGTCCCACTCCTTGGTGTACTTGTCGAGGACGATGAAGTTCTTCGTTTCCGCTATGGTTTTCGTCTGCTCAACCATTTTTCGCCTCTTCCTTGACGAGCATCCGATATCGCTCAGCGAACTCGTACTTTTTGTTGGCTGTCTCACTGAGGAGGTATCCTAAGACCCGCTTGTCGTCTTTTGAAAGCTGGGGCTGTTCGTCTCCAGCGTGCTTTGAATGGCTCGAAATATCTACAATGCGCTTCAAATAGGCGTCGCTAGTCCCTTCTGCCGTTCGAGGCAGCAGGTCCGCCCAGTCCTCGTACCCCATGAAGGTCGAAGTCTTCTCCAGGATGTTTCGCAGAAGGTTGTAGTGGTATTTCTCGAACCCATCGCCGTCAGAAGCAGTCTTAAGTTTTTCGATCAAATGCAGATGGTACGAGAACGGGCTGTCGTTGTTCCAACGGTCCAGAGAAAACGTGCCGTCCTCATGCTGCGACAACTGATACTTGAAGCCACTCTTCAACGCATTGAAAAGGACGTTGAAAAATAGCGGATTGTGGGTCGTGATGATGAATTTGGGGCCGTCTTGCGGTGCATCCTTGATCAGCGTCGCCAGGGTCTGCGCCAGCTCGATAAGATGGTTGTCGTCCAGCGAGCTGACTGGGTCGTCAATGAAAACATACTCGAGCTTGTCGAACTGATTGGTGCTTCGATCTCCAAACTCAGGAACACTTAGGACCGAAACCACCTCTTCGATCAGCGTGTAGAAGATGCTCCAGATGAAGTTGCTTTCCTCACCCTTTGAAATCTTGATGCCTGTGGTGGCTTCGTCATCTCCTGTCGTGATGGAGAATGAGACCGAAGGATAGGTCTTCTCTCCGGCCTTCTGCCCGTCCTTCTCCAAGAAGACGGGCGTCAGGTTTTTGTTGGTATAGTGCTGGAAGTTCGCAACGATCTCATTGCCTTTGCCTTGTTCCCCAAGAATCCAGTCAGTGAAAGTGTTCGGCTGGATCAAAAGCTTGGGCTCAGCATCACCCAACAGGTCATTATCCCAGTAAAACAAGTCTTCCGTAAACGCGTTGTAATACAACACCTTTTCGCGAGACGGTTCACCGTCTTCACCTTCTTCGGGTTTTGGGGCAATGAGCTCCTTCATGGCGCGGGACAGGCGGGTTTTGCCAGTGCCATTGAACGCGTAGATCAGCTGCACCTTTTTGTTGGCATCCCGTAGCTGCTTTGCAATCTCCTCGAGGGTCTGGCTCATTTACGCGGCCTCCTCGGGTTTGGGGAAGCTCAAGAGCAGGTCGCGGTAGTATTCATATTGCTGCTGACGCAACTTGATCTCACGCGGCAAGCCCTCACTGAGCGATGTGGTCAGCGTGTCGAACTTGTCGAGGATTTCGACAACACGGTCTTGCTCTTCGGCAGAAGGGACAGGGATCAAGATCTTGGCTAGGTTGTCGGCATTCACACGTCTGACCTTTGCGCCAGTAATGTGAACCCGTTTTTGTTTTTGAAACTGCTCTGTTTGGAAGAAGTAGGCGACAAATTTGGGATTTAACTTGTGCGAGTAAAAGCATGCGTCGCTGCTGACCGCGATATCCTCATCACCAAGCCAAGCGACGGCCTTGCAGACGTCCTCGTCGTTCTCGCTCGTAGTCGCAATCACCAAATCGCCCGGCTTTGCCATGCGGGCTTTCTTCGCAAACTCTTCTGAAACAAAGCTTTTCGTTGTGTGGGCATAGGTTCCGTAATGGGTGTAAATTTGACCGTAGTGAATGCAGCCCACCCCAGACTCTGCAAAGTCCTTCTTTTGAAGACCGCCGCCGCGCGTGAAGGATCCCACACGCTCATCGCCCATGGGCAAATGCTCAACATCTTTGCCCTCATAATCCAACAATTGCTCTCGATAGTGGTTGTATTGCTGCTTGCGGGCCTTAAGCTCGGCTGTCAGCTCGGCTGTCAGCTCGGTGAAGCTGTCCAAAATCCGAACAATCTCCGCTTGGATCACCAGCGACTTATCGGGATCTTCGGGGCTTGGAATGGGGACTGAGAGCTTCTCCATGTCGCTCTTCCTAATTGAAGGCACAGCGCCAGAGTCACTGGCAAGAGAGCTAAGATTTACAATCTGCATCCAATGAAAAAGAAACCTGGAAACGACTTTTTCATTGGGAATCAACCCCATAACATTATTGTCGTACGCCGAAGGCACCGACAATAGTCGTTTTTTGTTTGTTGCAATCGCCGCACCAATTTTTGGGAAGATAATGGTGCCTGCAGGCGCAGGCTTTACGCCTAGTTTCGCAGCTGTTGCATCATCGATGTAGTTATTCGCAGTAACCATCGTTGTTTCGTTGCCAACAAGGTTCATGTCGCTGACCTTGTAGAAAGGACAAGAACCCTCCGTTTCTCCTTGATAGGCTCTTGGGAAGCCCCAGCCGCTTCGCACCTCTGCAACAACAGACATCGGCTTCCACTCTAAAGACGCCCCATCAAGCAGCCTTTCGAGAAAGCTAAGTTTGCTCATGTCTCGATCTCCGCAACTATGGCGTCGATGTCTGCACGTAGTTGCTTAATCTTGGTAACAGTGGTTTCAAGATCAGCATTCAACTTGGTGATATTCACGACCTCGCGATTATCCTTTGGCTCCACATAGGCGCTGACCGAAAGGTTGTAGTCTTTCTCGACAATCTTGTCGTAAGGGACGGTTTCGGCCTCATGGGGCTCGTTCTTCTTGCTGTCGAACAGATCCATGATCCGCCCAATGTGCCGATCTTCCATAAAATTGTTGTTCGTGCCTTTGCGGAAGAAGGTATCCTCCTCGGTCGCATCGATGAACTGAACGGCCGTGTCGGTCTTGTTCTTGGCCAGCACCAGAATGTTCACCGCGATGGTCGTGCCGAAAAACAGGTTCGGCGCGAGCGCGATCACCGTTTCGACGAAGTTGTTGTCGACCAGATACTTGCGGATCTTCTGCTCCGCGCCGCCACGGTAGAAGATACCAGGGAAGCAAACGATCGCAGCCCGCCCCTTGGCCGACAGATAATGCAGCGCATGAAGGACAAAGGCAAAATCGGCCTTCGACTTTGGGGCCAGCACCCCAGCGGGCGCAAAGCGTTCGTCATTGATCAGCGTCGGGTCATCCGCGCCCTTCCACTTCACCGAATAGGGCGGGTTCGACACGATGGCGTCAAAGGGCTTGTCGTCTTGAAAGTGCGGGTCCTCCAGTGTGTTGCCGTACTGGATGTTGAACTTGTCGTAGTTGATGTTGTGCAGGAACATGTTCATGCGGGCGAGGTTGTAAGTGGTGTAGTTGATCTCCTGCCCGAAGAAGCCGTCTTCGATGATGTGCCTCTCAAACTCTTCTTTGGCCTGCAAAAGCAGAGACCCAGACCCGGCCGCCGGATCGTAGATTTTGTTGACGCTGGTCTGCTTGTGCATGGCCAGCTTGGCGATGAGCTTGGACACGTGGGTCGGCGTGAAGAACTCGCCGCCGGATTTGCCCGCGTTGGCGGCGTAGTTCGAGATCAAGAACTCATAGGCGTCGCCGAACAAGTCGCCTTCGTTGTCGTCGAATTTAAGCGGCAAGCCAGCCACGCCTTTGAGGACCTCAGCCAGTCTTTCGTTCTTCTGTTTGACCGTACTCCCTAGACGGTTGCTGGTGGTGTCGAAATCAGCGAAGAGACCATTGATATCCTGCTCGGACGGGTAGCCGCTGGCCGAAGCCTCAATCGCTGAAAAAATATCGGCAAGATCAGTGTTCAGGCTGTCGTTCTTGCTCGCGGTTTTCACCACGTTTTGAAATAGTTGGCTAGGATATATGAAGTAGCCCTTGGTCTTGACTGCATCGACTTTAGCTTCGTCGGGGATTTCTGCGTCGGACATACCCGCATAATTGATGCTGTCGTCGCCACCTTCGATGTAGTTGGTGAAGTTCTCGCTGATGAAGCGATAGAACAACGCGCCCAGGACAAACTGCTTGAAGTCCCAGCCGTCGACTGCACCACGTACACGGTTTGCTATGCTCCAGATTTCGCGGCGTAATGCCTCAGCCTGTTGTTGCCCGGTCATTTTTGCTCCCCTTCTTGTTTTTGTTCCTGCTCGGCAATCCAGCGGTCGATCTCGCTTTTGCGAAATCGCCACGCGCTTCCCACCTTGAACCCCGGAACCTTGCCCTCAGATGCGAACCGATATGCCGTTTTCTCAGCGATCTTGAGATACTCAGCGAGCTCTTTCACGGTCAAAATGTCTTCGTTGGGCATTTCGAAAATGTCCTCTCTGAGGGATATGGGTTGAAACTAGTTGAAAGGAGGAGAAGCGGCAAGCTTGGCTTGCTTGAGGTCGTCGAGTTCAGCGTGAAGCAGTTCCCTGGCTGCGTTCCAGGGCGGTGAACCCGCCCTGGTGCTGAAGTCATTCGGTGACCGGATCTTCATCGCGACGTGGGAAGGCAACCATGTCGACGTCGGGGAACATGCTGTGTTTGACGTTGATCGACGTGATGTTGCCGCTGTCGTCGGTGTTGACGAAGAGGACACCGCAGCGGTCCCAGAAGTTCTTGCCGTCTTTTTCGCCGGATTTGACGTTCAGTTTCAGAGTTTGAGTAGCCATTTTTTTGATCCTCACTTTGAGTGTTTCGATGAACATGACCAAAGCTGGCACCAAGGGGCTGTCAGCGAGAAAGTTGCCTCGCGAGGAATGCGCTGGCGCAGGGGAATTTTCTTGTTGAAGCGGGGCTTGCCCCGCGTCCGGCACGGCTGCCCGCTTATGTTCAGCAATCAGAAACACAGCGTTGAGGGTCTGAGTTCGGCACTCCAAAATCGACCTGCCACGTCATCACGCATCGGATTGGCCAAGGACCTCAAAATCCCGTTGCTGCCAAACGGCTTTCGGTCAATCCAATTCAACAGCGGCCCCAGTTCACGCACGCGCCACATCAGCTTCCTCGTGCTCGAAGGCTGTCGCCATCTCGTTGATCTCCTTCTCCGGAGCCCCCAATGTACGGGCAACGACACGCCAAGCCATAGTCGCTTCGGCCACCTCGGCAATGATGCGATCTGCCTCGCCGCGTTCGAGAAGATAGGATTCATGTTGCGCGCGGTGCAGGGCGATACTGGCATCCGGGTTGTCATCGTCGACATAGCTCTTGAGCACACGCGGCTGGTTCGGCACAGGGTTGATGTCGTAGGCCGGTGAGAGATGCCAGCCGCCACGCCCACGCAGAAATCCGTGATTGCGCATATGGTCATCGAGGTTCGTCACGAGAATGGAAAAGGCAACCCGCCGGTAGAGTTCCTCGCGGTCTTGGTCAGGCGTGACGCTTTCTGAGGTGATGATATCGGCCAGGTCCAAATAGCTGTAGCTTTCGCCATCCTTGCCGCCCAGCATCGCCATAGCTGAGATGAACGGGATCCTGCCGTCCTCGTTCCTGTCAAACCGATGGGACAGGAAAACCGGTTTGTCGCCTGCCATCTCAAGCGTGTGATCAGAGACCGTAATTCCGGCGCGTCTTGCGAGCTCCAATGCAATGGCTTCCCAGCGTTCTACGCAATAGGTGTCCGTCTCCTTTGGGAACTTGGCGACAGAAAGACGGCCGTGTTGATCGAGGATACTGGCCTTTGGCCTCGCGCCGCCCAGAGAACTGCCCGGAGCAAACAGCATTTTCAGGTCCTCAGCGGTCTCCTCCCCGCGCAAAACGCGCTGAGACGCATGAAGTAAGTCCCCGAGGCTGACGAGCGCAGGCACGCCGATGCCCTCGCGCGCTTGAAAGTCGCTATCAACCATGAAGCGCAGCGCACCCAAACGGGTCTCGTCATTTACGCCAAGCAGGTAGTCGGTTTCTTGCAGCACGCGCGGACGTCGCCCCTCGGCCTCTGCCATGCGCCCCTCATAGCGCCGCATCACCGTTCTGCCCCAGGTATCAGGGGCAGAATCCCCAAGTGGTGCGAGCATGTCTTGCCCAGCTTCCGGGACGAATTGCCCTTTAACGAGAGGCATGTTTGGCGAAAGCCCGAAGGCGTTTTCGTCGGCAAGCCAATCGTCATGATAGGTGAAGGACACCCGCTCTCGACCGCGCCCCGCTGTGCGGTGGAGCGTGCCAACCCGTTTCAGCCCCTTCCAGTCGATCCAGACCTCAACCATTTTTCAGTCTCGCACGCTGCGGGAGGTCATCCAGGGCCATCTGCTCGCCAACCGGATCATCCAGATCCCCCCAGCCTTTCAGGAGGCCGAGCGCCTGCAATACAGCAACGTAGGTGCCGATCTTGACTGCGGGGTTCCCGCTTTCGATCTTGGCGATGGTCTGCCGCGTTGTGCCAGCACGCTGCGCAACAATCTCAGCGGTCAGTTTGCGGCGCAGTCGAGCAACACGAATGTTTTCCCCAAGTGCCACCAGCTCCTTACGCGCCGCCCTGGGCATTTTGATCGGAACAGCCATAATGATATCTCCAAGCGACACTAAGCGCCTCAATGTTACGCTGATAAAACATTAATGTCAAATTTCATCGCTTAGCTCCATAACCCAACGCCGCCACACCAGCCACATCTTATGTTAGCTTAGTATAACATTGGGGGCATTAAGGTTACCATTACGAAACATGGCCTAGCTACCTAACCGCACTCATCCAACACGTCTGCTCGAACGAAACGATTGCGTTCCCTTCCCTCGAAAGTCACGCCTGCAGCCCCGCAGCGCGCACCTGCTCAGGCGTCACTAGCTTTGAAGCGATCAAATCCTCGATCTGCCGGCTGGTGATGTGGCGGCACAAGGGATGGCGCTCGTGGATCCACTCGGCGAGGCTGGCGCGCCCCTTGGCTTCGGCCTCTCGCGCTTTCTCTCGGTCGGCCAGGATCTGGGCCAGCCCCTTTTCCCAACGCCGCATCTTGAACCAGTTGTCCGAGAAACAGACCTTGCTGCGCGTGTAGCCCTCGCTTTCCTTCGCGTAGGCTTTGACAGCCTGCTTCAGATCATCGAGCTTCACACCGGCCTTCAGGGCCGCAGCGATTAGGCGCAGACTGGTTCGCCGGTCTCGGATCCTGTCTTCGGGATAGGCCGCCAAGATCTTCTCAGCTTCAAGATCTTCAACCTCCTCCGTCGCCTCGCGCCTGCGCGTAGGTGGTTTATGGATGGTTTTAGGATGGTTTGGGGTCCACCGTGAACCCCGTACCCCGTTCACCGTGGACCCCGTACCGGGTTCAGGCTGGACGGGGTTCACAGTGACCCCCGTCTCAATGTCGGGCTCGGCCGTGGTTTCGAGCGCGGCCACGCGCTCCAGAACGATGCGGTAAATGACGGTGTAGCCATTCTTGCAGTGCCGCCGCCCCGTCTCAATCAGAATGCCTTCGCGCAGGAAGTCGATGATGGTGCGCTTCACCGTGCTCTCGCTGAGCTCTGTGTGGCGCTGGATCGTCCCCTTGGAGCACCAAATTCCTGAGCCGTCATCGCTCGCCTTGTCGGCCAGAAACATGATGATCTGCTTGCGCGCAGCGCTGCCAAAGCGGCGCTCGGCGCATTCGTTTGCGATGCGCCAGCTCATGATGTCACCGCCAATTGGGTTGAGGTCTGACCGGAAATGCCGTAGGTATTGGGACGGAAACATTCTTCTATGCCGTTGAGGTGGGTGGCCGCCCCCTCAGCGGTTTTTCTTTGCCTTTTCGCCAGAGCAAGAACCTGTGAAGAACCGTTTACCTGGGGCTTGTAACCTATTGAAAAGCGATCCTGAACGAAACAAGTCCGTTTACAATTTTCCCCTTTAAAATCAACGAAATTTTCCGGATTGCAAATCCGTGTACACCGGTTCGATTCCGGTACTCGCCTCCA
>NZ_CYPW01000008.1 GCF_001458175.1 Shimia marina
GGCACATATCTTGCTCACAGGTGAATACAGATGGAAAAATCGCTGACATCCGGCCTTAAGGTGTCATTCTGCCCCCAGCCGGAACAGACCCCCGCATCCCGAACTGGCCCGGCCGCCAATGCTGCGAGGGCTCGGCGTTCCGTGAATTCGAAGGTACGTATCCCGATCTCCGACGAATAGATACAAAGCCCTGCTGCCCAAGGCATTGTTGGGGCCGGGCTCCATACCGTCGGCAAACCGCTCGTAAGCCTCCGGATCGCGTTCGATCATTGACTGCGTTGGCGTCCAGTGCGGCCATTCGACCTTTCGGCGGATCGTATAGGTGCCGGGTTCATAGAGATCGCCCTTGGCAATCGCCACCCCGTATCGCATCGCGGTGCCACCTTCCTCGATATGGTACAGATAGCGCGCGATCGCATCGACGTGAATGTCACCCGGGCGCAAACCGTCATTCGCCAAAACGCGTTGCGGCAGCAGCCTGGGATGCAGCCCCCATGGGTTGGTTGTTGCCGGGTCATAGTTGGCGGGCGTGATCTGCGCATCCCAAGCTGCTTTTTCGGCTGTTGACGGCCAGGTCTTAGCGAATGCTGGCGAACTCAGAGAAGCTGAAAACAGCGAGCCGGAAAGTGCAAGGAAGTGTCGTCTTGTAACCATGAAGCGAAGCCCTTTGTTTGTTTTCGATGAATGCGGGACGATTCAAGAAACGTCCGCGACCCCATGCCACCGAACCTTTTGATGTCTTGCGATCGCGACCAACCAGAGGCAAGCAAGGACACCGCTTAGGATCGCGTTCCAACTCGCCATGGACAACGTCAGAAATTCCCAGACAACCTCACTGCACAGAACAAGATTGGACGCATTTGAACTGGCAGAGGGCAGCAATTCCGATACCGACATTTGGGAAACATCGAGGCCGGATCCCGTGCAAGAAGTCGGTCCCTCCCACCAGCCGCGCTCGACACCGGTATGAAACACTCCCAACGCGGATGTGCTGAGTTCCGACAGGGCACCGATTATCAGGATTGGCAAAATCGGCAGAGCAAAGAGCAACAGAGCGCCCATTCCAATGGCGATTGCGTGTGGGTAGCGTTGCCAGATGCACATTGCGCAAGGCGCGTAGCCAAGAGCCTGGAAAACGAAGGCCCCTAACAGCAAGGCGGCTGATCCTGCCGCCGCAGTCATGCCGAGAGATTTTGGTGTCAGGGTCAATGAACGCTCCCGTTGGCAATCGATGGACCTGTTTCTCGCTTGTCAGGTTACGTAAACGGCAGAAGGGCTGTTATCATTCAGAGATTTGTAACGGTATGTATCCGTCGCGACCCTCAGCCGACTCTGATCCACGTTGCCATACCGTCGGCCTGGTGGCTCAACATGTGGCAATGCAGCATCCACGATCCCGGATTGTCCAGGACGACGAGAATATCCCGCGTCTCGCCGGTATCCAGATAGGTCGAGTCCCGGTATGGACCGGCTTCACCCGCCGCATCGAGTTCCCAGAAATGGTGGCCATGCAGATGCATGACGTGTGGGAACCCGGTTTCGTTGCGGATCGAAATGCGCGCGGTCGTCCCCTGCGCGGCGGATAGGAAAGGCCTTCGAGGCAGGCCGGATACGTCATTGAGCGCCCATGTCCCTGTGCCGTTGTGGGACGCGCTTCCCGCACCTCCCTGGAGCACCAGCTCCGCGGTTTGGCCGGGGTCTTTCGGGGCGGGCATTCGGTTGGCGGGCAATGCGGTGATGGGCGCTTTCGCGGGCTCACGGGAACCGGAAACAGCGATTTCGCCAAGGCTCAACGTCTGTTCTCCAAAGCTGTCGTCGAATCTAATAGGCCCGGTCGCATCACCAATCACATCGCATCTTTGCCCCGGAGCGAGAAGGATCGGTTCGAGCGTCCGAGGATGCGCCAGAGGCATGCCATCCAGTGCAACGATCTTGCCTATCAAACCATCCAGGCCGACACGGTGCACCCTGTCGATAGAGGGATTTATGAGACGCAGTCGCAGACGGTCGCCTCGTTTCACAGTCTTGCCGGTTCCATTGAAAACAAGTGCCGTGACCGTATTGCCGATACGGCCCTCGGTTGCGAAATGGGCCGGGTTGAACGCTTCGTCGTACTGCCCGGACTGATCCAGCAAGACATCGAAGAACTGAACAACGATGTCATGGTCGACAGCCGGCGCATTTTGCTCCTCGACGATGAAGGCGCCGAAAAGACCGCGGCTGACCTGATCGTAAGACAGGTAATGCGAGTGATACCAATACGTGCCGGCATCCGGGACGCCGAATTGATAACGATACGAGTCGCCCGGAATGACCACATCCTGAGTGAGGACGTTGACACCATCCATCCGATTTGGAACCCGCAACCCATGCCAGTGAACGAGAGCGCCCTCCTCCAATCGGTTATCGAGGGTAATGCGGGCGGTTTGTCCTTGTCGCATTCTGACTTCTGGGCCCGGCAGACCACCGTTGAAGCCCAACATCGACACGTCGTACCCAGCAAGGTGCGCCTTGATCGATTGGGGCGCGAGGATCAACTCGTGTGTCGCTGCTGGCAAGCGGGTACCAGCCAGCGCAACGGTCATCCCGCCAAGGAAAGACCTCCGGCTCAAAGACAATTCCGTCACCTCATGAATGATAGACTGGCTTTCGCCAACTGCCGCACTTGTGCCATTTCCGGAAGAGGAACTTCAAGGCGACAGAACACTCCTCACGCCGTTGTCACTTTGGGATACAGGAAGACGCGGGCGCCGATTTCAACGCGTTCGTACAGATTCTTCACATGTTCATTCGTCAACCGCGCGCATCCATTCGACACGGCAGACCCAATTGTCTCCGGGGCGTTCGTTCCATGAATGCGAAGATAGGTATCGCGTCCCTCGGCATCGTAGAGATAGAGCGCGCGGGCCCCGAGCGGGTTGTTTGGCCCGCCTTTCAGTCCATCCTTGTACTTTGCGTATTTGCGTGGCTCGCGCCGGATCATGGCGTTCGTTGGCCGCCACCATGGCCATTTGGCCTTGCGCGCTACCGTGAACTCTCCGGGTTCGTACAAACCTTTGCGCCCTACCCCGACCCCGTAGCGGATCGCCATCCCGTCCTCGAGCATGAAATAAAGGAAAAAATCGTCGGGAACGACGTGGACATCGCCTTTAACCCAGTCACCACGACGGGTGTTTACCAATTGTGGTTCGAACCGTTCGGGCAATTTGACTTTGTGGGCCCAGGCAGTTGTGGGCAGAAAGCAACCCATCGCTCCGGCACAAATCAATTCTCGTCTCGTGAAATTCTGCATGGCGCGATCTCCTCGGACCCATGAAAATTCAGTGCGCGTCAGGGGCAAAGAAAAGAAGCCGTGAACCGGGGCAAACGACGCGCCTTTGTTGCCTTGAAACTACGAAAATTCGTGCTTTTGGAACTCTCCAGCGCTGGAATGTTGTTGTTTTACAGAGAACTGCAAGGAGGTGACTGGAAATGCACTACTCACGATTCTTTATGATGATCGGAACATCGACCGTGGTCATGTTCGTTCTGATGTACCTGAACACCTATCTTTGGGGCCATATCTTCTTTTCGGAGACACGCCTTTACATGGCCATCCTGATGGGGGCGACCATGGCCGTGATCATGTTGGCGTACATGTTGTCCATGTATCAGAACACCAAAGCCAACATCGCGATTTTCGTTGGCGCAATAGTCCTTTTCGCGGCGAGCCTCTGGCTGGTTCGCGGGCAATTCACGGTGCAGGACAGGTCCTACATGCGCGCCATGATCCCGCACCACTCGATCGCCATCATGACGTCGACTCGTGCCGAGATCACCGACCCGCGCGTCCGGGGGCTCGCAGACGACATTATCTATGCGCAGGACAAGGAAATCGCCGAAATGCGCTACCTTATTGCTGACATTGGAGCAAACGGCGAAGCATCGGCCACGCGAAGCGAAACGCCGGCGCAGGTTGTGGATGCGCAACAGGCGCTTCAAACGGAGGTCGTGTCGAAGGTCGATCCTGAGTTTCTGACGGAAGACGAAATCGCTGCGGTGTTCCCGAATGGCGGAAATTGCCGCTTTGCTTACACCTCGGACAGTCCGGCTGTACTGGTGACTGGTGAAACCGGCGAAGGGTCTGCCGCCGCAATGAAGATCAGCGGTGATCTGGTGCGCCTGAATGCGCAGGGCGAAAATGCATTTTCTGAAGGCCCGCTGTCGGCCGAGATCGCAGAGACGAACGGTGACCTGACCGATCTGATCGTCAGCGCGGGAACCGACTACGAAGCCGGGTTCCGTGGTCAACTTACGTGCAGCGGATAAGGAGGAAAGGACATGCCCCGCGACACAGACAGTAAATCCGCGCAGCTTTATCGCATGGTCATGCCGGGCCATGTCTGCCCCTACGGTCTGAAATCGAAAGACCTGCTGGAGCGGCAAGGCTTCGAGGTGGAAGACCATCCGCTTGACACCCGTGAAGACACCGATGCTTTCATGGAGAAGCACGGGGTCGAGACGACGCCGCAGACTTTCATCGGGGACGAACGGATCGGCGGTTACGATGATCTCAGGGTGTTTTTCGACATTGACCCACCCGAGGAAGAGCAAAGCGACACGACCTACCAGCCGGTCATCGCGATCTTTTCCGTTGCCGCGCTGTTGGCATTGGGCCTGTCTTGGCACCAGTACGGGTCGGTCCTTACCTTGCGGGGGTTCGAATGGTTCATTTCGCTGTCCATGACCATTCTCGCGATCCAGAAATTGCAGGATGTCGAAGGGTTTTCGACGATGTTCCTCAACTACGATCTGCTGGCGCGCAAATGGGTGCGATACGGCAAGGTCTACCCGTTCGGCGAAGCGTTGGCAGGTGTCCTGATGACTGCCGGCGCGCTGCTGTGGCTCTCGGCGCCTGTCGCCCTGTTTATCGGCACGGTAGGCGCTGTCAGCGTGTTCAAGGCTGTTTATATCGACAAGAGAGAGCTGAAATGCGCCTGCGTCGGCGGTGACAGTTCCGTCCCGCTGGGGTTCATTTCGCTGACGGAAAACCTGATGATGATCTTCATGGGTATCTGGATGCCGGTCCGCGCGATCTGGTTCTGAGGTACAGCCCCTTCTTGCCTGTCACTTGGCCAACCGCTCCGGCGACAGATCCTCGATGATGGGGCAGTCGGGCCGGTGATCCCCGGCACATTTTTCCACCAGTTCGGCGAGCGTCGCGCGCATGGATTGCAGTTTCGCGATCTTTTCCTCGATCTGGCGCAGATGGTCTTCCGCAACCGCCTTCACTTGCATGCTTTCGCGGTTTTCATCCTCGTAGAGCGACAGGAGCGTCCTGCAATCTTCGATGGTGAACCCCAAGGCCCGTGCGCGACCCAGAAACGCCAGCTTGTGAACATGGTTCTCGGTGAACGCGCGATAGCCGTTCTCGCTACGGTTCGGGCGGATCAGACCGATGTCCTCGTAGTAGCGGATCGTCTTGGCGGGCACACCCGATTGTCGGGCAACGTCTCCGATGTTCATGTCGGACCTCCGTTATTCTGCTGGAGCAGGAGTGGCGGCTGCCATCTCTGCCGGGATTGCGCGCTGCTCGTCCATCGCAGGCGCGATGCGCCGCAGCCGCAGGGCATTGGTCAGGACAAACACCGAGGACAACGCCATCGCACCCGCCGCAAGGATTGGTGACAGGAGCAACCCAAAGGCCGGATAGAGCACCCCGGCAGCGACCGGAATAAGTGCCACGTTGTAGGCAAAGGCCCAGAACAGGTTCTGCCGGATGTTGCGCATGGTCCGCCGCGATACTTCGAAGGCGTTCACCACGCCGCGCAAATCGCCCGACATCAGGACGACATCCGCAGATTCGATGGCCACATCGGTGCCGGTTCCAATGGCGATGCCCACATCGGCATGCGCCAGCGCCGGGGCGTCGTTGATCCCGTCGCCGACAAAGGCGATGCGCTTGCCGCCCTCGCGCAAACTGTTGAGCGCCGCGACCTTGCCGTCTGGCAGAACGCCGGCGACGACATGGTCGATGCCGGTTTCGCGGGCGATGGCTTCGGCGGTTTCGCGTTTGTCCCCGGTGATCATCGCAACCGCAAGACCCTTTTCGTGCAGCGCTGCGATGGCTGCGCGGCTTGCCGGTTTGACCGGATCGGCGACGCCGATCACGGCGGCGATACGTCCATCTATGGCAGCGTAAAGCGCCGTCCGACCCTTGCTCGCGATCTTCGTTTCCTCTGGTGCCAATGCCGAGATGTCAATGCCTTCCCGCGTCATGTAGCGGTCGGCCCCAACCAACACCTCCGCGCCTTCGACCAAGGCGCGCACGCCGTAACCGGTGACCGACTGGAAACCTTCGGCCCCCACAAGCGGGGCGCCGTCGCCCCGGGCGGCGCGGACGATGGCGTCCGCGACAGGATGCTCGGAGAGCGACTCCACGGCGGCGATCTTCGAGAGCGTTGTTGAACGATCGAACCCTTCCGCCAGCACAAGGTCAGTCAGTGCGGGTCGCCCCTCGGTCACCGTGCCTGTCTTGTCGAGGGCGACCACATCAACGGAATCAAGTAGCTGCAAGGCGTCGCCCTTGCGGAACAGGACGCCCATTTCCGCAGCACGTCCCGTCCCGACCATGATCGAGGTCGGCGTCGCAAGCCCCATCGCGCAGGGGCACGCGATGATGAGCACCGACACACCGGCGACCAGCGCCATCGTCAGGGCCGGATCAGGCCCGAAAAACAGCCAGACCAGCACGGTCGCCGCCGCGATCGCCATCACGGCAGGCACGAACCACAAGGTGATCCGGTCGACCAATCCCTGGATCGGCAGTTTGGCGCCCTGGGCCTCTTCGACCATGCGAATAATCTGCGCCAGGGTCGTGTCGGCGCCGACCCGCGTGGCGAGGAACTGCAGGCTTCCGGCGCCGTTGACCGTCCCGCCGGTCACCGTATCTCCGGCACCTTTTTCAGCGGGGATCGGCTCGCCTGTCAGCATGCTTTCGTCGACGCGGCTGGTCCCCTCGATGACCTCGCCATCGACCGCGATGCGTTCACCAGGGCGCACGATGACGATGTCACCCTGAACCAGCGCATCGATCTCGATCTCGACGCTTTCTCCGTCCCGCATCACGCGTGCAGTCCGCGCCTGAAGCCCTAATAGCTTCTGGATGGCCGCGCCCGTTCTCCCCTTGGCGCGCGCTTCAAGAAACCGCCCCAGAAGGATCAGAACGACGATGACCGCTGCCGCCTCGAAATAGACGGTGCGCAGCGTGTCAGGCAGGACCGACGGTACGAATGTCGCAACCACGGAATAAAGGTAAGCCGCCCCGGTGCCGACCGCGACGAGGCTGTTCATGTCGGGGGCACCCCGGAACAAGGCCGGGAAACCCTTGGTGTAAAACGTCCGGCCCGGGCCGAAGAGAACGATTGTCGTGAGAACGAATTGAAGAAGCCAACTCGTCTGCTGACCAATCGTGGTCTCGATAAGCATATGAACGGCCGGAATGACGTGGCCACCCATCTCGATCAAAAAGACCGGCAAGGCGAGGATGGCTGCAAAGGTGACCCGTTTGGCAAGCGCCTGAGCCTCTTCCTCCTTGCGCGCAACCCTGTCGTCACCGGCTTGGGCCGTTGCCACGGTTGCTGGATACCCTGCCGCGCCGCTTGCATTTACCAGATCGGATGTCGTGACAAGACCTTCGACGTAAACCACCGTCGCCGTCTCGGAGGCGAGGTTGACGTTCACCTCGACCACTCCAGGCACCGCGGAAAGCGCCTTGTCGACCCGCCCGACGCAAGAGGCACAGGACATGGCTGCAATCGTGAGTTCGGCCTTGGCCGTCCGCGCGGGGTAGCCCAGCTCGCGAAGGGTTTCGATGATTTCCGGAACGCGCTTGAGCGCGTCCACGCTCATACGCGCGGTTTCGGATGCAAGATTCACCGACACATCCTCTACGCCGTCGATTGCATTCAATGCGCGGTCGACCCTGCCAACGCAGGACGCACATGACATGCCTTCGATCGGCAGGCTGATCTGTTTGGGTTCGGGCATATGTGTCACCTGTTTTTCCATTCGAAGTGGAATATGAGGCTTCCAGTTACTGGAGGGTCAATGGGAGGGCGCCAAATAAATTTCTTCACTTGACCTTCCAGCGGGGGGAAGCCCCATGTCACCGACAGAAATCAGATCAAGGAGTGGTTCCGATGAAGTTCAGCGTTCCGGACATGAGCTGTGGACATTGCACCGCAGCAATCGAAAGCGCGGTGAAGAGCGCAGATCCGAATGCAGGCGTAGAATGTGACCTTTCTGCCCGACATGTGCGTGTCGCCAGCGTGTTACCAGCCGATCAAGTCCTAGCGATCATTCGGGATGCGGGCTACAACGTGGAACCTGCGGCCGCTTGATGCAGTGCCTGGACCACCCAAGGGCGGTCCGGGCACAGAATTTCAGTCTTCGACTTTGCGGGCTTCCTCGACCAAGTCGACAAGCTGCGCCTTTTCGACGAAGCCCGGGACCAGCGCGTCACCGATCACGAAAGACGGCGTGCCGTTAAAGCCCAGAGCTTGGGTCAGTTGCATGGATGTCGCAATGTGCTCTTCGACCTCGGGGGCCTCCATGTCCTTGCGCAACTGTGCGATATCCAGGCCGATCTCCTCGGCAACGCGCAGCACGGAGGCCTCTTCCGCGCGGCCTTCCAGCCCCATCATCGCCCAGTGAAACTCTTCGTATTTGTCCTGCTTGCGCGCTGCCAAGGCCGCTTTCGCGGCGAACACCGATCCGTCTCCGAGAATGGGCCATTCACGATAGACGAGGCGAATGTTTGGATCGTCTTCGATCAAAGCCCGCACCTCGGGTTTGACCCGCCGACAATAAGGACAGTTGTAGTCGAAAAATTCCACAACGGTGACGTCCCCTTCCGCGTTGCCGAGAACCGGCGCATTCGGATCGTTCTCGATCAGATCGCGCTGGTCATTCAGAACTTGGGCCTGACTGAGCTCCTGCGCTTGCGCCTGCCTTTGTTCAAGGATGGCGACGGCCTCCATGACAATCTCCGGGTTCTCGCGGATTGCTTCCAGCACAAGTTCCTTGACCCGGGACTCTGACAGTTCGTCGGCGAGTGCCGGTAGCGGAAGCAAGGCAGCTATCGCGACCGTCGTGAAGGCTTGTCTGAAACGCATTTTAGTTCTCTCCCCGTTGTTCGTCGGCTTCTGTCCGCGCGGCCTGGACTTCGCGGATGCGATCTGGCCAGGTGGACCGGATGAAGGCCAGGATGTTGTGAATTCGCTGGTCGGTCAGCACGTCTGCGAAACCGGGCATGCCACTGTCGAATTCGACGCCCTGACGCGCCAGAAGCGTTGCACCCCCCAGTTTTGTGTAATCGAAGAGCAGGCTGTCAGGATGATGCCAGGTGTGACCCGTCTCATCATGCGGTGGTGCTGGCAGGCGCCCATCCGCGCCCGGCGTTCGCCATTCCGGCTGGCCTTCCAGATCCGCGCCATGACAAGACGCGCAGTTTTCTGCGTAGAGCAACGCGCCTTCTTCGATGTCGTAGCTCTCCGCCTTGGACGCGCTGCCGACATCCGAGGATGCACTGGTCGAGAGCCAATACGTGAAGGCGGCTGCTGCGACAGTGATCGGAACGGACCAAACGAGATACCTCATGTGACCCGTATCCAGGTTGTCATGCCGGACGCGGCGTGGCTGAGCATGTGGCAATGGAACAGCCACTTGCCGGGATTGTCTGCCGTAAAGGCGATCTCCCGGGACTCGTTGCCGGCCAACAGGATCGTGTCCCGCATCGGCCCGAACGCGCCGTCGGGGCGCAGCTCACGGAAATGCATCCCGTGCAGGTGCATCGCATGTGGGAACACGGTCTGGTTCTCGATCTTCAAGCGCACCGGCTCGTTCAGGGATAGATCGGCCAGTGGCGTGTCGGTCATATCGGCGACATCATTCAGGGCCCAGAATTTGCCCGCTTGGGCAAGCTGACGGAATCCAAGACGTTCCCCACCGAGCAACGCGGACTGCATCCGCCCCATTGCACCGCCGGACATGACCAGTCGCAAATCTCGCGCATCGGCAAGGTCCGGGGCGTTTGCTGCGGGGTTCGGCGGCAACGGCAGTGGCTTGCCTCTTGGTACTGAACTGGCTGTGCCGTCGATCGGAAAACTCACGAGCGGGGTCGGTTGATCGTCATCGCCGATGCGCAGCAAATGGGCCACGCCGCCTTCGTCTTCGGTCACATCGACAATTAAGTCGACGCGCTGTGCCGGGCCGAGGATCAACTCGCCGTCAATCTGCTGGGGTTGGCCGATTGGCATTCCATCGACGGCCACCCTCCAGCCACTCAACCCCGAGAGCGTCAGCGGGAAAATCCGCGCGCTTGCTGCGTTGATGATCCGCAAGCGAATGCGTTCGTTGCGCTTCGCGGACAAGGTCAGGTCATAGCGCCCATTGGTCGTGATAAAGTTGCCGATGCGTCCACCGTGGCTCATCATCATAGGCTGCTCGAAATTGTCGAAAAGCTGCCCGCTTTCGGGATCGAGCAACCAGTCCTCCAGAACGATGACTTCCTCGCGGTCGATGTCCGGTCCATTGGCCTCTTCGACGATCAAAGCACCGCGCAAACCACGCGCGACCTGCTCGTATGAGCGATTATGCGCGTGGTACCAATAGGTCCCGGCGTCCGGTACGACGAAGTCGTAGTCAAAGGTTTCACCAGGTGCCACGGGCTCTTGGGTCAGCCCTGAAACGCCATCCATCGCGTTATCGATCCGGATTCCGTGCCAGTGAACCGAACTGGGATCGGGTACCTCGTTGCGGAACCTGCGGCGCACCCGATCGCCTTGAGCGACCCGGATTTCCGGGGCCGGAACAAGGCCGTCATAGCCCCAGATCTCTGTTTCCGGGTAGGTGTCCGGAAGAAGCTGTTGACGTGCAACCTTGGCAACCACGTCCTCGAACGGGGTTGCGGCAAAAGCCGACCGCGGGATGGCCGCCGCGCAGGCCGCCAGTGTTGCATGGCGCAAGAAATCCCGACGTGTTTGTCTCATTTCGATCCTCGAGAAAGCGGGGGCTTGTTGCCCCCGCGTGGTGTTAGTTCGACGCGGGGTTCTCCGCCTCGACCGTGTCCTTGTTCAGCAGGAAAAGCGCCATCGCTTCGCGATCGGCAGGTGTCAGAAACCGAGTTCCCTCGCGAACCACTTCCGCCATGCTGCCGCCGAAAGCATCGCCCGAAGGGATGATGCCGGTCTGGAGCGCATAAGCGAGGTTTGAAACCGTCCAGTCATTTTTGGCCAGGTCTTTTGGCCGTATCGCGGGTGCCTTGCTGCCACCGGGAAGCTGGGCGTTGCCTGCAAAGGAAGCACCGATATCGCGACCTCCTGCAAGATTGCGCGGCGTATGGCAGGCTCCGCAATGTGCCGCACCGCGCACCAATTCCCGTCCGCGATTCCATGCGCCGCTTCGCCCTTCAACCGGTTCGGTATCCGGATCGTAGAAGAACGCCGCTCGCCAGAGCTTCAGCCCCCATCGTTGATCGAATGGGAAGCTGACATCGTTTTCTGGTGCAGGTTCGTCCACGGGCGGCACGGTTTGAAACGCCGCCCAGAGGTCAGCGATATCCTGGTCAGAAAAATCCGCATAGAACGTATATGGGAAAGATGGATAGTAGGGCGTTCCATCGGGGCCGATCCCCTGCCGCACGGCTTTTGCGAACTGTTCTGCCGTCCATTCGCCCATGCCATGTTCGGGGTCGGTCGTCAGGTTGGGCGGATAGAACGTTCCGAACGGGGTTTCGAGCGGCGCCCCTCCGGCAAGTGGTGCGCCGCCCGCTTCAAAATTGGTATGACAGGCAATGCACCCACTGGCGCGCGCCAAATATGCGCCCCGGTCGACATTGCCCTCTGTTGCAATCGGAGTCACTGCACTGCCGACAGGCCATGCAATCACCACGCCGAGGCCGGCCGCGCCCAGCACGGCGACCCCGGTGACGAGTTTCAAAAACCGGCGCATGGTTAGTCTTCTTCCGCCCGGAAGCGTTCATGGCATGCGGAACAGACCTGTGTCGTCATCGCGAATGCCGCGTCGGCGGGCATTTCGGCAATGGCGGCAGCATCCATCATGCCGCCGCTGCCCATCATCGTGCTCCCGCCCATCATGGTTGTATCGCTTCCCATCATGGATCCGCCGCCCATCATCGAGGCGCCATCCGTGGAGGTATTGCCGCCCATGCCGCCTAGCCCATTGTCGGCTGCGCGTTTCAGGCCTTCAGAGTATTCTTCCAGCTGATTTGCCAGTGCTGCGAAGCGGTCCCAATCGGTCCACACTTCGTCTTTGGCTTCCGAGGGCATGCCACCTGTGCCCTCTGGGAACAGCTTTGTCATGCTCTCACCGGCGTGCTGCTGGAACAGGCGCGCTGCATCGCCCACTATTTCTGCGTCATAGGCCGTTTCGCCCCGCATCATCGGGGCTACGGTTTTGACTGCCTTTCCCATGGCGGCCATGGCATCCATGCGTTCCTTTACGATGCCCGTGGCACCGCTATGCGCAAATGCCGCGACCGCGGTTCCTGCAATCAACACTGCCGCTGCGATAGTCGTCTTTTTCATGTCTTCGATCCTTTAATGGGTCTGCTCTAAGAGGGGTGTGAAATCAGACCCACTTCCGTGGGGGTGGAGGATCGCTGTCGGGGCGCAATTCGGTTCGTTGGGTCGCGCCGTCTTGCATGACGGCGTTCATAAAATGAGGCTCGTAAACCACCGTTTCTGGGAACAACAACGCTGCCGGAACAGAACAGTCGAGTCCCGGATGACAGTGACCAGAGGTCTCGCTCGTAGATGGCCCCACATTTTCATGACTGTGTGATTCTTGCGCCAAAGACGCTCTATCATGGAACGCTGGTGCCTCAGGGACACCGAGAACCACAAGGAACAGGCCAAAAACGATCGACAGGATCCATCTGTTCGTCTTCGACCAACGCATCAGTTGATCCCGTTGGCCCGCTGTAGTTCTCGGACATAGGCAGCCACCATCTTGACGTCTCCTTGGGTCAGCCCCTCGATCTTGGGCATATTACCGAATTTCCAGTGATGCGCACGCACGCCATTTTGAGCGGCCAGAACAAAGGCCATGTCTGAATGGTGGCTCGGCTCGTAAATCTTGTGCACAAGAGGCGGGGCAATCCCGTTTTGTCCCGCTGCGTTTGCTCCATGGCACTCGGAACACTTAGCCTCGAATATGGTTTTCCCAATCGTGGCTTGCTCCGAGAATTCTGCCGGCAGTTGGACCTGAACGATTGGGTCGCCTGCTTCTATGCTACTCGTGTCAGGAGGCGTCATGGAATGACCCATCGCTGTATCTTCCGCAGAATCTTCCGCAGAAATGAACTGCCAAGTTGCAACTCCCCCGCCAGCTATAACTACGGCTCCAATAAGCGCGGTCAATTTGTCCATGCCTGTATCTTCCGCCTTGTCTCTTGGGTCAGATGAGTTTGACTTGAGTGCCGACGGGCACCCGCTCGTAAAGCTCTTCAACCTGTTCGTTGAACAAACCGATGCAGCCATTTGATGACCGACGGCCGATTTTTCGCGTGTCCTGTGTTCCGTGGATACGGTAGTATTGCCAGGACAGATACAATGCGCGGGTACCCAGAGGGTTGGCAGGATCGCCTCCCTCGACACGTGCCGGCCATTCTGGATTGCGTTCCCGCATGGAGGGCGTCGGCGCCCAGCTGGGGTTTTTGCGCTTTTCCACGACTTCGGTATAACCGCGTTTTGTGAGTTCATCGGTCAGAGGAACGGATGTCGGATAGATCCGCATTGACCCATCTGCTGTCCAATGCTGCAGAGCCCGTGTTTCCGTGTCCGAGATAATGATACCCTTTCCAAGCGTATCGAAATGGTCTTGCCACTCGTGAACTCGGAAAGAAGAGATATTGCGGCGAATGACTTCGGCCCGAACCACGCTTGGGGCAGCCAAAGCAACCGCCGCCAAACCAAATAGGCGTCGTCGGTTAATCTTGTTATTCGGCAAAGACGTCATGACACACTCCCAGCCTCGGTTTTGTCACACGTCTTTTACGCGAGACCCGGCATCTGGCAACCTGACAAGGCCGCGAGAAGTGTATCCATTTGTATCCTTGACCTTACCCTGCTGGAGGGCCGCAAATGACGCGGGAAACGAGACAAAGAGGGTGTCATGGACCACCAGAACCACAGAAAAAAGCCGATCACGGACAGGCTCATGCATTACGGAATGATGGCGTGTTGCGCCGTCATGCTGCTGCCCGTTGCGGGATTTTTTCTTGCCGGCGGCACATTGGCGGGCATGTGGGGCAATGCAGCGGCTTTCGCCCCGCTCCTGCTGTGCGTGGGGGCGCATCTTGCGATGCACAAATTCATGGGGAAATCGTGCCATTCCGACAAGGCAAAGGATACTATCGAGGAAACGACCGAGCCCATGACCTCCGCGATTCCAGTCGTGGTCCGCGACAGGCCGTGATGTACGCGGGAAGGTACGCGTAGGCGCGTTGCTGTTGTCGGGTTTCTTGCTTGGGGGATGTGCAGGAAGTCTAGAAGACTGCCCGGATCGCGGCGCTATCGTGTCCACGAAGCAAGCGTCAGACCTTCTGCCGGATGGGTGTCGGTATCTTTCAACTTCTGCGACTGGCGTCGCGCGAGTTGACTGCGCGGATGGTCGTCAGGGTTTTGCCGTAGGTTTCCGTTGAGGCGACCTCCGCCGTCTTGGCGAAATCTGCGGTAAAAATAAGGGAAGGAAGCAGGTATCTTGATCGATTGCCTTTTGATCCTGCGACGGGTTTTGCTTATTCCCTTCGTGCTCCTGGCCCTTGTCTCTGGAAGTGTCGCGGCAGCAACCTCTGCTGAATACCAGAGCGCGCCACTCACCGCGCATCTCATTAGTGTACAGGACGGCGTTCCCGAGAACACACAGACTCTGTCAGCCGGGCTTCACCTTCAACTGAACGAAAACTGGAAGACCTATTGGCGGTCGGCGGGCGAGGTGGGAATACCGCCTTCGGTCGAATGGAGCGGTTCCGAAAACGTCGCAGATGTCGAATTCATGTGGCCCGCCCCGACGCGCTTCACCGCCTTCGGCATCGAAAATTTTGGTTATGCGGGTGAAGTCGTCTTTCCGCTGCGCATAACGCTCGAAGATCCCGGCGCACCTGTGACTCTTTCCGCGCAGGTCAAACTGCTGGTGTGCTCCAATGTCTGTGTCCCGGAAGAGTTTGACCTGTCACTTCGCCTCGGACGGGGCAACGTCATCGACAGCACTTCGGCTGGGCTGATCGGTACGTTTTCCGAGCGCGTCCCCGAAGGGGCCAAGACGAGCGGCGTCAGCGAGGCAAATGCCTTCATCGACGAAGACCTCACGGAGTTGATCGTCAGCCTTCGCGTCGATGAACCACTCCAGTCGCCGGATGTGTTTCCCGAACTGGGTATGGGTGTTGCGCTTGGCAAACCCGATATCCGTTTGGGAGAAGAGGATCGTTTGCTTTGGGCGCGCTTGCCGATCCTCTCGTCGAATACGGATGTGACAGTGGCTCCGTCGATTACCGTCACCGACGGCGAGAACCGGGCCTTCACGATCATCGCGGATCGCGTGGCGCAAGGAATAGCACCACCCTTTGAGCTGGCCGCCACGACACCGGACATGATGGAACTGATCTGGATTGCCGCGATCGCGCTGCTGGGCGGATTGATCCTGAATGTGATGCCCTGCGTGCTGCCGGTGCTGTCCATCAAGGTGTCGTCTGTGCTCAAACACACCGATCACGACACAACCCGTGTCCGGTTCGGTTTCGTCGCTGCCAGCGCCGGCATCATGACGTTCATGTGGGGTCTGGCGCTCGTCCTCTGGGCGCTCCAGACGGCAGGCCTCAGCGTCGGGTGGGGTCTGCAGTTTCAAAGCCCGCTGTTTCTTGCGGTGATGATCGCTGTCCTGCTCGTCTTTTCGGCAAATCTGTTCGGAGCGTTCGAGTTCGCCCTTCCACACGGCATTCAAACGCGGCTTGCAGGGGCCGGTGGACGCAACGGGTATTCCGCCGACTTTTTCACTGGCATGTTCGGTGCCGTCATGGCGACGCCTTGTTCGGCACCGTTCCTCGGCACCGCTGTGGCCTTTGCTTTGGCCGGGCGTGGCTTGGACATCCTCATAGTCTTTTCGAGCCTCGGGTTCGGCCTCGCCCTGCCCTATCTCGTCATCGCCGCGTTCCCGCGTCTGGTCGCATTCATGCCTAAGCCTGGTCGATGGATGCTGATCATCAAAAGCGTCATGGGGGTCTTGTTGCTTGCAACCGCCGTGTGGCTGTTCTGGGTGCTCGACGGTGTCGCCGGGCTTGTGTCTGTCATCGCGGTCGCGGCGTTGTCCGGTCTCGCCGTTCTGATACTATCTCTCCCGAATGTGCAGTCCCAGTTCAGGTGGTCTATTGCCATAGCCAGCCTTGTCCTGGCCATTGCCGCAGGTCCTCTCTTGCAGCAATCAGCACCTGCGCGTTCGACGCCGCAGTTGGCAATGGCTTGGATCGCATTTGATCGTTCGGACATAGCGAAACGCGTGTCCGCAGGAGAGGTCGTTTTTGTCGATGTGACCGCTGACTGGTGCCTGACTTGCAAAGCGAACAAGACACTTGTCATCGACCGGGAGCCAGTCCGGAGCGCGCTTGAAGCGCCTGGAGTCACGGCGATGCAGGCAGATTGGACACGCCCGGACACGCGCATTTCCCGCTACCTTGAGAGTTTCGGCAGATACGGCATCCCCTTCAATGCCGTCTACGGACCATCGGCACCGAACGGCATTGTGCTGTCCGAATTGCTAACAACCGAAGACGTGATGGACGCCTTGGCGCAAGCCAGCGGTCGGGATGTTTCCGCAAAGGTTGCCGGACAGGAGTGACCTGCCCGGGCGGGACACCGACCAGCAGTCAGCCGCCGAGCCGCTCAAGCGCGGCACGGACCGCCGCACGCCGAGGATCACTGGCGGGCTGCTGCTCCAACAGCGCTTCAGCCTTGCGGTAGGCCTCAACGGCGCGATCGGGCTCCTCAAGGACCGTATAGGCGTTTGCCAGCCGCATCCAACCATCCAGATCGTCCGGTTCATCCTCAAGACGCTCGGCCAGCCGCGAGACCATCGATCGGATGAACTCCGCGCGGTCCGCGTCATTCATCTCCGACGCCGCCGCGACATCTGCCGCACTCGGGCCGGGTGGGGATGTCGGCCCGCTGGGTAGATTGACGACCGGGAGGTCAGCTGCCGCTGCAATCCGGTTGATCTGCAAAACGTATGTTTCCATCCAGGGCACGAACGTCTTTTCCTGGTTCAGCCGGGAAACGAGCAGATCGTAGGCCTTACGCGTCTCTTCTTTTTGAAGATGGTAGAGAGACTCGAAATAGGTTGCCGCAGGATTGGATGGGTCAAGTTCCAAAGCGCGATCAATGGCCAATTTCGCCCGTGGAATAACAACGCCATCATTGGCAACCGCGACAGCCTCCGCCAGCATGGAGAATGTCGCGGAGGTGGCATCCTCCCGTTTGGCGACAACTTCGAATGCTTCGACAGCATCAACTGTTCTGCCCATGCGCTGATAGGTCTGGCCCAACAGCATCCACCCTTCGCTGGGGCCGCCGGTCGGATCGGATATAAGCCTTTCGCGAAGTTGTATTGCCAGCGCCGTCACTTCATCAGTCTGTGCGCGCTCCTCTGCACGGGCAGCGAAGGCCATTGAAGGCACCTCCGGCGATCCCATTGTCAGATAGTAGCCCGCGGCAATAACCGGCGCGAGGACCGCCGCGACAACAAGAGTGCCTCTGCCACCACTACGGGACGATCCGGCTTTTGCTTCCAAATTGCGGGTCGTCGCGAGGATCCGTTTCTTGATCTCGAGTCTGGCTGCTTGAGCTTCTTGTTCAGAAATCAAACCGCGGTCCATGTCTCGTTCGATTTCCTGCATCTGATCGGCGAGGATGGCCGGTACCGCATCTCCTCTGGTGAGAGTGTTCGATTTGGACAGCAGCAGCGGGTAGAGGACTATTCCGATCGCGACCAGCGTCAGAAGACCGAAAATACCCCAGATCATGACGCATCCCCCGCTTCGTTTTGTCTGAGAATCTCGGACACGGTGTTCTCATCCTCCGCGCCCAAATCTTCAAAAGCCTCTTGCTTTCGCCGACTCATCAGTACCCCGCCACCAACGAAAACCCCGATCAGAACGAAAGCGATCGGCGCAAACCAAAGCGCGTAGGTCGCAGGCTCCAGAGGCGGTTTGAGCAGCACGTAATCGCCGTACCGCGCCCGAATGTACTCGATCACCTGGGTGTCAGTGTCTCCTGCGACCAGTCGCTCGCGGACAAGAAGGCGCAGGTCCCGGGCCACACCCGCGTTGGAGCTGTCGATGTCCTGATTCTGACAGACGACGCATCGCAGATCCTTGGAGATCTCCCGTGCACGTTGTTCCAATAGCGGGTCAGTCAGCATTTCGTCCGGTTCGACGGCGTTGGCAGCAAAGGGAAGCGCCCCGATGCACAATGCGAAAATCAGCTGTCTCATGATCCTGCTCCGTTTGGCAGCGCGCCTGCTTGCGTCAGGGCTGTAGTGAAACGTTCAACAGCGTCCGGACCCACAACTGGCCCGACATAGCGAAACAAAACGGTGCCATCGCCATCGACGATGAAGGTCTCCGGCACGCCCGAGAGTCCCCATTCGATCCCGGTGCGGCCCGACAGGTCGGACCCGATCCGCTCGTAGGGATTGCCGAGGTCATTGAGCCACTTCACGGCATCCTCAGGTTTGTCTTTGTAGTTTATTCCGAACAACCGCATGCCGTCTCGTTCGACAAATCTTGTCAACACGGCATGTTCCGCGCGGCAGGGCACGCACCAGGACGCAAAGACATTGACCACGACCGGTCGTTCGTTGCCGACAAGATCGCTTCGGGCCAGGCCGGGTGTCTCCAACCCCGGCACGGGATCGAGGTCGAACGCCGGGGCCGGTTGCGAGATGAGGACGGAGGGGATTTCGTTCGGATCCCGGTCGGGATTGAGCCCCCAGAGGAAAAACCCCCCGAATATGACTGCTGCAATAAACGGCAGCCCGGCGATGAGACGTTTCATCTTCTCTCCTACTCGGCAGGAACAGCGTCGCTGGCAGGCTGTTTGGCGCGGCGCGGCGCCCCGACCCTCAAGCGGCGATCCGACAAGGAAAGACAGCCGCCGATCACCAGCAGGATCGAGCCAATCCAGATCAGGTTGACGAGCGGTTCATAGAGGATCCGCAGGGTCCATGCTCCGGCGTTGTTCACTTGATCCGAGGCTGGCGTTGCAATCGACGTGTAGAGATCGCCCGCAAGTGTGGACCGGATCGCCGATTCCGTCGTCTGGCTTTCCGCGACCGGGTAATATCGACGTTCCGGGAACAGTGTCGTGACCAATTCGTCATCCCTGCGGACCACAAGGGTGCCGCGATCCGCAATGTAGTTCGGCCCTTGAACCTGCGCGGCGCCTTCGAAGGTGATGTCGAACCCGGCGATCGCAACTTCGGTCCCTGGAGCAGCAAAGACGATCTCTTCACTCTTCCAAGCGCTGGAGCCGATCATCCCCATCATCAAAATGGCAACGCCGGCATGGGCAAGCGTCATGCCGTGAGACGCCCGTGGCAGGTTGCGCGCCCGTCTCGCGCTCTCAGCAAAGGAAACCTCGAACAGACGGATGCGTAGCGCCCATTCCCGTAAAGTCGCCAAAAGCAGCCACGCAGCGCCGAGGATGGCAAGATAGGCCATGATCGGCCCACCGTTCAGAAGATACCACGCGGCCAAAGTTGCGATGACAGCCAGCACGGCTACGAACCGAATGCGATCGAGCAACCCAGCGATATCGGCCCGTTTCCACGACAGGAATGGACCGAGACCCATGAACACCACCAAAGCCAGCATCATCGGGATAAATGCGGCATTGAAGAAAGGTGGACCCACCGAGATCTTGTCCCCGGTGACAGCCTCCAGGATTAGCGGATAAAGTGTTCCGAACAGGACTGTTCCGGTAGCGGCGGCAAGAATGAGGTTGTTCACCAGCAGCCCGGCTTCGCGGCTGATCGGGCGAAACAGACCGCCAGGCTCCATTTCGGGCGCCCGCCAGGCGTAGAGCGCCAGCGACCCACCGATGGACACGGCCAGCAGACCCAGAATGTAAAGCCCGCGCTCTGGATCGACGGCGAAGGCATGCACGGATGTAAGCAGGCCCGACCGGACGATGAACGTCCCGAGCAGCGAAAGCGAGAAAGTCAGGATGGCAAGTAGGATGGTCCAGCTTTTGAACGCGTCGCGCTTTTCGGTGACGATGGCGGAATGCAGCAGCGCCGTGCCCAGAAGCCAGGGCATGAAGCTCACGTTCTCGACCGGGTCCCAGAACCACCAGCCGCCCCAGCCCAGTTCATAATAGGCCCACCACGATCCAAGAGCGATACCTGCCGTAAGGCTGACCCACGCGGCCAATGTCCACGGGCGGACCCATCTGGCCCAGGCCGGATCGACGCGCCCTTCCAGAAGAGCCGCAACGGCAAAGGAAAACACGATGGAGAAGCCGACATACCCGAAATACAAGAGCGGCGGGTGCATGGCGAGACCCATGTCCTGAAGCAACGGGTTGAGGTCATTGCCGTCGAGCGGCGGCGGAAACACCCGCTCGAAGGGGTTCGACGTCAGCAGCAGGAAGGACAGGAAGCCGACGCTGATCCACGCCTGCACCGACAAGGTGCGCGCCTTGGTCTCGGCGGGGATGTTCGATCCGAACCAGGCGACGCCCGCGCCGAACACCGCGAGTATCAGGATCCAGAGCAGCAGCGAACCCTCATGGCTGCCCCAGGTCCCGGCCACCTTGTAGAGCATTGGCTTGAGCGAATGGGAGTTCTCGACGACGTTCCTGACGGTAAAATCGCTGACGATGAAAGCCTGCATCAGCGCTGCGAAGGCGATGGCCACAAACAGCACTTGTCCTATTGCCGTCGCCTGGGCGGATTTCATCCAGACGGCGTTTCCACGCGACGCACCTGCAATCGGCAGAACGCTTTGAACAAGCGCAAGCGCAAGCGCGAGGGCCAGTGCGAAGTGACCAATTTCCGGGACCATGGCGTTCTTTCCTATCCAGTGTCGGTGGGCGTCGCGTCGGACGGCTTTGGCGTCCGCGGCGGGGTCTATTCGTCGAGCGTTGCTTTGCGGCGACGGAACTCTTCTTCGTCGATTTCCCCATTCGCAAAGCGGCGCCGGAGCGCTTCCTGCGCGTCCGAGTCCGGGGGACGGGTGCCATTGTCCCGCAGCCTGAGCACCAGAAACACGATCAATGCTATCACGACGCTCCAGAAGGCGAGCATCATGAAGCCGCCCATAAAGCCATAGCCTCCGCCCCACATGTGACCTGTCCAGGAGTCGGGTCCATCAGCTCGCGCCATGCTGGCGGGCAAGCTGGACAGTAACATTGGAAAAAACGTCTTCGGTTTCATCTGTTTCTCCTTTCATTTCTTGGTTTTCATCCAACGGAATGGTCACGACTGCGCGCAAGCCGACACCGTGCCGGTTGACCAATCCAATATCCCCGCCATGGGATTGGATGATTGTCCGCGCGATGGAGAGCCCTAGTCCGTAGCCACCCGTTTCAAGCGACCTCGATTGCTCCAGCCGATAGAAGGGATCGAACACCTTTTGCAATTCATTGTCCGGAATGCCCGGGCCGGTGTCATCGATGTTGAGCACTAGGTTCGCGTCTCGGACCGGCCAGCTGATTTGGGCGCCGCCACCGTAGCGAACGGCATTTTCCAGCAGGTTCCGAAGCGCCCTGCGAAACGCGTTGGGTCGAAGCCGCACGGAAATATCGTCGCTCAGGCCAAACGAGCAGTGTGCCGACATATCGCTGCACAAGCTTTTCAGGAAGTCGCGTAGATCCACCACTTCGGACTCTTCGGATCCGGTCAGGCCTCTAGCAAAGGTGAGCGTCGCTTCGACCATGGTTTGCATCTCCTCAACCGATGCAATGAGGCTTTCGCGAGTCTCTGCATCGTCAACCAGTTCCGCGCGGACCCGAATGGCGGTGAGCGGCGAGCGCAAATCGTGCCCGAGGGCTGCGAGCATCCGTGTCCGATCACTGACAAACCGGGTCAGCCGGATTTGCATGCGATTGAAGGCGACAGTCAGGTCCCTGACTTCGGTCGGCCCTGCAATTGCCAGCTCCGGCACATCCTCGCCTCGGCCGAGATGGTCGGCGGCTTTGGACAAATTCCGAAGCGGACGCGTCAGGCGCGTCATGACAAACCAGATGATGGCCACCAGAAGCAGTCCAGCGGAGATCCCGAAGGTCAGCATCGAATAAAAAGGCCACTGGATTGGTGGCCGCTCGAACCGCGTTCCAATATTCAGCCAACGCGATCCCTCGATCGCGATCGACAAGTTCATTTCAACCGCTGTCAACTCCCCACGCATCATTGCGAGATGCATTTCTGTCATTTCATCAGAGAGATTGGGCAAGGGTCGCAACTCGCCCTCGACCTCATGCAACTCAACACGAATATCCCGGCTGTAGCTGTCATCCATCAGGGCGCGTATGCGTCCCTCTACGATGCCGCCGTCGGAATGGCCGGTGTGTTCGACACTCGGGGTACTCGATAGATCAAAACGGATAAGAGGTGAATTTGCCGCTCGAAGGATCGATTGATGCAAATCCCGCGGCGCCTCCTCGATCAGCCGTGCGACATTCGCCGCTCGACCGGCGGCTTCAAAACCCAAAGCCGCCCGGATAGCCAGGCTGCGCTCATCTGCGAAGAGGAAAAGGCTGATTGCCTGGGCCACGACAAGCGCGGCGACCACAAGCAGGATCAACTGTCCGCTCAGAGAGGCCAACGCACGGCGCATCATATCGCATCCTCGACATCGGCCGCCAGACAGTACCCACCATTTCGCACTGTCTTGATGACGCTTGGTCTTAACACATCCGGCTCGATCTTGCGGCGAAGACGGCTGATTTGATTGTCAATTGTGCGATCCATGGGACCGGCGCTCCGACCGGCGGTCAGGTCAAGCAACTGGTCACGACTGAGCACCATCCTCGCTCTCTCAAGCAGGACCGCCAGCAATTTGAACTCGGATGTCGTCAATGGCGTCTCGGTGGCGGAGCCGTCGATCAGGACCTGTCGGTCGGTATCCAGGATCCAATGCGCAAAACTGACTTTCCGTCCAGCCAGACTTCCGGCCAAGGGTTCATCGCGGTTGCTTCTTCTGAGAACCGATTTGATCCGGGCGAGCAGTTCTCGCGGATTGAAAGGCTTGGCCAGATAGTCATCAGCGCCGATTTCCAGACCCACAATACGATCTGTTTCCTCACCAAGCGCCGTAAGCATAATTATCGGAAGATCACCTTTGGGCGCAAGGCGTCGGCACACCGACAGGCCATCCTCTCCAGGCATCATGACATCGAGCACGAGCAGGTCGAAATGGCCGGTCACGAGTTTCGCATCCATTTCCACGGCGTCTTTGGCGACTGTGGTCCGCATCCCGTTCTTCTCCAGAAAGCGCGCGACGCTTTCGCGAATCTGAGCGTGATCATCCACGATAAGGATATGAGGTGGTGGTCCCATGGCGTCCTTCCTAAATCATAGTCGTTTCATGTTTCAGGGGCAGAATTGTAGCTGTTTGTATCAGGTCAGTCCCTTGCTACACATGGATACAAATCTAAACCTGCACCGCGCGGCACTCCCGGGTAGCGTCGTGCACGTGGCCCGTGACGCATAGAACCGCAACCGATCAAACGATGAGGTTTTCGAACAGGGAGTGGACAAAACATGGGGGTCATGCGGCGCGTTTTCTGTTTGCGACGGTCAGCCGACCATCGAGAACTGCGGCCCTTGTGACGGCTACTCGGTGAGCCCCTTTGGGCGACCACCGCATCCTTCTGCGCTTTCCCATGCGGGCATTGGCAATGTCATCGACTGATCCTTCGGCACGAGATGACGAGATGGGCAGCCCGTTACGGTACCGTCGGCCATAGTCGACAAGGGATTCCATGTTGTTCGCGAGATAGGTGTACAGTGTCCCGCATCGGGCCTGCACACGAGCGGCAGCGGTGCGGACAGCCAAAGGTTCTTCCGCAAGGCGGGTGCAATCGTGCATGAGCCCTTTCAGATAAGTTTCCGCGACCCGTGCTCTGCCATGCCACAGCCACCAGCGAAGGCTTTTCGCGGGGCGCTGGAACAGCACCGGAATTCCAGTGAATCCCGGTATCTGGACCAGACCCTGAACGGCGGCCTCGACATGTCGAATACGCATCGAGATGTGCCACCAGTCGAGGATATGCTTCACCTGGCCGTCGCCACCCATGGCATTCCGTATGAGGTTCGGGAGAGCAAGCTCGCCATCAGAGATTACCGTCAACAGACGGCCCGGCTTCCATCCAAAGTCTGACAGCTCTTCTCGCATCCGGCTGCCTGGCGATGCCGTCGCATTGGCGACCAAGCCAAATCGTCGGCACATATTGCGACTTTCAATCTTACCGACCACAAGATCCAGGTGTCGCTGCTGATACTCCGGTCGACAGCGGATATGCGCACCGTCCAGAAAAACCGTCAAACCCCCTTTGGGAAGTGCTTCAGCGGGATCGCCTGATGCCCTTCGACTTTTCTCGAGCCCCGCGGCTACTCTTCCCAACCGGTCACGCACCGTGGTGTGATGGGGCGGATGGCAGGGGAGGAAGCTTTTCATCAGCCGCGCGGCTTCGCGAAAGGAATGCCGGGACCCGAGTTCCGCATGGAGCCGCTGCAGCTCCGGGGTAGCCCGGTCAGGAAAGAAATAGGCCAGCGGAGAAATAGGTCCGCCTGGCATCGCCGCTGACCTGGCATCACACGAACAGCGGCGCAAGCGCGCGGCTTTGACCCGAACCCGCCCAAAGAGCGTGTCGAGATCGCGCGTGCGATAGTCATGAATGGCACGAACCGAGGCGCAATCCGGGCATACGCGGCTTTCTCGGATGATTTCCTCAACCTGATCGCAAAGAATTGCCCGCTGAATCTGTTCGACAACCCTCTTCCCATCCTCGAGGCGCAACCCGATCCCGTCTGGACAGGTCACCCGGTAGGGTCGTGAAATGCCGTCAAGCTGATGAGTGCGCTTCTCCCCGTTGTCGAAGGTAGTTTCGATTGAAATCCGTACGTCCATGGCAGCCCCACACGCAAAGAACTCACCTTAGCACGGGCCGCAACGACGAAGATGACCCCCATGTTTTGTCCACTCCCAACCTGTCCTTCAATCGCTTCATCAAGAAGCCGAGAAATGCTCCTCTGTTCGTTGACAGCATCGCCTCCGGACCAGTGCTTGGTGAACTGGTATTTAGGGGCGGCTGGTTGGTAGACCTATCCACAGTCTTGCTCCCTCTGTTTAAATCCGTCCAACGTCTCTTGCAGTGCTAACGTCAAAAATCGGCTTGATAAGTGTACACTAACGCAGAAACTAAGTTTTACTGGACCCATCAAATACCTCAGCTGTCTTCACTGTCTTGGTTGATCCATTAAGTACTCGGCCATGGCTGCAAGATCTGCGGCACTGAGAAACTGGGTTCCATGTAAAACGACTTCTCCCATGGCGTTGCCAAAGGCATCTCCGGATGGAGTCAGACCGGTCTTCAATGCATAAGCCAAATTGTCCGCATCCCATCCTTGTTCTTTAAGCGAAGATGTATCGATCGCAGGCGCTTTACCTCCACCTGGGATCAAGTCTGAACCCGCGAACTTCTCAGTTTCTTCTTTACGCCCTCCAGCCAAGTTGCGAGGTGTGTGGCAAGCACTGCAGTGAGTCGCTCCTTCGACCAACCATTTGCCACGATTCCAACTATCGCCTTTGCCCTCCACAGGTTCCGTATCGGGGTCGTGCATAAATGCTGCGCGCCACAACTTTAGACCAGCACGCTGATTGAACGGGAACATCATACTTGGCGCGACAGAAGGTTCCGCCACCGGTGGCACAGTTTGGAATGCCGCCCAGAGATCCGCGATGTCCTGATCTGAGAAGTCCGCATAGAACGGATAGGTGAAAGCGGGATAATAGGGCTCTCCCTCCGGGGATATACCCTGCCTTACCGCGACTGCGAACTGGTCGATTGTCCAATCCCCGATCCCGTGAACAGGATCTGTCGTTAGATTTGGCGAATACAATGTGCCAAATGGCGTCTCCAGAGCTATACCACCTGCCAGAGGAGCGCCGCCCTCTGGGTTGGTATGGCAAGCGATGCAGCCGGATGCTCTCGCAAGATAGGCTCCATTCTGAACATTGCCGTCCAGAGTCGCCAGTGAAGGCGACGGAGTTCGGGAAATCGGCCAAGCAGCGAGCCCAAGAAAGCCGATCACCGCAAGGGCGGCAAACAAGCCAAGGCCAATAGATAAGCGCTTCATGTTAGTTGGACTCGGCGCGGAATTTTGTATGACACGCCGAACATGCTTGGCCGACTTTTGCAAAGACCGCGTCGGCTGGCATCTGCGCAAGCATCTCGATGTCTATCATGCTGCCCGCGCCCATCATGCTGCCGGTGCCCATCATGCCGCCGGTCCCCATCATATTAGTGCTAGCTCCGTCCGCAGAACCTGATGCCGCCAGGCCATTTTCGGCAGCTTGGCCGAGACCTTTGCCAAGGCTCTCCAGTTGCATGGCAAGAACTTCAAACTGCTCCCAGTCGGTCCACACATCGTCTTTCGCCTCGGAGGGCATGCCACCGCTCCCTTCGGGAAAAAGCTTTGTCATTGCTTCTCCGGCATGTTCCTCGATCGTGCGTGCATATTCTCGGATAGCTTCGGCATTGTATTCGACGTTACCGCGCATCATGGGTGTAATCGCCTTTGTCGCCTTGCTCATAGCCACCATGCCGTCCATGCGTTCCTTTACGATCCCTGTGGCACCGCCATGCGCCCATACGAGACTTGCGGCGGAAATCGCGGCTAGTGAGAGTAAAAGGGTGGTCTTTTTCATTTGTATATCTCCATGGGGATTGTTTGATGAGGGTGAGATGCAGCAACTTCGCGATGACGGAATCAAATCGACGTTCCGTTTACGCCACTGAGAAGTTTTTGTGCCTCGGTCACGGTCAGCATTGACCTCGCGGTAATACATGTGCCGTGACCTCCAGCGTTCCGTGCCTGAAGTTCAAGAAAACAGTTGGATGGTCGCCTGGGCTGAGATCTTGTTTGAGATCAGTCAATCGCGCGCCGATGTGGGAACTCGAGACATCAAGTATTTCTCCTTCATCCACGCCAAATCCATTCTGCGTGATCGTCGAACCCACGAGATCTTTGAAGTATAACTCACCACCCAAAGACACATCGGATGCGACACCATCTAGGAACACCATCTCGGCGGAAATGTTCTCGAACACCATCTCAATCTCAGCGTCGCCATCTTGAAGACCGCTGGCAACGCACAGTTTGCTCACGTAGATGCCGTGAAGACCTTCCAAGGACTGTTCGACGCCATCCGCGTGTGCAGGCAGAACAGCCACCGTCGACCAAATTAGTCCCATCACCAAAGCTAGCCGAGCAAAGCGCATCATGAAGCTCCTTCGATTTCAGAGAATTGTGGACGATTACTCCACTGCTTCACGCTCGGCCCATGGGTTAGACTTCCACATTTCATCAAGAAATTTTCATACTCTCTTGATCGAAGTCTGACATCGGACGAATTCTGGTAGTAGAGAATGAGTTCCCGGAAAGGACTGGAAAAATCTTTGAAGGCTGCAATTATTGCCACCAAGGCCCCTAGTGATAATCGGCCTTCAATGACAAGCCAACCTCCAATTGAGTAGAGTAGAAAGGGCGTCAATGACATTAGAAAATTGCTGATTGCTTTCTGCAAATACTTTGCGCGCTGCAAGTCGAGTCTTGTGTTTCTTAGCCGGTGAGCTGCTGAAAGTGTTCTGCGAGTTATGTTTCGGCCGGACACATCGCCGGTTTGCTCACCAAGAATGTCTCCAAATGCGCGAACAGCACGAATCCGGAGTCTCATCCGTTTGTTTACCCACCTTTGCAAAATGGGTATGATGAACAGCTGAACAGGGACGAGTGCCATCGCCGCTGCACCCAATATCGGATCTTGAATGAACATAAACAACAAGACCGTGATCAATGTACCGCCTTGGAAAACAGGTGTTGCCAGAACCTCTCCCGCAAACCCTCCGATGGGCTCTATTTCGCTCGTCGATAGTGGGATGACTTCGGTTCTGCGCTGTCCTTCCGGTGCACGGCGCCATGCCCGGTAAAGCACCAGACGAAGCCTCAAAAGTGTTCGCTCTCCGATCTGCCCCTTTTTGACATTTATGCAATATTTAATTGCTCCACTCGCAATCAGTGTAATAAGATATAGGCCTGACAAGATCCCGAGGTACTCTAGTTGCGTATACTGACCGCTAAGAATCTCGATGGGAAAATGATTTGATTCGATAGCACCATTGACAATGCGTTTCGGCAATTCGAGGGTCGCATATAGAATTGGCTGTGCCAACACACCAAGGAAGATCACGGTAACCTGTTCGTGCCAGCGCAATCCTATCAAATTGCGAACAAGCACAAACTCAGCGCGATCTTCATCGGAAAACAGACTGTTCCGAGCCGCTTTTTTGATAATCTGAGCTAAAAATACCAGGAAACCAAATAGAGCAACCAGTGGAGCAACGACTAGAATAAAGTGCAGCGCCATATGTAGCCAGCGAGGCGGGTTTTCACTGATGTGAAATCCCAATGTGTCTGCAATATGATGCGTCCAGCCGGAAAGACCGGAAAGTGTAAACGCGTCGATTTCCAGGGGCGCACTCATTGTATTTCCTCAAAAAGGCCAGCAGAGTAACGGCCCTGGAGTCTCAACATGACGTTTTCTACTTCATAATCTCTGTTACAATGTACTGGCCATTGACTTGCTCGACGACAAAATGGATCTGGGAGCCTTTGCGAAGGCCTTTCAGCATCGAAGGCTTGGCAACCGCGTAACCCATTTCCATCGCGGGCATGTTGATGTTTTTGAGCGGGCCGTGGTTGATCGTCACCACATTCGACTTGCGGTCCAAGTTCGTGACGGTGCCCATCGACATATCATGGTCGCCGCCAGCAAATGATGTTGTTGCAGTAACTGCCAAAGCGGCCGCGAGTGAGAGAATTTTCATGTTTTGTATGCTCCTTTGAGAGGCACAAGATCGATTGTTAGTGTCGAGGCTTTCTTAATTTCAAAACAGGCAATTTTTGGGTTTTGTTGTAAACCGCCGAGGGAACTCACTCTCGCTGCCAAGTCTGACCGAACGGCCGTTTTGACGATGACAGTAAGGGCGACCTCGTCATTTCTACCTTCAAAGTCCCATGACATACTCAGTTGTGAACGGTGACTGCCTATTCTTGATAAAGCTAAAAACCCCAACCAAATCAATACCACTGGGCCGGTTTGAAATGTATCAATTTGTAAGGTTTACATCGACGAGTACGACCGATAGCAGTTGGTCGGAACACTGGAGAAAGAGACCTATGCGGCTGGAATGGATGACCAAGATAATTTGCGTCTTGTCGCTCGCTTTTTTTGTTTTGTCGCTCATTCCAACTGTGTCTGTTGCTGTTGAGAGCCCGCCTCTAACGTTCGAGGAAATTTGCGCGGAAGATAACTCAGGGCATGCTGCGCTGGTTACTGACCAGCAAGGGCGTCATGACACTGCGTGCTTTGGCTCGATGGCGTACTGTTCGATTATTTCCACAACGCCTCCGACGCCTTGTGCGCCAGGTCTTGTGACAGTTTTTGATGCTCATAAGCTTGAGGCGCAGAGCGCCGAGAGTCGAACACTCGAAGTGAAGTCGCCCCCTCCGCGTTCCTGACATCCCATCCGATCTGCAGGTGGCTCTGTGCGTGTAGTTAACTGCGAACAGCGCTTAGTCCGTGCTTCTGCATGCGTTGAGGGCGGTTGCCGGTAGGCTTTTTCGCAACGCCGCAGAAACCGGTCACCCGATCTCAGATGTTGCTCTTTAACAGATTCCAACAATCTCACTAATGAGGAAAAGAAAATGCCTCTCTTTAGCGCAAAATTCCTTGCACGCTCGGACACTGCTCTGAGTACATCGGAGCATTTGTCGGGTAGCCTTTCCCGGCGACAATTCGGTTTGGCTGCCGCGGCGGCTCTTGCAATGCCATCTGCTTTGCAGGCTCATCAAAACCCTACGATTACATCCAAAGGAACGTATGACATTACAGTCGATCGGGTGCGGATCGATACGGGAGACTTCCGTAAGACGGGTGTCGGTTACAACAATAGCCAGTTCCCAACCGTCCTCCGTTTTAAGGAGGGTGAAGAAGTCACGATCAACGTCAAAAACAATCTAAACGAAACCACCTCCATTCACTGGCATGGGCTAATCCTGCCGTTTAGACAAGACGGCGTACCTGGGATCAGCTTCAACGGAATCCCCCCGGGAGAGACCTTCACTTATCGGTTTCCGATCACCCAGGCTGGCACCTATTGGTTTCACAGCCATTCCGGGTTCCAAGAACCCGACGGTGCTTACGGGGCCATTGTGATCGAGCCTCGCGGAGGCGAACGGGTGCGGGCAGATCGCGATTATGTCGTTCAGTTGGCAGATAATCACCCACACTCCGGCAAAAAAATCATGCGCAATCTCAAGCGGATGCCTGACTACTACAATCGGTCGCAGCGCACGCTCCAGACGCTCATAAAAGACTCGCG
Organism: Shimia marina; assembly: GCF_001458175.1. Lineage (GTDB taxonomy): Bacteria > Pseudomonadota > Alphaproteobacteria > Rhodobacterales > Rhodobacteraceae > Shimia > Shimia marina. The sequence continues at coordinate 30,720 of NZ_CYPW01000008.1, forward strand.
CGCTGACAGTCTGCAAGCAGCCCTGCAGGAACGCGGGATGTGGGGCAGAATGCGCATGATGCCGACCGATATCGAGGACGTTCAAGGGTTCACTGCGTCAATCAATGCCCAGAGCACATCGCAGAACTGGACCGGCCTGTTCCGAGCGGGTGAGAAAGTTCGGCTGCGTTTCATCAACGCGTCCGCGATGACCTATTTCGACATGCGGATTCCGGGGCTCAAAATGACCGTGATTCAAGCGGACGGGAATGATGTTAAGCCGGTCAAGGTAGACGAACTCCGTATTGCTGTAGCCGAAACCTACGATGTCATTGTTCAGCCGCGTGAGAACAAAGCTTACAGCATCATCGCGGAATCGGTGGGACGTACCGGCATGGTGCGGGGAACTCTGGCACCAAGAGAAGGTATGGCAGGCGCTGTGCCGGCGATGCGGCCGAAACCACTTCTCACTATGGCCGACATGGGCGGAATGATGGGTGGAATGGGCATGGAGGGTCATGTGATGCAGAACATGGCTGGCATGGATCATTCCAACATGGCCGGTATGGACCACTCCAACATGGCCGGTATGGATCATTCCAATATGGCCGGTATGGACCACTCCAATATGGCTGGCATGGATCATTCCAATATGGGTGGCATGACGGAGCCCAGCAGCGTCGACTCCTCCTATGCCAATGGCAGCGGTTTGATACCGAGGGCCTACAATGGTGGGAAATTCCTGTCCTATGCCGACCTCACGGCTGCGCGGCCCAAATACAAGTACAGGAAGCCGTCGCGCACCATCGAATTGCGGCTTACGGGGAACATGGAGCGCTACATCTGGTCGATTAACGATGTGAAATTCAATGATGCAGAGCCGATCGTCCTGAACTACGGGGAACGCGTGCGTATTCGTTTCATCAACGAAACGATGATGGCGCACCCGATGCACCTGCACGGCCTGTGGTCGCTCGTGGATGTGGGCAAAGGATCTCGTAACCCCATCAAACATACCGTAAACGTGAACCCCGCCATGACGGTGGACATAGATGTCGAGGTCGACGAACCCGGTCAGTGGGCGTTCCACTGCCATCTTTCGTATCACGCCGATGCTGGCATGTTCCGGAAGGTTGTTGTCAATGGCGGCCCAGCCTGATCTTCGCGGCCGAAAAGGAATATAGTAATGCAGAGTTTGAAGATAGCTGGCGTTGCCAGCTTGTTAATCTCCACTTTCTCCGCCGCTCATGCGGAACCTCTCATCTATGGTTTCCAAGCTGAACAGTTTGAATACCGTAGTGGTGACAACGATGAAGGCGTTTTCGTTTGGGACTTCGATTTCGTCATTGGAACTGACGAGTTGAAGTTCGTTTGGCGGAGCGAAGCTGAAATCCTGGAAGGGTCTGGTGACTTCGAAGGCTTGGAAAACCAGTTGCGGTTACAGTTCCCGATTTCAACGTTCTTTGATGGCGTCGTTGGTGTACAGGCAAGTACACCCGATGGATTACCGGATCGGTATAATGCGGTGCTTGGCCTTAAAGGTCTTGCTCCTGGTTTCCTAGAGGTTGATGCTGACTTCTACTTGTCCGATCATTCTTTCTTTCGCTTTGAAGCGGAGTATGAGGGTCTAATTACCAATCGGCTCATCTTGACACCCAGCATCGAAGTGACGGTCCCTCTTGAGGATGATCTTGCTTATGATCAAGCGTCAGGTGGTGCAACAATTGAAGCCGGGTTGAGGCTTAGTTATGATCTGGTTGATCGTTCTTTCTCGCCTTACATAGGGATAAACTACGAAAAATCCTTTGGTGGGACGGCTGATCTTATTCGTGCAAGCGGAGAGGAAAACGGGGTTACCTCTATTGTTTTTGGGACGCGTCTGATGTTTTGACACGGGACCGCCCCTTCTGAACGGAAGGGGCGGTTCAATCTGCCTGTATCAACAGCTAGTCGCAAGTTGATCTACGAAACAATCCGCATTTGTGGCGGATACAGAAGACTCAGATTGCACGCGCTATTGATCTTCTCGCATCATATTTCCTCGATTTCAGGTGAGCCTGCTCTCGAACTGAGGAAACCGTTGATTAAGAGAGGATGTTTCAGCCAAGAAAAAATCATTAGCACACAAGTACACTGGAACTGCTGTTCTGAACTGCGGTCCTAAGGTACGCCCGTGTGAAACGGTAATTTTGGTTCCGAAAATCGACTATATCGTAAGCGGTGCGTGACGGTCACCTTCCAGTCCGATGTCTGATTTGAGATTTCACCTCCAAAGTTGATTTTGCGAGGTGAGTTTCTCCATGGAGACTACAGTTGAGTTTCTCAGGCGCTTGGGTGTTTCGACCTCCAGCGATGGTAGGCGGCGCTGGCCGGATGCGGTGAAGGCGCGGATTGTTGCGGAGACGTTGTTGCCGGGTGCGACGGTGAATGCGGTGGCTCGCAAATATGATGTGCGCGCGAACCATGTGTCGTCGTGGCGACGGATGGCCAAGGATGGTGAGCTTGTTTTGCCGGTACTCGGGAAAGAGGCTGCGTTTGCGCCTTTGGTGGTTTTTGATAGTCCGCCTGCGCCGCCGCCCTCGGAAGTCGATGCGTTGTCGCCTGCTATAGAGATCGTTGCGGGCGAGATGTTGATCAAGCTGGATGGGACAACTCCAGCGGCACGGGTTGCTCAGATTGTTCGCGCGCTTGGGGAGACAGCGTGATATTCCCCTCAAACCGGGTTCGTATTTTGGTGGCAACGAAGCCGGTGGACTTCCGGAAAGGGCACGATGACCTATCAGCACTGGTGAGTTCGGTTTTGCGTAAAGACCCGTTCACGGGAACGGTATTTGTGTTCCGCTCAAAACGGGTGGATCGGCTAAAGTTGCTGTATTGGGATGGAACCGGGTTGGTGATGACCTACAAGCGGCTGGAGGACACGAGCTTTACCTGGCCCGCCATTCGGGACGGTGTGATGTCGCTGAACCACGCCCAGTTCGAGGCGCTTTTTGCGGGGCTGGACTGGCGCAAGGTGAAGGCTTTGGAAAGCCGCCCTCCGGCTGCGGCTGAATGAATCAGGAGGTCGATTGGGCTCGGTAAACTTGGGCCTTCGTGCTATGCGGCGGCCATGTCCGACGCTGCCAATGACCTTGATTTGAGCCTGCTGCCGCCCGAGTTCCGGGCGCTGTTTGAGGCGCAGGCCGCGCAGGTCGCAGAACTCAAGGAGATCAACAAAAGGCTTGAGCATCTGGTGGCTGAGCTGAACCATGCGGTGCATGGCAAGAAGTCCGAGAAGCTGGACGAGAATGACCGGCAGCTCTTATTCGAAGAGCTCGAAGTTGCCATCGCCGAGGTGCACGAGCGCAAGGACACCCAAGCCACCGGAGAAGATGCACCCAAACGCAAACCGGTGGCGCGGCGCAACCTGGGCAATCTGCCCGAGCATCTGGAACGCATCGAGCAGATTGTCGAACCCGACAGCTTGATTTGCCCTTGCGGGTGCGGGGAGATGCACAAAATTGGCGAGGACCGATCCGAGCGTCTGGACATCGTGCCCGCCAAAATGCGCGTAATCGTCACCGTGCGCCCCAAATATGCCTGCCGCCATTGCACCGATGGAGTGACCCAAGCCCCAGCGCCAGCGCGCCTGATCGAAAGGGCGCTGCCGACAGAGGGCAGCATCGCGCATGTGTTGGTGTCAAAATATGCAGATCACTGCCCGCTGCACAGGCAATCCCAAATTCTGGGTCGTGCAGGTATCGACATTCACCGCTCAACGCTGGCCGATTGGGTCGGCAAAGCGGCCTTCCATCTGGGGCCGGTGGTCGACCAGCTGGCCGAACACCTGAAGACATCCACGAAGCTATTTATGGATGAGACAACCGCGCCGATCCTCGATCCCGGCCGCAAGAAAACCAAAACCGGATACCTCTGGGCACTGGCGCGTGATAATCGGAATTGGGGCGGCGATGACCCGCCGGGGGTGGTGTTCTTCTACGCCCCAGATCGGCGGGGCGAGAATGCGGAGAAATTCCTCACCGGTTTCGATGGCATCCTGCAACTGGACGGCTATCAAGGGTACAATCGCCTGACCCGCGCCACGCGCAAGGGCGGCGAGCCCATCGTCGTTGCCCATTGTTGGGCACACGCGCGTCGAAAGCTCAAGGAAATCCATGATCGCGACAAATCCGAGATCGCAGCAGAGGGCCTGCACCAGATCGCCGAAATTTACGCCATCGAAAAAGATATCCGAGGCACATCCCCCGGCCAGCGCCTCTCGGCCCGCCAAGCCCGATCCGCGCCCCTCGTTGCAACCTTCGGCGAGTGGCTGCAAACACAGCGCACCCGCGTCTCTGCCAAATCCCGCCTTGGTGAAAACTGGCGTATATCCACCGCCATTGGGACGGATTACAAACCTTCCTCATCGACGGGCGCGTCGAGATAGACAGCAACCAAGTCGAAAATTTAATCCGCCCAATTGCGCTAAATCGGAAAAACGCACTGTTTGCAGGCCATGACGAAGGCGGCAAAGCCTGGGGCCGGATCGCCTCGTTGATCGAAACCGCCAAAATCAACGGCGTCGAGCCTTTCGCCTATCTGAAATCTACACTCGAAGCGATCGCCGCGGGTCATCCGAAAAAACGCATCGACGACCTGCTGCCCTGGAATTTCCCGTCAAGCAGATAATCCTGTGCTCGCCAGCCGCCGCTTACACTATATCCTCCAGACATGCCAACCTGCTTACATGCAACGCTTCTTTTCAACCAAGATGCCGGGCGCGCAATTTGTAACGAACGTCTTGGTCTTCAGCCTGATCGGGCTCCTACCGGTCTTGCTCGTTTATGTCATGCGTGCGCCTGGATTTGCTTCGGCCTTGATTGACGGAGGACCGGCGCTTTTACGGTTTTTCAGGCAGGTTCTGACGAATGGGCTTCCGGTCATCTTTATCGTCAACTACGTCGGCTTCTTTCTGTTTGCGGTGTTGAATACCAAGGACGCCAATGGCCGTGATCCAGCGTCGTTCATTCTCCTCGATCTTGGTATCCGAGTCGCTCTCTTTCTCGTTCTCCACGCCTTCATTTACGTGCTTTCCGCCGGTTGGTTCGGCTCTTTTGGAGGTAGTCGGGCGACGGCCCTTTCAGTGGTTGCGCCCACACTGGCGCGGTCCGCACTCTTTGAAAACATATCCGGAGTCTACCTGTACGCCACTTTGGTAAGTGCACTGCCGCTCTATGTTACGGCAGCCGGAAAGTCGGCAATCCTGAGACCATTCGTTGATCTCTTCCCAAGAAACATGGGCGCGGTTTCGGTTGCTCTCGTCGCTTTTTTGTCGGCCGCTGTGTGTCTGACGGCTATTGCCGTCGTCATCCTGCGTCTTCAGAGCTAGATTGCCGTCGCGCTCTCACGTGAGCGCGACGCGCGCCATGCTTGGGCAAAGGCCAGAACCCAGAGCCCTGCAAGAAGGAAACTCCAAAGCGCGTTCCAACTCGCCATAGACAGGCTGAGGAACTCCCAGGCGACTTCGTCGCACATGACCAAGGCCGATGGTGCAGATGATGCAGAGGGCAGAAGGTCCGCAGCTGACAAGTTTGACATATCAAGACCTAAGCCTGTGCAGGATGTCGGACCTTCCCACCAACCCCGTTCTACGCCGGTATGAAACATCCCGATGCCCGCTGTCACGAACGCGGCGGCAGCGCCTGCCATCAGTAGCGGTAAGATGGGCAAACCAACCATGAGGAGCGCGCCAATAGCGATGGCGATCGCGTGAGGGTATCGCTGCCAAATGCACATCGCACATGGTGCATAGCCCGCCGCCTGAAACAAGAAGGCGGCCAGCAACAGAACGGCCGATCCGCCGGCAGCGATCAAACCAAGTTGTTTCGAAGACAGCGCCATTCACTTTCCTTTCGCCTACACGCAGCTCGGCGGTCGAACTCGGTGTAACTCTCCCAGTACGCGCCGCAGCTGCCGATTTCTCGGCAACTGCGAATCCTTGATCAGTTTGGCATTATGCCCCCGATTGCATACATCCCATCTTCGCCCTTGACGAGCATCAGGGTCACCTCGTCACCATCGGTCACCTCTCCCATCATCTGCGCGTTTTCCAGAACCGTCATATCCATCGTCATTGCAGGCCAGCCGATCTCTGGAATCGGGTCATGGCTCACGTTTGCAGTGCCGTCGCCGATGGAATTAATCACGGCCTTCGCGTGAACCGCGCCCTCCATTTGTTCGGCGGACATCGGCATGTCCGAATGATCCATATTGTGGTTCATTTGTGCGATAGCCCCTGTCGCGGACAGGGTCAGAAGTACGAGACTTGCAGTCAGTATCTTCATGAGAAGCTCCATTCTTGAGGTTTGTGCGTTCGATTATTCGGCAGGCAGTGCTGCATCGACGGGCTGCTGAATTGGGGACGTGATTTCGCGGTTTACGCGTTTCAGCGCGAGCCGTTTCCAAATCACGAAGATGGAAGGAATGACAAAAAGCGTCAGCAGGGTCGCTGTCACCATACCGCCGATCATCGGTGCAGCGATGCGTTGCATGATCTCCGAGCCGGTGCCGGTGCCATACATGATCGGTATCAGCGCCGCGAAGATGGTGGCCACGGTCATGACTTTGGGTCTCACCCGAAGAACAGCTCCCTCAAAGACGGCCTCCTCGATATCGTCTTTTGTCAGCTTGCGGACTTCGGATTGACCGAGTTTGCGTCGCTTTTCCCAGGCGAGATTGAGATAAAGCAGCATGACGATAGCTGTTTCGACGGCCACGCCGGCCAGGGCAATGAAGCCGACAAGGACGGCGATCGAAATGTCGAAGCTGAGATACCACAGAAACCAGACACCGCCTGCCAACGCGACAGGAAGCGCGGCGAGAATGATGCCAACTTCAATCACCCTATTGAACGCCATGAACAACATCAGCGTGATGATCATAAGCGTGGCGGGGGCGACGATCGCCAGCCGGTCCTGCATCCGCTCGATGTAATCATACTGCCCGGACCATGTCAGAGAATATCCGGGCGGTAGGCGCACCTGATAGGCCACGACCCTCTGCGCCTCGGCGACATATCCGCCGAGGTCTCGTCCTGCGATATCGATAAACACGAATCCTGTGCGCCGAGCGTTCTCTGATCGGATCATGCCCGGACCATCGATAATACGGACATCGGCCAAGGCGGTCAGCGGCACATGAGCCCCTGATGGGGTGACAACGGGCAAGTTTTCGAGGCGTTCGGGGCTATCGCGCCAGGCCTGCGGATAGCGCAGGTTAATCGGAAAGCGCTCCAGCCCTTCAACGGATTCCGATACCTGCATCCCACCGATGGCGGTTTGCACCACATCCTGAACATCCCGCACGCTCATCATGTATCGCGCTGCGGCGTCGCGCTTGACGTCGATTTCTATGAAGCGCCCGCCTACCGGGCGCTCCGCATAGGCGGAGGCAGTGCCCTCGATATCCGACACGGCCCGTTCCACTTCGATCCCGATGTCTGTGATGACGTTCAGATCAGCACCCGAGATCTTGACACCAACCGGCGTTCGTATCCCGGTGGCAAGCATGTCGATCCGGTTCTTGATCGGCTGGATCCAGACATTGGTCACGCCTGGGATCTGCACAGTCCGATCAAGCTCATCGCGAATTTTTTCCATGGTCATGCCGGGGCGCCACTTAGCTTCTGGCTTTAGTTGGATCGTGGTTTCCACCATCGTGAGTGGTGCAGGATCGGTCGCTGTCTCTGCGCGCCCCACTTTGCCGTGCACAGTTTCAACCTCTGGGATTGTAGCGATCAGGCGATTGGTCTGTTGGAGGACTTCGCGCGCCTTGCCCGTCGATATGCCGGGATAAAAGCTCGGCATGTAAAGGAAGTCGCCCTCATTCAGCTCGGGCATGAATTCTGAGCCCAGCCGCTGATAGGGATACCACATCGAAGCGACCAGCGCACCGGCCAGCAAAGTGGTGGCCCAGGGCCATGCGATCGCTGCATCGAGGAACGGGCGATAGATGAAGACAACCAGCCTGTTCAACGGGTTCTTGCGCTCAGGTAAAATCCGCCCGCGCACGAAGTATCCCATCAGAACTGGCACGAGCGTGATCGACAGGATCGCCGCTGCGGCCATGGCGTAGGTTTTTGTATAGGCCAGCGGAGAAAACAGCCGCCCCTCCTGATTTTCCAGGACGAAGACAGGGAGGAAACTGACCGTGATGATCGCGAGGGAATAGAAGAGTGCCGGGCCGACCTCGGCCGCACATTCCTGTACAATCCGCCATCTGTTCTCTGCGGTCAGCTTCTCCTTTTCCAGTCTTCGGTGCATCGCCTCGATCATGACTATAGAGGCATCCACCATTGCCCCGATCGCGATGGCAATACCGCCCAAGGACATGATGTTGGCATTCACACCCTGTGCCTTCATCAGGATGAAAGCGGCGAAGATGCCCAATGGCAGTGACAGCAGGATCACCAGCGAAGATCGCAAGTGCAGCAGGAAGGCGGCACAAACCAGAACCACCACAATGAATTCCTGCGTTAGCTTCTTCTGCAGGTTTTCGATGGCCCGCTCGATGACGCCCGACCGGTCATAGGTCGTTATGATCTCAACGCCTTCCGGCAAATTGGGCCGCAACACCTCGATCCGACTCTCGACTGCTTTGATCGTCGCCAGAGCGTTGCCGCCCCAACGCAGAACCACAACGCCTCCGACGGCGTCTCCTTCCCCATCGAGTTCTCCGACGCCGCGCCGCATCTCCGGTCCCAACCGAATGTCCGCAACGTCCCCAAGGGTGAGTGCTGCGCCGCGGTCGTTGACCATGAGAGGCGCACTTGCGAGATCTGACAGCTCGTCAATGTAGCCGGAGGAGCGGATCATGAATTCCGCTTCGCCCATCTCGATGACGCTCCCGCCGGTTTCGCGGTTGGCCGCTTGGATCGCGTTCCTGAGCTGGGCCAGCGTGATGTCATAGGCCCGGAGTTTGTTGGGATCGACAACAACCTGATATTGTTTGACCATACCGCCGATTGTGGCGACCTCGGACACACCGTCGACGGCCTGCAATTCATATTTTAGGAACCAGTCCTGGAGTGTTCTGAGTTGGGCCAGATCATGATTTCCAGTCCGATCAATCAGCGCGTACTGATAAATCCATCCCACGCCCGTGGCATCGGGTCCAAGCTGTGGTGAGACCCCCTCCGGCAAGCTGCCTGAAATCTGTCCAAGATATTCCAGCACGCGCGATCTGGCCCAGTAAAGATCCGTGCCGTCTTCGAAAACAACATAAACAAATCTGTCGCCGAAAAAGGAAAACCCACGGACGTCCTCAGCACCGGGCACCGCAAGCAGCGCCGTCGCCAGCGGGTATGTTATCTGGTTTTCAACGACCTGGGGTGCCTGTCCCGGATAGGGTGTGCGGACGATCACTTGCACATCGGACAAATCTGGAATGGCATCTACCGGCGTTTCGCGGATGGCCCAAATACCTGCTGCACCCATCATGAACGCTAGAGCAACAATGACGAACCTGTTGGCGAGCGAGATGCGTATTATCGCCGGGATCATTGCGTCACGCTCCCGTCAACGGTCACATCCAAGAGCGTCATCGAAAAGTCAGGGTTTCGCCGCAGGATGAGCGTCACGTCAGTTCCAATTGGCAGGCGTGCAACCTCGACGTCCTCCGACAATGGAAAGTCCATGGTCATGCCCGGCATCCCGATTTCGACCATGGGGCCATGAGTGACGTTTGCTGTCCTCGCATCATTGTCGATGGAGTTGATCTGACCTGTGACCTGCATGGGTGGAGGGACCACTTCAGCCGCGGCCAGAACCATATTCATTCCATCCGGACGCGCAAAGGTCAGCGTCATTTCCGCGCCGGTCGCCAATGCAGTCGCATCCAAGGCTGAATCGATGGGAAACTCCATGGTCATCCCGGGCATCCCGATTTCAGCCATCGGTCCGTGTGTGATCGTCGCTGTCCCATTCTCGGCGTTCAACGCATCAATGATCCCAGAGACGACGATTGGTGCAGCCCCTTCCGCGGGCTCCTCTTCTGGCTCCATCGCGGCTCCGGAGTCTGCGCCTTCCGCACGGACTGCTATGACAGAGAACATTCCGCCGTCGTCCGCTGCCAAATCAAACTCAATAGGTGCATCAAGCGGCACTGCGTCGAGATCGACACCAACCACCGGTAGATCCATGGTCATGGCGGGCCAGCCAAGCTCAGGGATTGGACCGTGCTCAAGGGTCAATTTGCCGTCTGGCGTGACGGCCAGAGCCATCCCGGTTCCCGTGCCAGCGATGCCGTCATCAGGTGCAAGCTCCATCAAGCTGAGAAGCCCGTCGGCACCCCTTGCAGCAAGAAAGGCGACCTCGTCACCCGCATTCAGCCGGTCAAGCGAAACGCCAGCCCTTACAGGAAACTCGGACGTCATCGCGGGCCAGTCCAGGCTCTCGAGCATATCATGACGAACGCGCGCGACCCGGGTTTCGCGGTCGAGATCTACGAGAATGCCTTTGCCGCGGGCAGGCTCCGCATCCGTCGGTGCCATGCGCATAAAGCCGGCACTTAGAGCGCTTTCACTGTCGATCAGGAATTGTGCGGAGGCAACCACCTCCTCGCCGGGGCCGATCCCTTGCAGAATTTCGGTTCGTCCACCTTCGCCGAAACTGTCCCGCAATCCTGTTGTGACCAGTCTGGGCTTGAAGGTCCCCTCACCCGTTTTAAGGATGACCCGTTCCGCTGATCCGGTGCGGATCACGGCCTCAGACGGCACGGTCAACACTGTCCGTGTTTCTGTCGGTATCAAGCTTACGCTCCCGAACATGCCGGGACGAAGAACACCATCGGAATTGTCGAACCTTAGCCTTACAGGCAGGGTCCGGGTCTGAGGGTCGAGCTCGGGATAAATATAGTCGATCTCACCTTCGAAACTGCGTCCCGGAAGATGTTCGAACTGAGCGACCGCCCGCATATCCTCCGAGAGCCTTGCGATGTCACGTTCGAAGACATCGACAATGAGCCAGACCCGAGACAAATCGGCGACTGAAAACGCGAGTGTCCCAGGTTGCAAATACATCCCGTCCGCCGCATTCAAGGCGATGACAACACCGTTCTGCGGGGCTTCGATTTCGATGTTGCGGACAAGTTCACCCCCAGCCTCGATTTCCGCAATCTGACGTGCTGACATGCCGTGGCTCATCAGCTTATTGCGAGCCGCCTCCAGAATGCGGGGGTCGCCGTCCTCTACGGCGCGAACAAGGTCTCCGGTAGCTGCTGCTATGAGTGGTGAAAACAACTCGAACAGCACCTGCTGCCCTTCGACGCGGTCGCCCACGGCCCGCACTTTAAGCTTCTCGATCCACCCTTCGACACGGGTATGCACGTGGCTGGTCAAGTGCTCATCATATCCGACGAACCCAACAGTCTCGATCCTAGGTTCGACATCCGTCATGCGCGACAGCGCTGTGCGCACCCCAATTGCGTTGATTTCAGCGGCATCCAGCGTGACTTCCGAAGGATCCCCCGAAGGCTCTTCGCCCTCGTACACAGGAACCAGATCCATCCCCATAGGCGATTTCCCCGGGCCGGGTTGCCGGAAATTCGGGTCCATCGGGGCAACCCAATACAGGATTTCAGGCCCGTCCAAGCCAGCTTGCGCTGTAGGGTTTAGGTAAAGGCGTTCTAGCAAAACTCCGCCCCCAACACCGGCAGCGAGAGCAAGGACTGAAAGTGCCGCGTATCTTCCACGCATAGAAATCAACTCCTGACGGCTGCATCGAATGCAGCGATCGCATGATCAATCAGCCCGCATAGGCGGACACCGAATTGTCAGGAGTGTTTAGGTGGCCGATCTGGACCGAGGGGCACACGGGATGAATGCGTGTTCACAAATGTGACCTGCGTTGGCGAAGGACTGGCGGTCTCTTCAAACCAATGCTCGAGCTGTTGCTGGTAATCCATGAAACAGCAAAGACTAGTGTGGCAGCCATCGCCGTGTCCGGTGTGACCGTCGGTCTTCCGCTCGGCTTTGCTGACTGTGTGGTGCGCATGGATGTGGCCGGACAATTCTTCCTCAAAATCGGCATTGGCTATATGCAGGCCGCGCTCGAAGCCGCTGGTATCTCCGTCAAACGGCACCGCTTGCGTTCCGACGACAGACATCGTCAGACAAACGAATGCCAGGCAAAGCGACCGCAGGGCGATGAAAGTGTTCCACAACATGTGCGTGAATTAGTGCTATCTGTTTTTGCGGCAACATAAAGCGCGATCCAAGGATTGTATCAATATCTAAAGTTGACCATTTGCAGGACTTCTCGTTACGGGATTAACGGCGGGCGGGCAGATTAGGCAGCAGATGGATTCCAAGAGACGGTCAACACTTTTGACAATCGGGGTGGTCATCGCAGGGTACGCGGCCCTGCGCACGGTCCCGTCGCTGCTTCCGGAAAAACTGGAGCTGCAGGCGCTCGATAGTCCAGCTGGATTTCGAAAGTATGTTGCGGGTGAGACGTCAGGCGGCTTCGATCCATTTGTAGGCCTGGGCACGGCGGACAGCACCGAGGTGGCAGCGCAGAAAGCAGCAGCCTTGCAGCGTGTTTCCGAGAATATTTGTTCGGCCCTTTACGGTGATCTGAGTCCTACGCCAACCCAGGTCCCGATGGCGTCGTTCTCGGATTACTATTGCCCCTTTTGCCGGGTGCAGACCAAACGGTTGGCCGACATGACGGGCGAGATGCCTGACAGGATTACAGTGGCCTGGCACGAGTTGCCGCTCCTCGGCGATACGTCGAATCTCGCGGCCAAAGCGGCTTTGGCAGCGAAACGGCAAAACGCCTATGTCGCCTTTCATGAACGGCTGATGAAATCTCCTTTCCAGGCAACGCCAGAATATCTCTCGCGCCTCGCCTCTGATCTGGGCGTCGATAGCGACAAATTGGTTGCTGACATGCAGAGTGCTGCGATCGCGCGCGAATTGGAGGACAGCGCGGCTCTTGCACGCGTATTCGCTTTTGTTGGCACGCCAGCCCTCGTGATCGGCCGGACCGTCGTTCAAGGTCAGATCAGCGACAATCTGGTTCGGGAAATCATCGCGTTGGAGCGCGAAGAGGGTTGGCGAGATGTTTGCACGGCTGCATAGGCTGGAAGGCTCGGCCCGGGATGTCTTGGTGTTTGTCGTCAATCGACTGTGGAGACGATATGGATAGGCGGTGTTTCCTCCTGCTTGGCTCGTCGTGGGTCGTGGCCCCGCAGGCCGTCTCGGCAGCGAAGCGCACGATTTGGTCGGCTGCCGAGACGGCAGACGCATTGGCGCAGAACAGGGTTTCCCTGATTGATGTGCGATCGCGCGCTGAGTGGATAGAAACGGGCGTCGCAAAAGATGCATGGCCGATCAGCATGCATGAACCGGGATTCGAGCACCGCTTGTTCGCCGCACGCGATTTTTCAGGCGAGAAACCCATTGCTCTGATCTGCGCCACCGGAGGGCGCAGTGGCCATCTTTTGAGCGCCTTGAAGCAAGCTGGATACACGGGCTTCATCGATGTCTCAGAAGGGATGCTGGGATCACCGAAGGGGCCAGGCTGGATCGCACGCGGATTGCCCGTGACGGATATGGAGGCGGCGTTGGCAAGCCTGCCTGGCGCTTTGCGTTGATCGCATGTTCATCCAAATGACCGTCCGGGTTTCTCATCTCGGGGCTTGGCCTCTGCTCTTTTTTCTCGGTTTCATGGGCATCTTCCTATCCGATGCCGTCAAGGCTGCCGAATCCGAGAGCTTTTCAAACCCCGCCGTAACCGCGCGTCTTATCTCGGCCGAAGACGGGATTGCGCCAGATGCCGCCTCCGTCTCACTTGGATTGGCCTTGGAGTACGGCGAGGGCTGGAAGGGATACTGGCGCACGCCCGGCGAGGTTGGCTTGGCACCGAAACTCGACTGGGCTGGTTCGACCAATCTGAAATCCGCCGAGCTTCTCTGGCCCGCGCCGGAACGTTTCGAAGCCTTCGGGATCGAGAACTTCGGCTATTCAGGTCAGGTTGTCTTGCCGATCCGCGCGAGACTTGAGGACGCCGGCCACCCTCTGGAACTGCGTGCCCGTGTGTCCTTGCTGACATGTTCGACTGTCTGTGTGCCCCATGACTTCGAACTTTCGCTCGCCTTGCCACAAGGCGTCGGGATCGATACAAAATCGGCTGGCCAGATTGCTACTTACGCCGATCGCGTTCCCGCGGTGCCCGAGAACAGCGACATCAGGATATCGGTCACGGCCCTAGATACGCGCGACTCGGCTCTCATCGTTGTGGCAAAGAGCGACACACCGTTCGGTCAGGTCGACGTGTTCCCGGAATTCGGACCGCTTGTGACCTTTGGCAAACCAGATATCCGGTTGGATCGCGATAGAACGGAACTCTGGGCACAAATACCGATCAACGCTTGGACCGAAGAGCATGCAGAGCCTTCGGTTACGATCACTGACACCGGGCGTGCCATCACGGCACCGGTCACGCTCACTTCGGAGCCCCCTGCCCCACCGTTTGCAAGCGCGGACCCTCGGGCGAGTGTACTCAAGGTTGTGGCGGTGGCCGCCATCGCCTTTCTCGGGGGTCTGATCCTGAATGTCATGCCCTGCGTATTGCCCGTTCTATCGATCAAGCTCACATCTGTATTGAAGGCAACCGGTCAAACCCGGCAGATGACGCGCAACGGGTTCCTGTTTTCAGCTTTGGGGGTACTGACATTTGTCTGGGCGCTTGCGGCTGCCTTAGTGTTTCTTCAATGGATCGGAGTGTCCGTCGGCTGGGGAATACAGTTCCAAAATCCGGTCTTCGTGACGCTGATGTTCATGGTCATCGCCGTCTTTGCCGCCAATCTCTTCGGTGCATTCGAGATATCCTTGCCCGTGGCCCTTCAAGACCGCCTCGGTGCCAGCGGTGCCCGATCCGGGTATATCTCAGACTTTGGCACGGGTCTGCTTGCGGCCATCCTCGCCACGCCCTGTTCCGCCCCATTCTTAGGCACCGCGATCACCTTTGCGCTCGCGGGCACACGAATGGACGTGATGGTGATATTCACAGCGCTCGGTCTTGGACTGGCCCTGCCCTACCTCGTCATAGCCGCACGTCCCGAGTGGGTCACGCGGCTACCCCGCCCCGGGCGATGGATGCTTATGGTCAGGCTGCTGCTCGGCGGTCTGTTACTGGCAACAGCCGCTTGGCTTTTGTTCGTTCTCGTCGGCGTGGCAGGTGGACGGGCAGCTGCCTTTGTCTCGGTACTCACAGCGGTGTTCATCGTCGCTGCATCAATCCTGCGGGCAAACCAGTGGGTACGGCGCGCGGTTCTCAGCGCCTGTGCTTTTCTGGCGATTTTCGGGGCAGGTCTCACCTCAACCCCTGACCGCACCACTCCGGGGGTTGATGCGACGTCCCAGTGGACGGATTTCGAACCCATCGGCATTGCGCGTCACGTCTCAGAAGGGAAGACTGTCTTCGTCGATGTGACCGCAGATTGGTGTTTGACCTGCAAAGCCAACAAGTCTCTCGTGCTTGACAGGGATCCGGTGCGTGCTCAGTTGCGCGGAGGTTCCGTGGTTGCCATGCAAGCGGATTGGACCCGCCCGAATGAAAACATCGCGCGGTTTCTCGAGCGATATGACCGCTACGGCATTCCGTTCAATATCGTCTTCGGGCCAGGGTCGCCTTCCGGCATCGCTCTCCCGGAAATTTTGACGCCACAGGCAGTTCTTGACGCTCTCGACACAGCGTCTGTTCGAAGTGTCGCGTCGGAGTAACGCGTTTAATCGAGCTGAAGATCGGAAATCGACGCAACGATTCTGCCCTTGGTATCATCGCTGTCTGCCGACACGGCCAATCCAATCAGGGCACCCGGCTCGCTCCCGAACGCAGTGCGATGATCTGATGCGAGATCGACCTGCTCACGATACTGCCCGACCTCTGAAGGGCGCAGGACTTTGCTGCGCAACCGGGGCGAATAGGGGCTGGGCAATATCGCATTGGTCGGGTGCGTACCGCCCCACACGTAGATCAGGGCGCGTGCGCTGTTCTCTTGAAGAATGCGCCGCGCGCTCTTTCCGCTCAGAGCGTCCACCCTCTCCGGATCGACGAAAACGAAGTAGATCGCCAGATTTCTGTCGTCACCACCTTTGATCGTAAGATCGGTCGGTCGGACACCCTCGTGGACCCGCCAGACCCAACGCGCAGACCCAGCCGAACGATTGAGGGCCTCAACGGGGCGCCAGAGCAACGAGACCGTACCGTCCGAGAGGATGTCCAACTGGCGTCCCCGTTGACCAAAATCGTTCGAGAAAAGGCGCAAGAAGCCCTGCTCTTTCCAGCTGCCGTCAAAAGAAATGACCTCGTTGGCGGTGCCCGCGGCTGGTGCAAACACGGCGCATGTCAGCAAGGTCAGGACTTTGGCGACATGGACCATTGCTCCTCCTATATCCAACCGATTGCGCGCGCGGGCATCCAGACCCCCATGAAGATCATCATCAGATTTTCGGTCAGCGACACAAATCCCAGTGGCACGTTCGACCCGCCACCAACACAAGCGCATTTCAACTCTCGCCCGTCGATATAGACCGCCTTGAACACGGAGACCGCCCCGATGGTCCCGATTACGAGGGCGATTGGTGCACTGATCCATACAAGTGCGCCCGCGACCATGAGAACGCCCGCGATGGCTTCACCAAAGGGATAGATGTAGCCGTAACGCACCCAGCGTTGCGCGAGCAGATCGTAGTTCAGAAACATCGTCGAGAAGCCTTCGATATCCTTCAGCTTCTGGACGGCAAGGAAGCACATGGAGATCGCGATAAACCACTCGAAAGCGCGAAGGGTAAGTATCGACCCGTAGAACGCCCAGCTGAGGCCCAGGGCCATGAGAAACGCTACCGAGAAGATCGCGATGACCGGCTGATAGGTCGTCTCGTCCGCCTCCTTAACCTCTTTCCCGAAGTGCTCGCGCAAGGCGTCATAGCCGCCGATGCGCGTACCGCTGATGAAGGTCTGGGGTGTTGTCGATACGTTGTGTTCCGCCTTGAACGCGTCCGTCTCTTCGCGCGTCGTCAGATGATGGTCTTCGACCTCATACCCTTCGCGCTCCAAGAGATCTTTCGATTTCAATCCATAGGGGCAGAGGTGGTCTTCCATGACCATGCGATAAAGAACAGCCTTTCCTGCGGCCTGGTTGGTATCTTTCGGCATCATGTCCTCCATTGGTCTAGCTGTTGCAGGTCCAATAGCCCATGAAGCCAACCGCGAGCGGGGTTTCACCGGTCAATTCGAACAAAAGGGTAGAGCCTTCTCCGTTGTCAGCATCGTTCGTTGCGACGGTCATCTGACCACCATCGGCCATCAGAACACCTCCAGAGGCCACATTGCCGGTCGCTTCGAATTGCACCAGCGACCCGGAGACCTTCGCGATTCCCTGCCCGTTTCCATCGGTCGCCAATATGGGGTCGGCGTTGACGGCGCGAACGAACGTACACATCGGCTCGGTGCCGAGCCCGCTCGCGATCTCCGCGTCCGAAAGAGGAGCAGGACGGATGCCTGCAATGACCGGCGTCGAGATTGCCTGCGTCAGGCTTGCCACACTTGCAGGTCCATCGGATTTACCCAATGGCCATTCTGGCCCAGCTTCACCATTTGCTTCGATGTCGGCGAGCAGAAAACGCATTTCCGCGATTTCCCGATCTTGGGCCACGACAATTTCTTCAGCAAGCGCTTTGACACGCGGGTCGGTGATTTCCGCCCTCTTGCTGGTCATGATTGCAATCGAATGGTGCGGGATCATGGCACTCATCCAACTTTCATCCTGCACGGTTTCCTGGCTGCGTACGAGCCAGAGAGCTCCGACGAACAGGACTGCCGAGCCTGCGAGAATGGCGACATTGACGGCGACGTTTTTGTACATGCCCCACATAAACAGGAGCATCACGACTGCCATCGTTGCACCCATAACAAAGGTCATGTAGAACCGCGTCTCGCTCCAATAGATATGCTCGAGCGCATAGGTGTTCAGATACATCAGGCCGAACATGATGGCGGTCGACGTTGCAACCATCGCAATGAAGCGCCCGTAAGAAGACTTGCCGTGACTGTCCGGTTTGGCGGTAACACCAGATTGATGGTCGTAATGAGATATTGCTGAATCTGACATGTGAACTCCTTTCGCTTTTTTATCAAACGAGATTCCAGCGCTGGAGGGTTCCCAATTAGAACATGTTTTCAGCGGATGCTTTCCGCGTCGCCAGAAAGATCCTTCAAGATCGGGCAATCCGGTCGGTGGTCGCCGTGACAGGCCTCGACGAGATGGGATAGGGTCTCGCGCATCTCCTGAAGCTGAGCGATCTTGTCGTCGATTGCGCTCAGGTGCTCTTCAGCGATGGTCTTCACCTGGGCGCTTTCCCGCGTTTCATCCTCATAGAGGCTCAAGAGATTGCGGCAATCCTCAATCGAGAACCCGAGCGCGCGCGCGCGACCCAAGAATGCAAGCTTGTGCAGATCGGTCTCGCGGAAGGCGCGGTATCCGTTGCCACTGCGCTGCGGCCTGACCAGGCCGATATCTTCATAATAGCGGATGGTTTTGGGCGGGATGCCGGACCGCTCTGCAACTTCTCCAATGTTCATGATGCGATCCTCCTATTCTGCGGGTTGGGTCAGTGCACTGATCCGTGGTGCGGCGGTGTCTCTGTCTTCACGCAAGGCCGGTACGATGCGGCGCAGACGCAGGGCGTTTGTCAGAACCGATACCGACGACAGCGCCATCGCACCCGCCGCAAAGACCGGGGAAAGAAGTAAACCAAAGGCCGGATAGAGAACCCCGGCGGCGACCGGGATGAGCGCGACATTGTAGCCAAAGGCCCAGACGAGGTTCTGGCGAATGTTCGACATGGTGCGGCTGGAAACCTCTACCGCATTCACCACGCCGCGCAGATCGCCTGACATCAAGACCACATCGGCGGATTCGATGGCGACATCGGTTCCAGTACCGATGGCGATGCCGACATCCGCATGGGCCAGAGCTGGCGCATCATTGATGCCGTCGCCCACGAAAGCGATCTTTCGGTCTCCCGCGCGCAGATTGTCGAGGGCTGCGACCTTGCCATCCGGCAGGACTCCCGCGATGACATGGTCAATCCCGGTCTCGCGTGCGATGGCCTCCGCCGTCTCGCGTTTGTCTCCGGTGATCATCGCAACCTTGAAACCGCGCGCGTGCAGGGCTGCAATGGCCTCCTGGCTGGCGGGTTTTACGGGATCCGCCACGGCAATCACTGCGGCCAGTTTGCCGTCGATTGCCGCATAAAGCGCTGTCCGGCCCCGCCCGGCCAACTCGGCTTCGGTTTCGACCAAGGCGGCGATCTCAATGCCTTCGCGGGTCATATAACGGTCCGCGCCGACCATCACTTCCTGACCTTCAACGGTCGCGGCGACGCCGTAACCCGTGATCGAGCGGAAGCCAGCGGCAGTCGGAACGGCAATCCCTTCTGTCTGTGCGCCGCGCACAATTGCTTCGGCGATGGGATGCTCAGACTGAGCCTCGACGGCAGCGATCAGGCTCAGCACCCTGTCACGGTCCTGACCCTCGGTGGTGACCAGATTAGTTAGCGATGGTTGACCTTCGGTGACCGTCCCTGTCTTGTCGAGTGCGATGACATCGACTTCGGACAAGGCCTGGAGCGCATCACCCTTACGGAACAAGACTCCCATCTCTGCAGCGCGTCCGGTGCCCACCATGATCGACGTGGGCGTGGCCAAGCCCATGGCGCAAGGACAGGCGATGATCAGAACCGAGACGCCGGCGACCAACGCGAAGGTCAAAGCCGGGTCCGGTCCGACAAGCAACCAGATCACAACCGTGAGCGCTGCAAGCACCATGACGGCAGGCACGAACCACAGGGTCACGCGGTCAACAAGTCCCTGGATGGGCAGCTTGGCACCTTGAGCCTCTTCGACCATGCGGATGATCTGCGCGAGTGTGGTATCTGAACCAACCCGTGCGGCCTTAAACGTCAGGCTTCCAATGCCGTTGACAGTCCCGCCAGTGACAGCGGCACCAGCGGTTTTCTGCACGGGCACGGGCTCTCCGGTAATCATGCTCTCATCGACATTACTCGACCCCTCGGTCACCTCGCCATCCACGGGGATCCGTTCACCCGGTCGGACAAGGATCACATCGCCGACGGCGAGTGCGTCGACATCGACCTCCGCCGTTTCATCTCCCCGAATGACGCGCGCGGTGCGGACCTGCAGGCCCAGCAAAGCCTGAATCGCTGCGCCGGTGCGACCCTTCGCGCGTGCCTCAAGCCAGCGCCCAACCAGAATGAGGACGACGATGACCGCAGCTGCCTCAAAGTAAACCGCGCGTACCCCCTCTGGCAAAAGTCCGGGAAGAAAGGTTGCGACCACCGAATATCCCCAGGCCGCGCCGGTGCCGACGGCGACGAGGCTGTTCATGTCCGGAGCGCCCTTGAAAAGCGCGGGAAACCCCTTGGTGTAGAAATGGCGTCCCGGCCCGAAGAGGACGAGTGTTGCGAGGACGAACTGGATGATCCAAGACGTTTGGAGACCAACCGTCGTCATCACCAAGTGATGAAATGCCGGTATAAGATGGGAGCCCATTTCTAGGATGAAGACCGGGAGCGTTAGAATTGCTGCCAAAAGGACGCTGCGGCGCAGTCCGTCGGCTTCTTCTGCCTTGCGTGCGACGCGAGACTGGCTCGCCTGCTCCTCTGCAATTTTGGCCGGATAACCAATCGCCGCCGATGCGGCCATCAATTCGCCCAAGGATACCGCGCCCTCGAGATACTCGACCGTCGCAGTTTCTGCCGCCAGATTTACGCTAGCGGAAAGCACTCCGGGCACGTCCGCCAATGCCTTGTCCACCCGCCCGACGCAAGACGCGCAGGACATGGACGCAACGTTCAAGGTGACCTTGGATGTCCGTGCGGGATACCCCAAGGAGGCAAGCGCCTGCGTGGCGTCCGTTAGTCGAGACGGATCATCCAGCGAAAGGCGCGCGGTCTCAGACGCGAGGTTGACAGCGACGTCGGAAACCCCGTCGAGGCTAGCCAAGGCCTTTTCAACACGTCCCACGCAGGATGCACAGGTCATGCCTTCGATGCTGAGCGTTGTTTGGCTGGTGTCGGTCATAACGTATTACCTCGATTGCGTGCTCGAGGCAGAAATGGGGCTTCCAGTAACTGGAAGCTCAAGGGGTCATCGGAGATTTCTTTTTGTGATCGGCACAGCATCAACCTGAATCATCTCTAACCCCCTGTTTCCAATTGAAATGTATCGATTTGTAAACTTGTCGGACAAGCCATTGGTGCGCTATCCCCCGGTCAGGAGAGTGCCCGATGAAAATGTCAGATCAGGAACAGCAGCCACAGAATTCAAAAATGATGCACGTCGGGATGTGGGTGTGCTGCGCGGTGATGCTGCTTCCGCTGCTTGTTTTCTTTGCCCGCGGCGGCTCGTTTTCTGGCTTGCAGGATAGTTTGGGCGTTTTGGCACCAATCGCCCTTTGCCTCGGCGCACATGGCGTGATGTTCTTCTTCATGGGGAAGTCCTGTCATGGAGGCAGCAAGTCATCGGATAGCAACGCACCCGTGCCCTCAAAAGCCCCTGTTCCAACATCGACGGATGCTTGACCTTCCACCCACTGGAACCCTTAGTTCCTACGGGTGAGAAGAGGATACACCATGAAATTTCACGTCCCAGAGATGAGCTGTGGCCATTGCGTTGCTGCTATCGAAAAAGCGGTCAAGGCTGCAGACCCGTCCGCAACCATCCGGACGGATTTGGCTGCACACACGACAGAGATCGACTCGACAGTCTCCTCGGCTGCCCTGCTTCAGGTTCTTGCGGAAGCTGGTTATCCGGCGACCGCTCTGGGAGAAGGTCCGGAGGATTGAAGAGCCGGATGAACGGGACCTCTAAGGCGTTGGGCCTGTTTTTTGGTGCGTATCTGTTAACCGGATGTTCCACGACACCGGTGGTCGATGCGGACGGTGCCTTCACCGAATTGCCTGAACCACTCGTCGGTCTCGCTGCGCCATACCAGAACCTCAACAAGGTACGGCTGGATCCGAATGACAGTTGCTTCTGGTATTTGCACAACGGCCCGGTCGAAGCGACCTGGTTGCCGCTCAGAACGTCACAAGGCAATCCAATCTGCCAGGCGGTGAGCTAGTTCAAGACGCTTTGAGCAACATCACGATGCCCCATTAGCCCCCGATCGCATCTTCGGGCGGATACAGGTGAGCGGTTTTGCCCGTTTCCACGTTGGGATAGAGATCGTTGATATGTGCCATGATCATGCGCACGCACCCTGAACTCGCACGACCTCCGATCGAACGCGGCTCAGGCGATCCATGAATACGCAGATAAGTGTCCCGATTCCCCACGTAGAGATAAAGCGCACGGGATCCCAATGGGTTGGTTGGCCCCGCGTCCATCCCCTCCGCATGCTGTGCATAAAGGTCCGGTTCGCGTTCGATCATGTCGTCCGTTGGACGCCAAGTGGGCCACTTGGCTTTACGCCGGATCGTGTAGATACCCGGCTCGTACAATGTCCCGCGTGCGATGGCCACGCCATAGCGCATCGCCGTGCTGCCGTTCGGCTCGATATGGTACAAGTAGCGCGCAACGGCATCGACATGGATGTCGCCCGGCACGAGGCCCGCCTTTGCCTCCACCCGAACAGGAAGGAACCGCGGATGAACCCCCCACGGATTGGAAGTCGAGGGGTCATAACTCGGAGGCGTGACTTGCGCATCCCAGACATCCCACATCGCGCGCAGGGACGTGGGCGCTGCCGATATCGACGTGGCGAGCGGTGCCGAAAAGAGCATTGCAGACCCTACCACAAAGTGCCGACGCGTCTGTTTGGCCATCAAAATACCTCTTTCACTCGTTTTGACTGTGTCTGTTCGTCCATTGTCAGGAAACTATTGGCCTGCGGCGCGTGCCTCCTGCGCAAGACGGATCATCTGATCCGCCTCGATGACCCCCGGAACCAGCGCGTCTCCGATCACAAAGGATGGAGTGCCATTGAAGCCGAGCGCGCTGCTCATCTCCATTGACGCCGCGATATGGGCATCGATCTCTGGCGCCTGCATGTCCCGTCTCAGCTGCGCGACATCCAAACCAATCTCCTGTGCGACCTGGATGACGGACGCTTCCTCGGCTCGGCCCTGCATGCCCATCAACGCCCAGTGAAACTCTTCGTATTTGCCCTGCTCTCGGGCGGCCAATGCGGCGCGCGCGGAAAAAACGGAGCCGTCGCCGAGGATCGGCCACTCACGATAGACCAGCCTCACATTGGGATCTTCGTCCAAGAGCGCTTCGATATGCGGCTTCACGCGACGACAATAGGGGCAGTTGTAGTCGAAAAACTCCACGATCGTGACGTCGCCTTCAGGATTTCCGAGAACCGGCGCGTTCGGGTCGTTCTCGAGGAGATCGCGGTTTTCGGAGAGGACACTCGCCGCTGCGGCCGCCTGCCGCTCCTGTTCACGCCGTTCAATGATCTGAACCGCCTCGAGGACAATCTCGGGGTTTTCCCGGATGGCCTCCAGAACCAATTCCTTAACCCGGTCTTCGCTGAGTGCGTCAGCATGAGACGCGAGTGGTGCAAGCAGAAGGGCGACCAGCGGCATTGCCATTGCGATCTTCATGGGAGTTCTCCTAGTTCACCGGCACACCATGGGTGCGCTCGTACTGCATATCCTGTATTTCCTCGGGCCAGGTCGACTTGATGTAGCCAAGGATGTTCCAGATTTCCTGGTCGGAAAGTTGGTCGCCGAATCCGGGCATGCCGCTGTCGAACTCCATGCCCTGAGCGGCCATCACCTCTCGGCCTCCAAGCTTTGTGTAGTCGAACAGAACCTGGTCGCTATGATGCCAGGTGTGACCCGTTTCATCATGCGGTGGTGCAGGAAGCCGGCCGTCCTCGCCCGGACTCCGCCAGTTCTCTTGACCTTCCAGATTGACCCCATGGCACGCGGCACATGTCTCAGCATAGAGCGCCTTGCCGGCGACGAGATCGACGCTCTCCGGCATCACTCCGTTTTGGACATCGTCGGCAGACCCGGTCCAGACATAAGCCGCCGCTCCGAGTGCTGCCAGGACACCAATGCCGAGGATGGCCGCCAGACCCCTCATGCCACACTGACCCATGTCATCATGCCGGAGGCCGCGTGCGACAGCATATGACAATGCAGCAGCCATTTGCCGGGGTTATCCGCCACGAAGGCAATGTCGCGCACTTCGCCCCGGTCGAGCAGCGTGGTGTCGCGCAGCGCGCCGAGGCTGCCATCGGGTGCGATCTCGTGAAAATGCATGCCATGAAGATGCATGGCATGCGGAAACGATGTGTCATTGGTGATCTTCAGCCGAACGGTCTCGCCACGCGACAGTTCCGCCAGTGCTGGACCATCCATGCCCCCCACCGCGCCATTGAAGGCCCAGAAGTTTCCTGCCTCCATCATGTCACGCGTCGAAGACATGCGACCGCCCATCATGGCACCGCGCATGCCGCCCATGGCCCCCCCTTCCATCAGCAAGGCGATGTCCCTTGCCGATGCCAGATCGGGCATGGCATGGGCATTCGGCGGCAGGGGTTGAGGCGTTCCGCGCCGCGCGCGTGTACCGTCGCCGCTCACTTCGAAAGCCACCTGAGAAAAGCTTTCATCGCGGCTCAATTGCACGATGTGGCCTGCGCTGCCGACCTCTGCGGTCACGTCTACGATCAGATCCACCCGTTGCGCCGCCGACAGCAAGAATGGACCTTCCACAGGCTGCGGCACGGCCAGAGGCATCCCGTCCAAGGCCACAATCCAACCTTCGAGCCCCTCCAGCGCGAGTTGAAAAATCCGGGCGTTGGACGCATTGATCAGCCGCAGGCGCAGACGCTCATGCCGTTTCACGGTCTTTGCAAGATTATAGACGCCGTTCGTTGTTTTGTAGTTTCCAAGGCGCCCGGCATGGCTAAGGTCATGCATCGCTCCGAAGGTATCCGCGATCTGGGCAGTCTCCGGATCGATGCGCCAATCGTCGAGGATCAGGACCTCTTCGTGGTCAATATCGATCGGCTCCGGCTCTTCGACGATCAGCGCACCCTGAAGACCACGTGCGGCCTGCTCGAACGAGCGGTTGTGCGCGTGATACCAATAGGTGCCCGCGTCGGGGGCAACAAAATCATAGCCAAAGCTGTCGCCGGGTCGAATGGCGTCCTGCGTTAGACCGGCCACCCCATCCATCGCGTTGTCGATGCGGATCCCGTGCCAATGGGTCGATGTCGGATCGGGCAAATCATTAACAATACGCCTCTGTACCCGTGCGCCTTGCTTGACGCGGATTTCCGGGCCCGGTGCGATACCGTCGAACCCCCAAATCTGCGTTTTTCCGTAGTCGTCAGGCAAAAGCTGAATATCCGCGACCCGGGCTGTCATAGAAAGCAAATCCGTTTGCGCAGACAGCGAATTGGGCATGCACGCCAAACCCGCTGCACCTATCCTAAGAAAGTCACGTTTTGTTATGTTCATGGTGGCACCTGCAGGATAATTGCGAAGACGGTCGTGACGAGCAACATGACCCAGTGGTGAACTCAATCCAAAGACGTCGATCTTGAAAGGTCTCAGCTTCGTTCACGAAATGAGCCAGCGCTTGCGCAGCGGTTGGCGGCAATCAAAGTACCTTTGTCAAACTGTATTTCAAGTGGCGTCCTTAGTTGGTTCTTTCGGTTAATTTATACCATTTGCGCGTTGCAACTCACGCACATAAACAATGATCATTTTAACATCGCCATCGGTGACACCTTCGACCGGAGGCATGTTCCCAAAGCGCCAATGGTGCGCACGGACACCATTCTTGGCCGCCAGAAGGAAGGCGGCATCCCCATGGTGGCTGGGTTCGTAGATCTTGTGCACCAGAGGAGGCGCCACACCGTCCTGCCCGGCGGCATTTGCACCGTGGCAAACTGCACATTTAGCATCATAGGCCAATTTGCCGATCTCCGCGTTGGCGGACAGCGTTTCCGGCAAAACGACATCGACCATGGGACCGTTGGTGCGAGACGCGTTCTCCGCGCTCGTCGCCACCTCATCACCGGTTGGTCCTGTCCACCAGACGCCGATGGCAAGAACCACCGCAAGGGCAATGGAAAAGGTCACGTAACGCCCCATCAGATCAACTTGACCTGAGTTCCGACCGGCGTCCGATTGAAGACTTCAATGATATGCTCGTTGTAGAGGCCGATGCAGCCGCTCGACGAACGCCGACCAATTTTGCGCGTATCGTGTGTCCCGTGAATGCGATAGTATTGCCATGTCAGATGCAGCGACCGCACCCCGAGCGGATTGTCCGGACCCGGCGGCATGTAGGCCGGTAAGGATGGATCGCGTTCGCGCATAGATGGCGTGGGCGTCCAATCTGGCTCGGGATCTTTGAAGACGATCTCAGTATAGCCTCGCTGCGTCAGCTCATCCGTCATTGGAACAGATGTCGGATAGAGAAACATTTCACCATCAGCGGTCCACTGCTGAAGCGCCCGGGAATTGGTATCCGCAATAATGATGCCTTTGCCCAGACGATCGAAGTGGTCTTGCCAATCGTGGGTTCTGAAGCTTGATGCGTTACGCCGAACCGATGCGCGTGTTTCGGCGCGCAGCACCGACGGTGCGAACAGGAGCGTCGCACCGATGCCGCCGATCAGCTGACGACGTGACCGAAGGGGTCGATTTCTTGCCTGCATGGTTCTGCCTCGTTTCCATGTCGAACGCCTTGTTTTCTATCGAAGATCAGCAAGCGGCGAAACGCAGGGAGAGCCAGAATTTTGTAAGATTATGTATCAACCCACCGGTTGGACGGCGAGCCTAGGCCTTTTTGATCGGGGCCGAAAATCCGGCTTCGGCGCGCACCTCCGAATGCTCGGACAAGGGTGTCATCGCCGCTTGATCCGCAGTCACGGGCAAAGCAATCCGCGCACAGAGCCCACCCTCCGCGCGGTTCGACAAGGTGATCGTGCCGCCGTGTTGCAGAACGATGCTGCGGGCGATTGAAAGGCCCAGCCCATGGCCACCGGTTTCGCGCGAGCGCGATCCTTCCAAGCGCAGGAAGGGCTGAAACACATCGCCCAAGCGGTCGTCCGGGATCCCGGGTCCACTGTCCTCGACCAAAATCTCGATGCTGCCGTCAGAAATGCGCCAGGATAGGGTTGGGTTGGACCCGTACCGCCCCGCATTGTCGATGAGATTGCGCAAGGCACGGCGCAGCGCCTTGGGCTTGATCTGCACTATTGCCTCGGGTCCTCGGCGTACGTCCAACGCAGCGTGGGCCGCGTCCCGAATGTCGGTCAGGAACGTGCCAATTTCGATCCGCTTCAGGGCTTCGTCCTGACCCACACCGCGTGCATAGGCCAGTGTGGCCTCAACCATATCCTGCATCTCGCCGAGAGAGGCCGTGATGCCGGTCTTGGTCTCCGCATCCTCCACCATCTCGGCATGAACCCTGAGCGCGGTGAGTGGCGATCTCAAGTCGTGGGCCAGGGCTGCCAGCATATGCGTCCTGTCCGTGACGAAGCGGGCCAGACGCATTTGCATGTCATTAAATGCGGTCGTAAGATTGTGCACTTCCTTTGGGCCAACCGGCGTGAGGGGTCCCTGCCCGCCACCGCGCCCGAACTCCTCCGCCGCCGCGGCAAGGTCATTTAGGGGACGCGTCAGGCGCGTGAGCAGGAACCAGAATATAGCCAGCAGCAATCCTGCCGCCGTTAGCGCAAGGGAAAGCGTAGACGCCCAAGACCATTGGATCGGCGGTCGCTCGAACCGAGTGGCAACGTTCAACCACTGGCCTCCGGAGATTGCGATCGAGACCTCCATTTCGATGGCTGCAAGCGTGCCTTGCATCATTTCCGCGTGCATCTCGGCCATTTCCGGAGACAGGTTCGGAAGCGGTAGAAGACCTTGCTCAATCTCATGCACTTCAATCCGGATTTCCCGGCTGTAGGCATCGTTCATTAGCGCACGGACGCGCGCTTCGACGGCGCCATTTTCATTGTGGTGGGTATGTGTCACCGCAGGGCTATCAGCAAGATCGAAACGTACTAAGGGCGAATTCGCGGCCGCGACGATGTCGTCATGCAGCTCTGGAGGGGCTTCCTCGATCAGAAGGGCAACGTTCGCGGCGCGCCCAGCTGCCTCACTGCCGATGGCCGCTTGCACGGCAAGCGAACGTTCGTCGACGAAAAGCCACAGACCCACGACCTGCGCAACGAAGAGGACCACCACCACCAAAAGGGCGATCTGTGAGCGGAACCCCATCTGCATTAGGCCTCGATCTCCACATCACAGTTCAGACAATACCCACCATTGCGCACCGTCGATATGATTCGAGGGCGAAGCACATCGGGTTCGATTTTCCGGCGCAGGCGCGAAACCTGATTGTCGATGGTACGGTCAAGTGGTCCGGCGACACGGCCGGCGCTCAATTCCAGAAGCTCATCCCGTCCGATCACCGCCCGCGGACGCTCCAGCAAGACCGTCAGCAGCTTTGCTTCCGCCGTGGTCAGTGTATTGACCGTGCCATCGGGGCAAATGACTTGACCGGCGTCGTGATCGAATGTGATCCCGGCAAACACGGCCCGCTTACCCGCGAATGTTCCGCCATGGGGTGCGTATCCGTCTCCCGCGCGGCGCAGTATCGCATTGATCCGGGCCAGAAGCTCGCGCGGATTGAAAGGCTTGGCCAGATAGTCATCCGCACCGGTGTCGAGACCCTTGATCCGAGCGTCATCGTCGCCGAGCGCCGTCAGCATGAGAATCGGCGTTTGCTGCTGCTCCCGGCGCAACCGTGCGCAGGCCGCGAGCCCGTCCTCTCCCGGCATCATGATATCGAGCACGATCAGATCGAATTTGTCCTGGCCCAATCGTGCATCCATCTCACCCGCGCTTTTGGCTCCCGTCGCGCGCAGCCCATTTTTCTCCAGGTAGCGTGTCACGGAGTGCCGGATCTCTGCATGATCATCGACGACCAGGATATGCGCCGACGACGCCATCAGCGATCGGGCTCCGCAAATCGGCACCTCTGGCCGTTCGGCCGTCTGTTCAATAGATCAAATTCCATACCACTCAGAATAGATTATTCTTTCGGGAAAGACCCGCACTTCGTTTGTCGCAATATGTATCAATCGGTCTGATCCGTCTTGACCTTCCAGTTACTAGAAGTCCCACCTGATGTGACATGATAGTCGCACGACCAGACCCATCGGGGCAGAAACCCTCCAACTCAGCGCATCAAGCCATGGCTGCACCCGCGTGGATCGGTTTGGCGCTTTTTGTGGTCACAATGCCCGCCCACTTTCTTCTTGAAACGGACGACTCGCTTGCCCTGGCGGCGGTCACACTGGCCCTGATCGGCGGGGCCTATATCGGGTTCGGTGCCGCCGACGGCCGTCGGTCCGTGTTCTGGTTTGAGCTCGGCGTCGCCGTTTTTTTCGGGGCGGCAGCCGTATCGGGCCTTCTCTGGCATTGGGTGGCCTTGCCTCTGGGCCTTGCCGTCCATGCGTTGTGGGATCTGGCCCATCACAATCTGGGCCGCCTTGCCCGGGTCCCGCACTGGTATATCCCGTTTTGCGTTGTCTTCGACCTGATGGCGGCAGCCTTTCTGGTGCTGCTTTACACGAGGTAGCCCATGGTACGTGTCGTCGTTCTCGTCCTTCTGGGGCTGGTGCTACTTGTTTTGGCGCGTCCGAACCTTGTGGGCCTCGACATCGATCTGCCGGGGCGCGATGACCTGCGGCGCTGGATCGATGCGGCTGGATTTCTTGGCCCGGTTCTGGTCGTGGCGCTCATGACGTTGGCGATCGTGGCCAGCCCCCTGCCATCGGCGCCGATCGCACTCGCGGCCGGGGCCGCTTACGGTCACACCTTCGGAACCTTGCTCGTCGTGCTCGGCGCAGAGCTTGGCGCGCTTGTCGCGTTTCTGCTCGCGCGTGGGCTCGGGCGCCCTTTTGTGGAACGCCATATCGACGAGAAGATCGGACGCGGACTTCTGGGATCACAGAATACTCTGACACTTCTGGTGTTTGGTAGCCGGCTGCTGCCATTCCTGTCTTTCGACATGGTCAGCTACGCCGCAGGGTTGAGCGTCCTGCATCTCTGGCGGTTTGCCCTGGCGACACTCGCAGGGATCGTTCCGGCAAGCTTCTTGCTCGCTCATCTCGGCAGCGAGGCCATGAATGGCGACGTGCAAACCGCCACCTGGACGGCCCTTGCGCTCGGCGGGTTCACTGCGCTGTCCGCCCTATTTGCGGTCTGGCGCGGCACCCACACTGCAAAAAAGGAAATCTGATATGGCCGCTCATTCACACACAGGACATATGCCGTCTTCGGGCAAGGCTCTGGTTATATCTGCCTGGTTGACCGGCATATACTTCCTGATCGAACTTGCAGTTGGGCTCTGGACCGGATCAATCGCGGTTCTGTCGGATGCGTTTCACACTTTGTCCGCCGTAGGCGGTGTGCTTGTCGCCATCATCGCGCAACGGATCGCGCGCCGCCCGGCGGATATGGCGCGCAGTTACGGGTGGTATCGCGCCGAGATCATTGGCGCGCTCGTGAACGGCGGCTTTCTTCTCGGCATGGCGCTTCTGGTAATCTGGATGGGGGCGATGCGGCTCGGAAGTCCGATCCATCTGCCGACGGGACCGATGCTCTGGGTGGCCTTCGGCGGCTTGGTCACCGAGGTGATCTCGCTCGGCCTGATGTGGAAATCCAGCCAGGATGATCTGAACGCCCGCGGGGCCCTCTGGCACATCATCCAGACCTTCGTCGGCAGCCTGTTGATCATCGTGACCGCGCTTGTCATCGAGTTCACCGGCTTTCTGGCGATCGACCCGATCCTCGGCATGGGCTTCGGGGTCGTGCTCCTCTGGGCCTCGGTTGGAGTAATCCGCGAGGCGGTGCATATTCTGTTGGAAGGGACACCTGAGGACACTGATCTCGAGGCCGTGACCGCCGATCTGCGCGCGCAGGACGGCGTTCTTGATGTTCACCATGTCCACGCTTGGACACTGACCAGTGGCAAGCATGCCTTCTCGGCCCATCTGCGTCACGCAGTCCCTGCCGATGCCGCGCGCATCCTTGAGGCCGCATATACGCACCTGATCAAGCATCATGGGTTTCACATGGTGACGCTTCAGCTTGAAACGGATTGCCTCGACGAGCGCTATGCAGATGATTTGGACGTCACACAATCGATGGGGCCGCAGGCAGAGCTTCATGCACCAACCGCGCATCACGATCACCTCGACAGTGCCGCTCCGGATGCTAATCTCGAACAGAATTCAAGAGGAAACGACAGATGAAACGACGTAGCTTTTTGCCGACCGGTGCTGCCGCCACAATCGCGCTCCCGGCCATGGCCGATGGCGGGCCCATCATCAAGGTTGTCAAAACCCCGACCTGTGGATGCTGCACCGCCTGGGTCGATCATGTGAGGCAGGCCGGGTTTCAAATCGAGGCCCAGGATGTCGACCAAGACACCCTTTACGCGCTGAAAGACAGGCTCCAGATCGCCCCGGAGCTGACCGGGTGCCACACCGCAGTGGTCGGCGATTATTTCATTGAGGGCCATGTGCCGGCAGAAGACATCGCCCGGCTTCTCTCGGAGCAACCCACGGCGCGCGGGCTGAGCGTGCCGGGTATGCCGATGAGTTCCCCCGGTATGGGCGGTCCAGGTGCCGGAGACACCTTCGATACGCTGCTTGTCGGGCGCGATGGCGCGACATCGGTCTTTGCCAGTCATAGCTAGGCCAATCGGTAGGTCCCGCGGGACGGGTTTATGACTCGACCCGCTTCGACCAGCGCCCGCAGTGCGCGGTAGGTGGTTTCCTGCGTCAGCTGAAGGCGCACAGCAAAATCAACAACGGTGCCATCCAGAAAACCCGCGACGATCCCCGCCATCACCCGATCCTCAGCGCGGCGGATGCCGACTATTTCCATGATTTGCCGGTGCGCCTGAACCTGTTGGGCCGCTAGGCACGCATAGGCCCGCGCGAAGTCCGGGTTTCCAAAAGCGGCGAGAACCGCGGATTTATCGATCCGGACCAACTCGCCTGCATCCATTATGATGGCATCGCAATGATAGCGCTCTGAAAAGACCGAGGCTTCAGCAAAGCTGGTCCCCGGTCCCGCCCTGTGAATGATGAGGCGCTCGCCATTCGGACCGACCCGCTCGAGATGCACACGCCCGCTCTTCAGCACATAAAGGCCACGGGTCCGTGTACCCTGTCGAAAGAGCACGTCGCCAGCGGCAACCGATTGCGGCGAAAGCGCAGTTGTCGGGAGGAGATCATAGGGTTCAGGCAACATATGATCGAAGTCATATTCTAGAGCAGGCCTGCGTGCTAGGAAAAATCGGTATCGTGCCGTTCAAGAGGATCCCGCCATGCGCCTTGTTGCTCTTCTGTTTGCCCTGTCTTTGTCGGGGCCCGTCGCGGCCCAGCACAGCCATTCTGCGACCGGGCATGCGATGCCAAATCCGCAGGAAACCGGACAATCGGCATTTGCCGCCATGGCCGAGATCGTGGCGCTATTGCGCGCCGATCCGGAAACCGATTGGGCGAATGTCGATATTGCAGCTCTGAGGCGACATCTCGTGGACATGGAACTTATAACGATGGAGGCCGAGGTTACCCGCAGTGTGCGGCCCGCCGGTATCCGGTTCGAAATCCGGGGGGCACCGCGCGTCCTCGAAGCCATTCGCGCCATGGTGCCTGCCCATGCGCCTTTTTTGGCGGCCGAGACAGGTTGGGCAGTCACGACAGAGGAGCTTGGTGATGGTGTTGCCCTCGTCGTTGATGGCGATACCGACCAGATACAGGGTCTTGGGTTCTTCGGGCTGATGACCATCGGCGCGCATCACCAAGAGCATCATCTCATGATGGCAAAAGGTGCACCGCCCCATGACTGAATCGATGATCGGCCACAGTTTCTTTGCGACAGCCCCTGGTTGGCAGACAAAACGTTACAAAACCTGCGTTGACCTTCCGGCGCAGGAAGGTTGCACACTCCATATGATATGGAAGCGTCTGATGACACTCAACGCAGGGATTTCCTGTATTTTGCCACTGCTGGCGCGGGCGTGGTCGTCTCCGGTGCGGCGCTCTGGCCGCTGATCAATCAGATGAACCCTTCGGCGGATGTGCGCGCTCTGGCGACGATTTCGGTGGATATCTCCGGGCTCGCGGAAGGCACGCAACTGACCGTCAATTGGCGCGGAAAGCCCGTCTTCATCCGCCACCGAACGCAAGCTGAGATGGCCCAGGCGCGTGAAGAGGCGGTCTCTGCCTTGCCGGACACCGATGCGCGCAATCCCAATCTTCCCGGCGAGGCCACAGCCCTGGATGAGAACCGCGCCATTCCGGGCCATGACGCCTTTTTGGTGATGATCGGTGTCTGCACGCATTTGGGATGTGTTCCGCTAGGCGATGGTGCAGGTGATTTCGGGGGATGGTTCTGTCCGTGCCACGGGTCGCATTATGATACCGCAGGACGTATTCGCAAAGGGCCCGCGCCGGAGAACCTGCACATTCCACCTCTGGCCTTGTCCGACAACATGGTGCTGACGCTCGGGTGACGCACTTCAATGGCTGACCATATATTTTCAGCCTGAATTCAGAGCATAATTCAGATGGTTGCCGGTAAGCTTAGTGTGCAATACACCACATACGATATCGCCCGTGCCCAGTCACCTCGCGGATCAAACCGCTTTCTTCCATCCACGCCAGATTTCGCTGAACAGCGGAGCGACTAGCTTTGGTTATTGCCTCAGCCATTGGGGCGGAGACCAGAGGCCACCCCGTGAGAACCTTTCGCAAGGCGGCTGGCGTCCGACCAAACAGTTGCTCCATGACGTTTTCTGCCCGCCCGTTCCACGCTTCAATATCATCAAGCGTTCGCATCGCCGCCAGAATTGCGCTGTTCATCCCATCCAACCAGCGTGGCAAGCGTTCGGCTGGCAAACCCGACACACGTAGCCCCCCTGCCCCGCCCAAGGCGAGCGGCGCGAAGATGGCGCCGCTTCCATCGCTGGCCGCGATCCTGGATGCGGTGACGGCGGCTTCCATCTGATTGCCGTGCTGTCCGAGGCCGGCCAGGCTCCAGAGATGAAAGCCCATGCAAGCCCGCGTGATTGGGTGGAGTTGGGCTGCTGCCGCCATTACGTCCAACCATCCGCCCGCGCGATCTTCGAAACGCTCAGCGCTGCCTTCAATGTTCTCGGGATCCCGGCGGTCCAGGAAAGCCGCCAAGTCAGCCTTCGGTCCGGGACCGCCTGTCAGGCGCCGAACAGCCCATCCAACTCTTGCAAGGGCGTATTGGTCATCCTGTGCACCTGATAGCCGCATCGATATCCAGAGCGCCAGACGATCAGAGCTCACCCTATCCCCTGCGAACCAGCTGAGGTTCGCTGCCTCGATCAAAGCGAGGCGATGCCGCCAGCCTTTGGGGCCGCGCAGCAGCCGGTCATCCAGAGCACCCAGACGTCCAGCCACGCGTGCCAGTCGCGCAGCGTGAACGCTTTCTGCCTTCGCCCAGTCTTCGATGACGGCAGTGTCTGGCGGTTCCGCTCGCGGCCCGGGAGGCAAATCATCTGGTTCTTCTTCGGGTGGTCCCGGCAGAAACCAGAGATCCTCTTCGTGAGCCTCTTCATCCTCCTCGTTAGTGATGATGGGGTCATTGATATTATCCGTAAAAGCGGATGCTTGCGTCTTCATGTGTGCAAAATACTGTTCTTTTGCACATTACCCAAGTGATTTTTTTGGCGGTTGCCTTCGTTCTTTATATTGTACGCGCGCGCAACTGCCGGTGAAATCTCTCAGATCGCACTCAGCGCAAGGAAATCAAGGGTTTTTGGACGAGCGCGACGAGAGAGCACCTACTTGCATTCGTTTACAAACGGTCGTTTAGTAACGGTATATGAAATTGCAAACGGCCGATTTTCATGCCCCTGATAGGCTACGCCCGCGTATCGACAGAGGATCAGACCCCCCTGCCCCAGTCTGAGGCCCTGCAAACTGCGGGCTGTGCCGAGATCTTTGAAGAGCACGCCTCAGGCGGCAATCGCGCGCGTCCTGTACTCGCGCGTTTGCTCGAACGCGTTCAGAGCGGCGATACGCTGGTCGTTGTGCGGATCGACCGGCTTGCGCGGTCTCTGTCGCACTTGCTGGAGGTGATCGAACGTCTGGAGGCCAAGGGAGCGTTCTTTCGTTCCATTCAGGACCCGATCGACACCGGATCCCCTCAAGGAAAATTCACATTGCAGGTTCTGGGCGCCGCGGCCGAGTTCGAGCGCGCGCTGATACGTGAGCGCACAAAGGCCGGGCTTGCCTCTGCGCGCGCCAAAGGGCGCGTTGGTGGCAATCCTGGGCTTCGCACCAAAGACCCCGACGCGCTGCGCAAGGTGCGGCTGGCACGACAGGACGGCTACATGGAGCGCCTGAACGAAACCGCGCAGGATTGGGTGCCCCACGTGCGACGCCTACGGCCGGATATGGCCTGGGAAGATGTTTTGCGAATCATTAATGGCCCCCTGCCCCACGACCGGCACTGGACCCAAAGCCGCCTACTTCGTGCTGTGAAAGCCTATGTCCGCGACGGGTTTCTACCAGATGAAGTCCTTGGCCGCGCCGGACGCCGCGAAACCGATGACCGCCTGCCGGCTATCGTGGCTGCCATCAAAGGCTCGGACCCCGAAATCACACTGCAGGCGATCTGCGACCGGCTAGAATCGATGCGTGAGCGCACCCCTCGAGGCCGCACTAGCTGGCAGCCGTCTTCGGTCAAAATGCTGCTTGAGCGTGCGAAAAAGTTGGGGCTCCTGTGAACACGACACTTGTGTTGGCCTAACGGATTGCCACTAAATCTAGAAAGTGCTTGCACGAATCTGGCTGGTCGGGCAATAGTCTCGAAAAATAACGCGCGGTCACATAAAAAACGCGCCCACGGATCGGGGCAGACATGAGCGAAGCAGAACAGGATCTAGATATCGCGATCGGGCACTACGCGGAACTTCTCGCGTCGAACCTGCATGCTCAGCGCGCTGCGCACTTCCCACCGGATGCAAAGAAGGTGATGCGCACTTTGACCAGCGGCGAAGCTGCTGAGCTCCTTGGCGTCGACCATACCTATCTTCGGAAGCTTCATCGAGAAGGAAAGATCGTTGACGTCGAGACGACGGCGGGAAGTCATCGCCGCTATACGCTCGACGATATCTGGGAAATCCGGCAGACGCTTGAAGGAAACGCAAAAAGGTCTGGAACTTACGTGCCTGGGCGTCGCGACGGTGACGAGCTTCAGGTCATTTCAGTGGTGAACTTCAAGGGCGGAAGCGGCAAAACGACGACGTCTGCTCACCTCGCTCAGCGCTTGGCGCTCAAGGGGTACAGAGTTCTTGCGATCGATCTCGACCCCCAAGCATCTCTTTCGGCTCTTCACGGAATCCAGCCAGAACTCGACCTCATGGAGGGCGGAACCCTCTATGATGCCGTTCGCTACGACGATCCGGTTCCGATCTCCGAAGTGATCCGCAAGACTTACATTCGCGGCCTTGATCTCATCCCAGGCAACCTTGAACTCATGGAGTTCGAGCACGAGACGCCTGCTGCTATCCAGCGAGGCGGAGCGAAAGCGTTCTTCGCGAGAGTTCATGACGCACTCGATAGTGTTGAAGCGAACTACGACATTGTTGTGATCGACTGCCCGCCGCAGCTTGGTTTCTTGACGATGTCAGCACTTTCCGCGTCCTCGGGCGTCCTCGTGACGGTTCACCCGCAGATGCTTGACCTTATGTCGATGTCCCAATTCCTGCGAATGACGGCGGATCTCCTGGGAGTAATCAGGGATGCAGGCGCAAATCTGCGCTTCGATTGGCTGCGCTTCTTGCCAACGCGATACAAAGTCGGCGACGCGCCACAAACCGAAGTCATCGCCTTCATTCGCGGGCTGTTTGGGAGGTCGGTCCTGACCAATCACATGGTTGAATCGACCGCAATTTCTGATGCCGGCTTGACCAAGCAAACGCTCTACGAAGCTGACAAGAGGGACTTCACGCGTCAGACGTTTGATCGTGCGATCGAATCTATGAACGCAGTGAACGATGAGATCGCTGAAATCATCCAGAACACATGGGGGCGGAATGGCAAGAAAGCCTAAACTTGGCCTGCCGCTGCAGACCCTTCGCAACGCTCCTGACGCTCTTGAAGGGCGCCGACTGCGTGGCGGTGTTTTTGAGATCGATCCGGCGCAGATTGTTACCGAAGGACGGTTGGATGACAGGCTTCAGATTGAAGTTGAGGGCCTGAAGAACTCTATTTCCAAGAACGGTCAGCGTGTGCCTGTCTTGGTCCGCCCACTGGAAGGCGATCGCTACAACCTGATCTATGGCCGCAGACGCTTAGAGGCATGTAGCGAACTCGGTATCAAAGTTCGAGCCATCGTCACAGAGGTTGAGGGTGATCAAGCGCTTCGAGATCAGCTTCTCGAGAACCAAGAGCGTCGTGATCTGAGCTTTATTGAGCGTGCGCTCGTTGCGACGGCACTTCTGGACGGTGATCATTTGGAAGGGGCTGAGCGCACCAATCGAGGTGTCGCCGAAGTCCTTAACCTCCACGAAGCTGGGGTTTCACAACTCTTGAGTGTCGTTCGGACGGTCGGCGAAGAACTCATCCAGGCAATTGGTGCGGCTCCCGGGATTGGTCGCCCGAGATGGGAAGAGCTCAAAAAGGCTTTGGGTGCCTACGACGGTGATCGAGACCAACTGCAAGCCGTAGCTCATGCAGCTAAGTCCGAAAAATCCGGCTCGGTCGATGAGGTTTCTGAGCGTGCGTTTCTCGCAGTTCTGGCAGCTGCGAAGAGCGCAGAGAAGAAAGCAAGCCCGTCTAGAAAAGGCGTGCCTGCTTTGGCGATCCCCGGTGTCGGAGCTGCGACGGTCAAGACCGGCCGCCAAGGCAAGCAGCTTAAACTCGATCTGACGACGGATGAACCTGATTTTATCAGCTGGTTGGAGGGCAATGCCCCAAAGCTGATTACCGAGCTTCATGAGCGCTGGAAGCGTTCAGAAGACTGAGGAAGAGCAACCAACAAGAAGGAGGCACGATACAGGCAAAAAGAAAAAGGCCCCGAGAAGCTAGCTTCACGAGACCTTTGTAAGGTTTCGCACCGGGATCAGCCCGCTACAAAATCTCAGTTTTCGCACCTCTGAATGTAGCGTTCTGGCCCCTACCCCGCAAGCGCAAAGCGATTCGCGGGCCCTAGAATTTTTGTCTTCGTGAACATTTTTATGGATTACACACCAATTTCGCCGTTTATGCGGCCGATTTCGCACGGCCATTTGCGCGTCATCGAGCGACCCGAGGCATCTGTTCCGGCCAGACCCGTTAACAAGTGGGAACTCCTGCGCGAGCTCTCCAAGGCGCAAGCGGCCTTTGGCGTGTCAGAACGTGATTTGACTGTTTTGCAGGGGCTCCTCAGCTTCTTTCCAGACGATGCACTTGGCGGGAACGCCGAGATGGTAGTCTTCCCCTCGAACAAGGCGATCTGTGAGCGCCTGAATGGTATGCCCTGCTCCACTATGCGTCGTCACCTCGCGCGTCTTGTCGAGGCTGGCTTGCTCCAGCGGCGTGATAGCCCCAATGGAAAGCGCTACGTCCGCAAGCACGGCGAAGAGCGCGTCGCCTTTGGCTTCGATCTTTCCCCGCTCTACTGCCAGTCCGAGGAGATAGCACGGGCGGCAGAGGCCGTACGTGAGGCTGAGGAGCGCGTCAGGCGTCTGAGAGAGGTCGTAAGCCTCATGCGGCGTGATCTCACGGCCCTCGCAGAGTTCGGAGACGAGATGCAGCCAGGCCTAGGCTTCTGGGATCAGCTTCGCGACAAGGCTGCCCTCACAGCCCGCGCGCTTCGCCGCAAGCTTTCAATTGAGGACCTTGCGGCCTATCGAGCCGACCTTGAAGCTCTCCTTGACCAGGCACGCAACATCATTGATGGCCCTGAAACAGAAGAAATGAACACCAATGATGCCCAATCTGAGCGTCACCATCATAATTCAAATAAAGAATCTATAGATCTTGAACCTGCTTTAGAAAAAAGCGGGGCGGCGGCGGGTGTGCCAGATGTGGATACGAATGAGCCGGTGGCTGACGTTGATGAACAGGACACAAGACACCTGCCAAAGATCCCGCTCCACCTAGTGATCGCGGCATGTCCCTCGCTCAAGACCTTCTACCAAGGTGAGATCCGGCATTGGCATCAGCTCTTCGATGCGGCGTGCCATGTGCGGCCAGCCATGGGGATCAGTGCGTCTGCATGGGAAGAAGCACAGCGGTTCATGGGTCCGGAGCAAGCGTCGATCGTCGTTGCTGCCATGCTGGAACGCTTCGCCGACATAAGATCGCCTGGTGGATACTTGCGAGCTCTGACTACCAAAGCTGCGGCAGGCGAGTTTTCCTGTGGCCCAATGGTCATGGCATTGATTGGCCGGCGGAACGCGGCTTAACAGCTGTTAAACTCCGATCTCGTGCGGCTGGCATGGCATAACTTAACAGCTGTTAAGTAGGCTCTCGGCACACAAACGGTGTTCGAGAGAGAAAAGTTAGGGGGTTGAGGTGTGGCGATATTTGAGATCGTGAAAGTGGCTTTCGCCTTCGTCGCGGCGAAGATCTGATGACGAGGGCATCCCGATCATCATGATAAAACCTCAGCTGGTGACCATCGCTGCTAGTAGCGCAAAGGCGGCTAGCGAAGAACATACAGAGTGTTGCGCTGCAGCCAACCTAGCAGTTGCGCGCCTCCGCGGCCCCTGCCCTTTTCGATGTCTGAGATCTGATGATGAATACCCTCAACAATTGGCTCTACGCTATCCGGCGCCTGCTGACGGCGATTTGGGTCCTGGCCTCGGATATTCGCTTGGCCTTCATCGGTGCTAATGCTTGAGAGGTAGGTTGTGGATGTCTGTTGCATGATATCGTGGCTACGGGCCGTAGCGCACAAGGAGCAGACGATTGATGGTTACCAAAACCGTTTGACCAAGGGCTCGATCCTCCAATTCCCGCGCGCTGGGAAGGGGACCCCGTAACTTCTCAGTCACTTCGATAATGGCGACATGGCCAGCGAGGCAATCGGCTCCTCAAGCGCAGCAGCTAGTTGCCAGCGGTCCCGCGTTCCGCTGATTTGGTCGTAGTGGACGACGAGGACATCTCAGAACAGCGGTTGCAACTCAATCTCTTGATTTCATGACACCCGAACTATTCAAAAGAGTGCTTTGATGTTGGCTGCGGAATGATCTGATCCATCAGATGGAGGAAAACGATTTAATAACAATAGGTTATTGCGCTTTTTGGTATTCGCGATGAGAAATCATGCCCATAACAGCCTTCATCAACATGGTTTCCCTTTCCAGGGTGCCGATCCGCTACATCGACGGGAAGCCAAAGTATCAGCACGCTCTACCAAGAAGTTGGCAGTTGCGGGCCGATTGAGCGGTCTGGGCTATCTCGTGAAGAAGGAACCGCCACAGGTCTAGCCGATGGGCCCTGTGGAAGTTCTGATCCCGTCGTACCAGTACAGTTCGGTGGCGGTTGGGTGTTTCATGGGTTTGGTCCACGAAAAGTAAAAGTGTTCTTCGGGTTTTGTGACTGACGGATGTGGGCCTTTGGGGTCCCTCAGATGGGTCCGGGCCGGATTCCGGTCTGTCTTTCCTGATGAAGGACATTCCCATGCAAACAGGTGTCTTGCGCGTGTTGCGCGCGACCGCTGCCTCGTGGTGGCGGCATAGAGAGCTGCGCCGAACTGGCCAGACGGCGCTGGCACAGCGGCTCGAACGCCAGACCGTCCTGCGTGATCTCGGCTATCTGAAGCAGGCGGCGGCATTGCCAAACGCGCATGTGATCTGCGGGGAGGGTGGGACCTTCCTCCATCTCGGTTGGACCACCGTGTCGACCTTCGCGCCGATCGAGCGCTTTCCCTTGGCCGCCCTCGCGGTCGCACGAGGAACCCCGTTCATCGATATCCGACCCATCAGTGACGTCATCGCCTTCGCGAACCTGCCGCGGGTGACACGGGACGGATCGGCCGACCTTGAACCTTGGGGGCTTGGCAGTTCTGTTTCGCTGATCACCTACATCGACATGGTCGAAGGGCTCGGCGCGAGGATCGTCAACGATCCGCGGCCCCGTCAGTCAATCTGATCCCCATTCCCTCTCACCAAAACTCGAAAGGACGCCAGCCATGGCTCGATCCCGCACGCCCAAATTCGATGCCTCCGAGGTCATCACAAACGAAATTATCCGGATCATCGAGCGCGGCGTTCTGCCGTGGCGCAAGCCATGGACGGCAGGTGGCAGCTCTCGCCCCCTGCGCGTGGGCGGTGAACCCTACCAGGGGGTGAACAACTTCCTGCTGACGATGCGCACCGTGATGGCGGGCCATAGCTCGCCCTTCTGGATGACGTTGCCGCAGGCCAATGCGTTGGACGCAAAGGTCCGCAAGGGCGAGAAATCCTCTGTCGTCGTCTATTACGGCCAAAGCCGGAAAGACGCGGGCGGCCAGGACGACCGCAGCGATGGCGATGATCGCTCCGAGGAGGCCCGCATCTTCCGCTTCCAGAAATCCTACCGCGTGTTCAATGCCTGCCAGATCGAGGGTCTGGCGGACAGCTTCTACCCTGACCCGGAGCCCGTGCCCGAGCATCCGCCGTCCGAGCCCATCCCGCACATGCAGGCGTTTTTTGATGCCATCGACATCACAACCGTCTTCACGGGCACGGAGGCGTACTATTTGCCGCCCGTGGACAAGGTCTACATGCCGTCCATCACGCGGTTCCAGGACCCGCGCAATTTCTACGGGGTCTGGGCCCATGAGCTGGCCCATGCCACGAAAGCCCCCCATCGACTGAACCGTGATTTCGGTCTCTCGAAGTTCGGCAACACCTCTTACGCGACCTCTTACGCGCGCGAGGAGATCGTCGCGGAATTGACCTCTGTGTTCCTGGGTCAGACGCTCGGCTTCACGGCGCATACGCTCGAGATGAATGCCGCCTACCTCCACAACTGGTTGCGCGTTCTTCGGTCGGACAAGGGTGCGATCTTCAAGCACGCCGCGGATGCGCAGCGCGCCTGTGATTATCTGATCGCCAGATCGGAGGTGGGCAGGGCAGGTCGCAGTGCCGAGGCCGCCTGACCGCACGGAGAACGGAGACACCCATGTCACGTAAGGAACCCAAAACGCTGCGGGTGGCCTGCTTCAACGACGGCCGCCGCAAGATCATCACCTTCAAGCGCGGTGCCTATTGGTGGAGCGCTGCCGAGGGCGCTTACCCGCTCTCGGCAGCGCTCGAGAGCATCAAAGAGCAAGGCGGCTGGATCGAAACCATCCCCAACCCGAATTACAGACCCAAGGGGCTGTTCGGGTAGGGCACCTTCTGCTTCGGTACTTCCGCCAAGCAGAAAAGACAAAGCTGGCTTTGGGAAGGGTGTTTCAACTTCTCAAAGGAGATCCCCATGTCCATGACCGTTCAACCCCAGCCAGACCGTCCGGATCCGACCGTGATCGCGGCGCAGAACGACGCGTTTCGCAAGCTCGCGTGCCTTGGAGTGCCGCCCGCCCAGCCCATCCAGGGCCGGATGCATGTCACCCGCTCGCTTATGGAGGCCAGCGATGGCTTCATGGCCGAGGCGGTCAAGGCAACCGGTGAGTTTGCCACGTTCGAGCCTGAGAATGATCCCGAGGGCTGGCACGATTTCGGGGCGGTCGAGATCCGGGGCGAGACCGTGTTCTGGAAACTGGATTTGTACGAAGCGGATTCCGACTTCCGCTATGGCGCCGAGACCCCGGACAATCCCGCCACCACCATGCGCGTACTGACCAT
Organism: Shimia marina; assembly: GCF_001458175.1. GTDB lineage: Bacteria > Pseudomonadota > Alphaproteobacteria > Rhodobacterales > Rhodobacteraceae > Shimia > Shimia marina. Next base: position 73,616 of record NZ_CYPW01000008.1, read on the forward strand.
CATGCTTTCGCGCGACTGGTAGCAGGGCAGGGGACACCCCCTCCTGACATTCCAGCCGATGAAGGCCCGCTGCCCCACAAAAAGGCAAAGCGGGCCTTTTGTCGTGGTGATCCCTGAAGCCGGGGATTGGTCACGCGCGAGCGCGCGGGCCGCATCTCACCCACCTGGAAGGATATCCCATGACCACAAGCTTTGCCCCTCTCACCGTCGCCATCCGCGATCTCACTGCGCATCCCGCCAATGTGCGCAGCAACTCTTCGGAAACCTATGACCCCGAGAACATCGCGCATCTGAAGGCCAGCATCGCTGTGCTGGGCCTGCTCCAGCCGCTCCTCGTCCAGAAGATCGACGGCAAATATGCCGTCCTCGCCGGTGGCCGCCGTCACGCCGCCCTGAAGGAGCTGGTTGCCGACAAGGCCGCCAAGGGGTTCACCGCGAAAACCAAGGTGGACTGCCGCCTTGTCCCTGAGGAGTGCGACGTCACCACGGCGCTGTCGCTCGCCGAGAACATCACCCAGGCACCGATGAACGCCATCGACGAGTTCGAGGCCTTCGCCCGGATGATGGAGGTCGACGGCCAGACGCCCGAGACGATCGCAAAGACCTTCGACGCCACGGTGGCTGCCGTGAAAGGCCGGTTGCGCTATGGCCTTATCCACCCCGACATCCGCGCCGCAGCCCGGGGCAAGGTGATCACGCTCGACACGATGAAAGCCTTCGCCGAGCACCCGAGCCAGGAGGCGCAGCGCGAGGTCTATGAGGCGCTCACGAAAGACGGCGGCTATCTGCAGGCCTATACGGTCCGTCAGGCGCTCAAATCCCGCGGTGTGCAGGTCAGCGATGATATCGGGGCTTTCGTGCGCGCGGACTACGAGGCCCGCGGCGGCACCGTCGCAGCCGATCTGCTGGAAGAGCATTCCGTGCTTGAGGATGCGGCGCTGGTCGAGACCATCCTGCTCGAGAAGCTCGGTGCCGCTGCCGAAGAGGCCCGTACGAGGCTGGGCTTTGCCTGGGCCGATGCGATGGTGCGCTACGATTACGCGACCATGGCGGACTATGGCCGGGTCTATCCCAGCCCGATCGAGCCGGATGAGGCTGCCCAGAAGCGCATCGATGAGATCACCGCCGAGCTTGAGAAATTGCAGCTCGAGATGGAGGATGAGGGGCTCGAGGACGGTGCCTACAATGCCCTTTACGAGCGCGTGGACGCTCTGGAAGACGAAGCCCGCGATCTGCAGGAGGCCTACAGCGCCGAGGATCTCGCCCGTGCAGGCGTGATTGCGTCTTGGTCGAACGGGCAGATCACGCTCCATGTGGGCCTCGTCCGCCCGGAGGACACCGTGAAAGAGAAGGGCGCGCCCAGTTCCTCGACCAACACCACGGGAGAGGAGGCCCCCGACGCTGGCGAAATCACCTATCCAGCCTCGCTGGCAGAGGACCTCAAGACCGAGCGAGCCATGGCGCTTGGGGCCGCGATGGCGCTGCATCCGGAAGCCACGCTCGATCTGACGCTCTTCAAGCTGGTGAGCGACGTCCTGGCCAGCGGAATGAGTGTCACGCAGGCGATCAAGGTCGAGGCCCGCAAGGAATACCGCAGCCATGCCAAGATGGACGAGATCGACGAGACCTCGCTTGAGCAGGTGGCGGCGGCGCATGATGCGCTTGACCTCTCGTGGCTCGATGACGCCCGCGCGCCCGCCGATCAGTTCGCGGCGTTTCGCGCGCTGGAGGCAGGCGAAAAGGCCAAGCTCGTCGCCTTTGCAACCGCCAGCACCACGCAGTCCTGCTTCGCGCGGGACCCGCGGCGCGACAGCCTTATGCATGACTTCGAGATCGAGATCATGCCTGACGTTCGCGCGCATTGGACGCCGAACGCGGCGCTGTTCAATCGTTTCAAGAAGGCCTGGCTGCTGAAGATTCTGGGCGAGGATCTGGGTCTGGCCCAGGAGGCGGTGACGCTGGCCTCGTCGAGCAAGAAGGAAATCGTCGCCTTCTGCGACAAGCTCTTTGCAGAGCCCTTCGCCACGCTCACGGACGCGCAGCGCGCTGCCGTGGCCGCCTGGTGCCCGCCGATGATGCAGACCGCCGGTGTCGCCTTTGATGAGGCGGAGCCCGCTGCGGAAACCCCGGAGCCTGACGGCGACATCGCGCAAGCGGCCTGAGTCCTCACGCGACCCGCGCGTGGACCATGCCGCCCGCGCGGGTCGACCCTCCCACACCCAACGGAAAGACATCCCTATGGCTATTCTCAAGTTCTCTGCCTCCGCTGTTGCGGCGCAAATCGCGCATGCGCGCGCCTGCAAAACCTTCCTGCCCAACTGGAACGGACCGGTGGACAGGCCCGCCCTGATCCTCATCGTCGGCAATGGTGTGCATCTGCGCTCAAACGGCATCGACGGTACGACCACTCGGATCGTCACGACCGAGCAGGCCGATCCCTCCTTCGCCTTTGCCGATGGCATGAACCCGTTTCGGGACAGCGACTGGATGGCGCAGCGCCGCATGGCGTTTCGCGATCTGACCGGCCAGTTCTACACCGACATCCTGGATGACGTGCAGGTGCTCATCGACCGGGGGCGCGGCGCGATCCGGCTTGCCACCGATGGCCACAGCATCCGCGTTTTCGTGCGCCGGGCCTCGGATTATCTCATCGGCGGGACCTACGAGGTGCCGTCAGGCCTCGGCGGCACCTTCCGGGTCATCCTCAAGGATGCCTGCGACACCTTCGCGATCGTGCAGAACTGCGGCAATTGCGAGGATTTCGACGCCATGCAGCCCTACCGCGTGCCGCTCGATGCGCTGATGGAGATTGATGATCGGAGGGCGGCGTGATGGGTTGGCTCTTCTACACCGACGGCCGCGTCCAGACCTACGCGGATGAGAAAGCGGAGATTGCTCGGCTGTGCACCTTCGAGGGCGAAAGGCGCAAGACGGAACTGGTCAAAGCCTGCAAGGTGGGTTCGACTTGGTACGCGGCGGCAAAGGTCACAAATATCGACGGCACCCCTGTCGAAGACACGACCTATGTCACCGATGCGGATGGCTCCATCACTTTCGCCGCCGTATTCCTTACCCGATATGATGACGGCTGCTGGGGCTACAAGGACATGGAGGAAAGCGCGGGACCGGTCGAATCCCGCGCGCCACTGAGCCTATTGGCCCTGCTGTCCGAGCTGAAAGACCCAGACAGCTATGCTCATGCCTGGCGCCAGCGCTGCCAGGACTGGGCTGCGATCCCGGACTACGAGGAAGGCGACAAGATCAAGCTCGCCACCCCTGTGACGCTCACCGATGGCAGTACCTGCCAGATTGTCACCGCGACCCACTACAGGCGTGGGCGGCAAAAGCGCCGCTGCTACCGCATCGAGGAAACTGGTGGGCTCGTACGCCTGTCGAAGGCCTCGCTTGCGGGCTCGGAGCTGCTCAGCTCCACGAAAGGTGCGGCTAGCCCGGTGCTGGCGGAGTTCCTGGCGGGGCGAAATTAGGTCCTGCGCCGGACGGTTCATCGACCTGCCCGGCGACAGCAGATGCTGCGGCTTGTCTTGACAAGGCAATGCAAATGCATTACCTATCGCGGGCAGCAAAGCCCCTTTTCTTCAGGAGACTGCCATGACAGCCCTCGCACAAGATGTCTCGAAACTCACGGATCGGTATCAGACGACCGTGCCGGCGGGTGTGCGCAAACAGCTCAAGCTGGGCAAGGGCGACCAGATTCGTTACTGCACCGAGCCGAGTGGCAGGGTCTATATCGAGCCCGTGCGCAGCGACGAGGAAGATCCCGTGCTCGGAGCCTTTCTCGATTTTGTCGAGGCCGATATCAAGGCGCATCCGGACCGCATTCGGGCTTTCGATGGGGCTTTGCATGACCGTCTTGCAGCACTGGTCGGAGACGTTGATGTCGATCTCGATGCGCCGCTATCGCTCGAGGATGAATGAGCGGCGATAGCGTGCCCGCCCAAGCGCCCCTTGTCGTGAATGGATGGTCGATTTATGCGCACCCACTCTTTCTGGACCAGCTCGAAGGGCTGGTCGAGGAGGTAGAGGCGCGTAAGGCTCGCGATCCCAAGACCTGGCACAAGAAAAACCCGACGAAACGGCTGGCCGCCATCTTCAAGCTGGTCACCGAGGCCATACCTGCAGATCCGGGTGCCGCCGCCTTCCGGCAAGGCGGCACACTCGGCGATCACCGCAAGCACTGGTTCCGGGCGAAATTCTTCCAGCAGTATCGGCTGTTCTACCGGTTCAACAGCGATGCGAAGGTCATCGTGGTGGCATGGGTGAACGACGACAAGACCCTGCGCGCCTATGGCAGCAAGACGGATGCCTATGCGACGTTCAAAGGGATGCTGGAAGATGGCAACCCACCTGACAATTTCGACGCGCTCTTGAAAGAAGCTGCAGCGGCAGGCAAGCGGTTCGAGAAATCCCTTGAAGCGGTGCCCGATCGGTAAGTGGGCCAGCTTGCTATGACCCTTTGGCATTATCATTTACGACGCCACGCTCGAAGATGTAGCATCGGCTGATAATGCGGTCGGAGAAAGCACAATGAATGAGACGGAAAAGGATAGGCAGCACCTCGGTCTAGAGGAGCAATGCGCGCCTGACCTGACGGGGCACCGTTTCCCAATTGCTGTGCGCGTTGCAGACATGCCCGATGACCTCGGCAAGCTGCTGGATATCGGGCTCGAGGAGCATTTCCGTGGCCGCTGAAGCGAATTCTTATGACACGTGGTTTTGCGCGCAGGTGCAGGCCGCGCTGGAGGATGCACGCTCGGGAACATCTCAGGTTCAGGTGATGCAGGCCGCACAGGCATTGATTGATGCGAAGCGGCAGGTCGAACCCAAGTCCTGACCAAGCCTTTGAGGTCGGCGCGGTCTGACTACGTCACCCTGAAAAGCGAAAGCGGGCTTTTTGTCCTTTGTAACTCAGACCCTGATCCAAAGGAAAATCCCCATGTCCAAACCCAGAACGGCCAACCCGGCTCTCGCAATCTCCGAAGCCGATCTCGCCTCTGCCCTCGCGCAAATCGGCACGGAGGTCGATGACCAGCCCCTGCGCAGTTCAGCGCTCGCGCGTATCATGCGCGAGGCGTTTCATGGCAGCGATGCCGGTGGCGCCTGGGACTGGCGCATGGCCTATGACATGATGCAGGCAGCGGCTGTCCAGGTGCTGCTGCGTGGGAACGGCGCGGCAGGTGACACCGCCGCTGCAAGGCTACTTGCCTCACGGCTCCTGACGGAAACCCGCCGGTCAGAGCAGCAGATCCGGCTACAGCAGTTTTCCACGCCGCTGCCATTCGCGGCGCTGGTTTTGCGGGCCGCGGCGATCCGCAAGGGCGAGACCGTTCTGGAGCCCTCGGCTGGCACCGGTGCCCTGGCTGCTTTCGCCGCCCGGGCCGGTGCCACGCTTCTGCTCAACGAGATCGACCCCTTTCGCCAGCGCCTCCTGCGCGCGGTTTTCGGCGGCGAGGTCACAGGCCATGACGGCGAGCATATCGATGATCTGCTGCAGACGCCGGTTCTACCCGAGGTCGTGGTGATGAACCCGCCCTTCGCCTCCTCGGTCGATCGCTCCCGAGACAAGCACATCGCCGCCAAGCATCTCATCGCGGCTGCAAAGCGCCTGGCACCCGGCGGGCGGCTGGTGGCGATCATGCCGCCGGGATTCACGCCCGAACGCGATGCCGCGCATTGGTCCCGCGCCTGCGGTCTCCTGACGCCGCGATTGGCGCTGACGATGCCGGGACAGGTCTATCGCAAGCTCGGCACCTCTGTCGAAACCCAGCTGATGGTCTTCGACAAGGTGCAGGAGGACGGCGAAATGATCCGCGCCAGTGTCCGGGACTTGGATGAAGCCCTTCCTTTTGTCGACGCAGTTGCCGCGACCCGGCCCGAGATGCGCCCCGTCCAACGGGCTGAAGCGATCCCTCATGCGCGACCGATCGTTCCATCATCTGCCCCGCGCAAGACCGCTGCTGCGCCTGTCGCCGCCTCCAAATCTCGGGCCAATGCCGTTGTCCCGCTCACTTTCAAGAGCCTCGATATCCCGCGCGACAACACGCCCATCTCGGACATCTATGCGCGCTACCGTCCGCAGCGGATCGAGATCGCGGGTGCGCAAGAACATCCCACGCCGCTCGTCGAGAGCATCGCCATGGCCTCGGTTGCCCCGCCCATGCCCTCAAACACGGGCAGTGATGACTTGCGCCTGCCCGCACGGTTGATCGAGGAGGGACATCTCTCCGAGGCGCAGCTGGAAACCATCATCATGGCGCATGACGCCCATGGGCGCGACCTGCCGGGTCGGTTCGCGATCGATGACGACCAGACCAAGCTGACGCGCGCCGATGATGATCCAGACGCACGTGCCTATCGCCTTGGCTATTTCCTCGGCGACGGCACCGGTTGCGGCAAGGGGCGCGAATGCGCGGGGCTCATTCTCGTGAACTGGCTGGCCGGGCGCAGAAAGGCGATCTGGGTTTCCAAATCCGCCACGCTCATCGAGGACGCCATCCGCGACTGGACCGATCTCGGCGGCTCGCCAGCCGACATCCAGCCGCTCTCAAAATGGAAACCGGACCAGTCCATCCCGATGGGCGACGGCATCCTATTTGTCACCTACGCCACGCTGCGGTCCGCGGGCAAATGCGGCACCACGCGACTGAGCCAGATCCTCGCCTGGATGGGCGAAGACTTTGAAGGCGTGCTGGCCTTTGATGAGGCCCATGCCATGCAGAACGCGGCCGGGTCCGAGCAGGGCAGGGGGGTCAAACCCTCCCAGCAGGGCCTTGCTGGCCTCCGGCTGCAACTGGCAGCACCCCGCGCTCGCGTCTTCTACATTTCGGCCACGGGTGCGACGAGCGTCCACAACCTCGCCTATGCCGCGCGCCTGGGGCTCTGGGGGCAGGGCCCCGAATACCCCTTCCCAAGCCGCGAGAGCTTCGTTTCTGCGATGGAAGCCGGCGGCGTGGCTGCCATGGAGGTGGTCGCGCGCGATCTCAAGACGCTCGGGCTCTACACGGCGCGTGCCCTCAGTTTTGATGGGGTGGAGTATGACGTGCTCGAACACGCGCTGACCCCGGCCCAGATCGAGATCTACGACGCATACGCGGGTGCTTTTCGGATGATCCACCACAATCTCGAAGCGGCGCTGACTGCGACCGGCGTCAACGACGCCTCGGGGGAAACTAATGCGTCGGCCGCACGCGCCTCGGCCAAGTCCCGCTTCGAGAGCACGAAGCAGCGCTTCTTCAACCATCTCCTGATGGGCATGAAAGCCCCGACCATCATCCGCGCCATCGAGGATGACCTCGCGGCGGGCAACGCTTGCGTCATCCAGGTGGTCTCGACAGGCGAAAGCCTGTTGAAGCGTCGGCTTGAGACGATGGACCCGGGGGACGAGCTGGTCGAGGGTGCCTTGACGCCGCGCGACTACGTCCTGGGCTACCTCGAACAAGCCTTCCCGATCCACGCGCAAAAGCTCGTGGAGATTGACGGCAATATGGTCGCGGAACCGCTGCGGGACGAGACGGGCGCGCTCGTTGTCTCGCGCGAGGCGCTCGCCCTACGAGATGCGGCCATGATGGAGTTGATGACGCTGGCCCCGATCGCGTCGGCGCTGGATCAGATCCTCTGGGCCTTTGGTGACGAGGCCGTGGCGGAGGTCACGGGGCGGTCCATCCGGCCCCTCAAGGCCGCGGATGGCCATCTCTTCATCGAAAAGCGCGCCGCCAGCAGCAATTCCTCCGAGACCCAGGCCTTCATGGATGGCGAAAAGGATATCCTGATCTTCTCCGACGCGGGCGGTACGGGCCGGTCCTACCATGCGGCGCAAACCGCGAAGAACCAGAAACGGCGGCGGCACTATCTTCTGGAGCCCGGCTGGCGCGCGGATGCAGCCATCCAGGGGCTCGGCCGCACGCATCGCTCGGCCCAGGTCAGCGCACCGTTCTTTCGGGTCTGCACCTCCGATGTGCATGGCGAGAAACGTTTCACCTCGACGATCGCCAAACGCCTCGACCAGCTGGGGGCCCTGACCAAGGGCCAGCGCGAGACCGGCTCGCAAGGCATGTTCCGCGAGGAGGACAATCTCGAAAGCCCGATCGCGCGAGCGGCGCTGCGTGGGTATTTCGCCGATCTTGCCGCCGGGCGCGCCGAGGCGATGAGCTACGAGAGCTTCACCGACTGGACGGCCCTGCGGCTGATCGACAAGGACGGGGTGCTGCTCGAGGAGCTTCCCCCGATCCAGCGGTTTCTCAACCGGGTGCTTGCCCTTCCCATCCACATGCAGAACGCGCTCTTTGCCGAGTTCATGCGCCGGATTGCCGATCAGTCTGAGCGGGCGCGCGCGGCGGGCACGCTCGATCTCGGCGTGGAAACCCTACGTGGCGAAAAGATCGAGCAGGTCTCCACCGAGGATCTCTGGACCTGCCCGAAATCCGGCGCCGTGACGCGGATTATCGGACTTGAGGTGACGGACCCAGTGTATGTCCTGGTCGCCGAAGAGGCCATATCGCGCAATCCCGACAAGCTGCCGATGGTGAATCGCGCCTCCGGTCGCGCGGCGCTCATCTCGGCGCGGCCCATGCAGATGTATGACGAGGACATTGTCACGCTGATGCGCAAGGCGGTGCGGCCAAACGGGTCGAGCTATCTCGAAGAGGCACGGTTTGAGTCCTCGGCTTGGGAAGAGATCGACAGGCCCGAATTTGCGCAGATTTGGGAGGCCGAGGCTGCGTCCCTGCCAAAAACCACCACGACCAAGCTCTACCTGCTGACCGGGCTGCTGCTGCCGATCTGGAAGGACATTCCGACCACCAATGAGCGGATCTACCGTGTCACGCCAGACGGGGCGACGGCCATGATCGGGCGGACGCTGAGTGAGGAAGGGGCGGCGGCGCTGCGCGCCCGCTTCCTCGTCTCCAATCCGCAAACGCCACAGGAGATGTTGACCGCCGCCCTCGGCACCACCGCACCTGTCGATCTGGGCCGGGGTCTGACCCTGACCCGTCGCCGGGTCGCAGGCGAGATGCGCCTTGAGTTGGGTGGTGCGGATCGGGGCATGATCGAAAGCCTCAAGGCAATGGGGTGTTTCACCGAGATCATCGCCTTCCAGCTGCGGGTGTTCCTGCCGCATGGGGACGGGATCGACACAGCGGGCATTCTGGCCCGGATCGTGGGGCACCTGCCACACGCCGCGTCTGTGGCAGCGGAATAGAGAAGGGTGAGATCATGACTCTCGAAGACATCAGGGCGGCCGTCGATGCCGGCCAGACCGTGCACTGGGCCAATACCGGCTACGTTGTCCACAGGGACAGGCTCGGCCAATACCTGATCACCTATCTGCTGAACGGGAGCTGCATCGGTCTGACCGACCGCGAAGGGGACCGGTTGAACGGAAAAGCGGCGGAGTTCTTCATTGCCCGATCGGAGGACGGTGCGGAAAATCCGGGCAGCCAAGCAAGACCAGACGGGCAGGGGAGGGGCGTAGCACCCGGCGGCGCGGGGGCATTCCCACTCGGACGGCAGCTCTGACCCGTGGGCGAGGCTGAAAGGAAAGCGAGCTTTCTGATTTGTGATCCCTCAAGGGGTCGAGAAAGCAATCCCGGATGCGTTGGCAAGAACGTCAGGCACCGGCCAATTCAAAAGGAACCATCCCATGTTCGCAGGAACCCTCACCCGCAATGTCGAAACCGCCGCCGCCAAGTACACCGGCATGATCCATTCGACACGTTTCGATATCGCCATCCAGCTTGAAAACCGCCCGAAGATGTCCGAACGCAGCCCGGATTTTGACGTAACGGCAGTCAACAAATCAGGCCGCAAGGTGCGCATCGGCACGGCCTGGAACGAGACCGGCAATACCAGCGGAAACCCTTACATCTCGATGCAGATCGATGTCGGCTTGGGCCCGTTCCGGGTCAATGCGGTGCAGACGAAAGAGGCGCGCGCGGCCCAGAGCGGCGAATTCGAGATCATCCCGCTGGTCTCGAACGGCCTGATGAAATCCGGCTCGATCTCGGGCGAGCTCACCGCTATGGACGCCGACAACGCCTTCACCGGCTACATCGCCAACATGATGTTCGATCTGGAATTCATGCTGATCGAGAACAGCTATAAATCCGAGGAGACTCACCCCGATTACCGGATCGAGGTCAGCTCGCCCCGGGGCACACCGATCCGCGTCGGCTCGGCCTGGATGGCGAAAAGCAGCCGCACGGGCAATGACTACCTGTCGCTGCTGATCAACACGCCCGATGGCGACCTGCGCGTGAACGCCGTGCAGAACGAAGAACAGCGCGGTGGGCAGACCTTCTCGATCATCCCGTTCATCGACAGCGGTGAGCAGCCGCAGGATGCAGGCACGGGGCTGTCGTTGGTCGCCTAATCGGCGCGCGAGATAAAACGATACGAACCGAAAGGGGAGCCGTGGGACCACGGTTCCCCTTTTTCCATGTCTGGCGGTACGACGCACACATCTGCTTGCGATCTGCTGAATATGATATACGATAATATATTATTGAGAGGACGAGGGTAGGCACATGGTGGCGAGACTGGGAAAAGCTCCGTGGTTCGAGAGCTTTGATGTAGACGCCGAGGTTGAAGAGCTTCTTGCTCATATCGTGCGTTGCACCGGATTTGCGCTGCCTGAACGACAGCGTGATGTCATCATGACCCATGCAAGGTCGAAGCTCGACAGGACAAGGCAGGCATATCTGGACGCCAAGGCGGCGGGAAAGCCGGTGTCCACATCGCGGCGTGCGTATCTGACCGAAGTTCAGGACACGATCTTCATGGCGATCCCGGAGGAGAACCTCGCGCGGATGCCGCTGCGCGAGCAGGTTCTCAACGACCCGTCATTTTACGCGGATGCCATGCACCGCGCCGCTGCGATTAGCGAGGATGAGCTTTTCATGGCGCTGTCCTCTTCGCTGAAAGACATGACAGTCCAAGACGCCCGGGCCTTCGTCTCGAAGCTTTGGCACAACACGATCGATGACAATGCGAGCAAATACGCCGAAGCCCTGAAGCGTCCCGAGCGTGAACCGCAGCCCTTTCGTCCGGGAAACACCGTGTAAGATCCGAGCCATTCTCTTGGCTTGAGCCGTACCGAGGTTGGCCGCCTCAAACCCCCTTTCCTGGAGGTGGCACCCTGTGCAGCGTGCGAAAGCCGTTGAAGGTGCTGTGGGGACGTCTACTGTCGCCAACATGATGAACCGGGATCACATGCGCGCCTTCTTCCGGCGCGCCGCGGCGCTTGTCGCTTTTGTCGCACTGCTCTGGGCGATTCACCTCCTCAATTGGATCATCGGTTACGGCTTGAACCCGGCCTTCGGCCTGATCCCCCGGCACGTCAGCGGATTGGATGGCGTCATCGCCATGCCCCTCCTGCATGGAAGTTTCGCACACCTGATGGCCAATACGCCGCCGCTCCTGGTGATGGGTGGGCTGCTGGTGGCCACGACCACGAGGGCCTTGCTGCCGGTGAACGCAGTGGTGATCGGCCTCGGCGGCGGACTCGTCTGGCTGTTCGGAAGCTCCGCCATCCATATCGGTGCGTCAGGGTTGGTCTTCGGCTGGTTTGGCTTCCTCGTCGCGCGCGGCTTCGTGGATCGCTCATTGATCACGCTGGGCGCGGCACTGGTGGTCGGTGTCCTCTATGGCTCAATTCTCTGGGGCGTTCTTCCGGGCCAACCCGGCGTCTCGTGGGAGGCGCATCTCTTCAGCGCCATCGCGGGCGCGGCCGCTGCAGCCCTTGTCCGGACGCATGTCCATGTGCCGCGCCTCGGCGGTGTCGATCTGGACTGAAGCCGTACGCCCGACGTGGTCGACCCGGTGCTGTCATTCGTAAACGCCGAGATGCTGCAGTGCAGTTTCCTCAAAGCGGCCATTGCATATGTCCCAGCTCCTAACCCCCAAAAATCGGCGCTGGTTGAACCTTCGGCAGTAATCCCTCACCTTCCTGCAAGAGACCTCTTTCCGCAGGGCGGTGCTCAGCCTAAAGTGGAACCAGTTATTTAGATATGGTGCAAAATGGCGTCGCTTCAGGATTCAGTCGCAAACAAATTCCTCGAGACACTTTCGAATGATGAAAATTTTGATGCATCCAAAACACAAAAGCTTGAAGCGCTCTTGAAAGAAGGTCGGAAAATTAAGGCCGACGATCTAGCCGAGATTTTCACTCTTCCAGACGGAGGGGAAGTTCTGTGATCAAGATCATTTCAGCGCACATCGAGGAATTTCGTGGAATTCGTAAGTTGGACATCAACTTGGCTGAGAAGACCTTCGCGATATCCGGTCCGAACGGCTCGGGAAAAAGTGGGGTCATTGACGCCATCGAATTTGCACTAACTGGTCAAATTGGCAGATTGACCGGAACCGGAACCAAAGGGCTCTCACTAGCAGATCATGGTCCACATGTAGATCACATCAAATTCCCAGATGCCGCATTTGTAGAGCTGGAAGTATCCTTCCCGACGCTTGGCAAAAAAGCCAAGCTCACTCGCAAAGTCTCTGCCCCCAAGAAGCCAAGTATCGAACCGAACGATCCGGACATCGTGGAGATTCTGGACGAAGTTTCTCAGCATCCCGAAATCACTTTGGCGAGAAGAGAAATTCTGAAATTCATCTTGGTCGAACCAACGAAGCGATCTGCACAGATTCAAGAGATTCTAAAGATCGATGAGTTGGGTCAGACCCGTTCGGCACTGAACACAGCATACGGCAAGCTCAACCGGGCAGCGATTGCGGCGGAAAAGGATACGCAGGACAAAAGAAATACACTGTTGCAGCACCTAGGCATCACGTCGTTGTCTGCAGCTGAGATGCTCAAAGCCGTCAATGCAAAGCGCCAGCTGCTAGGACTAGAAATCCACGACACCATAACAGCTGATACAATCATCGACAAAGGCTTGGCAGAGCCTGCTGGTGAACAATCGCTCAATAAATCCGCAGCACTGATCGAACTGGACAAGCTTAACAAAAAGCTCGTCGAGCTTGGACAATCTCCGTCGCCGGATGCAGAAGCTCTTGTCGATCAGATAGAGCAACTTGAAAACGACGCACAGCTCCTTGTTTCGTTGCAACAACGCGATTTGGTGGAAAGTGGATTAAAGCTGGTGGACGGCCCGTCATGTCCGATGTGCGATCATGAATGGCCGGATGAAGCACATCTTCTTTCGCATTTACACGCCAAGCAGCGGAAATCGCAAGCGGCAGGAGAGCTCAAGCAAAAGCTCGTTGAACATGCATCATCGCTTTCGAATGAAGTGGGGAACTTGAAGGCGCTGCTGCTCGAAACTCACCGTATTGCCAAGATTGAGAACGCAGTTGAAATGCTGTCCAGCGTCGTCGCATGGGGCAAAGACTTGGCGTTTTTTCAGGAACAACTAAAGTCTTTCGCAACAATCTTGGAGTTGAAGGATCGCTTGGCCAATGGATGGCCAGCCATACCGGAAGGCTTTCGGGCCAAACTGGCGGACTTTGTGAGCGCTATTCGCGCGAAGCCTGATCAATCAGCTTCGTTGGCCGCACAGAGCTATCTGATCAATGCTGAACAGCGGTTCAAGGACTACAAAGCAGCACGTCTTACCGAGACAGCTTCCCAAAAGGCACGAGACGCCAGCAAAGTCGCATATGACGCTTGGTGCGCAGCGATGGAGTCGGAACTTGACGAGCTTTACGAGGCCGTCGAAGATGATTTCAGCAAGTTTTATCGGCTTTTAAATGACGGCGATGAGCAAAAATTTGTCGCGCGCTTTAAAGCAACTGAAGGGCGTCTCGATTTTGATGTGAATTTCTACGAGCGGGGACTTTTCCCACCAGGTGCTTTTCATAGCGAAGGTCATCAAGATGGCATGGGTGTATGCCTATACCTAGCATTGATGAAGCGGCTATTGGGTGACCGTTTTACCGTTGCGCTGCTCGATGATGTTGTGATGTCTGTCGATGCAGACCATCGCTACCAATTTTGCAAACTTTTGATGGCAGAATTCCCAAACACGCAGTTCGTAATTGCCACCCATGACAAAGTTTGGGCAGAGCAGATGCGTTCGGCAAATCTAGTGACCCGAAAAACATCTATGGCTTTTGATAGTTGGTCTGTGGACACTGGTCCGTTGGTGGAATCAAATCCAGAGATTTGGGCAGAAATTGATGCAGCTTTGACTAAGGGTAAGGTCGAAGTTGCGGCTCCGATTTTGCGGCGTCACATGGAGTTTGTAGCGCGACTACTTGCGGATCAACTGGGGGCGCAAACGGTCTTCAGGGCGGATAACAGCTACGATCTAGGGGGGCTATTACCGAGCGCCTTTTCTAGATTGTCAGATCTCCTAGGAAAAGCCGTCGACTCGGCGCAATCCTGGGGCAACGAGGACCAAAAGTCCAAAGCGCAGGCTCGCAGGCAACGTCTCAAGGAAGCCAATACTCACAAGGGCGAAGAAGACTGGACCGTCAATAAGGCCGTACATTTCAACGAGTGGGCCAATTTTAGTCCCAACGACTTTATGCCTATTGTAAATGCGTTTAAGGATTTGCTGGCATGCGCACAATGCGATGACTGTGGATCATGGCTGTACATTACTCCCAAAGGCACTTCTCCCGAAGGACTTCGGTGTTCATGCAATTCTGTGAACCTAAACCTCAAGAAAAAGCCTAAGTAGCCGCATTTGGGACTTTTATCTCGTTAGCGCGGTGAAGCGAGGTCTGCTTAAGAGGAAACTACCAAGTCATCTGGCACTTGGAGCAAAAGCCCGCGTTCCGCCCATCACGTCGAATGCTGGAGTAGATACTTTGTATAGCTGGCGGCGTGGTCGCCTGCACGTCAACCTTGGGCTAGGCCTTGCGGCCTCCCCTGCTCGGCTTCGCGTGTCGCAGGGGAGAACGGCCCTTCGGTCCGTCGCGCATTCGGCCATGCGGCCTCACCGCGGCGTCGCGCCTGGCATCCCGGTTTGCCCGCCTCGCGAGCACGTCCCTCTCCGGCCGCTCCGCCGGATTGCGCTCTGGTCTGTTTTGGCCCGAGGCCAAAACGATCCCGCCGCTCCATCCGTCTTTCGCGTCCGGTCGGGCCGTTTGCCTGCTCGGGTCGGGCAAACCTACCGTCAAAACACACACACATGAGTGCGGAAGCATATCCTCCGGATGGCCCCCAAATCAGCCCGCGTCAAGGATCGCAAAACTTTTCGGCGAGGGCGGGGCCGGTGGCTTGGGGTGAACCCGTGCGTCAGCGCGCGCATGTGTCGGGTGCCGCGCGCAGAAAACTTTTGCGCCCGGCAAGCCGGCGGCTGCGCCGTCCCTGACCCGGGCAGATTCGGAAACCAGGCATTCGGCCATGCCCCCACACTCACGTGGTGGCCTTGCAACCGAACACTGGAGACCAGACATGGCTTACGACACCGCAAACACCTACGAGACGATCGAGCTTTTCGGGCTGACCGAGAAGGACGCACAGCTTCCGATCCCGGAAGATCACATCCTGACCGACCGCGTCATCCGTGAGAGCTTCGAGGCTCTGCTTGGTCAGTTGCGCGGGACCGGGCTCGAAGCGGAAATCGAACCGCTGGCCCATGGGCTCGCGACGATCCTCCAGCGCCGCAAGGTGGCGCTCGGCAAGGAGGTCGACCGCACCGCCGACAAGATCGGCGCGCTGGCAAAATCCCATGACGGATCGGAGATCGCCGAGACCGCGCTCGAAGAGGCGCAGGCGCGCTTTCTGCAGCTGCGCGAGATCGTCAGCGCAATCGAGGTGATGAGCGAGGCGGCGGCGGAATGCTACGAGATCGAAACTGGCCACGCCTTCATCCCGGCAGCCGGGTCGCGCGCAAGCGTCAGGGCGCAAGAGACCGGGGCGGTCTTCGAGGCACGGCAGCTCCTGGAGCAGCACGACCGTGAAACCGCCGAGAAGTCGAAAGTCGAGGGGGTGCCCCTGATCGTCTCAGGAGCCACCGACTGGACAGATGTCGATGTGATCTTCAACACGCTCGACAAGGTTCGCGAACGGATCAAGCAGAACCGCAACCAGGAGATCTTCCTCTGCCACAAGGGTGGCAAGCACGGGGCGGAGATGATTGCGGCTCGGTGGGCCCGGGCACGCGGGATAGCGCAGGCGCGCTTCGATCCGCGCTGGTCCGCGCACGGGCGGGCGGCACCGTTCAAGTGCAACGACGAAATGCTGGACGACAAGTTCGCGGCGACGGGGGTTGTACTCTTCGGCGGCAACGGGGTCGCGCTGAACCTCGGGCAGAAGGCGGAAGCGAAAGGCCTGACGGTCATGCGGGTTGCGGACCCGGCGAAGAAGGCGTCGCAGGATTGAAGAGAGAGGGTCGCCTTCGGGCGGCCCTTTCGTCGTTTCTTATGGGTGTGGACGTTCTCCAAATCACTTTGCCTAGCAATTTCCTGTTTTGATAGGTATAAGTATGCCAAGCAAAACTTGGAAATGATTGGCATGACTCCCCTCAGCAGCATCGCGATGAGCGCCTATACCGACCTGGTGCGACTTTTGAAGGACGACGCCTTGTCCGGTGTCGAAGGCAAGCCCACGCTGAAGGAGCGTGGGGTTAAGGCCTATTGGTATGCCGCGCGCCGTGTCGGGACGGAGATGCGGTTCATTTATATCGGCGAAGACAGCGACGAGACGCGCGCGCGCATCGACCGGATCGAAGAGCTGCGCCGGGCGGCCAAGGATCGGAAGGTGGAACGGTCGCGGCTTGTCCGGCTCTTGCGTGCGGAAGGCATGACGCCCATCGACCGTGCGACCGGTTCCATCCTGTCGGCAATGGCCGCAGCCGGAACCTTCCGGTTGGGTGGCACCATCGTCGGAACCAATGCATTTCGCCTCTATGAAGGCGAGCTTGGTATCCGTCTGCCAATTGGCGGTATGGCCAATACTGGCGACATCGACATCGCGCAGTTCGAAAAGCTCAGCGTTGCCTTGCAGGATCAGGTCGACCCGGGTCTTGCCGAGACGTTCTCGGCGCTCAAATTCGATCCTCTGCCATCTCTTGACCAAGGTCGGACATGGCGATGGGCCCAGGGTGGCAGCGGCCAGTTGGTCGAGTTTCTCACACCGGCGTTCGGAGATGAGACCCTCCGTGATCTGCCAGCATTGGGCGTGAACGCCCAAGGATTGAACTATCTCAACTTCCTGATCGCTGAGCCGATCCACGCGGCGGCGATCTATAGATCCGGCGTTCTGGTGCAGGTGCCCCGCCCGGAGCGCTATGCGATCCACAAACTGATCATTGCCGACCGGCGCCGCGATGGGGCAGGGAGCCTGAAATCCGCGAAGGACCGCGAGCAGGCGGCTTTCCTTATCGAAGCGATGGCCGAGGACCGGCCCGATGATCTGGCTCGGGCCTATGCCACCGCAATGGAGGTTGGGCCGCGCTGGCGGGAGCACATCGGCAACTCGCTGAAGCGAATGCCTGATACCAGGGGGATGCTCGACAGCTTGGGCGCGTGATGGCCATAACCGGGTCGCCTTCGGGCGGTCCTTTCGTCATATCTCATGGCGCGTGCGATCGGTCACACTTGATCTGCATCTCACGGCGTCCAGCACCGTCATCCCTCTACCCAGCCCGTCAGAGTTCGGCCCATCCGCATCGGTACGGGCTGGGGATGGTGCGCACCTAGCACATCGTCAGCAGCGCAAGACGCGAGGGGTCGAGACGTCGCACTTGAGGCTGAAGCCCTGCTCGACCCTCGGGTGGTGTCGCGGAACATCGCATCCACGCGGGCGGGCGTCATCAGCACCCCGGCCAGGTTCGGCAGGACGTGGACGCGGATGGTGGCGACTGCGTGATGGCACAGGTCAATCGGGTCCCTCCTTTTTGCTATGCATGTGGATCGCACGGGGTCGGCCCGTTCGTGCCCTCTGCTCACGCTTCGGCAAGCACAAATACGGCTTCCACGGCGGAGCCGCGGACCCTCCGCATTTGCGCTTGCGACCGGGCCTCTTGCCCCCGTGCTGGGTGATCCCCATCGCAACAAGGAGTAACCCAAATGACCAACCACTACGTCGCCACCGTCCCCGTTAAGTTCACCGATACCGATGGCCAGGAGCGCACCCGCTTTCAACGCGTGGGCGCCATGTTCCGCAACACCCGCAACGGGGATGGCTCGGAGTTCTTCAGCCTCAAGCTCGATTTTCCGGTCGCGGTCTCGGAGCTGGTGATGTTCCCGCCGAGCGCGAAAGATCCCCAGGACTAAATCCTCTGACGAGGATGGGCCGCCCCAGGACGATCTTGGGGCGGCCCGATCCCTGTTCGAGGGATGCTGGTCCTTGCGCGTTCAACGGACGCACTCCGCCCGGAATGACCAGGCCGCGACAGACCGGCCAGTCAGCCTCAAGGGGGCCATCCACAAAAACCTATCGGCCAGGGCCTCCCGGTTTTTGCGGCAGAGATTTGGGAACCCAAATCTGGCCCTCCTTGACCCTGCCTGTCCGCCCTGTCGGTGGGGTTTGCGCCCGCCCGCGGTTCCGTCCGAACACATGCGTGTTCGGCCAGAGCCTCGGGCGGGGCTGGCGGACCGGACCCCTAGGACAGGTGTCGCCTGGTGGTGAGGTCGGCAGAGCCGCGTCCCTGCGGGCCGCGGGGGAAGCGGACACCAAGGCTGCCTGAGCCTGAATGCGACGGCAGTATATAATTGACATCTTGGTATATTATCGTAAGGTGGGGCAGCCTTGGTGGAAGGTGGCAGGAAATAGGGGGTCTTTCTTCCGCATGTCCCGAACAAAACGCCTGACAGAGATCGAGAAAATGCAGATCGTTCGCGAGGCCGCGGAGGGTGTGTCGACGTCTGAACTTGCGGAGCGTTTTGGGGTTACGTCGCGGGCCGTGCGCTACGTCCTGAAAGCCGATGCCGAGCGCCAGACGGATGCCGCGATCCCGGTCTCGGCGGTCAGTGTGAAGGTCACCGCTGCGGAGCTTGCGGCGCTCGACGAGGTGCTGGCCGCCGCCGGGATCGAGAGCCGGGCCGAGGGGCTGCGGCGGCTCATTCAGGCGGCAGGCGGGGTGTTCGTTCCGGATGCGCAGATGGCAGCAGAGATGGCGCGCTACAGGGCCTCTCTGCACGAGGTCGGCAATGGGGTCGCGCAGATCGCCAAGCAGATGACTCAGGCCAATCGGCAGGGGCAGGGGGGCGGCTCGGAGTTCACCGAATTGCGGCTTGCGCAGATGCGCGGGCTGGCGCGGTTCATCCTGGATTCTGCTGACGAGATCGATCTGCTCCTGCGCCGTCGTCGCGACGCGATGCAGCTGGAGGCTACGGCCGCGCTGAGGGAGTTTGCCCATGCGGCTGAATGATGCCGTCCATACCGTCACTGGCGAGGTCTTCCGGGACGGCTGGAGCCGAATCCGAGGCTCGATGCAGGGGCTGCATGTCGCCAAGCAGAGCCAGCTTTCGCGCGCGGCAGCAGGGCATCGGCCAGCGGTCTTCAAGGCGATCCGGGGTGGGGGCACGCATACCAAATCGCAGCTCGCAAACCAGCTCGATTACCTCACCACCAAGTCCACCCATATCGTGGACAGTAGCGGGTTCCTGGATGGCAAGACGAAGCTCGAGGCGGGTGACATCAAGGACCTGACGGAGCGCTTTGCCAAGCGGTGGGATGCGGGCTTCAAGCCCAGGCTCGGACAGACCACCCACATGCTCATGTCCTTCCCCGTGGGCACGCGTGGGGAGGATGTGCGCGACATTGCGACGGACGTGGCCGAGCGGTTCTTCCAGACCGACGCGGGGCATTTCGACTACATCATCGCGGTGCATGAGGACCGCGATCACCCGCATGCGCATCTGGTGCTGAACCGTCGCTCGCAGGAAGGCGAGTTCTTCTTTCTGGGGCGCAATCATCGCTTCAACTATGATGATTTCCGCCTCGCCATGGTCGAGGAGGCGGAGAAGTACGGCGTGCGGCTGGAAGCCACGCGCCGGGTGGATCGCGGGGTTGTGCATTACCCAGCCCCTACCCGCGAGGTTTATGCGGCGAAAGAAGAGGGTCGCGCACCCCGCGAGCGCGAACGCGTGGGGGCCGACTTGACCCGGACGCTGGCGGAGATCGCCAACACCAGAACCGTCTACCATTCGCTTGCCGTGGAGGCCTCCCGGGAGACCTCCGAGGTCCGCGGGGCCCGCGAAGACATTGCCGCGGCACTCTTCCGCGCGGGCGAGGTGCTGGCGCATGGCGGGCAGGTGGACCGAACAGGAGATGTGTATATGGCCGAGGATCAAAGCTTCGAGGATCTGAGAAGCCTCTATGCGGAAAAGCTCGCGCGGGTGCAGGGCATGATCGCCGAGAAGTCTGACGCGGAACGTCCCGTGCTGGAAAAACGCCTCATCGAGATCCAGACGCAGGTCCAGCACATGCAGCCCTTGGGGCTGCGCTCGGGTTCGCTCTCAGACGCGCCCTCGGAGGGCGGGATCTATTCCGAGGCCAATATTGACGCCAGCCAGCGCGAGCGACTGGCCGAGCCCGATCTGAGATCGCGCATTGACGCGGCACTACACGGCACGGGGATCAGCACATCGGAAGTGGTGGCCCGGATCGAGACGGGCGCCTCAAATGCAGCGCTCGAGCATCAATGGATCGCCAATGATCTCTCCAAAGTGGCTGAGGCGCGCGATCTGAACCTTGAACGCCGCGCCAATCTGGAACAGGCGCGCGATATTCTCAACGATGTGCACGTCGAACTTGGCACGCTTTTGGAGCGGGAAAACGTGCTGCGCCGGGACGGCGTTGTGGAAGCCGAACCGGTCAGCGAGCGGTTCCACTATCAGGAGGACGCGGTCCGGGAGATGGAAGGGACAATCCGTCAGGAGATGCGCACGGAGGGTCTGACAGCGCAGCAGATCGACGACCGGGAGCGGGAGGTTGTCTCAAGGGCGGAGCGCCGGATCGAGACGGAGCAGCGCACGTATCTCGAAGCACATCCGGAACTGCTCGCACGGCCTGGCGATGTGATCGACCGGTCTGAGCCCTACAAGGAGACCATCACCGATGTGGCCCGCGCCAGCGAGATCACCCGCGAGGTCGACCGGATCATGGAGGTACGCGACCTCCGCACGTCCGTTGCGGATGCTGTCGCAGATGACTTGCGCGCGCGCTATCCGGACATGCCGTCCCACCTCACCCGTGGGCTCGGCGCGACCTATGCGGCCGTCGCCGAGATACGCGACACGGAGGCCATCAATCAGGTCCGCCGCGAAACCGTGATGCGCGAGGGGCTTGGGGTTGGCACCCGCGACGAAGTTCTCGCGGCTCGCGATGAAACTGCGCCGCTGTCTGAACGTTCCGACCGCATCGCAGACGAGATTGTGCGTGTCCTGGATCATGAGCGGGCGGGAGAGTTGTCCGCGCCCTTCGAGACCGAGGCGGAGCGGGACGCTTTCCGCGAGGAGATCGCGCGGGTGCTAGACGACCGCCAATTGGGCCGGCTCACTTCCGGCGATGCCGATGCGCTGGACAAGGTTCTCGAGGACCGTCTCGACCGGCTCTATGTGGCCAAGGTCTACCTGCAATCGGATGCCGCGACGGCCAACACCGAGGCCCTGCGCCAAGTGGTCGATGATCTCGCCGACGCCGAATACGAAAAACACCGCGCGACAGACGTGGATGGCGAAACCGAGAGGGGTCAGGTCCATTGAGCGCCTCCATGGGAAAGGTGCGGATCGCCACGGGTGTCTTGCTCGTGACGCTGGTGACCGCCGCGATAGGCTACACCATCGCCTCGGCGGTGCTGACCTACCAGGATCTCGGCTTCGGGGCCGAGTTCGACTTTGCTTATATCGCGCAGAACTATCTGGCGATTCTCGATCGCCGCCCCGAGGATGCCCAGCTCATCCATCTGATCATCGGCAGCTTTGCCGCCGCCGGCATGATGCTGAGCCTCGCCCTGTCAGGGTCCGCCCTGACACGCTTTGGCCAGACCCATTGGCAGACCGCGCGCGAGATGAAGGCCAATGGCTTCTTCGGGGCCCCCGGGACCGGGTTCATCCTCGGCAAACTCGGCTCTCCTAAATCCCGCGCGAAGTACATCTGCTCGAAGGTCTTCCCACACGCGCTGATCGTGGCCCCCACGGGTCGCGGCAAGACCACGGGCTTTGTCATTCCGAACCTGCTGACCTGGCAAGGCTCCGCCGTGACGCTCGATGTGAAGGGCGAGTGTTTCGAGGCCACGGCCCGGCACCGCGCCGCCCAAGGTGACAAGGTCTATCGCTTTGCCCCTACCGATTGGGAGGGCAAGCGCACGCATCGCTACAATCCGCTCCTGCGCATCTTCGAACTGAAAGACCCCGCGCGCCAGCAAATGGAATTGCAGCTCCTCGCGACGCTGTTCCTGCAGAGCGACAATGACCGGGTGCAGGGCCTTCTCAAAGGCGGGATCGATCTCTTCGTGGCGGCAGGGCTCTTGGCCTTCCAGCGCAAGCGTCCGACCTTGGGCGAGATCTACCGCATCGCCGCCTCGGGCGGGAACAAGCAAAAGGAGTATTTCGCACGGGGTCATGAGGTGGAGAACAGGGCCGCCAAGCTGATCTTCACGCGGCTTGCCTCAACCAACAACGACACGCTGACCTCCTACGTTTCGCTTTTGATGACCTCGGGGCTCGATCAATGGCAGAACCCAGCCATTGATGAAGCGACGGCGGTGTCGGACTTTGATTTCCGCACGATCCGCAAGAAGCCCTTCTCGGTCTATCTCGTTGTCCAGCCGTTGATGGTGAAGCCACTGGCGCCCCTGATCCGCCTCTTCTTCTCCGATCTTCTCTCCGCCATGCAGGAAAAGGACCCCGGGCCGGATGAGCCGTGGCCCGTGATGATCATGCTCGACGAGTTCAACCGTTTGGGGAAGATGCCCATCGTGGTCGAGAGCATCGAAACCCTGCGGACCTATCGCGGCCACCTGGCAGTGGTCACCCAGACCATCCCCGCCCTCGATGAAATCTATGGTGAGAACACCCGCCGTGCCCTGCAAGGCAACGCTGGTGTAAAGCTCTACTTGACGCCCTCCGACGAAAAAACCGTCGAGGAGCTGAGCAAGGCTGTCGGCAAGACCACGAAAACCGTGGTCACCCGCTCGCAGTCTATCGGCAAGAACCCCTTCGAGGGCCGCAGCCAGTCGACCCGAACGGAAGAAAGCTCGCTGCTCCCCGAAGATGAGGCGCGCCGCCTGCCGCTCGACGAGATCGTCATGGTGATCGATGCGCAAATGCCGGTCCGCGCAAAACGGATCCAGTATTTTGATGATCGGCTGTTCAAGGCGATCCACGCGGCTCAGACGGGCGAGTTGCCGTTTCCGCAGCCTGGGGGAGGGGGGCCGCAGGGCAATCTGCCGCCGAGTATGCGCGCCATGCCGATGACACCGCCACCGAACGGGTCAAGCGGACCCGGGGCCGACGCGGAGGGTGTACGCCAGGCTGCTGATGGCAAACCGTCAGGGAAAACTGATGTCGCTCCAAAGAAGACCGCGCCTGTCGTTCAAGCTGTGATCGCCGAGGAACAGCGACAGATGGAGATGGATTTTGAGGGCCTGGTCGCGGATGCCGAGACAGTGGGGGTGGATGATGACGCGCAGATGCGCTCTGCCGTTGATGGCTTGGACGATATGGAAGCGATGCTGCAGGAGGAGGGTGGCAAAAAGCCAATTCACCGGTAGGGCGGTGGGCATGGTCTGACGGTCATAGAGGGCGGGAAGCGGTCATTCACTGCACTTGGCGCCAAGGTCTGCTACGCGGACAAAGTGCCCTTTCGCTGCAGCAGCAACAAGGTCTGCTTCCACGTCGTCCTAGGTGCCGCCCCAAAGATATCAATCATGCATATCACCTAAGCTATTCGATCTGGTGCTTGTCATGTCCAAACAGCGGCGCCTCGACGTCACAAGCTTCATTACGCTCAAATTCCAGCGTGGAATGATCAATCCCAAACTCAGCGCCAATTTGCGTCTTTAGCTCTGCCTTGATCTGCTCCAACTGGCCCCATGCAACATCTTCGACGACGACATGCGCATCGAGCGCTGGAGCATTCTCTTCCATCTGCCACAAGTGCACATGGTGGACGTCGCTAACGCCCTCTGTTTGGCGCAAAACGGCCACCACGTCACCTCCATCAATGTCCGGCGGGCTGCCAAGCATCAGCGTCCGGATCGGGCCACCAATCTCAGCGAAGGCCAGGTACAGAATATAGAGCGCGATACCAATCGTGATCGCAGGATCAACCCAACGCATGTCATAGAGGATGATCAGCGTGCCACCGACAATCACAGCGACTGAAGCCAAAGCGTCGGAGAGGTTGTGGAGGAACAAGGCGCGGGTGTTCTGGCTGCCCTTCTGCATGGAATAGGTCAACCCCGCCGTCAGGGCATCAACCACCAGTGCCAGTCCCGCGATGATGACGACTGTCCACCCTTTCACCTCAGGCGGCTCGATAAGGCGCATGCCGCCTTCATAGATCAGATAGAGCCCGATCACGATCAGCGTCGTGTAGTTGATCAAGGCCGCCACGGTCTCGATCCGGCCATAGCCGAAGGTCATTCGCTCATCAGCGGGCCGCCGCGCGATCTTGCGGGCCGCAAAGGCAATGACAAGCGCGGCCATGTCCGAGAAGTTATGCAGCGCATCCGCGATCAGGGCGAGAGACCCTGCGAAGATGCCGCCGACGATCTGCGCAACCGTCAGAAGACCGTTCGCCCAAATCGCAATTGCTACCCGGCGATCCCCGCTGGACGGGTCCAGATGGGCATGGCTGTGACCATGGTGATCATGCGGCACGGGTCTCTCCCTCATGCTGGTGCGCAATTGAGGCGTCGGGTTTCAGACGGCCTGCGCGGAAGGCCCGCACACGCGCATTCATCCAGTGCCGGATGATGTTCCGATAGAGCCATCCGCGCAAACGCCCGAATTTCTGCTCATGCTCTGCATAGAAAGCGTCGGGCGTGTCGAACGTTCCGAAATCCTGCACGATCCCGGTATCCTGGATATATGTGTCCTGCCCTGTCCACTCGACAGGCGGCGCGTTGAGGCAATCCGTCCCAGCACCGTAACCGCACAGACTCTCGCGGTCGGTAAACGACGATTGCAGAACCTTCAGGAACGCGCTGTCGAGAATGAAGCCTTCGAGATTGATCCACTTGCCGTCCAGTGCGACCTCGATCCACGAATGCAGGATCTCTTCCGGCGCAATCGGGTAGACCAGCTCCGGCACAACACCGCGCTGAAGGCCCTTGTGGATCGTGAACCCGTGGATTCTGCACTTTATGCCCACACCCCGAAGGAGCGCCATAAGGAGCGTGCCCTTCGTATTGCACTGACCATAGCCATCAGACAGCACCTCGGACGCTGGAATGTCGTCGGCGCGGTTGTAGCCGAAGGCGATCTCGTTGCGGATATAGTCATAGATCGCGCCAATCTTGTCGGTGTCGGACAGATCACGCCAACCCCTTGCAGCGATGAGCTCCGCTATGGGCGCCGCCCCAAAATCCAGGATCGGGGTTGCGGTCAATAAAGGGTCATTATGTGCCACGATGGGGCTCCTCGAATCTTTCGAGTACAGAGATAATTGCTACAGTCGCTGTAGGTTCAAGCAAAAACTTCGAATAGTTTTCTGTGCTCACTCACACCCCAATTTGATCGTGCTCGGTCAGACACTCCGAATGGTCTCTTAGCACTTCAAGGACGCGGCATTGCGATGCGTTGCCGCCACTACATTCCTTGACCATGCGTTTCAATTCCGCGCGCAACGCTTTCAAGCGCTCCATTCTCTGCTCAACGAGCTTCAATTGTCGGCGTGCGATCTCATCGGCTTCGTGACAGGGCCGGTCCGGCGCGTCGGACAAATCAAGCAACTCCCGGATCGCGTCGAGCGGAAATCCCAACTGTCTGCTGTGCCGGATGAATGCGAGGCGATCAAGTTCAGCGTCACCATAGCGACGTTGCCCGCCTTCAGTCCGACCAGGTTCCGGCATCAATCCAATCTGCTCATAGTAGCGGATCGTCTGAACCTTGGTGCCGGTCCTCTTCGCAAGAGTCCCAATTGTGAGCATGTCGAAACCCCGTTAATCCTCTAGTGAATGTAGATTTATCTCACTCATGGCGCAACCGCGGAAATCACGTTTTGGCGATCTCTGGCGCGCTCTTTAGAAAACCACTTGAACCTACAGTAGCTAGAGGATGTAAACCGGCTCAAAACCGAGAATCAAACGGGCGAAATAACGTGCGTCTTTCAGTTATTCAGAGACTATTGTGGGGTCTGGCAGGCACAGCGCTTCTTGCCTTTGCGGCATTCCAGTATTTCGAACCTTCGACCGATACCGACGCTAATGCCTCTAACCCTGCGTTTTACGCCGATTTCGAACTGACCGATCATCGTGGATTGGTGCAGACGGATGAGTACTTTGCCGGGCGGTGGATGCTTGTCTTTTTTGGCTTTGCCAACTGCCCAGATGTATGCCCAACGACGCTCGCCGAAGTTGCCGCCGTCATGGAAGACCTAGGAACAGATGCAGAGAAAATACAGCCTATCTTCATCTCGATTGATCCTGAACGCGACACACCCGCTGCGCTGGCCGAGTATGTGCCCTTGTTCAATGCAGGCATCATTGGGCTGACCGGCACGCCGGAGCAGATTGCTGAGACGTCCGAGACCTTTCCGATCTTCTATGAGCGGATCGAGGAGGCCTCAGCACCAAATGGCTACACAATGGGCCACACATCGCATCTATTCCTCTTCGATCCAAAGGCGCGCTTCACCGACTCTTGGGCTTATGGCACCTCTGCCGAAGAGATACTTACCGATCTAAGAGAGAGGCTCTGACCCAAATGAACCGATTATACGGAGAAACTGCCCTCGGGCTGGCTTGGGTGATCGCCCTCATCGCCTCGCTTGCTGTTCTGTTCATTGGCGAAGTGCTGGGGCAGACACCTTGTGTTCTTTGCTGGTTCCAGCGCGCCTTCATGTTTCCACTGGCGATAATTCTTGGGCTGGGACTATGGTGGCAAGATCCGCGTGTTGGTCGGTACGGTGTCGTACTCGCACTTGGTGGCGCAGCAGTGGCTGCTTGGCATATGGGGTTATATGTCGGGATCATACCTGAACGCGTCCAACCTTGTACTGCGACGGGGCCCTCTTGCACTGACGACAACCAGTTGGTGTTAGGCATCCCCATTCCGCTGATGGCCGTTGTTACATTTGCGCTTATTGGTGCGCTTTCAGTCCTATCTCTCAAGGAGAAAAAATCATGAACCGACGCGGGTTGATTATTTCCGTTCTCGCAATGGGTGCTGCCGGTTTTGGTGGGGCCGCGTGGTATGTAAACCAACCAAAACCGTCATCTGAACGTGCGGTTGTCGCGCCAGAGTTGGCGGACGCTTTGATGCGACCATATTCGCCTGTTTTGGGGCCCGCTGAAGCCCCCGTGACCATCGTTGAGTTCCTCGATCCAGCCTGCGAGGCCTGTCGCGCATTTCACCCCGTCGTAAAAGATATTTTGGACAAAAATCCCGAAGCCGTGCGTGTTGTCATACGATACACCCCGTTTCACGGACCGATTTCGGATATAGCCGTCAAGTTGCTAGAAGCGGCCCGGATGCAGGGCAAGTTCGAACAGGTGCTAAATGCTCTAATGGCTTATCAAGACGCGTGGGCGGCGCATGGGGCGTTTGATCAACAAAAGCTGGGAAAGATCGCGGCCGGAGCCGGGCTCGATCTCGAACTTGCGATAGAGCAGATGAAATCACCCGATATCGTGGCAATCGTCAATCAGGACAAAGCGGACGTAGAAACAATGGGCGTTCGCCAGACCCCAACGTTCTACATCAATGGCAAGCCGCTAGATCCGTTTGGAATGGACGAATTGAGACAACAGGTTGACGCCGAAGTAGCTGCAGTTGGCAGCTAGTGGTCAAAAAGGGAACCGCAAAGTGAAGACAGTACTCTATGGCCTGATGGCCGCAAGCATGTTCGCATCAAGCACAGCGACCCCGGTAGAAGCTGGTTCGGAAGACGTTGTCGTCGAAGATGCCTGGGCGCGCGCGTCAATCGGCGTAAACCGTCCGGGTGTCGCGTATATGACAATCCGCAATACAGGCGACGAGGCTGTGATACTTACTGGCCTCCGCACGGATTTGGCGATGATGCCTGATATTCACCAGACATCCACAAATGCCGATGGTGTTAGCTCAATGGCACCTGCAGGCGAGATCGAGATTGCGCCGGGTGAATCTGTGTCTCTGGAACCGGGTGGCCTTCACGCCATGCTGATGCGCTTGCAGCGACCGATGGCCAAGGGCGAAAGCTTTTCCTTGACGCTCGACTTCTCGGACGGTGGTGAGATCGTGGTCGAGGTTCCAATTCTAGGTATTGCAGCGCGCGGTCCCGAGAGCTAATGACCCGACGGTCGATCCTCAAGTATGCCTTCGCTGGCATCGCGGCGATCGTCCTGACACTTGTTGTTGGGTGGTGGCAGGTCGATGGCCCCGGCGCGCCCGAACAAGCGGGGTTGCGCCCGGTTGCCCTATCTGAAATGGAATTCCGCCTGACAGATCACGAAGGTAACGAGGTTGGACCCGAAAACCTTATCGGCAGCCCGTCAATGGTCTTCTTCGGCTTCACCTATTGCCCGGACGTTTGTCCGACGACTCTGTCGGATATTTCCGGCTGGCTTGATGACCTGGGCGAAGAGGCGGAGGGAATGAACGTGGTGTTCATCACCGTCGATCCAGAGCGGGATACTGTCGAGGCAATGGCCGAGTATGTCGGCTATTTCCATCCGTCGATCCGCGGGTGGACTGGCCCGGAAGAGGAAATTGCGCGCGCAGCACAGGGCTTCCGCGCACGCTATGGGCGGGTGCCGACCGAAGGTGGCGACTACACCATGAACCACACTGCCAGCGTTTTCCTTTTCGACGCGAAAGGCCGGTTCAGCACCATGATCGACTATCACGAGCCGAGGGAATTCGCAGTGCCGAAAATCCGGCGTGCGCTCAATAGAGAAACTGGGGGGCAACATGAGAATTAGAACAATCGCGGCAGGTTTCGCATTCGTATCGGTGCTGTCGGTGGGCGGGTTGGCAATATCGGGCATCTGGTCGAAGGATCCGATCCCTCCCGGTCTGGCAGCTGCAACCACTTGGTCGCCACCTCAACTCCCGCTTCCCACTTCTATTGAAACGGAAACACCGCAGGTCGCACAAACACGTGTGGAGCCCGCAATACCACTCCAGTCCATGCCACGTCTGGAGGTTGCGAGCGCCGATACTCTCTTACCGACGATAGAACCTCCGCTCTCCAACTGGTCACGCGATATCGCAACCGGCGAGACGCTCGACACCGTTCTTGAAGAAGCAGGTCTCTCAGCGACTGACCGTGCCGAGGTCGCTCTGGCCCTCGGCGCGGAATATGATCTGAGGCGACTTAGGCCTGGGCATTCGGTCACCGTTGTCTCGACGATGGACGGCAGCCCGCGCAGCGTCGCGCTCTCCGTCGAGGACGGTGTGCGGATCGAGGCGATCTTTGGCGAAGAGTTGGCCACGCAGGTCGTGACCCCGGCTCCCGACTTCATAACATCGGCGGGCGAAGCGGTGATCGACAGCTCGCTTTTTGCCGCGCTGGAAGAAGCCGAGATGCCTGCCCGCTTCGCTGTCGATTTGGCACAGATGCTGGGTGGAATCGTCGACTTCCGTCGTGAGGTGACCGGCGGAGAAACGCTTCGGCTACTGTGGCGCGAGGCCCGTGTTGGCGAAGACAGAATTGGTCAGCCGGAACTTACCTTTGCATCGCTGGAGATCGGCGGCGCACTTTATGAAGTTGTCTGGCCGGTAAGCGGTAGCGATCGGGCAACGATTTACGTCAATGGCACGGTTCTCCGCGTTTTTGCACAGCCTGTCGAAGGGGCGCGATTAAGCTCGGTATTTGGCCGCCGTACGCACCCGGTCTACGGCAATGTCCGGATGCACACAGGTGTCGATTTCGCGACGGCAAGCGGAACGCCGGTTCAAGCGACAGCACCGGGACGGATCAGCTTCATCGGCTGGCGGGGCGGCTATGGTCGCGTGGTCGAAATCGCCCACGGCTCAGACACAATGACACGCTATGCGCATCTCAGCGCTGTGCCCGAGGGCCTGGCACAAGGCCAACGCGTTGCGGCGGGAGATGTGATCGGTCGCGTCGGCGCGACTGGCACGGCGACGGGCCCGAACCTGCACTACGAAGTCCTCGTGGATGGACGCCCTACTGACCCCCTCTCTGACGACAGACTTGCCGAAGCGGCTGAGAGCGAAGCGGATGATACAGCCGCGCTTTTGCGTCTGGTCGAGGCGCGGGCGCTTCTGAATGAAAACCTCGGCAGCGACATTGCCGAAACGACAACCGAAAGGCTCTGACCCATGAGACGCATGATCCAAGCTCTTGCCATCACACTCGCCCTGTTACCGGCGGCGCAGGCCCTCGCGGAGGCAACCCCAATAGACGTCCGCAAGACCAATGGATGCGGTTGCTGTCTGTCCTGGATGAATCATCTTGAGGAGAACGGCTTCGCACCAATAGGCCAGGACATGTTCGGCGGCCTTCTCGTGCGCTTCAAACTCGACAACGGAGTGCCGCAGCGCATGGTCTCCTGTCACACTGGGCTCGTGGACGGTTACGTGATCGAGGGACATGTGCCTGCAGCCGACATCCGCCGCCTTCTGAACGAACGCCCCGATGCGGTCGGTCTCGCAGTCCCCGGAATGCCCTATGGTTCGCCAGGGATGGGGCCGGAAGACGAACGCGATGCCTACGACGTCTTCTTGATCCAGAAAGACGGCTCGACCGAAATATTTTCGAGCTACCCAGCAGGGTAACCGAGCCGAATTATGGAAGTCCTTTCCCCAATCTAGCTAACCTATTCAGCCGCTTCAGCGCAGACCGGCCAATGGTATCCAAAGTAGTTACGTTGCAACATGTTGACAGTCAACAAAACACAAGTACTCGGCATACTAGCTGTCGTCGGCGCCGTCGCCACTGATCAGGTAACAAAAGCCTGGGTTGTCGCGAGCGCCGATACCCTAAAAGACGGGATCGCTGTCTTTCCCGGGCTTAATCTCACGTTCCATCGCAATGATGGCGTAACCTTCGGGCTTTTGGGTGGCGCCCCCTGGTGGGGCCTCTTGCTTCTTGCGCTTATCATTTGTGCCTGGCTCCTGATCATGATGCTTCGCACAGAGAGCAGTATAGAAGCGATTGCGTATGGGGCGATCATAGGTGGCGCGCTCGGCAATGTCGTTGATCGCATCCATTATGGAGCCGTAACAGACTTCCTTGATTTTTTCATTGGATCTGCACACTGGCCGACTTTCAACATGGCAGACGTATTCATTGTCGGAGGTGCCGGATTACTGCTGGTGGTACCAGTGATCCAGAGGCACTTCGAGGGCGATCATTGAAGACATTGCCCCAAGTTTCATTCGGCGGATTTTTTGCCTGAGCAACTGTTTCCTCGATTTGCCGGACAAGAAAAATTTCTCGTGCCACAAGTCTGAATAATCTATGTTGGCATTGTAGGTGCCTACTCCGGCGAGCTTGCCGATCGCTCAAGTATTGACTTTTCTAAAGGCACCGCGACAAAACCAAGTTTCGAAATCGAACCAGTAACCACCCGCAGATATTGAATCATAAAGAAGGTTGCTCAAAAAAGGACTTGCTCGGCGCATGCACCTACCAACGCTTACTTTATGCCGAACCTGCCGTGACGCGGATCCAACCCTGTATGATCAAGTGGTATCAACGCTAAAGGCAGCGAATGTGAAGGCAAAATTGCAGCACGTCGATTGCATGTCCGGCTGCATGCGACCACAAACGCTTGCAGTCCGACAGAACGACAAGACTGCTTATCTTTTCGGTGAGATAACTGCTCAAGACCTGCCGGACATCCTGACATTCATCCGGATGTATCAGGAAAGCCCAGACGGTAACTTCGCGGATGCAAGGCCACTTGGAAAGCTGCGTTTCAAGGCTATTGCTCGCATTCCCGCAGATGTGCAGTAAACCACCCGCACCACGATATTAGTAGCTCCTGCGGTGAATTATTGCATTCAGTACAGTGTTGACAGCAGCAGATTTCAAATCAATTTGGCGCTGCGGAACTTAGGCATGCCGGTTTCGTACTTGACCTGCTACCGCCTAATCGGACAGAAACAGTCATTACGGTGCTCAAAGGTGCAAATGCATTAGAGCTGAAACGGGAATGAGGACGGTGGACCAAATCGCGGCACCGAAACCTCAACCGCCCCCGCGACTGTGAGCGGCGAGCTACCTTCCATTTCCACTGGTGCGAGAGTGCTGGGAAGGGGGAAGACGGCATCGACCCGCGAGTCAGGAGACCGGCCGTATATTGAACGTAACTTGCGCCGTCGGGTGTGACGGCAAGGAGGACTAAAATGACGACAAACGCTATCAAAGCATCCGCTGTAGGATCAACCATTCTGCCCGCAGTGTTCGCCCTTATTCTGGGTTTGGGTGTTGTTACTGTGACCGGCCATGCTCAAGCTTCTGGCCTGCATGACGCTGCTCACGATGTGCGCCACGCAACTGGCTTTCCCTGCCACTAAGACCATGTTCAGTCGTATTCTGACCAGCGCGTTGTTCGCTGGTGCTGCAGCGGGGCTGATTGCCGCCTTGCTGCAGCTTTATTTCGTGCAGCCTGTACTTCTCCACGCCGAACTTTATGAGGGTGGCGATTTGGTGCATTTTGGCGCTGATCCTGTGACTGCGCATCCCGAGTTGCCCGGCATGTTCGCCGAGCCGGTGCGCGACGGCCTAAGCATCATCTTCACGATGCTGACGTATACTGGCTATGCATTGGCCCTTGTGGCGCTTATGTCGATTGCCGAACAACAGGGTCGTGAGATTAACGGTCGCACCGGTTTGCTTTGGGGCTTGGCTGGCTTTGTTGCCTTCCACTTTGCGCCTGGCTTGTCGCTGGCGCCTGAAGTGCCAGGCGTAGCCGCAGCAGATGTCGGTGTGCGCCAAGTATGGTGGACTGCTACTGTTGCCACAGCTGGCGTCGCCATGTGGTTGATCGCCTTTGGAGGCAACTTGGTGAGCTATCTGATCGCCGCTGGACTGCTGATAGCGCCTCACGTCGTCGGTGCGCCTGAACCCGACACCTTCGCTGGCCCGGTTCCGACCGAGATCGGCGCGCTATTTGCCGCCCGAGCCTTTGGCATCGGCATGGCCGCTTGGGTGTTGCTGGGAAGCTTTGCCGGATACTTCTGGCAGGCTGAAGGCAAACGCGCGAACGCCGCCGCCTGATTCCTTTCCTCTATTGCTTTCCCGCCGGTCACCGCCGGCGGGAGCTTTCATTTATTGAGGAGGACAAAATGTCCCGTTCACTCGCTCTCTTCGCCATCGGGCTGATTTTTGGCGGCGGCGTCGGCTTTGTGATCGCGGCCGGCAGCGGCAGCACCTTTGACAGCCACGACCATGCTGACCCGTCTCAACATGGTAGCAATGCGGAGATGGCAGCCCATGACCACTCTGCTGTCACTAACTTACCGGCCGACAGCAATGCCCCCAGCGTGGCGATCAAGATGATTAAAGATCCGATGGCAGGTTGGAACTTGCACGTGACACCGCAAAACTTCCGATTTTCTCCTGAGAATGCCTCTACTGAGGAAATACTTGGTGAAGGTCACGCGCATGTCTATATCAACGGCGAAAAGCTGGGGCGCCTTTATGCCAACTGGATACACCTCCCATCACTGCCGGATGGCGACGTTGAGATAAAAGTTTCCCTCAATGGCAACAGCCACAGCCCGCTAATGGTTGGGGGCTTGCCCGTCGAGGCCAAACTAATCGTTCAAGCAGACGATGACGGCTCCTGAGCAAAACTCAGATCTTGACTGAACTTCGGTCGCAGGGGCCTTGCGCCCCTGCATTGCCATGGTTTGCATGTCAGGATCGAATGCAATCCTCCCCTGAGCGCATCATTATGGCAAATGGCAATAGCATGAACCAACTCGCTATCGGCTCATTTTACTCTGTGAAAAATCCTTGAATACGCGAAGCGTCTCTTCGCTTACATGATGCTCGATACCTTCAGCATCGTGCTCGGCCACGTCTTTGGAAATACCCAGGGCGATAAGGAACTCCACAACAATTCGGTGCCGCTTTCGACAAGCCTCGGCCAATCGCCGCCCAGCATCCGTTAGGCGTATTGATCGGTAAGGTTCCTGCACAATGAAGCCCTCGCGTTTAAGCCGGGTCAGGTTCTTGGACACAGTGGGCTGGGTCACGCCGAGCCGCTCGGCAATCTCCACGGGCCTCGCTGAACCGTTCTGGTGAATCAGCTCCGCGATCAGCTCGACATAATCCTCCACAACTTCGCTTTGTCGGGCGGCGCGGGCTGCCTCGAAACCGCTCACCTGGTCGTCAGGTTTACGTCCGAATAGTTGTGGTTTCTGATCGGTCATTCTGCTCTCGGTGTCTATTGCTGGTGCGGAACCCTGCTTGCCGCGCCTTATTGTGTATGCACCAGCGACGCGGGCCTTGACAATGACATAGACTTTTCTACAAAACTTAGCCAAGGCTAATAATTATAGACTGAACCATGAAACACCTGATTGCATCTGCCTTGATTGGCCTGCTTCCGCTTAGTGTGGGGGCCACTGCCATTGAAGAAGCCCCTTGGGCACCTCGGGCCGCAGCCTACCGGCTGAGCCTATTCATGGCGAACTTGACACCCGTTCCCTGGGAGAAGATTGAAAACAATTGGACTGCTCCGGCACCCGGCAGCGCAGTTGCGGTGGAGGCACTGTCACGGGTATCGGATAGCGACGCCCAGAACATTCGTGCAGCGCTGGCTGCGGAAGACCGACAGGCCCTGTTTGCTGCCATTACAACGGCATTGGCCAAAGGTATTCTGCAGCACCTAGAGGCAGCCGAGGCGACACTTGGCCAGCCTGAAGCCGCATTTGAGGTTGCGCAGTCTGCGGCCTTGTACCGCGCGTTCGAGGACGGCATCCTGGCGGCGGACAAGCAGGCCGCACACGACCTAGGTCGCGCCTGGCTGGTTCTGAATTCTTCTCTGGGTAGCACCGGTATTTTGAACAATGGCGCTCAAGACCCGAATGTGGCGCGATTTGCTGAGGCGCAAAAAGTTATCGTGGAGTACATTGAGACAAACTATCTGCCCTCCGTTTTTGTCGAACGTGGCAAGCTGACCCCGGCACCGGAGAGCGCAGTGCGCTCCGGTACGCCGGTAGTGTTGCCCGCCACACTCCCACCGGGCTCCAATATTGCTGATCAGCGCGAGCTACCCCGGCTGGTGCTCCAGTTTGAAGAGGCTGGCGAGGATGAGGCCAACCTGCCGCTTGTGGCCTATGGCGACATGCTGTTCGACAGCCCTGAAATCTTTGGTTCCCCAGCACGTGACCTGGGCATTGCCTGTTCAACTTGCCACAACCGGTCCGATGTGAACCGGGATTTCTTTATCCCCGGCCTCTCTAGCCATGCTGGCGGGATGGATGTGGACAGCTCCTTCTTCAATCCGATGTTCAATGACCGGGAAGACGATCACCTGGATACGCCGTCAATGCGAGGCATCCGCTTTACAGCGCCTTACGGGCGTGATGGGCGCGAGCCGAGCCTGCGCAGTTTTGTACGCAATGTGATCGTGACCGAGTTTGCCGGAGCGGAGCCAACGCCGTTCCAACTCGATGCGATGGTCGCCTACTTGCGCGCCTTTGACTTTCTGCCCAACCCACAGATAGACGAGGCCGGGCGGCTGACTGACAAGGCCTCTGAGGCTGCGAAACGCGGTGAGGTACTGTTCAATACCGAATTTGCCGGGCTTGGCGACAGGTCCTGCGCCTCCTGCCACACCCCGGACCGGTTTTTCCGAGATGGGCAGACCTATGACATTGGCTCGGCCGAGCCGCCGTTCCCGGGCGGCACCGCAACCCCATTCGAAACGCCCACATTGCGCAATGTCAACTTCACCGCGCCCTACATGCATGACGGATCGCTGGCGACCCTAGCGGGGGTTGTAGACTGGTTCAACGATACCAAGGATCTGGGCTTGGATGCGGAACAGCGCGCCGATTTAACTGCCTATCTGCGCGCGGTAGGAGATGGTGAGGAGCCCTACCAGCGCTTTGAAGGCCGAGACAGCGTGTTCCGCCTGTCGTGGGAAGAGCTTACCACTTTTGCTTCGACGCTGGACACACTGATCCCGATGCGGGATGCGGAGAACATCGCCGTATTGATTGATACTGTTGCACCGGATCTGGCGGCAGATGCGAGCGTTATGATCAATCAAAACGCTAAGCCAGAAATCTACCGATTTGCCGCAATTCTTCAGGCAGTTGGCGATGCCAGCGCCGCTGGCGACTGGGCTGAGGCGAGCCTCCAGTGGGACGCTTTCAAAACCATGCAAGCCGAGATTGATGAGAGGATGTTCTGATGCTGTCGCGCCGTACCTTTTTGACCACTGTCGCTGCCGCCCTAACAGTGCCAGCAACTGCCTCTGCGGAAGAGGCACTGAAACTCGCCTTCATTCCGCAAGAAAACCCAGAGAAGCTGTTGGGGGATATCGAGGCGATCACTGCCTGGCTGTCCCAGCAGTTGGAGGTTCCAGTCACCGGCTTTGTTACCTTTGATCATGCTGCGGCAGTTGAGGCATTGCGCAATGGTGATGCCGATATCTCCTTCATGGGTGCCTTGCCCTTTGTGCTGGCAGAAGACCAGATCGGGGCGGTGCCACTTCTGTCCGAGGTTTACCGCGGCCAGCCGAGCTATTCGGGCCGGGTGTTTGTGCGCAAGGACAGCGGCATCGAGACGCTGGCCGACCTGCAGGGCCGTGACATTGCCTTTGCCGATCCGGTGTCGGAGTCCGGCTATCTCTATCCGCTCGACCTGTTTGTGCGCGAAGGACTCGTTGCGGATGCAGGCGATGCGGACCGGTTCTTTGGCCAGAAGTTCTTTGCCGGTGGTTATCAGCAGGCAATGCAGGCTATGGCCAACGGGTTAGTGGATGCTGCGGGTGCCAGCCAGTATGCCGATCTTTATCTGACGCCTGAGCAGCAGGCCGAGGTCAGGGTGCTGGGCGAAAGCGCGCAGATCCCCAGCCATGCCATCATTGCCCGGCCTGGTCTAGATGCGGCCTTGCAGGCCCGCTTCGTGGATGCCATGCTGCGCCTGAACCAGGCTGAGAACCAGTATTTGCTGGCCTATCTCTACGGCCCAGACGGCTATGTGGCAGCAGATCCCAAGGTCTATGACGGGGTCAGGCAGATGGCACGCCGTTACGGCTATCTAAAATGACCCAAGCGCTTGCCCTCCATGCTGTGTCGCATTGCTTTGACGACGCTGAGGCCCTGCAGGATGTGTCGCTGCAGGTGGCACCGGGGGAATGTGTGGCCTTGCTGGGGCCTTCGGGCGCCGG
Organism: Shimia marina; assembly: GCF_001458175.1. Lineage (GTDB taxonomy): Bacteria > Pseudomonadota > Alphaproteobacteria > Rhodobacterales > Rhodobacteraceae > Shimia > Shimia marina. The sequence goes on from NZ_CYPW01000008.1 coordinate 111,022, forward strand.
CAAGTCGACCCTGCTGGCCTTGCTGGATGGGCGGGTCCGGGGATGGCGCGGTCGGGCTGAGGTACTGGGCAACCGGCTTCCAAATGATCGGGCACCAGAACGAAAAACCCGGCTAGAGACTGGCTTCATCTTTCAGGAGTTCGCCCTGGTTGACCGGCAGAGCGTTTACCAGAATGCGATGAACGGGCGGCTGGGGCGAATGCGCCTCTGGCCGTCGCTTTGGGGGCGATACGGTGCGCAGGATCACCTCAAGACGACCATCGCGCTGGAGGACACCGGCCTAACGGAGTTGGCACAGCGCCGTGCAGATCAGCTTTCAGGTGGTCAGCGCCAGCGAGTGGCCATCGCCCGCTGCCTGGCGCAGGAGCCTGAGTTGATACTGGCGGATGAACCGGTCAGCAACCTCGATCCAGCCCACGCCGAACGCATTCTGGAACTGATCACCAACACAGCGCGAAATCGCGGCATCGCTGTAGTCTTCAGTTCGCATCAGCCAGAGCTTTCGCGGCGCTTTGCCGACCGTATCGTTGGATTGCGCGCGGGCGCGGTGCTGTTTGACAAGCCCTCCGCGATGGTCGGCAACGATGACATCAGCGATTTGTACCATGGAACAGTACCTGGTGACGGATTGCGGGTGGTGAGCTGATGAGCCGGATCTTGGTTTGGATGGTACTCGGGCTTGCTGTGCTGTGGGCTGCAGGAAACGCTGACATCGGCTTGGAAAAACTGCCCGGAGCGGGTCCGAGGCTAGCAGAATTTCTAGGCCGGATGATACCACCGGACCTTTCTGTCTGGCCGGAAGTCCTTACAGGCCTAACCGAGACACTGAGAATCGCCATTCTTGGGACGCTGTTTGCGGTCGTCCTGTCGGCGGGGCTGGCTGTACTTGCGTCTGAGACCCTTGTACCCGCAGCCATCTGGCGCCCGGTACGTGCGCTGCTGGCAGTGATCCGGTCGATTCCGCTGATCTTGGTGGCGATGCTGATGGTGGGGGCAGTCGGGCTGGGCCCACTGCCCGGTATTCTTGCAATCACTTTTCATGCCACCGGCATGCTGGCCAAATTCTATGCTGAAGCAATCGACAATGTCGGTGCCGCACCACTTGCTGCATTGGAAAGCGCAGGTGCCAGCCGAGCGCAATTATTGCGGTGGGCGATCTGGCCACAGATGGCACCAGTTGTGCTCCGCGACACTGTCTTCCGCTTTGAACTGAACCTCCGCGAAAGCTTGATCTTAGGTATCGTTGGCGCCGGGGGCATCGGTCTGTACGTTCAGACTTACGTGCGTTCGTTCCAATACGACAAAGCTGCAACTGTCACGCTTGCCATCATCGCTCTTGTGCTGCTGTTCGAAGGTCTAAATTCGGTTTTACAAAAGCGGTTTTCGTGACGATTTTGATCAAGGAAGGTCGGAAAATTCAGATTTCGCAGCGTTTTCAGTTTCGTAGTGCCATTCGAAGAGCTTTCCCTACCATTCATCGTTCGCCAGACCCACTGAACTGGGGTTCGCCTATCTTGCTCATTACCTGTGTTCTTCGGTTTGATCAGTCTACCTTGAAACTGTCAGTCTGCCGCACCGACAACAGTTTTTTTGAGAAGCACAGCCGCCACCGTTTCCAGACAAATTCGGTTATGAGTAGATATCAATAGGTGTCCCGTTCTTCACCATTGCATAGATATCTTCTATCTCCCGATCCGAAACGGCAATGCATCCGGCCGTCCAGTCGCGCTTGTTTGTCGGGTCAATGCCAGGGCGCGGCCCCCCATGGATGAAAATATCTCCACCAGGGGAACGGCCCTGAGCCTTTGCGTATGCGATATCCGCCTCGTTCGGGTACGAGATCCCGATGGAAAGATGAAACAGGCTTTCGGGATTTCGCCTGTCAATCACGTATGATCCTTCTGGCGTGCGCCCGTCCCCTTCGAATTGCTTGTGACCCTCAGGCGCAAAGCCAAGGCCCATTGGGATAGTGCGCAAAACACCCTCTGGTCCATCAAGGACAATCATGCGCTGCCCCTTGTAGACCCGCACCCGGGTCACCTCCGGCCCCCTGTAAGTGCGGAATTTGTTTGCACATCCAGAAAGAATTGTCGCCAGAGCTCCCAGGAGGATTGTGCGACGTGTAACTCGAAAATTCACTGCTCAATGCCTCTTTCATGAGGTTTTTCAAACTTGACACTAGCGTGCTGTGCCAGCCCGTTCAATGGCCGTGCGCCAAAGCACCTTCGGCCAGTCTGTCGCCGACGCGGTCACCGCCTTTGGGCGGAGTCTCCGCGTGGTGTCCGTTTAACAGCCTGAGCGCATTTGCGACAACCAGCAGTGACACGCCAACATCTGCGGCAATGGCCCCCCACATCGATGCCATCCCAAACGCTGTCGCCACCACGAAAACGGCCTTGGTTGCCAGCGAGGTTGCGATGTTTTGACGGATGATCGACATCGCACGGCGGGAATGGCCTATGAGCCAGGGCACCCTGCCAATGTCATCAGTCATCAAGGCAATGTCCGCCGTCTCGATGGCCGCGTCGGAACCAACCGCGCCCATGGCGATAGCATAGTGGGCCCGCGCCATGGCGGGGGCATCGTTTACGCCATCGCCAATCATGGCCACCATATCGTGCGCTTCGACCAGGTCTTCGATGGCCGTCACCTTGTCCTCGGGCAGAAGCTCCGCGCGCACCTCGTCGATGCCGACCTCTGTCGCGACCGCGCGCGCGGTGCGTTCATTGTCGCCCGTCAGCATGACGATGGTTTTCACGCCCTGCGCATGCAGACGAGCCACGATTCCCTTGGCGTCGGGGCGGATGCGGTCGCGCAGTTCCAGAATACCCATCACCCCATTTGCATCACCAACAGCCACCAACGTACTACCGGCAACTTCGATACGGTGCCGAAGGTCTGTCGGAATGGCACTTCCAAGCCCTTTTTCCTCGGCGAACCGGTCAGAGCCGAGCCAGACCGCCCGATCCTGTACCCTGCCTTCAAGCCCACGCCCCGGTACGGTCCGCGTATCGTCCGCCGCGGATACATCAAGGCCGTCGACTTCTGCACGTACAAGGATAGCGCGCGCTAACGGGTGGGAGGATCGCGCTTCAAGCGCCGCCGCTACGCCCATCAGATCCTGCGTCGACGCATTCCCTAGCGGATACATTGCAGCAACTTCAGGCTCGCCGATGGTGATCGTACCGGTCTTGTCCATGGCCAAGGCTGAAGTGCGTCCCGGAGCTTCGACATAAGCACCGCCCTTGATCAGCACCCCGGCGCGGGCCGAGGCTGTGAGCGCGGCGACGATGGACACGGGCGTCGAAATGACCAGCGCACAAGGGCAGGCGATCACCAGAAGGACGAGGGCGTTGTAGAACCAGTCATCCCAGGCTCCACCAAATACGAGCGGTGGCAGCATCGCGACGGCAATGGCGAGCGCCATCACGATGGGCGTATAGACGCGCGCAAATTTCGCCACCCATTGCTCCACGGGCGCGCGGCGGGTGTGGGCGTCGCCTACCATGCGGATGATCTTGGCGAGCACCGTGTCGGAGGCCGCCCTGGTCGCGCGTACCGTCAGCGTGCCCTCGCCATTGATCGTGCCCGCATAGACCTCGTCACCCGGCTCCTTCGGCACCAATGCGCTTTCGCCAGTGATCGGGGCTTGATCAACGGCCCCGGCGCCTTCGATCACTTGCCCGTCCAATGGAATGCGGTCCCCGCCACGCACCACGAAATGTGCATCGATGGCGACGGCTGACGCCGGAACATCTGCTTCAGAACCATCTTCGTAGACAACCCTTGCAGTAGGTGGCGCTAGGTCGAGCAAAGCCGAGACAGCGTTCCGCGCCCGCCCGACACTCCAGCTTTCAAGGTACAGCGAGAGAGAGAAGAAGAACGCGACCGTTGCCGCCTCGAAAAACTCGCCAAGGCCGATAGCCCCGGCCACAGCGACCACCATCAAGAGGTTCATGTCGGGCGATACGCGCCGCGCGGATGACCACGCCTTCGGGGCGACAAGCCAAACGCCAGCCAGGATCGCGATAGCAAAAAGCCCCGCTTCGACCAAAGGCATCACTGCTTCTCCATGGCCGGAAAAGAGACCGATCGCACCGCCCATCCCGGTTTCTGCGATGTGATACAGAAATCCTGCCGCCCAAAAGCCTCCGCTCAGCATTGTGAACAGGCGCTGACGGGCAAGATGCGCAGCTTGATCCTCCGAAGCGTTCTCGGCATCCCAGGGTTTTGCGCTCATACCCGTGGTCGCAACCAGTTGAGTGATCTCTCCATCCGACACTGCGGCAGCGCTGTGGAGTATGATCATGCGTCCGTTGATGACATCGAATGCCAGGTGCTCCGCCCCGCCGACTTTCGGTCCAACGACCTTGTTGAGGATCGCCACTTCTTCTGCGCAATCAAGACCGCTGACCTGAAAACTCCGGCCCGCTCCATCTTGTGGCACGGGACCAAACTCTTCGTGTGAATGGCTTCCTCCACAGCAGGCATGTTCACTTGCACATGTTTCTGACTTGGCTCTATCAGTTGGGTGTACTTCAGATACCACAGTTTCAGTTTTGGCGGCCATTCGGCATCTCCAGAATCATTGCTTGGCTGGACCATAACTCCTACAGTCGCTAGAGGTTCAAGAGGTATTTTGTTTCGTATATAGTTTTCGGCTGCCAAGGGGCGCGCGAGTATAAAACCAATCGGCGGACACGCAATCAACGAAGAAAGGCGACAAGGAATTTATGAAGACTCAGCAATTTGCCGGACCGATCGGACTACCGCTACTTGGGGTACTGCTGCTTGGCGCATGCGCGACGACAGATCAGAACGGATCCCAAAAAATCGGAAACGTGCCAGAGGCTATCGTGGAACTGGCTGATCCAAGTCAAAACCTTGCAACAGCCCGGCTCCGCGAAGAAGACGGATGCTACTGGTATGAACACAACGGACCCGTAGAAAAGACCTTGCTTCCCCTCAGAACCGCTGGTGGCAACCCGATTTGTGTTGCTCGGTAAACGTAACGATCTTCCTGACATCTCCGGCCCACGTTGAGGGCCGGAGCGAAGATCAACGCGTCACAATCCTGCACTAGCTGTCCGAAACAACACTCTGTTCGGCAGAATACAGGTATACGGTCGACCCTATGGCGACGTTTGAATAGAGATCATTGATATGTGCCATGACCATCCGGACGCAGCCAGAACTCGCTCGACCGCCAATCGACCAAGGTTTAGGTGTCCCGTGGATGCGAAGGTAAGTGTCTCGGTTGCCAACGTAGAGATAAAGAGCACGTGACCCGAGTGCATTCTTCGGCCCCGGCTCCATCCCATCCGCAAATTCTGCGTTTTCCGGATTTCGTTCGATCATTGACGCTGTTGGGGTCCAGTGTGGCCATTCGACCTTTCGCCGAATGGTGTAGGTTCCTGGTTCGTAGAGATTTCCACGCGCGATCGCCACTCCATACCGCATCGCTGTACCACCTTCTTCAATGTGATAGAGATAGCGGGCGACTGCATCGACATGGATGTCACCTGGCACAAGGCCATCTTTCGCAGCAACACGTTGCGGCAAGAAACGGGGATGCAGCCCCCACGGATTGGATGTCGCCGGGTCATAGTTGCTGGGCGTTACCTGAGAATCCCACGACGCTTTTTGGCCGGTCGTTGGCCAGCTACTGGCCAAAGCCGGTCCCGCGATCGGTAACGAAAACATCGCAGTGGACGTGGAAATGAAATGGCGCCGGGTCAGCATAGGTCCTACTCCAAAGAAATTGTTTGTGCACCTCCAGCCGCGGCTTGGATGCCTCGAGTGCCTTGTAGAACCTCAAGCCACTATAGGTTCAAGGCCTCATTTATGAGCGATGATCAAGTCCTCGTGAAGGGATGGCTCTCCTTCTGCCGCTGGCATCTGACAGATCACAGGCCAATTTTACAAGCATTTTGGATCTTACCGGTGTCGATACTCTGCCACAAACCCTTGGCGAAACTCGGTTTGATTTTGTCACTTTTTCATCCTCGGCTATGAGAGCCTACATTGGAACGCGATGCAGCATTGTTCACTTTGGGCTGATTCTGTGGAAAAACAACGTGTTGCTGACGCAGAAAGCGCGGTGCTGAACATAGCGCGAGCGCCTTTTCTATCAGGCTTTGCGCGTTTGCTGCGGTGCGGGAAAGATCTTTGCCAGTTTGCGGAGGTTTTGGGCGGTTGCGGCGAGGAGGAATTCGTCATTTGCACCGCATGGTCCGCGTAATCGGAGCCGCCCGAGGCCGAGAATGCGTTTGAGGTGAGCGAAGAGCATCTCGACCTTCTTTCGGAGCTTCATTGAGATCTCGTATTGGCGGGTCTTGGCGATGTCGCGAGCGACTTGACGTGCGTCTTCGTGTTCTTCACGTGTGATCTTGCGAGCGTCGGCATTCGGGCAGCATTTGGCCTTTGATGGGCAGGCCTGGCAGGTCAGTTTCAATGCGCGATAGCGGGCTGTGCCTTTGCCGGTGGGTCCTCGGTTCGGGTCGGAATAGTTGCGACGGAACTGCTTCAGCGCGTGCCCCTCCGGACAGATGTATTGATCGTTCTCTGCATCCCATTCGAAGTCAGCACGCGTCCATGTGCCATCGCTGCGGCTGGACTTGTCAAAGACAGGAATGTGTGGGGCGATCTTGCGTTCGACAAGCCAGCCCAACATCGGCCCGGTGCCATAGGCGGTATCTGCGATCAGGCGCTCCGGGTGCAGATCAAACCTGTCTTTCACGCGCCTGAGCATTGTTTTGGTGGACCCAACCTCGGCCTGCCGAATGGATCGTGTGGCCTCGACGTCGACGATGACCCCATAATCCGTATCGATCAGATAATTGTCGGAATAGCTGAAGAATGCAGGACCTTTGCGGGCTGCCGTCCATTGACTGGCGGGGTCGGAATGTGATGTGAACTTCGGCTGCACATTGCTGGCAGCGCCAAAGGCCGCCTCATCCAATGTGTCGAGATACTCTCGAACGGCGCGTGGTGCATCCATGGGATCAATGGTTGTCGCGTCCCATTCTTCCTTCGGTGTCGAGTTCTGCTTGTTGGCGTCAGCCTCGATCAGACTGGCGTCGATGGCCATACGTTGGCCGCTCACGAGACCCTCTGCGATGCAACGGGTAACAGTCGTCTCAAACAAATGGCGCAGCAGTTCGCTCTCCCGAAACCGCCCATGTCGGTTTTTCGAGAAGGTCGAATGGTCGGGCACGCGGTCATTGAGGTCGAGCCGACAGAACCATCGATAGGCCAGGTTCAGATGCACTTCCTCGCACAGGCGGCGTTCGGAGCGGATGCCAAAGCAATACCCCACCAGAAGCATGCGGATCAGGAGTTCAGGGTCGACAGAAGGGCGGCCCGTGTGGCTGTAGAACTCCGCAAGATGGGTGCGAATGCCACTCAGATCGACAAACCGATCAATCGAGCGCAACAGGTGGGCTTGAGGCACATGATCTTCCAGCGAAAACTCGTAAAACAAAGCCGCCTGCGCTTCTTGTCTCGGTCCCATCATCACTCAATCCCCCGTTCAATATGGAAATTGAATCAGTGACTTCGGCCTCGATCAAGGGTGAGTTTTTCAACAGAATAGGCTCCCACCCGACGTTCGCTACGGGATGCCTGAAGGTCGGCTAAGGGCCGTCACCGTCGGCCAAGTCGACCCAGTCTCGCCAGCTGCGCCAGCATTTTTGACCCCGAGTCTGCGGATCCTGTGCCTCCTGCGGAACCCGTCTGCCCCATGCCTTGCCTCACGGGCATCTGCTGCACGCCGAAGAACTGCCGCGCCCTGAGGGCTGCGTATTCTGCGCCACTTGCCCCACCGATCAGGTAGCGATTGTAGGCCTGCTTGCTGCCCATTGCGGCGCGGGCAAAGCTGTAGCCGCCGCCGAGACCACCGGAGAGGGCGGGCATCATGATGTTGCCGGAGATCGCGCGAACGATGAAGGGCGTTGCGATGATGAAGCCCTTGGCCATGAGCACCATCATGAAGAAGGGAATGAGCGCGCCGATGTTTGAGGCTCCCTCCGGGTCGCCAAGCTCGCCGATGAGTGCGGAGGAGACGCCTGTGATCGTCGCGAACACGCCGGCGACGACGATGGGGTAGAGCGCAAAGGAAACCAGCGCCGACAGCCAGCGCGCGAAGTAGTCTTTGGTCACCTCGAAGAGTGTCAGGAATATCATGACCGGCGCGATCCCGATCAGAAGCGCGATCATCAGTCGGGAGGCCACGAGGATGAAGGCGGCGAGCCCGCCGAGGATGGAAAGCAGCAGGACACCGACGATGTCGAGCATGGCGCCGGCCATCCAGTTCAGCTCGGACCCGGCAGCGTTCAGATAGTCCCCCAACTCGGCGATCAACCGGTCGAATTCTTCGGCGAAAGTTCCAGAAGGACCGGGAGTTCCACCACCGACCGAAGCCACGAGCGCCCCCGCAATGCTGTCGATCCCTGCAAGGATAGCGGCGGAAAGCGCGTTGAACTGCACCCAATTGGTCGCAAATATTCCGATCAACCCGATCTTGACTGCGAGCCAAAAGGCCGTGCGCCCGTCCATCGCCTTATACTGGTAGATCATGTTCAGGAAGACGAGGATCACCACCAGAGTTGTTCCCAGCACCAGAAGCGTGCCGACTGTCGCCGCGACCGACCCGAACTGGGTTTCCGCCGCGGTGTCGAGGTAGCCCTGGGAGGTTTCAACGAAGTAGGTGACGACGCTCATCTGGGATCAGCCTCACCAGTTACCTGCGGCTTCGCAGATCGCTTTGGCCGCGAGGCGAACGTCGTTGGCACGACTGTTGTAGGCGTCCGAGGCTTCCAGCATTTCCCATCGTTCGTCGCTGGCGTATCTCTCCCGAAATACCGCTTCTGCAGCGTCCCAGGACGGGAACCGGGTCGCGCAGTCGCAGTTGCCGATCTCAACGACCCGCTCGAGATTCTGGGCGCGATAGATGTCCTGAACCAGAACCCGCTGATAGGCTTGGCGCAGGGGGATCTCATGCATCCAGGCAGGCTCGGTGGGCCGGTCTGCACAGACGTCGAAGCTGCGATCGAGGGTCGGCACCATATTGCGCTCTGCCAAGGCGGGGACAGCCAGTAGGCTCACGGCCAGCGCGATTAGCGCAAGAGTTAGCCGCGCCGAATTCATGCCTTTGCCTCGGCCGCAGTCGTTTCCCGCTTCAAAAATACCGTGTAGCCAACGTTAGCGTATTCCGATGAAGTGAACGACACGACTTCCCATCCCTCTGCGCCTCGGGCATTCAGAACGTTTTTCATCTCAAATTCACCTGTCTTGCGGCTCATCGGGAAGGTCAGGATGTCATATTCAAAGGTCTTCATTGGGAAGCTCCGATCTCGGTTGCGCCGGGGAGGTAGAATTCAGTGATGCCGCGTTTGCCGTCGTGGCGACCGGCCTGGATGATTACGTCGATGGAGTTCTCGATGTACTGGATCATGTCGGCATAGGTCATGGGGATCTCGGTCTTGAGCGCGGCGATGGCCAGACGCTGCACGGCAAGTTGCGGGGTTTCTGCGTGCAGCGTGGTCATTGAGCCGCCATGGCCAGTGTTGATCGCCTCGAGGAAGGTCATGGCCTCCTTGCCGCGCACCTCGCCCAGGATGATCCGGTCGGGGCGCATGCGCAACGTTGCGGTGAGCAGCACATCGGCGGTCTGGAACTCCGCATCGCGATTGGCGATGAGGGTCACGGCATTGGGCTGGGTCGGCAGAAGCTCGGCGGCTTCCTCGATGGTGACGATGCGTTCCTCGGATGGCACGTGCGAGAGGATCTTGCGCGCAGCCACGGTCTTGCCGGTGGAGGTGCCGCCAGAGACGATCATGTTAAGCTTGTTGTCGACGCAAAAGGCCAGCGCATCGTCGATCACGCCCGCGGCCACAACGTCGCGCAGTTCCCGCGTCTTCTCGAGACGCAGTTCTTCGAGCTTGCGTTCTTTGCCATACAGAAAGTCGAGCGCGATGCCATCGAGCGGCAGGCTTGAAAAAAACCGAAGGCTGATCGACATCGCCGAGAGCACGGCAGGCGGGGTGATGACCTGTGCCCGGATCGGGCGGCCCTTGTAGGTGATCGAGACCGAGACGATCGGGCGGTCTTTGCTCATTGTGGTGTTGGCGGAGGAGGCGATCTGGTTGCCGAGGTCCTTCACTTCCGTTGCGGTTAGCTGCCGTTCCAGTTCTCGCATGGAGTGATCGCCCTGGAACTCGCCCCAGCAGCTGCCATCGGGGTTGATGCAGATCTCGATGACATCGTCGCGAGCGGCGGCGTCGATCCTGTCGAGGGAGGTTTCGAGATAGCTCAGCGACATGGACTCAGAATATCTCCAGATCGCGGTCGACCATCACCGTGACGCGGGCCCCTTGGTCGACATAGATGACGGGGCCGATGGAGAGGTAGTCGCCTATGACGCTGTCCGTGGCATCGGCCAGATCATCGCCCACGTCTTCGAGCACGTCCGCGGCGGTCTCATCCTGGACGTTTGCAGCAGCAGCGCTTGGCGCGGCGGAGATCAGCGATATCAACGCCGCTGAGCCGAAACGCTCATCGAAGCGCGTGTCGACAAAGCCGGTCACGCCGGAGCGGCCCAATTCGTCACCCCCGAAAGAGCTGATCTGGATCGTCTGGTTGTCGGGTAGCATGATCCGGTCCCAGGCGATGGTGACCCGGCGCTGCGCGATATCGACCCCCGAACGATAGCGCCCGATGAGACGGGCCCCGCGCGGGATAAGGAGGCGCGCGCCATCGACGCTGTAGACATCCTCGGACACCACGGCACGGGTCTGGCCGGGCAGGGAGCTGTCAAGGGCAGTTTCCATGACGGCCTGAATCATTGTGCCCTGGATGATGGTGTTGGACGGGTTGGCGATGACTTCTGCCTGCGTCACGGACGTGGGCAGTGCGCCGTTCAGCACGAAATCCGTCACGTCCCCGAAGGTGCGTTTGGTCAGTGCCGTCTCATTCGCACCGGATGCACCTCCAAAAGCGATCGTCGGCGAGGTGATGCGGCGCTCCTGGAATGCGCGTTCCTCAGCCGCGCGGCGTTCGAGTTCCGCCAGCCGCCGTGCTTCCTCCTCGCGGCGGAGCCGTTCTTCTTCCCGCGCGCGCAGTTCGTCTTCGGTTGGGCCGATGGGTGCGGGCAGGGGGCGGTTGGCCTCAAGCTGCGCGAGTTCGAGATCCATCCGGAGTTGCTCCAGTTCGCGGTCGCGCGCCGTAAGCTCATCGCGAAACTGCTGTTGCGCGGCTTCCGACGCAGCTTGCAGGGCGGCTATCTGCGCTGTCAGCGCATCAATGGCTTCAGCGGCTGCGGTATCTTCCTCTACTACCGGTTCGGGCGCGCTGCGCAATTCTTCGATCTGGGCCTGAAGGGCGGCGAGTTGCGCTAAAAGCTCGGCGTTCGGTTCCACCGGTTCAGGTGCGACCAGAACGACTTCGGGCTCCGGTGGAGGGAGGGTTTCGATGGCACCGAACCCGTCGCCTTCGTTCTGGAACACGTCTGGCGTGGCCGTAGGCAGAGCTTCTTCTTCCTCGGGTTGGGACAGGAGATAGAGCAATGCACCGCCGGCACCGATCACGAGGACGACGACCAGTGCGAGCAGCGGTGGGCGCCGTGGGGCAGGGGGCGAACCTGCGCCTTTGCCTTGCTCGAGAGCAGCGAGGCGTTTCTCGAGGTCCGCGTTTCCGGTGTCGCTCATGATCCGACCCCCGCCGTTGGTGTGGCCTCGATACAGACCACCTCCTCCCCAATCCGCAGCACCCATTGCCTGTTCACCCCGGAGACCCGGATCACGCCGTCCTCGGTCGCTTGCGTGTTGGCCGTCCGTTCTCGGCCATTGGCGTAGCGAAAGATTGCGGGCACCGGCGCGTTCCGCGGGAACTCGAAATACGTGAAGGTCCCATCATCCCAGACGCGCGTCGGGGTGAACTCGGTGCGCGCACTGGCACCGTAATTGTGGTTAGGGGCTTGGGCCGCGATGGCACGTGTGGGCCGTGCATTGTCTTCGGGGTAGCGGAACTGGACCACGTAGAAGGTCGGGCTGCGGGTCTCCTGGACGTTGAAGTAGTAGCTGCGGCGGTTGGTATAGACGGTCACGTTGGTATGGACACCGCGCGCGACGGGCTTGATCGCGAAGGCTTGCCCGCCCGGAACGCCGTCGATCTCGAAGCCCTCCGTGTCCCCTGCGATGATTGAGCGGATGCTTTCTCCCTCGCCAAACTCGATCGTGGTCACATGGGTGAGCGAGACGTTGAGGCGATAGACCTGACCTTCCTGATAGGTAGCCAAGCGCACGCGGCTGTCATTGGGGCCACCGCGCGGGATGGCTTCCGCGAAGGCAAGGACTGGCAGCAGGGAAAATAGGCCAGCAACTAAGAACTTACTGATCAAACTAGTTCTCCAATCTGTCGGAGCGGATGGAATATTCGAGCACGGTGAAGCCGAAGGGGTTGGTCCAGACCTCATCGATGGAGCGGCTGGTCTCGGGGCGGAACTCGAAGAGCAGCGTGGCGGTGAAGAGGCCGGTCTGGACGCCGTTGATGGATGTCAGGCGCTTGCGCAGGCGGACCGTGGCGCGATTGGTGCCGATCCGGTTGATGCTGAGGATCTCGACGTCGAGCCGGGCATTCGGGCCATAGACCGTCGGCGGGTAACTCTCGTTGGCGCTGTTCCAGATCTGGCGCAACCCACTTTCGGCCGCACCGTCCGAGCGACGCAGCACACTGCGGATGCGCAGATCATTGTCGAGTTGGTTGTAGACCTCGCGGTCAGTTACGTAGCGGAAGACTTCCGCCTCGATGATGGCCTGGTTGGCTGTGACCGAAGTTGCACCTACAGAGGCTTCGGGCAGGGCAAAGCCTGTCTCGGGATCGTAAGGAACAACCACGGGCGGCGGATCGACATCGAGGATTGCGACAGCCGCCGCGCTCAGGCATCCGAGGATGCCGAAGATGAGCCCGATGAGCCCAAGGCGCTGCCAGAGCCGTTCGCGGCGCAGCGCACCATAGACCAGCTCCTCTTCGATGATTTCCTGTTCACTCGCCACGCGTCAAACCCCTGAATCAGTCTGCGCGCAGGTCTGGCAGCGTAAAGTCCATGAAGCGCTGCTCCTCTGCGATGGTGGCGGCATCGATCACGCCGCCGGTGCCGTCACCCACGGTTTGCACCGCTTCAAGCTGCCACATGGCGACGAGCGCGATCGCCAGTTCCGCGGTCACTCGCGTGTTGAGATCGATGCTTTCCTTGAGTTCATCCATGTCATCGATCAGCCCGACGAGCCGGTCGACACGCTCCAGCGCTTGCCCTGCGTCTTCATAGCTGTTCTGGGCCGCCGCCGAGACGAGCGCGCCGGTCGTGGCTTGCGTCGCCACGCGATTGGCCCCGGGATTGCCGCTTGTGGCCATTTCCGAAAGCGTATCGTCGTCAAAGCCGAGATCGGCCAGGACCCGGTCCATCTGGGTTTCGATCTCGCCCGCGCCGGAGCCGGACAGGCCGGAGAAGTCACCCGTCTTGATGGCTTCGATGGTGGCGAGGATGTCCCCGAACTCCTGGTCGAGCAGGCCGTTCAGCTCGTCTTCCATTTCGGTGCGGATGATTTCCGGCAGCTCGGCAAGGCGCGTTAGGGCTTCGTAGGTGCGTTGCAATTCGCCAAGTTGTTCCGTGAGTGTCGCAAGCTGTTCGCGGAGCTGCGTCAGCTGCTCGTTTTGCAGGATCTCGTCTTCGATCATCTGCCGCAGCTGCTGGATGTTTTGTGCGATGTTCTGGGTATCGACGACGGGCACGCCTTGCGCCAGGGCAGGGGACAGGGTGCCGAGATGCAGGCCAATTCCAAGCGTCGTGGCCAAGGCCGTCCTCACGAGTAAATCTCTCATCGGTCTATCTCCCTGATCGTGAATTCCATGAACGCGCCCTCGGCCAAGCGGGCGCTGGCCTGGGCCAGCTCTTCGGCAGAAAGCACGCGGGTGCGCGCGGCCTGTAGCCGGATGCGGGCCGCGACGAGACGCACGAGTTCGGCGCGGGCATAGGTGTTGAGCGCGATGCTTTCCTGCACGTCTTCGGTTTCAGAGATCTGCTCGACGATGTCCGTAATACGCAGCGTGGCCTGCCGGATCGCGGCTGGCGCGTTGTTGCCATAATAGGCCGCGCCATGCCCGGTGATCGAGAGGTTGGCATTGGCCAGTAACGCGGGATCAATCGTGCCGAGCGCTTCGATCCCGCCGATGCGGCTTAGGTAGAGATTGTAGCGTTCGGGGATGACCTGGACATAGTGCTGGGTCTCGGCAAAGGGCGGCACGCCCCCATATTCAAACACGCGGCCGGGTCCGGCGTTGTAGGCCGCGAGCGCGTTGATGATATTGCCGTCGAAGGTGTTGAGCTGGGCCGCGAGATAGCGCGCGCCGCCATGCACCTGCAGGTAGGGGCTGTCATAGTATTCTGGGTTGATGCCGAGGTCACTGGCGGTGCCTGGCATGATCTGGGTAAGGCCAAAGGCGCCGACCGGCGACCGCGCGCCGATGGTGAACCGGCTTTCCTGCCATATAAGCGCTTGCAACAGTGCCCGCCATTGAACCGGCGAGAGGCCCGCGCGGCCAACTCCCGCAAAGCCGCTGGTCTCCTGGGCGACGCGAATGATGAGCTGCTCGATGTTTTCCGAGGCATCCCCGAACATCTGCGCGCCGCCGGGATTGGGATCGATCTCACCCGTGCCATAGACCGCCTCGACGGACCGCGCCGGATCGCCGCTGCCACTTTCCAGCCCGGAGACCATGGCCGGCAGGCCTTGACCGCCAAAACTTGTCTGGGCATCGAGGATGCGTTGCAGGGTTTCCAGCTGCTCCCGTTCGATCTCGGCAATGAGTTCGCGTACAGCAAGCTTGTCCGCTTGAATGGCGAGGTCGGCCTCGCGATCGCCTGTTTCGACGATATCGCGCGCGGTCAGCCCGCTGTCATTGGTCGGCACACCTTGGGACAAGGCGAGACCGGGCAGCAAGCAAAGCGCGAGGATATGGGGCAGCTTAGACCTCAACGTCACCATCCGATGCGCCGAGGGGCGTGAAGGTGCAATCTGGCGCGACGGGGGCCGTCGAGGCCATGAAAGTGAAGCAATTGGCCTGCGGTTCCTGGTACTGGGCGCAGGAGGCCAAAGCGCCGAGCGCGGCCAAGGCGAAAAGAACACGGATCATGAAAGCCTCCAGAAGTCGGGGCGGTCGCGGTAATCGGCGCCGACCAGCGCCTCACCTTTCTCCATGCCGCCGAGGATGGTGAGATTGGGCCCGAGGGCGCTCAGATCGGCATCGACCACGATGGAGCCCTGGTCGTCTCGGATGAGCGCAAGGCGGCTGTCGCTGCCGGTGTTGAGAAGCACGTCGAGTTCCTTCTCATAGAGGTTCAGCATCGCGTAATCGGCCGCATGGGCGCGGATGTTAGGAAGCAGAATCTGCGTCGGTACGGCCTCGACAATCGTCTTGCCGGTCCGGGTGCGCTCGAGCTGACTGGCGTATTGCGTCATCATCACCGCGACGGTGTTTTGCTTCCGCGCGGTCACCAGCCAGTTCGAGAGCCGCTCCGCGAAATAGGCGTTGTCCAGCGCCTTCCAGGCCTCGTCGATCACGATGATCGTTGGGCGGCGATCTTCGATCTCACGCTCGACCCGGCGGAAGAGATAAGAGAGAACGGCCATGCGTTCCTTCTCGGCCTCGCTGTCGAGTATGCCGGTGAGATCGAAGCCCACCACATCGCCTTTGAGCGAGAAGGTGTCTTCCAGAGTCTGTCCGAATATCCAGCCGTAACGGCCCTCTTCGGTCCATTCGAGCAGGCGCTGATGCAGATCGCCACCATCATCGGTGGAGACGAATAGCGATGCGAAATCCCGCCAGTTCCGCAAGCCGGGATTCGTCGCCTGCGCGTTCTGGCGCACGACCTCTTGGATGCGGTTGGTCTGGGCAGGCGTGAGCGGCTTGTCTGCGCGATAGAGCAGGGTGGCGAGCCAGTCCGAGAGCCATGCCGTGCCGCGCGCATCGGTCTCGGTCCAGAGCGGGTTGAGGCCTGTGGGTTGCCCCGCTTTCAGGGACGCATAGCGTCCGCCATTGGCGCGGACCGCCATCTCCATACCGAGACGGTAATCGAAGACGAAGATCCGCGCCCCTGCTCGACGGGCCTGGGTCATGAGGAATGCCGAGAGGACCGACTTGCCAGACCCAGGCCGTCCCATGATCAGCGTATGCCCGCTGGTGGGTTCTTTGTCGGGGCTGCCTTGCTCGTGATATGAAAACCGATAGGCGCTCTGCTCGGGTGTGGGCAGATAGGTGATGATCTTGCCCCAAGGGGTTTTCTGAGCAGGCTTGCCAAGCTGCGTCCGATGAAACGCCGCGAAATCCGCAAAGTTGCGATTGGTGATCGCGCTGGCGCGCACGCGCTTAGGCTGGTTGCCAGGATGCTGGCTGAGGTAGTGGGCCTTGGCCGCAACCCGCTCGCCGATCATCTTCACGCCCTCGGCGGCGGCGGCGTTCACGATTTCGGCGCTGAGTGTCTGTAGCTCGTCGAGCGTGTCGCAGAAGATCGTTGCGATCATGTGGTGTTCACCGAAGCTTTGTCGCTTGGCCTCAAGATCATCGGCGGCGATGTCGAGGGCTTCCATCAGCGAGAGCGCCGCGTCCTGGCTCGCCTGCATCTGGCGCTTTTGCCGCTTGATCCGACCCGCCATGAGGTTCGAATTGATCGGCGTGAAGGAATGCGTGACGATCATGTCGACAGGCAGGTTCAGCATGTCGAACATGGTGCAGGAGGTTGCCTCGGAATATTCCCCGATGGTGAAACTCTTCCCAAAGCGGTGTCCCACGACGCCTTCGGAGAGTTCGAAGTGATCGCCTTGAAACGTCACTCGCGTGTTGGCGACGTTGAAGGACAGGAAACCATAGGTATTGGCCGGATAAAGCGGCAGTTCCTGGCCAGTGTTGAGGGCCCCCAGAAAGCCGATCAACTCGCCGGACTTGGCCGAAAGCACACGCGGATTCAGCTCCGTCAGGCCTGACACGAACACGCTCACGGCCTCGCCCAATCGGCGAAGGCGTTTCTCAGTTGCCTCCTTCAGCCGATCCGGTGCGCTGCGGTTCAGGAACGGCAGGACGCTTTTCGGGGGCGGGCGATGGATGACCGTGAGCGTCAGCGTCTTGTCGCGCAGCCCGCTGGTCTCGAGTTTCTTGCGCCAGAGCCGGTCAACTTCTCCAGCAAAACTGTCCTCGCGCACGGGCTCGAGGTCCGGCGTGATCGCCTTCGAGACCTTGTGGACGTAGTAGCTGAACTCCGGCCCCAGCTGCGCGATGATCCGGGCAAAAAGCGCGGTCACCTTGTCGAGATAGGCATCATCCGTGGTGTAGCTGTTGACCCCGTCGAGCCGAATGCACTGGAAAAGCTCGTTGACCCGCGTCCGCACGGTCCGGTCATCGACCTGGCTGACGTACGGCAGCATATGCGCAAGGCGGGTCTCGCGTGCATACCATTCGGGCGTCATCGTGCGGGGATCGAGCGCAGCATCACAGGCTTCATCACGGAGCATAGCTGTCCCCGCCATGGATGGAGCGGTTCCGCGTTGGTGGGGTTTCCTGCAGTGCCGTCATCATCACGTCGATGAAGCGCGGGTCCCAGTCCGCGGCCTTCCAAAGCACGGGATAGAGCAGGGCGGCCACGCCCAGCACCGCGATGTGCTGGATCCAGACGAACAAGAGCACCGAGCCAAAGAGCCAGACCATCGCATACATGATGGGCAGGCCCAAAAGCTTGGGCGGGCGCACGAGACCCAGAAAGAGGGGCGAGCGCTCAGCCACCGGCAAAGACCGCGGCAACAATGGTGGGGGCGGCAGCAACACCGGCGATCCCGACGAGGACCCAGAGGGCCTGGCGCAGATCGATGATGTTGAAGAACCAGCTCAAGAAAACGCCCAGCACGGCAAGCGTCGCGATCACCACACCGAGCGGGCCGGTCAGCGCATCAACGATGCCCTGCAACAGGCTCTGGATCGGCGAGAGATCGATGCTTTGCGCAAGCGCAGGCTCTGCAACGAGCAGGAAGAGCGCGAGCGACGCAATAAACAGGTTAGATATGTGCTTCATGAATCTGATCCTTCCAATCGGGCCACGACGGCCATGACACGGGCCACGTGGTTTTGGGTTTCTCGGTAAGGGGGAATGCCGCCGTACTGGCGCACAGCGTCTGGCCCGGCGTT
Organism: Shimia marina; assembly: GCF_001458175.1. Classification (GTDB taxonomy): domain Bacteria; phylum Pseudomonadota; class Alphaproteobacteria; order Rhodobacterales; family Rhodobacteraceae; genus Shimia; species Shimia marina. The sequence goes on from NZ_CYPW01000008.1 coordinate 129,250, forward strand.
GTACGCTGCGAGGGCAAGATGCGGATCGCCGAACGTCTCCAGCATCATCGCAAGATAGCGGGCGGACCCGTCGAGGTTCTGCAGCGGATCACGCGGATCGACGCCGAGATCGCGCGCCGTCGCAGGCATCAATTGACCAAGGCCAATAGCACCTGCATTTGAAATCGCATCCTGCCGGTAGGCGCTCTCAACCTCGATATTGGCCCGAAAGAGAGCCAGCCAATCCGTCACGGAAAGCCCCGCGCGACGCAGGCCGGGATGGCCGGCATAGCGCAAGGCCGTGGTCTGAATCCCGGAGAGGACATCGGCGCGGGGCAGGGGAGTTGGGCGGGCAAGGGCCGCGACTTGGACGCCCTCTTGCTCGGCCTCTACCTCGCCGAAGATCGCGATCCCATCGGAGGCCGAACCCTGACCAATCCCGTCATTGTAGTTTCGGGCAAAGCTGCTTTGGGAGCGGGACGGGATCAGGGAGCCGTCGCTCTCCATGACCAGGACCATCTGTGCGGAGGCAGGTGCTGCGACCAGCCAGAGACAGACGAGGCTAGGTGTCAGCGCCCTTGTCTGATGGGACTTTGTCTGGCGGGGCGAATTTGTGCGTACGGCTTGTCCCCGCCTCAAGCGGCAGGTCGACATGCGCAAAGCCAAGGCCAATGAAGAATGACACCACGCCGGAGATCGTCTTGAACTCGCGGATCTTGATATCGTTGTAGGTCGTCCGCGTACGGGCGGTGACGAGGAGCTTTTCCACGCCATCATCAGAGACAACGCGCATGATCCAGACCCCGTAATAGCTGGGGCCTTTCTTGTGTGCCGACGCTTGGCACAGGATTTCTGCGCTATAGCCGCTTTCCACGAGTTCGCGGAACCTGGCTTCCGTAACCACATTTGGTGCTTCGATATCCCAGTTCATGGCCCGGCTCACGCTTTCTCCAATGGCGCGACCCCAGGCATTCCTACTTGAAGCCCAGAGTTACGATAGTATATTATCAACCGCAAGATGTAATATCGTGCTTTTGCTGTAGTTTGGTTACGCAAACACTAGTCACGGCCAGTGTCCGCGATCAAGGAGATAACAGGTTTGAGAAACCCAAGGTTGATATGCCTGCTCCCATTGCAAGCTATGGCCCTTCTGATCTGCGTTCCCGGGCCGGTTTTGGCGGAATCCTGCTTTGCGCCATCCCGTCCTTTCCTGCCAAGCGATTCGCAGGCCGCGCGGGACTATGCGGATATCATCCGCGGGGACTTCGAAGACTATATCCAGGATATCCAGAGCTACTTCCGTTGCCTCGACAGCGAACGCGCCCGCGCCTTCGAGGAAGCGCGCGAAGTCAGCGAGGACTATGGCCGGTTCCTGCAATTGGTAGGGGATTGATGGGCAACCTCGGGAGCATCAGACTTGCAGCCCATGGAAACCAGACGCCGATAACACCCTCATATATCTACTTTTTAGATAACAGATTTCATCCGCTAGCGACGTCACAAAAGGTATGTGACGCGTGGCAAAGACAATCAGAACAAATGGCCAGTTGGCGCTCGTCCGTGCGTTGGTTGATGCACGTCAGAATGCGGGTCTCAGCCAGCAGCAGTTGGCGGCGAAGCTCAAACGCCACCAGTCGTTTGTGGCACGTCTCGAAAGTGGCGAGCGTCGTATCGACGTCGTGGAGTTTACAGTTCTGGCGAGGGTCATTGGTTTTGACAAAGATGAAGTCCTGTCGATTGTCGAAGCCGCCACGGAGCCCGACCACAGGATTTGAAGCCAATGAATTGTTGAGAACGCGGGAACCCATTTTCTCGGTCTGATGATCATTCCCTCATCGAGGACCAGGTAGCCAAAATCAACGAAGTCCGGCGCGCGGTCGTAGTGAACGCTCTGCAACCTCACACCGCAGTTTGCAGCGCCACAGTGCAGGAAGTTAGTAAACAGTGAACGATGATAGGGGTGAGGGCGTCGCGATCGCCAATCTGATCGGGACCGATGGGTGCAGTGTTGTTGGTTGGGTTTATCGCTGGAGTACAGGCTCACATGCGGTGATGTGGGACGTCCAAGGGCCCCAGCCGGTATCGGAAACCCGGCCGGATATAAGTGACGAACAGAAGCAAGAAATCGACTTCGATGCGCTCACGCGGATTCGAAAAAGTGACAGTGGATAGGATTCTCACGCAGCCGCCAGTTCATATTGATGGAAAGGGTCTGCGAGCGTACCGGTCATTTGAGCTGATGGCAGCGAAGGTCTCGAAGGAGCCCAGAGTGAGCGATGCTGCGCGCTCCACCAATGTCAGTTTTGGTGGTGATCGGCGAAATTGTGTATTTTTGGAAGCACCGCCAAAAGCTCTACAAAGTGTTCGCGGTGCGCGGTATCACGGGAACCCCGCACGCATGTATGCGATGATTTTCCAGATTTCTTCTTCAGTCAGCGCTTCCCTGAAGGCTGGCATTTCTGTTCCGAAGCGCTGACCGCCCTCAGAAATTGCCCAGAGCAGATACTCGTCTCCCGACATCGGCATCTGAACAAACCATCTAAGGAGAGCCGGAGAAGGCACGAGAGACCGACCGGCCTCACCATCCCCGAGACCCTCGGCTCCATGACAACTTGCGCAGTTCGCTGTGTATAGCGTCTGGCCTTCCGCGATAACTTCAGGCGTCGCGCGAATAGTGCTCCGAGCGCCCCGATGAGCTGCGGGCACGCACTCGTTCATGTAAGTCCAATGTCGTTGCATGCGCTATTGCTGGCCCGGACCCATGTTGCCGTGTCCCCAGCCAGGCATGCGTTCAGACCACATGTGGTTCGGTCCCATTGGCCCGTGACCCCACCCAATCGCCTCGCTGCTGCTGTGCGAAGGCTACAGTAGCAGAGATCATACACACCGCAACCTTACCAAAATAGCGTGATTTATGCTGCTTCATAGTCTTCTCCTTATGGTTTCCGATCAATGAAATTGCCGTCAGGCTGCTTCGTAACTCGTGAACACTTCGGTGTTACCGTCGCGCCGGATCAGAAATACATCGTAGGCTTCACGCTGATCTTCTGGCCCCATTCCGTGTGATCCATAGGGCATGCCGGGAACGGCGAGACCGACTGCGTCTCGGCGTTCGTCCAGAAGGCGACGAATGTCTGCTGCGGGCACATGGCCCTCGATCATATAGCCTTCGATCTCGCCTGTGTGGCACGATATCATCTCTTGGGGGATGCCATTGTCCAACTTGTGTCGGACCAGCAGTGTTCCAAAGCTGCGCTCCTCGGTCACACGGAAGCCTTCAGCCCGAAGAATATCAGCCCAAACCCGGCAACAGCTGCAATTCGGGTCCTTAAGAACGTGGATCGACGGAGCTCCCTGCGCAATCGCGGCGAAGGGTGCAATGCTGGTAAGACCTACAGCGGCTATAATAATTTGACGGCGCGTTACATCAATATCAGTCGTCCTTTAGCTCTGTCCTAGTCTATTTCATCGCTTAGTGGCTGCTTATCTCCCGCGATAGTTGTCGCAGGCCTCAACGCCCCCTGCGACCACATCGAGAAGTGCGTCCACATCGCTCAACAGCGTTGCGATACGTGCGCTACTGATACGGTAGCGGATGAAGCGCCCATCTCGGTCGCTGTTAACTAGCCCGCACTCCAACAAGCATCGCAAGTGGTTGGATACGTTTGGTTGTGATAGTCCCGTACGCTCGACGAGTTCGTGAACAACCAGCGGCTCCCCGCACAGCGCGCCGAGAATAGACAAGCGGCTTGGGTCGGCAAAGCCGCGAAATAGTTTTGCGCGTTGTTCAATGGTACCGACCTTGCGGTCCACAACGATCTGCGTCATATCATTGCTCACTGATATATTATCCTTTGATCCACTTTAGCAGGAGAACTGCGATCATGGCCAACGCTGATAGCACCGGTTCGGCGGCAGATATCCCATCCTTCCGTTACCGCGTTTCCGGTATGGATTGCGCCAAGGATGCCGCCCAGATCGAGCGGGCGGCGCAATCTGCAGGTATCGCGCCTGACGCCGTGAAAGTGTCTACTGCAACGCACATAATGACTTTGACAGCTCCCGAAGCGCGCTTGCCGGAAATTGAAAAAGCCGTCGAGACAACAGGGTATGGGTTTGACCGCATCGAGAGCGACGAAGATATTCAGCAAGGTGCGGCCCATCAGGACCCTGGCTATCGCCGCGCGCTCTGGATCGTTGTGATCCTGAATGTTGGTTATGGCGTTCTTGAAATGATCGGCGGGTTCATTGCCGGGTCACAGGCCGTGAAGGCCGACGCGTTGGATTTCATCGGCGACGGCGCAATCACCTTCCTCGGCCTGTTGGCCATCGGCTGGAGCCTCGCTTGGCGAGCGCGGTCGGCTCTGATCCAGGGCATCTTCCTCGGCCTGCTTGGTCTTGGAGTCTTTGGCACGACCATCATAAGGGCATTCGAGCCGACAACCCCAGACGCCACTTTGATGGGGATTCTGGGCCTGATTGCTCTTGTGATAAATGTCATCTCCGTGCTGCCGTTGCTGCGGTACCGCAAGGGCGACGCGAACATGCGCGCTGTCTGGCTGTTCTCGCGCAACGACGCCATCGGCAACGCCGCAGTCGTTATCGCCGCCGGGCTGGTGGTTTGGCTAGGCAGCGCATGGCCCGATCTCATCGTAGCCTTCGGGATCGCCGGACTGTTCCTGCACTCGTCATGGGCGATCATCCGCGACGCGCGGGCCGATCTGAAGGCGGTGGCATGAACAGCCGCGTTCTCGGTGGGCTTTGCGCCATCGCCGCGTTTGGTGTTGATCAGGGCACCAAGGCTCTTGCCCTGAACTCCCCGGCGCTTGAGAACGGGGTCGAGGTTCTGCCCTTTCTCAACCTCGTGCGGGTTTTGAACGATGGGGTCAGCTTCGGTATGCTCGGCGGGGTCGTACCCTGGTGGGGTCTGGTCGCACTTGCTGCCGTGGTCGTGGCATGGCTGCTGATCTGGCTGTGGAAGGCTCCGGACAGGCTGACAGGTGCGGCGCTCGGTCTGATCATCGGAGGCGCGCTTGGCAATATCCTTGACCGTCTGCGCTATCAGGCCGTCCCTGACTTTCTCGACTTCCATTACAGGTCATACCACTGGCCGTCCTTCAACTTGGCTGACGTGGCGATCTTTTGTGGGGCAGCATTGCTGTTCTGGGACAGCTTTCGCACCTCGAAAGTTAGGCCGGAAAATCGGGAACAAGACAATCGCAAGGGAGATGTCACGGGGGGATAACAGCTAACAGGCAAAGAACTTTGGGAGGGAATTCGGCTTGAGATTTTTGGATTGGATTGACCGTGGCATTCGCGGCATCGGCGTCGTGACTGCGTGGCTGACAGTTGTTTCGATTGCTGCTTATGGCGCGCTTCAGATGCTGGATCGCAAGCTACAACTTGGCGTGTCGAGCTATTTGCCGGACCTGTCCACGTCACTGCTGTTCATCCTAATTTTCTTGACCTTTGGGTATACCTATCTGCGCGACGGTCACGTGCGCGTTGATGTTCTTCGCAGACATTGGTCCGCCCGCCGCATTGCTTGGATCGAACTGATTGGCGGCCTTTTTGTCCTTCTGCCGCTCGCCGCCATCCTGACCTACTACGGATGGGACGGTTTGATGCGCACCACGAAATACGCGGAAACCCAGTTGTGGGCACAACGCATCACCGGGGTCATCGGCCCCATCTTGCTGGCTCTTGCCGGGATGATCGTAGCCCTTCGCAACATCGCCTTTCTGACAGGGAGACGTGCGCAAGGTGCACCGGAACAAGCAAGCGGCCTGCACAATGGTGAATGAGGTCCTCACGGTTGCCATGCTTGTCGTGATGGCGATTGGGGTTTTCAGTGGCTTTCCGGTGGCGCTGGTGCTCGCGGGGACAGGCTTCTTGGGGTTTGTCGCTGCGGTTTGGGTGGGGATCACTGATTTTCAGCATCTGGGGCTGATCTACCTGCGGGCCCGTGGTGTACTGACCAATGAATCAGTCCAATTCACCAGCGTTCCAATGTTGATTTTTCTTGGCCTGATCCTGAATGCCAGCGGGATTGCCGAAACCATGTTTCGCTTGCTGGGGCGTCTTCTGACAGGCGTTCCCGGTCGCTACGCCATTGCGACTTTGCTGATCGGCCTCGTTCTTGCGCCCGCCGCCGGGGTGATCGGTGCTTCCGTCATAACTGTGGCGTTGGTGGCCTATGCCCCGATGATGGCGTCGGGCTACGCACCGCGAACCGCAGGAGGCGCTGTCGCAGCTTCTGGAGCATTGGGTGTCGTGTTCCCGCCAGCCGTGATGCTGTTCTTCATCTCGAACGTGTTCTATCTGCGCATCGGATTGATGTATGTGGCCCTCATCGTACCTGTGCTTCTGATGGTCATGGCCTTCGCGGTCTACTTTGCGGTCACCTTGAGAAAAACGGTCGAAATCCCGCTGGACACACCCAAGACCAATCTTGTGTCAGACCTCTTGTTTGTACTCGCGTCTGTCGCGGTCATCGCATCCATTCCGCTCAGCATCATTCTGGGCTTTGCGACACTAACAGAGGCGGCTGGAGTAGGGGTTTTTGGCGCGCTTTTGGTTGCTCTGGCGCGAAAGCGTCTGTCTTTCTCGTCGTTAAACTCTGTCACGGTGCAGACAAGCACGATGACGTCGATGGTCTTCTTCATCGTACTTGGCGCATCGGTGTTTTCGCTCAGTTTCCACCTCGTTGGTGGACCAAATGTGATCTTCGACTGGATATCCGCATTCGATCTCACCCGGTGGGAACTGTTGGCCATGCTCCTTGGCGTGATCATCATACTTGGGTTTGTTTTTGACTGGATCGAGGTGCTGCTGGTCTTTGTACCCGTACTGATGCCGATTATTTCAGAGCTCGACTTCGCAGATCACGTCGGCTCTGCCTACTTTGCACAAATCTGGATCGCTGGCCTGATAGCCTTGGCGTTGCAGACGTCTTTTCTGACGCCCCCTTTCGGTTATGCCCTGTTCTTTGCCAAGATGGCCGCACCGAAGGGTATCAATCTGTCTGATATCTATCGCGGAGCGGTACCCCTTGTTGCCATTGAGATTGCATTGATCGCGGCGCTGATCTCGTTTCCTCAGCTTATCACTTGGCTGCCCGAAATGGCCCTTGGGGATGCCGATGCGCCGCAATTGATACAGCGGTGAGTGATGTAGCCTGCAGCGGGGGAAAGCATTCCCTTGTGGGTTCTCTAGGTTTAACCGTTTTTTCGGATTGAGCTGAAGCGGCCACTGGCGCAGCCGCAGCGAAATGGTGCTTAGTCCGCTCTCCGGACAAACGCACCGAAAGCAGCGAAGGGCCGGTATTTGAACAACTCAGCACGCTAAAATTCTCGCAGCATGATGGCAAAGCTGTCTTTGTCAGCGCTAGTAGTTCACCTGTTCGAAGCCGTAGTTGCCCTCATAGTCACGCCAATCGACGAAGACAGATCGGTGATAGATACCCGGGCAATTCTGGCCCCAACGTTCAAGTCCCACATGGGCCTCGGGCAGGGCAGTTATGGAAGATCGCTGCCATGAGAAATCGCCTTGGGTCCCGTAGGTGCCGAGGACCACGGTCGCGCTTCGGTTACAATCCCCATCGCGCCCGGACTCGTGCTGTCGTGCATACCGTACATCGAAGACGCGGATGGACCGCACGAAATTGAACTCTGGCCCGCTGATATCGATGTCCGCGCGGTCCTGAACAAGCCGAAGGGTGAAGTCTGTGGGAACGAGATTATCTACTGGCAAGGATTGGAGCGGTCGACGGTTGTCGGTCCGGTACAAGGCTTCAATTATGCGGTCAGCGTTGTTTGATTGCCGATCGCTCTCATAGGACGCGCCCATGGGACAGCGCCAGATTTGCAGCGGCGGTTCCACTGGCCAAGGCGTAATCCGCCGGATGAACTCGGCGCGGGCTCGGGCGCAAGGGACGGAAGCGGGCCAGCCGCCAGACAGGCACAAGAGGATCGCGCAATCGATCGGGTAGGTCTGCGCGCGGGCGGGTGCCGGCAGCGAAAAGCTTGTCGCGGCCAAAGCGACTGCGACCGAGGGGAGGAGCTTCTTGAGTAAATGGCGCATACTGGGGGACCTCCGTGAGAGGAGTTCAGCATACATACGATAATATACTATCGCAACGCAAAATATTAAGCCGCATAATGAAGTTTATGTTAACCAACTGGCGCCCTGAGCCGCTAAAACATTACGATTTGATAATGCCCCGGCAAGGGCAGTGCCACCGTACCAAAGTTACTCCTTTGCGAAAGGAGCGACCATGTTCAGAACTTTCGGATTGCTCTTGGGTCTCGCAACTGCTGTAGTTCTTTTGTTTATGGTTTCGAACAGATGCTGTCTTCTGCGAAGGCATCTGATTGAAAGCTACTCTACCTTTCACTTGCCCAGGCGATTGCCGCCTTCATTTCCGCCGGGTCGAACTAACGGAGTTCTGCCGTGGTCAGCACGTCGGCGAACCTGGTTCCCCACTCCAACAAAGCCCCTTCGCCCACCACAGCGACGCGGCGGAAGTCATTCCTATGGGCTGTGTCGATTTTCAGATCTTCGAGCAGAGCGGACGGCCCATCGTAGCCTTCGAACCTCGTGAGATCGAGAACCAGGCCGGGCTTACTTGTCTCTTGCAGGCGCTCATGAAGCAGGGCGTGCATCCGTTTCAGGTCGCTTTCGCTGAGCTTGCCCTCGCAGGCGAGGCCAATCGTGTCGTCATGAGCTGTCAGTGTCTCGGTGAACATGGTTTTCCTCCTCTTTTTCCGGTTTGCCGTGACCGTAAAGGTCAGCGTTTTCGTGTGCGCGGTCTTCGTGCTCAAATTCCAGACTCGAATGACCGATGCTGAAATCGTCCTTCAGCCGGTCCTTGATCGCGGCCTTGATCTTTTCGATTTGACCCCAGCCGTCCGCTGTCAGCACGACGTGGCAGTCCAGAGCCGCCTCGTGCTCCTGCATCTGCCACAGATGCACGTGATGAACGTCCGCGACACCATCCACACCCCGCATCGCCTGAACGACGGTTTCATTATCGATGTCCGGTGGACTGCCGAGCATCAGCGTCCGAATCGGACCGCCGATCTCGGTAAATGCGAGGTAGAGGATGTAGAGAGCGATGCCGATGGTGATCGCCGGGTCGACCCACCGCATGTTGTAGAGGAGGATGAGCGAGCCGCCGATGATGACCGCCACGGAGGCCAAAGCGTCCGATAGGTTGTGCAGGAAGAGCGCACGGATGTTCACGCTGCCTTTCTGCATCGAATAGGTGAGCAGCGCCGTCAACGTGTCGACGACCAGTGCCACACCGCCCAGGATCACCACCGTCCAGCCCTGTACCTCTGGTGGGTCGATCATGCGCATGCCACCCTCGTAGATCAGGTAGAAGCCGATCAGGATAAGTGTCGTGTAGTTGATGAGCGCTGCGACGATTTCTACCCGCCCATAGCCGAAGGTCATGCGCTTGTCCGCCGGGCGGCGAGCGATCTTACGCGCGAAGAAGGCGATCACCAGCGACGCCATGTCCGAGAAATTGTGGAGGGCATCCGCGATCAGCGCGAGGCTGCCGGAAAGGATCCCGCCGACGATCTGCGCGACCGTCAGGAGGCCGTTGGCCCAGATGGCGATGGAGACGCGACGATCACCGGATTGAGGATCGATGTGGGCGTGGCCGTGATCATGCGGCACGGTTCGTCTCCTCATGGCGGTGGTTCGGCCGATCGAATCCGGGGACCGGCGGCAAGATTCCGCGGCGGATGCGGCGAACCCTGGCATTCATCCAGTGACGGATGACGTGGCGATAGAGCAAGTCGCGCACAAATCCGAAGTTCTGGCGGTGATTGACCCATCCGTCGCCCAAGTCCACCTCTACCCAGGAGTGGAGGATTTCGGACGGCGCGAGGGGATAGACGAGTTCCGGAACGACGCCTCTCTGAAGCGCCTTGTGGATTGTGAACCCGTGCAGTCGGCAGCGAACTCCCACGCCACGCAGCAGGGCCATGAGGAGCGTGCCCTTGGTGTTGCACTGCCCGTGGCCATCTGCGAGGACCTCGGACGCCGGAATGTCGTCGGCGCGGTTGTAGCCGAAGGTAATCTCGTTCCTGACGAAATCGTAGATGGCCCCAATTCGGTCGTCGCTGGGAAGGTCTGCCCAGCCGCGCTCCTCGATCAGTTTTGCAATTGAGGTCGCGTCAAAATCCAGCAGCCGGGTTTTGGCCAAATGAGGGTCGGCGGGGTTCACGGGATACCTCCTCGAATCGTTCACGAGAATATGTAGTTGCTACAGTCACTGTAGCTTCAAGCCCCGATTTCAGGCCGAGTCCTTGGTTACCTGATCGTCATTGTGCACCGCCTTGTGGTGTTCACCATGCGCGTCTCTCAGGATTCCGACGCCACCCCAGGCCGCGATGCCGGCGACAATCACGCCCACGACAAGGTCCGGCCAATTCGTTCCGAGCCAGGCTACGAGCCCGCCTGCGACGACGATTCCGAGATTGGCCGCGAAGTCGTTCCAGCTGAACGTATTCGCCGCTCGGATGTTTACGTCTGGATCGCGAAGCCGTGCCAGCAGCCAGACGCAAAGTGCGTTGATGGCCGCCGCTACCAGCGCCATGACAATCATGATCGTGCCAAGAGGATCCGATCCGCCGACGTAGCGGCGCCACGCGTCATACAGGATTCCAAGGGCGAAGAGGATCAGCAGGCCGCCCGAAACGTTCGCCGCTCCGCGCTTCCACTTGGCGGAGCGGGACAGCGCGAAGAGGCTGATCGCGTAGACGAAACTGTCCGACAGATTGTCGAGGCCATTGGCGATAAGCGCGCTTGACTCGCCGAATGCGCCCGAGGCGAAGAAAGCGACTGCCAGCCCGATGTTGAGACCCAGCACGATCCAGAGTGTGCGTCTTTCCGTTGCGTTTCTCTGCTCCGCCATGCCGGGTATCCAAATTAGTGAATTGCCAATGAGTAACTAACACCGGGCTTTTTGCGTTCCGATCAAAGGTCGTCGAAATTGCTCAGGCGCCGATCTCTTCATGGTCGGTCAGGCATTCGGAATGGTCGCGCAGTACCTCGAGCACACGGCAATCAGAAGTCTGTCCGCCGCTGCACTCATGCACCATCCGCTTCAATTCCGTCCGCAGCGCCTCGAGCCGCGCCAATCGTTGCTCGACCTGTTTGAGTTGCCGACGGGCTATTGCATCCGCCTCAGCGCAGGACTTTCCCGGATGATCGCTGAGATCGAGGAGCTCACGGATCGCGTCCAACGAGAACCCCAGTTGCCGTGCGTGCCGGACGAATGACAAGCGGTCGAGTTCGGCGTCGCCATAGCGTCGTTGGCCCCCCTCGGTCCTGCCGGGCTCAGGCATAAGTCCGATCTGCTCGTAATACCGGATGGTCTGCACCTTTGTTCCGGTCTTCTTCGCCAGCGTCCCAATCGTCAGCATTTCCGCTCCCCACATTACCTACAGTGGGTGTAGCTTTATGCGGTGCGCATCACAAGCTTCACCCGAGTTTCACAGATCGGTGATTGTTGGCCGATCGATGACAATCACGCTTGAACCTACAGTAGCTAGAGGATGTAAACGCACACAAAATATAGAATCAGGTTCGGGCGGAGCGGCGTGAGGCTTTCAGGTCTTCAGAAGGTATTGTGGGTGTTGGCGGGCGCGGCGGCGTTCGTTTTCATCTGGCTGTTGCTATGGTCCGACTACCGTGCCGATCTTGCCCGCACCGAGAGTGAACCACCGTTTCTTGCTGATTTCGAACTGACCGATCATCGCGGCATGGTCCAAACGGACGAAGATTTCGCAGGGCGCTGGATGCTGGTCTTCTTTGGCTTCACCAATTGCCCCGACGTCTGTCCGACAACACTGTCCGAAGTCGCGGCCGTGATGGAGGGCCTGGGCGATGAGGCAGCAATGGTTCAGCCGATTTTCATAACGATTGATCCGGAGCGGGATACGCCGACTGCACTTGCCGAGTATGTGCCCCTGTTCGACGCAGGGATCATCGGGCTGACCGGTACACCGGAGCAGATCGCCGCGACATCCGAAACCTTTCCGATATTCTTTGAGCGGATCGAGCAGGCGACTGCGCCGGGCGGATACACGATGGGTCACACGTCGCATCTTTTCCTTTTCGACACGCAAGCAGGCTTCGCGGACTCCTGGCCCTACGGCACGCCCGCCGAAGAGATCCTCGCCGATCTGAGACAGAGGATCTGATCGTCATGACCCGACTTTCCGGAGAGACGGCCCTTGGCCTGGCCTGGATCATCGCGCTCACCGCGTCGCTTGCCGTGCTCTTCATCGGCGAGGTTCTGGGGCAGACACCTTGCGTGCTCTGCTGGTTCCAGCGTGCCTTCATGTTCCCCTTGGCCATCATCCTCGGGCTTGGGCTGTGGTGGCAGGATCGGCGCGTGGGTCGCTACGGGATCGCGCTGGCTTTGGGCGGTGCCGCCGTCGCGCTTTGGCACTTGGGCCTCTATGTCGGCGTTATCCCCGAGCGTATCCAGCCCTGCACGGCGACCGGCCCATCCTGTACCGACGACAATCAACTGGTCTTCGGCATTCCGATTCCTTTGATGGCGCTCGTCGCCTTCGCGATGATCGGTCTGCTGTCGGCTCTCTCACTGAAGGAAACACAAAAATGAAACGACGCGGCCTCATCCTGTCCGTTCTCGCGCTCGGGGTCGCCGGTTTCGGCGGTGCCGCCTGGTATGCCACCCGCCCCGACCCGATTGCCGCGTCCGATCCCATCGACCCTGAAATGGCCGACGCGCTGATCCGACCCTATTCCCCGATCCTCGGGCCCGAGGATGCGCCCGTAACCATCGTTGAATTCTTCGACCCGGCCTGCGAGGCATGCCGCGCTTTCTATCCGGTCGTCGAGGATATCATGGCGGAGCACGGAGACGCGGTGCGCGTTGTAATCCGCTATACGCCTTTTCACGGCGAGGCGTCGGTAGAAGCGATCCGTGTGCTCGAGGCGGCGCGCATGCAGGACGTGTTTGAACCTGTGCTCGAGGCAGTCTTGCGAGAGCAGCCCAGATGGGCGTCTCACGGGACCCCGGCACCCGGATTGATCCTTGAGATTGCAGCAAGCGGAGGTCTGGATGTCGAAGCTGCCCGGACACAGATGCTGGCCCCCGGTGTTGTGGCGGTGCTCAACCAGGACCGCGCCGATGTCGAGACAGTCGGGGTCCGCCAAACGCCCACGTTCTTCGTGAACGGCAAGCCTCTCGATCCGTTCGGTGAGGCCGAATTGCAGAGGCTGGTGGCAGTGGAAGTTGCGGCAAGCCAAAGCTGATTTGCGGAGGCAGGAGAAACGAGTGGTGAAGAAGTTGAGATATACCAATGCATTGGCCGTGCTTTTGACGGTTGCAGGGCTGTCGGCCCCCGCACTGGCCGGTTCGGAGGATGTCGTGGTCGAGAATGCGTGGTCCCGCGCCTCGATCGGCGTCAACAGGCCAGGTGCCGCCTATATGACCGTGCGCAACACGGGTGAAGACGCCGTTACGCTGACCGGACTTGCGACACCGCTGGCAATGATGCCCGAGATCCATGAGTCGAAAACCAACTCCGATGGCGTCAGTTCCATGGCGCCTGCAGGCGAGATCACGATTGAGCCCGGCCAAAGCGTGGCATTGGAGCCGGGCGGGTTGCACGCCATGCTCATGAAGCTGCAAGAGCCGATGACCGAAGGCGAGAATTTCCCGCTGACACTGACCTTCTCGGATGGCGGCAAGGTGACGGTCGAGGTCCCAATCCTCGGAATCGCCGCGCGTGGACCGGAGGGCTGATGCAACGTCGGCAGCTCCTTCTATACGGCGCAGCCGGTGCCGGCGTTCTTGGCCTGACGCTCTTCGTGGGCTGGTGGCGGGTGGACGGGCCCGGTGCGCCTGAACCAAAAGGGCAGCGGCCCCTGCCCCTATCGGCGATGGAGTTCCGGCTGACCGACCACGAGGAAAATGAGGTAGGGCCTGGCAACCTGATCGGTCGTCCCACAATGGTGTTTTTCGGGTTCACCTACTGCCCGGACGTCTGCCCGACGACCCTATCGGATATTTCCGGCTGGCTTGAGGAACTGGGCGACGAAGCATCAGAGATGAACGTGGTCTTCATCACGGTCGACCCGGAGCGGGACACGGTCGAGGCCATGGCCGAATATGTCGGCTATTTTCATCCGGTCATTCGTGGCTGGACGGGGCCGGAAGACCAAATTGCCCGCGCTGCAGAAGGGTTTCGTGCCTCATTTGAGCGCGTCCCGACTGAGGGCGGCGGCTATACGATGAACCATACGGCAAGCGTATTCCTGTTCGATGCCGAGGGTGAGCTCGTCACCATGATCGACTATCACGAGCAAAGAGAATTCGCGGTGCCGAAGATCCAGCGCGCACTGACAGAAGACGTAGAGGGGGCAACATGAAGATAAGAACTGTCTTGGCGGCCGTTGCGGTCGCAGGCGCATTTTCGGTGACCGCCATCGCCATCTCTGGCGTTCTGTCCAAAGAACCGGTGCCCCCTGCGATTGCTGAAGCGACCCTCTGGACTCCCAATCCGCTTGCGCCGCCTCGGATTACCGAAACCAATTCGGTCCGCCCTACACTCGCCCAGGCGGATATCGCATTCGAGTTCAGACCCCGGCCGCTCCTGACCGTTTCCCCCGCTGATACCTCCTTGCCATCTATCGAGCCCCCGCTGGTCACCTGGTCGCGGGAGATTGCGTCCGGCGAGATGCTTGATGCGGTCCTTTCCGATGCGGGGCTGGATGCTTCGGATCGCGCCGAAATCGCCTTGGCGATTGGCACGGAATACGATCTGCGCCGTCTGCGTCCGGGTCACATCATTACGGTGGTTTCCACAACGGACGACAACCCGCGTCGTGTAGAGCTCGCCGTCGAAGACGGTGTCCGGATAGAGGCGGTCTTCGGCGAACAGCTTGCCGCCCGCGTGTTGGACCCGGATCCCGAATTGGTGACTTTCGCCGGCGAGGCGGTGATCGAGAGCTCGATTTTCGCCGCCCTGAACACGGCAGACATCCCCGCCCGTTTTGCGGTGGACCTGGCGCAGATGCTGGGCGGCACCGTGGATTTCCGTCGTGATCTTGCGGGTGGCGAGACGATGCGCCTCCTTTGGCGCGAGGCCCGAGACGGGAACAAGAGGATTGGTCAGCCCGAGCTTGCCTTTGCCGCACTGGATATCGATGGCTCGGTCTATGAAATCGTCTGGCCGAACGACGGCAGCGGCCAAGCGACGATCTATGTCGACGGAGAAGTCCTGCGCGTGTTTGCGCAACCGGTCGAAGGTGCACGGCTGAGTTCTGTGTTCGGGCGCCGCACCCATCCGGTCTACGGCAATGTACGGATGCACACAGGAGTCGACTTCGCGGCGGCGCGCGGCACGCCGGTACAGGCGACGGCGCCGGGCCGCGTTAGCTTCATCGGCCGACGCGGTGGGTATGGCCGGGTCGTCGAGATCGCTCATGGCTCCGACACCCTGACGCGCTATGCGCATCTGAGCGCCGTACCGGACGGGCTCACACAAGGGCAACGCGTGATGGCCGGAGATATGATCGGGCGGGTCGGTGCGACGGGTACCGCGACAGGCCCCAACCTACATTACGAAGTGCTGGTGGACGGTCGCCCAACCGACCCTCTCTCTGACGACCGATTGGCAGAGGCGGCCGAGCGTGAAGCGGACGACACGGCCGCGCTTGAGCGACTGCGTGAGGCGCGTTCACTTCTTGCTGAGAGGCTCGCCAGCGAATTTGCACAGACGACAACCGAAAGGCTTTGATCCATGAAACGATTTACTCCCGCCCTTGCCATCGCATTTGCCTTGCTTCCTGCGGCGCAGGCCGTCGCAGAGGCGATTCAGATCGACGTCCGGAAGACAAACGGCTGCGGCTGTTGCCTGTCCTGGATGAAGCACCTCGAGGAGAATGGCTTCGCGCCGATGGGCGAGGACATGTTCGGAGGATCTCTTGTGCGCTTCAAACTCGACAATGGCGTGCCGCAGCGCATGGTCTCCTGCCATACGGCTTTGGTCGACGGCTATGTGATCGAGGGCCACGTGCCGGCGGCTGACATCCAACGCCTGCTGGAGGACCGGCCAGACGCGGTAGGCCTGGCGGTGCCGGGAATGCCCTACGGGTCGCCCGGCATGGGACCGGAGGACGACCGGGAGGCTTACGATGTCTTCCTGATCCACGAAGACGGATCGACCGAGGTCTACACCAGCTACTCGGCTCCTGACTGAACTCGCGGCAGAACCTTAACAATTGGAACCCCTCTCCCCCATAGCGCTTGGCTTTCTTGGAAGCCTGGCCGCCGGATCGCTGACCGCGGTCGGGGCGGTCCCCGTTCTTTTTGGGCGCATCCCGTCCCGGGCCACGCGCGATCTGCTGCTTGGCTTCGCGGCGGGTGTCATGCTCGCGGCTTCGTTCTTCTCGCTGATCATCCCGGCTCTCGACGCAGCTGAAGGACAGTTCGACAACGGTGCTCTCCCGGCGGCCATCGTATGTGTTGCGATCCTGCTTGGCATGGGCGCGATCGCTCTGATGAACGAACGGCTACCGCATGAACATTTCAAGACGGGGCGGGAAGGTCCCGACGCCGCATCGCTGCGGCGCGTCTGGCTTTTCATCATCGCGATCACTATCCACAATTTTCCCGAAGGGCTTGCCGTCGGCGTCGGGTTCGGGGCTGACGGTTTGTCGGGCGGGTTGCCACTTGCGATCGGTATTGGATTACAGAATGCCCCCGAAGGTCTGGGGGTGGCGGTTTCGTTGCTCGGCGAGGGCTATTCCAGGCTTCGCGCCTGGGGCATCGCCGCTCTGACCGGTCTCGTCGAGCCCGTCGGTGGACTTCTCGGCGCAGGGATTATCAGTCTTTCGCAACCGCTGCTGCCCTGGGGTCTCGCCTTCGCAGCAGGTGCGATGCTCTACGTCATCAGCCACGAGATCATTCCGGAAACCCACCGATCCGGCCATCAGAACAGGGCGACGCTCGGCCTCGCCGTTGGTCTTGTGATCATGTTGTTCCTCGACGTCTGGCTGGGATAAGCTGATGAGAACTTGCCTCTTCGTCGGTCTGCTTGCTGCGCTGATCGCCTTTCTTGTCGATCAGGCAACGAAGGCAATCGTTGTGTCCAATGCGACTGTTCTTAGTTCCGGCGTATCGGTCTTTCCCGGCTTCAATCTCATCTACCTGCGCAATGACGGAGTGACCTTCGGGCTTCTCGGCGGCGCGCCGTGGTGGAGCCTTGTCTTACTGGCGCTTGGCATCTGCGTCTGGCTGGCGTTCATGCTGGTCCGTACCAGCAGCCGGGTCGAGGCCATTGCCTATGGTGCGATCATCGGCGGTGCACTCGGCAATATTCTGGACCGCCTGCGCTATCGTGCGGTGACGGATTTCCTCGATTTCTACATCGGGACGGCGCACTGGCCTGCCTTCAACATGGCCGATGTTTTTGTGGTTGGCGGCGTGATGCTGCTGCTCATTGCGCCGTGGGTTGGCGCTCGACTTCAGACCGATTCATGAAGCCGGGATTGCCGCAGTTCGTTAGTGAGGACCTGAACCTGTTCCAGCGCATGGGTCTTGCCCTTGCTGCCGGCGGATTGACGGTTTTGACTCTTCCGCCGTTTTCTTGGCTCATCGCGGTCCCTGTCGCCTTCTCCGTGCTCTTTATCGTTCTCCGGAACATCTCAACCTCGCGCGCTTTCCTTGTCGGTTGGGCTTTCGGACTGGGCCAATTCGGGATTGGAATTTCCTGGATCGCCGAGAGCTTTTACGTCGATGCCGAACGTTTCGGCGCACTGGCGATTCCGGCGGTCGCGGGTCTGTCCGCCGGACTTGCCATCTTCCCGGGCATGGCGGCGATGCTTTTTGCCGCCATCATGCAGCGCCGAGCTGTCGGCGGCATTGCGGCGGGCCTGCTGTTTGCAACCTGCTGGGTGGCCACGGAATGGCTGCGGGGTCATGTCCTGACAGGGTTTCCCTGGAACCTTGCCGCTTATGCCCTTGTCGACTATGCCGCCCTGCGCCAACCCGCCGCCTGGGTCGGAAGCTACGGTTTGGGCTTTCTCACGGTCTTCATCGGCATATTGCCAGGTGTGTTGACTGTGGCGGCGCCAAAGAGACGCGCGCCTGTTCTCGTGCTCTTCGCCGTTGCTGTGGCGGGTTTCTGGGTTGGCGGTGCGCTTCGGTCAGGGCAGGACGTGCCGCCGACAGACGTTGCTTTGCGCATCGTCCAAGGCAATGTGCCACAAGTCGAGAAGTGGGTACCGGGCAGCCGCCAGCGAACCTTGGAAAAATACCTGGGCTTGTCCGCGCAACCCGGACGTTTCGATTTGCTGCTTTGGCCGGAAACGGCCTTCCCCGGCTTTCTGGACGAAGATGCTGCGGCACGCGCGCGGATATCTGCAGCTTTGCCAGACGGCAGGATCCTACTGACAGGTGCGCCTGACCGAGTGGAGGGCGATGGGGGAACCAGATATTTCAACACGGTTCAGGCCTATGACGGCAGCGGCGAGGTTCTGACGGGGTATGCAAAACATCATCTTGTTCCGTTCGGGGAATATGTGCCCCTGAAAGGCTGGCTGCCCATCGAGCGGCTGACCGAAGGGTTGGGCGATTTCACGCCGGGACCAGGGCCGCGCACGCTGGCGATCCCTGGCGCGCCTCTGGTCGCGGTGGCGATCTGTTACGAGATCATCTTTCCGGGCCACGTGGTCGATGACCTTTTCCGCCCCGACTGGATATTCAACGCCACAAATGATGCCTGGTTCGGAACCAGCATCGGACCCGAGCAGCACCTCGCCTCCGCGCGGATGCGCGCGGTCGAGGAGGGACTTCCCGTGGTCCGGGCGGCCAACACTGGGATATCCGCGATCATCGACGCCAATGGAAATGTCGTCGCGCGTCTTGATACCGGGGAAACAGGCACCATTGATGCCGGCCTGCCGGGCGCGCGTACTCCAACGCCCTATGCGCGGTTCGGCGACTGGACCTTGTTGGTTCTTGTTTTTGGGTGCTGGGTCTTCGGCTGGCTGGCCAGTTTGCTCGGACGAGATCCCGATGCGCGGCATTTTGGAACGGAGGTATCCTGATGCTTGTGATCGTGAGCGCTATCGGAGGCGCGATCTGGGGTGGCTATCTGGCACGACGGAGGAGGGGGAATCACCTGGATATCCTCCAATATGCGGTAGCGTCTGCGATCGCCTTCGGACTTGTCGCCCTGTTTGCAACCATCGTGCTGTCGCGGGTTCTCGGCTAGCGAGCTTCGAAATTGCGCAAACGTGTCAGCGGCTTGAAGACCTGATAGCTCGAGGTCCCGATAGAGAATCGCGCGAATGTGCATCTAGGCGAGCTCATTTCTGATTGAGCCGTCGCTCGAACGCCTCCAATGTCGTCCCGCTGACGTGATGCTCGATCCCTTCCGCATCGCGTTCCGCGGTCTCTTCGTCGATTCCCAGGCTCAGAAGAAAGGCGACGACGACCCTGTGGCGGCGTCGACAGATCTCCGCGAGGTCCTGCCCGGCATCGGTGAGGAATATCGCGCGGTATGGCTCCCGCCGGACCAGACCAGCAGCCTTGAGCCGCGAGATGTTCTTGGTCACGGTCGGCGGCTTCACGCCAAGCCGCTCGGCGATCTCGACCGGTCTGGCCTCCCCGCGCGTCTCGATCAGTTCCGCGATCAGTTCGACGTAATCCTCCGCCATCTCGCTTTCATGTGCCTGACGCACGGTCGCAAAGCCATCGGCCTGCGCCTCGGGAGCCCGGTCGACCGCTTCGAATGGCTCACGCCCTTGTGATTGTAGCTTTGTCATACTCGGGACTTTGCAGCGAAACAGCGGGATTGACAACTTGTTTGCTTCGGGTAGATAAGTTAGCCATGTCTAACTTTTTACTTTGGAGGCCGTGGTGATGCGAAATATTATGAGAGTGCTGCTCGCCACACTCGCAAGTGCGCTCCTCCTGTCCGGACCTGTCGCCGCGACGCCGGCCAAGGAGGCGCCTTGGCTTCCCGAGGCAGCGGCCTACCGTCTGACGCTCTTTCTTGGAAATCTCGAGCCTCTGCCCTGGGACGACATCGAGACCGCCTGGACGGAACCCTACCGGGGTTCGGAATTCTCTGTCGGGGCGCTGGCGTGGCTGGACCGCAAAAGCGATATCGAGCTACCGAAACCGCCGGATCAATGACCGTGCGCCAGTGCTCCTTTCGCCATCTGCTCGCCCACCGGTTCTCCGCCTGAAGGCCCGGCCTCAACCTGATGGCCGTTCAGGAGCCGAAGTGCGTTGGCGACCACCAGCAGAGACACGCCTACATCCGCAGCAATGGCGCCCCACATTGAGGCCATACCGAACGCGGTCAGCCCGACGAACAGCGCCTTGGTCGCCAGCGATATGCCGATATTCTGGTGGATGATCGTCATGGCACGGCGCGAATGGCCGATAAGCCAGGGTACCTTGCCGATGTCGTCGGTCATCAGCGCGATGTCGGCCGTCTCGATCGCGGCATCCGATCCGACAGCGCCCATGGCGATGGCATAATGCGCCCGCGCCATGGCCGGTGCGTCATTCACACCGTCGCCGATCATCGCCACCATGTCGTGGCTTTCGACGAGTTCCTCAATGGCCGTCACCTTGTCTTCTGGCAAAAGTTCGGCGCGCACCTCGTCGATGCCGACTTCGGCTGCCACCGCGCGCGCGGTGCGTTCGTTGTCGCCCGTCAACATCACGATGGTCTTCACACCCTGCGCATGCAGACGCGCAACGATCCCCTTTGCATCTGGGCGGATGCGGTCGCGAAGCTCCAGTACGCCGGTCACGCCGGTCTCGTCACCCACGGCAACGAGGGTGCTCCCTGCCCCTTCGATCCGATCCCGCAGATCCGCCGGAATGGCATTGCCGAACCCCTTCTCTTCGGCGAAGCGATCCGAGCCGAGCCAGATAGCGCGCCCGTCGGCGCGTCCTTCCAGACCGCGCCCGGGCACGGTACGGGTGTCCTCTGCGGCAGACACGGAAACACCATCGGCTTCGGCGCGCGAGAGGATGGCGCGTGCCAGCGGGTGTGAAGACCGCGCCTCCAGGCTTGCTGCCAGCGCCATGAGATCGCGTGCGGAAACGCCGACCAGTGGGTGAACCGCCGCCACCTCAGGCTCGCCCATGGTGATCGTCCCGGTCTTGTCCATCGCCAGTGCCGTGGTCCGCCCCGGCGCCTCGACATAGGCGCCGCCCTTGATGAGCACCCCCGCCCGTGCCGACGCGGTCAGCGCTGCCACGATGGAGACCGGCGTAGAAATGACCAGCGCGCAAGGACATGCGATGACCAGAAGGACCAGAGCATTGTAGAACCAGTAGTCCCAGGCGCCGCCGAGCAGCAGTGGCGGCACCAGCGCGATGGCGATCGCCAAAGCCATCACGATGGGTGTGTAGATGCGCGCGAACTTGGCCACCCACTGTTCGACCGGCGCGCGGCGGGCATGGGCATCGCCCACCATGCGAATGATTTTCGCGAGCACCGTGTCCGAGGCGGCCTTCGTCGCCCGCACCGTCAGTGTGCCCTCGCCGTTGATCGTGCCGGCATAGACCTCGTCGCCTGGTTCCTTGGGCACTAGCGCGCTTTCCCCAGTAATTGGGGCCTGATCGACGGCCCCTGCCCCGTCCACGACCTCACCGTCGAGGGGGATCCGGTCGCCGCCGCGCACGATAAACCTTGCATTGACTGCCACGGCCGCGGCCGGAACGTCGGATTCAGATCCGTCGTCGTAAAGAACCCGCGCCGTTGGCGGCGCCAGATCGAGGAGCGCGGAAACCGCATTACGCGCCCGCCCCACGCTCCAGCTCTCAAGATAAAGCGAAAGCGAGAAGAAGAAGGCGACCGTCGCGGCCTCAAAAAACTCGCCGAGGCCGATGGCGCCCGCGACGGCCACCACCATGAGCAGGTTCATGTCGGGGCTAAGCCTCCGCGCCGAAGACCAGGCCTTGGGCGCGACAAGCCAGACGCCAAAAAGAATCGCGACGGCGAAGATCCCTGCTTCCACCATAGGCATAGGCACCTCGCCATGGCCCGCAAAGAGCCCGAGCGCGCCGCCCATGCCGGTCTCGACAATGTGAAAAAGGAATCCCGCCGCCCAGAAGCCGCCGCTCAACGAGGTAAAGCGCTTCTGACGTGCCAGATGCGCCGCCTGGTCCTCTGCTGCGTTGTCGGCATCCCATGGCTTGGCGCTCATGCCGGTCGTTGCGACCAACTGCGTGACTTCGTCGTCTGGTATCCTCTCGGCGCTATCGAGGATGGTCATTCGCCCGTTGATCACGTCGAATGCCAGGTGTTCGGTTCCGCCCACTTTCGGCCCGACAACCCGGTTCAGGATCGCCACCTCTTCGGCGCAATCGAGCCCGGAGACCTGAAAGCTCCTTCCGCCAGACGGCGCTGGCGCCGTGGACGCGACGTCCTTGCTGGCGTCGCAACAGGAGTTGCCTCTTGGGTCAGAATGCTCTTGATCACCCGGATGGCCGTGATCGTTGCGGTTGCCGTCGGAAGACATGGATTGACCTCAGGATTCATTGATTCCACATTGACATAGCCCCTACAGTAACTAGAGCTTCAAGGGCAACAAGTGGATATTCGTCCAGCAAGAAAGGCGCCCTGCGGAGGCTTGAAGCTAGCCGCCCCCTTGAAACGACGCGGTTGGAGCAACGCTTGCCGGTACGAAGCGATCAGAATGAGTGAGGTAGACATGCAGAAACGAAACGCGCCGATTATCGCAGCGACATTGGTGCTTGCTGGCTGCGCGGTGCCAACGCTGGACGACGGCGGCGCTCGCAACGAAGTGGGAAGTGTTCCCGAGGCCGTCATTGCCCTTGCTGCGCCTGGTCAGGATCTCACCACGGCGCGGCTTCGTCCCGAGGATGGCTGTTATTGGTATGAACACAGCGGTCCGGTGGAAAACACCTTGGTTCCGCTACGCTCGGCAGGTGGCAACCCCATCTGCACTTCGCGCCAGTCCTGATCAGCCCATAGATGCGTCAAGCCCACGCGTAACACATGATGCGCCAGTCAACTTCTCGGGGTGACGCTGTCTTCCGCCGAGTACAGGAATGCCGTCGAGCCAATCTCGACGTTGGGATAGAGATCATTGATGTGTGCCATGACCATTCGGACGCAGCCGGAACTCGCACGGCCGCCAATGCTTCTTGGATACGGTGTCCCGTGAATCCTTAGATAGGTGTCTCGGTCGCCGACGAAGAGATAGAGGGCTCGCGATCCGAGCGCGTTTTCAGGTCCGGGTTCCATACCGTCAGCGATATCGGCGTAAAGCTCTGGGTCGCGGTCGATCATGTTTTGTGTCGGCTGCCAATGCGGCCACCTGACCTTGCGCTTGATCGTATAGGTGCCCGGTTCGTAAAGTTTACCGCGCGCGATCGCCACGCCATAGCGCATCGCCGTGCCGCCTTCTTCGATGTGGTAGAGATAGCGCGCAACAGCATCGACATGGATATCACCGGGTACAAGTCCGTCCTTCGCGAGGACCCGCTGTGGCAGGAAGCGAGGGTGAAGGCCCCAAGGGTTGGACGTGGCCGGGTCGTAGCCGGGAGGTGTAACCTGTGCGTCCCAAGCTGCCTTCTGCGCATCGGTAGGCCACGTGTCTGCAAGGAGCGGGCTGGATATCGATGCCGAAAACAGCGCGGTGGTCGTCTGGATGAAATGTCGTCTTGTCAGCATATAGATTGCTCCGTTCACGCATTGGACGGCAAACCGAACCTTACCCCGAACGCAGTGTTGTTCGCCCGGGAAGGAGTGAGGCGTTATTGGCAACTTGCTCCATGGTGCCGTTCTTTGTCGGTGGCTTAACTCCTAAAGCTACTAGAGGTTCAAGAAAATTTTCTGTTATCAATAGACGCTGCTACTAATGGAGCTATCCGATCCGTCCCAGAACCGGAAATACGTCGAGCATCCAGTATGACAGCGCGCTCAACTGCCCTGTCATCATCGCCAGCCCCATCAAGATCATCACTATGCCCGCAAGCTGGTGGAGGCGGCGGCCAACCCGGCCGATGGCCCGCAACCGTCCCGCGATCTGGTCGGTGAATCCGGCCACGATCAGAAACGGTATTCCAAGGCCGGCGGAATAGACGGCAAGCAGCATGATACCTTCGCCCATCGTGGCACTCGCCGCACTGGCTGTCAGGATCGCGCCGAGGATCGGGCCGATGCACGGAGTCCAGCCGAAACCGAAGGCAAGACCGAGGACATAGGACGCAGCGGGTTGGCCCCCGGGGATGTTGAGATTGAATCGGAAGTCGCGTTCCATGACCGAAACACGCGCGGCTCCTATCATGAAGAGCCCGAAGAAAATGATGATGCCGCCCCCAACGAGGTTGAGTTCATACCGCCACCGAAGCAGGGCCTGACCCATTGCAGTCGCGGATGCGCCAAGTCCCATGAAGATGGTGGAGAAGCCGAGGACAAAACACAGGCTCAGCCAGACCGCGCGCGACGGCGAAGCGCCGACCACCCCGCCCTCAGCGGCTGTGCGCCCGGTTACGTAGGAGACATAACCTGGCACAAGAGGTAGCACGCAGGGGGACAGAAATGATATCGTGCCGGCTAGGAGGGCGGCGGTGAGGGCGCGCGCCAAGTGATGTCTTCGTCGACCCAGATCAGCAGGGACCCCCGCTTGCGCAGCGATGCGTTGTAGCTGGACCAGTTGGTCGTACGATAGCGGGCGGGAGATGGGTTGCTCATGGAATGCGGCTAACAGCATGGGTTCGCGAAGGGAATCCTGAGGCGTCAGACTTGTGCAACAACGCCCCGTATCATCGACCTAGTGGTGCCCACATGGCAGGCTATTTCAATGGATAGATTTTTCTCTATCAGTATGCCCGCGGCTCAGTTTGTTAGAAATGTCCTGCTGTTCAGCTTCGCTGCATTACTGCCGGTCCTGTTGTTCTACGTCTTACTGGCTCCGGGCTTTGCTCCGGCTCTTGCTGCCGGCGGACCGGCACTCATGCGCTTACTAAGGCAGGTTGCGACCAACGGTTTGCCCGTGGTTTTTGCCGTCAACTATGTCAGTTTTTTCCTTTTCGCTATGACAAAGCAACCAAAGGCGGGCTCAAGAGACACGGCGTTTTTCGTGCTGGTCGATGTCTTGCTCAGAGCCCTTCTCTTTCCAGGTCTCCACGTGCTGATATACGTTCTATCTGCCGACTGGTTCGGGTCATTCGGCGGCAATCGTTCAACCGCTTTGGCGGTTGTATCCCCGACTCTTGCGCGTTCGGCATTTTTCGAGAACATCTCCGGCGTTTACCTCTATGCGACTATGATAAGCGCGTTGCCGCTCTACGTCTCGGCTTTCGGGCGGTCGGAATTTCTTGGACCGGTTGTACGTCGCTTGCCCATGAACACGGGCGTGATGCTGCTTGCCCTGGCTGCGTTTGCCTTGTCGGTCGGGCTGATCACGATCGGCGCACAAGGCATCGCATCTCTTCAGGCCAGGTGATGGCAGGCTAATCACCGTGGGCGTGGGCGGGGGCGGGGGCGACTTGCGGTGCCACCCATTGCGACAAGTAAACGCGCTCGAAGGCGAACACAGCGATCATCCCGACAGCGGCGTAGAGAACGATCATCGGGTCGCTTTGAAGCTTCATCACGGTGAAAGCTGCCAGTACTATCGCATCGAGCGCCAGGGCAGTCAAAAGCACGATACCGAAGGCGCCGACGTCTGCTCGACGATAGCGGAACACGCCCCAATGTATGATCATGTCCATGACGAGGTAAAAGAAAGCACCGAGGGATGCGATCCGGCCTAAATCAAAGAGCACGGCCAACGTCGCGGCGATGACGACAGTATAGACCAGGGTGTGGCGTTGGATGGGACCTGGCATACCGAAGTGGCTGTGCGGGATCATTTCCATGTCGGTCAGCATCGCCAGCATACGCGACACCGCGAAGACGCTGGCCAGAACGCCGGACGCCGTTGCGACAGCGGCCAGGATCACCGTGAGTATGAAGCCGGTTTGTCCAAGGGCGGGCTGCGCCGCTTGTGCCAGCGAATAGTCACGCGCTGAGATGATCTCCTCGATCGTGAGACTCGAACCGACCCCGTAGGCGACCAACAGGTAGACGACGACGCAGATTCCGATAGAGAACATGATCGCTCGGCCAACATTGCGATTTGGTTCAGTGATCTCGGCTCCGCTGTTGGTGATCGTGGTGAATCCCTTGAACGCAAGGATGGCCAGCGCCGTAGAGGCGATGAACCCCGTGAGCCCGTAGGATTGTGAGGTCTCGGACGCCGCGGCGAACGCAAAACCACTGGACCACAGGGCCGCGATGCCAAACAGAGCTATGCCTCCGATCTTGATCGCGGCCATGATCAACGAGAACAGCCCGACCGAGCGGTTTCCGGCCATGTTCACCAAAAAGGCGAAAACGATCACGGCCACAGCCAGAGCGGGGACCAATGGGCCACCTTCGATATCGAAAGGGCGCAGGACATAGGTGGCGAAGGTTCGCGCGACGAGGCTTTCCGCGATCACCATGCTGAGCGCCATCAGCAGTGCGGCCCCGCCCGCGATGGCTCCGGGGCCATAGCATTTCTGCAGGATCATGGCGATGCCACCCGAGGACGGCCATTTGTTCGACATCCTGATGTAGCTGTAGGCGCTGAAGCTTGTGACGACCGCGCCGGCGATGAATGCAAGCGGGAAAAGCGGGCCGGCGAGCTGCGCGATTTGCCCCGTCAACGCAAAGATTCCAGCGCCGATCATCACGCCTGTCCCCATCGCAACGGCTCCGCCCAGACTGATGGAATTTTCGCGGTACGTTTCTTTTTCGCTCTGCATAAATGGCCCCCTTTTAATTTTGGTTCATCCGAACGCTGTTGCGCGCTTCTAGATACGAACGCCGCGAAGGCGCAGCGAATTGAGCACCACCGAGATTGACGACGCGCTCATGGCGAAGGCAGCAAACATCGGACTGATGAGGATGCCAAAGAAGGGAAACAGAACTCCCGCCGCGACCGGCACGCCGGAGGCGTTGTAGATCAGCGCGAAGAACAGGTTCTGGCGGATGTTGCGCATCGTGGCCCGGGCGAGCCGCCGCGCACGCACGATACCATCAAGGTTGCCCTTGACCAGCGTGACGCCCGCGCTTTCGATGGCCACATCGGCGCCGGTGCCCATGGCGATGCCGACATCGGCCTGCGCGAGCGCGGGGGCGTCGTTGACGCCATCCCCGGCCATGGCGACCTTGTGGCCCGCCTCTTGCAACTCAAGGATGATCCGCGCCTTGTCCTCCGGCAGCACGTCGGCCCGGATCTCATCGATTCCGAGCCGCGTGCCGATGGCCTTGGCCGTGCGTTCGTTGTCGCCGGTCGCCATGATGACGCGGAACCCCAGTTCATGCAGATCCTCGATGGCTTCTGGCGTGGTCTCCTTCACTGGGTCGGCGACAGCAACTAGACCGGCGATCTCGCCATCCAGCACAACGAACATGACCGTCTCGCCTTCGTCGCGGCGGGCATTGGCCTTGGCGGTCAACGCGCCCGCCTCGAGCCCCAATTCGCGGATCATCGCCAAATTGCCGAGCGCGACCGCTTTGCCGTCAACGACCCCCTTGACGCCCTTGCCAGTGACCGCCTCGAAGTCCCGTGCCTCGTCCATTTTGACATCTCGCTCCTCCGCACCCCTGACGATCGCTTCGGCCAAGGGGTGCTCCGATCCGCGCTCAAGCGATGCGGCGAGACGCAAGACCTCGGCTTCGTCGTGGCCGGGTTGCGGGAGTACGTCGACAAGCCGCGGCTTGCCTTCGGTCAACGTGCCGGTCTTGTCGACGATCAGGGTATCGACTTTCTCGAACCGCTCCAGCGCCTCGGCGTTCTTGATCAGCACCCCTGCCTGAGCGCCCCGTCCTGTCGCTGTCATGATCGACATCGGTGTCGCCAGGCCAAGCGCACAAGGACAGGCGATGATCAGAACCGCCACCGCCGAAATCAATGCGTAGGAAAGCGCAGGCGCGGGCCCCCAGATCGCCCAGGCGATGAAGGACAGGACCGCGATACCGATGACGGCCGGAACGAAATATCCCGCCACCTTGTCGGCGTATTTCTGGATCGGGGCGCGCGAGCGCTGCGCGTTCGACACCATCTCGACAATTTGAGCCAGCATCGTGTCGGACCCGACACGCGTCGCCTCCATCACCAGACTGCCGGTGCCATTGATCGTCGCGCCGGTCAGCGGGTCGCCCTCGGTCTTCTCGACCGGCACGGGTTCACCGGAGATCATGCTTTCGTCGACCGAGGACCGGCCGTCCAGAACCACGCCATCGACCGGCACCTTGTCACCGGGCCGCACGCGCAGCCGGTCCCCGACTTGCACGTCCTCCAGCGGGATTTCCTCCTCGGATCCGTCGTCCCGGATGACCCGCGCGGTCTTTGCCGCCATGTCGAGAAGCGCGCGGATCGCCTTGCCGGTCCCCTCGCGGGCGCGTAGTTCCATCACCTGGCCGAGCAGCACCAGCGTCACGATCACCGCCGCCGCCTCGAAATAGACGCCGACATGGCCTTCGGAGTCTCGGAACCCATCAGGGAATATGTCCGGTGCGAGAACGGCAACGACGCTGAAGAGCCAGGCGGCAAGAACGCCCATGCCGATCAGGGAGAACATGTTGAGGTTCAATGTGCGGAACGAAATCCATCCGCGTTCCAGAAACGGCCAGCCGCACCACAAGACCACTGGCGTTGCCAGGATCAATTCGATCCATTGTGTGGTGCTTTCGCCAAAAAAAGTCCGGACTGCGGGGAAACCGACGAATGGCCCCATCGTGAGGACAAGGAGCGGGATCGTCAGGACTGTGCCGACCCAGAACCGCCGTGTGAAATCCACCAGTTCGGGATTTGGACCTTCATCGCCCGGCACACCGGATTCCAGTTCCAATCCCATACCACAGATCGGACACGCGCCCGGATCAGGCTGCCGCACCTGAGGGTGCATCGGGCAGGTGAAAATGGGACCATCATGTCCTGTAGGAACCAGATCATATCGGCCATCGGCCGGCGTGGCACCCGCGTGGTGTTCGTGATGATCATGTGCTGAATGGACCTCGAGCTCCGATTCCGGCACGAGGTGCATCCCGCATTTCGGACAATTGCCGGGCTCGTCCTGCCGCACCTCAGGGTGCATGGGGCAAACGAATACCGAAGAAGCTGCTGTGGTTTCAGAACTGTCGGGAGTGCTCATTTTGCGGTCCTTTCCGAGAATGCTTCTCTTGCCTAGGGCTTCCATCCGCGGGAGGGTCAAGAGAGATCAGTACGGCGATTACATTGCGGCTCTGCGGGGTGGCGCTGTCCGGCCCCGTTCCCGCCGGGCGAACACGATCAACGCCAGCCCGACCAGCGCCATTGGCATGGAGAGCAACTGGCCCATGGTCAAACCCCACTCACCAAAATGAAGCGCATGGCCGATCGGGTTGTCCGCCGTTACAAATTGTTGGTCCGGTTGCCGGAACATCTCGACGAAACTTCGGGCAAGACCATAGCCGGTCAGAAACACGCCAGCCAAGGCACCGGGCATTTTCAGCCAGCCCCGGCCCCAAGCGAGATAAATGAGCAGCATTCCAAGAATGAGCCCCTCCAATAGCGCCTCGTACAGCTGGGACGGGTGTCGGGCGCAGAGGCCACTAATCCCTGGGCAGGCCTGCGCGACTTCGCCGGGAAAGATCACCGCCCAGGGAACGTCCGTCGGCCGCCCCCACAACTCATTGTTGGTGAAGTTCGCCAGCCTCCCAAGAAACAAGCCTGGCGGTGCCGCCAAAGCCAGCAAGTCGCCAGTGCTGAGCAAAGACGCGTTCTGTCGAAGGCAGAACAGCAAGGCAGCGATGACAACGCCCGCGAACCCCCCGTGGAAGGACATGCCGCCTTGCCAGACCATCAGAATTTCCAAGGGATTTGCGAGATAATATGCGGGCTGGTAGAACAGTACAAAGCCTAGGCGACCACCAGCAATCACGCCGATGATGATCCACGTCAGAAGATCTTCGATCTGCGTCCGGTCAAGCGGCGGTCCAACTGATGTCCAGAGCGCGGGACGGCTTATCGCACTCAAACAAATGCGCCAGCCAATCAGGATACCGAAGATATAGGCTAGCGCGTACCAGCGGAGTGCGAATGTGACCCCCCCGATGTCGAAGGAGATGAGGTCGGTTCCAATATCCGGAAATGGCAATCCCGCTGGCAGCACTGGGTGAGTTCCTCATCAGGAATTTACGTGGGGATTAGATGGCATTGATCGAGCACCGCTAAAGGCGCTCGATCTGCGACAGGGCATCCAACGCCCATCCCGCCATCACGCGGCGTCGAGGGCGTCCCGGAGTAGATCGCGGACTTCGCCGGCGACCGCGTCCAGGTCTTGGTTCTGCACCGCCTGCATCGAAGCGACAGGATCGACCGCGCTGACCTCGGTGTCGCCGTCCACTTGCCGCAGGATGACATTGCAGGGAAGCATCGCACCGATGCGAGGCTCGATCTCGATGGCTTTGTGCGCCATGCCCGGATTACAGGCCCCGAGAATGCGGTAAGGCGGCATGTCCGCATCAAGTTTCTTTTTCATCGTCGCTTTGACGTCAATCTCAGTCAGAACGCCGAAGCCCTTGTCTGCCAAAGCATCCCGAACACGCATCTCTGCGTCATCGATATTGGTGTCTTTCAGGACGCGATCATAGGTATAGGCCATGGGAATTTTCCTTTCCGTGTCTCTATTTTTTGGCATAACGAGGCTAAACGGTTCAGGTCGCGGTTCGGTTCAATGTCCCGGCCGAGAACGGTTTTGGCGTTTTGAGGACGGGTGCCGGAAAAAACCGGCACCCGTTGGCTCAGTTGTCCTGCATCATGGAGCCGTTGCCCATGCCCTGACCGTTGCCCGGCCGCGCAGGCGCATCTGCCATGTTCGACCGCATCATCTGCATCCGCTCCATCCTATCGGCCGGAGCGGCCATCTCTTCCGGCGTCACCGCGCCGTCGCCATCGGCATCGAGGTGTTGAAAACGATCCACCATCATTTCGCGGATCATCGCGCTGTGGAGAGCTTCAAACTCGGTAATCGAGAGGTTTCCATCCCCGTCGCTGTCAAACTCGGAAAGCTTGGCCTGCAGCTGCGTGCGCATTTCTTCCGGCGTCGTTGTGCCGTCTCCATCGGTGTCGAACATTTGCATCATGCCGCCAGCCATGCCTGCGCCCATCATACCACTGCCCATGCCTGCGCCCATCATGTTTCCGTGCATGCGCTGCATCATGTCCATCATTCCGCCCATGTTCCCCATCATGCCCGGACCACCGTTCTGCATCATGCCTGCCCCACTTTGGGCACCAGGTTGACCACTGTGCCCATGGTTGGCATCCGCCAAGGCGACGCCACCAAAGGCGGTTGCAGCCAGAGTCATTGCAGCGAGTAGAGTATTGCGTTTCATGTCGATCACCTCGTGTCAGTGTTACGATAGCCACCATATGGGATGCACCTGCAGATGCGGAATGCCACGCGAGCCGGTGTTTTGTATCGCGAGGTCACAAAGGCGGGGTCTGTTACAAATTGCGACAAATCAATTCGGGGCGAACGCTCCTCTTAATCTGAGACTTGCGATATCCAGAGAAAAACCTGTCGAGGAGTCGCGTACCAACCGACACCGAACCCGTGTTTCGGTGGACGTGAAATCCGGAAGAGTTGGTGTCGAGAGTGGTAGAGGACCTGAATATCCCGAAAATTCAATTATTCAACCCATGGCAGGAGGCTGCAGGGTGCTCTTTTTGAACCGCATTTTCTCAGTTCTAACCTTGGTAATTTTGGCGGGGTGCGGCGCAGGAAACGACATGCGCCCGGATGCTTCAGCCGAAGTCATCAGTAGCGCATCCTACCGTCACGATGGACCGGCCGCGCTGACGTTGTACACCATGATCAACAACAGGTCCGGGGCGGGTGCGCATAGCAGCGTCATGATTAATGGGTCGCAGCGTGTTATCTTCGATCCGGCAGGAACGGTCCGGCTGAGCGCTGTACCGGAACGGGGAGATGTGCTTTATGGCATTACTCCACAAGTGGCCGATTTTTATGCGCGGGCTCATGCTCGCGAGACCTACCATGTCGTCATACAAGAGATCGATGTGTCTCCCGAAGTCGCGGAGCAGGCTTTGCGCCTTGCAATTGCCAGCGGCCCAGCCGCTTCCGGTTTTTGTAGTGCCAGTACCTCCGCGGTACTCAGACAATTACCAGGATTTGAATCCATCGGACGCACATTTTTTCCAAAGCGCCTGATGGCGGATTTTGGCAAGTTGCCGGGCGTGCGAACCACAAAGCTGTTCGAGAACGATGAGGACGACAAATCCGTAGCGATCGCACAGTTCGAAAGTTCACTTGCGACACAGCCGTGAGTGTTCGTCCAACAATTCATTGGAAGATGTCCCTGCACGACGCAGTCCTCGGCGTGTGAGCCAAAGATGCAATAGGTTAGCTTCGAGCGGTAACGCTGTCTTCGGCCGAGTAAAGGAACGCCGTCGATCCGACAGCGACATTCGGATAGAGATCATTGATGTGGGCCATCACCATGCGCACGCATGGGGTCTGTTCCGGCTGGGGGCAGAATGACACCTTAAGGCCGGATGTCAGCGATTTTTCCATCTGTATTCACCTGTGAGCAAGATATGTGCC
>NZ_CYPW01000009.1 GCF_001458175.1 Shimia marina
CTCAGCAGGCCTTGACCGCAACCTAATCACAAGAAAGAAACAGGAACGGATTCTACATCCAAACGGCCCGGATCAAGGGGCTGGGTCAGAACAGGCTAACCTCAAAGTGAGGACTCTAAGGGGAGCACGTCAATACCGACGTGAAGCCCCATGCGTCGATCTGAGCCTGCGTGATGCGGTGCTGCTGGCCGAAGCGGTCGGTCTTGAGTTTGCCGTCACGGATCGCCCGATAGACAGTCATGTTGGAGATACCGAAATCCTTCGCGACCTCAGCCACGGTGAACCGTTTCTTTGGTGTATTGAGGGGGGCGCTCATAGTGTGTCTCCGTTGTTTTGTGTCTGATTTGACATCAAAAAACAGCAGTAAACTCTACGACACAACCCCCTTAAATTTTCACCAAGCATATGAAAATAATGGAAAATTACAAATTGTTATGCTGGAAAAAAGATACCTTGCCCTCTGCTTTAGTGAAAGTCATTGTTCCGAACGAGTTTTCGTTCGCCTCGCAAATGCATCGTTTGTCCCGTTTATTGCAAAATAACGTTTATTGAGCCTCAAATTTTTTTCATCTGGGCTGAATTAGTCGATCACAGGGGTCTTGTCGCCGCAAAGGAAGCGCCCCCAACGCTCCAGAGCGCACCGTTGTTGTTCGATTTGGTCGGTGCGGGTGTATGCAGCGCCAACCTTGTTTTCGATGGTGTGGGACAGGACCAGTTCAACGATGTGCGGTGGGATCTCGTGGTGACGCTCAAGGATGAACGCTTTGAAGGTGGAGCGCATGCCGTGCGGAGTGGCTTTAATCTCGCGCTCTTTCAGCCAATTACTGTCCCGCATCAGCTTGGACACGGCATTGTCGGAATAGGCGCTGCGCTGGATGTTGCGGAAGATATGGCCTTCTGTGCGGTCACCTGCCGCGCATCGCAAAACCCGCACGGCCTCGCTGGACAAGGCAATCCGATTGTCTTTCGTGGTCCGTTTCCGGCCCTTCACGATCTCGCGCGGGCTGGTTAATATGGCCTCGTTCCATTCGATCTTTTCGATCCTGGCTAGGCGCATTTCAGCAGAGCGAACGCCGGTCAGCATCAACGCTTTCAGCAGCAGCGCCGCGCCATCGTTGGGCAATTGAGCATAGAAGTGTGGGGCATCCCTGTAGTGCAGCGATGGCCGTCCTACTTCCTCGTGATCCACCTCTCCGAGAATGATTTTGGCTTTCTGTGCGGCCTGCAGGTCAACGTCGAGGCCAGCCGCTGTGGCGTGTTTTAGGGCGATGTTGACGCGGCGAAGGGCTTTCACCGCGCTTGGGTGCTTGGTGCGCCACACAGGCTTGAGGCAGTCATGCAGTACGTGCTGGTCGATCTGGGTGATTGGCACATTGCCGATTGTCGGGTGAACGTAAAGACGCAGAGGTGTCATCCAGCGGTGGGCCGCGCTCTCTTTCAGTGTTGCTCTGATCGCCTCAAACGCCTGATGTCTCATGCTCTCAAGAGTTGGCACATTGGCTGCTGCTCTGGATACGGCCAGTGCTTCGCTCATTTCAACGTCTTTGACGGCTTTAGGGTCTTGCCCAGCGGATAGAGCCTTTTTGTACCTGTCCCGCATGGTGCGAGCTTCTGACAGTGAGACAGTCGGATATGATCCCATGCCAAGGTCAGATCGTTTCTTGTTCAGGGAGTACCGAAAGATCCAGCTTTTCCGCACCCCGCCCTTGGCGCTTGAACGAACGAGCAGAAAGAGACCGCCGCCATCGGGGAAGGGTGCTTTGTTTTTCCATTCGGTAAGTCCTTGATCGCTTTGATCCGGCGGTCTGTCAGCTTGTTCAGCATGTGCGTGGCCCCTCAACCCTAATTTGGCCCCTCATTTTGTCTGGCCAACAACGTTTAACATCATGCACATCACACAACAGAGTTTAGTGTAATTCCACACAAAATAAGGCAATATGTGTTTCTAGGTGTAAAATGATGTTTGTTTTTGTTTGTCAGTGTTAACTGAGAGTGGTTCCTGCCGCGGGTACCACTAAAAAAAATCCCAGTAAGGCATTTAATATGAAGAGTTTTCGGGCGATTCAGAGCGACCGTTAAGGCTGGCGGCAGTATGGCCGTTTTGACCAAAAGCAGGTGGATTTTGACCGCAGCATGCGGGCTGACTGGCAAAGTCGGGAGAGCATGGGCGCTCCGCAAATGCACATGCCCGTATTTTCTTATGCGGGCATCACAGGAATCGCAACTGGCTTATGCGTGCTTTCGCTCTTTGCGCATCGTCACGGCTGCTACGATAAGACACAGAAGGGTTGCTGCGATCGCGCTGAGGCCAAGCAACATTATGGAGGCCATGATGACCGGTGGGACGGCTTCGATTAGGCTCCAGATGATATTCAGGAAAGCTTCCATAAGGCGTTCTCCTTGTGATGTGCGGACAGTTTAGCACATTTTTCAAAGTCGCCGAAGCCATAGCCCACGTGCTCTGCCGCGATGTTGATCTATGTCAGTTTCGATCCAGCTGTTTTGGAGAAAACCATGCTCTGGTCAGAAAAAAGGCGCTGCGGTGGTGCAGCGCCTTTGGAAGGGGATCAGCTTTCGCGTTTGCCTGCGAATTTTTCCTGCCACTCTTCGCGTTCGTCATCAGAGATTTTGCGGAAGGTGACATCCGGCACTGTGAAGGCATGGTCGGGCGCGAGGGTTTCCAGCGCGGTTGCGACATCTTCGGGCCAGCTGGTGTCGTCTGTGTGCATCGCTGCCATGAGCTGGGCGGAGGCATCCGGAATAAACGGCGCAGAAACAACAGCATAGAATCGGATCAGGTTGAGCGCGAGGCGAATTTGAGCCGCGGCTTTTTCAGGATCCTCTTTGAATGTGGACCATGGCGCTGCCGTTTGCAGGTATTCATTGCCCGCAACCCAAATGGCACGCAATTCCTGAGCGGATTTGCGCACTTCCATATCCGCCATATGGTCTTCATAGGCCCGCAGACGGGTGGTGAGTTCGTTGATCAGAGCGGTTTCGGTTTCGCCGAGCGCGCCGCCTGCGGGGATCTCTTCGCCAAATTTTGAGCGGCAGAATTTGGTGACTCGGCTGACAAAGTTGCCAAGCACGTCGGCGAGGTCTTTGTTCACGGATTGCTGGAAGTTCTCCCAAGTGAATTCGCTGTCAGAGCTTTCCGGGGCATGGCTCAGCAGCCACCAGCGCCAATAGTCAGACGGCAGGATTTCCAGCGCCTGATCCATGAAAACACCGCGTCCACGTGAGGTGGAGAACTGGCCGCCGTCATAGTTCAAGTAGTTGAAAGACTTGATGTAATCTACCGCCTTCCAAGGCTCCTCAGAGCCGAGAATGGTGGCCGGGAAAGACAGCGTGTGGAAGGGGACGTTATCCTTACCCATGAACTGGGTGTAGGTCACGTCGTCTGCACCTTTGTCGGTGCGCCACCAGCGTTCCCAATCGTTGCCTTTGCCGGCATCGACCCACTCCTGGGCGCAGGCGATGTATTCGATGGGGGCGTCAAACCAGACGTAGAAGACTTTGCCTTCCATGCCGGGCCAGTCTGCGCCGCCTTTCTTAACTGGCACACCCCAGTCCAGATCGCGCGTAATACCGCGATCCTGAAGGCCGTCACCGTCGTTGAGCCACTTGTTGGCGATCGAGGTGGTCAGCACGGGCCAGTCTGTCTTGCTGTCAATCCAGGCCTGCAGGGTGTCGCGCATTTGCGACTGACACAGGAAGAGATGTTTGGTCTCGCGCTCTTCCAGATCGGTGGAGCCGGAGATGGTGGAATAAGGGTTGATCAGATCGGTTGGATCGAGCTGTTTGGTGCAGTTGTCACATTGGTCGCCGCGCGCGCTGTCAAAGCCACAGTTGGGGCAGGTGCCCTCGATGTAGCGGTCTGGCAGGAAGCGTCCATCCGCGTTGGAATAAACCATCTTTTCAGTGACTTCGCGGATCAGGCCCATCTCGGCCAGGCGGCCTGCGAAATGTTGGGTCAGCGCGTGGTTCTGTGGGCTGGACGAGCGGCCATAGTGATCAAAGCTGAGGCGGAAACCCTCGGCGATTTTGGCCTGCACGTCATGCATTTCGGCGCAGTAATCCGCCACGTCTTTGCCGGCTTTGGCCGCTGCCAATTCAGCAGGGGTGCCGTGCTCATCCGTGGCGCAGAGAAACAGAACTTCGTGGCCGCGCGCGCGCATGTAGCGGGCAAACAGATCGGCGGGCAGCTGGCTGCCAACCAGGTTGCCGAGGTGTTTGATGCCGTTGATATACGGCAAGGCCGAGGTGATC
Source organism: Shimia marina (assembly GCF_001458175.1). Taxonomy (GTDB): domain Bacteria; phylum Pseudomonadota; class Alphaproteobacteria; order Rhodobacterales; family Rhodobacteraceae; genus Shimia; species Shimia marina. The sequence goes on from NZ_CYPW01000009.1 coordinate 4,270, forward strand.
AGATGGCGCGCCATTTTGAGTGTTCCTTAACTGTTTGGCCCCAATTAGCTCAAAGGGCGGGGCAATTCCACAGTGGAATTAACAGGGGAATTGAAAGCGGCCTTGTGGCGGCGGTATTAACCTGAAAATGACGCGTCGGTATCCTGTCGGTATCCCGTCTGTTTTGCGTCGGTGACGCGGCGGTGTCATTTTCACGCCGATTGTGGCGTTAATCTTTGCTCTCATCGGTTCGCGTGGGGGCTTCGCGCTGGCGTTTGGTGATGCGACCCACGGTGAAAGAGGTGCGCGGCGCGTAGACATAACGGGTCCGGTCGGCGACTGTTGGGCGGGCCAGCATACGGGTGAGACCAAAGACGATCAGAAGCGCATGCCCGGCGGCAATCATGATGAACAGCGCAGCAGGGCCAAATCGCTCAATCAGGCCTGAGGCAAAGAGCGGCGTACCGATGGCGCCGACGGCGAAGAAAAACATCAGCGCTGCTGAAAGCTCCACCCGTTCCTCAGAGGTGGCAAAGTCGTTCGCGTGGGCAGCGGCGACGGAGTAGATCGGGAAAGAGGTGAAACCAAAGAAGCCTGCATTCAGCATGACCATGGCCGTGTTGCCACCGCCGAGAGTCACAGTTGTGGCGCAGCTCACGACAGCGGCGGCAGACAGCCAGATCAGCACCCAGCGCCGGTCAAATTTATCGGCGAGCCAGCCGACCGGATATTGGGCCATGGCCCCGCCCAGCACAAAGGCCGCGAGGAACCATGCGATTTGCCCCACGGCCAGCCCCACCTCGGTGCCATAGACCGGGCCGACCATGCGGAAGGAGGCAGAGCTGAGCGCGGCCACAATCACGCCCGCGACGGCAAGTGGGGAGCGCTCATAGGCCAGTCTGGGACGCAGGCGGGGGGCGTCTGGGGTTTTGGGCTGTGGCGAGGTGGTCAAGGTGATCGGCAGGAGCGCCGCACAGCAGAGCAGGGCGAGAAGGTTGTAGGACACATAAGAGGCGGGCTCTAAAACGCTGATCACCAGCTGTGCGGCCAGTGAGGCGACCATATCGACCACGCGGTAGGTACCCATGGCGCGGCCGCGGGTTTCATTGGTGACCTTGGATTGCAGCCAGGCTTCCACAACCGTGAAACAGCCTGCCACGCAGAGGCCAGAGGCGATGCGCATAACGGCCCATGCGATAGGATCCACGAAAATGAAATGGCCCAGCAGCCCCATGGCCCCAAGGGCGGTGAATGTGGCAAAGGCGCGGGAGTGCCCGACGCTGCCCATGAGGCGGGGCGACCACCAGCAGCCGATGAAGAAGCCAAGAAAATGCGCCGATCCTAAAAGGCCGATCTGTTCCGTGGTAAAGCCCAGAGCGATGCCGGAGAGCGCATCCAATGGCCCCACACCGCCGGAGCTGAGCTGCAGCAGGATGACCGAGAGGAACAGGGCCGAGAATGTGATGATCATGCGCATGGGAGCACCATGGCGGAATATGGGGGGAAAGCTAGGGGAAAGTTGGGGGAGGGCAGAGTGCTTCTCGGCTATAGGCCGCGCCGATCTTGATGTATTTTAGGGGGGGCGGAGCTTGACAGATGCAGTACGTGGCGGCTCCAATATGCGCCATAGTTTGTGTTATGCGTTGATGGGTGACTGTTGTGGGTGAAAAGGACCTCCTTGAGATAGCGAAATATGCGCTCAAAACGGGCGATGACTCGATTACTGAGCAGTATCAGGAGGTTCAGTCTGTTCGGCTCAGGGCGTCATTTCTGATCACGATCAATGCTCTGTCCTCTGCGCTTTTCGTAGAAATTACTGGCTCATTTGTTGCAAGTTTTGTCACAGCCTTGGCAATCTTGGGATTTGTCGCATGCAATTTGTTTTGCATTCGCGTGATGATCCCGAGTGGCGATTGGCGTTTGACCAAAAGTGGCGGGCAAATAGTTCGAAGTTTTGTTGATAATAATCAGCATCTTAAGGCGTATCAGGTGCTTGGCATCCTTGCGATCAAGACTGATGAGGATCAAACAGAAAATGAAAAGATCGTGCGGAGGGCGCATGAGAATTTTAGGTATGCGTCGTATTCCTTTGCAGCCAGCACTATATTCTGGATAATGAACACAGGGTTACTACGTTACCTGATGGAGGGTTTGACGCTATGACAGAACAGAACGGCCCGACATCTCATGTACAGGGGGTGTCTGACACTTCCAACGGATCGGGGGAGGTTGAGACAGGTGATCAAAGCGTACAGAATACCCAGAGTGTTTCGTCGCTTGCTGAGCAATACCAGAACCCTTCTCGTGAATTGCTTCGGTTTGAGCATCCGAGGAGCGGTGTATCTCGATCTGATTAGGCGCGTGAGAGTGCCCTGAGCTGAGATCAATTTGAGTCTTGGGAGATGACAGATGGTGGCTGCCTCACCGCACTCGTCTGCACGGTGTAGCCAATCCTTTGCAATTGCGGCCCCAAAGGGCTGCTTTTGCGCCAGATCAGGCCGATTTTGCGGTTGGGCTCGCGACCTTTGAAATGTGCCACGGTGACTTCTGCGGAGGGGGTTTCTATGGGCACGGCCATTTCGGGGATCAAAGTCACGCCAAGGCCTGCGCCGACCATTTGCACAAGCGTGGACAGTGAGGAGCCATCCAGCCCTTCATGGGGGCGGGCGGTAGGCATGCCGCAGAACGACAGGGCCTGATCGCGAAAGCAGTGGCCCTCTTCCAGCAGCAGGAGGCGTTCGCGTTCCAGATGCTCAGGCGCGGGCACAGGGGCGTCTGCTTCGGACTTTGGGCGGACCAGCACAAAGCTTTCAGACAGCAGTGGCATTTCCTCAAATGTGGGTTCTGAGACCGGGAGTGCGACGATGGCGGCGTCAATACGGCCACGGCGCAGCTCTTCAATCAGGTTGGCTGTCATGGTTTCACGCACGTGCAGTTCCAGATCGGGAAAATCCACGCGCAGCTGGCGCAGGAAGCGGGGCAGCAGGTAAGGGGCAATTGTTGGGATCACACCAAGGCGCAGACGCCCCACCATGCCAGATTGCGCCATGCGCGCCATTTCGCCAATTTCATCAACCCCGCGCAGCACGTCGCGGACACGACTGGCCATGTCTTCGCCAAAGGCCGTGAGGCGGACCTGTCGAGCGGTGCGCTCAAACAGGGGGAGGCCGAGATCTTCTTCCAACTCTTTGATTTGCACGGACAAGGCAGGCTGCGAAATGGCGCAGGCGTCGGCGGCACGACCGAAGTGTTGATGTTGGGCGAGGGCTTCGAAGTAGCGGAGCTGGCGCAGGGTCAGATTTGTCATAGGTTTTGATTATCGCAGTGATTAAAAAATGCAACTTCTGTTTATGGGTAGCCCGTGTTTAGAATTGTTCCAGACAATCGACAGACCCATCTATCTGACAGGAGGACGATATGGACGGAGATATCAAAGCAGGCGGCTGCCCGGTGATGCATGGTGCCGTGAGCAACAAAACACGGGGCAACCGGGATTGGTGGCCCAATCAGCTGAACCTGCGCATTCTGCATCAGAATTCTGCCAAGTCCGACCCAATGGGCGCCGCCTTTGACTATGCGGAAGCGTTTCAAAATCTGGATTACAAGGGGCTGAAGGCGGATCTGACCGCGTTGATGACGGACAGTCAGGATTGGTGGCCTGCGGATTATGGGCACTACGGTGGGCTCTTCATCCGTTTGGCGTGGCACTCTGCAGGGACTTACCGCACGGCAGATGGCCGTGGTGGTGGCGGCACCGGGCAGCAGCGTTTTGCGCCGCTGAACTCTTGGCCTGACAATGGCAACCTCGACAAAGCGCGCCGTCTGTTGTGGCCGATCAAGCAGAAATACGGCAATCAGATCAGCTGGGCGGACCTCTATATCCTCGCGGGCAACGTGGCGATTGAGAGCATGGGCGGCACCACCTTTGGCTTTGCCGGTGGCCGGGCCGATGTCTGGGAGCCGGAAGAGGATGTCTATTGGGGGGCGGAAGCGGAGTGGCTTGCAAGCTCTGAAGCAGACAACTCGCGTTACAGCGGGGAGCGTGATCTGGAGAACCCACTCGCGGCTGTGCAGATGGGTCTGATCTATGTGAACCCGGAAGGTCCGGATGGGCAGCCGGATGTGCTGGCCTCTGGGCGTGACATTCGTGAGACTTTTGCGCGGATGGCGATGAATGATGAGGAAACCGTGGCGCTGGTCGCTGGGGGGCACACCTTTGGCAAGGCGCATGGCGCGGGCAATCCTGAATTGGTGGGACCAGAGCCAGAAGCGGCGTCGATTGAGACCATGGGTCTTGGCTGGATCAACAAACACGGTACCGGCAAAGGGGATGACACCACGACCTCTGGTATTGAGGGCGCGTGGACGGCGAACCCGATCCAGTGGGACAATGGCTTTTTTGATCTGCTGTTTGGCTATGAGTGGAACCTGACCAAGAGCCCGGCGGGCGCGTGGATCTGGGAGCCAATTGATGTCAAAGAAGAAGACATGGCCCCGGCGGCACATGACGCCAGCAAAAAGGTGAAGACCATGATGACCACCGCCGATATGGCAATGCGTCTGGATCCGATCTATGGCCCGATCTCCAAGCGGTTCCATGAGAACCCCGAAGAGTTTGCCGATGCCTTTGCACGCGCCTGGTTCAAGCTGACCCACCGCGATATGGGCCCACGTGCGCGGTATCTGGGCGAAGAAGTGCCTGCCGAAGAGCTGATCTGGCAGGATGTGGTTCCGGCCAGCGAAACTGCTCTGTCTGAGGATGATGTGGCCGCACTCAAGGCTGCTGTGATCGGCTCTGGCCTGTCGGTGAGTGATCTGGTGAAAACTGCCTGGGCGTCGGCCTCCACCTTCCGTGGCAGCGACATGCGCGGCGGGGCCAATGGGGCCCGTGTGCGTTTGGCACCGCAGAAGGACTGGGCCGCCAACGAGCCAGAAGAGTTGGCGCGGGTTCTGGGCAAGCTGGAAGAGGTGAAAGCGGAATTTGGCAAGCCTGTCAGCACGGCGGATCTGATCGTGATTGCCGGTGCTGCGGCGGTGGAGAAGGCGGCTCTGGACGCAGGGCATGACGTCTCCGTGCCGGTCTCCCTGGGTCGTGGGGATGCGACCCAGGAGATGACCGATGTGGAAAGTGTCGGCATGCTGGAGCCACAGGCCGATGGGTTCCGCAACTATCAGAAGGCGCAATACACTGTGTCGCCAGAAGAGCTGCTTGTGGACAAGGCTCAATTGCTGACGCTGACCGCGCCGGAAATGACCGCATTGGTGGGTGGCCTGCGTGTGCTGGGCGCCAATCATGGCAACAGCAAGCATGGTGTCTTCACCGATCGGGTTGGCACGCTCAGCAATGACTTCTTTGTCAATGTGCTGGATATGGCCAATGACTGGAGCCACGCTGGCGAAGGGATCTATGAGGGCACGCACCGCGCCTCTGGTGAGGTGAAGTGGACTGCGACCCGTGTGGATCTGGTCTTTGGGTCAAACTCGCAGCTGCGGGCCGTGGCGGAAGTCTATGGTCAGGCAGATGGGGAAGCCAAGCTGGTGCAGGATTTTGTGGCCGCTTGGTGCAAGGTTATGGATGCGGATCGCTTTGATCTGACGTGATCTTAGACGCATGAGATTGAAAGGGCGCGGCTTTGGTCGCGCCCTTTTGGTGTGAGCACTATGGTGAGTTTGTGTTGATCTGAGCGGCCTCTGATTGAGGGAAACGCCATATCTTGTGAGGACAAAGAGGCTCTTGTTTGGTTTCGGAATTCCCGTTTGCGCAATTCTTTAATTCGCGCATGCAGCAATTCGTTGTGTAAATACATCGCTGTCGGAGTCCGCGGCGGCTTGAGTTGCTTTTATATCGATAGGGGTCGCAGCGCTGGCCGCTTGTTCTTTAAAGCCCGTTTTGACACAGTCGGAGCCAGCCAACCCCTCGGCGGCCTTTCCAGTTGCCATGAACTGGCGAACGGTAAGCTGGGTGTTGTCCACGCTTGACGCCTTGCCGTTAACGGAAAGTGAGGCAAAGACAGATGAGGTTGCAGCGACATCCATCTCTTGCGGATCAAGCGGAATTACGGCCGCTTCCCGTCTTTTGTATCCAAACGCGATATTTGGCAATTGCGTGCCATCAAAAGATGTATTCAAGCCAATATTGCTGGATGTTGTGAAGACGAGAAGGTCACGCTCTGAGGCCTTTTCGAGTGTTTCTGACTGCTCATTATTAGGTGAATTTTCAGCACCGCTTGCCAACTCTGCGGATCTGCCTGTTGCAAACACTTGATCGACTCTGGGTTTAAAGGGGTTGTTGTTTGAGTTCAGGCTGGCAATGACTGATGGCACGGCTCCTGTTTCCGCACTATTGGGTGTCACAACTGCTTCTGTTCTATCGTATCCTATATTGACTTGACCGATAGCAGGGTCTGCGCTCAAAGCAATTTCGGTTGATGTCGCAAAGGTGAGTTTATCCTTGCTGACGCAAGCACAAAGTACAGTTGCCAATAGAAGTGGTGTAAAAACTCTCATTTTAACTTACCTATAATAATGGGTCGCCAATTATTAAACAGTCGTTCTTAAGTCGGATGATTTTGTGTGTTTGATATCCTAGGTTTATCGTTGTTGCTTCGGGAGTCACTAAGGTTGATGCGCCGAAGGTTTTCATGGAGAAGCCATTAGCGCATGCATTTATTTCTGGATTTGTGGCAAATTTCATTGCCACAAATCCAACTACCCTAGTTGTTCCATCATCTGCGGTTTTTGAAAAAGCACAGCCAGTCAGGGCAAAAAAGGCTAGGAAGACAATCGTCTTGTATTGTTTACATGACCGGCACGAGCTCGATTGTTCCGTCATTGTAAGAAATTCCCTCGGTCAAGACACGATTCCAGCGTTTCTTTAGCCCGTTCCAAAAAATCGAGGATTCGTCTCGGCCGCGAGTGCGTTCATAGTTCTCGCGCGATGTGCGAATACTCTGGAGTAAAGCTGTAAAGTCTCTGGAAGCTTGGGTGAGAGCCGCTTGTGAGATTGGGCCGAAGTGGCCGTCAGTAGCAACCTCCAAGGCACCTTGTAAGATTTTGATTGCACCTGTAGGGCCTCTATTCCAAGCGCAGTCTCGGAGATTGTAGGATAGGCCCGGATTTTCTGAAATAGCTCCTGAAGTATTTGTGTATTCTTTAATGTATCTTACAGCTTCTCGTTCTGCTTGGATTGGATGTCCGGCCTCGATCAGGGCTTTAAGCTCGGCCGCTTTTTCAGAGTGGTAGCGTTCGTTTATGCCCGCAACTTCATATCTCCCCCCTCCATCTTCTGGGCGCAAAGCGTAAACCACTAATTCACCGCGAGCATTCCGGCGGGCTTCACTGTTCACGATACGTTGTACCATTTCCGACATGGTGTGGTCTCCTAAATCAGCATGGGATTGGCAGGATTTATACAATTCTATTGAAAGTGATTTTTGAATGTATCTTTATCACGTCTATGGGAGTGATTTGCGTCGTGTTGCTGATATTATTCTAAATAATTGATGAGAAAATATGCGATTTATTTATAAAGGGCGTTTATGTCTTTGAAAAAGCCAAAGGCGCAGCCGAGGGGCTACGCCTTTGACAGTGGCTTATGACGAGAAGACTGGGATGATGCCCTCGTCGTCGGGTCTCTATTGAGATATGCCACCTTCCGTTGTGACCTGTTCCTGCACATGCGCCTCGTTGCCCAATGCCGCGCCACGTGGCGGGAAATCAGCAAAGGTGGACAGATGGGACTGCACGAGGCGTGCCGCAGGCCCGAAGGCCCACATCTTGTTGCCCATCCAACGGGTGTACATGCCGGACTCTTCGGCCGCTTTTTCATAGGGGTCGCGCCGCAGATTAAACAGCAATGGCGCGTTCAGTTCTTCCTTGGGGCCTGCCCAACCTTTTTCCTGAACCACAAAATGGGCTTTCCAGTCATTGTAGCGCACGGCCTGTAGATCAGTGCCTTCATAATAGACAATCTCTTTGCGCTGACTGTCCGTGTCACCGGTCAGGTAGGGCAGTTGGTTGTAGCCATCCAGATGCACCTGATAGCCTTGGTATCCGTCGAGCAGGGCGGCGGGCAGATCTTCTGGGCCCCCAGCGGCGGCGACGAGAGTGGGCATCCAGTCCATGCCGTCAAAAATACCGTTCAGGACCTGACCTTCAGCGATCTGGCCGGGCCAGCGGATGATCGCAGGCACGCGGAAGCCACCTTCCCAAGTGGTGCCTTTCTCGCCGTGGAATGGGGTGGTGCCGCCATCTGGCCATGTCATGGTCTCAGGGCCGTTGTCAGAGGTGAACACCACAATGGTGTTGTCACTGACGCCGAGATCATCCAGATGAGCGAGCACCTTGCCGACGTTGTCATCAAGTTCCTTCATGACCACATCCTGAAGCCCGCGCCCGTCTCCGAGCATGGCTTCATATTCCGGGCTCAGGTGAGTCCAGACGTGGGCGCGGGCAGGGGCCATCCAAACAAAAAATGGCGTGTCGCTTTCCACAGCGCGGTCAATGAAGTTGATGGTGTGAGTGGTGACTTCGTCGTCGAGCGTCTTTTGTCGTTCCGGCGGCGCAGCGCCGTCGTCTTCGATGCGTTGTTTCCCAACCATGCCCCAGCGCGGCTCTACGGTTTTATCCACAGTGTCTGTGGCATAGGCGTGGATGATGTTGCGCGGGCCAAACTGATTGGCGAATTCGGGGTCGTCCGGCCAATCCGGATCGGTGGTGTATTCCATGGCATTGAGATGGTAGAGCCAGCCCCAATATTCATCAAAGCCCTTCATGGTGGGCAGGAATTTGTTCAGGTCGCCAAGGTGGTTTTTGCCAAATTGGCCTGTCGTGTAGCCAAGACCTTTGAGCATATTGGCAAGGGTTGGATCGTTTTCATTGAGGCCTACAGGGTCGCCGGGCAGACCGACAGTGTGCATGCCTGTGCGCACCGGATACTGGCCGGTGATGAAGGCAGAGCGGCCCGCGGTGCAGCTGGGCTGTGCATAGTAGTCGGTGAAGCGCGCGCCTTCTGCGGCCAGCTGATCAAGATTGGGTGTTTGAATGCTTTTGACGCCCTGATGATAGCTGCCGAGGCTGGCCCAGCCGACATCATCGGCCATAATCACGAGAATATTGGGTTGTTGACTGTCTTGTGCAAACGCAGGGGCGGCAATGCCTACAGATGCGATCGTCGTTGTTATTGATAGCATAAATGCATGTGTTTTCGACATATCTTATCTTTCTACGAAGGTTGCTTGAATAGACTTCTCCAATAACGCGAATAGTAGTGAGCAGTGGGGCATTTTCACAAGAGCGGTTTACTTTCGTTTCATGATCTGAAAATTTCTCACCAGATGATGAAACTGAGACGCCCATGTTGAACGAGACTGCCTTAGCCGCTTTTTTCCATTTGGCAGAAGCCAATAGTTTTCAAGAGGCTGCACGCCGGATGGGGGTCTCGAACGCCTCGTTGTCACGCTATATCGCACAGGCGGAAGCGCAATCAGGATTGGTGTTGTTTCACCGAAATCGCAACAATTGTAAGTTGACGGATGCGGGGCAGGCGTTTTTGCCCATCGCGCGAGCGTTGCGCGAAGATATTGGGCGATTTACCCGTGATGTCGATTTGTTGCGCGATGGCAAGGGGCGCCGCTTGCGGGTCGGATGTGGGCCATTGACCACACGGACTGTGGTGGCACCTGTCCTGAAGCGGGTGGTGGAAGAGATCCCAGAGCTTGCTTTCTATCTTGATGTGAACGCGCGCGTGGCACCGCTGGAAGGGTTGCTGAGCGGCGATATTGATATTTTCATCGGAGATCTGACCCATACGCCGGAGGCGGAGAATGTCGATATTCTCATGATGGAGAAGCGCAGTGTGATGTTTGTGGCGACGCCGGATCATCCCATTCACGATCTCGGAGCCTGTAGCATTGCGGATGTGGTGAGCTATCCGTTGGCCTCCGGCCATTTGCACAGGCATTGGCGCAATACGTTCATCAAGTTGCTCGGAGGGGATCAGGACGCGCAGGACAAGGTGAACGCGCTGCCGCAAATTGAGAGCGATGACTACAGCTTCCTGATCGATATGGCGTTGACTGGGCGCTATGTTCTGGGCGCGATGGAGGAAACTCTTGCGGAGTTTGTTGCCGCTGGGCGGCTGAAGGTAATTGAGATGCACACGCCGGTGATCTGGAATATTTGTGCGGTGAAGAAAAGCGGTACGAGCTCTGTGGGGGTGCAGGCTTTCTGGGATCATTTGAGAGCTTTTGGCGTCAACCCGGTGGCGGCCTAATTCCAGCGCTTCGTCAGTGTTTTTGGCCAAACAGCCCGTCTCTGGCGTTAGCTGGTTTGCGACAGATACTGCAGGCACCCCTCGAGCGCGGCCACGTCTTCTGTGATCAAGCTGATCGGGAAGTGATGGGCGTCGACGATGCCATGATGATCTGCGGTCAGTTCCTCGACAAAGGCGGGCAAAGCTTTTGACGTCAGGATGCCGCGGGAGGCAGATCCTGCAAAGGCGATGCCATCGCGTGGCATGAACTGATGAATGACGGATTGGGTCATGCGCCCGAGTGCACGGGCAAAGAGAAGGACAGTGCGCTGAGCGTCAGGTTGCTCGGCGGCGAAGCTCTCCATGATGGATTTGCCATCCTGTTTCTCACCGCACACGGCGTCATGCAGGCGCTCCAGCCCTCTGCCGGAGAAACAGTCTTCATAGGTGTTGAAGGGCTGCGCCGCGGCGCCGAGCGCGTCTTGCAGAAGTTGGCTCACGGAATACGGCAATTCTGCATGGCCGAGTTCGGATTCCATAGCGGTCACGCCGGAGGCCGTGGCCCGAGTGGGGCTTACGTTGAAACCTGTTCCCATGCCGACAACAAGCCGTTGCCCGTTGGTGGCTCCTTGATGGGAGCCAAATACATGTTCGGTTGACACACGTGCAAGGGCGTAGCCAAGCGCAGAGAGATCATTGATCAGCTCTGCATGCGGGGCGCGCGCCTGTGCGCGCAGACTGTCCACATCCAGAGACCAATTGCGATTGGTCAGGGTGCCTTTGCCGGCCTGCACCGGGCCAGCGATAGCGATACAGACCCCGGCAAGGCTATCGGGGTCTGTTTTTTGCAGATAGGACGACAGCACCGCATCAAAACTCTCGTAGGCGTCATTGCTGGCTCGCATCACAGAGGCGGGCTGGACGCCAGTGACATCTGCCAATGCGAGACGGGTATTCGTGCCGCCGATGTCGCCAACGAGATAGGTCATGCGTGAGGTGCTTTCTTCCATTGTGCTTCGAAAATTCGTTTACCGAATTAAGTTACTCCTGAACAGGCACGCCTTCCGGCTTTTTGCCCAGAATAATCATGCCAAGGAGGTCATCATCGGTCACGTCTTTCATATCCACAGTGCCGACCAGTTTGCTGTTTTTTCTCGCAGGAACGCGGCCTGTAGTTCCATCACCCAAAGTTCTAAAGATCGGTCAGCGTCTGCGGTTTGAGCGAGAGGGGGTGGTCTTGGCGCGGCGCTACTGAGCCTCGATCCCATCCAAGGGCAGGCCCGAAGGCACGGCATCAGGTACGCCAAAACGGCCTTTGAGCGCATCGTAATCTGTAAGGGTTTCGAGAAAGGCGATGATGTCGTTGACCTCCTGATCAGTGAGGTCGATCGCTGGCAACTCATTGGCTCCGGCGATTTGCAGGACGTCAATTTTGCGATCTAACACAATGAAGTCGCTATTAAAATTCCCATCCGAGAATGTGGATTGATCGGCCTCATAGGTGAGCAGCGCCGGGACCGGATCAAGGTGGTGGCGCACCACATCTTCAAGGCGCGTGTAAGCTCCGCTGTGCCCATAGGGGGCGGTTTGCGTGACATTGCGCAAGGAGGGCGTGCGGAAGCGGTAGAAATCCTCCTCCGCCCCGGTGACGCGCCCTCGGCCCACATCGCGGTTGTGGCGCTCAAACCGTGCGGCTTTGCCCGGGCCGATCTGTGGCATGGCAATGGCATGAAAGCTATGATCCGTCTGAAACTGCCCGGCGTGACAACTGCTGCACTGCGCCTTGCCATAAAATAGCTCCATGCCCACAAGTGCCTCTTCTGACAGTGGGGTTTCTTCGCGCAGGAAGGCGTCAAAGGCGGAAGCGTTGGCGCGCCATTCAAAGGCAATGAAGGCGGCCATGGCGTTGGCGATGTCGTGGAATTTGATCGGGGCCTGCGCGCCGATCACGTCGTCGAACGCGTTGCGATAGGCGGGGATGGCGGCCACGCGCTGCGCCAGGATGTCCCAGGCTCCGCCGGGCCCGGTGAGCTGCCCAAGGCGCACGGCCTGGCTGACATCGTTTTCGGAGTAATGCCCGGCCATTTCATCAGGGGAGAGGACGGGGAACATGGCCTGCGCAGAGAGCGCGTTGTCAAAGCCCATTTCCATTTCAGACCCCAGTGGTGTGCGAATGCCGGAGGGGCGGCTGGGATCATCTTCAAGCCGGCCATCGTGAAAGAAGACTGTGAACTCGGTCGCACCGAGGTTCCAGAGCGCGGGGGCATGGCGGGGGATGCGCTGTTCTGGTGGGTTTTGTGGATCAATCTTGCGCTGCAGTCCCAGCCCCGTGGCCCCATCCCCCAGCCCCAGAGACAGGCCGTCGGATGTGCCGAGATCCGGGTGATGGCAGCTGGCACAGGAAACGGTTTTGTTGCCCGAGAGGATCGGATCATAAAACAGAAACTGGCCGAGTTTGACTTCGGCCATATCTTGTTCTGGGAAGTGTGCATCGGCCTCTGGCAAGGGGGCCGCGGCAAGCATGATAGGCATGAGGGCGGCGATGCAGAGCAAGAGGTGGCGCATGGCTGATCTTCCTTTGGCAAAATCTACCGCGCCCATGACGTGGTGCGGTGGATTTGATTTAAGTATGTCTAAAAGTCATTGTAAAACAATTTTTTAAGCGAAGGCGTTGATGTGGTTTTCCACTGTCTCCTGATGTCCGGATTTTGGAGTTGGATTGATCTTTCCGCGCAGCACATCGGCAAAGTTGCTGTCCGGGTCGCCTTCCAAAAACGTCTTGGCAGCGGCTTTCCGCTCCCATGCGCAGACATCCAACGTGCTGATGTGGCGTGCTGTGCTTGACCTTCCACTTGCTGGAACCTTTATAGAGGGCGAGCACCCAACAGAGACTCACAGGGAGACTCGCGGGGTGACGGATGGATTGAAAGACCGATGCAAACACTGACGTTTCAAATTGATGGCCTGAATTGTGCCGGATGTGTCTCGCGTGCTGAGAAAGCTTTAGCGGCCACGGAGGGGGTACGCAACGCGCATGTGAACCTCGCAGATGAGACGGCAAGGGTGGAGGCCGAGGCGCTGTCTGCGGATAAGCTGGTGTCTGCCTTGCAGGCCGCAGGCTATCCGGCGCGGGAGGCCAGTGTGACCATGGATGTGTCCGGCATGAGCTGTGCGGGATGTGTGCGCCGGGCTGAGGCGGCTTTGTCCGCAGGTCAGGGCGTGTTGGAGGCGGCGATCAATTTTGCGGCTGAGACGGCGACGGTGCGCTATCTGGAGGGGTCTGTGACGCCAAGCCAGATTGCGGCCTTGAGCACCAAGGCGGGCTATCCGGCGCGCCCGCAACAGAGCGGGGCGCCTGTGGTGGATCGCAAGGCAGATGAAGCGGCCAAGTTACGGCGTGATGTTTTGGTGGCGGCGGTGCTGGCCTTTCCGGTGTTTTGTGTGGAAATGGGGGGGCATCTTGTGCCGCCGTTTCATCACTGGCTGATGGGGACATTTGGCGTGACGCAGCTGCATGTGATGCAGTTTATCCTGACCACGCTGTTGCTGATCGGGCCGGGGCGGCAGTTTTATGTCAAAGGCTTTCCAGCTCTGCTTAAGGGCGCGCCTGAGATGAATTCTCTGGTCGCGGTGGGCACCAGTGCGGCCTATCTTTTCTCCGTGGTGTCGACCTTTGCCCCGCAGCTTTTGCCGGTGGGCGCGGCGCATGTTTATTTTGAAGCCGCCGCGGTGATTGTGGTGTTGATCCTGTCAGGGCGCTGGATGGAGGCGCGGGCAAAGGGGCGCACGGGGGAGGCAATACGGCAGTTGATCGGCTTGCAGCCGCGTGTGGCGCGCGTGGAGCGCAAGGGTGAGATCACAGAGCTTTCGATTGAGGAGGTGGCCTCTGGTGACGTGCTGCATCTGCGGCCCGGTGAGCGGGTTGCGGTGGATGGGCGCGTGCTGGATGGGCAATCCTATGTGGATGAAAGCATGATTTCTGGTGAGCCAGTACCCGTGTTGAAGACAGCCGATGCGCAGGTTGTGGCGGGGACGATCAATGGACAGGGCAGCCTGCGCTTTGAGGCGGAGAAAATTGGTGCGGAGACCATGCTGGCGCAGATTATTGCGATGGTGCGGGAGGCGCAGGGCACGAAGCTGCCGATACAGGCACGGGTTGATAAGATCACGGCAATCTTTGTGCCCGCTGTGATGTCGGTGGCCTGTTTGACCTTCCTTGTCTGGCTTGTTCTGGGGCCGCAGCCGAGCTTTGGCCCGGCGGTGGTGGCTGCTGTTGCCGTGCTGATCATTGCTTGCCCCTGTGCCATGGGGTTGGCCACGCCAACGTCGATCATGGTGGGCACAGGGCGTGCGGCGCAGCTTGGCGTCTTGTTTCGCAAAGGTGATGCGTTGCAGTCTCTGCGTGACTGTCAGGTGGTGGCGTTTGACAAGACCGGCACGCTGACCAAGGGCGCGCCAGCCTTGACGGATTTGCAAGTCGCTGAGGGCTTTGATGAGGCGCTGGTTCTGACGGCTGTGGCAGCTGTGGAAGCACACTCGGAACATCCGGTGGCACGTGCACTGATGCTGGCGGCGCAGGAGCGGGGGCTGACGCTGCCGCAGGCGTCTGGCTTTCATGCCGAAATCGGTATGGGCGCCGCTGCTACAGTGGCCGGGCAGCAGGTGCATGTTGGTGCAACGCGTTACATGGTTGCCTGCGACGTGGCGGTTGCTGCGCTTGCGCCGCAGGCCGACAGGCTTGCCGAAGCGGGAAAAACGCCGATTTTTGTGGCGATTGATGGGGTGTTGGCAGCGGTGATGGCTGTTGCAGATCCGGTCAAAGACGGCGCGCAGGCGGCGGTTGCGGCCTTGCGCGACCAAGGTTTGAAGGTGGCCATGATAAGTGGGGATCGCGCGCAAACGGCGCAGGCCCTGGCAAAAACGCTGGGGGTGGATCATGTTGTGGCGGATGTCTTGCCTGCCGGAAAAGTGGACGCGCTTGAGACATTGCGCGCGGAGTTTGGCGCGGTTGCCTTTGTGGGGGATGGCATCAATGATGCGCCGGCCTTGGCGGCGGCAGACGTGGGCATTGCCATTGGCACGGGCACGGATGTTGCGATTGAATCCGCGGATGTTGTGTTGATGTCGGGAGATGTGAGCGGCGTGGTGACGGCGTTTGATTGTAGCCGTCAGGTGATCCGCAATATCGGACAGAATCTTTTCTGGGCTTTTGGCTACAATGTGGCGCTGATCCCGGTGGCGGCAGGTGTGCTGGTGCCTTTTGGTGGACCGGCGCTGTCCCCCATGCTGGGCGCGGGGGCGATGGCTCTGTCGAGTGTGTTTGTTCTCTCAAACGCGCTGAGGTTGCGCCGGATACAGCCACCATTATGGAAGAAGGATGTGTGATGAATATCGGAGAAGTCGCCAAGCGGTCTGGACTGCCAGCAAAAACCATTCGGTATTATGAAGACATTGGCTTTGTGACCCCGGCGCGGGGGGACAATGGCTATCGCAGCTTTGGGGAGAAAGACCTGCACAAGCTGGCCTTTCTGGGACGTGCGCGCGGGCTGGGATTTTCGATTGAGGACTGTCGCACTCTGCTGGCGCTTTACGAGGATCAGGGCCGTGCGAGCGCGGACGTGAAGCGGGTTGCGCAGAAGAACCTCAATGAGATTGATCGCAAGATTGCAGATTTGCAGGCGATGCGCGGCACATTGAGCCATCTGGTGGCGACCTGTGCAGGCGACGGGCGGCCAGATTGCCCGATTTTGGAGGATTTGGGGCGCAGGTAACGCCTTGATGTCACAAAAGGATTGCGCAATGCCTGCGCCGGAGTAGCATGGCCACATGGAACCCATTCATTACGCGCTTTTGCTATCTTTGTTTGCCGGTCTGGCGATCCCCGTTGGGGGCGCATTGGCCCGCTGGGAGCATATTTCCAACCGTGCTGTGGAGGCGCGGGTTCTCAAATCTGTGACCGCTTTTGGCGGCGGAGCGTTGCTCTCTGCTATTGCGCTGGTGCTGGTGCCGGAAGGGGCGGAGGCTTTGCCTGCTGCGCTGGCTGTCGGGCTCTTGCTGGCGGGTGGTCTGTGTTTTGCCATTGTGGATTGGGTGCTGGCGCGGGCAGGGGGCAGTGGTGCGTTGGTTCTGGCGATGCTGTTGGATTTTCTGCCTGAAGCCATGGCGCTTGGAGCCCTGCTGGTGACCGAGGCGGCCACGGCGAAGCTTTTGGCGGTGATGATGTTTTTGCAGAATCTGCCGGAAGGGTTCGCCGCCTTTCGCGACATCTGGGCGCAGGGCAAGCTGAGCGCGGGTAAGGTGCTTTTGGTGTTTGTTGCGCTGGCCGGGCTGGGGCCGCTTTGTGCCGGGATTGGATTTGCGGTGTTGTCCGATGATCCTGAAATTCTGGGCGGCATCATGATCTTTGCCGCCGGAGGTATTCTCTATCTGGTGTTTCAGGACATTGCGCCCGAGGCGCATGAGCCGGGGCTTTATGCGCCAGCGCTGGGGGCCGTGGCGGGCTTTGCGCTGGGACTGGCAGGGGATATGCTGATTGGGTGAGGGCGGCGCTGGCTCAGACCCTTGGGGTGTTGTTCCCGGAGAGAAGCAATGCCTTAGAGTGGGTGAGTGCTATGAGCAGCTTTGGCTTAGGACTGATTGGCGTATTCGCTCAAGAGCCAATGAAACTCGTCTGATGTTTCGGGATATTGGGCATAGCTATGTTGTGCCGGAACTTGCGCCCATGGCAATTTTTCATCGGTCATGAGTTCAACAAAAGGTGCGTTGCACGAGAGTTCTTGGAGCATTGCCGTGCGAAGGTTGACGCGCTCCGGCGCGTAATGCATCTGAGTATAGATGAAGCTCAGGCAAGATTTGCAGAAATAATGCGTTTTTTCTGTCCCACGAAGACCGCCGGATGTTAGCTGACCTTCGATTGATGTCGCTTCCGTTGGCAACATGGCTGTCATTGAAAAGGCGCTAGCGGTGAGTTTCTGACAGTCTTGGCAATGGCACGCAAGTGTCAAAATTGGTTCAGAGTCAACAGTGATCTTTATCTGCCCGCATAGGCAGGACGCGGTGAGCGGAAATGTTGACTTCGACATGGGAAAACCTTTCAAACTAAACAATACATTGGGATTGGATTGGGTGTGAAGGACGCTTTGCGTCCTGAGCTGCGCCTGCCTGCCCCCCGGCAGGCGCATTTGCGCCTACCCAGGCAGGCACAGCTCGGTGTGAAGTGCTTGTTTAGGCGAGGTCTTTGTAAGAGACCTCTTTGGCATCTACCCCTTCGCCCACCTTATCACGGCGCACCAGCAGGCGGTTCAGCGCGTGGATATAGGCTTTGGCGGAGGCCACCACCGTGTCGGTGTTGGCTGACTGCCCTGTCGCAATCACGCCGTCTTCTTCCAGACGCACAGACACAGTCGCCTGCGCATCGGTGCCTTCGGTCACGGCGTGTACCTGATAGAGTTGCAGGCGGGCCGTGTTGGGGTGGATCTGACGGATCGCTTTGAAGGTCGCATCAACCGGGCCGTCACCTTCGGAGGTGGCGGTGATGTCTTTGCCGTCCACTTCCATTTCCACAGTAGACTCCGCCGGGCCACCGGTGCCGCAGACCACTTTCATGGAGACCAGTTGCAGGCGGTCGGCTTCATCTTCGCCGCTGCCCGCGCGCACCAGCGCCACGATGTCGTCGTCAAACACCTCTTTCTTGCGGTCGGCCAGCTCTTTGAAACGCACAAAGATGTCCTTGAGCTGATTGTCGGCCACTTCAAAGCCCAGCTGTTCGAGCTTGTCGCGCAGCGCCGCACGGCCGGAGTGTTTGCCCAGTGGCAGGGAGGTGCCGGAGAGGCCCACATCTTCGGGGCGCATGATCTCAAAGGTCTCTTTGTTTTTGAGCATGCCATCCTGATGGATGCCGCTTTCATGGGCGAAGGCGTTTTTGCCAACGATGGCTTTGTTGAACTGCACCGGAAAGCCAGAGACGGTGGCCACACGGCGGGAGATGTTCATGAGCTTGGTGGTGTCGATGCCCGTGGACCATGGCATGATGTCGTTGCGCACCTTGAGCGCCATCACGACTTCTTCGAGCGCGGTGTTGCCCGCACGTTCGCCCAGACCGTTGATGGTGCATTCAATCTGACGCGCGCCACCCGCCACAGCGGCCAGTGAGTTGGCTGTCGCCATGCCAAGGTCATTGTGGCAGTGGGTGGCAAAGATCACATCATCCGCACCCGGCACGGTCTCGATCAGCTTCTTGATCAGATCCGCGCTTTCCATGGGGGCGGTGTAGCCGACGGTATCGGGGATATTGATCGTGGTGGCCCCCGCCTTGATGGCGATTTCGATCACGCGGCAGAGGTAATCCCATTCGGTGCGGGTGGCGTCCATGGGAGACCATTGTACGTTTTCACAGAGGTTGCGGGCGTGGCTGACGGTTTCGTGGATCTTGTCGGCCATCTCATCCATGGTGAGATTGGGAATGGCCCGGTGCAGCGGGGAGGTGCCGATGAAGGTGTGAATGCGGTTTTTCTCCGCGTGTTTCACCGCCTCCCAGCAGCGGTCGATGTCAGCAAAATTGGCCCGCGCCAGACCGCAGATGCGGGAATTCTTGGAGCGTTTGGCAATTTCGGACACGGCGGCAAAGTCGCCTTCCGACGCGATTGGGAAACCGGCTTCGATGATGTCCACGCCCATGTCATCCAGCATCTCGGCAATTTCGAGCTTTTCATCATGGGTCATGGTGGCACCTGGGCTTTGTTCGCCGTCGCGCAGGGTGGTGTCAAAAATAACGACGCGGTTGTCGGACATGGGGAGCTTCCTATTCAGATATGCGGGGCGGCAGGCTGTGTGGTGACACAGATGCCTGAATACAAGGGCTGGCGCAGCGCTTTTTTAGAGCTGTAGGTGCATAAAAACGATTTTGGATCAGTGTGATATGCGATTTTCACGAGGATGTTCCTACGGTCCTGATATCTGTCTTCGCCAGTGGTGTGGGCAAGTGTGACGCGTCCAATTCTCCTCTGAGCACGCGCGCCGACAGGGTCACGCTCAGAGGCGGACTAGGAGTAGGTCAAGGCCACGCGCAAAAGGCGCCGGAAGGCGCGCAGTGTTTGCGATATGGGCGTTGGTCATCATGGGCGCGATTTATACATGCCGTCTGATAAATGAAAAGAGCAAAATTGCGTGGATCTTGCACGGGGCAATCTGCTGCGCAGTGTTGGATCCAAGCGGGGTCATGCTGCGTAATGCGAAAGAGACAGAAGGAGGGCGCGGCATGCGGGCCTTGGTGATTGGGGATAGTGGTGGCATTGGCGCGGCTGTGGCACAGGCGCTTCGGGCAAAGGGCGGGGAGGTTGTTGGTCTCTCACGCAGTCGGGATGGTTTCGATCTGACGCAGCCGGAACAGGCGGATCGCGCGCTATCGGCGCTCACTGGGGCGTTTGATCTGATTTTTGTGGCTTCGGGGGCTCTGACGGTCACACGCACAGGACCAGAAAAATCTCTGCGTGATCTGAGTGCAGAGGAACTGGCGGCGCAATTTGCGGTCAACACAATTGGGCCTGCTTTGGTGCTCAAACATGCGGCGCGCTTACTGCCCCGTAGGGAGCGCGGTGTTTTTGCAGCCCTGTCGGCGCGGGTTGGGTCGATTGGCGATAATCGCGCAGGGGGCTGGTATTCTTATCGCGCCTCAAAGGCGGCGCTCAATCAGATTGTCCATTCTGGGGCCATTGAACTGGCGCGCAGTCACAAGCAGGCAGTCTGTGTGGCGCTGCATCCCGGCACGGTCGAGACCGCTTTTACGGCCAATTATCCCAGCCATGAAAAACACTCCGCGCAGACCGCCGCCGTGAAGTTGCTTGCGGTGCTTGATGGATTGAAGGCTGAGGACAGCGGCGGGTTCTTTGACTACTCTGGTGCAAAGGTTGTCTGGTAGCCCATAAAAAAGCCGCGCAGAGGGGCGCGGCTTTGCTGCTTCACGGAAATAGAGGGGTCAGCCGTCGTTTTGTGGGGCGGCTTCGGAGAGGGTGCCATCGCTCCAGTTTCCGCTGCGCTCCTCGCCGGAGGCGTATTTCATCGTGCCTTCTCCCTGACGTTTGCCGGCTTTGAATGTGCCTTCATAGACGTCGCCATTGGCATAGGTTGCGGTGCCGACACCGTCGATTTCGCCATTTTGCCACTCGCCCGCATATTTGAAGCCGTCCGGCATGACAATTTCGCCAATGCCGTGGCGCTGACCGGCGGTGAATTGGCCTGTGTAGACTGTGCCATCTGCATAGGAGGCTTTGCCCATGCCCTCGCGCTGGCCATTTTGCCATTCGCCTTCGTAGCGATAGCCATCGGCATAGGTCATCACGCCACGACCGTGGTTTTTGGCGCTTTGAAATTCACCTTCATAGATGAGACCATTGGAATAAGTCGCTTTGCCAACACCATCAATCACGCCAGCTTTCCAATCCCCCTCATAGGTTGAATTGTCTGTATAGGTGATTTTGCCCTGACCATCGGCCAGATCATCCTTGAATTGACCAATATAGATGGAGCCGTCCGGGTAGGTGACTTTGCCATTGCCTTCGATGTGGCCACCCACCCAGTTGCCTGTGTAGACATAGCCGTCAGTGCCGGTGAAAGTGCCGTCGCCATGGCGCAGGTCGGCTTGAAAATCACCTGCATATGTGTCGCCATTGGCATAGGTCACGGTGCCCTGTCCCTGACGCTGACCGCCCACAAGCTGACCAACATAGATGTCGCCATTGGGTTGTGTCAGGGTGCCATCGCCTTCGATCTGACCTGCGGCCCATGTGCCTTCGTAAATCAGCCCACCGGGCATTGTCAGACGGCCCTGGCCTGCGCGCTCACCTGCTTTGATCTCACCGTCATAAATGGTGCCGTCTTTGTAGGTGATTTTGCCAAGGCCTTCTTTGACACCATTGATCCAATCCCCTTCGTAGCGATAGCCCGCCGGGCTGATCATCACACCTTTGCCGTGGTGATTGGCATTTTGGAAGCTGCCTTCATAACGCACGCCATTGGCATAGAGCGCCACCCCTGTTCCGGTGATCTTACCGTCGGACCAGTCGCCTTCGTAGGTGCCGCCATCTGTGAAGGTGATTTTGCCAAAACCATCGGGTTTGCCTTTGGCAAAGCTGCCTTCATAGACGGAGCCATTTGGGAAACGGGCGAGGCCTTGTCCGCGAATTTCGCCGTCGATCCATTCCCCTTCATATTCATAGCCATTGGGCAAACGGTAAGTGCCGGTTCCGTGTTGAAGCCCACCTTTGAAGGTGCCTTCGTATACGCCGCCGTCGTCATATTGCTTGGTCAGAACTTGGCTGTCCTGCGCGAAGGCCGATGTGCCTACCAGCAGGATGGCTAGAGTAAGTGCCTGAGTTCTTCTCATAATTTTGGACCCGAATTTTCCCCAAATCTGCCATGCGTTGTAGAGCAGGGCGTTAACATGATTTTAGGCCAAGGGCTCTTTCGGAGCAAACGGTTTTGCGAGATCACGCACAAAGGGCGCGAAACTTCCTCTTTCGTGAAGGTATGCTTTGCACTTTTCCTCGCTGTGATCTCTGCTACATCTCATCTCAAAGCTGTTGGCACAGGAGAGCAGATATGGCCGATACATTCCGTTTGACGTTGGCACAGGCCAATCCGGTCATGGGGGATTTGGCGGGCAATGCCGATAAAGTGCGTGAAATATGGGCGCAGGCCAAGGCAGCCGGCGCAGATATGGTGGCCTTTCCTGAAATGTTCATCGTGGGCTACAACGCGCAGGATCTGATCCTCAAGCCGGCGTTGCAGGATGCTGCGGTGGCCGAAATTGAGGCGCTGGCACGGGAGTGTGCCGAGGGGCCGGTTGTGACGGTTGGCGGGCCGCTGCGCGAAAATGGCGATCTGTTTAATGCCTATTTTGTGCTCAAAGGTGGTAAGATTGCGCATATTCAACGCAAGCACCATTTGCCCAATTACACGGTCTTTGATGAAAAGCGTCTCTTTGCACAGGGCCCTATGGGCGGCCCTTATGACGTGAATGGGGTGCGGGTGGGTTCGCCGATCTGCGAAGATGCCTGGTTTGAAGACGTGCCGGAAACCTTGGAGGAAACCGGGGCGGAAATCCTCGTGGTGCCCAATGGCTCCCCTTACTACCGTGACAAGTTTGACCGGCGCATCAACCATATGGTGGCGCGGGTGATCGAAACCGGGTTGCCTCTGGTCTATCTCAATATGGTGGGCGGGCAGGACGATCAGGTGTTTGATGGCGGCTCTTTTGTTCTCAATCCCGGTGGGCAGCTGGCGATGCAGTTGCCGGTGTTTGATGAGGCGGTGGCCCATATTGATTTTGAGCGCACTGCGGATGGGTGGCGGTGTCAGGACGCGCCCAAGGCGGTTTTGCCTGCCGGCGAAGAGCAGGATTATCGCGTCTGTGTTGAAGCGCTGCGCGATTATATGGGCAAGAGTGGTTTCAAGAAGGTGCTGCTTGGGCTGTCTGGCGGCATCGACAGCGCGCTGGTGGCCACCATTGCGGTGGATGCGTTGGGGGCTGAGAATGTGCGCTGTGTGATGTTGCCATCTGAGTATACCTCGCAAGGCTCATTGGATGACGCCGAAGACATCGCCAAGCGTCTCGGCGTGCATTACGACTATGTGCCCATCGCCGAAGGGCGCGCGGCAATCACCAATACGCTGGCACCGCTTTTTGCGGGCATGGAAGAGGGTCTGGCCGAAGAAAACATCCAGAGCCGTCTGCGCGGGTTGCTGTTGATGGCCATGTCCAACAAATTTGGCGAGATGCTGCTGACCACGGGCAATAAATCGGAGGTCGCGGTGGGCTATGCCACGATTTATGGCGATATGGCGGGTGGCTATAACCCGA
Organism: Shimia marina; assembly: GCF_001458175.1. Lineage (GTDB taxonomy): Bacteria > Pseudomonadota > Alphaproteobacteria > Rhodobacterales > Rhodobacteraceae > Shimia > Shimia marina. Next base: position 27,357 of record NZ_CYPW01000009.1, read on the forward strand.
TCAAAGACATGTATAAAACCCGTGTGTTTGAGACCTCGCGTTGGCGCAATGCGGTGCATCGCGACTGGATGATGGGGCCAGAGGGTGAGGTTATTCCGGTGAACATCATCGACAAGCCGCCCTCTGCGGAGCTGCGCCCGGATCAGAAGGATGAAGACAGTCTGCCGCCTTATGACGTGCTGGATGCGATCCTTTACATGCTGGTGGATGAGGATAAATCCGTCGCCGATTGTGTGGCCGCCGGATATGATCGGGACACTGTTAAGCGGGTGGAGCATCTGGTCTACATCAGCGAGTACAAACGCTTTCAGTCTGCCCCCGGTGCGCGGTTGAGCAAGAAAGCCTTTTGGCTGGATCGCCGCTATCCGATTGTGAACCGGTTCCGCGATCCAAGCTGACGCGTGTAAAGCGCGGCAAAAACGTAATTCAGTTCAATTGAGCAGAGGAGCCCGTAGCCTGAATTGGCGTGGGCTTCTCTGAAAATTTCTAGTTTCCTTTTTCGGATCCAGAACTCCTTTATTCTTTTTATGCTATCGTGCCAGTAAACGGTCATCAGAGGGCGCCATGCGTGTTACAAATACTCGGCAGAAGTGGCTTTTTGTTCTTATTGTTACGGCGAGTTCCGTTCTGGCTTCGCTGATCATTACAGCGTTTTTGTCACCAACGGGGCTGAGTTCTGTCGCCTTCATTCCCGCGGTATCGGTTCCGTTGATTGTTGCTCCGATCGCCTCCTATGTGGCGGCGCAGATGATGTTGCGGATTTATGAACTGAATGCGCGTCTGACCTATCTTGCGACCCATGATCAGATGACCGGACTTTTAAATCGGGGCGCGTTTTTTGAGCGACTGGAAGATCTCGGAAGACAGAGATCTGGGGCGCTGATGATGGCCGATATCGATAAGTTCAAAAATATCAATGACACGTTTGGGCATGACGTAGGTGACAAAGTGATTTGTTCCGTGGCCAAGACGATCCATGCGCAAGCGGGCCAAGGCAGCGTGGTTGCACGATTTGGGGGGGAGGAATTTGTGGCCTTCTGTCCGGGCGTTATTGCGGAGGATGCCGTGGCTTTGGCGGAATTGGTGCGTGCCGCTGTGGCGCAGCAGGAGGTGCATTTGGAAGGAGAGGTTTTGAAAGTGACCGTTTCCATTGGTCTCAAGCCTATGGGGGAGGCCTGTGATGTTGATCAGGCGCTCACATCGGCGGATCAGGCGCTGTACGTGGCCAAACGTGATGGGCGTAACAAGGTGGTGTCCCAAGCCGCTTAAGCTAACGCTCAGGTGGTGCCCCAGAGGGTGGCAAAGAAAAAGGCGCTCCAGTGGGGAGCGCCTTTTCTTGTTTTTGCAATATGGCGATCAGCCGCGTGCTTTGATGACCTGTAGCAGTGGCATCAGGGAGGCCATGTCTGGACCATTTTTCTGACCCGTCAGAGCCTTGCGCAGCGGCATGAAGAGGCCGCGGCCTTTGCGGCCTGTGGCCTCTTTGACGGCGGCTGTCCATGTGGACCATGTGTCGTCGTCAAACGGACCTTCGGGCAGGAGTTTCATGGCTTCTGCAATGAACTCTTTATCCTCGTCGTCAATCTCTGGCTCGGCCCCATTGGTGTAGAGATCCCACCATTTGCCCAAGTCGTTGAGCGTGGTGATATTGTCGCGGGTCACGTTCCAGAAACGCTCGGCCTTGTCGGCGGGCACACCCACTGCGGTGATGGCGTCGGCCACCTCTGCGAGGGGTTTTTCGTGAAGCACTTTGGCGGTCAGCGGGTAGAGATCGTTCACGTCAAACTTGGTGGGCGCGGCACCGAATTTGGAGGTGTCAAAGCCCTCGGCGATTTCGTCAAGATTGGCGCGCAGTTCCACCGGATCAGAGCTGCCCAGACGGGCCATCAGGCTCAGCAGCGCCATGGGCTCCACACCCGCTTCACGCAGATCGCGAAGCGCCAATGTGCCAAGGCGTTTGGAGAGCGCCTCGCCCTGTGGGCCGGTCAGCAGGGAATGGTGTGCAAAGTTTGGCACAGCGCCGCCCAGTGCTTCGATGATCTGAATTTGGGTGGCGGTGTTGGTCACGTGGTCAGAGCCGCGCACAACATCGGTGATGCCGTAGTCGATGTCGTCACAGACCGAAGCCAGCGTATAGAGGAACTGACCATCTGCGCGGATCAGCACCGGATCAGAAACGGAGGCCGCGTCAATCGAGCGGTCTCCCAGAATGCCGTCTGTCCACTCAATTCGGGCGTGATCGAGTTTGAAGCGCCAGTGGCCGTTGCCGCGCTCTTCGCGCAGTTTGGCCTTTTCATCGTCAGACAGCGCCAGTGCGGCACGGTCGTAGACCGGAGGCTTGCCCATGTTGAGCTGTTTCTTACGCTTCAGATCCAGTTCCGTTGGTGTTTCAAAACACTCATAGAAGCGGCCCATGTCGCGCAGTTGCTGCGCAGCATCTTCATAGCGCTCCAACCGGTCAGATTGCTTTTCGATGCGGTCCCATGTCAGGCCAAGCCATTCGAGGTCTTGCTGAATGGCATCCACATATTCCTGCTTGCTGCGCTCTGGGTCTGTGTCATCGATGCGCAGAATAAAGGTGCCGCCGGCTTTGCGGGCGATCAGGTAGTTCATCAGCGCAGTGCGCAGGTTGCCAACGTGAATATAGCCAGTGGGCGAGGGGGCGAAACGGGTGGTGGTCATCAGATTCTCCTGTTGGGGTTTCCATTTCCACAAGTTGCGCGTCTTGTCCACTGTTCGGGCTGTTTTGCGCTTATTTCACAGGTGACACCGTATGCCCCACGCCGTGTCACCTTTGTGTGAAAATGCATCCAAACACTGGGGCTTTGCGTAACAACGCTATTACATTCAACAGACGATATTTTGACAGCAGCGGGAGAGGACCAATGTCAAATAAGACTGGAGTGACGCGGCGTGGATTGATTGCGGGTGCGGCGGCGGTGCCGATTGCGGCCACCATTGCACCGCAAATGGCGCGGGCCAAAGCGGAGATGAAGGGGGTTGGCATGACCCGTTTTAACCGCATGAAGCTTGGCAATTTTGAAGTCACCACTTTGCTGGTGGGCACAAGAACCGTTGAAAACCCGCAAAACATTTTTGGTATGAATGTCAGTGGTGAAGAGTTTGCGGAGGTCTCTGCGGCAGCCAATATACCAACCGACGCGGCGCAGTTCTTCTTTACGCCAACCGTGGTGAACACCGGTAATGAGCTTGTCTTGTTTGACGCAGGGCTGAGCCCGGAGAGCATCACTGGCGCTCTGGAGGCGGCGGGATATGCGGCGGATCAGATCGACACAGTGGTGATCACCCACATGCATGGAGACCACGTTGGGGGTGTGGCCGGTGAAAACGGTGTGACATTTGCCAATGCGAAGCATGTCACCGGGCGTGTGGAATTTGATGCTTGGGCCGCAAGTGACAGCAATAAGGCCTTTGAGGGCAAGATCCGCCCAAATGCAGAGCGCTTTGACATGATTGAAGCCGGTGCCAGCGTGGCCAGCGGGATTACGGCGGAAGCTGCCTTTGGTCATACGCCTGGCCATATGGCTTATCGCATCGAGAGTGAGGGCAAGCAGCTTATGATTGCTGCGGATTTTGCCAATCACTATGTCTGGTCGCTGGCTTATCCGGACTGGGAAGTGAAATTTGACCGCGACAAGGCCGCCGCCGCAGCGACCCGTCGTAAGATGCTGGACATGCTGGCTGCGGATCAGATTCCCTTTGTGGGCTACCACATGCCCTGGCCCGGTGTGGGATATGTTGAAACACATGACGGTGGCTATAAATACGCGCCTGCCAGCTATCAATTGATGCTTGGCTGACGGTGCTCTGCGGAGTGTCAGCGGTGTTTGAAGCAGAGCGCTGCTGACACTTTCAGAGACCAAAGAGAGCTTGCTCACCTTTGGATCGGGGTCAGTCTATGATTTTGGCACCAAGTGTTTTGAGGTGGTGGTCCACCATTGCGGTTTCTGAGCCTGTGAGCGTTTGATGGCGCGGATAGATTGGTGCGGCGCGATCATTGTGTATCGGCGCATCCCATCCTTGCGTTGTTGTGAAAAAATCGGCCACGGCGTCTTCGCCCAAACGATGCAGAAATCCCTGTGCGACCACATCAATATAGCTCAGCAGGATCGGGTGCTGAATGTCTTCTTCGATTTTGTGATCGGACGAGACCTGATACACCGCAACATCAAGCGCGTCAGACAACGGGTGTGCCACCTGTGTTGAGATACCAATGCGGTCGTAAGCAAATTCTCTTTCATCCAGTGCGGCCCAATCATTGTTGGGGACTTGAGCGATCAGTCCGTGGATTTGGCTTGCGGCGTGGCGCTCCACGGACAGGAAGGCAATGGGCCGAAGAGATGTGTGATACCAGACACGGCGCCATCCATGCAGGGTTGCATTATGGGCTTCATCGTAGCCATGGGTGTGCAAGTTGACGAGGCTGCCGTAGCCGAAGAAGTAAGATCCGCTCATGAGAGTATGACCGACCATGTGTGTTGATCCATGTCAATGCCTCACAAAAAGGTGTCTGACAGTATTCTGCCACTTGGCCGCCTTGCGCGGTGCATTGAAGAAGGCAGCCAGATGCGCATCACCAAACGGACCAATATTGCCATGCGCGTGCTGATGTTTTGTGCGGCAAACCGTGGACGGTTGGTCACCAAACACGAGATTGCCAAAGCGTGTAACGCATCTGAAAACCACTTGGCGCAGGTGATCCATCAACTGGCTTTGATGAAGGTTCTGAAAACCCATCGCGGGCGCAATGGGGGGCTTGAGTTGGCGCATGAACCTTCCGAAATTCAGGTGGGCGCGATTTTTCGGGAGATGGAGGCACCGGTGCCTTTGGCGGAGTGTTTTGCCGATGTGGATGACACCTGTCCTTTGGTGTCTGCCTGTCGTTTGCGGGATGCGCTGCATGATGCGGCGGAGGCATTCTACAAAAAGCTTGATGAGGTCACGCTGGACACGCTGACTTGCAACAATCAGGCGTTGCTTAGTATTTTGGCGCCTGTTCGGTGCTCGGCATAGGCCCGTTCGTGTGCTGCAATAAGCAACGGTGATCGCGCAATAAAATTACGCGATATAGTGACTTGCCACCTCGTAAATCGCACACTAGGTTCCGGTTAAGGTGAATCGGGAGAACTGGATTTTCCAGTGCCGAAGGAGCAACCGCCCCGGAAACTCTCAGGCCAACGGGACCGACCACCGACATAACACTCTGGAGAGTGATGCTCAGATCAGGGCATCCGCCGAAGGGATAACGATCTCAGGCGCAGGGACAGAGGGGGCATCGCTCGTGTACGTCAGTACGCGGTAATGGGATGCCGGATGTGACCATTTGATGGATACGCCCGGAAGCAAGAGGGCGACGCAAATGGAAGAGCTGAAACAGACAGCGCTTTTTGATCTGCATGTAGAACTCGGCGCCAAGATGGTGGGATTTGCGGGCTATAGCATGCCTGTGCAATATCCGCTTGGCGTGATGAAAGAACACCTGCACACGCGACAGGCCGCTGGCCTGTTTGATGTCAGCCACATGGGGCAGGTGGTGTTGCAAGCAAAGAGCTATGAGGACGCTGCGCGTGCGTTTGAAACGCTGGTGCCGCAGGATGTGCTTGGGCTGGGTGCTGGGCGACAGCGCTATGGTTTTTTTACCAATGAGGCTGGCGGCATTGAAGATGACCTGATGTTTGCCAACCGTGGGGATCACCTGTTTGTGGTGGTGAATGCGGCCTGCAAAGAGGCTGACATTGCGCGCATGAAAGCGGCTCTTGCGCCGGATGTTGTGGTGACAGAAATCACCGATCGCGCGCTTGTGGCCTTGCAGGGGCCTGCGGCGGAAGCGGCCTTGGCGCGGCTCAACCCGGCGGTGGCCGATATGGCCTTTATGGATTTTGCCGAGGTGGAGCTGGATGGGGTGGCCTGTTGGGTCAGCCGGTCTGGATATACCGGTGAAGACGGCTATGAGATTTCCATCCCCGAGACTGAGGCTGCGGGGCTTTGCCGCAAACTTCTGGACATGGACGACGTGGAACCCATCGGTCTTGGCGCGCGTGACAGCCTGCGTCTGGAAGGCGGGCTTTGCCTTTATGGCAATGACATTGATGCGTCCACCTCCCCGATTGAGGCAGCCTTGACCTGGGCCATTCAAAAGGTGCGCCGCGCAGATGGTGCGCGCGCTGGCGGGTTCCCCGGTGCGGATCGTATTTATGGCGATCTGGCAGAGGGTGTGGCCCGCAAACGCGTGGGGCTTGCGCCACAGGGGCGGGCCCCGATGCGCGCGGGCACGCAGCTTTTTGCCGCTGCGGAAGGGGGCGATCCGATTGGGGAAGTGACCTCTGGCGGCTTTGGTCCGACCTACGAAGGCCCGGTGGCCATGGGATATGTCGGCGCGGCACAGGCCGCTGTCGGAACAGAAATTTTTGGCGAGGTACGGGGCAAACGTATGCCTGTGACAGTGGCGAAGATGCCGCTGGTGCCTGCCAATTTCAAACGTTGAGCAACAGGAGAGCAAGCACATGAAATTTACCGAAGAGCACGAATGGCTGCGGGTTGAGGGCGATGTTGTGGTGGTGGGCATCACTGAACACGCCAGCGAGCAACTGGGCGATGTGGTTTTTGTTGAACTTCCCGAAGCCGGCACAGAAGTGACCAAGGACGAAGAAGTCTGTGTGATTGAATCCGTGAAGGCGGCCTCTGACATTCTGGCACCGCTGGACGGTGAAATTGTCGAAGTGAACGATCCTTTGGTGGACGAGCCGGGTAAGGTGAACGACGACCCGCTGGAAGGGGCCTGGTTCTTTAAGATCAAGCCATCCGACCTGTCCCAGATGGACGACTACATGGATGAAGCCGCCTACAAGGACTTTATCGGCTGATGTTTCCATGGGGCGGCTCCGGTTGGGGCTGCCTTTTGTTTTTGCGCTTTCGGGCGCTGATGGGTCGGCGTGCCGCTGATCCAAACGATGATCTATTCTTCGCCGCACCTGTTGCCGCGGCCCTTTTGAGGAGACGAAGATGACCTTCAAACCGACTGACTACCTGCCGTATGACTTTGCCAACCGTCGCCATATTGGCCCATCGCCAGAAGAAATGGCCGAGATGCTTGAAGTTATTGGCGCGGACAGTCTTGAGGCGCTGATTGACGATACGATGCCAGAAAGCATCCGTCAGAAAGAGCCGCTTGATTTTGGCCGCCCGATGTCTGAGCGCGAAGTGCTGAACCACATGAAAGAGATTGCCTCCGAAAATGAGGTGATGACCAGCCTGATCGGCCAAGGCTACTACGGCACTGTGACGCCCCCCGCCATTCAGCGCAATATTTTGGAAAACCCGGCCTGGTACACGGCCTATACGCCCTATCAGCCAGAGATTTCGCAGGGCCGCCTTGAGGCTTTGCTGAACTTCCAGACCATGATCACGGATCTGACCGGGCTGGATATTGCGAATGCGTCGCTGCTGGATGAATCCACCGCCTGTGCGGAAGCCATGACCATGGCGCAGCGGGTGTCAAAATCCAAAGCCAAGGCGTTTTTTGTGGATGAAAACTGCCATCCGCAGAATATCGCCGTGATGAAAACCCGTGCCGCGCCTCTGGATATTGAGGTGATCGTTGGCAACCCGGATGATCTGAAGGCTGACGCGGTCTTTGGCGCGATTTTCCAATATCCGGGCACCTATGGGGATGTGCGTGATTTCAGCGCAGAAATGGACGCGCTGCATGCGACCAAGGCGATTGGCATTGTGGTGGCGGATCCGCTTGCGCTGACCTTGTTGAAAGAGCCGGGTGCCATGGGCGCGGACATCGCGGTGGGCAGTACCCAGCGGTTTGGTGTGCCCATCGGCTATGGTGGACCACACGCAGCCTATATGAGCTGTAAAGACGCCTACAAACGCGCCATGCCGGGGCGTATCATTGGTGTGTCGATCGACAGCCATGGCAACCGCGCCTATCGCCTGTCGCTGCAGACGCGCGAACAGCATATCCGCCGGGAAAAAGCCAATTCCAACGTCTGCACGGCACAGGCCTTGTTGGCGGTCATGGCGTCTATGTATGCGGTGTTTCATGGTCCCAAAGGGCTGAAGGCCATTGCGCAGCGCGTGCATCGCAAGACGGTGCGTCTGGTCAAAGGGCTGGAGGCGGCGGGCTTTACCGTAGAGCCGACGCATTTCTTTGACACGGTGACTGTGGATGTGGGCTTGCTGCAGCGCGGAGTGTTACAGCACGCGGTGCAGGAAGGCATCAACCTGCGTAAAGTCGGCAAGACCAAAGTGGGCATTTCATTGGATGAAACCACCGAGCCCAAGACCATTGAAGCGGTCTGGCGCGCCTTTGGGATTGTGCAGCCTGATGATGATTTCACGCCGGAATATCGTCTGCCCGAAGCATTGCTGCGCAGCAGTGCCTATCTGGAACACCCAATTTTCCACATGAACCGGGCCGAAACCGAGATGATGCGCTACATGCGGCGGCTGGCAGATCGCGACCTTGCGCTTGACCGGGCGATGATCCCGCTGGGGTCCTGTACCATGAAGCTCAACGCGGCGGTAGAAATGATGCCAGTGAGCTGGCCTGAGTTTTCCCAGATCCACCCTTTTGTGCCCAAGGCACAGGCGCAGGGTTACACGCGGATGATCGAGGATCTGAACGACCGGCTGTGTCAGATCACGGGCTATGATGCGATCTCCATGCAGCCCAACTCGGGGGCGCAGGGGGAATATGCGGGGCTATTGACCATTGCGGCCTATCATCGGGCCCGTGGTGAGGGGCATCGCAATGTCTGTCTGATCCCGATGAGCGCGCATGGCACCAACCCAGCGTCCGCACAGATGGTGGGCTGGAAAGTGGTTCCTGTGAAATCGGCAGAGAATGGCGATATTGATGTGGAAGATTTCCGCGCCAAGGCGGAAAAACATGCCGATACGCTGGCAGGATGCATGATCACCTATCCGTCGACCCATGGTGTGTTTGAGGACACGGTGCATGACGTCTGTGGCATCACCCATGAGTTTGGCGGGCAGGTCTATATTGATGGGGCCAATCTCAACGCCATGGTCGGGCTTTCCCGTCCCGGCGATATTGGCGGCGACGTGAGCCATTTGAACCTGCACAAGACCTTCTGCATTCCGCATGGCGGTGGTGGCCCCGGCATGGGACCGATTGGGGTGAAGGCGCATCTTGCCGAGCATCTGCCCGGCCATCCTGAGACCGGTGGCGAAGAAGGGCCGGTCTCTGCAGCGCCATTCGGCTCTCCGTCGATCCTGCCGATCAGCTGGGCCTATGTGTTGATGATGGCGGGCGAAGGTCTGACGCAGGCCACGCGTGTGGCGATCCTGAACGGCAACTATATTGCCAAGCGGCTCGAAGGAGCGTTTGACGTGCTCTATAAAGGGCCGACAGGTCGGGTGGCACATGAGTGCATCATCGACACGCGCCCATTTGCGGAAAGTGCGGGGGTGACTGTGGATGACATTGCCAAGCGGTTGATTGACTCAGGCTTCCATGCGCCCACCATGAGCTGGCCAGTGGCGGGCACTTTGATGATTGAGCCAACGGAGTCGGAGAACAAGGCAGAACTGGATCGGTTCTGTGAGGCGATGCTGTCCATTCGTGAAGAAATTCGCGCCATTGAAGACGGGAAGATTGATGCGGAGAACAATCCGCTCAAGAACGCGCCGCATACAATGGAAGATCTGGTGAAAGATTGGGAGCGTCCCTACAGCCGTGAGCAGGGCTGTTTCCCTCCGGGTGCGTTCCGTGTGGACAAATACTGGCCGCCGGTGAACCGCGTGGATAATGCCTATGGGGATCGCAATCTGGTGTGCATTTGCCCGCCTATGGACGCCTATGATGAGGCGGCGGAGTAGGGTCGTTTCTAAGGGTTTGTGAGCCTATGATCTGAAAACAGAAAAGCCGGGCGTTATGCCCGGCTTTTTTGTGATCTGCTGTTTGCGATCAAGCCTTATGGGATCAGTCGCGCGCGCGCAGGATGCGGGCGGGGCGTGTGGCCAGAGAGGGCAGGGCAAAGATCAGACCGGCCAGAAGGTTTGCCAGAATGCCCGCGCCCAAGATCGTTGCGGCATTGGGCCAGATGACGGCGAAGTCACTCTCCATGACAAATGTCATCACGGCCCAGCCGCCTGTCACCCCCACGGTCAGAGCCACAGCGCCTGCAGCGGCCCCAAGCAGGGCTGCGCGCCAGGCAAAGCTGCGCAGGATTTGGGGGCGCGTGGCGCCAATGGTTTTTAAGACGGCTGCTTCATAGGTGCGCGCGGATTGACCTGCCGCCGCCGCGCCAAAGATCACCAGAAGCCCCGTGAGCAGGATGGTGGAGGCACCGTAAGTGGTGGCATTGGCCAGCTGCGCCACGAGGCGTGAGACCTGTTGGGCGGCGTCCCGCACATGGATGGCGGTGACATTTGGGTAGTCTTCGGACACAGATTTTAACAAGGCGGCCTCTGACGCTGGCTCCGCATAGACGGTTGCGATGAAGCTGTGCGGGGCCCCCGCGAGAGCGGCTTCGTTCATGACCAGAATAAAGCCCATGCCGGCGGAGGAGAAATCCACTTCGCGAAAGCTTGTGACGATGCCTTCGATGTCGCGGCCGAGAATGTTGACGGTCATGCTGTCCCCCAGCTCAAGACCCATTTCCAGCGCTTCTTCTTCGGCAAAGCTGATCTGAGGTGTGCCTGCGTGATCTGGATCCCACCAGGTCCCGGCGGTCAGCTTGGTGTTTTCCGGCATGTCACCGGCGTAGGTGACGCCGCGATCGCCTCGGATGACCCAATGATCGCCCGCGACGTTTTTGGCGGGCATGCCATTGATGCGGGTGATCACACCGCGCAGCATGGGCGCGGTTTCGACTTTGTTGATTGTTGGGGTGTTACGCCAGTTGTCTTGCAGGGCGGGCATCTGATCGCGTTGGATGTCCACAAAGAAGAATGAGGGCGCGACCTCTGGCAAGTCGCTGGCAATGGCGTTGCGCAGATTGCCATCCACCTGTCCGACTGTGGCCAAAACGCTGAGACCCAGGCCAAGAGAGAGGATCACCGGAGTTGTAGCATCGCCTGCGCGGCCCAGAGACTGTACCGCCCACCTCAGTTCTGGACGTTTGGGCGACAGGCGGCGCAAACCGGCGCGCAGACCTGCGCCCGCCAAAGAGAGCGCGATCATGGCAATGGCCACGCCCGCTGCAAACCAGAGCGTCAGGCGCGTCGAGCCTGACAGCCAGCTGGCGAGCCCCAACAGCAGCGCGATGAGCAGAGCCGTTGCAAGCACAAAGCGGGGGGCGGGGAAGGGGCGGTTTTGGCCCAGTTGATCGCGAAACAGCGCGCTGGGACGGACATTTTCCACCTGTGCCAGCGGCCAAAGCGTGAAGATGGCGGCTGCAAGTGCCCCATAGAGTGCCGCTTCCATCAGGGGGATCGGATAGAGATGAAATTTTGCCGGGAAGGGCAAGAGGGTTTCAATCACCGGGCCCAGCAGGATGGGCAGAGCTGCGCCGAGTAACACCCCTGCGGCAATGCCAATCAAGGCGACGAAGCCGATTTGTAAAAAGTAGCTTAGAAAGATCGTGCTGCGCTCGGCCCCAAGGCTGCGCAGTGTCGCGATGGTTTCGGTCTTGCGTGCCAGATAGGCGCGGATCGCGGTGGAGATGCCGACGCCGCCCACCGCAAGACCGGCAAGTCCTACAAGGATCAGGAATGCGCCAAAGCGTTCCACAAATCGAGTGATGCCCGGCGCGCCATTGCGGCTGTCTCGCCAGCGCAGGCCCGTGCTTTCGAATTGAGCACGTGCATCCGCCTCCAATGCGGCGAGGTCGGCCTGATCCGGCAGCATGAGCCGGTAATGGCTTGTAAACAGCGTGCCGGGCGCAAGCAGCCCGCTTTGTGCGAGGTCTTGGGTGCGGACAATGGCGCGGGGGGCGAAATTGAACCCGCCAGCGGTGTCAGGTTCCCGCTCCAGACGGGCGGTGAGCAGAAACACCTGTGTGCCCAACTGGAAGCTGTCTCCAATGTTGAGCGCCAGACGATCAGCCAGCAATCCATGCAAAACCGCGCCGGGCAGGTTGCCCTTTCCTGCAAGCGCGGTCGCTATGGGAATGTCAGGGCTGAGGGCAACGCGACCGACGAGAGGGTAGGCGTCATCCACAGCCTTGACCTGCGCAAGGGCGCGTTCCGTGCCAGCCTCTTTGGGCACCACAACCATGGAGCGGAAATCAATGATTTCTGAGCTGTCTTCGGTGTTTTCCACCATCCATGCGCGCTCTTCATCGGTGGCGCGACGATAGGTGAAACTCATCTCAGCATCACCGCCAAGCAATGTGGCGCCTTCGGAGGCGAGGCCTGTTTGAATGGCGCTGCGTACCGATCCAATGGCGGCGATGGTGGTGACGCCGAGGATCAGGCAGGCGAGGAAAACAGCAAATCCACGCAGTCCGCCGCGGATCTCCCGTCGCGCGATGCGGCTGGCCGCGACGACACTCATGCGCGGGCCTCAACAGGTGTCAGGGCGCTGTCGATGCGGCCATCTTTCAGGCGCACAACGCGTTCGCAGCGTGCGGCAAGCGCATTGGAATGGGTGACCAGAACCAAAGTTGTGTTGCGTGTTGCGTGCAGATCAAACAGCAGATCCATGATGGTCTCGCCTGTGGAATGATCCAGATTACCGGTGGGTTCATCCGCCAGAAGCAGGCGCGGAGAGGGGGCGCAGGCCCGCGCCAGCGCCACGCGCTGTTGCTCGCCGCCAGACATCTGTGAGGGGTAGTGCTCGGCGCGATGGGCCAGACCCACGGCCGCGAGCTCCGCTTTGGCGCGCTCCTGTGCGTCTTTGCGACCTGCCAGTTCCAGAGGGGTTGCGACGTTTTCAAGAGCGGTCATGGTTGGGATCAGGTGGAAGTTTTGGAACACCACCCCCATGTGCGCGCGGCGAAACCGGGCCAGCGCATCTTCGTCCATCGCGGAGAGATCATGGTCCAGCGCGGTGATGGTGCCGGATGTGGCCTGCTCAAGCCCGCCCATCAGCATAAGCAGCGAAGATTTCCCGGATCCGGAGGGGCCAACCAGCGCCAAAGTCTCACCGGATTGAACATCCAATGTAATGCCATGCAAGATTTCTATCCGTCCGGCATTGCTATCCAGCGCCAAAGTCGCATCTTGGAGGGAGAGAATAGAGGACATGAAAGAGGCCGCCTGTTGATGAAATTTTCTTTTCTATATGGGGCGCTTGTGCGTCGGGGCAAGGCGCTGGCGTTGAGCATTTTAGCGGTTCCGCTAACCGCTTGGTCAGCATTGGCGGAGCCTGTGGTGGTGGCGGCTTTGGGCGACAGCCTGACGCATGGCTACGGGGTTGCGCAGGAGGCGGGCTTTGTGCCGCAACTGGAAAGCTGGCTACGCGGGCATGGGCTGGATGTCATGGTGCAGAATGCAGGTGTGTCGGGGGACACCACACAGGGTGGTCTGGCGCGCGTGGGCTGGACCCTTGGGCCGGATGTGGATGCCATGATTGTCACGCTTGGGGGCAATGATGCGCTGCGCGGGGTGGATCCTGCGGTCAGCAAAGCCAATCTCGCGGGCATCATTGAGGCCGGTCAGGCCGCGGATGTGGATGTGTTGCTGGTTGGGGTTGAGGCCCCGATGAATTTTGGCGCGGATTACAAACAGGCGTTTGACGGCATGTATGGGGCCTTGGCCACGCAATATGACGTGTCGCTTGCGCCGGATTTCTTTGCGGCCATTCGGTATCTTCCTGCTGACGAGCTGCGCGGGCTGATGCAGGCGGATGGGATTCACCCCAATGCAGAGGGTGTGGCAAGGATTGTCCCCGAGTTGGGCCCCTATGTGGTGCAACTGCTTGAGATGCAGTCGCGATAGGAGCCGAAAGCGCGGGGGGAAATTGACGCGTCAGGCGGCCAGATCAATCCAAACCGGCACGTGGTCGGAGGGTTTGGAACGTCCGCGTTCTTCCTTGTCAATCTGGCAGTCGAGCAGCAGATCCGCGCATTGCGGGCTGAGCAGGAAATGGTCGATGCGGATGCCGTTATTGCGGTTCCATGCGCCGGCCTGATAGTCCCAGAAAGAATACATGCCAGCCATCTTGTTTCGCGCGCGGAACGCCTCGGTCAGGCCGAGGTTGAGCAATCGGCGATAGGCGGCGCGGCTTTCAGGGCGGGCGAGGGCGTCCTCCTGCCAGTCTTCGGGTTTGGCGGCGTCCTCATCTTGGGGAATGATGTTGTAGTCTCCGGCCATCAGGAAGGGTTCTTCTTGCGCCAGAAGGGTTTCGGCACGGGCCTGAAGGCGTTTCATCCACGCCAGTTTATAGTCATACTTTGGTCCCGGGGCGGGATTGCCATTGGGCAGGTAGAGGCCGCACACACGGATGGGCCTTTCGCCCATCACAGTGGCTTCAATATAGCGCGCCTGTTCGTCATTATCGTCGCCGGGCAGGCCTCGGGTCACATCTTCCAGCGGCAGTTTGGAGAGAATGGCAACGCCGTTGAAGCTTTTCATGCCATGGGTTTCGACAGTGTAGCCACGTTCTTCGAAGATTTCCCGCGGGAAAGCCTCATCAACGGATTTGATTTCCTGCAAGAGCGCCACATCCGGCTGCGCCTCATCAAGCCAGCGCGGCAGGGTTTCAATGCGCGCCTTGATGCCGTTGATGTTGAAAGTGGCGATTTTCATGCTGCGCTCCTGTCTGCTGGATGGCTGTATCTATCCAGCCATGGGCGGGAACCACAAGGGGGAAGCCGCCACAATAGCAGGCAGGCGCGACATCGCAGGTTACATGGAGAAGCTGGTGCCGCAGCCACAGGAGCTTGTGGCATTGGGGTTGTTGATCACAAACCGCGCGCCAATCAATTCTTCGGTAAAGTCGATCACCGCATCTGCGAGGAAGGGCAGAGAGATGCTGTCCACCAGAACCTTTTCTCCTGCGCCTTCCAGCACAAGGTCATCTTCTTTCTGCGTGTCGAGCTTGATTTCATACTGAAATCCGGAGCATCCGCCCCCCTCAACCGCCACGCGCAGGGCCTGACCTTGATCGGCGGCCCCAATCTCTGCGAGTCTTTCGAAGGCTCTTTCGGTCACTTTAGGAGGCAACTGCATGATTTTTTGTCCTATTCGCACGATTTGCCCGGTTCCTTGAGGGGGCAAAACCCAATATAGAAAAGCTAAGGACAGGCTACAAGGACCTCGCACATGTATGCGCCCTATGCCTCAGATCCGGCACGCGCCAAGGGGCGGCGTTTTCCGGAAGAGGAAAGCAGTTTTCGGTCGTCTTTTCAAAGAGACCGGGATCGGATCATTCACGCCAGCGCGTTTCGGCGGCTCAAGCACAAAACACAGGTGTTTGTGGAGCATGAAGGCGATTATTTCCGCACCCGGCTGACCCATTCTATTGAGGTGGCGCAGGTGGCGCGCACCATTGCGGGCGCGCTTGGGCTCAATCAGGAGATCACGGAGGCCATTGCACTGGCACATGACCTTGGGCACACGCCTTTTGGCCATACCGGTGAGGACGCACTGCATGCTTTGATGGCCCCATATGGGGGCTTTGATCACAACGCACAGGCCGTGCGGATTGTGACATCTCTGGAACGGCACTACGCGGATTTTGATGGGCTGAACCTCACTTGGGAAACACTGGAAGGCATCGCCAAGCACAATGGGCCGGTGACAGGCGCGCTGCCCTATGCCTTGGCTGATTACAATGCGGTGCATGATCTTGAGCTGCACACACATGCCAGTGCCGAGGCGCAGGTTGCGGCGCTGGCCGATGATGTGGCCTACAACAACCATGATCTGCATGATGGTTTGCGCGCAGGTCTGTTTACGGAAGAGGAAATCTGCCATCTGCCCATCGTGGGAGAGGCCTTTGCCGAGGTGGACAGGATTTATCCCGGTTTAGAGCATATTCGCCGCCGTCATGAGGCCCTGCGCCTGGTGTTTGGCGTGATGGTCGGAGATGTGATCGACACATCACGCCAAAATCTGGCCGAAGTGGGTCCGCAATCCGTGGAAGAGTTGCGCGCCTGTGGCAGGCCCATGGTGCAGTTTTCCGCCGCGCTTTGGCAGGATCTCAAGCAGATCCGCGCGTTTTTGTTCAGCCGTATGTATCGTGCGCCTTCCGTGGTTGAGATGCGCAAGAAGGTGACTTTGGTGGTGGAAGAGCTGTTCCCGCTCTTTCTCAAAGACCCGATGTTGTTGCCAGAGCGTTGGCATCCGGATCTGGAGCATTGTCAGGATGAAACGGCGATTGCGCGCAAAGTGTCGGACTATATTTCCGGGATGACAGACCGATATGCGCTGCAGCAACATGCGCGGCTTGTTGGCGAGTAGCGTTGACGTGGCGGATTAGGGTGGTAAACCAGCGCAAATCCAAAAAAGACCATAACACATACATAGGACGGTCTGATGAACCTGTTTTCCGAAATCCGCGCGCTTGTGATTGAGGCGCTGGAAGCGATGCAAGCCGAAGGCAAGCTGCCTGAAGGACTGGACTTTAAAAACGTGGCTGTTGAGCCGCCCCGCGATGCGTTGCATGGGGATATGGCCACCAATGCCGCGATGGTGCTGGCCAAACCTGCCAAGATGAAACCACGCGACATTGCCGATGTGCTCGCAGGAAAGCTCGCCGAAGACGCACGTGTCTCTGTTGCGGAAGTCGCCGGTCCGGGCTTTTTGAACCTGCGGCTGGCACCGGTGCTGTGGCAAAATGTGATCAAGGCCGCGCTTGAGGCAGGGCAGGACTTTGGCCGCTCTGCCATGGGCGCAGATAAAAAGGTCAACGTTGAATATGTTTCTGCCAACCCCACCGGCCCACTGCATGTTGGGCACACCCGCGGTGCTGTGTTTGGGGATGCGCTGGCATCGCTGCTGGATTTTGTCGGCTATGATGTGACGCGGGAGTATTACATCAACGATGGGGGCGCGCAGGTGGATGTGCTCGCCCGGTCGTCTTACCTGCGGTATCTGGAGCAGCACGGGGAAACCGTTGAATTTCCAGAGGGCACCTATCCGGGGGATTACCTGATTGAGGTTGGCGAAAAGCTGAAGGCGCAATATGGCGACAAATTTGTCGGCCAGCCAGAAGAGGTTTGGCTGAAAGAGATCCGCGAATTTGCCACCGAAGCCATGATGGATCTGATCCGTGCCGACCTTAAGGCGTTGGGCGTGGAGATGGATGTGTTCTTCTCCGAAAAGTCGCTTTATGGTACCGGTCGCATCGAAGGAGCGCTGGAAACGCTTGAAAACAAAGGCTTGATCTACGAAGGCGTACTTGAGCCGCCAAAAGGCAAAAAGCCCGAAGACTGGGAGCCGCGTGAGCAGACCCTGTTCCGCTCCACAGACCATGGCGACGACGTGGACCGCCCTGTGAAGAAATCTGATGGCAGCTGGACCTATTTTGCGCCAGACATCGCTTATCACTATGACAAGGTCACCCGCGACTTTGACGCGCTGATCGATGTGTTTGGTGCCGATCATGGCGGCTATGTGAAACGCATGAAGGCCGCGGTTTCTGCGCTGTCAGATGGTCAGGTGCCTCTGGACATCAAGCTGACCCAGTTGGTGAAGCTCTTCAAAAACGGCGAGCCGTTCAAGATGTCCAAGCGGGCCGGAACATTTGTGACCCTGCGCGATGTTGTCGATCAGGTGGGGCCGGATGTGACCCGCTTTGTGATGCTGACCCGCAAAAACGATGCGCCGCTGGACTTTGATTTTGACAAGGTTCTGGAGCAATCTAAAGACAACCCTGTGTTCTATGTGCAATATGCCCATGCGCGGGTCTGTTCCGTGATCCGCAAAGCCGAGGCCGCTGGGATTTCCGTGGATGATAGCACATTGCTGGCTGCGGATCTGACCAAGCTGGACAGCGATGCGGAGATCAATGTGGCCAAGAAGGTTGCGGAATGGCCACGCCTTGTGGAGATTGCCGGACGCACCAATGAGCCGCACCGGATTGCCTTCTATCTATATGAATTGGCAAGCGAATTGCACAGCCACTACAAGAAGGGTGATGAGGATCACAGCCTGCGCTTCCTGCAAGAAGGTGATGCGGCGGCGTCTCAGGCGAAAATCGGCCTCGCACGTGCCGTGGCCGTTGTTATTTCCGCAGGTCTTGGTATTCTGGGTGTAACTCCGGCGCAAGAGATGCGCTAAAGCTGCACGTTCGTCGGGGTTGAGGACAAGGCAAGACGACCCCGGCGACACCGCTTCACAGCTGGTGGAAAACGGGCAGTGAGGCAAAAATGGCAGAAATTCCGATGGGTGCGCCGCACGCACCCAAAGGCGAATCCCCGAATGCGGCGCTTCTTGTGAACCGAGCTGGCATGGTCATGTCTTTGGCGTTGGTCGCTGGAACATGTGTCTGGGGGTATAAAATTTTGTCCCGCGATGTCAGTGGCGTGCCAGTTGTGCGTGCGCTGGAAGGCCCGATGCGGGTGCAGCCCGAAGATCCGGGTGGGCGCCTTGCCGGGCATCAGGGGTTGATGGTCAATAAGGTTGCTGCCGATGGCAGCGCAGCTGGCCCAGCGGATCAGGTGATTGTTGCGCCGCCTCCGATTGCCATCACTGAGCGTGACATCGTGGATGCCTCCGCTGTGGAGGCCGCGGTTGTTGCTGCAGCGGCTGAGATCGCAGCGCAGGTGCCTGCGGTTGATAGCGAAACACTTGAGGTGGAGACGCCAGCCCCCATCGTGGCTCCTGAACCTTTGGATGTAAGCGCGCCGCTGTCTGTCGAAGAGCTGGCGGCCCAACTGGCCGCAGGCGCCACGCCTCTGGAAGCGGTTGAAGCGACGGAAACGCAGCCCGTGCAGGCCTCTCTTTCTGTTCCAGAAAGCGAAACTGTCGCGGTGGACGCGCAACCAGCACCTCAGGTGCAGGGTGGCCTGAAGCGGTCGCTGCGCCCTGTCTTGCGCCCTGTATCCTTGTCGTCTGCCGCCTCCAGTCAGCAGATCGCCTCTATTGATGCCGCCGTTGGATCCGTTCTCAAAACGGCCGATCCTTCAACGATTCCTGCCGGCACGCGGCTTGTGCAACTGGGGGCCTATGAAAGCACGGAGATTGCCGAAAGAGAGTGGACGCGCTTGCAGACCCGGTTTGAGCCTTATCTCGGGGACAAAACGCGCGTGATTCAGAAGGCCAGCAGCGGTGGGCGTGTGTTCTATCGTTTGCGCGCCATGGGCTTTGATACCGTGAGTGATGCGCGGCGTTTGTGTTCTGCGCTGAAAGCGGAAAATGCGGATTGTATTCCGGTGACCACACGATGAGCGGTTTCTGCGCTGCCATTTTTGGCTGTGATGGTCTGCGTCTCAGTGAAGAAGAAAAGCAGTTTTTCAAGGATGTACAGCCGTTTGGCTTCATTCTGTTCGCTCGCAATATTGATACAGCGGATCAGGTAAAGGCCCTATGCGCGGAGTTGCGCGCGACCGTAGGGCATGAGGCTCCGATCCTGATTGATCAGGAAGGCGGGCGTGTGCAGCGGTTGCGCGCGCCTTTGGTGCGCGATTGGTTGCCGCCTTTGGAGCAGGTGATGCAGGCTGGGGAAAAGGCCGAGCGAGCGATGTATCTGCGCTATCGCCTGATTGCGCATGAGCTTATGGCGCTTGGCATTGATGCCAATTGTGCGCCCATGGTGGATGTCGCGCGCGATGAGACACATCCGTTTTTGAAAAACCGCTGCTATGGCGCGGATCCTGCGTCGGTGGCACGGATCGGGCGCGCCGTGGCAGAGGGGCTATGGGATGGTGGCGTCTATCCCATCCTAAAGCACATGCCCGGACATGGGCGCGCGGTGGTGGACAGCCACAAAGAGCCGCCACGGGTGACTGAATCACAAGCAGATCTGGAAGGCGATTTTGCACCGTTCCGCGCGCTCAATGACATGCCCATGGGAATGACAGCGCATATTGTTTTTGAAGCGTTAGATGACCGCCCCGCCACCATTTCAGATAAAATGATGCGCTTCATGCGGGATGATATTGGATTTGGTGGGCTGATCATGACCGATGACATCGGCATGGAAGCCCTGAATGGAACCGTGGATCAGAGGGCGAAGGCCGCAATTGAGGCTGGGTGTGATGTGATTTTGCATTGCAACGGCAGTTTGGCAGAGCGCAAGGCTGTGGCAGAAGCCATTGGTGCGATGACCCCTGCAGCACAGGCGCGATCTGAGGCTGTGCTGGCGGCGCGTCGTGCGCCCAAGCCTGTTGACATTGAAGCGCTCGCCGAGGAACTTAAAGCGCTCTGACGGGGCGCTTTAAGGGCAGGGGGCATGGCCGACACAGACCTTTTTGAAGACATGGAGAAGATGTCTGTCGCCGAACGAATGGCGGCGGAAGCTCTGATCGTGGATGTCGATGGGTTTGAAGGGCCACTGGATTTGTTGCTGACACTGTCGCGGACGCAGAAAGTGGATCTGCGCAAGATTTCCATTCTTGATCTGGCGCAACAGTATCTGAACTTTGTGGAACGTGCGAAGCGTCTGCGGCTGGAGCTGGCCGCGGATTATCTGGTGATGGCGGCCTGGCTGGCCTTTCTGAAATCACGCCTGCTTTTGCCGCCGGATCCCACGGAAGAGGGGCCATCGGGTGAAGAGCTTGCGGCTCATCTGGCCTTTCAGTTGGAACGCTTGCAGGCGATGCGGGATGCGGCCGCCAAATTGATGGCGCAAAATCGTCTGGGACGAGATTTTTTCGCGCGTGGCGTGCCTGAAAAGATGGAGCGCGTGCGCCGGGTGACATACACCGCAACGCTGCTGGATCTGATGCAGGGCTATGCCAGATTGCGCACGCGGGATGAATTCCGTCCTTTCATCATGGACCGAGACTCGGTGTTTACCATGGAAGAAGCGCTGGAGCGTATGCGCGGGTTGATCGGGTTTGCGGGCACATGGACCGATATTCTGAGTTATTTACCAGATGGCTGGGAGAATGATCCCAAGAAGCGCAGATCCGCAACGGCGGCCACTTTTGCAGCCTCGCTGGAGCTTGCCAAAGAAGGCAAGGTCTTCATTCGGCAGAGCGAGACCTTTGCGCCAATTGAAGTTCGTAAGAGGGATGGCCGAGATGAGCGATGACGTGACGCCGGTTGAAGAGGACACGGTTGCGCAAGGCGGTCACGCGCCGGAGGAAAGCCTGTTTGAAGCGCCACCATTGGCGGAGCAGGAGCGCATGTGTGAGGCGATCCTTTTTGCCAGCGCGGAACCGGTGAGTGTCAGGGAACTGAACGACCGGATGCCGCATGGGGCGGATGCGGCAGAGGCGCTGGTGCATCTGCGCAAACGCTATGAAGGGCGGGGCGTGCATGTTGTGAAAGTGGGGGATGCCTGGGCGATGCGCACGGCACCTGATCTTGGCTTTCTGATGCAGAAGGAAACCGTTGAAACGCGTAAGCTGTCCCGTGCGGCCATCGAAACGCTTGCCATCATTGCCTATCATCAGCCGGTCACACGCGCCGAAATCGAAGAAATCCGCGGTGTGAGTGTGAGCCGCGGTACGGTGGACCAATTGCTTGAGATGGAATGGATCCGGTTTGGACGTCGCAA
This sequence comes from Shimia marina, assembly GCF_001458175.1. GTDB lineage: Bacteria > Pseudomonadota > Alphaproteobacteria > Rhodobacterales > Rhodobacteraceae > Shimia > Shimia marina. The sequence goes on from NZ_CYPW01000009.1 coordinate 48,907, forward strand.
GATGACGCCGGGCCGCCCGGTGACTTTTGTGGTGACGCCGGTATTTCTGGATCATTTTGGGCTGGCCAGTGCGCGTGATTTGCCGGGGCTCAAAGAGTTGCGGGCTGCCGGTCTCTTGGAGAACCGTCCACCGCCGGGAACGATTCCACTTGGCGTTAAATCGGACGAAGAAGAAGACGAAGTGCTGGATCTGAGCGACGGGCAACCGGAGCTTTTTGAAGATTGACGCGCTTGACTATTGAACACAGATTGGTGTTTGGGTCTTAATATTGGCGCAATTGTCGCTTACATGAACGCCTTGAGAGAATGGAGCGCGCTCAATGAATGCCAATCAGATTGTGAACATGATCACCCGCCAAATCATCCGCCGTTTGGTCAATGGTGGCATCAACGCTGGGTTTAAGGCGATGTCCAATCGCGGAAAATCTGGCCAGAACACCCCCAATGAGCAAGCGCAGAGCAATACGCCACAGCCGCAAGCGAAGCAAGCCAAACAGGCGATGCGCGCGATGCGCCGTATGAACAAATTCTGAAGGATTAGTACTGCCTCAAGGCTGCTTAGGTCGCCTTGAAATGTTTGCTAAGCTTCAGGCCCTGACCCTGATAATTGGATGCGATGCCTGCGCCATAGAGCTGTTCTGGCACTTCTGACATGCGCTCATAGACCAGACGGCCAACAACCTGCCCATGCTCCAGCACAAAGGGTGCCTCATGGCAGCGCACTTCGAGCACACCACGTGATCCGCTGCCCCCGACGGCATCGTGGCCAAAGCCGGGATCAAAGAAACCAGCGTAGTGCACACGGAACTCGCCGACCATGGCAAGGAATGGCGCCATTTCCGCCGCGTAGGCTGGGGGTATGTGCACCGCTTCGCGGCTCACCAGAATATAGAAGGCGCCGGGATCAAGGATGATTTTGCCGTCTGAGGCGTGCAGCTCTTCCCAATACTCCGCAGGGTCGTAATACCCGATATTGTCCAGATCGATGACGCCAGTATGGGGTTTAGCACGATAGCCCACCAGAGTTCCGGACTGCGGCTTTAGATCGACGGAAAACCCCAGACCGTCATCAATCACGGCCTCTCCGTCCACAAGCGGTGAGCGGTCGTGCAGGACGCGCAGATCGGCGTCTGTCAGAATGCTCTGCCCCTTGCGAAAGCGTATTTGGTTCAGGCGCATGCCGGGGCGTACAAGCACAGAGAAGCTGCGCGGGCAAATTTCCGCATAAAGCGGGCCAGTATAGCCCGGCGCGATTCGATCAAATTCTGTGCCACCGTCGGTGATGGTGCGCGTCAGGAGATCCAGACGCCCCGTCGAGCTTTTGGCATTTGCGACGGCTTGCACATCTTGAGGCAGTGCAAGGCTTTCCATCAAGGGCACCACATAGACGCAGCCCTTTTCCAGAACTGCCCCATTGGTCAGATCAATGCGGTGCATTTCGAATTCGGATAGGCGATCTTTTACAGAGCGTTCCTGCCCCGCAAGGAAGGAGGCGCGCACGCGGTAGGCCACAGTCCCAAGACGCAGATCAAGCGATGCGGGTTGAACCTGACCTTCTGCAACCGGTTGATCTACAGAGATTTCACCAGATTGCAGCATGGTTTCAATGGTTTGGCTGGGCAATACGCCAGTCATCGCGGTCCTCCAGAATACAAAAAACGCCCGGGCCTTTCGGCACACGGGCGGTTTTTAATGGTCGGGCTAGCAGGACTCGAACCTGCGACCTTCCGTCCCCCAGACGGACGCGCTACCAGGCTGCGCCATAGCCCGACGATGGGCTTTTCATAACCTAAATGCGGGCGGGAGCAAGTCAAAAATGACATCTTTCTACGACACTTGCGTCGATCAGCTTGCTTTGGCGTGCAGCGCCTCCAGACGGGCGAGAAGTTCAGCTGCGCGGCTTTTATCTGCGTCGGCCACGCGCGCTGGCGCACTGAATACCATTAGGAACTCGTCGCGTTTGATTTCTTGATCGGCGAGGTCCTGCGCGGTGCGTTTTGGAGCTTGTGGTGCGGGCACGTCTGTTTGCTGAGCGCTGGACGCCTCCGGCATCACCGTTGGCTCTGGGGCAGGGGAGAGTGGTTCGGCAGGTGGCTCCGCGCCAGTCTCGATATCGCTTTGCAAAGCAGTTTCGCTGGGCGCTGGCGGCTCCGTGATCGACATTGACTCTGTAGGTGGCGCTGTTGGTTCCTGTGGCGCTGCAGTGTCCGATGGAGGCGTGAGCGCGTTGGATGCCTCGGTCTGAGCTGCATCGCCCTGCGCCGCTGGAGCTTCTTCAGTGGCGACAGGCGGGATATCTTGTACCGCAGTGTTAGGCTCAGTTTGAGATGGAGGCGCCGCAGTATCTGGTTGGGGCGGTGTCTCTTGTGGTTCTTGAGCCGCTGCAAAAAGATCTTCCATCACAGGTGCAGGTTGCTGCTCCATGGATGGCGTATCTTCCTGTTGCGCATTCAAATCAGAGGGAAGGTCTGCGCTCTGTTCCTCTGCAACCTCAGTGGCTTTGGGTTGAGGTTCGGACAGCTCTGGCGCGTCTGCAGCTGGGCTTGCTTCATACTGAAGCGTCTCTTCAGACGGCGTGATAGCTGGGTCAGTCGCAAGGTCCTCGTCAACCGGGGCCGTATCCGCGACATGTTCCTGATCTGCAATGGCATCCTGCTCAGAATCGACCTCATCTTCAGCCGGAAGATCCTGGGCTTCTGGAGCTGGCGCTTCAGAAGCGGACTGCTCTTGGGCTGCAACTTCGATGTCTGAAGGCTCGTCCGCTGCGACAGGCTCCGCCTGCGCTTCGATGGTATCCTTGGCTTTCGGAGCTGGCGCATCAAGAGGTTGTGACATGGCGGAGACATGCTTCACGCCTTTGTCACGCAGAAGCTGCTGCGCCTCTTTGATAGGCATGCCATCTTCATGCAGCAGTTTGCGAATGCCGCCGAGAAGTTCCATGTCTTGTGGGCGATAATATCGACGCCCACCTGCACGTTTCACGGGTTTCACCTGAGAAAATTTGCTTTCCCAGAAACGCAGGACATGGGTCTGCACACCGAGCCAATCAGCGACTTCGCTGATGGTTCGAAAAGCCTCCCGAGATTTCGCCATGGGCTATGTATCGCCTTATTTTTTGTTGCCAGCGGCAACACGGTCTTTCATGAGATGTGACGGCCGGAATGTCAAAACGCGACGCGGGTTAATCGGAACCTCTTCGCCGGTCTTGGGGTTGCGACCCACACGTGCGGCTTTGTCTCGCACGCTGAAGGTTCCAAAAGAGGAAATCTTGACTTGTTCGCCACTGACAAGCGCGTCGGACATGTGCATGAGTACGCTTTCCACAAGTTGTGCGGAATCGTTGCGAGACAATCCAACTTCGCGGAACACCGCTTCGCTGAGATCCATTCGAGTCAATGTCTTGGCAGTCATACGTTCCCCCCTGTCACCGGTGTTTCGTTCAAAAAGCATAGAAGCAACACAATTTATAAGTCAATGACTAGCGCCCGGCTAAGCCAGATTATCTTTGATGTTCGCCAAAGACTTAGAACATATCGCTTGCTGTGGACCCTTACCAGCGCAGGACAACCGAGCCCCAGGCTAGCCCACCGCCAATTGCTTCTGTCACGAGCAGATCGCCACGTTTGATCTGTCTATTGGCAACACCTGTTGACAGGGCCAGAGGGATTGACGCTGCGGAAGTGTTTCCGTGGTCCTGCACTGTTACGATGACACGCTCCATTGGGATGCCAAGCTTCTTGGCTGTGCCCTGGATGATGCGAATATTGGCTTGATGTGGCACAATCCAGTCTACGGCATCGTCGGTGAGGCCGATTTTGGTCAGCGCAGTATGTGCTGTGGATGTCAGTTTCTCGACGGCCTGACGGAAGAGGGCATTGCCCTGCATGCGCAGCTTGCCTGATTCCCCATTGGTTGAGACGCCCCCATCCACGTAAAGCATATCGCGGTATCTGCCGTCAGAATTCAGATCGGCACTGAGAACGCCGCGGTCATCGGAACCGCCTTTGCCTTGCTGAGCTTCCAGGATCAATGCCCCTGCGCCATCGCCAAACAGCACACAGGTGGCCCGGTCGGTCCAGTCCATAATCCGACTAAAGGTTTCTGCGCCAATCACCAGAACCCGTTGCGCTTGACCAGAAACGATCAAAGCGTTCGCGTTGGTCAGGGCATAAACAAACCCTGCACAGACAGCTTGGACATCAAAGCCGAAACCGCGGGTCATGCCGATCTTTTCCTGAACCATTGTCGCGACGGAAGGGAACGTAAGGTCAGGCGTTGATGTTGCCACCACGATGGCATCAATATCATCTGCATTCAGACCGGCGTTTTCCAGCGCCGCTTTGGCAGCAAAGCTGGCCAGATCTGATGTCGTTTCATCCTCGGCGGCGAAGTGGCGTCGTTCGATCCCTGAGCGGGTGCGAATCCATTCGTCGGTTGTGTCGAGGGTTTGTTCAAACTCGGCGTTAGGAACGACCCGTTCCGGCAAGTAGTGGCCTACGCCCATCACCACGGCGCGTGTCGTCATATCGATGCCTTGCTCAGCTGTTTTTATTCGTTTGTGTTCTCGGCATCTTGCGGCAGGGACACGGCAGATGCAACCCGTGCAGCGAGCTTTTCGGAGAAGCCGGATTGCGCAAGTTTGAAAGCCAGTTTGACGGCCGAAGATACCCCTGTTTCATCAGAGGAGCCGTGCGACTTCACCACTGTGCCATTCAGCCCCAAAAAGACGCCGCCGTTCACGCGACGCGGATCAATGCGCTTATTAAGGCGATTGAGGGATGTATAGGCCATCAGCGCAGCGAGCCGCGAGAGAGGCGAAAATTTGAAGGCTTCGCGCAGGAGGCTGCCAATCAGGCTGGCGGTGCCTTCGCCGGTTTTCAGGGCAACATTGCCGGTGAACCCGTCAGTGACGATCACGTCCGCACGGTTGCCGGGGATGTCATTGCCTTCGACAAAGCCCACGAAGTCATAGTTGGCTATGGAGGCGTTTTGCGCAATCAAATCATGCGCAAGCTTCAACTCGTTGCGCCCTTTATGTTCTTCAGTGCCAACATTCAGGAGGCCAACACGGGGGCGTTTGAGTTCCATGCCATTGCGGGCATAAGATGCGCCCATGAGTGCGTATTGCAGCAGGTCGTGCTCATCCGCGCTAATGTCTGCGCCAGCGTCTAGCATGATGTTGAACCCCTGCGGGGAGCGCGAGGGCCACAAAATGGCGATGGCCGGGCGATGCACGCCGAGGATTTTGCGCAACCGAACCACGGACAGCATCATGAGGGCGCCGGTATTGCCGCAGCTTACGACACCGTCAGCTTCGCCACTGCGCACGCTTTCCAAAGCGGACCACATGGAGGTGCTTTTGCCACGGCGGATCACATCGCGCGGCTTGTCTTCCATGGAGACAACATCCGGGGCGTCGCGAATCTCCACACGGCCTTCAAGATTGCGCTTGCGCGCCACCAGACGTTTGAGTTCGTCTTCGGGGCCGTGAAGAATAAATGCAATATCCGGGTTTTTATTGGCCGACAGGGAAATGCCGGCAACAACAGCTGCCGGCCCGCGATCGCCACCCATGGCGTCAACAGAGATCACTGTACGCCCGCTATCGGGGTTTGCTGATGTAGTCAAACCGGCCATGCGGGCGATGATCTCACTGTTTATGCTGCGTCGTCGTCCAGATCGACGTCGTCGACCATAGCGATCACTTCACGCTCGGCATAGGTGCCGCAGGATGGGCAGACGTGGTGGGGGCGCTTCAGCTCACCACAGTTGTCACATTCGTTAGGGTTCGCTGCAACCAGGGCGTCGTGAGCACGGCGGTTGTTGCGGCGCGATTTCGATACTTTGTTCTGCTGGACAGCCATGTCGCAACCTTTGATTTACGGGGGCCGAAGGCCCGATTTCCTGAGCGTTGTGAGCCTCTACGCGTTCTGCGCGCCTGAGTCCAACGCTAAATTCGAATGAGCGCGCGAAAATACTGCGATTTCCGCTCAACGCAAGCCCTATTCGTCGTCTTTTGCTGTGAGTTGATCCCGCAGGGCAGACAATCCGGCGAAAGGGCGCGCATCTTCGTCGGTCATGGCCTTTTTTCCGGCCTCCGTAAAGACTGATTCCTTCAGTTGGGCGCCTTGAGCTCTCGGGAACTGTGGAATGAGCAGGGCCAAGGCCTCCTGCAGGACGGCATTGAGATCGATATGAGATTGGAGTGGCTCGGCGTTTTCATCATCCGGCATTTCAACTTCTTCCTCGTCAGAACTGAACTCTGGCACGGTTTTGAGGAAGCGGCGCTCGACGGGCTCATCCAGCCGGGTGGTCACTGGAGACAGGGTGACGACGCAGGGCTGCACCACGGTTGCCCCCAATTGCCCTTTAAGCTCCCAGTCGGAGGCGCCAAAGGCCCGCACTTCGCCGGTGAAAACAAGTTTCTTGATTTGTTGAATATCAAGTTCTGCCGCCAATGTGGTCAGCGCCTCCGTGTCGGGTTTGATTTCAAAGGCGGTTGGGCGGTTCTGCGGAAGATCTGCGACACGCAGCGAGGTTTGCGGGAGGGAAGATTGGGACATACGGCGGGACTTTGCACTGAAGTGTTGAAACGGCGCTTAGTTTCTTGAACGTCGCGCATTCATTCTATAAGCGAGATAAAAGGCAAGACGAGCCAACACAAGAGGGCAAGCATGAAGACGCGCAACACGGTGATCAAATTGTCGGTCATGGGAGTGCTTGTTTTGACGCTTGCGTCCTGTGCAACGCGCTATCGCAATCACGGCTATGTTCCTACAACAGAAGAGCTTTCTTCTATCACGCTGGGGGTTGATACGCGCGATACGGTCACTGAGACGATTGGGCCGCCCTCTGCAACGGGTGTGCTGGATGGCAATGTGAACCTCTATGTGCGCACGCGGGTGAAACACTTTGGGCCGCGTAAGCCGGAAGTGGTGGAGCGGCAGATTGTGGCGATCGGATTTGATGCTAATGGCATTGCACGAAATGTTGAACACTATGCGCTGGAGGACGGTCAGGTTGTGCCTCTGACGCGTCGGATCACTGACAACGGAATTGAAAGTGGCGGGTTGCTGCGTCAGTTGGCAGGTAACATTGGCAACTTCGGCCCGACGGGCGTGCCAAGCTCTTCAGGTGGTGGCTTCTAAGGTTTGTGTCTGCAAAGGCGGCGCTTTGTCATTCGGGTGTCACCGCATCTCTGTTAGGGTGCCGATGTGAAGCAACAACAGGGTGCATATGGCGTCATGCTGACAAAAGGCCGGTATTGCGTGAGAACTGCCGCGTCTGCGGCTGATTTGCAGGCGGCACAGCGTTTGCGGAATCTCGCATTTCACGGCTCCGACGCTGCGCTGGATGTGGATGCCTTTGATGATCAGTGCATACACTATTTGATCGAAGAGACGGCGACCAATCGTTTGGTCTGTGTTTTCAGGATGTTATCCCTTAACGGTGGGCAGGACATTGGGCGCTCTTATGCGGCGCAGTTTTACGAGCTTGAGGCGCTTAAGACCTTTCCGGGACCGATGGTGGAAATGGGGCGTTTCTGTGTGCATCCGGACGTCCATGACCCGGATGTGTTGCGCATCGCATGGGGCGCCATGACTCGCTACGTGGACGACCATGCTGTGGAGCTTCTGTTTGGTTGTGCCTCCTTTGAGGGTACGGATACCAGTCACTATCTGGACAGTTTTGCCATGTTGCGGGACCGTCATCTGGCACCACCACGCTGGTTGCCGCGTGTCAAAGCCCCCAAGGTTTTCCGTTTTGCCAACCGGTTGCGGCGCAAGCCCAATCTGAAGGCCGCGCAATTGGCGATGCCGCCGATGCTGCGCAGTTATCTTATGATGGGTGGCTGGGTAAGCGATCATGCGGTGGTTGATCAAAAAATGAATACACTTCATGTGTTTACGGGCGTCGAAGTGAAAGCCATTCCGCCTGCGCGCAAACGTCTCTTGCGCGCGATTTCTGGCGAGGGGCTGCGTCGAGGTTGACGCTGGCCGCCGGGCGAGCTACGCGCTTTCTCATGGCACGTATACCTCTTTTGCAGATGAGTGATATCTCCCTGACTTTCGGCGGAGATCCCGTATTTGATCAGCTGAGCCTTGTGGTGCAGCCTGGCGACCGTGTGGCGCTGGTGGGGCGCAATGGGTCTGGCAAATCCACCCTGATGAAAGTCATGGCAGGGTTGGTGGAAGCGGATCGTGGCGACATCGTTGTGCCCCCTGGCGTGAGTGTCGGATATATGGAGCAAGATCCTGATATGACAGGATTTGCGACGCTTGGGGATTTTGCCTCTGCCAGCCTTGATCCGGGCGAACTCTATAAAGTGGAGCGCGCGGGAGAGGGGCTCAAGTTCGATCCTGCACGTCCGGTAGAGACAGCGTCTGGCGGGGAGCGGCGGCGTGCGGCGCTGGCGCGGCTGATGGCGGAGGCGCCAGAGCTGATGTTGCTGGATGAGCCGACCAACCATCTGGATATTGAGGCGATTGCCTGGCTTGAAAGCGAGTTGAAATCCACCCGCGCGGGCTATGTTCTGATCAGCCACGACCGCGCCTTTTTACGCGCTCTGACGCAGGCAACCCTTTGGATTGACAGGGGAATGGTGCGTCGTCAGGAAAAGGGATTTGAGGCGTTTGAGGCCTGGCGTGATAAGGTCTGGGACGAAGAGGACCTCCAACGTCATAAGATGGATCGTAAGATCAAATCCGAAGCCCGCTGGGCGGTGGAAGGCATCAGCGCGCGGCGCAAGCGCAATCAGGGGCGTGTGCGGGCGCTGAAGGATTTGCGAGCAGAGCGCGCATCCATGATCAAGCGCCAGGGATCGGCCGCGATGGAGCTGGCAGCAGGTCCGAAGTCTGGCAAAAAAGTGATGGAAGCCAAAGGCTTGTCCAAAGCCTACGATGGTAAGAGCATTGTGCGGGATTTCTCTCTGACGGTGCAGCGCGGGGATCGCGTGGCCTTTGTAGGGCCGAATGGCGTTGGGAAAACCACCCTGATCAAGATGCTGATGGGGGATGTCGTACCGGACAGTGGCACGGTCACTCTGGGCACCAATCTGTTGCCTGCGGTGTTTGATCAGGCGCGGGCCAAGCTGGACCCGGAGATGACCCTGTGGGACAGTCTGACGGGGGATCCTGAGATGCGGGTTTCGGGCAAAGCCGATCAGGTGATGGTGCGTGGAAACCCCAAGCATGTGGTTGGTTATCTTAAAGAATTTCTGTTTGACGACCGGCAGGCGCGGGCACCGGTGCGATCCCTTTCTGGGGGCGAGAAGGCGCGGTTGCTGCTGGCGAAACTGATGGCCAAAGAGAGCAATTTGCTGGTCATGGATGAGCCGACCAACGATCTTGATGTGGAGACGCTCGATCTGCTTCAGGAATTGCTTGATGACTATGATGGCACGGTTCTGCTGGTGAGCCACGATCGGGATTTTCTGGACCGTGTGGCGACAACAACCATCGCCATGGAGGGCAATGGGCAGGCTGTGACCTATGCGGGTGGCTGGTCTGACTATCAGGCGCAACGGCAGGAAAATGCGCCTATAAAGGTAGAAAAATCAAAGCTGAAGGCGGAAAAGGTCAAGCAGGAAAAAACGGTATCTTCCGGGTTGAGCTTTACGGAGAAGCACCGGCTTGAGGCCTTGCCTGCAATCATGGAGCGGCTTGAGGCGGAGATTGCCAAGCTGGAAGAATTCATGGCAGATCCGGAGCTTTTCACCAAGGAACCGGTTAAGTTTCAGAAGGCCACAGAGGCGTTGGTGGAGCGGCAGAAAGCCTTGGCGGAGGCTGAGGAAGAGTGGCTGATGCTGGAAGAAAAAGCGGAAAGCAACGGCTGAAATCCACGTCGGTATCGCGTCTGTATTGGGGCGGTACCGCGGAGGTGCGCGTTTTCTGAATATGTTGCGTCTGCGACGCCTGCTTCAGACCTTGGTAAGGGTTTTCAGCCTTGGGGCAAAAGCGGCGCGATGCGGGCCCATGCCCGTGCCTCAAAATCGGGGGCCTGCGGTTCCAGCATGTTCTGGCCCAAGAACCAGTAGAGATACTTTTCGTAGGCGCGCTTTGGATGAGGGTGGTCCGCGTTGCGCAGGGCTTTGCGCAGCTCCTGCGGCGTCTTAGCGATGGTCGCGATATGGCCGTAATCAGAGCGCGCGCAGAGGATCACGGGTTTCTTCTGCATCAAGGCTTCAAAGCCAGCGGCGGAATTCTGGGTGACCACCACATCTGAGGCGGCGGTGAGTGCGTGAATGCTCTTTTCTGACATTACAACATTGTCAAAGCGACGACAGATGCTGCGGTAGCGATTGGCCATGACCTCTGATTGTGCCGGATGCAATTTCACATAAACCCGTGCGGTGGTGCTTTTGGCGACGGTTGCGATCATTTGCTGGCCGTCGAGAAAATGCACCGGCGTCGCATAGCTGTCGATCTCTTGCAGAAAGATCACTGCACGCGCGGGTGGCAGAGGCTCTGTGGTTTGGGGCGCTTGGGAGAATTTGGAGATGTTCTCTCGCAGCATATGGCCTGTGACACCGTTGAAGAAATAACGCGCTTTCGCGGCGTCTACGCCCTCTGGTGAAAATTCTGCATTTGCCAGCGAAGAGTCCCAGTTCACCCCAAGCGGGTCGAGATACCAGAAGCCCCAGATATAGGAGGGCATGGCATAGAGCGCAGGACGGGCAATACGCTTGGTTTTGCCAAGGAAGATATGCGCGTGATCTGCGGTGCAGAGGGTTTGAGACACAGGGCTGTCATAGGGCACCGCATAGGTTTGATGCCCCATCTGCGTGGCTTTTGCCGCAATCTTTTGAACGAAATCAAATTTCCCGTCACAAAGTGAGACAAACCAGGTTTCTTCGGCATGAAAGATGAGGCTTGGCTGATCGGGCGCTCTGGTAGGCTTTGATGACTCCAAAGAGGGACTTAAAATTTCCAACACGTCGGGCTTTCAAATGGTCTGATCTGTGCACAAGCTCTGACGATGTTGTGGCCTGTTTGGTGGAAGAAGTACAGGCTCAGAAACGGGTGCGCAGCCCCAGCAGCAGAGCGGTTTCCTCGGCGTCGGCGATATGGCCGCGGTTCTGGGCATGGGCGAGGGAGATGCCGATATTGGTGCGCCGTGTCAGGGGGCGATGATAGGTCAGCGCCAGACGCACTTCGCGGCTGCGCGGGGCCAGATCGATGCGCACGTCCTGATGCCGTGTCGCGCCGTCGTGGGTGGCCACCGGCAAAGACAGCGATGTGCTGCCGGAGGCAATTGCAGCGGGCAGAGACAGGGAGAGCGACAGCGCGTCATTGGCGGTCAGAACATGGTCATGGGCATAAGACAGCGCAGTGGCGTTGAGCAGCACGTCGGCGGATTGCCCCAGATCGGAGCTTTCCTGCCCATAGGCATATCCCATGGCCAAGCTGAGGCGGGAGCTGTTGGTCAGAGCGGTTGAAAGCGTCATGTCCATGGCGGCCAGTGCTCCGCCGGAACCGCCATTCCATTCCGACAGCAGCGCAGCTGTATCAGCACCGTAGCTGGTGCTCAGTTGTAGGTTTGTGCGCCCAAGATCAAAGCCACGGGACAGACCAAAGCCAAGCGCATCCGTGCCGGAGGACTGGCCGTGGTAGAGCGTGAGATTGATGTCATCTGCGCCCAGCATCACCGGCAGGCCACGCTCTGTGCCAAAGAAGGCGGTTGCGGCGGTCGTGGGGCTTGGTGTGTGGGCAATGGTGAGCAGGTCCCGTGTGGAAAACAGCGGATCGGCCTGACGGGTGGCGACCAGCTGACCTGCGTTCACGGCAAAAGAGGCTGAGAGGGTATCGGTGCTTTGGATTTGCACTTTGGCGAGGGCGCGGGTTACCGCGTCGCCGCTGGCGCTGCCAGCAACGACGAGGGGTTTGCTCATGTCCAATACGGTGCCGTTTTCCATGGTGGCGGTGGCCCGTCCGATGGGCAGAAGGGCGGCGGCCACATCAAGAAACCCATGGCCCCATTCTTCGCTGTAGTTATGCTCAAAGCCAGGGGCGAGTTCGACACTGCCTTCGGTGGTGAAGCCGTCAAATGTGTTATCTGCGGAGGCCAGAAGGCGCACACGCAGCTGTTGGTGGGTCATATTGGGGAAGGCCTCTGCGAGCAGGGCCAGGGCGCCGGAGACCGTGGGGGCGGCATAGGAAGTGCCGGTGCCAAACCCGTAGCTGCCGCTGCTATTTGCGGTTGCGCTTGTCCAGCTGCCATTGGCGGAGAGGCACCAAGCGGCGGCCTCCAGACAGGGCTCAGACACCCGGCGGGCGCCGACGACATCATCGCCGCTCGTTTCTGGCACGCCATTCACCACCGCGATCCAGCTCTGCTCCAAAGAGGGTTCAAACAGCGGCAGCGCTGGCATCAGGCCGGTGTTTGAAAAGTTGGAATTGTTCGGCACGGAAAACACCACAATGCCCTCATCCGCATAGCTTTTGAGAGCATTGAGGTAAGCCCGCCCAGAGGAGGTGCCCAGAATGTTGTTGTAGTCAGAGCGGGTGGCGCGGGTGTTGGAAAAGCCCCAGGAGTTATTGAGGGCAACGGCCCCTGCGGCTTCGGCGGATTCGGCGGTGGCGCGCAGCTGGGAGAGGCTGTCAAAGCTGCCAAAGATGAGATCCGCCGCCGGGGCGACGCCGATCATATCATCAGAATTGCCCGCCGCGATGGAGGCCACGAAGGTGCCGTGGTCGGCTACGGCCAGACCAGACCCTCGGGTGATGGCGCGGCCGGAGAAGGCCTCATGGCTGGTCAGGAAGCCGTTGTCAGAGAAGGCAATCACCTGACCGGCGCCGGTCAGCCCTGCGGCGTGGGCGTAGTGAATGCCGGCATCAGAAAGGGGATTGCCCCCCAGTTCCACATCGATACCGCTGTCAAAACGGCCATTGCTGTTTTTGTCCACATAGCGGCCATCTGGCGCGGTTTGGCGGGTGTAGCGCGAATCCTGCCGGATCAGACGCGTGGCGCGGGCGCGTATGGGATCAAGGCTGTCGATAAAAGAGGTCAGTAGGGTGGTGCTGTCGGTGATGGGGAGAGAGGAGCTGCCGCCACTGCCGGACTGATTGCTGCTGCTGTCGCTGTCGTCGCCTTCCTCGCCGCCGCCACATCCAGCCAAAAGGAAGGGTGCCAAGAGAACGGTGGTCAACAGCAGGATTTTGCGCGGCATCATCAGGTCACCTCAGAACAAGTGCGGGTGATGGCAGGCTAGGAAACATCCCTTAAACAAGGCCCAATAATTGGGCGTTGGGTCCAATTTTAGAGAGATAGATGGCGCGGCGGCTTGTGTGGCTGCGTTACGACAAACGGTCTTGCAATCTGTGTAATGATATTACATATCGAAAATGATCAGGCCAAGGATTTGGTCCCACCTGAGCCTGCCACGGGCGCGGCACTGCCGGGCCTGTGACAGACCCAAGCCTTGTCCTGATCATCCCAGAGCGCCGGGCGAGAGCCTGCCTGTCAAAAAGTCAATCAGAGAGACCCTATGTCCGTTATTCCCCAAACCTATGAAGACTGGGAGTATTGCATCACTGTCAAATGTGGCATTCCGTTGACTGCGGACTATGTGCAGGCGCGGATCGTGGCCTTGCAGGATGTGGAGAGCTATCAGACAGAGAAGTTTATCCGGCGTTGGGGGGCTGCGCATCATGCGCGCACGCTGCGTTGGTTTCAGCAGGCCGCCCAGCGGATTGAGACCGCCGGGCGCGACACATGAGCCGATCCTCAGAGCGATCTGCGCTGTCCCCATCGGCATCCTTATCTGAATCTGCAGCTGTGCCGGTCACGGTGCTCAATGGGTTTCTTGGGGCAGGGAAGACGACGTTGTTGCAGAGCCTGCTGGTGCGGGCCCGCCAACTGCCGCATGTGCGGTTGGGGGTGATTGTGAATGAGATGAGCACGTTGGATGTGGACGGTGCCATTTTGGATGGCAGTGAAGTGCTGTCACGACAGGATGCACGGTTTGTTTCTATTGCTGCAGGGAGCATCAGCGGCCCTGAAGGTTTGGCGCAATTTGGCGCGGCGGTTGACAGGCTGCTGGCGGCGGATGTGACCCATGTGTTGATTGAAACCTCAGGGAGCACACATCCCTGGCCGTTGCTGGAGGCCCTTCGCTTCCATGATGATCTGCGCCTGCATGGGTTTCTGTCGGTGGTGGATTGCCTGACGCTGGCGCAGGACCATGATTTTGGCCGCGCCATTGTGCCGGGGGCATCGCGCAATCTTGCGGCAGGGAAGCGGGGCATCGAAAACCTGCTGGCGGAGCAGATCATGTTCTGCAACCGCATCCTGCTGAGCAAAATGGACCGTGTGGATCAGAGCGCGCTTCAAAGGATTGCTCAGGCGGTACATCCCATCAATCGCGGGGCGGATGTGATGGGGATGCAATGGGGCAATCTGCGGCTTGAGAGTATTTTGCAGATGGGGCCTTATGATCATGACCGGGTGGCGCAGTTGGGGGCGGAGCTGACCGCTTGGGATGTGGAACACGACACCAGCTCTATGGCCAGCGCGGCGGATTACCGGATCGAGAGTGTTGTGATTGCGGATGCGCGGCCGTTTCATCCGCAACGCCTTTGGGATGTGTACAATCATTATCTTGGCACGGGCATCTATCGCAGCAAGGGTTTTTTCTGGTTGCCCTCCCGAGATCAGTATCAGCTTTTGTGGAACCAGACGGCGGGCAGTGTCGGGCTTGAGGTGGTGAATTTCTGGAAAATTGCCACGCTGGAGGATGACAGCCTGAACCTGTTGCCACAGGAGCGTGCCGAGATGCGTCGGCGTTTGCAGGGGCAGTCGCAGGCTTTTGGGGACCGCCGCTGTCGGTTGACCGTGATTGGGGACCGGGACGGGCTTGAAGACTTTGCGACGGCTGTGCGCGCCTGTTTTTGCACAGAGGCAGAGATTGCTGCATGGAAAGCGGGCGTCGCCTTTGAGGATCCTTGGCCAAAGACGCTGGTGACTCTGTCCTGAGCGATTTGTGCATATCTGGAGATTGCACCTGGGCAGCAACTGTTCCTAAGGTGCGGCAGATTTCTTTTGCCACGAGAGGGTGATCTCATGACGCGTCGGACGGCCATCGCAGGTGCGGAAACCTATTTTGACGACGGGGGGTTTCAGTCAGACCTTGCTGCGCTGGTGGCGTTTGAAACCGAGAGTCAGAACTCGGCGCAGGCGGCGGAGCTGTCGCGCTATCTGACGGAGGCGATGGTGCCGCGTTTGCATGCGATGGGGTTTGAGACGGTGCAGCATGCCAATGCGGTGGCAGGCGCGGGCCCTATTCTGGTGGCGCAGCGCCATGAAGGCGCGGCTTTGCCAACAGTGCTGACCTATGGTCATGGGGATGTCACCCATGGGCAGGCAGGGCAGTGGCGAGACGGGCTGCATCCGTTTGAGCTGACCGAAGATGGCGCGCGGCTTTACGGTCGGGGGACGGCCGACAACAAGGGGCAGCATCTGATCACTATTGCCGCGCTGGAGGCGGTGCTTCGGACGCGCGGGGCGCTGGGCTTTAATTGTTGTTTTGTGGTGGAAACAGGGGAGGAAACCGGCTCGCCCGGTTTGGCCGCCTTGTTTGCTGCTCAGAAAGACGCGCTGAAGGCGGATGTGCTGATCGCTTCGGATGGGCCGCGGCTGCAACCGGAGACGCCCACGATGTTCATGGGCGCACGTGGCTGTCTGGATTTTGATCTGCTGGTGGATCTGCGGGAGGGGGCGCATCATTCCGGCAACTGGGGTGGCTTGCTGGCAGATCCGGCGATGATTTTGGCGCAGGCGCTCTCGGTAATCACCGATGCGCGCGGGCAAATCCGGGTGCCGGAGTGGCGGCCCAACAGTTTGAGTGAGGAAATCCGCGCGGCGCTGCGCGACCTGCCGGTGTGCGAAGGTGCCGGACCTGCGGTGGATGAGGACTGGGGGGAGGCGGATCTGAGCCCGGCGGAACGTGTGTTTGGCTGGAACAGCTTTGCCGTGCTTGCGATGCAGAGCGGCATTCCGGAGGCACCGGTCAACGCGATCAGCGACAAGGCGCGTGCGCATTGCCAGCTGCGCTATGTGGTGGGCACAGACACGGAGGAAATCTTACCGGCGCTGCGGCGGCATCTTGATGCGCATGGGTTTGCACAGGTGCAGATCCGTGCCAGCGCGGCGGGCGCTTTCAGCCCGACACGGCTGTCGCCCACGCACCCCTGGGCGCAGTTTGTGGCGCGCTCCATTGAGGAGACCACGGGCAAAGCCCCCCATGTTCTGCCCAATCTGGCGGGCTCGCTGCCCAATGATATTTTTGTGGACCACCTTGGGCTGCCGACCATCTGGGTGCCCCATTCTTATCGTGGCTGTTGCCAGCATGCGCCCGATGAACATGTGCTCAAGCCGCTGTGTCGCGAGGCGCTGGGCCTGATGGCGGGCGTGTTTTGGGACATTGGCGCGGGGGATGCGCCCGATGCGGAGCGCAGGTAAGGGCGCTGTCAGGACGGCGTCGGTGTGGCAGAGAGGCGGGCTTTGATCTCGGCATATTTGCGGCGGCTGATGGGCACTTCGTCCCCATTGCTGAGTTGGCAGCTGTAGGCGCTGCCTTTGCGGGTGATGCTGCGCAGATGATCGAGGCAGATCCAGTGGGATCTGTGACAATGAATGCCGTTGAGACGATCCAGTCTGTCCAGACAGTCGCCAAATTGCTCTGAAAGCAGGCTGCGCCCCTGTGTGGTGGTGACTTCCACATAGTGATCCTGTGCGTGCAAGCGGATGATGTCATTTCCCAGATCAAAAGGCAGGCCCGGCAGCAAAGCGCGCAGGTTGATTTCAACGGGTGTTTCGCTGGGCTGCGGGGGCGGCGTATCTGCATTTTGGGCCGCCTCGGTGTGCTCGTCACTTTTGAGCAGGAAGATCAACGCCAGCGCAATGGTCAGGCTGGCAGGGGTGACGGCGATGATTTCGCTCAGCACCAGCGCGCTGTCCTTTGCGGTCTCCGGCGCGCTGTTGCGTGTGGCGTTTGGCAGACATTTTCTGTCTGATGTCATCTTCTCGGCGCTGTTTGTGTCATTGATTGCGGTGGCGCTGTCGTTCATATTTGTCCGGCGAAAAGACCGTGTCACAGGCGATGCAAGCCGGGATGTGTCAACGGGGCTTCAGCGCGCGGGTTAGCGATCTTTCAGAGCGGTGCGGAAGCTGCGTGGGCTTTGACCGGTGGCCAGTTCAAACTGTCTTGAGAAGGCGCTGCGGCTGGCAAAGCCGACCTCTGCGGCAATGGCTTTGACGGGCTTGTCGGTTTCGCTCAGAAGCCGCCCAGCCTTGCGCATGCGCAGATCGCGCAGCAGCTCCATGGGGCCAGAGCCATAAGCCTGAGAGAAGCGCTTGGCAAAGCAGGAGCGGCTCATGCCCGCCAGTTCAGAGAGGCTTTCGACGGAATGGCGCGCTTGTGGCGCATCGAGCATGGCTTTCAGGGCCTTCCAGACGGCGGGGTCGCGCAGGGCGGCCATCCAGTGGAGTGCGCCGTCACCCATCGCCATTCTCTGACGCAGCATTTCGATCACCGCCTGTAACAGGATGGCCCGGACCATGGCGCGGCTGCCCAGATCGGGACGGGACAGTTCGCCCAGCAGGGTTTTGAGCCCACCAAACAGCGGATGTTGTTGCGAGATGTGCATATGCAGCGGGTCATGCAGCAGGTCGATGAGATTGCCAGAGCCTTTGAGGCCAATGACTATATGTGCGCAAAGGGCGAGCAGAGGTGCCTGTTCGGCTTCATCCGGCCCTCCTTTGGTGAGCACATGGCGCAGTTCCAACTCTGCGGGCTGGCAGGCCGGGGCCGGGATCGTCCCTGTGGCGGTGCTGCGGATCTCATGTTGCACAAGGGCGGGCACAAGGATCAGGCTGCCTGGCGAAATGGAGATCGCCGCACGGCGGGGCATGATCACATTGCCTTCGCCTGACAAGACGTAGTGCAGGGTCACTGCGCCATCTGCGGGCAGGGCCACTTTGCGCACACCTGCGATTTCACACAGGGCGAAGGGTTTGGTCTCGATCTCAAGACTGTCGAATATGTGATCGTACTTCATGAGAGTAGCATGGGCCAATTCTGGACGAAAAGACACGTTTGCTTCTCTGCGAGGTCAAATTCTGGACCCAAAGGCACATTGGGCCGCCTGATAGTCAGGGGGCAGGTGCTGAGGCCTGCGAATGCTAAGGAGATGACCAATGTGTGATTGTCATGATCATGATCCCAAGAAACTGTCACGCCGGGAGGCACTGCGTGGTGGGTTGATGGCTTCTGCGGCCGGAGCGGCCGCGGTGGCTGGCGCTGGTGCGGTTCAGGCGCAGGCCAAGGAAAACCCTTACGCCGACCCCGCACAGCCCGCCCTGCCGCCATCCGACATGAAGCTGGATCTGAGCCGTGCGGCACTGGTGGTGACCGACCCGCAAATCGACTTTCTGCATCCGGAAGGCGTGACCTGGGGTGTGATTGGTGCCAGCGTGGAAGAACATGGGACGGTGGAAAACATCGAGACCCTGTTTAAGGCGGCCAAAGCGCATGACATCACCACAGCCGTGTCGCCGCATTACTATTATCCCACCGATCACGGCTGGAAGTTTGAAGGCGCTCTGGAAAAACTGATGCACAAGATTGGCATGTTTGACCGCAAAGGGCCTTTGATCATCGATGGGTTTGAAAACTCAGGCGCGGATTGGATGCCGCAGTACAAGAAGTACATCGAAGATGGCAAAACCATCGTCACCTCACCTCATAAGGTCTATGGCAATGACACCAATGATCTGAGCCTGCAATTGCGCAAGAACGGTGTGGATCAGGTGATCCTGGCAGGGATGTCTGCGAACCTCTGTACGGAAAGCCACCTGCGCGAACTGCTGGAAGATGGATTTGAAGTGGCTGTTGTCAAAGATGCCACCGCTGCGGCGATGTTGCCGGAGGGCGACGGCTATCTCGCGGCGCTGACCAACTTCCGCTATATGGCCAATGCGGTTTGGACCACTGAGGAAGCGGTTGCGCAGCTCAAGAAAGCGGCCGGCTGATCTTGAGAAGCCCCATGTGTTCGGTGTGCATGCATCTGTTGCGTCGCGTGGATGTCTGGGGCGTTGGGAGGAGGTCTTTGCCTTGCTGGTGTGGCAGGCTCTGACAGGGAGGCATGGGTCCTTTGCTAGCGCGGTGCCCATAGGTGCGGGTGAATGACCTTCTCCGCAAAAACAAAAAGCCCCGGCGTTTGTGCCGGGGCTTTGCTGTGTTGGGGCGGCGTGATCCGTCAGGAGGTGAACAGACCTTCGTAGGCAGGTTCCAGCGTCTCGGTTTCAAACAGGGAGCTGACGGAGGTGCCATTGGCGGTGTTCATGATCGCCTGTGCAAACATCGGTGCGGTGGGCACGATGCGGATGTTGCTGGCGCCTTTCACGGCGTCGGTGGGCTCAATGCTGTCGGTGATGACCAGAGATTTCATCACGGAGTTGGTGATGCGCTCAATCGCGGGACCAGACAGAACACCGTGGGAGATGTAGCTGTGAACCTCGGTTGCGCCATGCTCGATCAGCACTTCGGCGGCTTTGCAGAGCGTGCCTGCGGTGTCGCAGATGTCGTCCACAATGATACATTTCTTGCCGGTCACATCGCCGATCACGGTCATTTCGGCCACTTCGCCGGGTTTTTCGCGGCGTTTGTCGACGATGGCGAGCGGGGCGTTGATGCGCTTGGCCAGCTCACGGGCGCGGGCTACGCCGCCCACATCTGGTGAAATCACCATGACATCAGAGAGCGTGTCTTTGAACTGGGCTTTGATATCCAGTGCAAAGATCGGGGAGGCATAGAGGTTATCGACCGGAATGTCGAAGAAGCCCTGAATTTGCGCGGCGTGCAGATCCATGGTGAGAATGCGCTCAATCCCGGCTTCGACCATCATATTGGCCACAAGCTTGGCGGTGATGGGTGTACGCGCCTTGGTGCGGCGATCCTGACGGGCATAGCCGAAATATGGGATCACGGCAGTGATGCGGCTGGCAGAGGAGCGGCGCAGGGCGTCGGCCATGACCAGCAGTTCCATCAGATTGTCGTTGGCCGGATTAGAGGTCGACTGAATGATGAACATGTCTTCGCCGCGCACGTTGTCATAGACTTCGACAAAGATTTCAGCGTCGTTGAAACGCTCAACCCGGGCATTGACCAGCTCTGTGGAAGAGCCGCGGTGCATGGTCATGCGCCGCGCAATGGCGGAGGCCAATGGTTTGTTGGCGTTGCCTGTGATCAGTTTGGGTTCAAGAATGGTGGCCATAGCGCGGTAATCCCCAGGTGGCTGTGGTGACAGATTCGTGACATTGCGCTCCGCTTAACATGGCCCTAACGTCTCGCAAAGCGAAGCGTGGGTGCAGGGAGGCACAAATGGCGACGATCACCTATTATTTTTCGACAATTTCACCTTATACCTATCTTGCTGGCACACGTTTGGAGGAGATTGCCGCCAAACACGGGGCGGAGATTGTCTATAAGCCGCTCGACATTATGGGGCTGTTTGCCCGGACCGGTGGCACAGCCCCCAAGGATCGCCATGTCAGCCGTCAGGAGTATCGTGCTCAGGAACTGGTGCGGCAGGCCAAGAAACTGGGCATGGACTTCAATCTG
This sequence comes from Shimia marina, assembly GCF_001458175.1. Lineage (GTDB taxonomy): Bacteria > Pseudomonadota > Alphaproteobacteria > Rhodobacterales > Rhodobacteraceae > Shimia > Shimia marina. The sequence continues at coordinate 69,527 of NZ_CYPW01000009.1, forward strand.
AAACCTGCGCATTGGCCCACCAATATGGCCCCGTCCTCTTATGCCTTCATTGCGGCGCAGAATGCCGGTGGCGGCGATCTGGGGGCCTTGGCGCATGGGTTCACCCGCGCGTGTTGGGTGGAAGAGAAAGACATTGCGCAGGATGATGTGATCCGCGCCTGTCTGAGTGCGGCGGGCTTTGATCCCGGCCTGGCGGACAGCGGTCTGCTTGTGGGTGCGGAGACCTATGCGCGCAATCTGGACGAAGCCGTGGAGGCCGGAGCTTTTGGCGCGCCGTTCTATATCACCGAGGATGGCGCGCGGTTCTGGGGACAGGATCGTCTTGAGGATCTGGACGCACATCTGGCGGGTGAGCTCTGAACCATGGCGCTTGATGAGGCACAGCGGCCCGATATCCATTGGCGTGTTCTGGGGCAGGGTCCGCGTGCGGCGCTGGCGCTGCATTGCAACCTTGGTCATTCCGGTGCCTTCCGTGGGCTTGCTGCCGCCCTGGACGATCTGATGACGATTGAGGCACCGGATATGCCCTCGCATGGGCGCAGTGGTGCCTTTGTGCCGGGGGCACTGGGTGGACAGATCATGGTGGAGGCGATTGTCGACCGGCTCAAGGCGCCCGTGGATGTGATCGGGCATTCCTATGGCGGGTTGATTGGTGTGCGCCTGGCGATTGAACATCCTGAGCTGGTGCGCTCGCTGTCCCTATATGAGCCGGTGACCATGCTTGCGGCGCGGGGGGCGGCACCAGAAGAGGTCGCCAAGAACCACGCGCATATGTCACAGGTTCTGGCGCATTATGACGCGGGGGCGCCGGAAGCGGCGGTGCGTTTGTTTGTGGAAGAATGGGGGGACGGACGCCCCTGGGCGGCCTTGCCGGAAGAGATCCGCGCGGCTTTCACCCGACAGGTGCCCTTTGTGGTGGCGTCTCAGCGCGATGTCTTGGATGACATCGGGCAGATCATGCCCCGGCTTGGCACCATCGCCGTGCCAGTTTTGGTTATGGATGGAGCCCTTTCGCCTGCGATCATGACGCCCGCCTGCGATGGGCTTGCGGCCTCTTTGCAGATTGCGCGGCGGGTGACGATTGCAGGTGCGGGGCATATGGGGGCGATCACCCATGCGGCCGAAGTGGCGGCGGAAGTGCGCAAAACCGTGACGGACGCCGCCTGAAAGTGGACCATAAAACACCCGCTGCGCGTCAGGCCCGGCGGGTGTCTCTATGCCTGAAAGATCGTCAATCAGTGGCCGAGCGCGCCGATCTGGGCCAGAACCGCGATCCAGTCTTCAAGGTGATAGGTGTGGGTGACCATGCCGTCTTCGTTGAAGTGGTGCACGTCAATCGCCTTGGCGGTGAAGGGTTTTCCGGTTGCGGCGTGGCCCATGAAGTCGCCTGCGTGCGTGCCTGAGAAAGTGGAACGCGCCACAATCACATTGCCTTCTTCGATCAGTTCTTCGACCTTCCACTCAAAGTCGGAGAAGGATGCCGCGACCAGAGGGATGAAGTCTTTCAGACCCTGACGGCCTGCGCCCTGACCGGGGTTGGCATCATAAGTGACCCAATCTTCGATCAGCACTTTGTCCAGGGCATCCAGATCACCTTCCGAAAAGGCAGCATAGAAGTTCATCAGGTTTTTCTTGTTGTCCGACATGTCGTCAGCTCCCGCAGTTGTAGAGAAAAAGGCCAACGTCACAGCGGCCATGAGGGTGGAAAGCAGTTTCATGAGGTGATTCCCGTATTTCGTTGCTTGCTGCACCTAGGTATCAACTGTATACCAGCGCACAAGAACGCACTTTTAGGAGCTTAGGTATGGTTAAAGTCACCGTGCTGGATAAGAAAGACGCGCAAAACTGCCCGATCCGCGATGTTCTGGATCGGGTGGGGGACAAGTGGTCTATCTTGATCTTTTGTGTGCTGGAGGACGGCGCCAAACGCTTCAACGAGATCAAACGGGCGCTTGGGGACATCACACAGCGGGTGTTGACAAGCACATTGCGCAAGCTGGAAACAGAAGGCTATCTGACGCGAGAGGTCTTTCCGACATCGCCGCCCAAGGTGATTTATGAACTGACGGCGCGGGGACGGGCGCTTTTGGGCCTGATGATGCCAGTGATTGAATGGGCCGAAATGACCCATGCAGAGATTAAGGCGGATCGCGCGCAGGCCTAGGTCAAATGACGCCCAGATCCTAGGTCTTCAGACCGTTTGGAAGGAGGTCTGCCTTGCTCCAGTGGATGTCACTCTGCACGTGGTTCGCTCTGACATATTTACCCATGCAGTAAGGTATATCCGCTTCGGAAAAGCTGTTGGAGATGCGTGCGACAAAGCCCTCTTGCGTGTCGGTGTTCAGTTTCTTTGCCATATCCTCAAACAGGTTGGCGCGATATGGGCCACGATAGAGGGTTTTAACCGGTTGAATGCCCAGCTCTTCAAAGCGGGTTATTGTGATATCCCAGCTTTGAATTTCGTTGCCGACGAAGGAGACGATGGCGAAATGGCTGATGAAATGCGTGAACTTACTTGCGTCTGCCATAATGAAATAGGCTGCTGGTAGCGGGACAAACAGGTTCAATAAGGCTTCGCCAGGTGCGCCTCTCGCAAGTGAGCAGAGACTTATGACAACCGAGATTTGGATCGAGCCGATTGCAAGCGCTCTACGAAGGCCGCGCTTGTAAATCCCTAGACATAGCCACCCCCAAAATATGACGCTGAGAGCGAGCACGCCAAGTGCGGTCACAGCGAATAAGGTGTGTTTGTCCATAAGGTTGGCAGAGCATATCTGACGTGTTTTCTATACTTCAAAGTTAGAAACGCGTTGCGCACGAACCGAGGGGTGGGACGCGAAGCGCCCGCCCCGTGGGGGCGGTTCGGGCGCTGCCAAAGCTTTGCTTTGGCATTTTCCGTTTGATTTTATCCCGCTGCCACATCCAAGAACTGGTCAATCTGCTCTTTGCTCAGCGACCAGTCACAGACCAGTCTCGCGGTGATTTTTTCATCCGGGTCGCCTTCCAGGGGACCGTCCCAGAGGTGGTAGCTTGCGCCCGCGTCAAACAGGCGTTGGTGGGTGGCGCGGGGCAGGGTGACAAAGAGCATATTGGCTTGCGGTGGATGTAAGAACGTCGCGCCGTCGATCTGGCAGAGCCCTTCGGCGAGCTGCGCGGCGTTGGTGTTGGCCTTGGTGGCGGCATCGATCCAGAGGTCATTTTCCAGATAGCCCAGCATCTGCGCCGAGAGATAGCGGTGCTTTGAAAACAGATGCCCACCACGTTTGCGGCGCAGCTCAAATTCCTGCGCGTGTCGGGGATCAAAGAAGATCACCGCCTCCACCCCCATACAGCCGTTTTTGGTGCCGCCAAAACTCACCGCATCCACGCCTGCTTTCCATGTCATGTCCGCAGGCGTGCAGCCCAGTGCAACCATGGCATTGGCAAAGCGCGCGCCGTCCAGATGCACGGGGCAGTCAAAAGACCTGGCCACGTCACAGAGCGCCTGAAGTTCGTTCAGCGTGTAGATCGTGCCATATTCGGTGACCTGTGTGATGGAGACCGGGCCGCGTTGTGGGCCATGCACGCCACGGGTGCCTTCGGCGGCGATTGCGGCTTGCAGGCTTTCGACGGTGAGTTTGTCGGCGTCTTTGGGGGTGGCCAAGGTCAGCTTGGCACCGCCGGTGTAAAACTCCGGGGCGTTGCACTCATCCTTGTGGATATGGGCCACATCGGAGCAGAAGATGGTCTCCCATGGCTGACAGAGCGTGGCCAGTGCCAGAGAGTTGGCGGTGGTGCCGGTGGCGACCAGATAGACCGCCGCCTCTGGGGCCTCAAACAGGGCGCGGATCAGGCGGGTGACCTCTGCCATTTCCGCATCTGCGCCATAGCCCATGGCATAGCCGGTGTTGGCCTTGGCAAGCGCGTTCAGAACTTCGGGCAGCGCAGGGCCGGAATTGTCGGAGGCAAAAAACATCAGAGCGGCTCCTCGATAATGTGGTCTTCCCACTGTTCCAGAGGGGTGTCGAATTCGGGGACCGTCCGGTGGCGCATGGAGACGCCTGCGGCATGGACGCTGGCCTGTGTGCCGGAGATCAGCGGGTGCCAGTCAAAGAGCGGTTTGCCTTCCCAGAGCAGGCGGTAGGCGCAGGTCTGTGGCAGCCAGTAGGCGTGATCATCAATATTGTCCGGCGTCATGACGATGCATTCGGGCACAAATTGATGGCGGATGTCATATTGGCTGCACAGCCCGGTGTCGTCATCCAGCAGACGGCAGGCGACGCAGGTCAGGGCGACCTCGCCGGTGTCCTCATCCTCAAGCTTGTTGAGGCAGCATTTGCCGCAGCCATCACAGAGCGCTTCCCACTCGGTTTTGTTGAGCTTGGTAAGCGGCTTTTTTTCCCAGAACCGTTTGGCGAGCCCGTGGCGTGCTATGACGTCTTTGTCACTCATAAAGCGGCAAGGATTTCGCGGGCCTGATCACAATCGCGGCCCATCTGGGTGATGAGCGCATCCAGTCCGTCAAATTTCTGCTCTGGGCGCAGGTAGTCCACCAGCGCGACAGAGAGGGTGTGGCCGTAGAGATCTCCCGAAAAATCAAAGAGATAGGTTTCGATGTTGGCTTTGTTTTCACCAAACATTGGACGGGTGCCAATGGAGGAGGCGCCAAAGTAGCTGCCCTGATGGGGGCCGTCGAGCACATCGACCAGCACGGCATAGACGCCGTATTTGGGCTGATGCAGATCGTCGATCGACATATTGGCGGTGGGGAAGCCCAGATCGCGGCCGCGTTGCTCCCCGCCAATGACCGGGCCGTCGATGCGGTGCCAGTGGCCCAGCATCTGTGCTGCGTCACGGGGGCGGCCCTCGGTGAGCGCCTGCCGGATGGAGGTGGAGGAGACCTGACCGTCGCCGCTTTGCACCAGGGGCGCTATGGTGACGCCAAAGCCCATCTGTTGGCCAAAGGCCGCAAGATCTTCGGCGGTGCCTTTGCGCCCGCGCCCGAAACAGAAATCTGCGCCCACAACCACATGGCTGAGGCCCAGCCCGTCTGCGATCACATCACGTGCAAAGAATTCGGGGGTGAGATTGGCCAGGGCGGCATTGAACGGCAGTTCGTAGAGTTTCTCCACGCCGAGTTTGGCCAATCTATGGGCACGTGTCTCAGAAGAGGTGAGGCGGAAGCCTGCGCTTTGCGGGGCGAAATAGGCCCGTGGGTGTGGCTCAAAGGTGAGAAGGCCCAAAGGCGCTTGTGGTGCGGCCTTGCGCGCGAGGTCGATCACGGATTGGTGGCCAATGTGCACGCCGTCAAAATTGCCAATCGCAGCGCTGGCGCCGCGGTCATTTGGGGTCACAAACTGATAGTCGCGTATGATCTGCATGAGGGCAGGGTTAGCGGCTGTCTCAACGGGGTGCAAGAGAGGAGGTGCTGGCTTTGGACTGCGCAGGACAAAAAGACAGGGGCCAGCCCCTCTGCGCCTGCGGCGCATTCACCCCGGGATATTTGGGGTCAAATGAAGGGCACGGCGTCCAGGAAAGACAAAAGCCCCGCAGATGTGCTGCGGAGCTTTGAAAATTAGGCGTATTGGGCCTGCTTCGGGCCTGCGCCTCAGTCGAGTTTGCGCGATGGCGCCAGTACGGTGGCTTCGCCGGCCAGCACTTTCTTGCCCTCAACCGTGCAGACGCACTCCATGCGCACGCGGCGCTTAGACATGTCGATGTCTGTCACTGTCACCGTGGCCACCACGGTGTCATCTGGGCGCACCGGAGCGAGGAACTTCAGCGACTGGCCCATGTAGATGGTGCCATGGCCGGGAAGCTGTTCGCCAATCACAGCAGAAATCAGACCAGCCGTGAGCATGCCATGGGCAATGCGGCCACCAAACATCGTGTCACGTGCATAGTCGTCATCCAGATGCACCGGGTTGTGGTCGGTGGACACGGCGGCGAACATTTCGATGTCCTGATCGGTCACAGTCTTACGCACATAGCGAGACATGCCGATTTCGAGGTCTTCGATAAAAATGGTGCCGCGAGGCAGATTGTCCAACATTTGGCCCTCCGAATTTGGATTGGCGAGTAACTTCGTGACGCGAGTCGCGCTTGATTGGCAACTTTATTACTTTGCAGTTGCAGAAAATCAAGTGTTTTGTGTCAGCGCAGACGTCCAATCGCAAATTGTGGAGTGACCTGTTCTGCCGCCAGATAGGCGGCCAGCGCCTCTGCATCGGGTTGGTGCGTGGTTTTGGTTTCCGTGGCTGCCAGACCGCCGGTGATAAAGAGGCTGTCGATGTTTTCGCCCATGCCCCCGGCGATGTCGGTTTGGGGGCCGTCACCAATGGCCAGAATCTCGCTGTCCTCAATCGTGACGCCCAGCGCTGCGAGGCGGCGGCGGGCCAGATCGTAGATTGGCGGATGGGGCTTGCCAAAATAGAGGCTCTCTCCGCCCATATCGGTGTAGAGTTTGGCCAGAGCCCCCGCACACCATTCCCGGATCTCGCCACGATCGACCACGATGTCAGGATTGGCGCAGAGCAGCTTCATGCCTTTGGTTTTGGCATAGAGGAAATCGGCGCGGTTCACATCTATGTCCGCCATGGGATCAAAGGGGCCGCAGCAGACGATGCCCTCGGCTTCTGTCAGTGGCACACGGGTGATGGGTGCGGGGTTATCCAAAATTTCCAACGGCTCAAAGAAGCCTTCGTCGCGCTGCCATTCCCCCATGAAATAGACTTTCTCACTCACGGCACCCTGAAACATGGCGGAGCGGGCGCTGTCGCCCGAGGTGGCGATGGTGTCATAGGCGTCTTTGGGCACGCCAAAGGAGCTCAGTTGTTCCGCAACACCAGCGCGCGGTTTGGGTGAGTTGGTGACCAGCACCACAATGCCGCCTTTGGCGCGATACTCTTGTAGGGCGCGCACGGCTTCGGGATAGGCGATCACGCCATTGTGGACGCAGCCCCAGAGATCGACAAAAAGGGCTTTGTAGCGGTCTGAAATCTCGGCGAGTGAAGAAATGATCTGAGCCATGAAGCTGTCCTGCGCATGAAGTCATGAAGTGTTGGCGCTAGATATGGCAGGGGATCTGCGAGAGCGCCAGCGATTCCGCTGGCAGGAGGGGCGGGCAGCAGGTCAGACGCGCGCGTGGTTGCGCAGGCGGCGCAGTGTGGCGCTCAGGCTGCGGAAAGGTTCCAAGCGATCAAAGAAGGCCAGGCTGTGGATGTCTGTGCGGGAGGCGCGCTGTCCGGCGAGACTCTGTGCGGCGAGGCGGAAGGTCACGTCAGGCAGTTTGCGGCGCATCAGGTTGAAGGCCCCGTCAAAGAACATGGAGCCGCCATCGGGATGTCCGGGGGGGCGGCGGCGCACAGTTTCCAGATAGTCGTGGAAGGCGCGGATGCAGTCGCCCTGAATGGCCCAGAGCTGGGTGCCACGGGTGCTGCCGGACCAGGGCATAAGCCCTTGCGTACCATCCTTTGCGGCACAGGGTGGCGTTTGTGGATCCAGATAGCCCAGTGCGGCGATGTCCCATGAGGTTTGTGTGAGGTCGTCGATCAAGCGGGCGAGTTTGGGGGATGGCACTGTGTTGAGCTGAAGATCGTCTTCGCAGATCAGGATGCGGCGATGGCCCTGTGACATCGCATGGGCAAGCACGCGGGTTTGGGAGCGGAAATTGCCAAGCGCCCCGATGGAGGGGAACGCGCCTTTGGCGTTCGGACGGGTGGCTTCAAAAAACGAGACTTTGGCCGAGGGAATGGCGAGGCCGTGGCGTGCGAACTCGGCTATGGTCTCACGCCGGCGATCCAGCCGGTAGGGGAGGTTGACGATATAGACGTGATCAAACTGCGCAATCAGATCGGCAAAGCTCATCTTGGGCCTCAGTATGGTGGGACATCATACTGTCTAAAGGCACGATTTTGGGGCGACCCGTCGAGGGCGCGTTGGTATAGCTCTGTGCTCAAAGGGCGAATGGCAGGTGCAATTTCGGATGATATCCGTTTCTGAGGGCGATTTGCGTGGGTTTTGGGGTGAGCACAGGATGCGGCCCTGTGGGGCGTTTTTGTGGGGGCGCATAGCCTGTGGGGGAAAAGGGCAGGGCCATATCCCCAAGCAGCAGGTGAGGGCCTGAGGCTGTCATGAGAAAGGTGCCGTCCGGCAGGTCGTCCACCTCCTGAAGCGACTGGCGGAGATGATACTTTCGGGGGATGGCGCGGGCGGCATGCAGACGCGCGTCAAAATCGGGTGTGCTGCCTATATGCTCGGCGGCGGCAAGAAAGGCAGCATGATCGGCACGTCGGCATTCTGCGCAGGGCCGGTGCCCGGCGGCCAGTGCCACGGCTTCGTCATAGAAGAAGAGCTCGGTGTAGCGGTTGGGGGCCATCAGGCGCCGGCGGCGGTTTTTGAAGGTGAGCAGGCAGCAGACCCAGGCTTTGTGACGCCAGCGCCGATGTGTGAGTGCGCCGTGGTCATGGGCTTCGCGGTCATGCAGGATGCCGCGGTTGCCCATGAACGTGCCACGGGTGGGGTGGCGCAGGATCTCTCCGGTGGGCATCACGCGGTTCTGGCGCGGCATGGTGTGGCTCTTTTTGGGGGGAGCCTAGCATGGTTGAAGGTTAGGTGCGCAATGAATGCGCACCCTACAGGTTATTGCATGCGCAGGGCACCGTCGATGCGGATGACTTCGCCGTTGAGGTAGCCATTTTCGACGATGAATCCGGCGAGGCGGGCATATTCGGACGGATCTCCCAGCCGTTTGGGGAAGGTCACATCGGCGGCAAGCTGATCCTGCACCTCTTGGGGCAGGCCCTGCAGCATGGGCGTGAGGAAGATGCCCGGCGCAATCGCCATGACGCGGATGCCAGCGCGGGCCAAATCGCGCGCCATCGGCAGGGAAAGCCCGACGATGCCGCCTTTGGAGGCGGCATAGGCCGCCTGACCACGCTGCCCATCCATGGCAGCGATGGAGGCGGTGTTGATGATCACCCCACGGCTGCCATCGGCCTCAGCCTCATTCTCGGCGATCACCTCGGCCGCGAGGCGGGCAACGTTGAAGGAGCCCACGAGGTTGATGTCGATGGTTTTTTGAAACAGGTCCAGCGGATGGGCCCCTTTTTTGCCGATGGTGGTGGCTGCGGGGGCGATGCCGGCGCAGTTCACTGCGGCGGTGATGGTGCCCATGGCCTCTTTGGCGGCGGCAATGGCGGCGGCGACGCTGGCCTCATCGGTGACGTCTGTTTTGTGGAAAGTGCCGCCCAGCTCTGTGGCGACCTGCTGTCCCCGCTCTTCATTCAGGTCAAACAGCGCCACTTTGGCGCCGTGGGCTGCAAAATGGCGTGCGCTGGCTTCACCCAATCCGGACGCGCCCCCGGTGATCACGGCGCAGGTTTGATCAAGTTTCATGGGCGGTCTCCTCCAGACGGTAAATGAACACATGTTCAAATAACCTGAGCGGGGCGCATGTGTCTAGCGGCATGTGTCTGTGGCAGAGTGCAGGGGACAGCCCCTCTGCGCCTGCGGCGCATTCACCCCGAGATATTTTGGTCAAGAGGAAGCAAAAAGCCCGCCTGAGAGGGCGGGCTTTTGTGTTTGTGCGTTGAGAGGGGGATTAGCCGTCCAGCTGCACCAATGCGTGGCGCTTTTTGCCCGCAGAAAGCTTGATCGGAGAGGATAGCGCGGCGGCGTCGATCATCAGACCCGCATCTGTCAGCGGGGCGTCGTCCAGCTTGGCACCGTTTTCCTTGATCAGGCGTTTGGCGTCTTTGCCAGATTTGGCGAGGCCGGTTTTCACGATCAGCTGTACGATGGAGATGCCATCGCCGAGGTCCGCAGCGGTGAGAGACACGGTGGGCAGGTCATCGCCGATGCCGCCTTTTTCAAAGACTTCGCGCGCGGTGGCTTCGGCCGTGGCGGCGGCCTCTGCACCATGGCAGAGCGTGGTGACCGCATTGGCGAGAATGATTTTCGCCTCATTGATCTCACTGCCTGCCAATGCGCCGAGGCGGTTGCATTCCTCCACTGGCATTTCGGTGTAGAGCTTGAGGAAGCGGCCCACGTCTGCATCGGTTGTGTTGCGCCAGAACTGCCAGAACTCATAAGGGGAGCGCATGTCGGCGTTGAGCCAGATTGCGCCATCGGCGGTTTTGCCCATCTTCTTGCCATCAGAGGTGGTCAGCAGGGGCGAGGTGAGACCAAACAGACCGCCATCATCCACGCGGCGGGTCAGGTCGATGCCGTTGACGATATTGCCCCATTGATCCGATCCCCCAAACTGCACCAGACAGCCGTAGCGGCGGTTGAGCTCCAGGAAGTCGTAGGCCTGCAGGATCATGTAGTTGAATTCGAGGAAGGACAGAGATTGTTCCCGGTCCAGACGGGATTTGACGCTTTCAAATGACAGCATCCGGTTCACCGAGAAGTGGCGGCCGATGTCGCGCAGGAAGGTGAGGTAGTTCAACTCATCCAGCCATTCCGCGTTATTGAGCATCAGGGCGTCGGTTTCCCCATCCCCGTAGTCGAGGTATTTGGCAAAGACCTTTTTGATGCCGGCGATGTTGTCGTCGATCTGATCATTGGTCAGCAGGGGGCGTTCATCTGCGCGAAACGAAGGGTCGCCCACTTTGGTGGTGCCGCCGCCCATCAGGGTGAGGGGCTTGTGGCCGGTTTTCTGCAACCAGCGCAGCATCATGATTTGGATCAGCGAGCCCACATGCAGAGATTTGGCGGTGGCATCAAAGCCGATATAGCCGGGCACCACGCCGTCACAGAGGGCTTTGTCAAAGCCTTCATAGTCTGTGCAATCGGCCACAAAGCCGCGCTCAAGCATCACGGTGAGGAAATCCGATTTGGGCTGGTAGGTCATGGGGCCACTCATCTGTTCAAGGTCTTGTTCAAGGTCTGTGCCAGCAGGCAGTTTTGTGCCGGGCCGCGTGCGCGCCCGGTTCGGCCCTCTCCTAGCAGCTTGATGCGCAAGTTGTAAGCGGTGTTTGTGCGCAAGTGGCGGTCGCGGTTTGCAAAGGCATCGGGAAAACCTGACTAGCCGTGTGCCGTGGCGGGCCTTAGGGTCTTTTGATCATTTGATAGAATTTTATTATGACTGACCGTTTCGCACAGCTCACCCATTTGGTGTATGAAGCGTCGCTTGACAACTCTTTGTGGCCAGAGCTCATTTTGGAGCTGACAGAGGAGGTGCAGCGGGCGCGGGAAAGCCGTTACCTTGACGATCCGGAGGCCGGGGCCGATGGGCGCGCGCTCGAAAACCTGTCACGGCATTTTCGGCGCGCTTTCAGCATTTCCGAACGTATGGTCGGGCTGCAGGAACGTGAAACCTATCTGTCCTCCATCCTGAACGCATTTTCCTTTGGGGTGGCGCTGCTGGATGATGAGGGGCAGGTGCTGATGGCCAATCGTGCGTTGCAAGACGTTTTGCCGAATATGGCGGCGCTGGCCTCGGCCCGTCCGTTGATTTCTGTGCAAACCGGGCACCACCAGTCGTTGGCTGACAGCGCGAAGGCGGTCAACAAAAGTGGTCAGGCACAGGAATTTCGCACGCATATAGAAGGTCCGGCCAATCTCATGCTGTTGCCCCGCACCGAGGCCGCGCGCATCGGCTTTCCTGCGGTGGCGGCAAGCGTGCTGATTTCGACGGGCACCTCTGGGGATGTGGGGCTGATGCATGTGGCGCAGAAATATCAATTGACACGACGGGAGACAGAACTCCTGCAGCATGTGGGGCAACCCTACGATTTGAGAGAGATTGGGCAGAAAATGGGCATATCTTATGAAAGCGCGCGGACCTATCTGAAACGTGTGTATGAGAAGACAGGCACCAACAGCCGCAGCGATCTTGCCAGCAATCTGGCGCGCTCTCCGCTGACGGCGCTGCGCGTGCCGGAATCTGCGCCCGCCGATGCACGCAAGGTGCGGTTTCAGATGGCCCTGCCGGATGGGCGCCAGCTTGAGTATTTTCGGCTGGGGCCCGCGCAGGGGCGTCCGGTTTTGGTGTTTGATGCGCTGTCAGGGGTGACCATCGATATGATCGGCTATCCCGATCACTGTGGCGCGGTTCTGGAACGGTTAGGGATACAGTTGATCACCCCCTGTCGGCCTGGCAGTTTCCTGTCAGATGCCAAAGAGATGCAAAGCCTTGGGGATTTTGCTCCCGATGTTGCTGCGTTGCTGGATCATCTGGGATTTAAGACGGTTTCTGTCCTGTCGGTGTCTTTTGGCAGCGGTTCCGCGCTGGCGGTGGCCCATGCGCTGAAAGAGCGCGTGCAAAAGCTGGTGTTGTCGTCTGCGACCTATCCGGTTTACCGGCATGAAAACTGGCGGGAACTGGATCAGTTTTATCACATGTCGAGCATTTTAGGGCGGCATTGGCCCGCCATGTTGCGCCAGATCATTCCGTTTCTGGTGCGTTCCATCCTGCAGAACCGGGATCGGTATTTTGACCGCTACTGCAACCGCTCGCGCAGCATGGATGACATTCGCATTCTGTCACATCCGGTGATCCGACGGCGTACCGCGGAGATGCTGGCGTTGCGCACGGCGGCCGGCATGCAGGGCATGGTGGATGAGAACCTGCTCAATACGCAGGGCTGGGATTTTGACGTGTCAGAGATTGATGTGCCCACAGAGATCTACCAAGGGCCCGATGACAATGTGGCGCCTTTGCAGGGGGCAGAGATGCTGGCGCGGCATATGCCGCAGGCCCGCCTGTCGGTACTGTTTGAGAAAGGCCATTATCATCACATTGAAAACTGGCCATGGCTGGTGGCGCGCGCCGCCGGGCTTGAGATGGGTCCGGATAGCATTACCTACAGGATTCCAGACCTTTAGCGGGATTGTCCCCAATTGGGGATAGGGCGTTTCAAAGGCGGGCTATATGCCTGTGGTCATTGAAACAGCCAACCATTTCCGGGGAGCGCATTTATTATGTTTGAAGTGATTACCAGTACTGCGCAAGCCCTCCCCAGGCCCGTTTCAGTTGGGTGTGGTGTGTTGGGCTTTTGCCTCTATCTGACCAACTATACCCTGATCACGTTTCGCATCATCAGCAGTCAGGACATCAAGTTTTTTGTGATCAATATTTTTGGTGCATCACTTGTCCTGCTCAGTCTTTTTGACAGCTTTAACCTGGGTTCTTTTTTGATTCAGGTGTTCTGGATTTGCATGGGTGTTGTGGCCATCGTGGTCCGGGTGAAATCACGCGCATGCCTGCAAAGACGCGACGATCGACTCCCTCTGCCTGCGTCCCTTGGGGTTCCCCAGCCCCGCTGAGCGGACAGAGCGTTGCGACTTTGACTTGCCACGCCTCGGTATTGTGCCGGGGCGTGGTTTTTTATGCGCGCCTTGGGCGTGGTTTGGGGCTGGTGGCGGCGGGCGGTGATCCTCTATGGTGCGCGTCAATCGGCCATGGCCCTGATGCGGGCCACGGTGAAGGCCGTGTGTGAGGCATGGGTGCAAGACGAAGAGGGGGGCTGTCATGATCAAAGGCCAGAACGCGAAGGCGGTGCAGGTGGCATTGGGGGCCATGTCTGGCACCTCTCTGGATGGCGTGGATGCAGCGGTTGTGCACACCGATGGGGTGACCATTGAGGCCTTTGGGGCGGAGGCTTATCGCGCCTACAGCGGTGCCGAGCAGGAGATTTTGACCACAGCGCTGGGCCATTGGGTCGGGCCAGAGGCAGAGGCTGCGGCGCAGGTTGTCGAGCAGGCGCATGCGGAGGTTCTGGCGGGGTTTGAAGCGGTGGATCTGATCGGGTTTCACGGGCAGACGCTGGCGCATGAGCCGCGCGGGCGCGGCACCTGTCAGGTCGGAGACGGGCAGGCATTGGCAGAGAAACTGGGCGTGCCGGTGGTCTGGGATTTTCGCACGGCAGATGTGGAGCTGGGCGGCGAAGGCGCCCCGCTGGCGCCGTTTTTTCATTTCGCCTGTGCTAAGTGGATTGGCGCGAGTGCGCCTGTGGCCTTTCTGAACCTTGGGGGCGTTGGCAATATCACCTGGGTGGATCCGGGTAAGGCGGCTGCGGAAGAGGAGGGCGCGTTGTTGGCTTTTGATACCGGGCCAGCCAATGCGCCGCTGAATGATCTGCTGCGCGCCCGGCGTGGTCTTGGGTTTGATGAAGGCGGTAGGATTGCGGCGCAGGGCACTGTGGCAACCGGCGCGCTGGAGCTGTTTTTGCAGGAGGCGTATTTCTCAAGAGTGCCGCCCAAGTCTCTGGATCGTAACGACTTTCCTGAAATGATGTCACTGGTGGCCGAATTGTCGGATGAAGATGCCGCTGCCACTATGACTGCGATGTGTGCGGCCTCTGTGGCGCAGGGGATGGCCCATTGTCCGCGCCCGCCCAGTCGGGTTCTGGTGACCGGGGGCGGACGGCACAATCCGGTGTTGATGGAGATGCTGCGCGTCTCACTGGAGTGTCCTGTGGTGCCGGTGGAAGAGGTTGGGTTGAATGGTGATATGCTGGAGGCGCAGGCCTTTGCCTATTTGGCAGTGCGGGTGGCGCGCGGCTTGCCCACAAGCTGTCCGAGCACCACGGGTGTGATGGCGCTGGTGGGGGGCGGCACGGTCAGTGAACCCACGGGCTGAGTGTTGGTCAGTCTGTAGATGTCAACGTGGCCTGATAGGCGATGTGAAACGCTGTGTAGCCTTCTGAGGTGCTGCGCAGATGTGGCGCGAGATCTTGATGTAGTGCAGGCAATTGATGGAATGGCACATTGGGGAAGGCGTGGTGTTCCGCATGATAGGGCATGTTCCAGGCGATAAAGCGCAGGAGCCGGTTGGTCAGCGTGGTGCGGGAGTTTTCCAGCATATTGGCCACTGGCGGGCAGCGTCCATGTTCCGCTAAAAGATAGGCGCGCAGCAGCGGTTGAGCGATCAGGCTAGGCAGGATCCAGACCCAGAAGGCCAGCGGAGAGATCAGCAGGCTGAGGGCAATTGTCCCATAAGCCAGCAACAGCAGACGGGCCTCGCGGCGCATGGCGGCGTGTTTGCGCGGCGGCAGGTAGGGCGCCGTGAGCGGGCCAAAAGCCACGTGCAGAAGGGTCGACACGGCGCCTTGCCAATAGCCCCAACCCGAAAGATAGCGCAGATAGGCCCGCCAGTTTTCTGGGCGTGGGCCATGTTCCAGTTCCGGATCGCGCAGCGGATCGTTGGTGTATTTGTGATGCGCCATATGGAAGGCGCGAAACCAGGTAAAGGGCAGCATCAGAGGCAGGGCACAGGCGTGGCCGATCCAGCGGTTGAGCCATCTTGTGGCAAAGGGGGTGTCATGGGTGCATTCATGACAGAGCGTAAACAGAAAGACCCAGAGCGTGCCCAGCGGCAGTAGCATCAGTGGCCAGAGCGGGGCTTGCAGACCCACCCAGAGTGCCGCAGACAGCAGTGCCGCCAGATAGAGGCCAAGATGGCGCAGCCCAGCCGCATCTGACCGCTGCTGTAGCTTGGCCCGCCGGTCTGGCGAAAGCTGCGCCAGCGCCGCCTTGTGAGGCAGGGGCGCGCTCATCTTGGGATGTCAAATCCGGGGGCGGCGAGCTCAAAGCCTTCGAACTGAAAGGCGGGGGAGACAGTACAGCCCACAAGGGTCCAGTCGCCGGTGCTGCGCGCGGCCTGCCAGTGATGGGGAGGGACGGTGTGCTGAGGTAGTTGACCTGCGGCAAGATCCGGGCCAAGCATCAGGTCTTGCGCCGGGCCTGCGTCGGTTTCAGACAGGGACAGGATCAGTGGTGCGCCCGCATAATAGTGCCAGATTTCGGCGGCATCCACCCGGTGCCAATGGGAGACCTCGCCCGCCTTCAGCAGGAAATAGATCGCCGTGCCAGCCGCGCGTGTGCCCTCCGGGGCATCGGCAATCCATGTCTGACGGTAGTGGCCGCCCTCAGGATGCGGGGCAAGGTTGAGCTGGGCGATGATCTGGTCGGCGGAAAGGTCTGAAGGCATTGCAGGACTCGGAGCATGGCGTTGCGTTTTTCGCCATTGGGTCGCAAAGCTGCCAGAAGGTCAAGTCGACAGGCGCGCCAGTGCGGCCCTTGTGGCCTCTGCCACGGGGATCGGGGCCTCCAAGGGCATCATGTGGCCATGCGCTGTCAGATGCGTGAAGCGAAAATCGGGGCGTTTGGCCTTCAGTTTGGCTTCAGTTCTGGCCCCCATGTAAAGAGATGGCCGCCCGCGCAGTATCTCTGTTGGCACGGTCAGGCCGGTCATGACTGGCAACGTATGTGGCGCCGTGGCATAAAGATGCGCCTCCCAGGTGCGAGGGTATTCCAGCGCGACCTCCGTTATCTCCTGTGTCACGGTCTCATGGCGGTTCACAAGCAATCCTTCCACTATGGATTTAAGCGCCTGATCGTCAAATCGGCGGAAGGCTCTTCCTGCGCGCAGCTCCGCATAGGCCGCCTCTGCGGAAGGCCAGTGTGTGGGCGTAGACAGGGCGCTTTTGATCGGGCCAAGGTGCAATCGAAGCGCATAGGGTAAACTTCGCAGCAAAAGAGCCTGACGCCACGTGGCGCCGGAGGGTTCAATCAGCACCAGCCCGCGAAACAGCTCCGGCCGCTTGCGTGCCGCCATGGCAAGGGTCGCGGCACCGATGGAATGGCCCACGGCGAGCACGGGGGCCTCCTGTGTGGCTTCGATCCAGTGAATGAGGTCATCGCCAAAGAGATCCCAGCCCCGTTTTGGATCAGGCGGCGGCGCATCCGCCCAGAGCGGACGCATGGCCAGCGCCATGACGTCGTAATCCTGCGCCAGGGCTTTCAGATAGGGTGCATAGCAGCGTGGCCCCACGGCAGTGGCGTGGTGAAACACGAGTTTTGGTCGTGTAGGATGTGTCAAAGTCGGCCCATGCCAAGCCGCTGCGGTGCCCTCTGGGAGCGGGGTATGGTGCCACGTCATTTCCATGCCGGCACGCTAAGCTGTGCGGTTTTGGGTGCAAGGATGACGTTGCGGAGCGCGAGGGACGCGGCGGGGACAGGGGCGGGGCAGTCATGTTCAAGCGAAAGAAAGGCCCGCTGGGAGGCGGAGCTTTTCTGCTTCTGTTACGGTGCGCAGTGAATGCGCACCCTACGGGTGGGGTAGGAGGCGATGGTACTGGCGTTTGATATCCTTGCGCCAAAAAAAGCTGCAGACGGAGAGGTTGGTAAGCCCTGCGAGGATGGAAGCCGGTGCAAAGCTCTCAATAAAGGGGATGTCACACAGCCATTCTGCGCCATATATAAACCAACGGGCTGTGGCGACAGAGAGACCCAGAGTGAAAGCAAATGCCATGCTGATTTTGTGCAGCGGCACATCTTTGCGCCGGATGGACCAGAGCGCACATCCAATTGAAATCAGCATCCCAAGGCAAATCAGATAGGTGCCGATGATGGTCAATGTGCCGCCAATGGCGGGGAAGGTCAGAACCATGACCATGATGGCCAAACTGGAGAGAACCGCGCTCAGACTAAAGAGATAGCCGGATAGGCGGTGCAAACTGCGCAGGTTTGGGGCGCGTAGTGCAGGCCAGAACTGCAACGGGCCGGTCACAAAAAACACCAAGCCGGGCAAGAGGTGGAGAGTGCTGAGTTGTGGCGCGTTCAGGTAGCGTGCCTCAATCCAGTCTACACTTGAGATGGGGGCGGTCCAAACCTGTATGAGACGTTCCGCGCTGTCCGCCAAAACGGGGAGGCACAACAGATACAGGAGACAGGGAACGCGCATTCAAGGTGCCACAAAAGGAAAAAGGCCGGGGAGCCAGTCCCCGGCCAAAATGGCTTATTTCAGGATCGAGCGACCGGCGTATTCGGCGGTTTCGCCGAGGGCTTCCTCGATGCGGATCAGTTGGTTGTATTTGGCCAGGCGATCAGAGCGCGACAGGGAGCCGGTTTTGATCTGACCACAGTTGGTCGCCACTGCGAGGTCGGCAATGGTGGCGTCCTCGGTCTCACCAGAGCGGTGGGACATCACATTGGTGTAACGCGCGCGATGGGCCATATCAACGGCTTTGAGCGTTTCGGTCAGGGAGCCGATCTGGTTCACTTTCACCAGCATGGAGTTGGCCACGCCCTGCGCAATGCCATCGGCCAGACGGGTTGGGTTGGTCACAAAGAGATCATCCCCCACCAGCTGTACCTTGTCACCGATCATGTCGGTCAGCAGTTTCCAGCCTTCCCAGTCGTCTTCGTCCATACCGTCTTCGATGGAGATGATGGGGTAGTCGTTGCAGAGGTCTGCGAGGTATTGCGCGTTTTCTGCGGAGGTCAGGGATTTGCCTTCGCCGACCATCTCGTAT
>NZ_CYPW01000010.1:0-14061 GCF_001458175.1 Shimia marina
CCGCTCAGCAGGCCTTGACCGCAACCTAATCACAAGAAAGAAACAGGAACGGATTCTACATCCAAACGGCCCGGATCAAGGGGCTGGGTCAGGCTGCAAAAAGACGGCCTCACGCAACATCTTCGTCTGCCTGCTGCCGCGCCCAAAGCTGCGCATAACGCCCCTGCTGTTCCAGAAGCATGCTATGCGTACCCTGTTCCACAACTTGCCCCTGTTCCAGCACAACAATGCGGTCCGCCTCTGCAATGGTGGACAAACGATGTGCAATTGTGATCACGGTCCGCCCTTCCCCCGCGCGTGCCAGGGCTTCTTTGATGCCCTGTTCCGTTTCTGTGTCCAGCGCGGATGTTGCCTCATCCAGCAACAAAATCGGCGGGTTCTTCAGCAAAGTGCGCGCAATGCCCACTCTTTGCTTCTCCCCGCCGGAGAGTTTGAGACCGCGCTCCCCCACCATCGTGCCATAGCCTTCTGGCAGGCTTTGAATGAAATCATGGATCTGCGCTGCCTTGGCGGCTTCCTCGATCTCAGTTTGCGACGCCCCTGAGCGGCCATAGCCGATATTATATCGGATCGTGTCATTAAAAAGCACCGTATCCTGCGGCACGACCCCAATGGCGTCATGCAGGCTTTCCTGCGTGACATCACGCACATCCTGCCCATCAATCCGCAGGGCCCCCGCGGCCACATCATAAAACCGAAACAAAAGCCGCCCGATTGTGGATTTCCCCGATCCAGAGGCACCAACGATGGCCACCGTGTGCCCGCCGGGCACATCGAGGCTCACCTGTTTGAGGATCGGCCGATCCGGCTCATAGCTGAACTGCACATTGTCCAGCTCAATCCGCCCCGCTGTCACAGCAATCGCTTTGGCATCTGGCGCATCGCGAATTTCGGCGGCATCCTCCAACAAATCAAACATCTGTCCCATGTCCACAAGGCTCTGTCTGATTTCGCGATAGACAAACCCCAGGAAATTCAGAGGCGCGATCACCTGCAGCATATAGGCGTTCACCATCACAAAATCGCCCACCGTCAAATCGCCATCAGAGACGCCCATCGCCGCCATGGCCATGACCGCCACCAATCCGGCATTGATGATAAACGCCTGCCCGAAGTTGATGGCAGCAAGGGAATTTGCGGTCTTGATGGCGGCCACTTCATATCCCGCCATGGCCTCATCATAGCGATGCGCCTCGCGTTTCTCAGCGCCAAAATATTTCACCGTTTCAAAGTTCAGCAGGCTGTCAATGGCACGCTGGCTTGCCTCATTGTCGCGATCATTCATCACGCGGCGAATGCGCACCCGCCACTCCGTGACCGCCAATGTGAACCAGACATAAATCACCATTGTCCCCGCAACGACCAGCAGGAACCGCCAATCAAACAACACCGCAAGCACCGTGCATATCATCACCAATTCAAGAAACAGCGGGCCGATCGAAAACAGCATGAAGCGCAAGAGAAACGCCACACCTTTCACACCGCGGTCCATAACACGGCTGAGCGCGCCGGTGCGACGGGTCAGATGATAGCGCAGGCTCAACGCATGGATATGGCGGAATGTGGTCATCGCAAGCCGCCGCAAAGCGCGCTGGCTGACTTTGGCAAACAGCAGATCACGCAGCTGCTCAAACATCACCGCCAACAAACGGTTGCAGCCATAGGCCAATGTCAGCCCCACCGCGCCAAGCGCAAGGATGGGCACACCTTCACCGGCCAACGCATCCACTGCGCCTTTGTAGAAAATCGGCGTAAACACAGCGACCACCTTGGCAGCCACCAGCGCCATGAGCGCGACAACCACCCGCAGGCGCAGCCCCGGCGCATCGCTGGGCCAGAGGTAGGGCAGAACGCTACGGATGATTTTTTTGCCCGAACGTCGCTCTTCTTGCGCGATTTGCTGGGCGGTTTTTTCCTGATCTGCCATGCTGCCTTCCCGGTTGATGGTCGCTCAGTGTAAAACGCCCACAACCAAGGGCACAATCGAAAAGCAGCTGGCCCAACTCACCGAAAAGTTGGTTGAGATTGCAGAGGCGCGCACTCAAAGAGCCACGCCTCCTCTGATCACTTCATCGACTTAAACGCCGCGCCCGCCAAAACCACCAGCACCGCAAGCAGTAAAAACAGCTCCGCCCCATGTGTGTGAAAGCTTCCCTCAGCATGTGCCAAAGCCGGAGCCGCGCCCAAAACCGTGAATATCAAAGCAAGCGTCTGTTTCATTTTTCCATCTCCTGTTTGCGCTGATAAAGAAAGTCGCGAATGTCGAGCGTGGATTTTTCATCCATCGACACATAGATCAGCGACATATTGGTGCGCTCCTGAACCATTTCCCCCGGAAACGGCAGGTAGCTGAGCTCACGTGAACCAAAAGAGGGAGAGGCCGTGCCAATCTGCCAGTCGGTTGTGAGCGTGACATCGATTAACTTCAGTGCCTTTGCACCATCTTTTGACGCACGTTCAAAGGGCACGCCTGCAAGCTTCAGATAGCTCGTCTTGTCGCGCGCCTGCAAAAACCCTTCGATGAACTGCGCCGCCAAGATCTGTAAATCTGCCGCTTCATCTTCATGATGCATATGGCTGTGCAGATGGTCACCATGGGCGTGATTGTGACCCTGCCCATGGTGGGCAGGATCGTGACTGTGGTCGTGAGGATGTGGGTGATCGTGGGGCATTACGGACCTACCTTATGCGGACCATCGTTGGACCAGCGTTGCCCTTCAAAGTCGCCATGGGGTGTGGTCACCGGCTTGTCGATGAACCTCTTATGCGCACCCATTTTGCCGTTTGACACCAGCGCACCAAGCACATCCACAATCACGCGGGTGCCCATCAGAGCGGTGATGTCAGAGGTGTCATAGGGCGGCGAAACCTCCACAAGCTCCATGCCACAGATGCCTTCGGCGGCAATGCCCGATGCCAGCGCCAGCGCCTCACGAGGCAAGAAGCCGCCCGGCTCCGGCCAGCCCGTGCCAGGCACAAAACCACAGTCGATGCTGTCGATGTCAAAAGACATATAGACCATATCCACCCCATCCCAGGCCATCTCCAGCGCCATTTCGATGGTCTTGTCCACGCCCATCTTTTCCATGTCGCCCATGGTGATGATGTTGGTTTCACGTTCCCGCGCGACTTTCACCGCCTCCCGCGGCACCTGCCAGCCGCCGATACCAATCTGGACCAAATTCTTGGCCGGCACGTTGGGGAGATTAGTGGAGTGAAACCAAGGTGTTGTGTGCATCCTCTCATCCAGATCCTTCTCCTGAATGTCTGCATGACGGTCAAAATGCACTATGCCGATTTTCTTGGAGGTGCACTCCGCAATGCCGCGCACACAGGGGAATCCGATAGAGTGGTCCCCGCCAATCATGATCGGCAAAGAGCCTGAGCTGAACACATGGCTAACGGCCCGACTGATCTGATCAAAGCTCTTTTCGATATTGGCCGGAATGGTGAAGACGTCACCGGCATCACACAGCGTCATCTGTTCACGCAGATCAACGCCAATTTCATAATTGTAAGGCGTATAAAGCGCAGAGATTTTGCGCACGCCCTGTGGCCCAAAGCGAGTGCCGGGGCGATAGGTCGTGCCTCCGTCAAACGGGATGCCAAGAACCGTGGCATCATAGTTGGCGACCTCAAGAACATCCTCAGCATAGGGCGCCTTAAGAAAGGTATTGATCCCCGCGAAATGCGGCAGCTCCCCGCGCGCGAAAGTCGGGATCGATTTGTCCTCAATGCTGTCCGCCCCCGTAAGCCCCATCCGAAGGGCCCAGCGGCGCTCTTCATCATGGCGCCCCTCTGGCAGATCTGCCTCTTTCTGCATGGCTTTCCATCCGGCGAGTTTGGTCAAATCCGGGTGGTGGTGTCGCTTTTCGCGACGGGTAAGGATGTCTTGCATGTCACTTGGATTATGTGACCGTGTGCGTTTTGGATCTGAAAACAAAAGGTGTCTCCCAAATCATTGCCTGCCTCATGACAGGGATCTCCGAGCCTTGGTGACCATTCCATGCGGAGCCCGGGGGCGCATGGAATGTGTAGCTATCCCGCCGCCAGAGACGGAAAGTGATCAAGAATATCCTGATGAGGCATGCCTCCATGACGGGCATCAAAGTCATAGGTGATGGTTGCCCCAATCACGTTGGGATCCTGCGGATCCCAGCGCGGCTTATCAAAGACCAGCACCCGGTCACCCAGCTTGAAGGCCTCTTCAAGATCATGGGTCACCATGAACACCGTCATGTTGGTTTCGTCGCGCAGTTCCATCAGGAAATCATGCATTTGCAAACGGGTGCCGGGATCAAGCGCCCCAAAAGGCTCGTCCAGCAACAGGATACGCGGCTTCGCGGTCAGGGCTTGGCCAATGGCGAGACGCTGCTGCATCCCCCCAGACAGAGACGCCGGGAATTGCTGTGCCACATGGCTCAAGCCGATGCGGGTGAGCATCTGATCGGCGCGCGCAGCGGCCTCTTTGCGCGCCGCGCCACGCAGGCGGCCAAAGCGGGTTTGAAAGCCTTCAGCGGCCATCAGATTGTCACGCACCGTCAAATGCGGAAACACCGAGTATTTCTGAAACACCACCCCACGTTCACGATTGGGCTCCACCGCTGTTGCGCCACCTTCAATACTGATCTCGCCTTTGTAGGGGCGCTCTTCTGCCAACAACATGCGCAGGAAGGTGGATTTACCACAGCCAGAGGCCCCAACAATCGAAACAAACTCCCCCTCTTCCGCTGTGACCGACACACGCTCAAGGATCGAACGATCTCCATAGCGCTGCCACACATTTCGGACGCTCACAAAACTCATAGGCCTGCCTCCATCCAAGGGAACGCCCGGCGCGAAACGGTTTTCAGCAGCCAGTCAATGACAAAGGCCAAAAGCGTGATCCAGATCACATAGGTCAGGATCACATCCATCGCGAGGTAACGCCGCACAAGGAAGATGCGGTAGCCAAGCCCCACGTTGGAGGCCACGGCCTCTGCTGCAATCAGAAAGAGCCAGGCGGAACCAAGGGAAAGTCGCACATTGGAAATCAACCGTGGCAACACCTGTGGCAGCGCCACACGCGCGGCAATCACCCAACTTGAGGCTCCTAACGTCTGCGCCTTCACAATCTGCTCTTTGGGGATGTCCATCACCCGTTGCGCCAGATCGCGGGTCATGAAGGGGGTGATGCCAATCACAATCAGCACCACTTTAGACAGCTCCCCAAGGCCAAAGACAATGAACAGGATCGGCAGCAGGGCCAGCGGCGGCACCATCGACAAAACCGCAACAAAACGCGACAACGTCGCGCGCGCATAGGGCAACAGCCCAATCGCCAACCCAAAGATCAGCGAAAGCGCCGCAGAAATGCCAACGCCCCCAAGCAGCCGCGCCAGACTGGCCGCTGTGTCCTGCCACAGCAGGATCTCTTTGGAGCGTTTGTCAGGCACTGTGAACAAACGCTGCGCCGTCTCTGCAATGGTCGCAGGCGCAGGCAGCAGTTTGTCTTGCGGATTGGCGGCAAGGCGCATGTCGGACGCAATGCTATAGGCCACAAGCAGCACCACAAATGGCACTGCCGCTAGCAGCACAGCGCCGGGGCGCGCAGGTCTCATGTTTATCAGGCGCATGGCAAGCCTCCTCGTCGTTGGCCATGGCCCGGCAAACGTGCTTTGTCCGCCAAGGCCATTTTTCCAATGCGTTACAGCGCGCCGTCCGCCGCCATCTGCATGTAGGTGGTGTCAAAGCGGAACTTCACGTTGCCCACATCCCCGGTCACGGTCCCATCCGGATAGGCAATCCCGACAAAATCCGCACTTGGGGCGCCTTCGCCCAAAATACCCTTGTCAAACAGGAACTCCGCCACACCGGTCATAGTGGTGGGCAATGCGTCAGAGCTTGCTTGGGCAACAGCCGCTGCCGGGTCAAAGAACATCTCCGTGGCCGCCATCTGTGCTTTATAGCCCGCCAAGTCAGTGCCTGATGCCTCCGCCATCGCCGTCAGCGCAGCTTCGTCACCTGCCGCCATCAGCCCCATGACTTCATACCAAGCCCCTGCCACGGCTTTTCCAAAATTGGGATTGGCCTCTAAGACCTCAGTATTCACAACCATAAGGTCGAGAATTTCACCCGGTATCTTGGAGCTGTCAAAAAGGGTCACCGCATCGGAGCTGGTCCCAAGTATTTCTGACACCAGAGGGTTCCAGGTCACAACAGCCTCCACATCCGGTGTGGCATAGGCCGCGATCATATCCGCATCAGAGGTGTTGATGACAGACGCGAGATCCGCTTCTTCAAGCCCCACGGTGTCCAACCCCCGCGCCAGCAGGTAATGCGACACCGAAAGCTCCACCAGATTGACCGGCTTGCCCTTCAAATCGGCCAAGCTCTCCGCCCCTTTGGCAATCACCGCGTCATTGCCGTTGGAGTAGTCCCCCACGATCAGCGCGGTTGTGTCTACGCCACCACCCGACGGGATCGACAACGTGTCCATATTGGTGGCAGACACCCCGTCAAAAGCACCGGCGGTGTATTGATTGATGGACTCGACATAGTCGTTGAACTGCACGATCTCCACATCAATGCCGTATTTGTCCGCCCATTTGTCCATGATGCCGCTGTCTTCAAGATAGCCCCATGGCATCCAGCCCACGTAGATGGACCACGCCAACCTGAATTCAGTTTTCTCTTGAGCTGCGAGCGGTGCCGCAAATGCACTCAAAACCCCTACGGAAAGCGCGGTAGCCAACAGTTTCTGTTTTCTTTGCATGTCATTCCCCGTTGTCACGTCCCGCCGACCTCTAGGTTGGCTTTACGTCCGCTGGCGGAACAAAGAGATCAGGCGCGGACAAAACCAACGCAGTAACCTCCCGGGATTTTGCCCCGCCGTGTGCCTGCCGGAATTTGCCGGTCAGGTGGCGCTTCTTGGACCAGACTTGCCTCTCTCAAGGCAACGGAACCCTAAGCCCCCTGCACATTCAGGACAGCCCAAAGCCGCGATCTAGCGCAAGTCACAGTCTCAAAAATGGCAGGGCAAACTGGTATGCGCCGACAAAACGCGCAGAAAAATAGATCTTTGCACTACATTTGGGCTCAAAACAGGCGCAAGCAAGGGCGCTGCGCCCGCTGACGGACGGAGCCCCTCGTCATTTCGGAGAAGATGTTATCACTCAGGAACGGTAAAAACCTGCCCCGGATAGATCAGATCAGGGTCGCGGATTTTGTCTTTGTTGGCCTCAAAAACCCGCAGATACAAAAGACCTTCGCCATATTGATCACGCGCAATCGCCCAAAGAGTGGAGCCCGGCTGGACCGTCACAATCTCCACAGCCGGAACCGCAGCAGGCTGCGTTGTTACCGGCGCAATCTCCGCTGGCTTTTCCTCAGCCACTGTAGCGTCTGCAGCCACCTCGCCGGCAGGCGCTATATCCTGTGCAGCGCCGACCTCAACAGTCACCGGCTCCTGCGAAGCCTGACCAACCTCGGTTTGAGGTTTCACGTCGTCGGTAACAGCTGCCTGCGATATCTCCTCGGCAACTGCCACGGCAACGGTAGTATCATCATCACCTGAAGTATTCGCACCTGTGGATGTGATGTCCGCGCCCGCCGCAGTATCAGGGGACGCCTTGGCAATCTCTTCAACAGCCTTTTGGGTTTCTGCAACTTCTGTCTGCACAGCAGCGGAAGCAGTCTCCGTTACAACAGTTTCCCCTGCCTCACTTGGCGCAGGTGCCTCTGACTGCGCGCGCGCACGCGCAACAGTCTCAGGTGTTTCGCGCTTAAACGGCGTCGCAACACGCGATGTCACTTTGCCTTCCGGGTCCAATTCATCCACCCGCAATTCATAGAGACCGCCTGCCACGTCGGCCAACTGCCGAGACCAGAGCCCGGCATCCCCAATCGTTGCCTGAGCGACAAAATCATTATCCAGATACAGGCGTACAAAATTGCTTGGATTGCCACGGCCAGAAACCATGACCGCCCCGGTGTCAGTATAGCTGATGGAGTCAATCGTTACCGCCGCCAATACTTCCTCAACGGCCTCTTCTGGCGCGGCGGGTTGCACCACACGCACACCTTCTGCGTCCGAAATGATCACGGCAGGCGCTTTGGAAACAGTCGCCGCAAGAGGCTCAGAGCCTGATGTGCCTTGAGCATCCTCAGTGGAAGGCGTGCTCTCTTTCTCAGCGACAACAGCGACTTCCGCATCATTTTGCACCTGCCCCGCACGCGGAACGTCGGAGGCCACACCCGCTATGGCTTGCGCCTCTGCGCCCTGTGCCACAGATAAAACGGGCGCAACAATCACTGTTGCACCAGACAGAACATCTCCATCTTCGCCCCGCTCAGCCAAACTGAGCACACGCGGTTTCTCGCTCGGATCAATCGAAAGGATAGCAGCAAATTTTCCGTCGATGTCCACGGGCGCGAGGGCAATTTCTTCCCCATCCAGCAGGATCGCCAGCGACGCATTTGGCGCGGCATGGCCCGCCACAACTGTGTTGCCTTCGGCATCCACACGCACAACATCAAAAGACGGGGCAATGACGCTAGCCTCTTCAAGGTCCTCGCCCTGCACCGGCTTCTCCACCGCAACACCAGCAGTGTCAGAGCTGCTTTCTTGTGTCGAGGCCGCGCCAAGCGCTGCCGATGTGGGTTGCTCTGTAGCCGCCGCCTCATCGGTCTCTGAGCCACCCTCAAGGACGCCACTGGCCAAAAGAGCATAAACGGAGACGCCCAAAGCCACCACGACCCCGGCCACCCAAACCGCATTTCCACTGAATACTGACGCTTTTTCGCTCATCGCCGCTTATCCCCCGAAGTCGGCCATCATCTTGGTTGAGCGAGCTTACCAACAGGGGTAGGTCTGGTCAAAAGAGCATTGAACATATTGGAGAATTTCATGGCAACACACTCTATCTGTGTCTTTTGCGGCTCACGTTCCGGTCAAGACCCCGCGTATCAAGCCGCAGCAGAAGACTTTGGTGCGCGAATTGCAGGCAAAAATTGGCGGCTGGTCTATGGTGCAGGCGATATTGGATTGATGGGGGCCGTCGCCAATGCGGCACAAGCCGCAGGCGCAGACACTTTTGGCGTGATCCCTACACACCTGCTGGAATGGGAAGTGGGCAAACGCGATCTGACCAAGTTCATCGTCACCGAAAACATGCACGAACGCAAAAAAGTGATGTTCATGAACAGCGATGCTTTGGTGGTTTTGCCCGGTGGTGCCGGATCTCTGGATGAGTTCTTTGAAGTGCTCACCTGGCGTCAGCTCAGTCTGCATGAAAAACCCATTGTCTTGCTCAACATCAATGGGTTCTGGGATCCTTTGATTGCGCTGGTCGACCATGTGATCGCACAGGGCTTTGCCGAGGCAAGCCTGCGCGCGTTTATTCAAGTGGCCTCAGATGTGGATGAGCTGGAAGAGCTTCTGAGCAGCGCTTTAAGCTAAAGTCACGCAGCCGCGGCACTGTCAGCCTGTTTGTCGACCTTATGTTGATCCTCAGTCCGCCCAGCCCGCCAGTAGCTCGAAAGATAGAACTGGTCGCGCCCCACGGCGCGGTCATTGCGATAGTAGCCACGTAAACTGCGCATCGAGTCAAACTCACAGGCGGTCCAGACGCTGACCTTACCATCAAGCCATGGCATCGCTTTGACCTTCTCAACCAATGCGCCTTTCTCGACCTCAGGCGCAGAATTGATCACCCAGTGCATTTCGACATTCTCAGGCAGTTCCAACGCCACCTTGTCCGTCTCTGACCGCACTTCCACGACAACATAGCCCTGCGCTGTGGCTGGCAGGCGGTCCACATTGCAAAGCAGCGCTGGAAGGCCTGTCATATCCGCCGCGATCAAATACCAATCCGCAGCAGGATCGACCATCTTGATCGTGCCTGGCCCGGCAATCAGAATGTTATCTCCCGCACTCGCATTCAGCGCCCAGTCCGTTGCGATCCCCCCGCTCTCTCCATGCAGAGCGAAATCTACGGTCATCACACCTGAATCCGCATCAAAACTGCGGATGGAATAGGTTCTCATCACAGGCCGATCAGGATGACTGCGCGGCACATCCGGGAATATCAACTTGATATAGCCGCCGTCACAGTTGTCAGGAAAGTCCGCAAGGCTCTCCCCTCCAAATACGATGCGCAACATATTAGGCGTCACCAACTCCTTACGCAGCACACTCAGCACTCTCGTTGTGGTTTTTGCCATCAGAAGATCCCATCTTTGATTTCTATCGCTCAGATGAACATCATATATCTGACAATTTTAATCAGCAAAATACCTAAGTATCATGCACAGAGTGCTCTTCCCGCATACGAAACCTATGATTTTGGAGATCAGAGCCACAAACGTGATAGTGTGCAATCATTTGAAGAAGGAGTGTTTTATTGAACTTGAGAAATATCCTGTCTGCGACCGCTCTAATTTGGGCCAACGCTGTCTATGCAGACCCAGACACTATCTTCGACCCGCTCACCATAGCCAGACAAGAAAACCCCACTGCCGAGCTGGAAGAAGAGCGCCAAGCACAAAAGAAACGATTTGAAGAACGCAAGCAGAGGGAGGAGAAAATACGCCGCGTAGAGGCCGACATCTCAAACCTCAACCTGTGCATCCGCGCTTACTACAAATCTTTCAGAACCGGTTTTGCTGGCGGCGATCGGGATTGGGCGTATGTTTATAACGTACATCTCGTGCGTGGCGAAAACTGCAAGGGCGCTGCGGAGAATGGAAACCTTACAATCAGCAACATACGCGCGGGTTCCAGCGTTCTGGTCGGTGAGAAACGGTGTCCGGGGACGAGCGAGTGCCACATAGTCCGAGAGCTTGACAACGAATCCGGAAATGCTTGCTTCACTGTCCGGCTAGATCGCCATGGCTATTCTTGGCAAACAGATGTCTGTGGCTTCCGGCATCGTGGGCCCGGACCATCGGGTCTCTACAGACAATTTAAACTCTACCTTACCACAAGCTAGACACAAAAAAACGGCGCCCAGAAAGCGCCGTTTGAACTCTTCTAAAACTCAGATCACATCCGGGATGCAACGTTTTCCCAGTTCACCAGGTTGTTCAGGAAGTTGTCCAAGTACGCTGGGCGCTTGTTGCGGTAGTCGATGTAGTAGGAGTGTTCCCAAACGTCGCAACCCAGCAGAGCGGTCTGGCCGAAGCACAGTGGGTTCACACCGTTTTCGGTTTTGGTCACTGCCAGAGAGCCGTCTGCGTTTTTCACAAGCCACGCCCAGCCGGAGCCGAACTGACCTGCACCTGCTGCGGCGAATTGGGATTTGAAGTCGTCAACGGAGCCAAAGCTCTCAACCAGCGCTTTTTCCAGTTCACCCGGCATAACGGATGCGCCTGGGCCCATCATTTCCCAGAACTGGTTGTGGTTCCACAGCTGGGAGATGTTGTTGAAGATGCCGTTTTGCGCCACCGCGTTTGCATCATAGGTGCCAACGATGATCTCTTCGAGGGTCTTGCCGTCCCACTCAGTGCCCGCGATCAGCTTGTTGCCGTTATCGACATAAGCTTTGTGGTGCAGGTCATGGTGGAATTCCAGGGTCTCAGCAGACATGCCTTTATCAGCCAGAGCATCATGAGCGTAAGGAAGATCGGGGAGTTCGAAAGCCATTGCAGCATCCTCTTCTGTTGCGCGAAATTTCTTCTGGCCACAGATGGGGGTGAAAGCCCTGTAAGGTCAAGAGCAAAGCGGAAAAAACCGCTCTGCAGCGACAAAACAGGACAAAACACATATGCTTATTTCACCATCTTACAGGTGCCAGTCCCGCTATCAGTATTATCAAAACCAAGCGCTTTAAATGTAACATGCGCCCGATTACGTTGCTTCTTGTAGACCAGTGAAAAGTCCAGCGTTGCTTTCTGGCCTCTAGGGTTCACAACGTCTTTGAGACGCCAGCGAGCGCGCATCTGTTTACTGTTATCCTCAGAGAAACGCGCCTTCAAAGGTGCGATCCCATAATGAAGTGTAAATGCGTCAGTGATCTTGGCACTGCCATCTTTTGAAAACTCAATCAGAATCTCAGGAGGAATGACGTTTCGCCCCCTTGGATCGTTCAATTCGCAAAGGTAGGTCTGAGCCGAAGCATATGAACTCAGCACAACGGTAGCCAGAGCAAAGCCAGCAAATAGAGTTTTCATAGTAACATCTGTCCAAGTTGATTTTTAGCTAGATTAAGAAAACAAAAAATGCGCCGACATAGCGTCGGCGCAAAAACCAGTTTTTGTTGTAGATTTACAACTTCAAAGGTCAGTGAAACCCAACTTCTCCCCCCCGAGCTGCAGAGACTTTGAGCAAATCAAAGACATATTGCGCCACAGAGCGGAAGCAGATCACTTCAAAACTGCCGTCCTCATTGCCCCAAACCGCCGCAGGCACCTGCGCAAACCGGGAGCGACGGATGTCGCCTGCGCCAAATGCGTCTTTGCCAAAATCCACCGGTGCCAGCTTGGCAAGCACATCACGACTGCCTTCGCCAGAGACGTGATACACGGCACGCGCGTCCGACACATTGGCCACAAGCGCATGAGACGACGCCAGCGCAGTGGTCAGCGTGGCAACCGTCTCAAGCACCTCTGCGTAATCCACAACAACCAGCAGCTCATCCGGTGACATCCAGGCCACAACACCCTTGTCACCGGACACCACTTTGCGTTGTGCTGGCATCTGCGCGCCGGTGGCCGCTTTCACCGCCGCCGACATTTCCGCGCCGTCCAGATCCCCGCGCACGGTGATCATACCGCGCAGACCGGTTTCTTCGACTTTTACAAAGCCTTCAAACGATGCCCCGTTCAGGGCGCTCACAGCCTTAGACATTCTGCTTCTCCCCATCTTTGTCATAGAACACCGGATCCACCACTTTAGCTTTCACGGTAGAGCCGTCCACCTTGTTGAATTCAACAACATCGCCAAGGCGCTTCATACCGCCATGGATCAGGCCCATCGCAATGCCGCGATCCAGCGTTGGTGAATAATATGTAGAGGTCACACGCCCCTGCACATTGCGCTGATCATTGGCATTTTTGCCGTCGGCGATGATGTAAGCACCGTCAGGGATGACAGAGCCGTCCACAGTTTCAAAACCCGCCAGCTTCCAACGATCCTCAGAGGCCATATGGTCACGTGTCTGTGCCCGCTTGCCAAGGAAGTCTTCCTTCTTCTTGGAGATGGCCCACTGCATGTTGAGATCCTGCGGGATCACGGTGCCGTCGGTTTCATCCCCAATCATGATGAAGCCTTTTTCGGCCCGCATCACGTGCAGCGCTTCGGTGCCATAAGGCATGATGTTGAACTCTGCCCCAGCTTCCAAAAGCGCATCCCAGAAGGCGCGGCCCTGGCTGGCTGGCACCGCGATCTCGTAGGACAGCTCCCCAGAGAAGGAGATCCGGTAAGCGCGGGCGTCAAATTCGCCAATCTTGCCGTCTTTCCACTCCATGAAGGCCAGACCTTCTTTGGAAACATCCATCTCGCCGCCGAGCTTCTCGATCACTTTGCGAGCGTTTGGACCCACAACCGCGATCTGCGCATATTGCTCCGTCACATTGGCGGTGTAGACTTTCCAGTCCCACCATTCGCATTGCAGCCAGTCTTCCATCCAGCCGTGGATGCGCTCTGCGCCCCCGGTGGTGGTGTGCACAAGGAAGCTGTCTTCGTCGATACGGGCAACAACACCGTCATCGATCAGGAAGCCGTTCTCGTTACACATCAGGCCATAGCGGCATTTGCCCGGCTTCAGCGTGGACATCATGTTGGTGTACATCATGTCGAGGAATTTGCCCGCATCGGGGCCCTTGACGATGATTTTCCCAAGCGTGGAGGCATCCAGCAGGCCCACACTGTCGCGGGTCTGGCGGATCTCACGGGTGACAGCATCCGCATGGCTCTCGCCGTTGCGCGGGAAGCAGTATGGACGCCGCCAATGGCCCACTGGCTCAAAGAATGCGTCATTGCTTTCGTGCCACTCATGGATCGGCGTGCGCCGCAGCGGCTGGAACACCTCGTCACGTGCCTCACCGCCAATAGATCCCATGGAGATCGGCGTGTATGGGGGG
>NZ_CYPW01000010.1:14153-40431 GCF_001458175.1 Shimia marina
GGCTGATTAAGTGCATCAGAAAGCACAGCCAAGCCATTGATGTTGCTCAACTTACCCTGATCTGTCGCCATACCAAGCGTGGTATAACGCTTGGTATGTTCAACGCTTTCATAGCCTTCCTGAGCGGCCAGACGCACGTCAGAGACCTTCACGTCATTCTGATAATCCAGCCAGGCTTTCATGCGCAGTTTCGGGCCAGCACCCTGCGGCATCAGCCACACAGCCTGCATGGCGCGCTCTACGTCACTCTCACCTTTTGGTACCACGCTGGCGTCGGCCTCACAGCCTGCGGCTTTTGCCGCGGCAACACCCGCCTCATGGGCATTTGCCAGGACATCGCCAAGACCCAAAGGCCCACTTGCGCTGCCAGAGGTGGTCACAAAGGCTTTGCCATCATGGCTGGTTGGTGCGCGATCCGCATCTGGGCGGAAGTGAGACTGCGTCTCATCCCAGATCAGCTTGCCGCCGCAATGGGACCAGAGGTGTACAACCGGCGACCAGCCGCCAGACATGGCCACCGCGTCGCAGGAGATTTCCTCCAGCGTTGCGCCTTCACCTGCCTGCGCACAGATCGCAACACCGGTCACACGCTTGCCGCCTTTGACTTTTGCGATGCCTTTGCCAAGCTCAACACGGATCCCCATGCCTTTGGCTTCGGTCATCAGTGCGCCGCCGCCATTGGCCCGCGCATCAAGGATCACAGGCACATCAAGGCCCGCTTTCTTCAGCGCGATTGCCGTGCGATAGGCATCGTCATTGTTGGTCACAACAACCGTGCGATCCCCGGAGGAGACCCCGAAGTTCTCGGCATAGTCGCGCACAGCGGAGGCCAGCATCACACCTGGAATATCGTTGCCAGCAAAGGACAGCGGGCGCTCAATCGCACCCGTGGCGGTCACGATCTGTTTGGCGCGAATACGCCACAGGCGATGACGCGGACCATCGGTGAGCGGCGCGTGATCTGTCACACGCTCATAGCCCAGCACATAGCCATGGTCATAAACGCCAGCCCCCATCATGCGGTTGCGCAGCGTGACATTCTCCATGCCTTCAAGCTCTGCCACAGTCGCCGCAATATACTCGGCCACAGGCGCGCCTTCGACGGTGCCGCCATCCACAGAAGCGCGGCCACCCCAATGGGCGGTCTGCTCCATCAACAGAACCTTGGCACCGGACTGTGCCGCAGCCTTGGCAGATTGCAGGCCCGCGATACCGCCGCCCACAACAACCACGTCAAAGAAGGCATAGAAATGCTCATAACGATCTGCATCGCGGTCTTTGGGTGCTTTGCCCAGACCAGCAGACTGGCGCACAATCGGCTCAAACACATGTTTCCACGCCGCTGCGGGCGCCATGAAGGTCTTGTAGTAAAACCCTGCAGGCAGGAAGCGCGCCGCATAGTTGTTCACCACACCCACATCGAATTCCAGAGACGGCCAGTGGTTCTGTGAAGACGCGGTCAGCCCGTCAAACAGCTCGGTTGTGGTGGCACGTTGGTTCGGCTCAAACTTGCCGCCCTGCCCCATATTCACCAGCGCATTGGGCTCTTCGGCACCAGAGGCCACAACCCCACGGGGGCGGTGGTATTTGAACGACCGGCCCATCAGCATCTGGTCATTTGCCAGAAGCGCTGAGGCCAATGTGTCGCCTTCATATCCGGTGAACTGTTTGCCGTTGAAGCTGAACTTCACCTGTTTGGCGCGGTCAAGAAGCCGCCCGCCTGTGCTCAGACGTGTGCTCATGAGAATTCCCTCCACGACCAATTCGGTTGAACGGCCGAGATCTTGTCTTTGATGTCTTGTGGCGGTTCCAGCGTTTGCGCGGAGTATGTGCCAAAGACCTGAAGCGTCATGGTGCAACGCGCCGCGTGGAAAAACTTGCCGCAACCGTTGGAATGGCGCCAGCGCTCAAAATGCACGCCCTTGGGGTTCTCGCGCATGAAGAGATAGCCTTCAAACTCATCATCACTGGAGCCAGGGCCAAAGCGCTTCAGATGCGCCTCGCCTTCGGCATGCAGTTCAGTTTCCTCGGCCCAGACGCCGCAATAGGGGCATTGAAGGGTTAGCATGATGCGAACTCCATACTCTTTGTTTTAGTGGACTTATCCACAAAGGCGATAAAGGGGATTTTCGGCGAAAACCCGTTTAACCACTCAGATATCCACAGTCTGTCCACAAAAACATACAATTTGCCGAGTGACTGTCTTGAAGATAACCTCGAATCAGGAACCAAACGAGAACGGAATCCACCAGAGGCTAAATCATGAAATTGTTGAGCAACTATCTGAACCATTTAGACTTCGACCTCCAAGAAGCGCTTTTGGCCAAGGAAAGAGTAATTGAACTCTTCGAAATTCGGCGTGCTGCTTACCAGCGGGCCGAATACCATTACTCGGTCGCCAAAGAGGAATTCAGAGATGCCTCCGTCCTGATGGCGAACTTGAACCAACGCATTGGGGAGCTTCAATCTGAGCGTTTTCAGTTTGAAGAAGAATGGGACGACTGGAAGAAACCCCATCAGTGAGCTACCCCGGCCGCGACGCTTTCGTCGATGAAGCGGCCTTCGATGAAACGTTCCATACCAAACTCTGCCGAAAGCGGGCCCGGCTCGCCTTTGGCGATCAGCTCCGCAGTGGCCCAGCCACCGCCCGGAATGGCTTTAAAGCCGCCAGTGCCCCAGCCTGCGTTGATAAAGCAGTTGCCAAGTGGCGTTTTGCCAATCACCGGGGAGCGGTCGCCGGTCACATCCACGATGCCGCCCCACTGGCGCAGCATCTTCAGACGGCTGACCATTGGGAAGGTTTCGACCAGCGCACGCACGGTCTCCTCAACGTGATGGAAGCTGCCGCGCTGGGTGTAGTTGTTGAACCCGTCGGTGCCGCCACCAATCACCATCTCACCTTTGTCAGACTGAGACATGTAGCCGTGCACAGTGTTGGCCATCACAACCACATCCATGCAGGGTTTGATCGGCTCAGACACCAGCGCCTGAAGCGCAACAGATTCCATCGGCAGACGGAAGCCCGCCATATTGGCGAGATCGCCAGAGTTGCCCGCCACAACAAGACCCAGCTTGTCACAGTCAATCGGGCCTTTAGTGGTGTCCACACCGGTGACCTTGCCGCCCTCTTGGCGCACGCCGGTCACTTCGCATTTCTGGATGATGTCCATGCCCATGTCAGAGCAGGCACGGGCATAGCCCCAGGCCACTGCATCGTGACGACCTGTGCCACCGCGTTCCTGCCAGAGACCACCCAGAACCGGATAACGTGGGCCGTCGATGTTGATGATCGGCACCAGCTCTTTCACGCGCTCCGGCCCGATGAATTCGGTTTTCACGCCCTGCAACGCATTGGCATGCGCGGTGCGCTGATAGCCGCGCACCTCATGCTCGGTCTGCGCCAGCATGATCACGCCGCGTGGGGAGAACATCACGTTGTAGTTCAGATCCTGAGACATGGTCTCATAAAGCGAACGGGCCTTTTCATAAAGCGCCGCCGAAGGATCCTGCAGATAGTTGGAACGGATGATCGTCGTGTTACGACCCGTGTTCCCGCCACCAAGCCAGCCTTTTTCAATGATGGCCACATTGGTAATGCCGAAATTTTTGCCAAGATAAAAGGCCGTGGCGAGACCATGCCCACCAGCACCAACGATGATCACATCGTATTTCTTCTTGGGTTCAGGAGACCGCCACGCACGTTCCCAGCCCGTATGATAACGGGCCGCTTCGCGGGCGATGGCAAAGGCTGAATATCTTCTCATGTGCGTGATTCCGATATGGGGCAACTTAAGATAGTTTATGAACTTTTTGTTGAGACGCACACCACGCTCATACCGTCTATTTGCGTTCCTGTTGCGACATGTGGTGCCGCTCACGCGATTTTCGCTTTCAGCCGCCCCTTGGCGACACTACATGTATGGCAACTTCGTGGAGGCCATATGATTTTCTGGATAACAGCGACCGCGTTGACACTGATCACAGCGGGTTTCTTTGCACTCGCGCTGATACGGCGTCCGGCAAATGAGGAACACCCGGCAGCCTATGATCTGCGGGTGTATCGCGATCAGCTTAAAGAGGTCGATCGTGATCTCGCCCGTGGCGTCATCGCCCAGGCGGATGCAGAGCGGATCCGCACAGAGGTCTCGCGGCGTATTCTTGCGGCAGATGCCCAGATGCAGAAACAAGACAGCGCCGCAAAGGGCACCGGCAAAGGCGCAGGCCTTGCGGCTCTTGCGCTGGGTCTGTTTGTCGTTGCAAGCAGCTTTGCCCTTTACATCTGGCTTGGCGCGCCAGGTTATCGGGACATGCCGCTACAACTCCGCTTGGAACTGGTCGCCGAAGACATGCAGAACCGACCGTCTCAGGCAGAAATGGAGGCCCGTCTGCCTGCAATCGATCCCGCAACGCCTGAGCCTGAGTTTGCCGAACTGATGGCCAAGCTGCGCGCTGCCGTGGCGGAGAACCCTGATGATTTGCAAGGGCAGATGCTGCTGGCACGCAATGAGGCCAATCTCGGCAACCTTCAGGCCGCCTACGCGGCGCAGGAAAAAGTGCTCACGCTGAAAGGTGCCGAGGTCAGTGCGGGCGACTACGTGACACATGCCAGCATGATGATCGCAGCGGCACAGGATTATGTCTCACCAGAGGCGGAAGCAAGCCTGCGCGCAGCGCTGGCAAAAGATCCGCTCAACAATCTGGGTCGGTATTATTATGGCCTGATGATGTGGCAAGGCGGACGCCCCGATGCGGCGTATAGAATTTGGGATCAGGTGCTGCGCCAGAGCCCGGCAGATGCGCCCTGGGTGCCCTCCATTCGCGCCACGATCACAGAACTCGCATGGTACGCGGGTATCGACTACAAGATGCCTGAACTGGTTGCCGACCATAGCAGCCAACTTGCCGGGCCAACCGCCGAAGATGTGCAAGCCGCACAGGATCTTTCTCAAGAAGACCGTCAAGCCATGATACAGGGCATGGTGAGCCAGCTGTCCGATCGGCTTGCCACAGAGGGCGGCACACCAGAAGAATGGGCGCGTCTGATTGCGGCCTATGGCGTGCTCGGAGAAAATGAACGCGCGGCAACCATCTGGCAAGAGGCGCAGCAGGTCTTTGAGAACGTTCCGGAAGCCTTGGCAATTGTACGTACAGGCGCTGAACGCGCAGGAGTGGCGCAACCATGAGCGAAATTTACCAAACCATCGAAGACTTGGCTCCCAACCTGCCCCCCATGCGGGCCTTGATGGGGCTTGATCTTGGCACAAAAACCATCGGCGTCGCCGTCAGCGACAGCATGCGGTCAGTGGCCACCCCCATTGAGACTGTGAAACGCAAAAAGTTTGGTGTGGACGCGCAAAGGCTGGTGGACATCATCAAAGACCGCGATATCGGCGGCATCATCCTTGGCCTGCCCATGAATATGGACGGCAGCGAAGGCCCCCGTGCCCAGTCCACCCGCGCGTTTGCTCGCAATCTGGCACCGCTGGTGGATCTGCCCATCGGCTTTTGGGACGAAAGACTTTCCACGGTGGCCGCCGAAAGAGCGCTTTTGGAGGCGGATACGTCGCGTAAACGTCGCTCTGAGGTTATCGACCACGTTGCCGCCTCCTATATCCTACAGGGGGTTCTTGATCGGCTGACCCATATCGGGAGTGGTGCACTGTGAGCAAAGACACGGTTTGGAAACGCAACGAAGTTGAAAGCCCCTGCGTGCGCCAATGTGTCGTGCACCCCGAAGCACGCATCTGTACGGGATGCATGCGCACGATTGATGAAATCACGCAATGGAGCAAAATGACCGCTGATGAACGCAGCGCCATCATGCTCGAATTGCCCACACGCGCGCCACTGCTCAAAAAGCGGCGCGGCGGTCGCGCTGCACGGCTTCAGCGCTAACCCCTTCAAACGCAACGCGCCCCGCCCAAGGCTTAAAAAGCTGTGAGACGGAGCGCGCCAAAACCACCAGAACCCTCAGATTTTAGGGGGTCGAAGGTGTTGGTGTGGGCGTTGGTGCGGGTGAAGAGGAGGCCGGCACAATATCGCTCTCCACAATTGCCACATCACTCGCCTCAAGGGACGCCGCGCGCACTTCGGCAACCGGCTGTCCATCAAGGCTGACTGTGATCCAACCAGCGCCAAGATCCGCTGAAGGTGCAAAGGTCACCGTGCCATCCGTCTCCCCCTCTGGCACCAGGATCACAATGGAGTCTTCGCCCGTGTAATCTTCGATTTGAGGCAGGTTGTCCGCATCCACCCAGGCACCAGTATTGAAGATATCCGCCCCCGCACCGCCAAAGGCGGTATCGCCAGAGCCCAGCAAGAAGGCATCATTTCCGGCTTCACCGCGCAGCGTGTCTGCGTCTGGTGTCGCGCTCTCCTCGATCACGCCATCATCATTGCTGTCGTCCACACCAGACAGGATGTCATTGCCCGCGCCGCCCAAAAGACTGTCCGCGCCGTCTCCGCCAATCAGCGTGTCATCGCCACGGCCGCCAAAAAGCGTATCGGCCCCAGCTTCGCCAAGCAGGCTGTCATCACTGGTGGCACCAGACAGAATATCATCCCCTGCGCCCCCTTGAAGCGTGTCATCGCTGTTGCCGCCCCAAAGGCTGTCATTGCCTTCGCCGCCAATCAGCGTGTCGTTCTGATCACCGCCACGCAGCGTATCGTCACCTTCACCGCCATCCAGCAGATCCGCACCAACACCGCCAATCAGCACATCCTGACCGGCTTCCCCGGAGAGAACGTCATCACCGGCCTCGCCAAGCAAACGGTCATCCCCTTCGCCACCTTCAAGCGAGTCATCCCCGCGCGCGCCTTCAACAGTGTCGTTGCCAGCGCCTGCTTCCACAAAATCATCCCCCCAGCCAGCAAGGATGCGATCATTGCCCTCATTGCCCTCCAGCGTGTCATCCCCCGTACCACCACCAAGGACGTCATTACCTTCGCCGCCAGACAGGACGTCATTGTTGTTGCCGCCTGCCAACAGATCATCGCCATCACCACCGATCAGCGTATCGTTCTGATCGCCGCCGCGCAGCGTGTCGTTGTCGTCACCTCCGTCCAGGCGGTCTGCACCATCGCCACCAATCAGCAGATCGGCACCGGCACCGCCGTTGACAACATCGTTGCCCCCTGCCCCATCAAGACGGTCATTTCCAGCACCACCCGTCAACGTTTCATCTGAAGCGTCGCCGTTCTGTGTGTTGCCCTCAACCACATCAACTTCATCCAGGGTATTCACCCCTGCATCACTTTGATTGTCGTCGTCGTCATCCAATATAAGGGCTGTTCCCGCGATCGCGGCCAAACCCAACAAAAGAAACAGTTCCATGAGATACCAAGCCTAAAGTTCACGATTATCAATTGTGAATCTTTATTGATTCAATTTCTACGGAAGTAC
Organism: Shimia marina; assembly: GCF_001458175.1. Classification (GTDB taxonomy): domain Bacteria; phylum Pseudomonadota; class Alphaproteobacteria; order Rhodobacterales; family Rhodobacteraceae; genus Shimia; species Shimia marina. The sequence continues at coordinate 21,556 of NZ_CYPW01000010.1, forward strand.
AGCCTCACGCAGACACAGTCCCCAGCAGAAGGCCAATGCCCGGCGAGGAGAAGGATTGTTTCCAAAACCTTAGGTATCGTTGCGATTTATCCGCCATCTTGGGCGATCCAAGAGGGAACACCTCCAGCAAGGATGGGGCGGAAATAGGCCACTGCACGACAGGGCGACTCAACGTCTCCACCAATCCATGGCGCAACACCGTGCAAAGTCAGACGATGCATCACAATCGCCTCACCCGGCTGCGCGCAAACAGGCACCCTGTTGCAAGTTTCAAAAATTGTCTTGCGGGTTTCCTGATAGACTGCGCGCACGTCGATCTCATGCCAAGTCTCAGGCAGATGCGGGGCAAAGGCCTCACCCAACGCCTTGCGTAGAATCTCGTGACTGCCTTCCCAGATCACCAGAGGTGACTCCGAAAAGGCGTTTGTCGTGAGTGGCATCCCCAAAATCCAGGCATGTGGCTCTTCCACACGGCGGCCGCCGTCTTCTCCGCGCAAAAGGCCATCCAAATGCGCAGCATCACGATTGCGCCGATACCGAAGCCCCGCTTCATTCTCCCCACGGCGTGCTTTGGGATATCCTGGAAAAACAACTGACATCTGCGCAGGGTGTAAATCTGGCAAAGCCCCAAACAGCGCCTCAATGGCCCGCTTGGGCCCCGCAGGCAAATCTGGTCCACCGGGCAGCTTGCCCGCCGCATCATTGTTCAGCGCATCCACGCCAATGAACCATGTGCCCTCACAATCCCACCAAGGATCGTGCTCAGGTGCGTGCATACTCTGCTGCCCTGCCTCCCAAGCATGCTCCGCCCAGGCTTTGACCTTGGCATCAAACGGCAATTTAGCCCAGCCTTTCTCAAACAGATCCGTCACCATCCGAACGCCTTTCTCAGCATGTTGAGGGCCACCAAAGTCAAGAAAACGGCAAAGACGCGCTTCAACGGTTTGGGATCCATGGCATGCGCAAGCTTCACCCCAAGCGGCGCAGTCATCAGCGTCATGGCGATGATGATGAAAAACGCCCCAAGGTTCACCGCGCCGATCGTCAAAGGCGGGCGATTTGCCGGGTCGATGTCCACAAAGAGAAATCCAATCACCGCCGGAACCGCAATGGTCACACCAAAGCCTGCCGCCGTTGCAACCGCACGGTGAATGGGCACGTTGAACAATGTCATAAGCGGCACGCCAAAGCTGCCACCGCCAATGCCCATCAACACCGACAGAAATCCAACAGCCGGGCTCAGAGACAAACGCTTTGCCCCGCCCGGCATGGTCTGCCCCAACCGCCAATGCGCCTTACCAAGCCCCATATAGGCTCCAATCACCAGCGCAAGGCACCCAAACACGATCTGCAGCGTCACAGAGCGCAAATTGGCAGCAACCATCACCCCGACGATAGCCCCCAGCACAATGCCCGGAGCCCAGCCGCGCAGAATTTCCCAGTCCACCGCGCCCTTCTTATTGTGGCTGGCAACTGACCGCAGCGAGGTCACAATAATTGTGGCAAGTGATGTGGCCAAACAGACCTGCATGAGCTGTGGCCCGCCATAGCCGAGCCCTTGAAAGGCATAGAAAAACGCAGGCACCAGAACGATACCGCCGCCCACCCCCAAAAGCCCGGCCAGCACCCCGGCCAAGGCACCAATCGCCAACAAAAGGACAAGCATTTGCGCCAGCAGCATGGGATCATGAGACATCTTTGGGCTCCGAGGATTGTGTTCGCGCGCAAGGTAAAGCCGAAAACCCAAACCGCTGCAAGCGCCACCAATGCGGGCCCCGATCACATAGCTCTGAAAGACCGCGGGCGTCAGGCGGCCGTGCGCGTGACAAAATCCAGTGCCGTCAAAACCGTCTCAGTATCGGCCTCTTTGCGCGTGGCGTTTTCAGAAAGGTATCTGCGCCACGCCCGCGCACCAGGACGTCCTGCAAACAGCCCAAGCATGTGGCGCGACACCTGATGCAGCTTGCCCCCCTGGCTCAGATGCGCCTCAATATAGGGCAGCATCGCATGCACCACAGCCACTGCATCGCTATCAGACCCCCGGCCATAAATCCGACGATCCGCCTCACAGAGTACATCCGCCGGCGTATGATAGGCCGCACGCCCAATCATCACCCCATCAAGGCCTTGCGACAAATGCAATTCCGCCTCTTCCAGAGTTTGCACCCCACCGTTCAGGGACATGTGCAAATGTGGAAAGGCCTGCTTCATCTGATGCACCAACGGATAGTCCAACGGCGGAATATCGCGATTCTCTTTTGGGCTCAGCCCCTGCAACCAGGCCTTTCGCGCATGCACAGACACCCGTGTCACACCTGCCTTTGACATGGTTTCCAGAAATCGTGGCAAGACCTCTGCGGGCTCCTGGTCATCCACCCCGATGCGGCACTTCACCGTCACAGGCACAGAAACCACGTCCTGCATCGCCTTGACACAGTCGGCAACAAGATCAGGGCTGCGCATCAGAATGGCCCCAAAGGTGCCAGATTGCACACGGTCACTTGGGCACCCACAATTGAGATTGATCTCATCATAGCCATGCGCTTCAGAAAGCACCGCCGCCTTGGCCAATTCCGCCGGATCTGAGCCCCCAAGCTGCACCGCAACGGGGTGTTCTTCATCACTGAACTCCAGAAGATGCACCGCCCCCCCACGCACCAAAGCAGGCGCCGTGACCATTTCTGTGTAAAGCAACGTCTCCTTGGACAGCAGCCGATGCAAAAAACGACAATGGCGATCCGTCCAATCCATCATGGGTGCCACGCTTAAACGCGCTGCTTTTTGTGCGTTATTTTTCAAAGCGTTAACTCCATTCAGCTCCAAACTTCGCGTAGCACGATTACCCCTGTTTTCACCGTATTTCCGGGGATTTTCGGAGGTTCTCGATTCGAGCGTGCTACGGTGTAGCACATCCAAAGCCTACAAACAGCGGCCCAAATGCAGCTGGTTCCTGGCCCGGGCACCACCGGCTCAATCTTCCCTTCTTCCCTCGGAATTTGGCTATCAAACCCCGGAATCTTTTTTCGTGCGGTCGAACCGAATTCCCTATCATCGAAATCAAGATGGGACGAATTCCATGACCACTATCAACAAAAGCACAACGGATGTGCTCGCAGCGATTACTGCCCAGAACCTCTTCCACCGCTCCCCTTCTCAAGCAACCGCTGTGACTGCTGCCGGGGTTTCAGAAAGCACCATGCCGAGCTCGTCGGCCGAGCAGAAAGAAAAGAAACCTCGCAAAGAGGTCCCAGAGAAAAAATTCGAGGAACAGAACATCACCCGGTTTGAAGGTAAGAATGGAAAGTTCTCCTACCGGGTGCAAATCCGAAAGCGTGTGGATGGCAAACAGCACAGCCTCACGAAAACCTTCAAGCACCTGCCAAACGCAAAAAAATGGCGAAACCACCAACTCCGCGACATCGAGCTAAACGGGTTTCCAATTCAAATCGTGACGGAAACTACAATCTCAGATGTCATCGACGATCGTTTGAAGCGCGGGAAAACCCTTGGCCGATCTGCCCTTCAAGTGCTGACTTTCATCAAAGCCGACGAGTTCGGAAAGACCAAGGTCTCAACCCTGACCCAACAACAACTATACGATTATGCGGATCTATTGTCGGCTGGTGAAAGAATGCCGCAGACTGTCGCGGGATATATGACTCACCTGGCGAGGACACTCTCCTGGGCCAAGGACCGAGGTGCCTTGTTTCCGATCGAAGTGGTAAGTCTGGCCATGCGAACTCTTTGGGAAGATGAGGTTCTGGCTCGATCCGAAGAGCGCGATCGCCGACCAGACCTCTGTGAGCTGAACAAAATCCTGACTGCTATCTCGGAAAATCCTCGGCAGAAGATCCCCGCCGATATCCTGGCGGTCTTTGCAATCTATTCGGCGCGTCGTCTGAGCGAAATCTGCAGACTGAGGTGGGATGATCTGCGCGTGAATAGTGGCACGATCCTCGTGCGCGATATGAAACATCCCAGGCAAAAAAAGGGAAACAACGTTTGGTGTACTCTTCCGAGCGAAGCGTTGGAGATTATCCTGGCAATGCCCAGGACATCTGAGTTCATCTTCCCTTACAATCCGCGCTCGGTTGGGACGGCATACCGCCGCCACCGGGACAAGGTCGGAGTCGTCGATCTGCGCTTCCATGACTTTCGGCACGAAGCCATCAGTCGGCTTTTCGAGATGGGAAAGTCTGCTTCATTCGTCAGAAAGATCTCAGGTCACAAGAATGGTGGATGCCTTTACCGCTACGAACACGTCGAAGAAGAAGGCGACAAATACGCCAACTGGCACTGGCATCAACTGATCCTGGAGAAATGCAAGGCACTTCACTGATGACCCCGATGGCCGGGCTCAATGCATCGGCCATCAAACTTCTATCAAACCAGTTTTCCGCCTTTTGAAGCAGAAACGCATTTCCTCTCCACAAGCAAAGGAGACCAAGATGAAAACCATCGACATGCTGCTCGCCCATTTCGGCGGAAATCCGATTATCCCGCTGGAACACGTAGCGCAGTATTTGAACTACAAACCGGATACGCTGAAGCAAAAAATCGACGGCGGCGACATCCGCTTGCCCTACACTGGAGTGGAGAACTACAGCCAGAAGGCTCAGAAGTTCATACAGCTCACGGATCTTGCTCGACTGATTGACGTTCAGTTCACAGCTGCGCAGGAGAAATTCGCTTCTATCTGGGAAGACGCCGCGTTCGACGCGAGCGCCCGTTGAACCCGACCTGACGGCGCCTTGAAGAGTGATCTATGTGTCCACAAACGATAGTGGACACCATGAGGCATTCTGTGAGCAGACGGAAGAAGCGGTTTTGGTCGGACGAAGAAGAGCGCGAGATTTTGCGCGCAGGCAATGACGCCGGAGATTTCAGTGGCACTGGTGGCACAGCGTTATGCAGTCAATGCGAACCCCATTTTCGAATGGTTGAAGGATCCTCACTTTTTCCGTCATGAGATGCGCCGTCCCAATTTCAGCTTGCTGAGAAGGGGGCGGTGTCCGATCACACCAAGCCTACTTTATGTCAGTATTATAAAGGAGTTCGACTTTCATTTCGCTCTCACGTTCATTGTTGAATAGAGTCCAGCGCTGACTATTGAGGATACTTCCATCGTCGCAAATATTCTTTGTTGATGTCGGCGTGGAATTTGGATGCAATACGATCCAGAGCACACCAAAAGCCGCGTCTCGCTTGCCATATTCAAGACCGTGCGTGTCCAAAATTCTGCTAATTTCGGAAATCAGCGCTCTATCATCCATTGTGTTGAATGTCACTGAGAACTGACCCGGTAGCCCCATAAATTGTCACTGAGAATTGACCCATGTGAACACATGGCCCTGACGTTTTTGTTCAGGGAGATTTGGAGTGATCGACATGGGATTTTTGAGTGTCATTCGACGCTGGGCATTGCGTGATAAAATGCCGATACGAGAGATTGCGCGGCGCACTGGGCTGTCTCGTAACACCATCCGGAAATACCTGCGTGAAGGCGCCGCCGAACCGACGTTCAAGACGCCATCGCGGCCAAGCAAATTGGATCCTTACGCGGATCGGCTGTCTGCATGGCTTTTGGCGCAGACGCGTAAGTCGCGTAAAGAGCGCCGGACCGTGAAGCTGATGCATGAGGACTTGGTCAAGCTCGGGTACGATGGATCTTATGAGCGTGTGGCGGCTTTTGCCCGCGCATGGCGCGCTGATCGGCACCGGGTGGAACAAACGACAGGGCGCGGGACGTTTGTGCCGTTGGTGTTCCAGCCCGGCGAGGCGTTCCAGTTCGATTGGAGCGAAGACTGGGCTACGATTGGTGGCGAACGCGTCAAACTGCAAGTTGCGCACACCAAGCTGTCGCATAGCCGCGCGTTCATTGTCCGTGCCTACCCTTTGCAAACGCATGAGATGTTGTTCGACGCGCACTGGCATGCCTTCCGCGTGTTTGGCGGTGTTCCGGGGCGTGGGGTCTATGATAATATGAAGACTGCGGTCGACCGTGTTGGGCGCGGCAAGCAACGTGATGTCAACGCACGCTTCCAATCCATGGCCAGCCATTACGTCTTTGAACCAGAGTTCTGCAATCCAGCAGCGGGCTGGGAGAAAGGTCAGGTCGAGAAGAACGTCCGCGATGCCCGGAACCGGCTGTGGCAGGTCATGCCTGTCTTCAAGGATCTGGAAGAGTTGAACCAGTGGCTTGAGGATCGTTGCGTTGCGCTCTGGTCAGAGACGGCGCACCGGGAATTACCAGGTTCAATCGCCGATGCCTGGGAAGCTGAGAAGTCTGTGCTGATGGTTCTCCCACCCGCCTTTGACGGGTTTGTCGAACACAGCAAGCGCGTGTCACCAACATGCCTGATCACCTTCGAACGCAACCGGTACAGCGTGCCTGCCAGTTTTGCGAACCGGCCTGTCAGCCTTCGTGTTTACCCAGAACGGTTGGTCATTGTTGCAGAGGGACAAACTGTCTGCACCCATGATCGGATCATAGAACGCTCTCACCGCAAACCTGGCAGGGTCATCTATGACTGGCGTCATTATCTGGCGGTCATTCAACGTAAACCGGGCGCATTACGTAATGGTGCGCCGTTTACAGAGATGCCTGATATCTTCTGTCGGCTACAAAACCACATGCTGCGTAAGCCAGGCGGTGACCGGGAAATGGTCGATATCCTGTCCCTTGTTTTACACCACGACGAAAGCGCCGTTCTGCGAGCCGTCGAACTGGCGCTAGAAGCTGGGGTGCCAACCAAGACGCATATCCTGAACCTGTTGCACAGGCTGATCGATCCCAAGCAGACAGATCATCCGAAGATCGATCCACCAGATGCCCTCGCCTTGGAAACCGCCCCAAAGGCAAATGTGGATCGCTATGATGACCTGAGACAGGCCGGGGAGAAGCGCAATGCGTCATGATCCAGCAGGGGCTTCTATTATCATCATGCTGCGCAGTCTAAAGCTGCACGGCATGGCACATGCGGTCGATGATTTGGTTGCACAAGGTGCGCCCGCGTTTGAGGCAGCCACACCCATGTTGTCTCAACTGCTCAAGGCGGAAATGGCAGAACGTGAGGTGCGTTCAATTGCTTATCATACGAAGGTTGCACGCTTCCCGTCATACAAAGACCTCGCTGGGTTCGATTTTGCATCAAGCGACATCAACGAAGCCACAGTCCGGCAATTACATCGCGGCGAGTTCATAGAGAACGCAGAAAACGTCGTTCTGATTGGCGGACCTGGCACCGGCAAAAGCCATGTCGCCACAGCTATCGGCGTGCAGGCGATCGAGCATCATCGACGCAAGGTGCGCTTCTACTCCACCGTCGAATTGGTCAATGCATTGGAGCAGGAAAAGGCTCTTGGAAAGGCTGGGAAATTGGCTGAGATGCTCACAAAGATCGACTTGGTCATCCTTGATGAACTCGGCTATCTGCCGTTCAGTCCGTCCGGCGGCGCACTGCTGTTCCACCTTCTGAGCAAACTCTATGAGCGAACCAGCGTCGTCATCACGACCAACCTCAGCTTCAGTGAATGGGCGCAGGTATTCGGTGACGCAAAGATGACAACAGCGCTGCTCGACCGCCTCACACATCGCTGCCACATCTTAGAGACCGGCAACGACAGCTACCGCTTCAAAGCTAGCTCAGAGGCAGCAAAGAAAACCACAAAGGAGACCACCACATTGACCAAAGCATAGCCGCCGATACATAACTAAGAGCGGGTCAAATCTCGGTGACAATACCGGGTCAGTTCTCAATGACATTCAACAGTGCGGTTCTCATGCTGCCCGATAGCCAAACCGCAACCCTGTCAATCAAAAGCATCGACAGGACGCGGCGCCGGGTTACCTTGCGGATCGGCCAATCGAAGGGGGTCGATCTCCCCGACCGGCTGAACCTCCTGCCGGACTTCGCCATCAATGCCCGACCGATCCCTGATGCAATTGCCACGGTGGCAACCGATCAATGTGGCGCCAAAGCCAATCGCGCCGCGGACGATCTCCTTGCCCGCAACCCTCCCCGATTTCATAGCGGCTTCACTTTGCCAGACGGGCCGGATGGAGATCCCGTAGAGAACCTGAGGAATGCGGTGCGCGCCATGAACGAGACCGTTTTGCCGGTCCAAGGTCCTCCCGGAACCGGAAAGACCTATGTGACCGCCCGCGCCATTCTGGCACTGGTCAGGGATGGCAAGCGCGTTGGGGTTGCCTCCAACAGTCACGCCGCGATCCGAAACGTCCTCATGGGCTGCGTCGACGCCCTGGAAGAAGGCGACCTGGATATCACGCTGGAAGATGTGGAGATCGCCCACAAGGAAGGTCAGGGCATGGATCCTTTGCCTGATTGGTACGAAACCATCGCCGCCATCAAGAGAAATCAGGATCAGCGCCTGACAGGTTCCCACGTTGTCGGCGGCACCGCCTGGCTCTTTTCCCGTCCCGAACTTGCCGACACCTTCGACTACCTGTTCATCGACGAGGCAGGGCAAGTCTCTCTGGCAAACCTCGTTGGAATGTCGAACGCCGCGCGGAATCTGGTGCTGGTTGGCGATCCATGCCAGCTCCCCTAGGTCATCCAAGGATCACATCCTCCCCCAGCGGATCTGTCCTGCTTGGAATGGATGCTTGGCGGCGACGCCATCGTCCCCCCAGATCGTGGTCTTTTCCTGTCCACGACACGGCGCATGCACCCGGATCTTTGTGCCTACGTTTCGGAACAGTTCTACGAAGGTCAGCTTCATTCCCACGAAAGCACTGAGAACCAACGGGTTCTGGCCGAACTCCTCCCGGAAACAGGTGCTTGGATGATACCGGTCGACCACAGCGGGCGTGCGCAGGAGTGCCCCGAGGAAGTTGCCGCGATAACGGCAACTGTTGAGACACTGCTAAATGGAACATGGCGCGACAAGGATGGGTACGAACGCGCAATGCGTCCCAACGACATCATCGTCGTGGCCCCCTACAACGCCCAGGTCAACGCCCTGTCCGATGCCCTTCCCGGCATCCGCGTCGGCACCGTCGATCGATTTCAGGGCCAGGAGGCACCAATCGCCCTGATCTCGATGACGGCATCCTCTGCCGAGGAAACTACACGAGGCCTCGAGTTTCTGTTGTCCCGCGAACGTCTGAATGTTGCTGTGTCGCGCGGCAAGGCGCTCAGCCTTGTCTTTGCCTCCCCTCGCCTTTTGTCGACACCTTGCGCGACCGTGGACCAGATGCGCCTCGTCAATACTCTCTGCGCCCTCCCTCTCCCGCCCTTAGGAGGAACAACCCCATGAGGAACATGCCAACCGACCTGACTTTTCAGGAGCTGAAAGACAAGCAGCGCGAAATCCGGGATGGATTCCCCGAGGCCTTCGGCCTTCGGATCCACCGGGCCATCAGCTGGGTCGGACGCGCCGAGAAGGACGCCAGCGATCTGGACGCCGCTTTCCTGTTCTACTGGATTTCTTTCAATGCAGCCTACGCGGACGAACGTGACGCACAGAACGAGCGCGACATGTTCAATTGGCTGTTCACTCACCTGACCGAGCTTGACCCTGAAAATCGCCTCTATGCAGCAGTCTGGAACCGGTTCACCGGGCCGATCCGGCTCTTTATTGAGAACCAGTTCGTGTTCTCGCCCTTCTGGGCCCATCACAACGGACACCCAGGGCACGATGACTGGCAAGAGCGCTTCGACAGGGCTCGCAGTGCCTTTCACAGAGCGCTGGCGGAACAGAGGACTGTCGACATCCTGTCGATGCTGTTCGACAGACTCTACGTACTACGCAATCAGCTGATCCATGGAGGCGCAACTTGGAATTCGAGGGTGAACCGCGACCAGCTTCGGGACGGTGTCGCCATCTTGTCGGTTCTGATGCCTGTCATGATCGACATCATGATGGACAATGCAGACGAGGAATGGGGCAGACCCTTTTACCCGGTGGTAGAGGGCTGAAGTTTTCCTACAGCCAGGATCCGCTGTGAAGCGGTCTTCATTAGGTCTGCAGGAAGCACTCCTATAGCCCACGTACCAAGTTGATTAGACGACGAAATTCAACATCGGGCGACGCCTGTTTCCAGAAATTGATAAAACGGCATACCAGTTGAACATTCTCGAACGAGTAATGGCCGTCACTGTCAATCCGGTCCAAGGAAGGCAGCATGTTTTTGTCGTCATGCCTTCCGAGATACTGAAAAGGAAGCCCAGTAATAGCGCAGCGCCCTTCCTGGATCTCCAACAAATTGCGGATCTGTTTCTCAAGCTCCACTTCTGTCATGTGGAGCTCTTTGTTCTTCACCGTGCGTTCCACAACCTGACCATTTGACATGGACACTGTATCCAAAACGGAATGCTTGATGTCATAAATGGATTTTTCCTGCGCGCCCAAAAGAAATCCATCGGCACCGCTACCCGCTTCCAGTTCACCGGCTTCCAGCTCTTTCAGCAGGGATCCATAAACCCACAGAAATGAGTGGGCGTCTACCAAGCGAACGTTCTCCAGCCCTGCGGCCGCTGCGATCTCAGACCGCAGGGCATCGAGCAACCCATTGAACGCTAAATAGTTTTGCCAAGAACAGCTTCGAAGGGTTCGTAGTTCCACTCCCATTTGACAAAATACGCGATCGAACCCGGTTGGCTGAATCGGCATGTATCGACCCATGTCTTTCAGGAAGAACAGATACGCGATTAGTGGATACTTGCGCTGTGTGGCCTCCGCCAGAGCCTCAAAAATCGCACCTGCTTCCGCTCGTTCATGAAACAAGTCAAACAGCAGTCGCTCCATCTTGTGACGGAGTTTGACATCACCACGGGCTTCAAGGATGGCTTTGTGGTCCCGGTTGGCATGGCCGAAACGGTTCTGCCAAAAAACGAGATTGTTAGTCAGGTTACCGTGCGAGGCTTGGATTTCGATAGAAGCGACGACATGGTTCAAGATGTCACCTGAGCCTATCTGTTCTTCCCTCCAAGTCGATGAAGAAAGGCGCTCCAGAGCCAGTTTTCTCAGCCTGGGTTTGTAATTCTCCCAGGCAGCAATCAAACCTTCATCGAAACCCGTGAACGGCGGTGCAGAACGTCGATGGAGCAGTTCTTGGAGATGACCAAAGGTGGATCCGAAATTGATTTCCGTCTCTGCTTGATAGGTATCTGTTTCTTCGGAATGTTCATACCAATTCAGGAAATTCAATAGCCCCTCTTGGGTTTCAATTGCAACCCGGGGTACTCCCCTTCCTTGGTTCAACGCCGAAAGCTCTCCATTCAAATCGTGGTTCATTGCTGGATCAATATTGCTTATACCTCTGATCGCCGGTGCAACGGGAGGCTGATGCCAAATCCGAGCCGATTTCTGTCCTGGACGAATTGCAAGAACTTTCCCCGATTTCGTTCTGAAGCCGATCGCGTAAGCCACGGATTTTGTTGGTTGGCCCAGTGCGTGCTCAAGCAAATCGATGGTTTCGGATACGCTCAAAGTCATTTGAAAACCGCTTTCCTATTCCTCTTTATTTTCAATCCGGCAATACAAAATCTGGCCAGAGCAAAGACCCACCCAGAACAGACATGGGCACATGTGTACCCTCAGGAAAATTGTTGAAATCCGAAAGAACAATCGCTGCAGCATCAGTCTCTGGCCTCAAAACTTCCGGCTTAAGATTTAAGCCATCCAGGGCTACTACGACCGAGGCTCCTCCCCCCTTCAGGCACACCCGAAGTATGTTCTCGCCAAGCTCCTGCGTTTCCAAGTCCGGGCGGCCTGAGAGAACAAGCCCCTCATCTGTGGCGAGACCATCCTCCTCCTCAGCGGAAACGATTGCATCGTAAAGCGCGCGGACCTCGCTCTCATCACTTTCAGGAGGCCATAGAACGCTGTCTGCCAGGGATCTTTTGTTCTTCATCAAGTTCTGCAACAGGCAATCAAAAGAACCGCGCTGGAGGCGCGGGTGTATAGCCAAGGGGATATGCACAGTAACCGGGCGGGTCTGTCCAATGCGGTGAGTTCGGTCGTTGCATTGTTCTTCGACCGCGGGATTCCACCAGCGAGTCAAATGGATCACGTGGTTTGCCGCTGTCAGGGTCAACCCCGTACCTGCCGCACGCGGCCCCAATACCAGGACATCGAAACCTTCATCATGCTGCATATGGCGTTGAAAATGGTCTGTGATTTCCTTTCGATGCGACACCGGTGTTGATCCATTGATGATTTCGACGCGTGGCAAGCCGAATTCGATTTTGACCAGTTCAGCAAACCAGGCTTGAACATCCCTATTCTCGACAAACACGAGCGCCTTTTCCCCCTTTACGCGGATTGCTCGAAGAACATCCATGGCAGCCTCAATACGGGCTGAAGCGTGGATAAAAGTTTCAGGCGCTTCACCTTCCAACAAACCCGGATGCAAGGATGTTCTCCTGATGTGGTGCAGGAGGCCAAACAGGGATTGCCCGGGTTTACGAGCCTCATCATATCTGAGCGCTTGGATCTCTGGCATGATGCGTGGATGCAGCACCCTCACTTTGGGTGGCAGATCCGATGCGGCTTTCTCTTTTGTGCGTCGAATGCCCAATGCCGGGTACCCGTTGATCGACGAGAACACGGCACGGTGCAACTCTTGCATGTTACCCTTCTTTGGAATGTCAAAGGCGATACGAAAATCGTTGAGCGCACCCAGAGCCCCGGGAAACAGCTGATCCATGATAGCCCAAATGTCGCGGGTAGCATTCTCAACGGGAGTTCCTGTCAAACCAATTCGAAAGTCAGCGTTGACAGCCTTCGCCGCATTCGAACGCAACGTTGATGGGTTCTTGAGATTCTGGATTTCATCAAACACGGCGACTGCGAAGGGAGTTTGGGCAAAGGTCACCGCGTAATTTGCCAGAGTTTGGTAAGTGGTAATTACGAGTCGCGGCTCGGAGCAATCAATAAGACTGGAGAGGTCAAGTTTCGCGCGACCATCCTGAATGTCCCTTCCCCGTTCACCCTGAACGCGCCACGCCTTGAGTTCGCGGCCATAGAGGCGAACCGGCTCATCGAAAATACCCGGTATAAGGTGCTTCCTGGTTTCATCTTCCCAATTCCTTAGCAAGGAAGTGGGAGCGACAATGAGAAACGGTTTGGTGGGCAACTCACCTTTCGTCATCCTCTCATTCAACCAAGCCAGGAAAGAAAGCGTTTGAACGGTCTTTCCAAGGCCTTGTTCATCGGCATTCAGGATTCCAGGGAGACCGGCCTCCCATGCCGATACTTGCCAATCAAAGGCGTTTCTCTGATGCGCGTGCAAAGATGTCTTTAGCGAACTGGGCAACTCTTGCTCCGTTGCTGATGGCCTGTCGTGCAACCTTTCGCGGAATTCGAGTTCCCAGAAATTGTCATGCGTCACCGGCAAAATGGCCGTGACCTCGCCTTCTTCTGCCTGATCCTGGCTGGTTCGATTGAGATACAACTCCAGACGCCGTCTCACTGCCTGGATAACCAACTCCGTGACAGGAAGAACTCCTTGTTCAAGCAGGACCTCCAGATCCCCATTCTCCTGCGCAGCAAGGAGTGTCTTCAACACGGTATCCAGATCCTCTTCTGGAATGGTACCCAGGATCTCACCAACGACAGCGTCAATGTCATCAGGCAACCACGACGTGCCAGATCCTTCAAGAATTTCGATTTCGGGCTTAGTCCACTTCCTGATCTCGATAACGCGATCAGTCCACTCCCGCGTTTCAGCCCAAGCTTTTTCGAACTCTGTTTCAACCACATCTACCAGATCGGCAGACGGCATCAGTTCGTTCAGCCGACCCTCATCTATCAAAGCTTGCTCAATCGCCTCTGCAACTAAGCGATCTGCATTTTCGAGGAAATTCCTCTTTTCCTGGTCTGTTCCTCTCGCGTGACGCGAAATCACGTCGACGACGGGCACAACAGACTTGTCCAGGATCAGGAACCTGTTCTCTCCTACCCGATATGCTGGTTGAGCGCCTCGGCGGTTGGAATCTTCTTTGAAGGCAGAAAGCTCATCGCCCTGGAGCGCGGCGGAAACCTCGGACGCCATTTCTCCTTGCCGGATTTGTTGAGATACAAAGGGTAAGGGCGCAAATCCCAATGGTTCCTCGGGTTCGACAGCCAACCCCACCTTATCACACGCGACGATTTCCACCTTTTCCAGATAACGTTCTGGCCGCGTTAATCCGTCATCTTCAAGACCACCCAATGCCGCACGAAACTCCGAAAGAGCGCGCCAATGTTCTGGCAGAGGTCTGCCGCTGTCGAAGGCTTCAGACAAGATGATTGCGTCATAGATCTGCGCAGGCAATCGCATGAAAACGCCGCCAGATTCTACTATCGCACCCGTACGATTGAGCCGAATTTGCCGCTTGTCACGCTCCCACCACCACTGCAGAGCAAAGCTCTCGCTCCCAAGAGATCCGCGCATTTCCGCATGAAACACTACACCTGAGAGTTTCTGGGGTATCCCAAGCACAGAAGCTGACATGTCATCCAGCCGTGACACCATCCAATGATCCAGCCACAAGTAATCAGCCGAAAGTTCATGGTGATCGGAGTCACGATCCAAAGCACGGATCCTCGAAAGGGCAATTGCAAGTGTTCTTTCAGCGCCTGCAAGTGTTTTGAGATCTACAGGTTCCCGTTTCCGAAAGCGTGCAAACAATCCTGTCTTTTGGTGTGAAATTCGAACTCGAAGGCCATTTTCTTCAATATCGAACTGAAACTCATGCATTACAAAACCCGCCTTTGCACCCACTCCATCCAATGCCCGGGTGGATCATGCCTTCTTGCATCCTGGTGGCCCACTGGCAGCAAGATATCGTCAAGATCGTAGTTGCTGAGATAAAGCTCAGGAGTTGCTCGAGATGGTGTCGGAAAAACATGCACCCGAAAACTATGCGAGCCTTCGACAACCGTCTTCGATCCGATCTTCATCATGAGCAGACAGGTATCACTTCGAGTGCCTTGGTGGCCAAAGCTCATGTAGGATGGATCACCCGTACGAGCATAAAGTTCCTTTGCATGGGGCACGGCTTTGCTGCCGAGTGCGACCCACGCTTCCTCAATACGGCCCTTGTCATAGACCCCCATCCAGAACCGTTTTCGATTTGCCCATTGGTGCCCCTGTTCCGATCCTCCTTCTGCCCTGGTCACAATATCGAAAATCGCCTCCATGCTCTTGCGAGCCAACCATTTCAGCAGGATCCGACGATATGGCTGCCCGACCATGGACCAAAAAGCTGGGCGATCAGTCCGAGGGTCGCCAAACCTATTCACCAGCCTTTCCAGGTTGAAATCGCGCAGCTTCTGAGGGCAGTCGGCGGAAACCCAGGGGGATAGAATTTTTTCGACAGTCTCAGCAGCCCAAGGGTCAAAAAGTTTCGGACGGTTTGGCGGCGTTACCCATCCCAGAAGCTTGTCCACGGCCATCTCAGTCTGTGGCATGGGGGTTTGCCTGAGAAATGCGAGATGGGTTTCTCTCATCAAGCCTTCTTCGTGAGGGGCAGGTAAACCTTCAGACTTGAGCCACTGGTAAGGCGTCGAGGCTTCGACCATTCGTGCAGCCATCTTCTCTGCGCCATCTTCAATATCAAGAAAGGCCGGGTGCTTTGCGAACATTCTCTTCCAACGCGTCGGCAGTACGGAGGCCTTTTCAAGCAATAGGTTTGAAAGAGCACGTGTTTTGGCCGCTCGTTTTGACCAACTCACAAAGTATCCCCGGCACATGGCATCGATCAGGGTCGGATTCGTTGTAACCTTCATTTCCTGATCCAGGAAAAGGCGCAACTCCTGTGGGAGTTCAATCTTTTCTCGAAGATGCTCATAAACCGCGATACCAACGTCGCCAGACGTCACTCCTTGCCAGTGTCCCGCCCTATATGCCCCCTCGACTTTACGAAGAATGATTGGGACACCCTCTGGCGCGCGTTTCTCGAGCCCAGGAAAAGTTTCTGCGATCCGTTCTGCGGCCTTATCCAGGGCTCCACCTTTGACGCGAACACTGAAGTCAGGTTTGAGGACAAGTCGATCGGCCAGGCTCATTCGAACTCTCCTCCCTGGAGAAGTTTTTGAATGCGCGCCAGATCATCCAAACCGGACGGTATCGAAGCTTCATCCACCGGCGAGAACATTATGAAACGAATGTCGATACGCCGGTTTGCATCCCGGCCACCTGGTAAGGCTTCATCCGCAATTGGTCGGCCTTCTCCGTAGCCTGACACGGAAAGCACAGGCTGTGCACGCAGGTTAATAAACCCCAGCAGCTGCGGGTTAGCCGCGATCATTTCGCCATAGATTGCTGCACCACGACGGGCACTCAGGTCCATGTTGTGATTATCACTTCCAACACTGTCCGCGTGACCTTCAATCTGCAGCGCGTCGATTACAGCAATATCTTCGTTGCAAGTACTTCCGAGCGTCGATGGTTCTCCCAGAGCGAAACAAGCTATGACATCCTGGAGGATACCAGCAATGAGCCGCATTTTGGCCCGTCCTTGGCGCGATGGTGTCGTTGAATTTGACGCAAAAAGCCCATCACCTCGGAATTGTAGTGCATCCTGGTTGCGCGAAATGCTGACATCGATTGAGGGATCAGCCGCAACGATCCTCTCTCGCAAAACGTGAAGGATCTTGGCTCGCTGCAAAGAGACAACGGTATTGTATCTTTCGATCAAGTTCTCGTCTGAACTGGCAGCTAAGAGCGCATGCAAGCGTTGCAGTTCGTTTCGGAGCAGTGAAATACGTGCCACGGCGGTGTCCCCATCCGCCAGTTCCAACTCTGCATGAATTGCGTCGATATCTTCTTCCAGCGCACGCACTCTGGCCTCAAGCTGCGCTTTTTCAGCCTGCAACTTGGGGATGATGCCTGGGTCTCCTGAACGATAGCTTTCCAACTCCGCAAGGAGCTGTCTGACCTGAAGATCCCGCTGCTCGATGATGCTTTCTGCTTCATCGAGCATATGTTTCGGAACTGTTTCCCCTGGCGTAATCTGGGTGGCGAAGAAGGCGAGCAAAATCATGACGATGAACAAAAAGCTCACTGTCATGTCCGTCATCGACACGAAGACGGATTCTTCCTCCTCTTCCGACAACCTCTGGCGAAACGCATGCCTCATTCTGCAATCGCCTCAACCGACGGCTTGGGCTGGCTCTCCGGCTCGAACGCCTTCGCGTTTTCAATGACCGCCTGGAGAGTTGACAACGCATCGGCGAACCTCTCCTGTATGCCGTTTCCGTGATCTTCGAGCTTGTCGATCGTCTTACTCACTTCGACCTGGTAGGTCTGAAAGGCTTTCTCAAGCTGCCCATCATAGGCGGCTGCTCGGCTCTCGAAGGCTTCAATCAGGCCTTTGATAGACAGCATCGCCTCCAAAACGACCTGTTTCTCCTCCGAAATCGCAGTCTTGGCGGCGTGAACCATTTCGGTTGCGCCTTCGGCTACCCGCAAGTTCGCCGCATTTCCTTCTTTGACGGTTTCCATGACCGTTGGGGCCAAGTCGCCAACCATTCCGCTTGCGCTTGTCAACTTTTCGGACACTTCCTCAAGACGCGAGAGTGCGGAAATCAGGGACTTCGTGGAAGAAGAAAGAGCCTCATCAAATTGTTTACCCGCCAGGTTCAGGTCGTCTCCGATTGAAGACAAGGCATTTGCAGCAGCTTCCATCCTCTCTGATACAGAGTCCAACGAACCGCCAATCCCCGAGGTAATGTCTTTTCCCAGTTGATCGACCATGGTGCCTACATTCTGCACCGACTGTTCCACCACCCTGTTCAATGGCTCGCTCAGCTTCGCAACCAAATGTGTATTCAGTTCAGCCTGTTGTACTGTTTGGTCCTCGATTGCCCTCAGCTGCTTCCCTGCGAGATCCTCCAAGCTGATGAACGCCATATTTTTCTCAAGTACAGCGGCAAAGGAATCGGCCCCCTTTTCAACCTTGGTCGACCAGTACCGCAGACAAAAATTGATTATGATGGAACAGGCCAGCCCACTCAAAGACATAGTGAATTTGGCTGAAGCCTGCCCCAGAAGTTCACGCAACGCACCTACTGTCGCGGCGTTGTCGCTATTCAACAAACCTTGGGTCTGTTGAAGCACTGCCACCAAACCAAGGAAGGTCAACAACAGACCAAGGGAAACGAAGACTCCCGGAACCCATCGCAAAGACTTCAAAGAAAATCCAAGATCATCCACGTTCAAGAATGCTGATGGGCGTATTGAGTTGTGAACCCGCGCCTCGTCGCCCCTGCCGACAACTGTAAGCGTTTCACAATATTCCGAAAATCCGGTCGACAATGCACGGTCGGCTGCGCCCTTCCGACGTTTGAGTGCCGCTCTCAGGGCTTCTGCATCCAAGCCATGACCCGAACTGTCGGAAGCGCGTTCTGCGTCTCTCAGCGCGGCAGCAAGCGCTTGCCTGCGCGACAACGAAATGAGGGAGATCCAAATGACGAATAGCATCATAGCTGCAAAAAGACCCGCGCTGATGATGCCGGGCCAGTGCTCGTCAACGATCATGTTGGCCGCCGACAGGATAAAGTCCCGAACCCAGACGCCTACGCTTTCAAAATCCATTTCGTCTCCAAATCTGAGGGTATCGTCTTTCTGGCAACCCTCTTGTTGCACACAGTTTTTCCACTTTCATTGATGCAACTCAACCATCGAGTGCGCTAATTGTTCACCAGAATCCCCTAAAGCCACAAAGGCATGCTGCCCAACTGTTTGAACAAAAGCACTGTCAATCCATCTGAGGCCCGAAGAAGTTTTTCGTTTGACGCCAATGCACCCATCTTCCCGACGAGACGTCAGGGAGATTGACCCAGCCCCTTGATCCGGGCCGTTTGGATGTAGAATCCGTTCCTGTTTCTTTCTTGTGATTAGGTTGCGGTCAAGGCCTGCTGAGC
>NZ_CYPW01000011.1 GCF_001458175.1 Shimia marina
CCGCTCAGCAGGCCTTGACCGCAACCTAATCACAAGAAAGAAACAGGAACGGATTCTACATCCAAACGGCCCGGATCAAGGGGCTGGGTCACCCGTTACCCTTGATGAAGAGTGAATTCTCCCCCGGCCCACCAGCAACGGACCGATCAAGCCAAGCCTCATATTTTGCGGTCAGTATCCTACTAGCAAATTTAAGGAAGCGCCCTTTCTCGACGAATGTTTCTATCCGATTCAGCGACAGGTTTTCTGAGATGCAAAAATGTTTAAAGGCATCTTTTTGCGACAAAATTTGAGTTTTCGACGAATTAAGCCTGAGTTGGCGCGATTGCAGTGTCAGATCCATATCTCGAACAATGGCTTTCGCTTTTTGGATGGATTCCACGCCTACATCCATGTCATCCATGAATCTTGCGTAGTTGGAGACTGCTGAATGCTCGCACAACTTGTCGACCTCGTAGAGCATTGCGTTCGCCAAAACACGTGTGGCTGATGTCTCGATCTGAGGCATGCCCACTTGGGTCAAAGGCATGAAGTCTGGCGTCCATGTTAGGCGATTCAAAACATGGATTAGTAGATCGAGAGTCGACTCCCGGATCTCTGCAAGCGACGAGACAATATTTCTTAGATGTTGGAAGTTGATAAAGTCATAGAAATTCGCGACGTCAGTAATCACGATGAAGTCGTTTTCTTTGGCAAAGCCAAAGATGCTCTTCTGGAATTTCTTCCAACTAGCAAATGATCCATACTCAAAATCACTTTGCTTAAAACCTTTCGCAAACTTGCCATCGTCCGGCTCAAAGAATGCCGATTTGCTCGGAGCTTTACGCCTCAACTCGAAGTAAACTGATCTGGAGAGCCTCTCTAGAACAAGAAGGTCTCGCGGGTGTATCAAGGTCATTTGACGACAAAGGCCGCGAGATTTCTCTGTTAGATATCTCTTTGGCATTCGTACCACGTAGTTACCTTCGCTGACTTCTCTGCGAAAGCGGTGAAGAAGGCGTGTCAAATCTTGGTCAATGTCTCGATACTCGATCGCGTCAAAAACGAGTTGTTTCCGAATTTGCGGCTTTGTGCGTTTCTTCCACTCCTCCCGTAAGAGTTTCACATCGAAAACGTCCTGAATATCACTTTTCAGAAACTGAAACTTCGGAGATTGCAAAACCGGCCTCGCACGTTTTCCCCTAGTTATCGGGCTGAGAGAGCTCGCTGGCAAGAGGGAGCAAAATCGTTTGGACTATACTCTGGGGCGAGGTGCCGGGCCCGAACATGGAAATGTTACGCGAATATAGAGTCAATCAGCTAAAGGCGACCATATTGTGCATTGCGGCCATTCGGATTGACCACACGAATACCAGAAATCATGTCTCCTTTGGGCTGGGAGTGGTCACTCGACGTATTTCGCATGAACGGCCGATTTGCGCCGCCTGCATCACTTTATAATCCTGTCCCTAGTGCAAGCCGTACTCCTCAGAGGTTTTTGACCGCGCCTGCACGCAAATGGTCCACAGCCCCTTATGCAAAAGCACATCAAAACGGGCCGCCTCTTTTGCGAGAGGCGGCCCGTTTTGATGGTTTGTCGGCGCTTTAGAAATGTGCGGACTTGGTGTTTGCAGGGATTTCAAGCGGTGGGGCGAAGGTGGTCAGGTCGATGCCCTCCACCGCTGCTTTGTACTCTTCCAATGTGGGCGTGCGGCCCAGAATGGCGGAGAGCACCACCAGCGGGGTGGAGGCCAGCAGGCTTTCGCCCTTCTTCTCTGGCAGGTCGGCCACAACACGGCCCTGGAACAGGCGGGTTGAGGTGGCCAGCACGGTGTCGCCTTTTTCCGCTTTTTCCTGGTTGCCCATGCAGAGGCTACAGCCCGGACGCTCAAGATAGAGAATGTTCTCATACTCGGTGCGCGCCTGAGTTTTGGGGAACAGATCGTCAAACTCAAAGCCTGAGTACTTCTGCAGGATGTCCCAGTCTCCCTCTTCCTTCAGCTCATCAATGATGTTGTAGGTTGGGGCCGCGACAACCAGCGGGGCGTTGAACTCGACTTTGCCATTGGCTGCTTCGAGGTTTTTCAGCATCTGGGCGACGATCTTGATGTCACCTTTGTGCACCATGCAGGAGCCCACAAAGCCCAGATCCACCTTTTTCTCAGCCTTATAGTAGGACACGGGGCGGATGGTGTCGTGGGTGTACCGCTTGGACACGTCTTCGTTGTTGACGTCCGGGTCGGCGATCATTGGCTCGACGATCTGATCCAGATCCACCACCACTTCGGCGAAGTATTTGGCGTCCGCATCTGGGATCAAAGCAGTCTTTTCGCCCGATTTGATCTCTGCGATGCGCTGGTCTGCTTTGTCGATCAGGCCCTGCAATGTGTTGGTGCGGTTTTCCATGCCCTTGTCGATCATGATCTGGATGCGCGATTTGGCCAACTCCAGCGAGCCGATCAGTGTCTCGTCATTGGAGATACAGATCGAGGCTTTTGCCTTCATCTCTGCGGTCCAGTCGGTGAAGGTAAAGGCCTGGTCCGCCAGAAGCGTGCCGATGTGCACCTCGATGATGCGGCCTTGGAAGACGTTGTCGCCATGCTGGTCCAGCATCTGTGCCTGTGTGGCGTGCACCACATCGCGGAAGTCCATGTGATCGGCCATTTTGCCTTTGAAGGTGACCTTCACGGACTCAGGGATTGGCATGGCGGATTCACCGGTTGCCAGCGCAAGCGCCACGGTGCCGGAGTCCGCGCCAAAGGCCACGCCTTTGGACATGCGGGTGTGGCTGTCGCCGCCCACGATGATGTCCCAGTCATCCACGGTGATGTCATTGAGCACCTTGTGGATCACGTCAGTCATGGAGTGATATTCGCCCAAAGGGTCACGCGCGGTGATCAGGCCAAAATCGTTCATGAACTTCATCAGTTTGGGGATGTTGGCCTGTGCTTTCTTGTCCCACACAGAGGCGGTGTGACAGCCGGACTGATAGCCCACATCCACGGATGGGGAGATCACGGTGGCCGCCATGGCCTCCAGCTCCTGCGCGGTCATCGGGCCTGTGGTGTCCTGAGAGCCAACCACGTTCACTTTGACGCGTACGTCAGAACCAGCGTGCAGCACCTTGCCGGGCGCAACGCCACGGGCGTTGCGGTTGAAGATCTTCTCAACGGCGGTCAGGCCTTGGCCGTCGACAGAGATTTCTTTGGAGGGCGCGTAGGCCGACTTCAGCTCCTGGCCCAGAGCTTCGGCAGCGAATGTTTGCAGCTTCTTACCGAAGACCACGGCGTAAGAGCCGCCCGCCTTCATGAACTCCACCTTTTGTGGGGGGAAGGCGGCGGACACGTCTTTCAGCACGTTGCCATCCGCATCCTGCAAGGTCTTGGACTTGGTGTTGATGGTCAGCACGGTGCCGGTGGCCACCGAATAGGCCTCTTCCAGAACCGCTTCGCCGTCTTCATCCACAACCACGTTGCCATCGGCATCGGTTTTCTTGACCCAGTTTTCCAGATCAAGGCCGATACCGCCGGTCACGCCCACGGTGGTCAGGAAGATCGGCGAGATGCCGTTGGTGCCTGCCACAACAGGAGCAATGTTGATGAAGGGCACATAGGGGCTGGCCTGCTGACCCATCAGGAGCGCCACGTTGTTGATCCCCGACATACGGGAGGAGCCCACACCCATGGTGCCTTTCTCAGAAATCATCATCACGCGGGCGTCAGGATGCGCCTCTTGCAGGGCGCGGATCTCTGCTTGGGCCTCAGGGGTGCTGAAGCACTTGCCGTGCAGTTCACGGTCTGCGCGCGAGTGTGCTTCGGCGCCCGGTGACATCAAGTCGGTCGAAATATCACCAATACCGGCGATATAGGTCACAACTTTGATTTCTTCTTCGACCTCAGGCAGCTTGGTGAAGAACTCTGCCTTGGCATAGCTTTCCAGCAGCTCTTTGGCCACGGCGTTGCCGGCTTTGTAAGCGGCGTCCAGACGATCTGTATCGGCTTCATAGAGGAAGACCTGAGTCTTCAGGACTTCGGCAGCCTGTGTGGCAATGCTGGCGTCATCGCCCAGTGCGAGATCCAGAAGCACCTCAACGGAGGGGCCGCCTTTCATGTGCGACAGCAGTTCGAAGGCGAAGGTTGGGGTGATTTCCTCAAGACTCTCTGCGCCCAGAATGATCTGTTTGAGGAAAGCAGCCTTCACACCCGCCGCACTGGTTGTGCCGGGCAGGGTGTTGTAAATAAAGAAGTTCAGCGCATCGTCGCGATGTTCGTTGCCGCTGTCTTTGATCAGGGTGATCAGTTCGCTGACAAGGTCGCCCGCGTCAATCGGCTTGGGGTGAAGACCCTGCTCTTTGCGCGTTTCAATCTCATTCAAATAGTCGGTGTACAAGCTCATGATGATCCTAGCGATTTGATGTTGGCTTAAGCATGAACGCCGAGTCTCAGAAGATGATTCAGAGCTCGGGAAGCTGTTTGTATGCGGATGTATACCAAAGATCCCGCAGTTGCAAGATACTGGCAGATTTTGTGGTGAACAGACCGTGACGATGTCGCAGCCCAAGCCGCGCGCACCTCCAAAATGACGGCGTTTGCGACCTTATGGGGCCTATATAGACAGAGAGGGGCTGTGACCCAAGTTAAATCACGGGGATGTTTGCGCAGAGGCTTGCCTGCACCACGTGTGCATGCCACGCAGGCAAGGGGGCGGTTCAGAGGGAGGCCATTTGGGGCATCACAAAGGGGCCGTTTGTGGGCGCAGCGCCGACTTGCAGGTTGCAGCCGTATATCGCGCTAAGGGCTTCAGAGGTCAGGGTGTCCTGTGGTGTGCCCTGCGCCACCAGTCGGCCGTTGGCGATCAGAGCCACGGAGTCTGCAAACATGGCGGTCAGGTTCAGATCATGCATGACGGCGACAACGCCGCCGCCGGTTTCAGTAAATTGGCGGGCGATGTGCATCACGCGCAGCTGCTGGCCGATGTCGAGGCTGGACACCGGCTCATCCAGCAAGAGCCAGCGCGGCCCGAGATCGCGGGTGGCGGACCAGCTCTGACAGAGCACACGGGCCAATTGCACCCGCTGTTGTTCTCCGCCGGACAGGGATTGATAGAAATGGCCTGAGAAGCCGTCCATATCGACGCTGTGCAGGGCCTGATTGATCAAGGTCGGGCTGGCATCCCCGCGCAGCCCCAGACGCACGATTTCCCAGACAGTGAAGGGGAAGGCCAGCGGGGTGGCTTGTGCCAGCACTGCGCGCTGTTCGGCCAGTGTGGCGGCGTCTTCGGTCGAGATATCCCGCCCATTGAGGTGCACGCTGCCGTGATAGGCAATGTCCCCACAGAGGGCCTTTAGCAGGGTGGATTTGCCCGCGCCGGAGGGGCCGACGATGGCGGTGAGTTGACCGGGGATGGCTTTGAACGACAGCTCCTGCAGGAGCTGCGTTTTGCCTGCGAAGACATTAATCTGGTCGGCGGTGAGCGACATGAGAGCCTCTTAAAGATCCACGATGCCGCGTTGGCGCAGCAGAATCCAAAGGAAGAAAGGACCACCGAGAATGGCTGTCAGAATGCCGATGGGCAGTTCAGAAGGGGCGATGATCACGCGGGAGATCACATCTGCGATCACCAGCACAATGGCGCCCAGTAAGGCGGAGTTGATCAGCAGATAGCGGTGATCCGGTCCGGCGATCAGGCGCAGCAGGTGCGGCACAACGATACCGACAAAGCTGATGCCACCGGAGATCGCCACGGAGAGGCCTGTGGCGGCGGCCACACAGAGAATGGTGAGGCGTTTGACGGTCTGGACAGGCACGCCCATATGGCGGGCGGCGGCCTCACCCAGAGCAAGACCGTTGAGCCCATTCGCCAGGATCCGTGCCAGCCCGAGGCACAGCAGGATCAGCGGCGCGGCAAGGCTCAGTTTGGCCCAGTTGGCCCCAGAGAGTGAGCCGAGGTTCCAGAAAGAGATGTCGCGCAGCTGCGCATCATCGGCCAGAAAGGTCAGCAGCCCGGTGAAGGCCATGGCCAGCGCAGAGAGGGCGATGCCCGCCAGCAGCATGGTGGCCACCGAGGTGCGGCCATCGCGCGTGGCAATGCGGTAGAGCAGCAGCGTCGCCCCCCATGCGCCGGTGAAGGCGGCCATCGGCACCAGCCAAAAGCCGAGCTGTAGCGCCATGGGCAGGCTTGCCCCAAAGACAATCGCGCTGGCAGCGCCAAGACTGGCACCTGCGGACACCCCAATGATGCCGGGATCGGCCAGCGGGTTGCGAAACAGCCCCTGTAGCAAAGCGCCAGATGTGGCCAGTGCCGCACCGACCAGCAAGCCAGTCAACAGGCGTGGCAGGCGGATGTGCCAAAGGACGATTTCATCGCGCAAAGACAGTTCACGCCCAGCGGCCAGATCCAAAAGCGCGTGCCAGAGTGAGGTGTCAGAGGCACCGACGGCGAGCCCAAACACTGAGGTGATCAGCAATGTCAGACAGAGACCCAACGTCAGACTGCGTGCGCGGGGCGCGCGATCCCCGGCAGAGATCAGGGGCGCATCTGGGCTGATCACGGCCATGGATCAGTGACCTGCCGTAGCGAGCGCGTTGGCGAGTTCGGTCACGGCCTGTCCGGTGCGCACCGAGAAACCAAGCATCAACATGCCGTCCATTTGCAGAACAGCCTGATCCCGCCCAGCGGGGGTTGTGGAGAGGGCGGGGTGGCTCAGCAGATCATCGGCGGTGATCGCGCCGGGCCGGTGGGATTGCATCATCAGGATGACATCCGGTGCTGCGGTGATCACGGCTTCGTCGGTGATCAGTTTGTAGCCTTCAAAGCCGTCAATGGCGTTCTGAGCGCCAGCCATTGTGATGATGCCATCGGCGGCTGTGTTGCGGCCAGCGGCCATAATGCGTCCACCCTGCATGGAGAGCACAAAGAGAATGCGCTGATTGTGGAGGCCCGCGGCTTTCTGCGCGCCTTCGACCTCTTCGGTGACCTGTGCCACAAGGGCTGCGCCTGCCGCTGGCACGTCCAGGGCGGCGGCAACAGCGGTGATTTTCTCCTGTACCGCTGGCAGGTCAAACCCCATGGGAATGGTGATGATTGGCAGGCCGCTGCCCTCAAGCACTTCGAAGGTTTCCGGCGGACCAGCACCCTCTTCGGCCAGAATGAGATCGGGATTGACCGACAGCAGACCTTCGGGAGAGAGGCGGCGGACATAGCCGACATTGGGCAACTCCAGTGCCTGTGCCGGGTGGTTGGACGTGGTGTCACGTGCCACAAGGCGGTCTTGCTGCCCCAGAGCATAGACAATTTCGGTGATTGAACCGCCCGCGGAGACAATCCGGACGGGCTCATCTGCGATGCCGCGCTGGGCAATACCAAGGGCTGTGACAAGGCCAAGCGCCAGGGTCATTGCCAATTGCAACAGGGTCAAAGGGGCGGGCCGTGTCATCGGGGCCGGGCGTGTCATGCGGATACTTCCTCTTCTGGGCTTGGTTCTGGCAAGCTTGGGAGGCTGGCGACGGTTTCATTCCATTTTGCAGCGGCGTCCGGATCTGCAAGGACACCGAAGATTTGCAGGATCACCGCGCCATCTTTGTCGAAGGCTTCCACAGAGACGGCATCGCCCCGGCGGGTTGATTTTGTGACCTGCCAGACCTCGGCGATATGATCGCCACGCAGATGCAGGTTAAAACGGGGATCCAGAACATTGATCCAAGGGCCCATCGGTTTCAGCGAATGGATGGGGCCGGTGTGAATCTCAATACAGCCCATGTTGCCCACAAAGATCATGATCGGCAGGGCGGTGTCGCAGGCTTTTTGCAGTAGATCCTCTACCGCTTGAGGAGGGAGGGGGCGCACATAGGGCGCACCGGCCAGTCGATAGGCCCCCAGCCGGTTCATTTTCAGACCGTTCACCATTTGCAGGAACTGATGCGTGTCTGTCATCTTGTCCCATTTGTCGCGCAGACGCTGTGCTTTGGCTGGATCCCCTTTGGCGGGTTCTGTGGGTTTGCGGGGGGAGACCGTGATCTCCGCTGATGTATCTTGCGGCGCAAGCCGGGTCAGTAGATCGTCCCAAGTGTCGGCGATGGCCGGGTCTTTGAGGAAGATTTTGTGCACCGCATCCCCTGCGGCGTCAAAGATCTGTAGCGACCGGCGGGTTCCCCCCTCTGGCAGGGCTTTTTCTATGGCAAAACCAAAGTGCCAGTGGCGCGGGAACATGCGCAGATCAATGTCTTCGTTGACCACCAGAGCGGCATGGGGGCCGCCGCGATAGTCCTCATAAACGCCATGTTTTTCAATGACACAGCTGTCATTGCGGGTGAGGGCCATGGTTTCGCCCAGCTCCATGACCGCCGGGATCAGCTTGTCCAGTTCTGATGAGATGCGGGTGACGCCCTGACCGATGTGGGCCGCAAGCAGTTCGGCCTCTGAAATGCCCAGGCTGTCCGCCAGATCGCGTTCGCGCATTTTGGGATTGTCGATCCGGGCCTGACGAATGGCATCGGGGGTAGGGCGGGATTGTGTGGTCATAGGCATCCTCCATCACATCGCGGAAGAAGCAGTGGCTATGACGAAAAATCTCGGTCTGGCTGTGCTTTTGAAGAGTGGTTGAATTGGGAGGTACGGCGGAAAATGCAACAGTTCAAGAGGAAGAGGTTAATTTCCGATAAAAAAGATATGGTATTTTCCCCTTTGGTAAATTATGCCGCGTGGGACTCGCGGGATCAGGGGATTGATCCGCGATGATCATCAGACCCAGCACATGCCAGGTAGTTAGGACACACGAGCCCCCAGTTGCGCGGCCTCGTGATCAGACATGGGGATCTGCCCCCTTTTGAAGGGACAAAATAGTGAAGACTTCCGTATTCCGTTTGCCATTGGCATCAAGCGCGCTTTTGAGTGCGGTGTTTGCCAGTAGTGTTGGTGCGCAAGAAGCCGCGCGCGCTGCTGATGAGGACATTCAACTGGGCGCCATTACGGTGACCAGCACGGGCCTGCCCACTGAAGTGAAATATAGCCCGTCTTCGGTGACGGTGCTGGAAGAGGGAGATATTCGTGAGATCCCGCCCAGCTCGGTGGCCAATCTTTTGAAAGGTGTGCCTGGCGTGCGCGTGAGCGAATCCGGCATTGAGCGGATCCGTATCCGTGGGGAAGCCTCGCAGCGGGTGGCAATCCTGATTGACGGGCAGCGTATTTCTGATCACACGACCTATGGCACGCCAATCCTCATTGCGCCAACTGAGATCGAGCGCATTGAAGTGGTGCGGGGGCCATCTTCTGTGGTCTCGGGCAACCGCGCGATTGGTGGTGTGGTGAACATCATTACCAAACGGGGCGCGGACAAGCCGGTCGAAGTGACCGTGTCCGGCGGCTATCTGGGGGCCAATGAAGGCTATCGGGCCTCCACCAGCGTCGCAGGTACGCTGGGCAATTTTGACTATCGTCTGGGGCTGTCGCAATCTGATCTGGGCAACCGTCAGACGCCTGAAGGCGAGTTGGACCCGTCAGGCAGCGAGGACCGGGATCTGAATGCCTTCATCGGCTATCGCATGGGCAATCACTACATCGGCCTGCGGGCGCAGGATTATGATCTGGCGGCGGATGTGTATACGGGGATACCGAACTTTTCGATCGAGCTCCCGAAGCGGGATTTGCGCAAATATAGCACGTTCTATGAAGGTGAAAATCTGACGCCATGGATGTCCATGCTTAAAGTCAGCGCCTATACACAAGAGATAGAACGACAGTTCCGCAACAGCAGCAACTTTGGTGGCCCAAGCACATCTACATCTGATGATGTTCAAGATACTTATGGTTTGCAGGCGTCCGCCAACTTTGAGTTTGCGCCCGGCCATCGGACGGTTGTCGGCTTTGAATACGAAAACGACAGTATGTTTTCAAACAAGGTTTCGACCAGCACAAGAGGTACGACAACGCGCGTTTCAGACGCAAGTATCGAAACATTTTCGGCCTTTGCACAGCATGAGATGGAACTCAGCAGTGCTCTGACTGGGACGTTTGGTTTGCGCTACTACAATGTGGATGCGGCATTGGACAGCTATTTGGTGAATGGCGCAGCACAAACGCTTTCCCAGAACAAGGATGATCGTTTCCTGGGATCTGCTGGGCTGGTCTATGAGTTGCACAACGGGGCTGTACTGCGCGGGAGCATCTCGCAGGGCTATACCTACCCCTCGTTGAGCCAGTTGTTCCTGACATCCGTTGGAGCTGGGGGCACCGTAATCGGAAATCCTGATCTGAAGCCAGAAACAGCGACAAACTACGAGCTTGGCGCGCGTATTGATCAGGGTAACCTCGTGTTGGATGCGGCCGTTTTCTACACCGACTCCGACGACTACATCACATCCGTGACCGTTGCGCCGCGTACCTCGGTTTATCAGAACGTCAACAAGGCACGCAGCTATGGATTTGAACTGGCTGCGGAGCTTGATCCGGGTTGGGCAAATGGCATTCGTCCCTATGCAAACATTGCCTATGTGACGCGCAAGTTCACTTATTCCAATGGGTATACCACCGCCGATTCCGGTACGCCGAAATGGAGCGGTGATCTTGGCGTGCGGGGCGACTGGGCCCTGGCGAATTTGGGCGGCACATGGGATGCCTTCCTGCGCGGGGAAAGCTCTGCAACACAGCGCAGTTCAAGCGGTGCTGTTGCAGATGAAACTGCAGGCTGGGGCACAGTGAACCTGCGCGGAACGGTTGATTTGACCGAAACCGTCAGCATGTCGGTGGAGCTGGGCAACCTGTTTGACAAATCCTATCGCTCCATCGGCCAAATCGACGGGGCGGGGCGCAATGCAAGTGTGTTCCTGACTGCGAAGTTCTAAGCCACACATTGCAATATCGACACAGAAAGGCCTCCGGTTTCGGGGGCCTTTTGGCTGTTGGGGGCAGGTCAGCGCGATGTGATCAAAGCGCATTAAAAATGGGGGCCGGGACCCAAAATGCGCCTTCCGTTGAGGCAGGATGCGAAGAATTGCCACCGAAACCGGTTGCCGAAACCGGTTTCGGGAAAAATAGTTCCGGTATGACTGCGATTCGACCAACGCCGATTGATGCCAAAACCCGGACGTCTGACCGGAGAGGGCGGCGTGTGACGATCAATGATCTCGCGGCCCAGCTTGGCATGTCCAAAAGCACGGTGTCGCGCGCCATGAACGGCTATGGTGACATTTCGGAATCCACGCGTCAGCGGGTGGCGCGCACAGCCAAAAAGATGGGGTATCAGCCGCTGAGCCATGCGCAAGCGATCCGCACCGGGCGTGTGCGCGCGCTGGCACTGGTGTTGCAGATGGATGCGCCGGATCGGCACAATCCCTTTTTGCAGGAATTTCTGATGGGGGCCTGCGAAACCGCCAGTGGGTTTGGCTGGACGGTGACTGTGTCCACGGCGACGTCTGATGCGGATATGCTGGATGTGTTGGGGCGGTTGATTGATGAGCGCAAAGCCGATGGTTTCATTCTGCCGCGCACCGAGGTGCAGGATGCACGGGTTGCGTTGCTGCGCGCGCGTGACGTGCCACATGTGATGTACGGGCGCACCGAGCATGGGCTGTCCGCCGGGCAGCAGAAGGGCTCCTGGTATGATATTCTTGGCGAAGCGGCCATGTGCAGTGCGGTGACACGGCTTGCCAGTCTAGGCCACACACGGATTGGGTATGTCGGCAGTCGATTGAATTTCAACTACGCGCATTTGCGGCGCGAGGGCTTCAAAGCTGGGCTCGTGGCGGCGCGGCTGCCATTGGAGGCTCAGCTGATGCGCGACGGCGCCCGCACGCGCAAGGAAGGGGCCGAAGAAGTGCGCGCCCTGATGCAATTGGCGCTGCCGCCCACAGGCATTGTGTTTGCCACCGATATGGCCGCGCTGGGCGCGTATGATGCTTTGGCCGATCTGGGGCTGACGGTTGGGAAGGATGTGTCGGTCATTGGGTATGACGGCGTGCCGGAGTCGGAATTCGTGCGTCCCGGTCTGACCACCTACCATGTGGACACGCGGCGTGCTGGCGCGCGGTTGGCGGAGTTGCTGATCCGCCAGATCCGGGGGGAAGCGGCGGAAACGCTGCGCGAGGTTTCTGAGGCCAGATTGATTGAACGGCATTCAGATGGCCCTCCGAGATGCAGCGCAGAGGCGCTGGCAAAAAAACTAAAAGAACGATGAAGGAATAACAGGGAGGACGACTGATATGTCACGTCATTTTGCACCAAAACTATTGATGAGCACGTCGCTGGCGCTTGCGCTGACGGCGATGTCTGTTCAGGCCGATACCATCCGGTTCTGGACCACGGAAGAACAGCCGGAGCGGCTGGCCAAACAGCAGGAGATGGCTGCGCAGTTCAAATCTGCGACGGGCACAACCGTGGAGGTGATCCCGGTCACCGAAAGTGATCTTGGCACGCGCGCCACAGCGGCCTATGCGGCGGGTGATCTGCCGGATGTGATCTACCATACGCTGCAATATGCGCTGCCTTGGGCGGAGGCTGGCATTCTGGATACCGAAGCGGCAGCGGAAGTTGTCGCAGATCTTGGGGTGGACACCTTTGCGCCGGGTGCGGTGGCCATGGCGGATTTCAACGGCGAGGTCGCCTCTGTGCCGGTGGATGGCTGGACGCAGATGGTGGTCTATCGCAAAGACCTGTTTGATGCGGCCGGTCTGGCCGCGCCAAGCAGCTACGCCGATGTGCTGGCCGCTCTGGAAAAGTTGCACAACCCGCCAGAGATGTATGGGTTTGTGGCCGCCACCAAAGTCGATGAGAACTTCATGAGCCAGGTGTTGGAACATGTGTTCCTTGCCAATGGTGTCAGCCCTGTGGGGGCGGATGGCTTCCAGCCGCTGGATGAAGCCAAGACCACCGAGGTTCTGGATTTCTACAAGGCGATTTCCAAAGCGTCGCCTCCGGGTGAGCTGTATTGGAAGCAATCCCGTGAGCTGTATTTCGCAGGCAAAGCGGCGATGATCATCTGGTCACCGTTCATTCTGGATGAACTTGCGGGCCTGCGGGACAGTGCTCCGCCCACCATCAATGAGGATCCAACCTCCAATGCGCTGGCGGGAATGACCGGGATTGTGACCAACTTCTCAGGCCCGTCCAATCCGGATGGGGCGGCATGGGGTGATGTGCGCTATTTTGGCATTACCTCTGACGCAGACACCGATGCCGCGATGGATTTTGTGAAATACGCCATGGATGAGGGCTACACGCAGACGCTTTCCATTGCGCCAGAGGGCAAGTTCCCGGTACGTCGTGGCACAGCCGACAATCCAACCGCGTTCAGCGAGGCTTGGGCCAAACTGCCTGTGGGTGTGGATCGCAAAGCCCCATTGGGTGAGCTTTATGATCAGGCGATGATTGACGAGATTGTGGGCGGCCTTGATGTGGCACAGCGTTGGGGTGTGGCCGAGGGGCAGCTTTCACTGGCGTCTAAGATTATCAACAGTCAGGCCATCAACCGCATCGTGCGTCAGTATATCGACGATGAGATTGATGCGGCAGGCGCGGTTGCGGCGATGAACGACGCACTGGCGAAAGTGCAGTAATCTTAAAAGCGCAGTGGCGGCCTGTTTGGGGCGCCGCTGCTTTCACTGTCCCTCTCTTGCATGAGGTTTCCCATGTCTACGGCGCATCCGCCAACAGGCACGGGCGCATTGGCCAAACGTGAGGCGCGACTGGCTTGGGGTCTTTTGGCTCCAACCCTGATCAGCGTTGCCTTGGTGGTGGTCTTGCCCCTGCTGGCGGTTTTCTGGATCAGTTTTAAACCTTTCACCCTGTCGGATCTGCGCCCACCTGCGCCGATTGTGCGTGAAAGCCTGCGTGGCAGTGGCGAGGAGATGCGGATTGAATACCGTGTGCGCAACTCTTCGCAGGACGAGATGATCAGCGGAGTGACCCTGTCAGATCAATTGCCTGAAGGGGTGGCCCTGCGGGAGGCTTTGCCTGAGCCGTGTCGGCTTGAGGGGCGAGATCTATTCTGTGACTTTGGCGAGATGGCGGGCGGCGCGCGGGAGCGTCTGCGGCTGCGAATTGCGACAGATCTGGCGGAAGACGTGTTGGAAGAGGTCGTTGAGGGCAGTGCACCGGTGGTCACAGGCGGCGGTCAGAGTGTTTTGAGCAGCCCGCAGCTGTCGCTGGAGAACTACAAGCGGCTGTTTGATGGCGGCGAATTCTGGACTGTGTTTGGCATAACCCTGTTTTACACGGTGTTTGGCACGATTGGGGCGCTGGTGATGGGGCTGTTTGCGGCGCTTCTGCTCAACAAAAGCTTCAAGGGGCAGGGCTTTATCCGCGGGCTTTATCTTTTCCCCTATGTGGCGCCGGTGATCGCGGTGGCCTTCACTTGGGTGACATTGTTTGACCCATTTTCAGGATCGGCAAACGCCTTGCTTATCCAGATGGGAGTGACACAGGAGGCGATCAATTTCTTTGGGGACCGTCCCTTGGCGTTGATCATGGTGACGGTGTTTGAAATCTGGCGGTACTTCCCGCTGTCCTTCCTCTTCATACTGGCGCGGATGCAGAGCATCGACACCGCCATGTATGAGGCCGCGGATATGGATGGGGCCTCGCCCTTCCAGAAATTCTGGTTGCTGAGCCTGCCACAGCTTTTGGGCATCCTGTCGGTGCTGTTCCTGCTGCGCTTCATTTGGACGTTCAACAAGTTTGACGACATCTTCCTTTTGACCGGGGGCAATGCGGGCACCCGCACCCTGACGGTGAATGTTTATGAGCAGGCCTTTGCGATCTCCAACATTGGCGCAGGGGCGGCGGTGGCCGTGGTGATCCTGCTGTGCCTGCTGTGTTTCTCATTCTTCTTCTTCAAATTCATCAGTCGCGAGGAGGGCTTGTGATGCGCAAAGGCTATCTGACCGGCCCTGTGCTTGGGGCGCTGTGGCTTTGTGTGATGGCGACAACCGTGGCGGTGGCGATGTCGTTTGCCACTGGGGCGGCGTTTCGCCCGCAGATTGGGCTGTGTCTGATCTGGGGCGCTGTTGGGGGGCTGATTTATGTGCGGTTCGCGGCGCCACATGCGGTGGCGCGGCTGGTGATCAACGCCTTGATGGCGCTTGCGATGATGACTGTCTGGGGGCCGATTGTCACCGGGGCGGATATGGCGCTTTCTGCTGTTGTAGTGGCGATGGCGGCCTTGGCGGCGGGGCTGCATTTCGGCTTGGCCGCGATCTTGCATGACACGCCATTTGGGGCGTTGACCCGGCATGAGTATGAGGCGGCGGTGATCCGTTTCCTCACCGGGTTTGGCTATATTTTCTTCACCGCGATTGTGCTCATTCCCTTTTATGTGATGGTGATGACCAGCCTGAAGTCACAGCAGGCGCTGCTGCAGAACCCGCTCGATTTCTCCATTGAGATCAGCAAGGGCACAGAGCTGTTCCGCAGCTATGTGGAATTGTTCCGAGATTTCAATTTTGGCACCTATCTGTGGACGTCGTTCTATGTGTCCGTGCTGACGGTGTTTATCACGCTGGCGTTCAGCGTGCCCGGTGCCTATGCGGTGGCGCGGTTCCGTTTCAGAGGGCAGAAGGCGTTTTCGCGCTCGATCCTACTGATTTACATGGTGCCGATGATCGTGCTGGCGCTACCGATCTACATCGCCTTCTCTATGACGGGGCTGCGCAATTCGATCCTTGGAATCGTGCTGATCTATCCGGTGACCACCATCCCTGTCGCGCTTTATATGTTGCAGGGCTATTTCCGGGGACTGCCCACCGAGGTGGAGGAGGCCGGGTTGATGGATGGGCTGTCGCGATTGGCGGTGATCTGGAAGATCACCTTGCCGCTCAGTCTGCCTGCACTGGCCTCCGTCTCGCTCTATGTGTTCATGATTGCCTGGAATGAGTTCCTGCTGGCCTTCATGTTGTTGGATGACCCGTCAAAATTCACGCTCACCCGTGGGGTGGCGATGCTCAACTCTTCTGAAATTCCACGTCAGCATCTGATGGCCGGGGCCGTGATTGCCACCGTGCCGATCATGGTGCTGTTCCTTGGATTGGAACGCTTCATGACCAAAGGCCTGACGGCCGGGTCTGTCAAAGGATAAGCCCATGACCCATGATATTTCTCTGACCGAACAGGCGCGGGACGTCCTGATCACCAATGACCGGGGCAGCTATACCGTGCCAACGGCGGGGCTTTATCCCTATCAGTGGAACTGGGACAGCGCCGTGGCCGCGCTAGGTTTTGCGCAGTTTGATGTGGAACGTGCCTGGGTGGAGCTTGAGACGCTGTTTCAAGGGCAATGGGCCGACGGTATGGTGCCGCATATCCTGTTTCACAAGAATGATCCGGGCTATTTTCCGGGGCCTGAGGTCTGGGGCTGTGAGGGGCCTATTCCCTCCTCTGGGATCATCCAGCCGCCGATTGCTGCGACCATGGCGCATCTGGTCTGGCAGCGGGATCCGGAGATGGGCCGCCCGCGGATGGCGGCGCTCTATCCCAAAATGGTGAAATGGCACAGCTGGATCATGCGGTGGCGGTTGCATCGTGGGGCGGTCTGCACCACGCATCCGTGGGAAACCGGACGGGACAATGCGCCGGATTGGGACAAGACCATGGCGCGGATGGATGCGTCCGATGTGGGAGAGTACACCCGCCGTGACACCTCCCATGTGAATGCGGAGGATCGCCCGACCAAATATGATTATGACCGCTACATCACGCTTGTGCAGCTGGGGCGGCGGCTGAATTGGGATCAGGCGGCGATGTTGGCGCAGAGCCCGTTTCGGGTCGCGGATCCCACAATGACGTTCACCACGCTGCGGGCGGCGCGCGATCTTGTGAAAATGGGCACAGCGCTGGGCGAAGACACGCAGACGCTTGAGGCGGATGTGGCGCGGCTTGAGGCCGGTGCGGCCACGCTTTGGAATGAAGAGCTTGGCGGGTTTGACAGCCGGGATGTGCACAGCGGCGAATGGGCCGGATGCCTGTCCAACGCCTCCTATCTGTGCTGGTTTGCCGGGGTGGAAAACCGCGTCATGCTGACCAAACTGCGCAGCATTATGGAGCGGGTGGCCTATCCTGTGCCCAGCAATGATCCGGATGCAGAGACCTTTGATGCGCGCCGCTACTGGCGCGGGCCGACATGGGCGATTGTCAATATGCTGATCGGCCTTGGCCTTGCGGATATGGGGCATGAAGAGGAGGCCACAGATCTGGCAAAGAAGACCGCACATCTGATCAAAGAGCACGGGTTTGCCGAGTATTTTGACCCGTTCAGCGGTGCGGCCGCAGGCGGAGGTAGCTTCACATGGACAGCGGCGGTTTGGCTGGCATGGGCAGGGAGAGCGTGATGGGCAGTATCACTCTAAAAGCGGTCGAAAAGTGGTTTGGTGAGGCTCAGGTGATCAAGGGCATTGATCTGGACATTCAGGAGGGGGAGTTTGTGGTGTTTGTCGGCCCCTCAGGATGCGGCAAATCCACCTTGCTGCGCATGATTGGCGGTCTCGAAGACATCAGTCGCGGCGCGCTTGAGATTGGCGGGCGGGATGTGACAGATCATCCGCCCAGCAAGCGCGGGCTGACCATGGTGTTTCAGTCTTACGCGCTTTACCCGCATCTGACCGTGGCAGAGAACATGGGGTTTTCGCTGAAGGTGGCGGGCGTGGCCAAGGACGAAATTGCACGGCAGGTCGGGGCGGCGGCGGAGATTTTGAAGCTGACCGACTATCTGGAGCGTCGGCCCAAAGATCTGTCCGGTGGACAGCGTCAGCGGGTGGCGATTGGGCGCTCGATTGTGCGCGACCCGACGGCCTTCCTGTTTGATGAGCCGTTGTCCAATCTGGATGCCGCGCTGCGGGTTGAGATGCGGTATGAGATCGCAAAACTGCATCAGAACCTGAAGCGTACGATGATTTATGTGACCCATGATCAGGTCGAGGCGATGACGCTGGCGGATCGGATCGTGGTCTTGGAGTATGGTCATATTGCGCAGGTGGGTACGCCGCGCGCGCTGTATGAAAAGCCAGAAAATCTGTTTGTGGCGCAGTTCATTGGCAGCCCAAAGATGAACATACTGAACTGCCGCGCGCAGGCAGGCGATGGCCAGTACGCGCTGGCCGTTGGCGGGAAGGGTGCCTTTGGCTTGCAGGGTACGGCGGAAAAAATGGGTATCCGTCCGGAGCACATTGGCATCTGTGACGCGGGGCAGGGGCAATGTGATGGCACGGTGGAGGTGATTGAATACCTCGGGGCCGATACTTTCCTGATCCTTGATGTCGGACAGGAGGATAAGGTGACGGTGCGTATCACGGGAGGGGAGATACGTCAGGCAGTGGGCGACCGGGTTGGGCTGTCTTTCCCACCGGAGCGCGCGCATTTCTTTGATGCGCAGGGGCAGCGGTTGGAAGGATGAGATTCTGCGAATCTCTATGCGTTGCGGGGCTATGGGAGACGCGTTGGACTGCCATATTCTGAGTGAATAGTCGGCTCTGGCGACAATAATGCACGCTTTGTGTCGGGTGTTTGTCGTCAGGTAAGGGTCATTTTACGCTTTGGGTGTTTTTTGCAGCTCACCGGGCTGGGAAAAGCTGCAAAGGAGTGTTATCTCCGCCGCAGCCGGATTTGGCCATAGTTTTATTCAGACGCTGGAGAGCCCGTCATGACCCGCATCAATCGTCGTCGTTTCCTGACCATCGCTGCCGCAAGTGCGGCGCTGCCAGCCGGTGTGGCTTTGGCGGCCACTGAGACCGCCACTTGGAGCGGTGTGGCTCTGGGCGCGCCGGCACAGATGAAAATTGTCGGCATGACCGATGCACAGGCAGCACCAATCTTTGCGCAGGTGAGCGCGGAGCTGGACCGTCTGGAAGGTATTTTCTCTCTCTACCGTGACAGCGAGCTGACCCGCCTGAACCGTAACGGCGTGCTGAGCACGCCTTCCGCTGAAATGCTGGACGTGCTGGAACTTTCTGCCGCATTGAACCGCGCAAGCGGCGGTGCGTTTGACGCTTCCGTGCAGCCACTGTGGCTGGCCAAGGGCGGTCAGGGCGATGTGGATGCGGCCAAAGCTCTGGTGGGCTGGGACGCGGTATCCTTTGACGCGGAAGCCGTGCGTTTTGAAACCCCTGGCATGGCGCTTACACTGAACGGTGTGGCACAGGGTTACGTGACGGATCGTGTGGTTGCGATCCTGCGTGATGCGGGCCTGACCGATGTGCTGATGGACATGGGTGAAGTGGCTGCACTGGGCCACCGCGCGGATGGCGCGGCTTGGGTTGCGGGTGTTTCCACACCTGCGGGCGAGATTGTTGAACGTGTGCAGCTGTCTGATCGGGCATTGGCCACATCTGCGCCGATGGCAACCGTTCTGGCAGGCGCGGATGCCCATATCTTTGGTCCTGATGGCGCCGAAGGTGGCGTGGCACTGGCGTCTGTGTCTGCGCCAAGCGCAGCGGTTGCCGACGGTCTGTCCACCGCGCTGTGCCTGATGGATGCCAAAGCCGGCGCTGCCATGGTGGCGCAGTTTGACGGCGCCAAAATCGAAGCGCTCAGCTAAGCCTGACCACCCAGACCTCAGAAATTTTTACAACGGCCTGCACCTTGGTGCGGGCCGTTTTGCATTTTGCCTTTCTTTTCAGTGCCGCTCTGAGGATTTTGCCCGCAGTTAATGTTTTTCGCCCCAGCTAAGGCTTTCGTTAACCATGCGGGCGGTAATGGTTAATTCACACGGAATCGGGATATCAGCAGCGGGGGCGCTCAAACATGGTCAATGCATTGAAAACGCTTGTGAAAAACTACGGTTTTGACGAGGCGAGTTCGGCGCAGCTGAAACAGGTGGCGGACTGCGTGTCCGGGGCGCTTGAGACGGCATTTGATCCGTTTGAAGCCTTGATCCTGAGCCAGAAAGACGTTTTGGCGCAGCTGGATGATGTGGCCGTTCTGGCAGGCTTGCGGGTGGCGCAGAAACAGCATTGGCTGAACTTGCTCAGTCAGGGACTTGATGTGCAATATGCGGCCTCTGTGCAGACCCTGTCGCAGATCTATTTCAAGCAGCTCCGCCTTTCAGAAGAGCTTGTGATGGCGGGATATGCGCAGGCGGCGACCCATATGCAGACGGCGTTGATTGAGCGCGCTGGCATATTTGCGAGCAAGAAGCGGCTGGCACGAGAGGCCGGGCTGTTGCTGCGCGCGTTTCAACTTGATCTGGGCGTGATCATTGACACGCATCAGGCCGCAGAGCGGGCGGTGAAAGAACGGGCGGTTGCAGAGCTTGAGCAGGCGATGGCGCGCATGGCGTGTAAGGATTTTTCCAAGGACATTCAGCCGCCGGAGGAAGGGGCCTACCCTGAGGCTCTTGAACGGGTACGGCAAGCTTTCAACACGCTGCAATCCAATATGCGGTCTGTGATCAAAGCCATCAAATATGCGACGGATGATCTTAAGCTGACAGCCAGCGAAGTGAATGATGGTGCGGATGATCTGGCGCGGCGCACGGAAACGCAAGCGGCCACGCTTGAACGCACGTCGCGATCGCTTTCGGAGATCAGCGGCAGTGTGCAGGGGGCGGCAGATGTGATGCAGCGCACGGATCAAATGATGCGCCAGACCCATGCGCAGGCCAAGACCGGGCAGGATGTCATGGTCGAAACTGTGGGCAAGATGCGCGAGATCGCGGAGAGCTCTATGCAGGTGTCTCAGATCACGACGGTGATTGATGACATCGCCTTTCAGACCAATCTTCTTGCTCTGAACGCAGGGGTGGAGGCAGCCCGTGCCGGAGAGGCCGGGCGTGGGTTTGCCGTGGTGGCCTCAGAAGTGCGCAGCCTGGCGCAGAAGGCTGGAGAGGCGGCTAAGGAAATTAATGAGTTGATCAAGCAATCGAGCGAACAAGTCGAAAGCGGCGTGGAACTGGTGGATCAGGCTGGCGTTGTGCTGGAAGATATTTTGGTGGGCGTGGAAAAAGTCGCCAATCTGAGCGCGGATGTGGCTCAGTCCAGTGGCGCGCAATCAGAAGGGCTGACGGATATTGCACAGGGCATTTCGCAACTGGACGGGGTGACACAGCAGAATGCAGCGATGGTAGAACAGACAGCTGCCGCCGTGGGCAGCATGTTGCGAGACACGGCGCAGGTGTCAGAAATGGTGCGCGGATTTGCTTTGCGTTCGGCGGATGAAGATATGCCGGTAGAGATCTTTGCCAGCACCCGCGCGGCGTAACCAACCGCCATGCCTCGCGCCAAGTGCAATTGGCCTTAGTAGCGCGACGATTTGCGGTGCATCAACGCCACGCTGTGTTTGGTAGCCTAGCCTGAGGATCTCTTCACCTGAAAGGGGGCACGAGATGGGCGATCGGTTGCGGGTTTTCTCCGAAGGTTTTCGGATATTTTTTCTGTCTGCCGGAGTGTTTGGCTGTCTGGCGATGACGCTGTGGTGGTTATGGCTGGCGGATGTGCATGCGTTCTGGGAGACCAGCGCGATGATGCCACAACACTGGCACGCCCATGAAATGATCTTTGGCTATGCGGCGGCGGCGATTGGTGGGTTTTTCCTCACGGCGGTGCCCAATTGGACCAACACCCGTGGCGCGGGCAGCGCATTCATTTTTACTGTTTTTGCGCTTTGGCTGTTGGGGCGCGGAGCGGTGTTGTTTGCTGCCGCTGTGTCGCCGATGGTGGTGATGGTGCTGGATTTGCTGTTCCTGCCGGTTCTGGCCGGGCAGGTGCTGCTGCAGTTGCTCAAAAAGCCAAAGCCGCAGAACCTATTGTTTCTGATCATGCTTTCGGCGCTGTGGTGTAGTAATCTGCTTGTGCATTTGGAGTGGGTCGGGCTGACGGAAGATACGGCAGAAGCCGGGTTGCGGGGCGGTTTGATGACTTTGGCGGCGTTGATCGGCGTTCTGGGCGGGCGTGTGACGCCGACATTTACGCGCAATGCGATGAAGCGGCAGGGCATGGCCAAACAGGAGCTCCCGGTGACAGCCCCGCTGCTGGACAAAGCCTGTATTCTTTCAGCTGTGTTGTTGCCATGGGCGGTTTTGAGCGGGGTGACATGGCTGGGTGCTGGAGTGGCGGTTTTTGCCGCCTGTGTGCAGGCGCTGCGGTTGGCGGGCTGGAAGGGGCTTTGGACGCGCCGCCAGCCGATTTTATGGTCGCTGCATTTGGGTATGGCATTTCTGGCGCTGGGCCTGCTGCTTTGGGGGCTGGCGGGCTTCGGGCTGGGCGATGAGCTTGCCGGGCTGCATGTGCTGGCGATTGGCAGCGTTGGCGGCATGACACTGGCGGTGATGAGCCGGGCGGTGCTGGGCCATACGGGACGGGTTTTGCAGGTGCCTGCGGCGGTCGCCTGGGGCTTTGGCGCGATGGCGTTCTCGGCTGTTGTGCGCTGGATTGGGCAGAGCGTCTGGCTTGATCTTTACAGCGTCACGCTGACGCTTTCGAGCCTGAGCTGGATTGTGGCAATGGGGCTGTTTCTGGCCGCGATGGGCCGCATGATGTTTGCGGCCCGTGTGGATACGGCAGGCTAGGGACCGGCCTCCGCGCGGAGGGGGGATCAGGTTTTCTTGCTGTCGTCGATGATGGTGAGCTGTGCGACGCCACTTTCACCCAGATCAATGGTCGCGAAAGGGCCGCCGATGCACATCTGTGCCAGATCCGTGGGATCGGCTGGTGCTGCCTCGGCGAGGATCTTCTCGGCGAATTGCTCGGCGTTGTCCTGCGGTTTGTAGCCGATGTGGCCCGCGCCTAGGTTGTGCACCGGGGCGCGGTCGTTGTTGGAGATACCATAGACGATGGAGCACCCCACTGTCTGTGCAGAGACGGCGGCGCGGACCAGACGGATCAGATCGTCGTAGCTGAGCCATGTGGAGAGGGAGCGGGGGCTGACCACCTGTGCGCAGGAGAAGATGCGCATGTGTACGCTTTCGACCCCGCGTTTGTCCCAATACATCCGTCCCAGATCTTCGGCGAAACATTTTGAGAGACCATAGTAGCTGTCGGGGCGGTGGGGGGCATCCAGACCGATGTTGTCGGCGATGCGATGCATGCCAACCGCATGCACGGAGCTGGCATAGACCACACGGCGCACACCGTTGCGATGCGCCGCTTCCCAGACGTTATAGGCACCGATGATGTTGGATTGTAAAATATCATCAAAGGGCGCTTCGTCCCCAATAGCACCAAAATGCACAACCATATCGGCGCCTTGTAGCACCTCTGTCATGGCTGCGAGATCACTCAGATCAGCCTTTACATAGGTTTCGCCCTCATAGAGCGCGCCGATATCATCAGTGATGTCTGTTGAGACCAGTTCCTCTGCCATCTGTGTGAGCGGCTCGCGCAGGTAGGATCCAAGCCGACCAGCGGCGCCGGTGAGGACGAGTTTTTTTATCATTGGGGCGCTTTCATTTGTGCAAGAAGCGCGTCTGCGCCCTTGGCGAGAAGGCCTGCGTCTGAGCCGCAGGCGACAAAAGTAAAGCCAGCCTGCACCAGTTTGCGGGCGAAGGTCACATCACCCACCATGGTGCCCACGGGCATTTTTTTGCTCATCAACCGCATGGCGGCAGGCAGGATCTGTGCCCAGACATCATCATGCATCGGCTGGCCGATCAGGCCCATGTCTGCGGCGATGTCATCGGGGCCAAAGAAAATGCCATCCACGCCTTCGGTGTTGGCGATGGCTTCGATGTTGTTCAGAGCCTGCAGGGATTCCACCTGCAAGAGCACGGCGGTCTGGTCTTCAACCGTGTGGGCATAGGCCGTGTTGCGTCCGAAATCAGAAGCCCGTGTGGTGCCGGCAAAGCCGCGTGTGCCCCTTGGGGCATAGCGGGTGGCGGCCACGGCGGCGGCGGCCTCTTCTGCGGTTTGCACCATCGGAAACAGGAGGCCCGGCGCGCCAAGATCCAGCAGGCGGGTCACTTTGACCGGATCTTTCCAGTCAGGCCGCACAATGGCGGTGCTGGCGTAGCCATGGCAGGCCTGCAACTGAGCGGTCACATCGGAAATTTCAGCGGCGCTGTGCTCCATATCCAGCAACAGCCAGTCATATCCCGCCCCCGCAACCACTTCTGTGGTGAGTGCATCAGCCAATGTGACCCACAGGCCAATTTGGGGTTTGCCATCACGCAGGGCTTGCAGGAACGGGTTATGGGGCATCAGATCACGGCCTTCTCAACAATGGGATCATTGTTAAGTACACGCTCAAAGGTAAACGGAGACATATCCAGCGCACGATATTCGCCATATGTCAGCCATTCGGCGACGGCGCGACCCAT
Organism: Shimia marina; assembly: GCF_001458175.1. Taxonomy (GTDB): domain Bacteria; phylum Pseudomonadota; class Alphaproteobacteria; order Rhodobacterales; family Rhodobacteraceae; genus Shimia; species Shimia marina. The sequence continues at coordinate 24,206 of NZ_CYPW01000011.1, forward strand.
TGCGGGGCTTTGTTGCAGACCGTGACCGGAGAAGCCGTTCTGAAAAATGAAGTTCTCCACATCAGGGTGGGGGCCAAGGATGGCGTTCTGATCGAGCGTGTTGAAGGCGTAGTGACCGGTCCATTCCGTCACCACTTTGATCGCTTCAAACTGTGGGATGCGGGTGGCGATGATGGGCCAGACGTGATCCTGCCAGCGGTTGTGATCCATATGGAAATCATCAAAGGCCACAGCCGGATCCGGATCCGGCGCTGCGCCTGCGAGATAGGTGGTTGGGCCATCCTGACGGAAATGCACACCAGAGGGGTCAATTGTCAGCGGCAGGTCCATGGGTAGGGGCTCTTCGGCAGAGAAGATCCATGTGAAGCGTTTGCGTGGCTCAACGGGCATATGAATGCCGGCCATTTCAGAGGTACGCGCGGCGCGCGGGCCGGAGGCGTTCACCACCTGACCACAGGAGACCACATCCCCGGAGGCCAGTGTGACGGAGGTGATCCGTCCCCCTTCGCGTGCCATGGCGACCACTTCGCCCTGCACATATTCCACCCCGCGCTCGCGCGCGGAACGGCGGAACCAGTCAAACACCACGCCACCATCCCAATAGCCTTCGTCCTTGGTGTTGATGGAGCCGAGCAGGATGTCGTCCAGATTGTAGAACGGATAGCGTGCGGCGATCTCTTCTGCGGTCAGAAGTTCGGTTTTTGCACCGGCGGCGCGCTGGATTTTCTGGTTTTCGCGGAGTGTGTTGGCGAAACCTTCGCTGTCGGCCAGGTAGAGGTAGCCGTAGTTCTGGATCTCAACATTTGGCACGCGCTCATCCGCGCCCATGTGCGCGCGCAGGTTTTTCACAAAGTCGGCCGCAAACTGGGAAATCTGCACATTCAGAGTGTTGGAGAACTGTTGGCGGATGCAGGAGTTTGTGTGGGCGGTGGAGCTGAACTCATAGGTGGGATCTTTTTCCACCACCAGCACGGAGCCTGTGAAATCCGGGTTGTCGGACAAGAACCATGCGGTGGAGGATCCCATGATCGCTCCACCGATGATGACGACATCATAGGTTGATTTGGTTGGCTTTGTGGCCATGGCGCCTGCTGCCATTAGAAGGTCTCCCCCAGTTTTGCCCGTGTGAGGACATCGGCGATCACCTCGCCGGATAGGTTGTAATGCTGTGCCGCATGTTCCGGGGTGATGTAGCCAAGGGCGAGATCGCGTTTGACCAATTCCGGGTCGCGGGCCTTTGGGTTACCGTAGCCCGCACCGCCGGGAAAGCCCATTTGCACAATTGTGCCATGTGGGATAAATTGCTTGCCCTTGCCCCGTACGGCTTCGCCATCTGAACGCGCCAAAGTGGTGGCACCGCCTGCCAGACCATTGCGGCGGCCAAGGGCCGGGTGATCCACGCGGTCGAGCATCAGGGAGATGTCAAATTCATGGCCTTCGCGGGCGCCAACATCCATGTATTGCCCCAGCCCGCCGCGATATTCCCCTGCGCCGCCACTGTCTTCGCGCAGCTCTTTGCGCCAGATCATCACCGGGCCGACCTGTTCGGTGGCTTCCACAGGCATGGTCATTACACCAGAGGGGAAAGCGGTGGCGTTCATGCCATCCAGCGTGGCGCGCGCGCCGGATCCGCCGGAGTTGAAGGTCAGCACTTCGGCGCGTGTGGCACCGGCTGGTGCCGGGCCATCGGTGCGCGGGCGCAGGGAGACCTGAAAGTTGCACAGGCAGCCGGCGCCTTCGGCAGGCACAAGGCCGGGCAGCAATTTGTCCAGTGCGTTATACACGGTATCAGGCACCATATGGCCAATCACATGGCGCAATGCCACCGGGGCCGGGAACTTGGCGTTGACGATGCTGTTGTCCGGCGCAGTGATTTCGAACGGCGCCAGCGAGGCGGCATTGTTGGGGATTTCTGGCGCGATGGCACATTTCAGCGCATAACAGGCGTAGGCCTTGGTGTAGACCAGAGGCACGTTGATGCCTTTTTTATCGAGACCTGAGGTGCCGTCCCAATCGCTCAGAATGCGGTCTTTTTCGATGTGGACCGTCACGTGCAGATCAATCGGCGCATCATAGCCGTCAATGCGCAGATGGCCTGCGGCGCTGCCCGGGGGGAGCGCATTGATGCGCGCGAGTGTGGCGGCGCGGGAGTTGGTCAGGATGAAGTCGGAAATGCCGGTGAGATCGGTGAGAGAGAATTCCTCCACCATATCAATCAGGCGGCGGTGGCCGATGTCGTTGCTGTTGGCCAGCGCATAGATGTCGCCCACCAGCTGATCCGGTTCGCGCACATTGCCGCGGATGATGGACAGAAGGGTCTGATCCACGCTGCCACGATCAGCAAATTTCATGATCGGCAGGTAGAGCCCTTCTTCGTGGACGTCATTGGCATCCGCACCAAAACCGCGCCCCCCGATGTCGGTGACATGGGCTGTGCAGGCAAAGAACCCAATCAGTTTGCCGCCATAAAAGGAGGGAGTGACAACGGTGATGTCATGTTTGTGGCCGGTGCCTTCCCACGGGTCGTTGGTCAGGTAAACGTCGCCTTCAAACATATTGTCTGCGCCAATGCGGCGAATGAAATGACCCACAGCATCGGCCATGGCATTCACATGGCCCGGCGTGCCGGTGACCGCCTGCGCCAGCATCTCGCCTGAGGCATTATACACCCCAGCCGACAGATCACCGGCCTCCCGCACGGAGGTGGAGAAGGCCGTGCGCACAAGGGCCTGAGCCTGTTCTTCCACAACGGAGATCAGGCGGTTCCACATGACCTGATAGGCGACTTTGCTGTGTTCGCTCATTGGGATGTCTCCTTGGTGCGCACGTCCAGCGTGCCGTCGGCATGGGTCAGAACTTCGCGGCTTGCGGGCACGACAACGGTGGTCTCATCCTCTGTAACGAGAGCTGGACCCTGAGCGATGTGACCGGGGGGCAGGGCGGTGCGCGCAAGCACGGCGGCCTCTACGGTCTGGGCGAGAGCCGGGTCAAACAGCGGCCGGGTGGCCGTGGTCGCGACTGCGGTGAGTGCGCCTGCCTCCGTGAGTGGTGTGATGGCCGCTTGATCGGTGTAGGCGTTGACGCTCCAGACGGTGATTTCCACTTCCATGCCCTCAACCGCGCGGCCAAAAAGGGCCTCGTAGTCGGCCTCAAACAGGCGCAGGAAGGTGGCTGCATCGGGGGCTGCGGCCTGTTCAGCGGTCAGGGTAATCGGAATTTCCCAGCCCTGTCCGGCGTAGCGCATGTAGATTTTATGATCGCGCAGGATCGCGGCCTCGGCGTCACAGCTGCGCACAAAGCGGGTGGCCTCTTGTGACATATCGGCAAACAGCGCCTGCACTTTGGCTGGGTCAAAATCGCTCAGGCGCATAAAGACAGAGCGGTTGGCCTCAAAGCTGAAAGGCGCGCGCAGAAAGCCGATGGCAGAGCCCACGCCTGCGCCCTGAGGCACAAGGCAACGAGACACGCCAAGTTTTTCACAGAGGCGTGCAGCATGCAGCGGCGCGGCCCCGCCAAAGGCGATCATGGTGTAGTCGCTGAGGTCTTCGCCATTTTCCACCGCATGCACGCGGGCGGCATTGGCCATGTTTTCATCCACCACTTCGGCAAGACCAAAAGCGGCTTCGGTGGCGCCCATCTCCAATGTCTGGCCGATGGCCTTGTGCAGCGCTTTGGCGGAGTTGTCCGGATGCAGCGGGATGGAGCCGCCTGCAAAATTCTTTGGGTCGAGCTTGCCAAGAATCAGATCTGCATCCGTCACCGCCGGTTCTTCGCCGCCGCGCCCATAGCAGGCCGGACCCGGCTCTGAGCCAGCGCTTTCCGGGCCAACGCGGATCTGGTTCATGGCGTCCACATGGGCGATGGAGCCGCCGCCGGCACCAATTTCGACCATGTCAATCACCGGGATCGAGATGGGCATGCCAGAGCCTTTTTTGAAGCGATAGGTGCGCGCCACTTCGAACACGCGGGCGGTTTTTGGGGTCTGGTCTTTGATCAGGCAGATCTTGGCGGTGGTGCCGCCCATGTCAAAGCTGAGCACTTTGCCCAGGCCGTGTTTGGCGGCGATGTCTGCGGCAAAAATCGCGCCCCCGGCGGGACCACTTTCCACCAGGCGCACTGGGAAATCCGCGGCACTTTCCAAGGACATAATACCGCCACCTGAGTGCATCAGGAATACGGGGCAGGCTGCGCCTTCGTCAGCAAGGCGGGATTTCAGGCGGCCCAGATAGGATTTGATCAGCGGCTTGATATAGGCATTGGCGATGGTGGTGTTGAAGCGTTCGTACTCGCGTATTTGCGGGGACACTTCACAGGAGAGCGAGACCATCACATCGGGCAGTTTTTCGGCCAGCACCTCGGCAATCAGGCGTTCGTGGGTGTCGTTCACATAGGAGTGCAGAAGGCCGACGGCGATGCTTTCATAGTCTGCGGTGCGCAGCGCTTCGGCGAGGGCTTCTATTTCTTGCAGATCCAGTGGAATCAGGCGGTTGCCATTGGCATCCATGCGTTCGCTCACAACGTAGCGGCGGTTGCGTGGCAGCAGTGGTTCGGGCAGCGTGAGGTTCAGATCATATTGTTCAAAGCGGCTTTCGGTGCGCATTTCGATCACGTCGCGAAAGCCCTTGGTGGTGATCAGCGCGGTTTTGGCGCCACGTCGCTCAATCAGCGCATTGGTGGCCAGCGTGGTGCCATGAATGATCTGAGAAATCGCTGAAGGGGTTACACCTGCTTTGGCACAGACCTGATGCATGCCGTCCACGATGGCATTTTCGGGCGCGGCGTAGGTGGTCAAGACTTTGGTGGAAAAGCGGTTTTCACCAATTTCCAGGACCACATCGGTAAAGGTGCCGCCAATGTCGACGCCCAGACGGGCGGGGTGCGCATGCATGTGGATAGTCCTTCCAGAGATCGTTGGGATCAGGCTATCCGCAGGCGGGAGATGAAATCCAATTATTAGATTGGATAAATTGGATAATAAAAATTTATGCTATAAGCCGCCTCACAGGAGATGATCTGCGGATTTGTGTAGAATGGCCGCCTCTGCATGTGTCTGAGCCACATTTTGTGCGATTTGGGCGGCGCTGCGCACAAAGCTGGGGCAGGTCTCGGCGTCAAACCGTGCGGAAAACACCAGCGCATCGGGCACCCACAGATAGCGCAGTGGGCGCAGGGTGCCGTTGAGGAGATCGTCGCGCAGCATCGCCTCGGGCAGGCAGGCCACACCCAGACCGTCGCGGGTCATCTGAAGGCATGCGGCCAGATTGGAGGAGGAGACATGGCGTACGGAAATTTCCGGCGCGGCAGCGAAATGGTCCTGCATCTGGTTGTAGGGAATGGTGCCTCGCGCATGGGTTAGAATGGGGTGGCGGGCCAGATCACGCAGCGAGAGGACATGTGTGCCGAGCTCCAGTCGGGGGCTGGCGACCCAGAGCATGGGCAGGGGGCCAAGATTTTCTGCTCCGCTGGTCTTACGCTCAAAAGGGCCATTTTGCAACACGAGGTCCAGCCGACGTTCGGCCAGCGCGCGGGACAGATTGGCTGAGACATCCACAGTCAGATCAACGTCGATGTTTGGAAAGCGGGCTTTCAGTGCCGTGAAAAACGCGCCCAGCCATGAGTGCACGATCATTTCCGTCACACCGATGCGTAGGGTGCCGTCAAACAGGCCGTCATCTTCCGCAGTTAGCAGAAATCTGTCCATAGCACGCAGCACATTGCGGGCTTCTTTCAGCAGAGCTTCGCCCATGGGGGTCAGGCGCACAGAGCCAGCATCCCGGATCATAACCACATGGCCCAATTGAGATTCCAATGCCGCAATGCGGGTCGAGATATTGGGCTGCGTGGTGTGGAGGCGGTCAGCGGCGCGGCGAAAGCTGCCAAGATCGGCGACGGCGGTGAAGGCTTCGAGTTGTTTGAAGGTGATCTGTGCCAAGAGGGGCTCTTTCTGGCTAGGGGCGCTGTCACCTTAAGAGAGGGGCTGGATGAAGGGAAGGGGGAAGGAAAGTGTCATTTGTTTTTAGATGGTTAACGGTTGTTCACACGTCATGCAAAAAATATTCATTGCAATTATTGGACCGTTCCAATTACGCTCTGCGCTATAATTTGGATCGTTCCAAGTCTGATTCAGATAGCGATGTTGGAGGGAGTGGCCGATGCGTTGGATTTTTGTAGGTGCGAGCACCATTGCCTCTCAATATATGTTGGGTGCGGTGCGCGCGCAGGGTGATGAGGTGGTCTGGGTGGTCAGTGGCTCAGCCGATCACGGACGGATCTGGGCCGAGGCACATGGCGTTGCGCGGGCGACCACGGATTTGGCAGACGCGCTGGCGGATGCAAGCTGTGATGCGGTTTATGTGTCTTCGACCAATGAAAAGCACCTGCCACAGGCGATGGCCGCGATTGCAGCGGGTAAGCACGTTCTGTGTGAGAAGCCGCTGGCTATGACCGTGTCAGATGCGGTTGGCATGGTGCGGGCCGCTGATGAGGCGGGGGTGACCTTTGCCACCAACCACCATTTGCGGTGTTCTGGCACACATCAGGCGGTGCGCAATCTGATCGCAGGAGGCCGGATCGGCACGGTGCTGTCGTTGCGGATTTTTCATGCGGTACATTTGCCGCCGCATTTGCAGGGCTGGCGGATCAATGACGCCGCAGCAGGGGGCGGGGTGATTCCTGACATCACGGTGCATGATGCGGATGTGACCCGGTTTCTCTTGGGGGAGGATCCCAAAACAGTTGTGGCGCAGATGGGGGCTTCGGGCATGGGCGACGGCGTTGAGGACAGCGCCATGTCTGTCTGGACCATGCCCAGTGGCGCCATGGTGATGAGTCATGAAAGCTTCACCCATCCGTATTCTGGCAGTGGGCTTGAGGTGCATGGCACTGAAGGCTCTATTTTTGCGCAGGGTGTGATGACACAGGAGCCGGTGGGCGATGTGGAACTGGTTACGGCGGAAGGGCGTGTGGACGTCGAGGTGTCCCGTCACAGTCTCTATGAGCATGGTGTTGCTGCGTTTTGTGCAGCGGTCAAAGGCGAAGGCCGCCCAGCCGCAGATGGGGTGGATGGCATCAAGTCACTGGCGGTTGCCATGGCTGTGCGCGACGCGGCGGCACAGGGGGCTGCGGTTGATGTGGACTATGGAGGTGTGGCGTGAGCAAGGTTGTTTCTCCGAGCCAAGCAGTTTCACAGATCAGAGATGGCGCGGTTGTCTCTGTCTCGTCGAGTTCTTCACTGGGCTGTCCCGATCTGGTGCTCAAGGCGATTGGCGCACGGTTTGAGGCCGAAGGGCATCCGCAGAATATCACGTCGCTGCATCCGATTGCGGCGGGCGACATGTATGGTGTCAAAGGTATGGATTACCTCGCGCAGGATGGCCTGTTGCGCCGTGTGATTGCGGGCTCTTATCCTTCCGGGCCCTCAAGTCTTGAGATGCCGGACATCTGGAAGATGATCGTTGAGGACCGGGTGGCCGCCTATAACGTGCCATCGGGCATCATGTATGACATGCACCGCGAAGCGGCGGCGCGCCGTCCCGGCGTACTGACCAAAGTGGGGTTGCAGACTTTTGTGGATCCGATCCGCGAAGGCTGTGCGATGAACGAAAAAGCCGCTGCCGCGCCGATTGTGTCTCGGACTGAATTTGGCGGCGAAACCTGGCTGCATTTTCCCAATATTGCGCCGGACGTCTGCATTCTGCGCGCGACCACGGCGGATGAACATGGCAACCTGACTTATGAACATGAGGGTGCCTATCTGGGGGGGCTGGAACAGGCGATTGCCGCGCGCAACAATGGCGGGCTGGTGATTGCGCAGGTGAGCCGCGTGACCATGCGGGGCAGTTTGCGGCCGCATGACGTGCGGGTGCCGGGGCATCTGGTGGATCTGGTGGTGTTGGATCCGGATCAGAAACAGACCTGTGAGACCCCATATGATCCGGCGATTTCCGGGCAGGTGATGCGCCCTTGGGACAGTTTCACACTGGCGGAGTATGGTGTTGAAAAGGTAATCGCGCGCCGCGCTGCGATGGAGCTTTCTCAGGGGCAGACCGCCAATCTGGGCTTTGGCATCAGCGCCATGGTGCCACGTGTTTTGCTGGAAGAAGGTCATCCTGAGGCCGTCACTTGGGCGATTGAACAAGGCGCTGTTGGGGGCGTGCCACTCACGGGATTTGCTTTCGGCTGTGCCTCCAATGCGGATGCATTTGTGCCGAGCCCCCAACAGTTTATTTACTTTCAGGGCGGCGGATTTGACATGTCTTTCCTTTCCTTCCTGGAGGTCGATGTAGAAGGCAATGTGAATGTCTCAAAGCTGGGCAAGAAACCCTATCTGACGGCGGGATGCGGCGGTTTTGTCGACATCACCGCGCGCGCGAAGAAGATTGTCTTCAGCGGCTGGTTTGAAGCGGGCGCGCAGATGGAACTGAGCGAAGAGGCTCTGCGTGTAGCCAAACCGGGCAAATTCACCAAAATGGTGGATCAGGTGGAACATGTGACCTTCTCTGGCGCGCGTGCGCGGGAGACTGGGCAAGAGGTGCTCTATATCACTGAACGCTGCGTGATCCGACTGACCGATCAGGGGCTTGTGGCCACGGAAATCATGCCGGGCATTGATGCGCAGGCGGATATCGTCGGCGTGACCGAAGGCCGCGTGACGGTGGCGGAAAATGCCCAGTTGATGGACAAGCGTCTGTTGGCACAGGCGCCGATGGGGCTGGTGCTGTGAGTGGTGTGCGCCTTGACATACAGGCGGGTGTTGCGACGCTCACGCTTGAAAATGAGACAAAGTTCAACGCGCTGGACATGGCGATGCTGGCTGATCTGGAGCGTCACGTTGTGGATTTGGAGAAAGACCGTGCGGTGCGGGTGGTGGTGCTCACCGGTGCAGGGCAGAAGGCCTTCTGCAGCGGGGCGGACATTGCCGCCTGGGGCAACTTAAGTCCGGCAGAATTTGCGCGACACTGGGTGCGGGACGGGCATCGTCTGTTTGATCGCATCGCGACGCTGAGCAAACCCACCATTGCGGCGATCAATGGGCATGCATTTGGCGGCGGTTTGGAGCTCGCGGCTGCCTGCGACATCCGCCTTATGACCCCCAAAGCCACTTTGGCCTTACCAGAAGCGCGGCTGGGCATTGTGCCGGGATGGTCGGGCACGCAGCGGCTTGTGACCGGGTTGAATGCGCCGCTGGTCAAGGAGATGGCGCTGTTTGGGCGGCGGATTACGGCGGAACGCGCCCATCAAAGCGGGTTTGTGGCCGAGATCGCCGAGGATGTGAAAATGCGCGCTGCGGAGATCGCGCAGGCGCAACAGGAGCTGTCGCCGCGGGCGGTGGAAATTGCCAAGACCATGATCCTTGCAGGCAGCGGTGAAGACAGCCGGGCGATGATTGAGGCGCTGGGCAGTGCAGCGGCGGCAGCGGCAGAGGATCGCAACGAAGGGGTGGCGGCGTTTTTGGAAAAGCGCTGCGCGACATTCACAGGGAACTGAATGATGAACGATTTGTCGATTAGGGCATCGGTGGGGTTTGAGCCGGCCAAAGAGGTGTTTGCCGGGCAGCATCTGATTGATGGCGCGTGGGTGGACAGTGCGAGCGGGGCGACGTTTGAGCGGGTGTCCCCGAGCCACGGTGTTGTGGTGAGCCGCTGTGCCGAGGGCGGTGAAGCGGAGGCCAATGCGGCCATAGTTGCGGCGCGGACAGCCTTTGACAGCGGTGTCTGGAGCCGCATTTCCGGCAAGGAGCGCGCGGCGGTCCTGCTGAAGGTGGCGGATCTGATCGAGGCCAATGTGGAGCGGATCACGCTGCAGGAGGTGCTGGAGAGCGGGAAGCCGATTGCGCAGGCGCGCGGTGAAGTCTCTGGCGCAGCAGATCATTGGCGCTATGCGGCCAGTCTGGCGCGTGGTGTGCATGGGGACAGCCATGATACGCTGGGCGCTGATATGGTGGCGATGGTGCTGAAACAGCCGATTGGCGTTGTTTCGATCATCACCCCGTGGAACTTCCCGTTCTGGATCCTGAGCCAGAAGCTGCCTTATGCGTTGGCGGCGGGCTGCACCTGTGTTGTGAAGCCCTCTGAGATGACCCCGGCCAGCACGGTGATGCTGGGTGAGCTGCTGATAGAAGCGGGACTTCCAGCTGGTGTGTGCAATATTGTGCTCGGCTATGGCGATCCGGTTGGCAGCGTGATGTCCACGCACAAGGATGTGGATATGGTGAGCTTCACCGGCTCTACGCGCGTGGGCAAGCTGATCAGCAAGGTGGCGGCGGACACCCTCAAGAAGGTTGCGCTGGAACTGGGCGGGAAGAACGCGCAGGTGATTTTCCCGGATGCGGATTTGGATGAGGCCGCAGATGCCGTGGTGTTTGGCACCTATTTCAACGTTGGTCAGTGTTGCAATGGCTCAAGCCGGATCATCGTGCACAAGGACATTGCCGAGGATTTTGTGGCCCGTGTTGTCGCCCTGTCGCGCGATGTGCGCTTTGGCGACCCGATGGATGAAGCCACGCAGGTGGGCGCGATTGTGACCGCCGCGCATAACGCGCAGATCCACAAACATGTGCAGGCTGCGCAGGCCGCCGGTGCCAAGCTGGCATTGGGGGGCGGGCCATTGGTTGTGGATGGATTGAGTGATCAATTTTATCAACCAACTGTTTTAATTGATGTGAGCGCTGACATGGGGGCTGCACAAGATGAAATTTTTGGTCCAGTGTTGTCGGTGATGACATTTGACTCGCTGGAGGAGGCGGTCGCTTTGGCCAATGGAACGGATTACGGCCTGTCCGCCGGGGTGTGGAGCAGCAATATGCACACCTGTCTGGAGTTCAGCCGCCGCGCGGAGGCGGGCACGGTTTGGACCAACACCTGGATGGATGGCTATCCTGAGGTGACCTTTGGAGGTGCTAAGCAATCAGGTCAGGGGCGGGAAATTGGCCGCTATGGGTTTGAGGAATTCTTTGAGGTGAAATCTGTTGTGATGCGTGTGGGAGAGAAGAGCCGCGCACGGTGGGTGACCAAGGAGACATAAATTCAAAAGAAATTCGCAGATAGGGAGGAAACAATATGCGAGTTTTCACAAAGACTAAGGGTGCTATTGTTGGCGCATTGCTGGCCAGCACCAGCATGGCGCAGGCTGCAGATGTGGAGGTTCTGCACTGGTGGACATCTGGTGGTGAAGCGGCGGCGCTGAACGTGCTGAAGCAGGATCTGGAAGGCCAGAGCGTTGGCTGGCAGGATATGCCGGTTGCCGGTGGCGGCGGTGAGCAGGCGATGACCGTACTGCGCGCGCGTGTCACAGCCGGCAACCCACCAACTGCTGTACAGGCGCTGGGCTTTGATATTCTGGACTGGGCCGATCAGGGGGCCTTGGCAAACCTGAATGATGTTGCGGCCAAAGAAGGCTGGGATGCGGTTGTGCCGGATGCGCTGAAAGCCTTTGCCAAAGCCGATGGCAAATGGGTGTCTGCGCCGGTGAACGTGCACTCCACCAACTGGGTCTGGGCCAACAAGGCGGTTCTGGATGCCAATGGCATTGCACAGCCCACATCCTGGGATGAGTTTGTTTCCGCTGTGGAAGCTCTGAAAGCGGCGGGTGTCACCCCAATCGCGCATGGCGGACAAGCTTGGCAGGATGCCACTGTGTTTGACGCGGTTGCGATGGGGGCATTGGGCCCGGATGGCTACAAAGCGGCCTTCATTGATCTGGACAGCGCGACGCTGGGCAGCGATGCGATGAAAACCGCCTTTGATCGCATGGCCTTTATCCGTGACAATGTGGATGACAACTTCTCTGGCCGTGACTGGAATCTCGCAACCGCGATGGTGATCAACGGCGAGGCAGGTTTCCAGATGATGGGCGACTGGGCCAAGGGCGAGTTCCTGAACGCGGGCAAAGTGCCGGGTGAGGACTTCCTGTGTTTCCGCTTCCCGGGGACCGCAGAGCAGGTGACCTTCAACGCGGACCAGTTCATGATGTTTGATCAGGGCGGTGAAGTGTCCTCCGAGCAGGCGGCGCTTGCCAGCGCGATCCTGTCGCCAAGCTTCCAGTCCGCGTTCAACGTGGTGAAAGGCTCCGTGCCTGCGCGTACCGATGTGTCGGATGCAGATTTTGACGCCTGCGGCAAGCAGGGCATGAAAGATCTCGCGGCGGCGGCTTCCAGCGGCAACCTGTTTGGTTCCATGGCACATGGCCATGCTGCGCCAGCGTCGGTTAAAAATGCGGTGTACGATGTGGTGACTGCGCATTTCAACGGCGAGTATGACAGCGAGACTGCTGTGCAGGAGCTCGTGGATGCGGTTGAAATCGCTCAGTAAACCCTAGGTTTCCTCAGAGTTACCTCCCCGGGCGGGGTCGCCACTTTAGACCCCGCCTTTGAATTTGGCCTTTGGCCCTCTCTCTCGTTCCTGCCATCAAGGAGGACGCGTAATGGCGCAGTCTGCCAACGCGGATCTTAAGACCCGTCTACAGAACTGGATTCCGAAGCTGGTGTTGTCACCATCGCTGGCGGTGATCCTGGTATTCGTTTACGGCTTCATCCTGTTTTCCGTCTATCTCAGCTTCACCGACAGTCGCATTCTGCCATCCTATGGTTGGGTCGGCTGGGAGAACTATTCCAAGCTGTGGCGTCTGAGCCATTGGGAAATTTCGCTCACCAATATGGGGATCTTTGCCCTACTGTATATCACCCTCTGTACCGCAATTGGGTTGGGGCTGGCGATCTTCCTTGATCAGAAAATTCGCGGCGAGGGCATGTTGCGCCCGCTCTATCTCTATCCGATGGCGCTGTCGTTTATTGTGACTGGCACGGCATGGAAGTGGTTTCTGGATCCGGGCATCGGCCTTGAAAACGTGATGCACACCTGGGGTTGGGAAAGCTTCAAGTTCGATTGGATCAAAAACCGCGACTACGCGATTTACACTGTAGTGCTGGCGGCGGTCTGGCAAACCTCGGGCTTTGTCATGGCGATGTTTCTCGCCGGGCTGCGCGGCATCGACAATGAAATCCTGAAAGCCGCACAGATGGACGGGGCCAGCAACTGGAACCTTTATCGCCGGATCATCATTCCGCAGCTGCGCCCGGCGTTTCTGTCGGCTTTTGTGATCCTGAGCCATCTGGCGATCAAGACCTTTGATCTGGTGATCGCTTTGACAGGTGGGGGGCCGGGGCGGGCCACGGAGCTGCCTGCGACCTTCATGTATTCCTACACGTTCACGCGCAACCAGATGGGGATCGGATCGGCCTCGGCCACGATCATGCTGATGGCGATTGCCGCGATTATGGTGCCTTACCTTTACTCCGAACTGCGGGAGAAACGCTGATGTCTGTGGCCACACAAGATACCGCCATTCGCACCGGACGCGTGACCCGCACGCTGATCTATGTGGTGCTCATCCTCTTTGCTCTTTTCTATCTTCTGCCGCTTTACGTGATGCTGGTGAATTCAGTGAAGCCGCTGGAGGAGATCACCGGTGGGGGCATGATGAGCCTGCCCGATGCCTTTACGATTGAACCCTGGAAACAAGCCTGGGCCAGCGCGCAGATCGGGGTGGAGCCAACCGGGCTGAAACCGTATTTCTGGAACTCCATCAAAATGGTGGTGCCCGCAGTGACGATCTCCACAGTACTTGGGGCGCTGAATGGCTATGTGCTGACGAAATGGCGTTTCAAAGGGGATACGATCCTCTTTGGTCTGATGCTATTTGCCTGCTTTATCCCGTTTCAGATCGTGCTGATCCCGATGGCACGGATGCTGGGGCTGATGGGGCTCGCCGGGTCTACCTATGGGTTGTCCTTTGTCCACATCGTCTTCGGGATCGGCTTCACCACGCTGTATTTCCGCAACTACTATGCGGTGTTCCCAACCGAGCTGATCCGGGCGGCGCAGATTGATGGGGCGGGGTTCTTTCAGATCTTCTGGCGTATCCTGTTGCCAAGCTCTGGCCCGATCGCGGTGGTCAGCGTGATCTGGCAGTTCACCAACATCTGGAATGACTTCTTGTTTGGGGCCTCTTTTGCCGATGCGAGCAGCCAGCCGATGACCGTGGCGCTCAACAATCTGGTGCAGTCCTCAACGGGCGTCAAAGAATACAACGTGCATTTCGCAGGGGCGATCCTCGCGGCAATGCCCACTCTCTTCGTCTACATCGTGGCCGGTCGGTACTTCGTGCGCGGTCTGATGGCGGGCTCTGTAAAAGGATAAGACTTCATGGGCTTTCTCGACATTGACAAGGCAACCAAATCTTATGGTGCTGTCGAAGTGCTGCACAATGTGGACATCTCCGTGGAGGAGGGGGAGTTCCTTGTGCTGGTGGGGCCGTCCGGCTGTGGAAAATCCACCCTTCTGAACATGATCGCCGGGCTGGAGGACATCACCAGCGGTGAGATCCGCATCAAGGATCGGGCGATGAATGGGGTGCACCCGTCCAACCGCAATATCGCAATGGTGTTTCAGTCTTACGCACTTTACCCCAATATGACCGTTGGCCAGAACATCACCTTTGGCCTTGAAATGCATGGCGTGCCAAAGCCTGAGCGGCAAAAGGCGATGCAGGAGGTGGCCAAGCTTCTGCAGATTGAGCAGTTGCTGGACCGCAAGCCCGGCGCGCTGTCTGGGGGGCAGCGGCAGCGGGTTGCCATGGGGCGCGCATTGGTACGGGATCCGGATGTGTTCCTGTTTGATGAGCCGCTCTCAAACCTTGATGCGAAACTGCGCGTGGATATGCGCACGGAGATCAAGAAACTGCATCAGAAACTGGGCACCACCATTGTCTATGTGACCCATGACCAGATTGAAGCGCTGACGCTGTCGACGCGGATTGCGGTGATGAATGGTGGCTATGTGCAGCAATTGGGCACCCCGCAGGAGATCTATGATCAACCGGCCAATATCTTTGTGGCCACCTTCATGGGATCGCCGGCGATGAATGTGGTTCCGGCGCAGGTTGTGATGCAGAATGGTCGCCCAGCGGCATTGGTTACGCTGTCCGACGGTGAACAGGCGATTTTGCCCTTCAGTCAGGACAATCTGGCACCCTATGAGGGGCGTGAGATCTTGCTGGGGATCCGCCCGGAAACCATCACCGACCCAGACAGCGCGGACCGTAAATCCAGCAACATTGCAGAGCTGATCAACCGCATTGATGTGACGGAGCCGGCGGGGTCAGATACCTTTGTGTCCATGCAGCTTGGCGGGCGTGATGTGATTTCACGCATGCGATCTGATGTGCCCGTAGTGGCAGGTCAAAGCTTTACCTTTGCGGTGAATATGGAAAAGGCCGTGGCCTTCGATCCGGATACAGAAATGCGGATTGCCCCCTGATGGACGCGGATGTGGTCATCATTGGCTCGGGCATTGGCGGGGCAAGCATGGCGGCGGCACTGGCGCCGTCAGGCAAGCATATTGTAGTGTTGGAGCGCGGCGAACCTCTGCGCCCCGGCCCGCAGGATCGCGATGCCAAAGCGATCTTTGGGGATGGCTGTTTCCGATCCGGGGAGACCTGGCTGGATGGTGCGGGGCGCGCCTTCTCTCCGGGCAATTACCACTATGTCGGGGGCAACTCGAAATTCTATGGCGCTGTGATGCTACGCTATCGGGAAGCGGATTTTCGTCCCGTTGAGCATCGTGAAGGCACAACGCCGGGCTGGCCAATCTCTTATGCTGATCTCGCGCCGGATTATACCGCCGCCGAAGCTCTTTTTAAGGTGCGCGGTGCCGCAGAGGAAGATCCAACAGATCCGGCACGCGGCTGCAGGCTGCCTTTTGACGCGGTGCAGGATGAACCTGATATCGCGGATTTGCGCAAGCGGTTGAGAGGTGTGGGGCTAAAGCCTGCCTCTTTGCCATTGGCTCTGGATATCGAAACGTGGCTGGCGCACGGGCAGACAACTTGGGATGCCTATCCGAACACCTGCGCGGGCAAACATGATGGGGAAACCGTTTTGATGCAGGCTTGTGTCAATGGGCGCGTCGCGCTTTGGACGGGCTGTGATGTACATCAACTTGAAATAGGTGTTGATGGGCGCGTGTCGGCTGTCCACTACCGTCAAGACGGCAAAGACAAGCGTATCACAGCGCCTGTGGTGGTGCTGGCAGCGGGGGCTGTGCACTCAGCGGCGCTGCTGTTGTCATCTGCCAATGACAATTTCCCGACTGGGCTGGCGAACAGCTCAGATCAGGTAGGCCGCAACTTCATGAACCACAATTGCAGCGCCGTGTTGGCGTTACATCCCCTGCGGCGCAATCATGCTGTCTATCAGAAGACCCTGATGATGAACGACTATTACCATGATGACGGCCAAGGCGGGGCGCCGCTTGGCAATGTTCAGATGCTTGGCAAAATCACCGGGCCGATTTTGGCAGCGACATCAGGATTGCCCGGTTTCATTGCGCAATGGATCGCCGCCCGCAGTTTTGATTTTTACGCGATGAGCGAGGACCTGCCGCAATCTGACAGCCGCGTGACGGTCAAGAACGGGCAAATCAGCCTGGCCTGGCAGCGCTCCAATTGGTCGGCGCATGAGGCTTTGGTCAAGCAGTTGAAAGTGAAGCTGCGGCAAGCCGGATGTCCAGTGGTGCTGAGCCGCGCGTTTGATCGCACCACCCCGTCGCATCAATGTGGCACGGCCCGCATGGGCAAGGATCCGGCGCATTCCGTTGTTGATCGCTTTGGGCGCTGTCATGACCATCCCAATCTTTTTATTTCCGACGCCTCTGTTCTGCCGACGTCCGCTGCGGTGAACCCGGCGCTGACCATTGCGGCGCTGGCCTTGCGATCCGGGCAGCACATTCTTGAGACGGAGTTTGCGACATGAGTGGCGTGGCATTGATCACTGGCGGGCAGCAGGGCATTGGGCTTGGCATCGCCAAAGCGCTGAAAGAGGCGGGGTTTTCCATCGCGATCGCGTCTCTGCCAGAGCGGGATGCACCGGTGGTGCAGCAGGCGATCAAAGTGCTTGGCGGTGATGCGGCCTATTTTTGTCATGACGTGCGGGAGGTGGCGGCGGCCCCTGTGCTGTTGGATCAGGTGGAGGCGGCGCTTGGGCCGGTGACCACCTTGGTCAATAACGCAGGCGTTGGCGCACCCGTGCGGGGCGATCTGCTCGATCTGAAGCCGGAGAACTGGGATTTTGTGCAGAACGTCAATCTGCGCGGCGCGTTTTTTCTGACGCAGGAGGTGGCGCGTCGCATGTTGGCGCAGGAGAGCGCCGCCTATCGTTCCATCAGCTTTGTCACCTCTGTCAGCGCCACAATGGCGAGCCCTGAGCGGGCGGAATACTGCGTGTCAAAAGCAGGCGCGGCGATGATGACGCAGCTGTTTGCGCTGCGGCTGGCGGCGGCCAACATTGGCGTGTTTGAGCTGCGTCCCGGCGTGATTGCCACCGAGATGACCGCCGGTGTGAAAGAGACATATGACGCAAGGATTGCGGAGGGGCTGGTGCCAGCGGGGCGCTGGGGGCAGCCGGAAGATATCGGACAAATGATGGTGCCACTGGCGCAGGGACAGATGGCTTATTGCAGCGGGTCGGTGATCCGGGCGGACGGTGGTCTGTCGATTGCGCGGCTGTGAGGAACGGATATGCAGACGGAATTTGATTTTATCGTCGTGGGCGGCGGATCGGCCGGATCGGTCATTGCGTCGCGCCTGAGCGAGGTGGCTGATGTGTCGGTGTTGCTGTTGGAAGCGGGCGGCAGTGATCGTCATCCGTTTTTCCACCTGCCTGCGGGCTTTGCCAAGATGACCAAGGGCATCGGCAGCTGGGGCTGGACAACAGTGCCACAGAAACACATGCAAAATAAGGTGTTTCCCTATACGCAGGCCAAGGTGATTGGCGGTGGCTCGGCGATCAATGCGCAGATTTACACCCGAGGTGCGGCGCAGGATTATGACGATTGGCGCCAGATGGGCTGTGAGGGCTGGAGCTATGAGGATGTGCTGCCGTATTTCCGCAAATCTGAGGACAATGACACCTATGAGGGACGCTATCATGGCAAGGGTGGCCCGCTGGGCGTGAGCCAGCCAAGTGCACCTTTGCCGATTTGTGATGCCTTCATTGCCGCCGGTGGCCAATTGGGCATTCCGGCCACCAAGGATGTGAATGGCGAAAAACAGGATGGTGTTGGCTATTACCAGCTCACTCAACGCAATGCGCGGCGGTCTTCGGCAGCGATGGCCTTTCTGGCACCAAATCGCGATCGCAAGAACCTGACGGTGCGTATGGGCGCGCAGGTGCGGCGTCTGGCGCTGGAGAATGGGCGCGTGATTGGTGTGGATCTGATGGATGGTACAGAGCTGCGCGCGGCGCGGGAGGTGGTCTTGTCCTCCGGCGCAATTGGATCGCCGCGCCTGTTGCAGCTGTCGGGCATTGGGCCTGCGGATCAGCTTGCCGCGCTGGGCATCGACGTGCAGCTGGATCAGCCCAATGTCGGGGCGAACCTGCAAGATCACCTTGATCTATATGCCATATGTGAGGTGAGCGGCCCGCATACCTATGATCGTTTTGCCAAGTTGCATATGAGCGCTCTTGCCGGGCTGCAATATCTTTTGGCGCGCAAGGGGCCGGTCGCCAGCAGCCTGTTTGAAACCGGCGGCTTTTGGTATGCTGATGAAACCGCGCGTTCCCCCGATATTCAGATGCATTTGGGGCTGGGTACTGGCATTGAGGCGGGTGTTGCGGCCATGCCCAATGGAGGCGTGACGTTGAACGCCTGCTTCCTGCGGCCCCGCTCGCGCGGCACTGTGCGGCTGCAATCGGCGGACCCAAAGAAAGCCCCGCTGATCGACCCGAATTATCTGGCAGATCCTTATGACCGGGAGATGTCCCTGCGTGGTTTGCAGCTTGTGCGTGACATTCTCGCTCAGGATGCGCTCAAACCTTATATTCTGGCAGAACGCCTGCCGGGGCCGACGGTTCAGACCGAGCAGGAGGCTTTCGCGTTCATCTGTCAGCACTCCAAAACCAGCCATCATTGTGCGGGCACCTGTCGCATGGGGGTAGATGCGGGCGCGGTTGTGGACATCCGGCTGCGGTTCAACGGGCTTGAGGGGCTGCGGATTGCGGATGCCTCGATCATGCCGACGGTGAACTCTTCCAACACCAATGCACCATCGATCATGATCGGCGAGAAAGCCGCCGATATGATCAAAGAAGATCAGGGACTTACAGCATGATCAAACATATTGTTCTCACACGGTTTCGGGCGGATGTCTCTGAAGCGACGATCACGGAAATCTACGCCGGTCTGGCGCGGGTGACAGAGCGTCTTGAGGGCGCAACAGGGTTTCATGGCGGGCGATCGACCAGCCCGGAAAAGATCGAACGCGGCTATATGCACGGCTTTTCGATTGATTTTGACAGCTTTGACGATCTGGCGACCTATTCCGCCGATGCCGAACACAAACGCTGGGGGGCGGAGATCGTCGCCCATGCGGAGGGCGGCCTTGACGGTGTGCTGGTGTTGGACATCGAGGCGTAACGGGTTTTGCAGAGAGGATTGATGACATGCTGACTTTGCCAACTGCAGACGGGCGTTTGGAATCCTATACGTTAAGCGGCACCCCACTGGTGCCGCGTGCGCCCAAGGTGGCGCTGACGCGCACGGCTTTTGCCGCAGCCCATGTGGTGTCAGATCCGCTGGCTGAACGGGATCCCTGGACCGGGCGTCCGGCGGTGGATTGGGAGGCCACTCTGGCTTTCCGTCACGGGCTTTGGGATCAGGGGCTGGGACTGGCAGAAGCCATGGATACAGCACAGCGTGGCATGGGCGTGGATTGGGACACGGCGCGCGAACTGATCGAGCGGACCATGGTCGATGCCAAAGCACATCCGCTGGCGCCACGCGTGGCCTGTGGCGCTGGCACGGATCATGTTGATCCCTCAGAGCTGACCTCAGCAGAGGCCATTATTGCCGCTTATGAACATCAGGCCGAAGTGATTGAGGCCGCCGGGGGGCAGTTGATTCTGATGGCCACGCGGGCCTTGCCGGCGATTGGCGCGGATAAGACGATCTATCGTCAGGTCTACCGCCGCTTGATTGATGGCGCTGCGGAGCCTGTTGTGTTGCATTGGCTGGGGGACATGTTTGATCCGGCTCTGACCGGATATTGGGGATGTGCAAATGTGGCCGAGGCCAGTGATTTTGTGCTGGAGCTGATTGCCGAGAACCCGGCGCAGGTGGATGGCATCAAGATTTCTCTGTTGGATCAGGCCCACGAAGAAGCTTTCCGGGCCCGCCTGCCTGAAGGCGTGCGGCTTTATACCGGGGATGATTTTAATTATGCGGCGTTGATTGAGGGAAATGGAGAGCAGTATTCCCATGCCCTGTTGGGGATTTTTGCCGCCATTGCCCCCGCCGCCAGCCAAGCGCTTGAGGCGCTCGCATTGGGAGAAACGGATCGTTACCATGCGCTGCTGTCGCCAACCGTGCCGCTTTCGCGGGAGATTTTTCGGGCGCCGACGCGGTTTTACAAGGCTGGGATTGCCTTCCTGTCCTGGCTGAATGGATCACAGAGCCACTTCATCATGCCCGGAGGATTTCAAGCCAGCCGCGATATCACCCATTATGCAGAAGTCTTTAGGCTGGCAGATACGGCCGGGTTGCTGGCAGCGCCAGAACTGGCCGAAAACCGCATGAAGGCCTTGCTTTCATTGCATGGTATCTGACACCTAGGCGCTATGGAACGCAGACCGACAATCAAAGATGTGGCACGTGAGGCCGGGGTGTCAAAATCCACCGTGAGCCTCGTGTTGCAGGGCAGTGCCCTTGTGAAGTCGCAGACCCGTGAGCATGTGCAAAATGTGATGGCGCGGATCGGGTATGTGTATAATCGGTCTGCCGCCAAATTGCGCTCTGGCTCCACGGGCTTGATTGGGCTTGTGATCAACGATCTGCGCAATCCGTTTTTCTCCGAATTGGCAGCGTGCTTGCAGGAAAGCCTGTCGCAGCAGGATTATGTTGCGGTTCTCGCTAACACCAATGAAGATCCTGTTCTGCAGCACAAGATGATCAAGGCGCTGATCGAACATGGGGTATCAGGCTTTGTCATCAGCCCGACCTATGATGACAGCGGTGCGGCCTTTGAAGAGATTGCGCGCGCGGGTTTGCCTGCGATGCAGGTGTTTCGACAGGGCGATATGCGCGGTGACAAATTTCCCTTTGCGGCACCGGATTACAAAGAGGGGGGGCGACTGGCGGTGGCGCATCTGCGCGCGCGCGGGGGTCGGCGCATTGCCTTCGTCGGAGGGCTTGAGGGACGGCCGGTCACGCAGGAGCGGGCCTCGGGGGATCTTGCGCTGATGCGGGAGCAGGGGCAGGAGCCTATCATGCTCACCGGTGCAGCGACACGTCAGTTTGGCCAGGACCAGGCCGCGGTTTTGGCGTCGCAGTATCCCGAGGTGGATGGAGTTGTGTGTTTCAACGACCTTGTTGCGCTGGGCCTGTTGAGCGCCAGCGTGGCCATGGGGCGTGATGTGGGGCACAGGCTGCGCATTGTGGGGGTCGATGACATCGCCGAATGCCAACACAGTGCGCCATCGCTGAGCTCTGTGTGTTGCCGAATTCCAGAGTTCGCCAATACCATCAGCGGGCAGTTGCTGGAGTGGCTGCAAAATGGTCCGGCACCGGCCCGCGAGCTGCGAACCCCAGTAGAATTGATGGTGCGCGCCTCAAGCGGGACCCTCTGAGGAGAGAGACGATGATGCAAGATCCTGAGCGTTTTCTGCGAAATCTTTTTGATCAGGCTGTCGCCGTGGCGGATCCTATGGTGGCCCTTCCGGGTGTTTTGGGCGAGAAACCCAAAGGCCGTGTGTTGGTTGTTGGCGCTGGAAAGGCCAGTGCCCGCATGGCCGAAGCGCTTGAAAGTGCATGGGGGCCTTGTGAGGGGCTGGTGATCACGCGTTATGGTTACGAGCGGCCCTGTGATGGGATCCGCATTGCCTCTGCGGCGCACCCGGTGCCGGATGCGGCAGGCGCGGCGGCGACGCTTGAGATGCTTGCGCTGGTGCAGGGGCTGAGTGCCGAGGACACAGTGATCTGTCTGATTTCCGGTGGCGCCTCTTCTCTGCTGACCGTGCCTGTGCCCGGGGTCACGCTGGAAGAATTGCAGCAGGTCAATGCGGATCTGCTCGCCTCAGGTGCGCCGATTTCGCTTATGAACGCGCTGCGCAAACATCTGTGCCAGGCCAAAGGCGGGCAATTGGCAGCGGCGGCTTACCCGGCCAAAGTGGTTTCTTATCTGATCTCCGATGTCCCGGGGGATGAACCGGGCATGATCGGGTCTGGCCCCACGGTGGGCGAACCGCGCGATCTGCAGAGTGCTTTGGCTGCGCTGGCAGAGTATGGCGTACAGTTGCCAGAACATATCGTCGCTGCTGCTCAAGCGCATGGCGGGGTTTTGGCCCCGGGGGATGCCCGCCTGTCCACAACGGAGAACATTCTCTTTGCCTCGCCGCGCCAATCGCTTGAGGCGGCGCGGCGTGTGGCGGAAGAGGCCGGGTGCCGGGTGGAAATTCTGGACGATGCGTTGGAGGGTGAGGCGCGCGATGTGGCCGCAGTGCAGGCTGATCTGGCGCGCAAACACAGCGCCGATGGACCTTTGGTTTTGTTGTCAGGCGGGGAGCTCACGGTGACGCGGCGTGGTGACGGTGTGGGTGGACCCAATGCCGAGTTCGCGCTGGCGCTGGCCGTGGCGTTGAATGGCATGGCCGGGATTTACGCGATTGCCTGTGACACGGATGGTGTGGATGGGGCCGCCGAGGTGGCCGGCGCGATCATTGGCCCGGACACGCTTGCCAAGGCGGAGAAAATGGATGCAGATGCGCAGGCCGCGCTTGCGATCAACGATGCGCATGGTTTCTTTGGACGCATTGGTGCGCAGGTGGTGCCAGGGCCGACGCTGACAAATGTGAATGACTTTCGGGCCATTTTGATCACGGGATGATTGCGTCGCCTGCTGCGGCATCTGATAAAGAGCGCGAAGATACGGCGCAGGGCTGTGTTCGCTGCATGCGAGGGAATTGGCATGAAAAAGGCAATTGTAACGGGGCATTCCAAAGGGCTTGGCGCGGGGCTGGTACAGAGCCTGATCCATGCCGGGTTTGATGTGCTTGGCGTGTCGCGCAGCGCGCTTAGCACGACCCATGGCAAGCTGAGCGAAGTGGCGCTTGATCTGGCAGATGAGGCAGCTGTGTCTGCGTTTGCGTCTGGGGAGGATTTCGCGCGGTTTCTGGCGGGTGCGACGGAAGCCGTATTGATCAACAATGCAGGGATTGTGGAGCCCATCGCACCGATTGGCCGACAGGACGCCAGTCTTGTGGCGCGGGCGATTGCTGTGAACATCACGGGGCCCTTGTTGTTGACCAATGCCTTTGTGGCTGCCACTCAAGGGGCGGCGGACCGTCGGGTGGCCCATATTTCCAGCGGAGCAGGGCGCAATGCCTATACCGGTTGGAGCGTGTATTGCGCCACCAAAGCGGCGCTGGATATGCATGCGCGCGCGATGGTGGAGGACGAAGTGGCGGCATTGAAGGTTGAAAGCATTGCGCCGGGTGTGATTGACACGGGTATGCAGGCCACGATCCGCGCCACGTCGGAGGAAGATTTTTCCATTTTGGACCAGTTCAAGGCCATGAAAGACGACGGTGCGTTGGCGCAGGCACAAGATACAGCCGATAAGATCACGGCGCATATTCTCAGCGCCGGGTTTGGAGCAGAAACCATCACGGACGTACGCCAGTTCTGAGCATGTTTTGGGGCGGGCCAGCACGCTGGCGCAGACACCGGCGTGCTGGCACAGATTGGATTGCGGCACCTGCCGTGAGTTGAGGTACAACAACAGATTTGCTGGCGCCTATTCTGTGGAGGACAGGGGCGCGCAGGGAGGATAAGATGAAGCGTTCCACCATCAATGAGATCATGCAGGCGGCGGATGACATGATCCGCTCTTACGGGTTCAAACTGCCGCCTTTTGCCTATTGGACACCTGACATGTTTGTGGCGCAGAAAACGCAGGCCAAAGCCCTGATTGAGGCGCGCTGTGGTTGGGACATCACGGACTATGGTGATGGCCGTTTTGATGAAATGGGGCTGTTTCTGTTCACTCTGCGTAATGGACGCCTGGCGGATCTGCAACGGGGCGGGGGGATGTGCTATGCGGAAAAGCTGTTGATTTCACGTCAGGATCAGCTCTCGCCGATGCACACCCATGTGATCAAGGCCGAGGATATCATCAATCGGGGTGGTGCGACCTTGGTGGTTGAGCTTTATGGCTCCGATGATGTGGGAAGTTTTGCCGAAGATCGCGGCGGTGTGGTGATGTGTGATGGCATCGCCCGCAGTTTTGCACCCGGAGAAAAGCTAAAGTTTGCACCCGGCGAGAGCCTGACATTGATGCCGGGGGATTGGCATGCCTTTTGGGGAGAAGGCGGGGATGTGCTGATCGGGGAAGTCTCCACCGTCAATGATGATGAGACTGACAATGTTTTCCGCGCGCCCATTGGGCGTTTTGCCGAGATTGAAGAAGACGTGGCGCCGATGCATCTTCTGGTCAGTGATTACACCAAGTGGTTGGGGTAACGCGCGATGATCCTGTGTTGTGGCGAAGCTCTGATTGATATGATCCCTGAACCGACTGTTGCAGGGGGCGAGGGCTTTGTGCCCCATGTGGGGGGCGCGGTGTTCAACACGGCGGTGGGGCTTGGGCGATTGGGCACGCAGGTTGGTCTGCTCAGCGGTGTTTCGACGGATCAGTTTGGCGCACGGCTTGAGACACACCTGAGGGAAAGTCATGTGGACACCAGCGCGTTGGTGCGCTCTGCGCGCCCCACAACCATGGCTTTTGTGCAGCTTGAGGATGGGCATGCCAGCTATACGTTTTATGATGAAAATACTGCCGGACGCATGATGGCATCTGCGGATGTGGCACCGATCGGCGAGGAGGTTGAGGCGCTGTTTTTTGGCGGCATTAGCCTTGCGGTGGAGCCCTGTGCCAATACCTATGCTGATGTTTTGCAACGTGAGGGGGCGCGCCGGGTGGTGATGATCGACCCAAATATTCGCCCCGGATTTATCCGTGACGTGTCGCGCTATCGTGCGCGTTTGGACCGGATGTTTGCACAGGCGGATGTGGTGAAAGTCTCTGATGAGGATCTGAGCTGGTTGATGCCGGATGTTGCAGGCTTTGAGGCGCGTGCGCAAAAACTTCTCCAGAAAGGGCCCGCCTTTGTGATCGTGACCTGTGGTTCAAAGGGTGCGCAGGGCTTTCTGACAAGCGGTGAACAGGTCGCGGTGCCCGCACAGCCCGCAACGGTGGTGGATACGGTAGGGGCCGGGGACACATTCAACAGCGGTGTCTTGGCGCGGTTGTCTGAGCTGGGCGCCCTGCGCAAGGACCGCATCAGCAGTCTGTCACCTGAGAATGCGAGAGACGCGCTGTTGTTTGGGGCCAAAGTGGCGGCGGTGACCGTGGCGCGGGCCGGGGCCAATCCGCCTTGGGCGCGTGAGCTTGCATAGCTGGGGGTCAGCCCCCATACGCAGGTTTAAATGGGGGCCAGCCCCCATACGCGTATTTAAAATGGGGGCCAGCCCCCATACCCCCGGAGTATTTTCCGTCAGAAGAAGCGATGTAGGAGGGTGAGGTGGGCCGGGCAGTGAAAGGCTTGCCTTGGCGTCAGAAGGGCGGCATGAAGCGCGCAGTGTTTCAGGAGGCGCGTATGACACCGCAGGACGTTGAAAAGCTCTTTATTCGTGCAGATGGCAGCTATGGGTTTGCCCGGTGGGGACGGCCCATTGCGCCGGTGGTTTTTGGCGTGGAAGAGGCCACGTTGCGCACGGTGAAAGGCGCGCTGGAGGCCGTGGTGACCCTTGTCGGGCATCAGATGGCGGAGACGGATCCGGAGCTGGGCAGCAATCTGATGATGTTTTTCTTCCGTGAATGGGATGAATTGCTGGCGGTGCCGGATCTGGAGCGTTTGATCCCGGATCTCGCGCCTTTGGTGGCGCGTCTGAAAGCGGCGGATGCCACACAGTACCGCGCGTTTCGGTTTGACAATGCGGGGGCCATTCAGGCGGCCTTTGTGTTTTTGCGCATGAACAAGGAAATGGCACAGATCCCGGCGGAGGCCTTGGCGCTGGGTGAGGCGGTGCAGACGATTGTGACCTGGGGGCCGCAGGCCTTTGCTGATACATCTCCTTTGGCCATCGTGCCGGACAGTGGGGCGACCGTGTTGCGGCCTGAAATTGCGGCGGTGATCGCTGCGGCCTATGATCGGATGATGCCGCCAGCGGCGGCGGATGCGAGCCATGCGTTGCGCCTGTTTGCGCGGTTGCGGCTGGATCAGGACGGAAACTGAGCGCGGCACAGTTGCAAAAGATCTAGCGCTTGCCTACCCATGGCAGCAGAGCCTGAACCTCATCTACCGGAGAAAGCCCAATGACCTATACCCTGCCGATCCGCGTCTATTATGAAGACACCGACATGGCGGGCATTGTTTATTATGCCAATTATCTGAAGTTTATCGAGCGCGGGCGCAGCGAATGGGTGCGTGAGATTGGCATGGATCAGCTGGAAATGAAGGCTGAGGGTGTGGTGTTTGCGGTCCGCCGTGTGGAGGCGGATTATCTTGGCTCGGCCGTTTTGGACGATGAGCTGATTGTGGAAACCGAAGTGGCCAATGTCACCGCCGCCCGGCTGGTGATGGAGCAGCGGGTGCTGCGCGGCGAAGAGGTGTTGTTCCACGCCATGGTTACGGTGGTCTGCATGAATGAAGCGGGGCAACCGGTGCGTTTGCCGGCAAATATCCGCCAAATGGTGCATTGAGCGGGCAAATTTCCGCGAGCCGCGGCAATTTATTGGCTTTCTCTATAGAAACCGGCTAGGTTTGCTCTCAAACAAGGCCCCATAAGAGGGCCGCAAAGCAGAGCAGGCAATATGGAACACGCAGCAGTCGATTTTTCGATGTGGGCGCTTTTTGCGCGCGCAACTCTGACCGTAAAACTGGTGATGGTGATGCTGATCGTGGCATCCTTCTGGTCTTGGTCGGTGATTGTTCAGAAGCAGATCATGTATCGCAAGGCCCGGCGCGAAGCGGCGCGGTTTGATCGGGCGTTCTGGTCGGGTGAGCCGCTGGATCAGCTTTTTGAAGAGCTTGGGCCTGAACCCGGTGGGCGCTCTGAACGGGTGTTTGCCGCCGGTATGGTCGAGTGGCAACGCAGCCATCGTCAGGATGGCGGGTTGATTGCCAATGCCACAAGCCGGATTGACCGGTCGATGGATGTGGCCATCGCCAAGGAGGCAGATGAGCTTCAAAATGGCTTGCCGATCCTTGCGACCGTTGGCTCCACAGCGCCTTTTGTTGGCTTGTTTGGCACGGTCTGGGGCATCATGAACGCTTTTATCGAGATTGCGGCACAGCAGAACACCAATCTTGCGGTTGTGGCACCGGGGATTGCTGAGGCGCTGCTTGCCACTGGTCTGGGGCTGCTTGCCGCGATCCCGGCGGTGATTTTTTACAACAAGCTCAGTGCAGACAGTGATCGGATTGTGGCAGGCTATGAGGCTTTTGCCGATGAATTTGCCACCATTCTCAGCCGCCAGCTGGACGCCTGAGAGATGGGCGCGGGTGTGATAAAATCGGGCGGTGGAGGCGGCAAACGCCGTCGCCGCAATCGTCGCAGCAGCCCCCCAATGAGTGAGATCAACGTCACGCCTTTTGTGGATGTGATGTTGGTGCTGCTGATCATCTTTATGGTGGCGGCGCCGCTGTTGACGGTGGGTGTGCCTGTGGAATTGCCCAAAACAGCGGCCAACCCTTTGCCGGGAGAGCAAGAAGAGCCTTTGACCGTGACCATTGATGCGGAGCTGGGCATCACCATTATGACCACACCAGTGGCCGCCGATGAGCTGGTGCCCAAGCTGCGCGCAGTGGCGGCGGAGCGGGATTCCCAGCGGGTGTATTTGCGCGCGGATGGGGCCATCCCCTATGAGGCTGTGGTGCAGGTGATGGGCGCGCTGAATGCAGGTGGTTTCTCTGATGTGGGGCTTGTGACGGATGTGGGCGGGCCAACATTGGATGGCATGGCAACAACGGAAAACTAGGGCGCGCGGGTGCATATCGGCCATTATATCTCGGGCGCGGCCCACACCGGTCTGATCGGCTGGGTCCTGCTTGGCGGGTTCTTCAGCTCCGATCCGCCTCCTATGGAGGTGACGGATGTGTCGGTGATTTCGGCGGCAGACTTTGAGGCGCTGCTGCAGGCGCAAGCCGCGCCGGATGCGGCCACCGAGTTGGCTTTGCCCAACCCGCCAGAGGAGGTGCCGGTGGCCCCTGATCTGGTATCGGAGCCCGATGTGACCCCAGAACAGGTGACGCCGGCCGAAACGGAACCCGTTGTGCCTGACACGGTACCTGAAACGGTAGAGGTTGCGCCGCCCGTGCCGGTGACGCCGCAGGATGTGGCGCAGGAAACCCCGCAATTGCCAACGCCAGAGGTTGAGTCCGCGGTGGTGATCCCTGACACACCAGTGCGGCCTGTGACGCGCCCCGCAGATCGTGTGGCGCCAGAGCCTGTTGCGCCGCCGGAGCCGGATGTGGCCATTGCGGATGTGGTGCAGGAGGCAACCACACCGGATGAAGCGGGCCCCGCAACCGAAGAGGCGCAGGAAGAAACCGCGCCGGAGGCCGCCTCCGCAGAGATCGCAACTGAACCGAAGCAAGACGAGGTTGCCAGCGCGGCACCCAGCCGATCGTTGCGCCCGCGTCTGCGCCCAACACAAGTGACCCCCACGCCCAGCCCTGCGGCGACAGAAGATGCCATCGCGGCGGCTTTGGCTGAGGCCAATGCGGCTACGACGCAAACCAGTGAGACGCCGCGCGGGCCGTCAGGTCCGCCGCTCACACGGGGGGAGAAAGACGGGCTGCGCGTTGCCGTGCAACAGTGCTGGATTGTCGATGTGGGATCGCGCGCGGCGGATGTGACCGTTGTGGTGGGCGTGTCGTTGGATCAGGACGGCAAAGTTCAGGGCGATGTGCGGCTGTTGAGCGCGCAGGGCGGTGATGACACTGCTGTGCAAACCGCCTTTCAGTCCGCCAGACGAGCAGTTTTGCGCTGTCAGAAGACAGGCTATGATCTTCCAGTGGAAAAATATGACCATTGGCGGGATGTTGAGATAACATTTAATCCAGAAAATATGAGGCGCAGATGAGCAGACTTCTTGTGACCCTGACCATGGCACTCCTAACGCTTGGCCCATGGCTTGCGCCTGCGCAGGCGCAAAATACGCCTCTGCGTATCGAGATCACGGATGGGGTGATTGAGCCTTTGCCCTATGCGGTGCCGGAATTTGTGGCCGAAACGCAGGGCTCCAATCAGGTCGCCAAGGATATCAGCCGGGTGATTGCGGAAGATTTGAACGGCACGGGGCTGTTTCGGGAGATACCTGCCAAGGCGCATATCTCTTCGATCACAAATTTTGGCAGTCCGGTACAATATGCCGACTGGAAAGCCATCAATGCGCAGGCTCTGATCACCGGTGGCGTTGCGGTGCGTGGCAATGAGCTGGAAGTGAAATTCCGTGTTTATGACGTTTTTGCAGGCACAGAGCTGGGCAATGGGCTGCGCTTCAAAGGCACGGTCGATGGCTGGCGTCGGATGGCCCATAAAGTGGCAGATGCCGTTTATTCGCGGATCACGGGCGAGGGCGGCTATTTTGACAGCCGCGTTGTCTATGTGGCGGAAACCGGCCCCAAGAACGACCGCAAAAAACGGCTTGCCGTGATGGATTATGATGGGGCCAATTTGCAGTATCTGACCGACAGCAGCGCCATTGTGCTTGCGCCGCGGTTCTCCCCAACCGGGGACCGGGTGCTTTACACGAGTTATGAAACGGGCTTTCCGCAGGTCTATGTGCTGGATGTGGGATCGGTGCGGCGTAAGGTTCTGTCCAATGAAAGTGGCACCATGAGTTTTGCGCCACGGTTCTCGCCGGATGGTAAAAGTGTTGTGATGTCGGTGACAGAGGCGGGCAATACGGATCTTTATCAGATGGATATTGGCAGTGGGCGACGGCAGCGTCTGACCTCGACACCGTCGATTGAAACCGCGCCAAGCTACAGCCCGGATGGCAGCAAGATTGTGTTTGAGAGCGATCGCTCCGGCACGCAGCAGCTCTATATCATGAACGCTGCGGGCGGAGAGGCGACGCGGATCAGCTTTGGCAAAGGGCGCTATGGCACGCCGGTCTGGAGTCCGCGGGGGGATCTGATTGCCTTTACAAAACAACATAATGGGCGATTCCACATTGGCGTGATGCGCACTGATGGCAGCGAAGAGCGGCTGTTGACGGCCTCCTTCCTTGATGAGGGGCCGACATGGTCGCCCAATGGGCGGGTGATCATGTTCACGCGAGAAACGCGCGGCGCGGGCGGGGCGGCCACGCTTTATTCCGTGGATGTATCCGGGCGCAATCTGAAACCTGTGAAAATCTCTGGTGGTGGCTCAGACCCGAGTTGGTCTCCGCTTCAGTGATGCTGATCTGCAGGTCAGGGAAGGCAAAGTTTTCTTGTTGGGGCTCCTGTGATAAAAGGAGCCCCAACAGGCACAAGGACGTCAAAAAGACAGTCGGTTTGAGAGGCGAGGCAATTTCATGAAGAAATGGACAACAGCGGCAGTTCTGAGCTGTGCGGTGGCGCTTGGCGCCTGTACGGATGCAGATCGTTTTGGCACAGATAGCAGCTATGGCTCTGGCACCAATAGTGGCAGCGAGGGGCTGGGCAGCAGTGCGGATCCGAGTTCCATTGCGTATTTTCAGGAAGCGGTTGGTGATCGGGTGCTCTTTGCCGTGGATCAATCCACGCTGAGTGAAGAGGGCCGTCTTGTGGTTTTGGCGCAGGCCAATTGGTTGCTCGCCAATACGGATTACATCGCTGTGATCGAAGGCCATGCCGATGAACAGGGCACCCGCGAATACAACCTTGCGCTTGGCGCACGCCGTGCCAGCGCGGTGCAGGAGCTGTTGATTGCGCAGGGTGTTGCAGGCAATCGCATTCGCACGGTGAGCTTTGGTAAAGAGCGGCCACTTGAGGTGTGCTCTGAGGAGAGCTGTTATGCCGAGAACCGCAGGGCGGTGACGGTGTTGACAGCCAATGTGACGGGATAAGAGAAAATGCGGGCGCAGGTTTTTGCAGGTCTGAGCGCTTTGGCGCTGGTGATGGCTCCGATCATGGGGCAGGCGCAGACGCGCGAGGAAACACTGGCAGATGTGCGCCAGCAACTTTCTGTTCTCTATGTGGAAATTCAAAAGCTGAAGCGTGAGTTGTCCACGACAGGGGCGCCGGGCACAGCGGTGGCCGGGGCCACGACGCTGGAACGGGTCGATGTGATCGAAAAGCAGCTTCAGGTGCTCACAGGGAAAACCGAACAGCTTCAGTATCGGGTGGAGCGCATTGTAGAGGATGGCACCAATCGGATCGGCGATCTTGAGTTCCGTCTTGTTGAGCTGGAGGGCGGCGACCTGAGCCAGCTGGCGGAAACGACCACGCTGGGCGGCGATGTAGCCGCGGTGCCCTCGCTGGCGGATGGGGCAACGGATGACGGCTCCGGTGACGGTGCGCCTGCCGAGCTTGCTGTGGGCGAGGAGACCGATTTTGGCCGTGCCATGACCGCGCTGGATGAAGGGGAATTTGGCGCAGCGGCAGATCAATTTGCCACATTTGTGCAAACCTATCCCGGTAGCCCGCTTGAGGCGGAGGCGCATCTGCGGCGTGGTCAGGCCCTTGAGGGGCAGGCGGATATGACAGGTGCGGCCCGTGCGTTTCTGGAGGCTTACTCAGGGGCTCCGCTAGCAGGCACAGCGCCTGAATCGCTGTACCGTCTTGGCAAGTCGCTTGGCGTTCTGGGACAGGTCAATGAAGCCTGCGTGACACTCAACGAAGTTGGTGTGCGCTTTCCAGGTGGGGCATTTGTGACGGAAGCACAGACGGAAATGGCCAGTCTGCAGTGTTCCTAAGTCCGCCTGAAGAGGCGTTACAGCATGCGCTAGACCACATTTTTGGCGCGAATCCTCCCGATGTGCTGGGCGTGGCCGTGAGCGGCGGGGGCGATTCTCTGGCATTGCTTGATATGTTGCGACGCTGGGGCGGCGCGCATCTGAAGGTGGTGAGCGTCAACCATGGCCTGCGGGCAGAGGCGGCAGAAGAGCTGGCCCTTGTGGCGGCCTATGCGGCGGATCATGGTCTGTCCCACGACAGTCTGACATGGGCCTGGGACGGTGTTGGCAATCTCCAACAGGCCGCGAGAGACGGGCGCCGCATAGCCATTGCTCAGTGGGCCAAAGAGCAGGGCATTTGCTGCGTCGCCTTGGGGCATACAAAAGACGATCAGGCGGAAACTTTCTTGATGCGTCTGGCGCGCGGGTCGGGTGTTGATGGTCTGGCGGCAATGGCGCCGCGCTATGAGCAGGCGGGGATCACATGGGTGCGCCCTCTGCTGGAGGTCGGGCGGGAGAGCCTGCGTGTATATCTTCGCGAGCAGTACATCACATGGGCCGATGATCCCAGCAATGAAGACCCTCGCTTTGATCGTGTGAAGGCGCGGCAGATGTTAAGCACGCTTGGAACGCTCGGGCTGACAGTGGATCGATTGGTGCAGACCGCAGACCATATGGCGCGTGAAAAAGAGGTTGCGGGTTGGGCGTTGATCATGGCGCGAGACACCTGTGTGACCCATGATGCGGGGGACGTAATTTTGCGGCGCGCCATCGCAGATACTCTGCCAGCTGCGCTTCTGACCCGGTTGCTGGCAGAGAGTCTTTCAAAGGTGTCCGGTGCGGCATACCGGCCCCGGTTTCGTGCGGTGCAAGCCGCGATGCAGGCGGAGCGGCCTATGTCGTTGCATGGCTGTTTGATCCTGCCCGCTCCGACAGGACTCCGCATTACGCGGGAGTGGGCGGCCATCCAAAACCTACGCTGCTGCGTAACAGAGATATGGGATGGCAGATGGCAGATACAGCCGCCTGAGGGTGCGGATGTGGAAGGCCTGCATATTGGCGCGCTGTCCGCGCAGGGGCTGCGCCAAATGGAAGCGCCGCCAAGTCCTGGCCTACCGCGTCAAAGCTTGCTGTCCTCGCCTGCGGTCTGGTGTGGAGACACTTTGATTGCCGCCCCTCTGGCGGGGCTGAAAAATGGGTGGAAAGTAAGCTTGGTCTGAAAATCCGTGGCATTTGTCACAGCTTGCAAGAGAGAATGCCAAATACCGCATTGATTACGCGTCAGCGATCTCTATTTAACTGTTTGCGCCTACGTGATAGGTCACAGGCGTTCTGAGAGGGAGACTTGCCTTGGGCAATGCAAGAAATGTAGCTTTTTGGGTCGTGCTGTTTTTGCTGATCCTAGCTCTGTTCAATCTGTTCAGCGGGGATGGATCGTCTCTGCAAAGCCGTGACGCCAGCTATTCCGACTTTGTTGCGTCGGTGGAAGCTGGCCAAGTTCAGAATGTGGTCATTGACGGTGAGAAACTGCGTTATGAAACGCAGGACGGCACGGCCAATACAACCATTCTGCCAGCGGATGCTGAAGTGACGAAACTGCTGACGGATCGCGGTATCAATGTGCGGGCGGAGAGCCAAGAGACCAACGGTTTTCAAGCCTTCCTGATCAGCCTGTTGCCTTTCCTGCTTTTGATCGGCGTTTGGGTTTATTTCATGAATCGCATGCAGGGCGGTGGCAAGGGCGGCGCAATGGGCTTTGGCAAGTCCAAGGCCAAGATGCTGACCGAAAAACATGGCCGCGTGACCTTCGACGACGTTGCAGGCATTGATGAGGCCAAGGAAGAACTCGAAGAGATCGTGGAATTCCTGCGCAACCCTCAGAAGTTTTCCCGCCTCGGCGGCAAAATCCCGAAAGGCGCGCTGCTTGTCGGCCCTCCCGGCACGGGTAAAACCCTTCTGGCGCGGGCGATTGCCGGTGAGGCTGGCGTGCCGTTCTTCACCATCTCCGGGTCTGACTTCGTTGAGATGTTTGTTGGTGTGGGTGCGAGTCGCGTGCGCGACATGTTTGAACAGGCGAAGAAAAACGCGCCTTGTATTGTGTTTATCGACGAGATTGATGCGGTCGGTCGTCACCGGGGTGCCGGTTATGGCGGTGGCAACGACGAACGTGAGCAGACCCTCAACCAGTTGCTGGTGGAGATGGACGGTTTTGAGGCCAATGAAGGTGTGATCATCCTCGCGGCTACCAACCGTCGCGACGTGCTTGACCCTGCGCTGCTGCGTCCGGGCCGGTTTGACCGCAACGTGACCGTGGGCAACCCGGACATCAAAGGTCGTGAGAAGATCTTGGGCGTGCATGCGCGCAAGACCCCGCTGGGCCCTGACGTAGACCTGCGCATTATTGCGCGTGGGACACCGGGCTTCTCTGGTGCGGATCTGGCCAACCTCGTGAACGAAGCCGCGCTGATGGCGGCGCGTGTGGGCCGTCGTTTTGTCACCATGGAGGATTTTGAATCCGCCAAAGATAAGGTGATGATGGGCGCGGAGCGCCGCTCGATGGTGCTGACGCAGGATCAGAAAGAGAAAACCGCCTATCACGAAGCGGGCCACGCTTTGGTTGGCTTGAAGCTTCCTGAATGTGACCCGGTTTATAAGGCAACCATCATTCCGCGCGGCGGCGCATTGGGGATGGTCGTTTCTCTGCCAGAGATGGACCGTCTGAACTGGCACAAGTCGGAATGTGAGCAGAAGCTGGCGATGACGATGGCAGGTAAGGCCGCAGAAATCATCAAATACGGTGATGATCATGTGTCCAACGGCCCGGCCGGTGACATTCAGCAGGCCAGCCAACTGGCGCGTGCGATGGTGATGCGCTGGGGCATGTCAGACAAAGTTGGCAATATCGACTATGCGGAAGCCCATGAAGGTTATCAGGGCAACACCGGTGGTTTCTCTGTATCGGCCCATACCAAGGAGCTGATTGAAGAAGAGGTGAAACGCCTCATTCAGGACGGCTATGATCAGGCGCACAAACTTCTGACTGACTATAATGAAGAATGGGAGCGTTTGGCGCAGGGGCTGCTTGAGTATGAGACCCTGACCGGTGATGAAATCAAACGCGTGATGGACGGAGATCCTCCCCACGCGGGCGATGACAGTGATGGTGGTGCGGATGAGGGCAATGCCCCAAGCGTAACGGCCATCCCCAAAACCAAGCCGCGCAGCAAACCCAGCGGCGACGGTGGTATGGAGCCTGAGCCGACAGCCTGATGCTAAATGAGATGTATAAAAGCCCCGGAGCGTGTGAGCGCTTCGGGGCTTTTCTTTTTGGGTTGTTCTGAAATTACGCCGCTATGGGACTCAAATTTATTGCCTGAGTTGTTTTGAGCTTTTAGGGTTTTAGAGAATTTAATTAAGGATCTTAAAAAATGCCCGCGTTAAAACCCACATCCTACGCCGCCGAGGTGGTCTGGCTTGGACGGGTGGCAAACTCTGATCACAACTTGAGTGCGGATGCAGTCGAGGGACTGGATCTGACATTTGGCGGTGATGTGCTGGAGTTTCATTCTGGTGTGACCCGTCAATCCTGTGTCCGGGTGAAGGCGCTGTATGAAAGAGGCACGGAAATCATGAACGTGCGGCAGCTTTCAGTCGTGTCTCAAGAGGAACTTGATCAGATCGCGGAAATCATGGGCGTTGATCAAGTTGATCCCGCAATGCTCGGCGCCTCTATTGTTGTGAGGGGCCTTCCGGATCTGACACATGTGCCGCCGAACTCCAGGCTGCAGGGACCGAGTGGTGCGACGATAACGATAGATATGGAAAATCGGCCCTGTGAATTCCCCGGGCGCGTGATTGAAGAGACCTATCCCGGGCTTGGTCATAAGTTCAAATCCGCAGCCAAAGGCCGGCGTGGCGTGACGGCTTGGGTGGAATGTGCGGGGCGTTTGTCGGTGGGCGACTGCATGCGGCTGTTCATTCCGGATCAGCCGCGTTGGGCCCATATGGAATCGGTGCGCTCGCGGTAGAAGCACCGTCATTGGTTTTGATGCGGATTGTGACGTTGCGTTTCCAAAACGAAACTACGGCTGCATATGCCGACGCAAGAAGCGTCGGAAATGTCGGAAATGCATCTCGCCGGTTCTTCTGTCAGCGCTACAACAGGATGACAGAGCGTCAACTATTACCTGACAGGGACCGCCATGACCTTCAAAACCGACATCGAAATCGCCCGTGAGGCCAACAAAAAACCGATTCAGGAAATTGGTGCAAAGTTGGGTATCAGCACGGATGACCTGCTGCCTTATGGCCACGACAAAGCCAAAGTGAGCCAGGAGTTCATCAACTCCGTTCAAGACAAAGAAGATGGCAAACTGATTCTTGTGACTGCCATCAACCCAACCCCTGCGGGTGAGGGGAAGACCACGACCACTGTTGGTCTGGGTGACGGCCTGAACAAGATCGGCAAAAACGCCATGATCTGTATCCGCGAAGCATCGCTGGGTCCAAACTTCGGCATGAAGGGCGGCGCAGCGGGCGGCGGCATGGCACAGGTTGTGCCTATGGAAGAAATGAACCTGCACTTCACAGGTGACTTCCACGCGATCACCTCTGCACACTCGCTGCTGTCGGCGATGATCGACAACCACATCTACTGGGGCAACGAGCAGGAAATCGACATCCGCCGCGTTGCATGGCGTCGTGTGGTCGACATGAACGACCGCGCCCTGCGTCAGATCACAGCTTCCCTTGGTGGCGTGTCCAACGGCTTCCCACGTGAAACCGGCTTTGATATCACCGTGGCCTCCGAAGTGATGGCGATCCTGTGTCTGGCCAACGATCTGGAAGATCTGGAAAAGCGTTTGGGTGACATCATTGTGGCTTACCGCCGCGACAAGACCCCGGTTTACTGCCGCGACATCAAAGCAGAGGGCGCAATGACCGTTCTGCTGAAAGACGCGATGCAGCCGAACCTCGTGCAGACTCTGGAAAACAACCCGGCTTTCGTGCACGGCGGCCCATTTGCCAACATCGCGCACGGCTGTAACTCTGTGATCGCAACCAAAACCGCGCTGAAAGTGGCGGACTACGTTGTGACCGAAGCAGGCTTTGGTGCTGACCTCGGCGCCGAAAAGTTCATGAACATCAAGTGCCGTAAAGCTGGCATCGCACCCTCCGCAGTGGTGCTGGTGGCAACTGTGCGTGCCATGAAGATGAACGGTGGCGTTGCGAAAGCGGATCTGGGCGCAGAAAACGTGGATGCAGTGGTAAACGGCTGTGCAAACCTTGGCCGTCACATTGAAAACGTGAAGTCCTTTGGTGTGCCGGTTGTTGTGGGCATCAACCACTTCGTGACTGACACCGACGCAGAAGTTCAGGCTGTGAAAGACTACTGTGCAGAGCACGGTGTTGAAGCGGTTTTGTCCCGCCACTGGGAGCTGGGCTCTGAAGGTTCCGCGCCTCTGGCAGAGAAAGTTGTGGAAATCGTTGAAGGTGGCTCCGCCAACTTTGCACCGATCTATCCAGACGATATGCCTCTGTTTGAGAAGATCGAAACCGTTGCCAAGCGCATCTATCGTGCTGACGAAGTTCTGGCAGACAACAAGATCCGCAATCAGTTGAAAGAATGGGAAGCTGCGGGCTATGGTAACCTGCCGGTCTGCATGGCGAAGACACAGTATTCCTTCTCCACCGACCCATCGCTGCGCGGCGCGCCAACAGGCCACTCCGTGCCTGTGCGTGAGGTGCGCCTGTCCGCCGGTGCTGGCTTTATCGTGGTTGTCTGCGGTGAAATCATGACCATGCCAGGTCTGCCACGCACCCCTGCGGCAGAGAGCATTCGTCTGAATGACGAAGGTCTGATCGAAGGTTTGTTCTGACGCATTGCGATCCGGGCTTTGGCGGGGTAGGGCATGTTCATAACTTGCGAGAGGATGACATGCTGAGCCCCGCTGATTGCCCTGATATGCAGACCCTGAGAGATCAAATTGATTTGCTGGACCGCGAGTTGGTCCAGCTGCTTGCCAAGCGGGCGACCTACATCGACCGGGCAATAGACATCAAACAAGAGGTTGGACTTCCTGCCTCTATCCCGGAGCGGGTTGAGGATGTGGTGACCAAGGTCCGGCAAAATGCGGACGAGGTGGCGCTCGATGCAGATTTGATCGAGACACTGTGGCGACAACTCATCGATTGGTCCATTGCCCGGGAAGCACAAATAATCGACTTTGAATAGTGTAGTGGACACAAATATGCGGGCAGGCCTAATTGATGGCAAAGCAATTGCTGCGGAGATGCGAGCGGAGGTTCGTGCCGAAGCGGAGCTTCTGACCAAAGAAGGATGGGCGCCCAAGCTGGTGTCTATTTCTGTTGGCGACACAGCCGCTGCAGAACTCTATGTGCGCAACCAACAAAAACAGGCGGAAAACGCCGGTGTAGAATTTGAGGCGCGCAGCTATCCCAATGAAACCTCGCTGGAACAGTTGATCGGCATCCTGCAGGGGTTGAACGGCGATCCGCGTGTGAACGGGATCATCATTCAGCGGCCTCTGCCGGATCATATTCCGGTGAAAGTGCTGCAAAAGGCCGTACATCCTCTCAAGGATGTGGAAGGCATGCACCCGGCCACCATCGGCAATATTGTCTATAACGATCTGGCGCTTGGCCCCTGTACGGCCGTGGCCGCGGTGGAGATCCTCAAGACCCTGCCTTTGCAGATGGAAGGTTTGAACGTCACCGTGATTGGTCACAGCGAAATCGTGGGCAAGCCCATCGCCTTCTTGATGATGGGGCTGGGCGCGACGGTGACCGTGTGTCACCACATGACCCGCTCGGTCGCCATGCACAGCCGGGCCGCAGATGCGGTTTTTGTCGCGGTGGGCAAACCGGGGCTGGTGACTGGCGACATGATCAAGCCGGGGGCTGCTGTGATCGACATTGGGATCAACCGTGTGGAGACACCAGAGGGCGCGCGTACGGTTGGCGATGCGGATTTTGACAGCTGTGCCGAGGTGGCCGGTTGGATCACCCCTGTGCCGGGTGGTGTGGGGCCTGTGACGGTGGCCACATTGATGAAGAATGCCGTGATGGCAACACGGATGCAGATGGAACACTACCGGGATGCCTATGCCCGGACCGAGGTTTGAGGGAGACAATCGGATGACAGCACAAATTATCGACGGGAAAGCCTTTGCTGCAACCGTGCGTGAAAAAG
>NZ_CYPW01000012.1 GCF_001458175.1 Shimia marina
CTTTGGGTTTGGGAGGATGATCATGCAAGGTGGGGAAGCTTCCGGGCTTCTCCGCATCTCTTCCCTGCGCCATCATTACTTATCCCTATCGCCTTCCTTGCTGACTATACTCAGACGGAGCCGAAAGCGGGGGCACTTTTGGGGGCATTTTTGCCGCTGGCAGAGCCGCTGAGGCCAATAAACACTAATGTCTTAATTGATGGCTGGGGTGGTAGGAAGCCTTGCGTCTCGATGAAACGCATCGGCTTTCCCGAACCAACTCAAAAACTGGGGCACTTTTGCCTGTCCTCGTCCTGATCTCTTGGCCCACCGTGGAAGCTGAAACCACGGATCCTTGGGTAAGCATTCAGCGACGTGATTGATTGCCAGCAACTCCATCTCGTGAAGCTGCCCATCCGCCTCCGCGATCTCTCTCAGCAACGCGACGACCCGCTCACGGACTAGCAGTCCTTGCTATCCAGCGTGAACCATCTGAGGTCTTCAGTAAAACCTTAGAGGGCGAGTTGGGCGAGGCGGTTAACATCGCCAGCAGATACTTACCTATTTTACAGACCCTCCGTGAAGGCTTAACCTTCTTGTAACATTTTTAGCCTACCGGTGTGCTCCACGCTTCTCTTTCATGGACCCACTGCATGCAAAGCGAGTCTTTAATGCCCTCCCTCCCATCCAAACGTGCACTGTCTATAACCGCAATAAGCCAGCGGCATCTGCGCAAACGCCTTGGTGTTGCAATCGCAGTTTTGGTGATTCCTTTGCTGATTGTCAGCGCGACCTCTATCGCATACCAGAAGAAGGCATCTCTCCACGCACGCTATGTGATTGCGGTCGGTCAACTGCTTGAAGGCATGGCAAAATTAAAAGGCGACGTCGCGCTTCTGGAAACCGGACGTGAATCGGATCTTGGAGAATTTCAGAAGACTTACGGGGATGCGCTTAAGCTCTTCACTGCGTTACGTGCGGCTGATCCCGATGGCGAAGAGACGCTTGAGGTAAGTAACGCCGAAAATCGCGAGTTGCTGACCGCCCGTATACGGGAGGCCGCTATAAACCCTGAGCAGGTAAGTCGAGAGCTTGGCTTGTTTGAGCATGAAATGCCCTCATCTCTCGTTGAAGTATGGGAGGAGGAAAACGAATGGGAAGTGTCCTCCTTTGAGCAGGTTTCTATTGAGAAAGCGGTCGGAATGAGCCTTCTGGCTGCAGCTGATCTCATAGAAGCACCCGCCCCCCTCACCTTTGACCAATTTTGGTCAGCATATGAAATGCTGCCTGATAACAAGATTAACCAAGTAACTACGCTCCTGAATGCAACCGCTCGAGGTGCATACCAAGCGCCAATTTTTCTCACATTTTTGATGGTTGCTGCTGCATGTCTTGCTGCAATCTTTGCGTGGGTGAGCATTGTTCGGCCACTCATTAATCAGATCCTAGAGATGCAATTGCAGCTGAGAGAAGAGGCGATGGCTGCTCAAGCCTCGGACATGGCTAAAACCCAGTTTCTTGCGACAATCA
The DNA here is from genome assembly GCF_001458175.1 of Shimia marina. Classification (GTDB taxonomy): domain Bacteria; phylum Pseudomonadota; class Alphaproteobacteria; order Rhodobacterales; family Rhodobacteraceae; genus Shimia; species Shimia marina. The sequence goes on from NZ_CYPW01000012.1 coordinate 1,510, forward strand.
GTCACGAATTACGTACCCCCATGAATGGGATAATCGGCGCAGCACAATTGCTGGAAGTGGCCGATCTATCAGAGGAAGATAAAGATCTCATCGACATCCTGAACTCATGCGCGGCAAACCAAATGGACCTTATCGAGGAGATTTTGACGTTCGGTGAAATTGAGGCTGGAGCGCTTGAAATGCGTGAAGATCCGTTGGACGTGTCAGATCTTATTAAAAGTGCGACGAACTTTGCGAATGTACTGACGCAGAAAAAAGGCCTGTCTTTGGAAGTTCGTGTTTCGCGACACATGCCGCCGATACTGGGTGATGTGAAACGCCTCAGACAGATTGTAGTGAACCTCGTGGGAAATGCGATAAAGTTCACCGAAGCGGGGACCATTACGGTAGAAGCTGTCGTCGAGCAATCTGAGGATGAACAGCATGGTGTATTGCGTATCAGCGTCAAAGATACCGGGGTGGGTATCGCTATTGAAGATCAAGAAAAAATCTTCGACCGCTTCACTCAAGTTGACAGTTCGTCCACCCGCAAAGCCGGGGGGACAGGCTTAGGCCTGTCTATTGCTCAAGGGATAGCCCAAAAAGCCAATGGAAAGATTACACTTGAGAGTCAGCTGGGGAGCGGATCAACGTTTACCCTTGAAATACCAACGGAAATCATCTCATCCGCAGAAGTTAAAGTGCACGAATTACGGAGGGCAGTATGATGGAAGCAGACCTAGCCGCACGCAACTTAAGTATTCTTGTTGCCGACGATGAGCCAGTCAACCGTAAGATCATACAGAGGCTCTTAAAACACTGCGGGCTTACCTGTGATCTGGTAGAAGACGGCTTTGAGTGCGTGTCAAAAGCCATGGCTGAGGACTATGATTTGATCTTGATGGACATCGATATGCCCGGCATGGGTGGTATTGAGGCGGCTCGAGAGCTTCAAAAATTACGCGGTGCAACAACTCCTAAAATCATTGCCGTTACGGCGCACGTATCAGTTGCGCAGAAAGAGGCTTGTGACCAAGCTGGCTTCGATGGCTTTATCCCAAAGCCGGTTAAGTTGGAAACACTGACACAGGTTTTAAAGGAAAGCCTGTTCGATACGGATACTGCCGTGCAACCATCGCCATTGGAAAACGCCCGCTAGTGAACGTTGTGCGAGCTTCAGGGGGGCAGGTACTACGCGGTGATCTGTCATCGTTACCTGTTTTGGTGCGGCACAAAAGGAGACGTGCGCTCCGCTAGCACGCAGTTAGCCAGAGTGGTATTAAGTTCGGAAGCGAAAACCGAGCCGCCTTGCGTATCTAAAATAGAGACAACGTAAGGAGATACATCATGAAATCGTTTCGCACCCTCGGCGATGCTGCCGGGGGTTTTCTTATGAGCGCACCACCGCGTTCCGTGTTGACTGCGATCCTCTGGCTTGGAGCGCGCACGCATCCCGCAATATCGATGATGCTGATCTTGGTCTTCCTCTCCGCCTGGATAAAGGGCGCAAGTGATGGTTGAACTGAGGCTCCATCCCGACGACATCGTAGTAATCCGCGCAAGCGAAGGTTGGCCCGAACATCTGTTTCGGGTCTGACCCAGCCCCTTGATCCGGGCCGTTTGGATGTAGAATCCGTTCCTGTTTCTTTCTTGTGATTAGGTTGCGGTCAAGGCCTGCTGAGCG
>NZ_CYPW01000013.1 GCF_001458175.1 Shimia marina
TCGTCCGAAAATCTGCGTTTCATTGTCCATCCTTTGCTTGGACGGATTACTAACATCTCAATGGCCCGATTTCAGGGGGCTGGGTCAACCAGTACCAGCCCGAAGAATATGTGCTTGTGATCAACAAGGAACGTGACGCCGATCTGATGCGCGTGGCCGATCTGGCGACCGCATCAACCAGCGAAGGTTTGTCAGAACCAGTACTCTGGGGGGATGCCGGAGTGGAAACCACATCGCGCCCGCTCGGTGCGGTGTTGCAAGCGGATGATCAGGATGAACAGTATCTTCTGACACTGAAGCGGAACCTCGACACCGGCGATGTGGATCTCGTGTCTTACCGCAAGGGGGCATACTTCCGCCTGAATGACTTTGTCAGCGAATACAACTTCCCGGACTACGCCTATTCCGAAGAGCAGGAGTTTTACCGCACCTTCCAGAACCTTTTGAAGGTGGATGCAGGCTATCCAGATCTGCAACGGTACCATGCAGATGCGAAGCCTGATTGTATCAGCGGGCGCTGCACTGGCCGGTTTTATATCGGCCAGCGCGACCGCACATGCCTGTGAGAGCGGCACAACACCCACGGCATATGTGGAACAGGTCTACCCAACAGCGGAGGTTTTGCCTGAGAACCTGCTGCGCTTTTATATCTATTTCTCTGAACCAATGGCGCGAGAGTGGATATGGAAGTCAGTTGTTCTGCTGGACGCCAGTGGCGCGGTTGTTCCCGGTGCCTTCATCGAGAATAAATTTGATCTCTGGTCGCCAGATGACCGGCGTCTGACAGTGCTTTTTGATCCGGGTCGTGTGAAAACAGGGCTTGTGGCTCACAACACATTGGGCCGGGCTCTGGAGGCTGGCGAGAGTTATACCCTAAGGGTTGATGTGGGTGCGGAGGCACGCAGTGGCTGCGCTATGAGCCGCGCATACAGCAAGACCTTTGGCGTTGTTGAGGCTGACTTTGCGGTGCCAGACCTGGCCGACTGGCAGATCTTCGCGCCGTCAGCAGGTTCCAAAGACACCCTGCGCGTGGTCCTTGATGGCCCAACGGACCACCTGTCACTGGCCTACAGAATTCGGGTCAAGGATGCGCAAGGCAATCTGGTCCGTGGCGCTCTGCGCTTAGGCGACGAGGAGCGGGAATGGCTATTCACCCCCACAGCACCTTGGGCCGGCACTGCCTATCACCTCGAAGTCAACACAACACTGGAAGACATCGCTGGAAATCGCCTGACCGGATTGTTTGATCGCCCTTTGGTGACGGACGGCTTTAGCGAACCGAGCGGGGCGGTGGAAACGCTGTCATTCACCCCACGCCCAAACTGAAATTACACACAAAAGGACGACCAAAGTGAAACTCTACTACGCCCCCGGAACCTGTGCCCTTGCCCCTCATATTGCACTGGAATGGATAGGTGCTTCTTATGAGGCAGAACGTGTTGAGTTGGGCTCTGAGGATTATCTGAAGATCAATCCACTTGGCATGGTGTCCGCGCTGAAAGATGGCGACCACCGGATCATGACACAGGCAGATGCGATCCTGAAATACATTGAGATGTCATTCCCGGATGCAGATCTCGGCGTTGCCAAAGATCCGCTCAGCCAGTTTGAGCTAGATGAGGCATTGGCCTTTCTGACAGGCGATTTCCACCCGGCCTTCTGGCCCTTTTTCTCAGCTCCCCGATTTACGGTGAGCACGGAAGACAGCGCGATCAATGATGTGCGCGAGGCGTCCTTTGCCCGCATTGATCGGGTGATGACCCACCTTGAGGCACTTCTGAAGGATGGCACATATGTGGTCGGCGGCAAGCGCACCATTGCGGATCCCTATGCTTTTGCCATGACCCGCTGGACAGCGCACACCCCCAAACCTTGGCAAGACTACCCTGCTGTGAAACGCTTTATGGAAACCATGCTGGACGACAAAGGCGTGCAGAACGCGATGAAAGCGCAAGGATTGAGCTAACCATGACGCCCTATGACTACAACGCCCGTCAATACCATGTTGCGACACGTGACATGGTGAGCACGGAACTGTTGCAGGGCATCTTTCCTGCGGATCGTGCCACTTGGGACGACGATCCGCAGTTTCTGGGCTGGCCTGCCCATCTGCAACGACTGCACGCCGCAATATCAGAGGCCAGCGCGCGGTTGGTTGGTGGATTAGAGGCTGTGCTAGATGAGCCCGAAGGCAGTGTGCAGGAGGTGATGGGGCTGAGCGGCATGAACAGACTGGGCCTTGATCTGGTCGGTCACGTCCATGCGCATCACAGCTTTGAGGACAGCAATGTGCTGCCGGGGTTTCTTGACCGATTTCCCCAGCTCGTACAGGCGATAGACCTGCTGGAAAACGATCACAGCTACCTTGATCAAGCGCTGGACCAATCCGAGTTGGTATTCGCACGCCTCAATGGTGAAGGCACTTCGAAGGTAGCGGTGGCGGAAGCGCTTAAGCAGGCCGAGGCGCTCAAAAAGATATTGCATCGGCACACCTATGATGAAGAGGATATCCTGATCCCTGCAGTTCTGAGCGCCTATGGCTGACACACCCGAAGATATCCCACACCTCTTTGCCAAGGCCTGGAATGCACGAGACGCCCACGCGCTTGCCTCCCTCTTTGTTGAGGATGCAGATTTTGTGAATGTGGTTGGGCTTTGGTGGCACAACCGAGATGACATCGCGCGTGCGCATCACTATGGGCTCACAACCTTTTTCCAAAGCTCCGAGATTTCACCGCGACGCATCAAGGTGCGGCAGGTCAGTGATGATATCGCCATCATCCACACGCGCTGGCGACTGCAGGGCCAGCTTGGCAAAGAAGGCGAACAACTCAACACGCGTTTTGCGATTATGGTGTTTGTCGCAGAGCGACAGCGCTCTGGTTGGGCTGTTTTGGCTGCGCAAAACACCGATATTGTCCCAGGCGCGGAAACCAACACGATCAGCGACGGAACGATGCGAGCCGCAGATTATCGAAAATGAGACGGCCTTGGACAGGGCTTGCTCAATCGCACCTGATAATGATTGTTGAGTGCCGGCAAGTTGCCAAACTGCGATTCAAAATCATTTCACTGCGCCCCTACAGATTAGCCAGCTTATCAAGGTGCATGAGCCTAAGTGCACCAGCTCTTGGCTGAACGCCTATGTAAAACCACAAGTTCTTCAGCGGTTTTTGATCGCAAGAAATTTGTTTCGAAGACAACCATACCACGGCTGACAAACTGATCCTTGTGCACATTTGCTTTGGCTTCCGTAACAAATGGATGTTCGGAGACCAGGCAGTCTTGCACCCTCTTGGAAACGATGTAGCCCTGCAGATCCATATCGATCGTCTGAAATTGCAGCGTTTGGCCAGTTTGACTGGTGAATGTAAAATTTGCTGGGATGGCCATGCCAAACTCACAAAGTCTTCTTGCACTGACCTGCCCCCCGAAACCTCCCGCACTTTAATGTAGAGTTTGCTCAACCTTTTGAAGGAGTAAACGAATGCGGAAGACCGCCCTTCAATCGATTTATGCGACAAAGCGCCCGGGAGCAGTTAGCGCCCCCGGAAGTGTTTGGCTTAGAGACCTGCAGCGACTTCGGTGATGGCGTCGCGCAGGGTGCTTTCGATTTGATCAATCATGGGGGCATCCATGATCAGGGTCGGAGACAGGATCAGGACATTGCCAAGAGGACGGGCAATCAGGCCGCGTTTCTGGCAGGCGCGAGCGACTTTGAGACCAACTTGGGCCTCTGCTGGGTGGCTTGCTTTGGTCGCGCGATCCTTAACAAATTCGATCCCCATCATGAAGTGGCTGCCGCGCACTTCGCCAACCAGTTCGATATCCATCAAACCTCGCAGGTTGTTCTCGAACTGCTTACCAGTTGTCTGCACTCGTTCAGGAATGCCTTCACGTTCCATGATGTCGATATTAGTCAGACCTGCGGCGGCAGCGGCTGGGTGACCGGAATAGGTCATCCCATGCAGGAACATTCCATCAGGGCCTGAGATCACCTCGTGAATATCATCGGACACAATGGTTGCAGACAGCGGTTGATAGCCAGATGTCAGGCCTTTGGCAGTGGTGATAATGTCTGGCACCATTCCAAAGACATCTTCTGAGGCAAAGAAGTGACCAAGACGGCCAAAGGCCGTTACCACCTCATCGGCCACATATTTGATGTCATTGGCCTGGCAGATCTCCCATGCGCGTTTGTGGTAGCCCGCTGGCGCGGTTACAACTCCACCTGCACCTTGAATCGGTTCAGCGATGAACGCGCAGATGTTTTCCGCGCCGATGCGCTCAATGCTTTGTTTCAGATCGTCAATGAGGGCGTCGAGAAATTCGACTTCGGTCATCTCCCCGCCTTCGCGCCAGTGATGTGGTGAACGCAGGTGGTGCACCAGTTCGCTGGCAGCGTGCCAACCTTCAGAATAGCCCGGAGTCGTCATTGCCATCGCAAGGTGCGTGGAGCCGTGATAGGCACCATGCCGGGACAGAACCAGCTTCTTGTTCGGCTTGCCTTTGCGAATGTTGTAATGGTGCAGCATACGAATGGCACTGTCATTCGCGACCGAGCCGGAGTTGCCAAAATAAACGGCATTCAGATGCCCAGGTGCGAGTTGGGCGATTTTCTCGGCCAGAGCGGCAGCCGCTGGGTGTGTGAAGTTGTAGAAGGTCGAGTAGAAATCGAGCGTCTGAAGTTGGTTGGAAATCGCGGAAACCATTTCCTCATTGCCGTGACCGATATTCACGCACCAAAGCCCACCGATCCCGTCAATCAGCTCGTTGCCTTCACTGTCGTAGACATAAGCTCCCTTGGCTCGGGAAATCACAGTGCGGGCGCCTTGTTGTTTCAGCGCGTTCAAGTCAGCAAAGGACTGAATCAAATGCGCGTCCTGTGCAAGAATGTCGTTTGTATCTTTGGCCATAGTAAACCCCTTTGTTTTCTTGGTGCAATTCCGACAGGGAGGCGCACCGTGCATCGTAGCAGGCACTGGCACCCATATCGTATACCACTCATTTTCACAATTTATGTTACTTTCCTGATTTTGAGGGGTATATACCCCCAGAGGGGTACACTATGACTTTGTCTGTTTACGCATCAGATGCCTTGGCTGCTGCAATTCTTGCAGTTGGGACAGATAAATTCAGCGAAGCATTGCATCGCTGGATGGGGGCGGCATGTGTCTTCGATAATATCGCGATCATCGCGTTTTTCCAAAGCTGCGGGCCACAGGTCTTGATGACACATGCTAGAGACAGCCGCGTTTTTGAACGCATCGACAGCCACTATGTCAAAGGTGCCTATATGCTAGATCCATTCTATGGGCTGCACCAAAAACAGGCGGCAGATGGCGTTCACAGGCTCACCGAAGTTGCCCCTGACCAGTTCCAGCGGAACGAATATTTCAAATCATACTACGCCAATACCACCTTGATTGATGAACTCGCTTTCTTTTCCAGACTGTCGTCTTCGAGCTCGATCACAGTTTGCATCGGTCGAGATGCCACGACCGGTTCGCGATTTTCACCAAAAGACTACATGACTGCCCAGAACATTGCTCCTGTAGTGAATGCTTTGGTCAAGGCAAATTGGTCTGGTCTCACCTCCGAAACGCAAAGTGAACCAGAAGACATCGTTGAACACCTGCGCCAAAGACTGTCAGTCGATCAAAGCATCAATCTAAGTCCACGACAGGCTCAGGTAGCGCTATTGATTTTGCAGGGTCATTCCTCGATTTCAATTGGTCTGACGCTGGGTATCAGCCCCCAGACGGTGAAGGTTCTGCGCAAACAATTGTATCGTAAGTGTCAGATCTCTTCACAGGGAGAGCTCTATTACCTCGTCGCACCCTATTTGTCTGAAGCCGGGTAAATATCTGGGTCGCAACCAGAAATCCAATCTGGTTAGTCGCAGCCTAATTAGACGTAAGTTAGACAGTAATTTTACTCATTCCGAACTTGTGAAACCTTAGCTGCGAAACGTGCAAAGCGTGCTGTTGCGGCACCGAAAGCGTCAATTCGAACGGGGGGATACCTCGGGGCCGGTCACCGAAAGGATTGTGCGCCAAAGTCCGAGCTGTGGACCCTCAAGATGATTGCCTGATTGCGACCTCGTGGCCCCAAGCAGCACAAAACACATCAAAGCTTTGACCCAATGAGGTCAACGCAAGACGCAGACATAGGAAAGCGACACATGGCCATCGAGAAAACGGATACGCTGGTTGTTGGTGGTGGACAGGCGGGTATCGCGCTCAGCGAGCACCTTGGCGACAACAATGTGCCACATATCATTCTGGAGAAGAACCGCACCGCCGAAGCATGGCGGACGGGGCGATGGGATGCGCTGGTTGCGAATGGTCCTTGCTGGCATGACCGTTTTCCCAGCCTTGAATTCGAAGGCGATGATCCAGATGCATTTGTGCCAAAGGAACGCGTAGCTGATTATCTGGTAGAATATGCCGAGATGATCCAAGCTCCGATCCGCGAGGGTGTGGAAGCGCTGAAGGCTGAACGTCTTCCGGGCAAAGGTGGTTTTAAGGTGGAAACATCCGCTGGTGAAATTCACGCCAAACGTATCGTTGCGGCTACTGGCGCATTTCAGCATCCGGTTATCCCACCAATTGTACCTGAAACAGCGGGCGTCACTCAACTTCACTCGTTCTATTACAAGAACCCAGAGCAATTGCCTGAAGGTGCTGTTATGGTTGTCGGCGCCGGGTCTTCTGGGGCGCAGATCGCTGATGAGCTGAACCGTGCGGGCCGCAAGGTCTTCCTCTCTGTTGGACCACATGACCGTCCTCCACGCCGCTACCGTAGCCGTGATAACGTCTGGTGGCTTGGCGTTCTGGGGCTCTGGGACATGGCTGCTCAGAAGCCGGGCACAGAGCATGTGACCATCTCGGTCAGCGGTGCGCATGGCGGCCACACGATGGATTTCCGTCGTCTGGGCAATGAGGGTGTGACCCTTACAGGCATGACCCAGAGCTTTGAGAACGGCGTGCTGAGCTTTGCTGATGATCTGCAGAATAATGTTGCAGCCGGGGATGCTAACTATCTTGATATGTTGGATATGGCGGATGCTTATGTGGAAGGTATGGGACTGGATCTGCCAGAAGAACCAGAAGCGCGCGAAGCTTTTGCCGATCCGTACTGTCTGACAAACCCGCTGACTTCGGTCGATTTTGCCAAAGAGAGCATAGCCACCATTATCTGGGCCACTGGGTTCCGTCAGGACTTCAGCTGGATCAAAGCGGATGCCTTCGACGGTAATGGCGTCCCTATCCACACGCGCGGGGTTTCGAATGAACCCGACATCTACTTCCTTGGTCTGCCATGGCAGTCACGTCGCGGCTCTACCTTCATTTGGGGGGTATGGCATGACGCGAAGTATGTCGCCGATCAGATCGCGATTCAGCGTGCATACGCAGACTATGAAGGCGAGGCAGCCATCATCGCACCGGCAGCAGAATAAACACAGGACTTCGAAATGGCGCACACACGCATTCGCAAATTCAATACTGCAGAGACTTATCCGGAACAGAATCTAGACAACGACCTGTGTCAGGCTGTTGTTACTCAAGGGGGGAAAACTGTTTACTTGCGCGGTCAGTGCCCACAAAATCTAGATGATGCGGTTAACATCGACAGCCATGATCCTGTCGAACAAACCCATAAGGTGATGCAGAATATTAAGCAGCTGATCGAAGAATGCGGCGGCTCGATGGAGCATCTGGTCAAAGTTGTCGTCTACATCACCGATGTTCGCCACCGGGAAGCGGTTTATCGCACGATGGGTGAATATATCAAAGACGTGCATCCAGTGTCCACAGGGTTGGTGGTTCAAGCCCTCGCTCGCCCGGACTGGTTGGTCGAAATCGACGGCACCGCTGTCATTCCAGATTGATCCTTCTCTGATCAATCGAACATACCGGATAGCGCCTCTACTTCTCCCCAAGAGGTGCGGTCCGGTAACTGTGTTTTTAGGAGAGCATAATGACTTTTTCTTTGGTTGCCCGCTGCGCTGAGACTGGGATGTTTGGCCTGGCGATTTCTTCTTCTTCACCTGCGGTTGCAGCCCGCTGTTCATTTGCTCGTGCAGGTGTGGGTGCTGTAGCTTCACAAAACGTAACCGACCCCAGCCTAGGTCCGCTAACACTTGATCTTATGGGACAAGGTAAATCTGCGGGAGAAGCTATTGAGGCCATAAAAGCGCAGGCAAAGTTTATCGAGTACCGTCAGGTTCTCGCAGTGGACACGAACGGGCTTTCGGCAATTCACTCTGGCCCGAACAGCCTTGGCATATGGACCCAAGCTCAGGCTGAAAACGTCGCTTCAGGTGGTAACCTTTTGGACAATGACGAGGTGCCACAGGCGATTGTCGATGGGTTCCTGTCATCAACAGGTCACATCGGTGACCGCTTGATCGCTGCCATGCGTGCTGGTTTGACTGCAGGCGGTGAAGCAGGCCCGGTTCACTCTGCGGGGATGAAAATTGTCGATAAAGTCAGTTGGCCCGTGGCTGATCTGCGCTGTGACTGGACCGAAGACTGCCCCATTGAAACGATTGCGACGGCTTGGGACGTCTACAAACCACAACTGGACGCCTATATCCAGCGTGCCTTCGACCCGCGCGGGGCACCTTCTTACGGCGTACCAGGCGACGAATAATCAGGGAGAAATTCCATGTTGGACTACACTTACGAAGATTGGAAAAGCCGCGCTGATGCTCTATCCTTTCGCGGACAGGCCTTTATCAACGGCAAATTTGTTGATGCCGCATCGGGTAAGACCTTTGATAGCATCAACCCGGCCACTGGCGGTGTTCTGACTGCGGTTGCAGAATGCGACGAAGAAGACATCAATCGCGCTGTCGCTGCGGGTCGCACCGCGTTTGAGGGTGGACGCTGGTCTCGCATGGCGCCAGGGGATCGTAAGGCTGTCATGCTGAAACTGGCAGATCTGATCCGCGACAATCTGGAAGAGATGGCACTGCTGGACAGTCTTGATATGGGTAAGCTGGTCACCGACGCGGCTACAATCGACGCACCGGGATCTGCACATTTTTTCCAATGGTACGCTGAAGCCATCGACAAAGTGTATGACGAGGTCGCGCCAACGGGTCCCGGAGATCTGGCATTGGTCAGCCGTGTGCCTCTGGGGGTTGTCGGTGCCGTGACGCCTTGGAACTTCCCTCTGGATATGGCCACATGGAAAGCTGCCGCAGCTCTGGCCGCAGGCAACTCGGTTGTATTGAAACCAGCGGAGCAGTCGCCTTTGTCAGCCCTGCGCCTTGCAGAACTGGCCGCCGAAGCAGGCATTCCAGAGGGGGTCTTCAATGTCGTACCCGGCTTTGGTGTGACCGCTGGTAAAGCGCTGGGATTGCACATGGATGTGGATTGTCTCGCATTCACGGGGTCAACAGCCATCGGTAAGATGTTTATGCAGTATGCGGGGCAATCCAACCTGAAACAGGTCTGGCCGGAAACCGGAGGCAAAAGCCCAAACTTGGTGTTTGCGGATTGCGAGGATCTGGACGCCGCTGCTGACATGGCTGCCTTTGGCATCTTTTTCAATCAGGGCGAGGTCTGCTCGGCCAACTCGCGGCTTTATGTGGAACGCTCAATCAAAGACGCATTTGTCGAAAAGTTGATTGCCCGGGCGCAGGCTACGCAGCCAGGTGATCCGTTGAATCCGGCATCCAAAATGGGTGCGATTGTTGATGAAAAGCAAACTCAAGGCATCATGCGCTTTGTGGAACAGGGCAAAACCTCTGCCAATCTGGTGATAGGTGGCGAACGGGTCACCGTCGATGGTAAAGGTTGCTTTGTGCAGCCAACCATTTTTGATGACGTTGCGCATGACAATCCACTGGCCCGGGACGAGATCTTTGGCCCGGTTCTTTCGGTCATTCCCTTTGACACCGAAGAGCAAGCCGTGACCATGGCCAATGACTCGATCTACGGGCTGGCGGCATCGGTCTGGACTGACAACCTGTCCCGTGCGTGCCGTGTGTCTGACAAACTTATGGCAGGCACGGTTTCTGTAAATACAGTGGATGCCCTGTCTGCAATGACCCCATTTGGCGGCATGAAGCAGTCAGGCTTTGGTCGCGATTTGTCATTGCATTCGCTTGAAAAGTATACTGCTTTGAAGACCACATGGATCAAGTACAAGGCTTGATCCGTGCAACCACGGAGACGCGCCTTTGCCTTTCAGATATACGCTGCGACAGCTTGAGTACTTTGTTGCCGTCGGGAAGGCTGGAAGCATCGCCGCTGCCAGTGACCAACTCAATGTATCGTCGCCGTCCATTTCGGCGGCGATTACTCAGTTAGAGGTCGAGTTTGGCGTGACGCTTTTTGTACGAGAACACGCGCGTGGTTTGACACTGACGAAAGCTGGCCACAGGTTTATGGAACGCACAGAGTTTGTGTTGCGTGAAGCAGAATTGCTGGCGACGCTGGCAGGGGAGATCACCGGAAAGGTGCAGGGTATCCTCTCGGTGGGCTGTCTGGTGACATTTGCGCAAATTATCCTGCCGGGGCTGCGGCGGGATTTTGAACGCGATTATCCAGAGGTGCGGATCGAACAGCGAGAGCTTAATCAGGCCGATATCTTCAGCCAGCTACGCCGGTCAGAGCTGGATGTTGCCCTGACCTATGATCTGGATATTCCTAATGATCTGGAGTTTCAGCCGCTGCATGATCTGCCGCCCTATGTGGTGCTTGGGGAACATCACGCGCTCGCAGATCGCAGCGCACTGACGATTGACGACCTGCGGGATTTTCCTATGGTTCTGCTAGATCTGCCTTTCAGCGCTGAGTATTTTCTGTCGTTTTTCAGTGAAGCTGATTTCAAGCCCAACATCGCAGAACGTACCGCGGATATGTCGGTCATGCGCTCTCTGGTCGCCAATGGTTACGGATTTTCGATAGCCAACATTCGCCCTTTGAATACTTTGTCACCGGATGGCAAGAAACTGATGTGCGTGCCTTTGGTTGGAGATGTGCGGCCCATGCGCCTTGGGCTGCTGCGCGCACGCGCGGAGAACGAGACCAACACGCTCAAAACCTTTGTTTATCACTGTGCGAAAGCGGTTCGGTCGGGAACCCTTCCGGGGCTGCACGCTATGCATGATCAGACACATTAGCGATCTCCTAAGCTCTGCTTCGTCATTCCCAGATTTAAGTATTGGCACCGTTGTATAGAATTTGACCATCGCATCCCGCCGAGCGTGGATTGACCCGAAAAACAGGGATAATTCTGATGCCATCCACTCTGGATATCCTCGATAAGCTGATCGCCTATGATACGGTCAGCAAGAATTCTAATCTCGAACTGGCCGCTTATGTCGAAGACTATCTACAGGCGCGCGGCTTTATAGTTCATCGCATCACCGATCCCGGAGGCGAAAAGGCTGGACTTTATGCCGAAAAAGGCCCTGACGGTGACGGTATTCTGCTTTCGGCGCATACGGATGTTGTCCCTGTAGAGGGGCAGAATTGGACGAAAGATCCGTTTCGACTGACCCGTGATGGGGAGCGTATCTATGGTCGTGGCACCACAGATATGAAGGGCTACGTGGCTTCGGTCATGGCTTTGGCTGATCGTGCCGCCGACGTTGCGCTGCGCGAACCGCTTAAGATTGCATTGTCTTATGACGAAGAGGTCGGCTGCGTCGGTTTGCAGCATATGCTAGACCGCCTTGCACCAATGCTTGGGCAGCCACGTGCGTGTTTTGTTGGTGAGCCTACCGAGATGCAGGTGGCCGTTGGGCACAAGGGTAAAGCGGCGCTTCGGGCCGTTTGCCACGGTCAAAGCGGGCATTCGGCATTGGCACCGAAGTTTGTAAATGCCCTGCATCTCGCAAATGATTTCATGTACGAGCTACGCGCCTTGCAAGAGTTCTATGCCACAAGTGGGAATAGCGATCCGGCGTATTCGGTGCCATATTCGACGTTCCACGTCGGGATGATGTCTGGGGGGCGTGCGCTGAATATCGTCCCTGACACTGCTGAACTTACCTTTGAATATCGTCACCTCGCTTCTGATCTTGGCAAAGACATCCTGACGCGCATTCAAGCAGCAGCGGATAAGGTGAGCGCGCGTTACCAGCACCTCTGTTCTGAAGCGCGTGTAGAGGTTGAGCAATACAATGCTTATCCGGGGCTGGATGTCGCGGAAACGGATGGCATTGTGCCTTATGCTCAAAAGCTTGCCCAAAGCAACGCAACCACAAAGGTTGCCTTCGGGACCGAAGCAGGGTTTTTCAGCGAGCTGGGCATACCCACAGTTGTTTGTGGACCCGGCTCAATGGAAGGGCAGGGACACAAGCCAGATGAGTATCTTGCTATCGCCCAACTTAACGCCTGTGACGCGATGATGGATCGTATTCTGGAGGAGCTCAGGCATTGACCTGTTCGAACCCTTCCAACACATTGACCGCGTTCACGCCGATTTCGTCCACATCATAGCCGCCCTCCATCACAAATTGCGTGGGCAGGCCCAGTTTTGCAATGTCGCCGCCCATGGTCAGAAAGTCATCAGATTTGAGTTTGAAAAAGCTGATGGGGTCGTTTTCAAACGTGTCCACGCCCAAGGAAATGATAAGAGCATCTGCGCCGAAGTTTCGCACCTTTTCCAAACCGACCCTCAGCGCGTCGCGCCAGATTCTAAAGGGGGTTCCGGCGGGCATTGGGATATTCAGATTATACCCTTCACCTGCACCTTTGCCGGTTTCATCCGCGTGGCCCAAGAAATAGGGAAACGTCTCTAGTGGATCGCCATGCAGGGATACAAACAGAACATCCTCCCGGTTATAGAAAATGTCTTGCGTTCCGTTGCCGTGATGGAAATCGACATCCAGAATGGCCACCCGCGCCGCGCCCTGATCCAACAACGACTGTGCTGCAATGGCGGCATTGTTCAGAAAACAGAACCCGCCATAGCTGTCGGCAAAGGCATGATGGCCTGGTGGGCGGCACAGAGAAAACACGCCTGGGGCGCCCGCCTGCAAACGCGCGGCCCCTGTGAGCGCCACTTGAGCGCTGGCATAGGCGGCCTGCCACGTGCCTTGGGTCAGGCTGGTTTCGACAGAATTGGCGTAAAAACCCAGCTTACCTTCGACAAAGTTCGGGCAGGTCTGGGCCATGCGCCGAACGGGTAGGGCGGTGGGCATAGCTTCGCCTTTGAACCCTGCGGTGGTCCATTCGCCCCAAATAGTTTGCAAAAAGTTGACAAACCCGGCGTCGTGGATGGTATGGATCGGGTCCAGCCCAAAATCTTGCGGGTCTGATACTGGTCCAAGCTGTCGTTTTTTGATACGCTCCAGCACGTATTCGGCGCGGCTGGGTTTTTCATGTGGGGCGATCAACTCTCCGCCGAAGAACTCTGTTTTGGCGTCCCGCAGCCGGTGTTGTTCCGAAAAGATGGTTTCCATGGCCAGCCCAGTGTCTCAAACTTATAAAAAGCGGGCCACGCATTTGGCATGGCCCGTGTCAAATGGATCTGATTATTTCTTCAGTTCGGTCCAGATCTTGTCATAGACCGCTTGGGTCTGTTCGTCACAAACCTCGATGAAGACGCCGGGTCCTGCAGTTTCTGGAGGATTGTTTTCAGGTTGCGCCAGCAGATCGGGATCGAGGAACTCAGATGTTCCGGTCAGGCCATTGTTGTAGCGTGCAAAATTGGACACAGCTGCGATATTCTCAGGCTCCAAAAGGAAGTCCATGAACTTCAACGCGCTGTCCCGGTTCGGTGCGTCTTTCAACAACACGACACTGTCCATCCATGCCACATAGCCCTGGGTGGGAAAGGCGTATTCCACCGATGCCTTTTCCTGACGAGCCTTGGCGGCAAATCCGTCATAAATCATGCCGACATCCGCATCGCCGGAGACCAGAACCTCTTTGGCGGTATCTGAGTTGAACGAGGCCCAGTGCTGCTTGGCTTCTTGTAGCATGGCGTTGAGGGCTTTCAACTGCTCACGATCCGTGGAGCATTGTGGAATGCCCATGTGAATGGCAGCCAGTGCCATCACCTCGCCTTGGCTATCGAGCACATTGATGCGTCCTTGTAGCTCGGCCGGTGGGTTGAACAGAATATCGGTGGTCTGAATGTCACCATCATAGGCGTCGCGATTTACCGCAAAGCTGGTTGAGCCCCATTGATACGGGATCGACGAGGCGCGACCGGGGTCAAAGCTTGGATCAGACCAGTCCGGTGAGATATTGCCTTTGTTCTTCAGCTCACCCTCAGCAATGGTGTCCAGCATACCTTCGCCGGCCATGATCGCCACCATGTAGTCGCCGGGAACCGATACGTCATATGTCCCGATGCCGCCTGCTTTCAGGGAAGCCAGCATCGCTTCGTTGGAGTCATAGGTGTCCATGGTGACCGTGATGCCGGTCTCAGCTTTGAACTTGTCCAGCAATTCTTGGGGCATGTACTCAAACCAGTGGTACAGAACCAGTTCGCCTTCGGCAGTTGCCGCATTGGCACCAATGGTCAGGGCTAACGCAGCGACACCGCTTTTCATCATATTTTTCATGTATGTCTCCATCTGTTGGTTATTTTGTGTTGTCGGATTTACTGACGAAATAGCTGATGGTGACCATTACGATAGACAGGCTCAGCAAAAGGGTCGAAATGGCCATGATGTTTGGTTTGATGCCTTGTTTGACCGATCCAAAGATTGCCGTTGGAAGTGTCTCGACACCTGCACCTTTCACGAAGTTGGTGATGATGAAGTCATCAAGGCTCACGATGAAGGCCAGTAGGAAACCTGAAATGATTCCCGGCATCATGAGGGGCATAAGGATCTTGGTGAAGGCTTGTCGCTTGGTCGCGTAGAGATCAAGTGCGGCCTGCTCATAGCTGTCTTCAATGCCCTGCATTCGCGCCGAAATCGGCAGGTAGGCAAAAGGGATACAAAACGCGATATGGGCCAACAGGATGGTCAGAAGGCCACGCTGAAACCCAATCGAGTTGAAGAAGATCAGGGTCGCAACCGCCAAGACGATCTCGGGCACCATCAGTGGCAGGCTGATCAATCCAAAAGATACGGGACGTAGTCGGAAGCGTCCGCCGCGTACCATGCCCGTCGCAGCCAGAGTGGCGATGGCTGTGGCGGTCGTGGCGGCAATGATCGCAATGACAAAGCTGTTCCATGCGGCGGTTTTGAACTTCGCACTTTCTGGCCCGGAGAAGACATCCACATACCAACGCAATGAGAGACCTTCCCAATTGGTCAAAGACTGTGAGGCGTTGAAGCTGTAGATCGTAACCACAACCAAGGGCGCATAGAGTATGATCAGGCACAGCAGTGTGATGCCTTTGAAGCCAGTATAGGACTTGATGTCGAATTGCTTGCTTGCCATCGGTCAGCCCTCCGCCTTGTCAGCTTTTGCTTGTTGACGCGCCGAGAACATCAGGATGATCAACACCATACTCAGCAAGATCATTGATGCGGCAGCTCCGAACGGCCAATTGCCAGCGTTGCCCTTAAACTGTTCTTCAATCAGAGAGCCGATCATGAAATTCTTGGCCCCGCCCAGCAGGTCAGGTGCAAGAAACGATCCCATCGAAGGCACAAAGACCAGAATGCAGCCTGCGATAACACCGGGTTTGATGGCCGGGAGCACAACGCGACGCAGCGTGGTCAATTTCGAGGCGTAGAGGTCTGCTGCCGCTTCCGAAAGCGAGAAGTTATAGCGCTCAACCGCCGCATAGATCGGCAACACCATGAAAGGCAGGTAGGAGTAGAACAGCCCAAGTTGCACTGCGAAGTTGGTATTAACGATATGCAGAGGGCTGTCGATCAGGCCAATATTGATCAGGAAATCATTCAATGGCCCCTGATCGCGCAGCAGGAACTTCATGGACACGGTGCGGATCAACAGGTTGACCCAGTAAGGGATCGTGATCAGGAACACCCAGACCGGGCGCATTTCCTCGGATCGAGTGGCGATGAAGTAGGCTGTTGGGAAACCAATCGCGAGGCTCAGCAGTGTTGCTACACCTGCCTGCCAGATTGAACGCCAGAAGATGGAAATATAGGTCCATTCGAGCTTGGGTGGTTCGTCTCCGAACAGGCCACGATCAAAAAAGAACTGATCATAGGCCGACAGGGAAAATTCCCAGATCACACCGCCCCGAAACTCCTTTGTCAGAAAAGAGTAGATCAACATCATGATCACGGGTGCCAGCACGAGAATGCTGAGCGTTACCCATGATGGCAATAGCAACCATGTCCGGGCTTCTTTATAGGTATCGGTTGTCGCGCTGCCGCCGCTTGTTGCACCTGCTGCCATCAGTCAGCCAGGAGGCGGCCCGCCCCCAGCTCCATATTGACGTACATTTCAGTGCCCGGTTCAAAGATACGCTTGTTGCCGCGATCTGAGTTCGAAGTGCGAACGACAAAATCTGGACCGTCCTGTAGGTCCACGATGGTGGTGATGTCTGTTCCGACAAAGATGTTCTCTTTGATCCGCCCTTTCAGGCTTTCGGTTTCAGCTGGATTCTCAGACATAAAGAGGCGTTCGGGCCGGATCGACATATGTACCTTGGACCCGATATCGACCCCTTCGACCGCGTTACAGGTCAATTCGTGTCCGCCACCCAAGTGACAAACAGCTCGCCCATTGTTAATCGCGTCAACCGAAACTTCGAGCAAGTTGGTCTCGCCAATGAAATCCGCAACAAACATATTATGTGGGCGTTCATAGATATCTGTGGGCGACCCCAGTTGCTGCATTTCACCTGCTGACATGACCGCAATACGGTCGGACATGGTCAACGCCTCTTCCTGATCGTGTGTCACAAAGATGAAGGTGATCCCGGTTTCGCGCTGCAGGTGCTTCAATTCAAGCTGCATGGCCTTGCGAAGCTTCAGATCAAGTGCTGAGAGCGGTTCGTCCAGCAGCAGCACTTTTGGCTGGGGCGCCAGCGCACGCGCGAGCGCAACGCGTTGCTGTTGGCCCCCTGAGAGTTGGCTAGGCTTGCGGGCAGAGAATTGGGAAAGCTGTACAAGTTCCAGCATCTCACCAGCCTTAGTGCGGGCTTCGGACTTTGATTTGCCCCGCATCTCCAAGCCAAAAGCCACATTGTCCAGAATAGTCATATGCGGAAAGAGCGCATAGTTCTGGAAAACCGTGTTCACGGGGCGTTTGTTTGGGGGCAGGTTCGCGATTTCATCACCAAAGAGGTAGATGGCCCCTTCTGTCACGGCCTCAAATCCGGCGATCATGCGTAGCAAGGTGGTTTTGCCGCAACCGGATGGTCCCAGAAGCGTGAAAAACTCATTGTCCATAATGGACAGTGAGATCGTCTTGAGCGCTGTGAAGTCTCCATAACGTTTGACCGCGTCTCTTACATCGATTGCGATCTGTTTATTCTCAGCCAATTTGGCCTCCCCGAGGTGCCGCATGTTCTACCATGGGTATATCCGGGCGCTGCCACCTGTCTAAGAACGGACTTCCTCACTTTATCTTAGGTACAACCTAAGTACTGATTTTTGTGTTTAATATCAGTTTTTTACGTGGTTTTTTATCATTCACTCCGCGTGGCGATTTTGTGGGCTTAAACACCAATGGGTCCAATTCGGGCAGTTTAAAAAAGGCAAATTGTCGATCCGAATTGATCCACCGCTCAGCTTGAAAAAAACAACGGCACTTCCACAGCTAGATCTGCTGCTTTAAGCAGCGGCTATTGTACCCCTGTCTTCTATGCTGTTGTATTTTTGGCCGTGGGCCCGGCCCATATCGCGCAGACAGATGTCTACCTGAAGTGTCTCGTATAGATGTCGCAATCCGCGCAATGGTCACGCGGGCAACCTGGCATCTACATAAAGCGCGCCGCGCTCGGTGCGCGCCAAATCTGTTTCCACGCGATACGTGTGGCCAATTTCTGGCAAGGCGAGGATCCGATCTGGTGGCCCATCGGCAAGAATGACCCCATCCCGCAACAACACCAGCCGGTCACAGAATTTCGCCGCAAGGTTCAGATCATGTAGAGCTGCGATGACAACTGGCTTGCGACGTAGCATCTCGCCGCGGATTGATGTCATGATGGACAGTTGGTGATGCAGATCCAGGGCACTGGTCGGTTCA
Source organism: Shimia marina (assembly GCF_001458175.1). Classification (GTDB taxonomy): domain Bacteria; phylum Pseudomonadota; class Alphaproteobacteria; order Rhodobacterales; family Rhodobacteraceae; genus Shimia; species Shimia marina. The sequence continues at coordinate 18,099 of NZ_CYPW01000013.1, forward strand.
TCCAGCAAGATGACATCCGGCGCACGTACAATTGTTTGCGCAACAGAAACCATCTGCGCCTGACCTCCGCTCAAATCCGCGATGCCGCGGTCTGACAGATGGGCAAGTTTCAGAGCGTGAAGTGTTTCGGCCACCCGATCAAGATTGTCAGATTTTACCCGCCAGCCGCTGGTTTGTTTCAACGCCAGCAAAACGCTTTCAAAGACGGTCAGCAAGGCGTTGCAGCCAAAGGCCTGCGGCATATAGGCGACCTTCTGTGCGCGGTCTCTCCGACCCATCCCAGCAATGTCGTTTCCGTTTAAGCTGATCCGCCCGGCAGTTGGCGTGATCAATCCGGCCAGCGTTTTAAAAAGCGTGGATTTGCCGGAGGCATTTGGCCCAATCAAACCGACAAATTCGCCGCCTTTCAGGTTGGGAACGGAGACGTCATGTAGAATTTCGACGCGGCCGTAGCCTGCTTTTAAGTTCTCGATATTTAGGGTCATGACAGTTTCTCTCGCCGTGTTCCGAGGATGATCGAGATAAACACGGGTACGCCGATCAATGAGGTGATGATGCCAATGGGATATATGATGCCCGGTGTGATGGATTTGGAAATCACCGAGGTCAGTGACAGCACAACCGCGCCAACCAATGCTGAAAGGGGTACAAAAAACCGCTGATCCTCGCCGACAATAAGCCGCGCGATATGCGGGCCGACCAGCCCGACAAACCCCACCGTGCCAACAAAGGAAACCGCCGTGGCCGCCAGAAGTGACACACAGATCAGCATCTCAACCCGCAGGCGCGCCACATCCACACCCATGCTTTCCGCTGTGGCCTCGCCCATGCGCAGCGCGGTCATGGGCCATGTGCGCAGCAGGCTGAAGGGAATGGCCAGGCCAAGCAGTAAAACGCCAATGCTGATCTTTTCCCAGCTGGCACGGCCAAGCGAACCCATCATCCAAAACACAATGCGCGCGATCTGATCTTCGGAGGCCATATATTGCATCAGTGCCAAAAGCGCCGAAAAAGTGAAGAAAATCGCAATGCCAAACAGGATCATGGTTTCTGATCCGACACCCTTCAGCCGGGTGGCCAACAGGATAAACCCACAGGTGAGCAGGGCAAAGACAAAGGCATTGATGGAGACCAGCAATGGGCCGACGGCGGGTATGATGCTGAAGCCCAAAACAATTGCCAGTGAGGCACCAAAGGAGGCGGCAGCCGAGACCCCTAGGGTAAATGGCTCGGCAAGCGGGTTGTTTAGAATTGTCTGCATCTGCGCGCCAGCCACAGCCAGCAATGCCCCAACAATCACGGCGGTGATGGCCACCGGCAGGCGATAATCCCACACAATCACCTTGAGCCGCACGCCGTTCGAAAGCGGATCTGTCAGAACCTGCCACACCGTTGACAGGCTGTAGTTTCCCGGCCCGGTGGCGATATCCACCAGAAAGCTCAGCAGAAGGATGGCGGCAACGACGAAGATCATGCCGTAGCGCCGCGCGGTTTGAGACGCATAGGACCGTCGCATCTCTGAGACGTATATATCGATTGTCATGGGGAATACCTTAAAGATGTTCGGGCCCGCCAAGGCGGGACCGAATTTTTGGCGGTGTTACATACCAGAGTTCAGCGTGCCCCAGAAAACGCCGGAGTATTCAATCGGCAGGAACTTCTCATGCAGCTCTTTCATGGTCGCCTCTGGATCCACATCGGCAAACAGCTCTGGATGTGCCCATTTGGCAAAGGCCTGCATCGCCACAAAGTGGTAAGGGCTGTTATAGAACTGATGATAGACGGAGTGGAAACGACCGTTTTTCACCGCAGACAGCTCTGGCCAGCCTTCGCGTGCCGCAAGACCTGCAAGGCGGTCCTGAACGGTTGCGTCATCCGCCTCATAACCGAACAGAACTGCGATGGTGTCTGGATTGGCTTCAGACCAGTTTGCACCTGTGCCGATGATCACAGCAGGGTCATCCGCAAACAGCGCTTCAAGGCTGACTTTGGTTTTGAAACCTGGGAATTTCATTGACCCCCAATTGCGCCCGCCGGCCAGATCCACCAAACGTCCAAGATTGGCCGCGCCATAAGTGGTGCAACACTTGGACGGGTTATAGCCAGCCGCGTTTTCAATAAAGACAATCGGGCGATCTTCGACCGGGATCTGCGACACGCGGGAATAGATCAGCTTGGTTTGCTGCTGATAGAAATCGGAGAACGCGTCAGCCTGATCCCGTTTGTCAAAAATTCGCCCCATCAGCTGGATGCTGGGGATAGAGTTTGCGGTTGGATCTTGGCGGAAGTCCACAAAGACGGTGGCCACACCCGCCTCTTCCAATTTTTCGATAATGTCGCTTTCCTGCGCCTTGAGCAGGTTGCCGAGGTTCATGAACACCACTTCGGTGCCCAGAGAAATCACCGCCTCAAGGTTCCACTCATCGGCATAGGGGCTGCCAAAGCTGGGGAGGTTCTTGATCTCGGGATAAGCGGCCAGATACTTGCGGTAAGCATCTGGGTCATAGTTGATCATGTCGTCTTTCCAGCCGACGACACGCGCAAATGGATTTTCTTGGTCCAGAAGTGCGATCGAATAGATCATGCGGCCTTCGCCGATCACAACTTTAGATGGGTTTTTTTCGACTTCGACAACGCGGCCTGCGATGTCGGTCACTTTGATGGTCTCTGCAAGGGCGATCGTGGCGGACGCAAAAGAAAGCGTGAGTGCTGCGGCAGCGGAGCAAAGACCCCGCGTCAGATTTTTGACGGTCATAGGTCTCTCCTTATTTCAGCGGCAGCAGGTGCCGCTCGCATGCGTAACTAATAATAATTGACTAAATTTGTCAAACTACTAGCGAGCTGCAATAGGTGAGGCTTATACGACTTACGGTTCTTTGCTGACTGTCTATGTGCGGGCCGCTTCAAAAGCCTGCCAGGCTGCCTCAAACTGTTCAAAATCAAAGCCTTCCTTGCGGGCGGGCTCCAGAACCAGTTTTTCGGTTTCTAGCAGTTTGAGGATGGCGGCTTCCAGCATTGGAATGACATCTTCGGGAATGACCAGCGCGCCGTGGCGATCGGCGTGGACCAGATCACCGTCCTGCACCGCCATGCCAAAAACCTCAACCGGGGTGCCCACCTCGCGCACATGCACAAAGGCGTGGCTGGGGCCGATGGAGCCTGCGACCACTGGAAAGCCCTCAGGCAGATCTCCAAGGTCGCGCATCACGCCGTTGGTGAGCGCGCCAGACACGCCTAAGCCCTTGTGAACATTTGTGTTTATCTCCCCCCAAAATGCGCCGACGGCATTGGGATAATCGAGATCTTGGACGACGGTGACACGGGGGGAGGGGCCTTCTGACATGTGTTTGTAATAGGCCATGCGGCGGGCGCGGATCACATCCGGGGCCTCTTGTGAGGGCTCCTGTGCGGCGATTTTGGCGGTGCGGGCGTAGCCGACCATGGCACCCTCTTCGGGGGCGGAGCAGAGCATGGTGCCCCGGGTGAACTGGGCAAAACCGCGCTGACCCTGTGCCACTTCAATGGCGTTACAGACGGTTGGTGTGTCGACAGATTGCAGGAGTTTGAGCAGGGAAGGGGTCATAGGGTTTCCAACCATGTTGTGAGCGCCGCTGTGGTGGCCTGAGGCTGTTCCAATGTGGGCAGATGACCCGCATCCGGCAGCACGGTGAGGGTGCTGTTGGGCAGCAGCTCATGCATAAGTTCGTGGCGCGCCACAGGGCAGAGGCGATCTTGTTCCCCACAGAGCACAAGCGCAGGATTGTCAAAGTATTTCAGCGTCTCGGTTTGATCAGGACGGTCGCGTAAGGCAATGGATTGGTTGATAAAAACCTGATCGCCCAGCGCCAGGGCCATATCTTCGCAGATCAGCTCCAGCGTGGCCGCATCCGAGCTTTCCGCAAGATAATGCGGGATCATCTGATCGCGCATCACATCGCGCAGCTCACCGTTTCGCACCATCTCGATCTGCGGGCCGCGCTTGGCTTTCACAGCCTCCAGTTCGGCCAGCGGGTTGGTGTCCATCAGGGCCAGACCGGCCACCCGTTCGGGCGCCAAACGGGCCACTTCCATGGCGAGAATGCCCCCCATGCTGAGGCCAGCAAGGGCAAAGCGGGGCGGGGCGTTTTGCAGCACATCCTGCGCCAGTTCGGTCATGGTGGCAAAGCCGCCAATGGGCGCAACAGAGACCATATGGCGCGCGGACAGGGCGGCAATTTGGGGGGCAAATAGCCGAGCATCACACATCATGCCGGGCAAGAAAACGATGGGTGTCATTGGCGACAGTCCTTCTAAAGCGCACGGGGAGGGCGGTGCGTTAAACACTTGCGCATCGTGCCAAAACCACCTGTCTGTATTACGTCGGTATTGCGTCGGTATTGCGGAGGTGTCATTTTCGGCATCTCGCTGTTAACTTTTGCGGCTGTTGCGTGGCGACCGTTGCGCCGCGCAAGTCCTTTCGTTAACCGACCCACGTCGCCCCGGCGGGGTCATTGGTTGCGGTGATGCGGTAAAGCCCGGCCTCACCTGTCATGGAGGGTGCGACGCTGTAGCTTTCGCCGGGCATGGTCAGAGCGGTGTCCCCGGCGGAGAGGGTGACCTCTACGTCATCAATCTTGATGCGCCAGTGGCCGCTGGCGGGCATCAGCACCACGGGCTGATCGGTTTTGATCTGCTCGGTCACAGCAGAGCCACGGGTGAGGAAATCCACCTCAAAGCCGGGCTTGTCTTTGATCATGGCATCTTCGCCAATCACCTTGGCGGGTTTGCTGGATCCCAGCGCCATCAAATCCCAATAGCGGGCGACATATTTGCCAACCACATCCTCAACCGGCACTTCGGGGTAGGCTTTCAGCTCTTCCTCAGACAGCAGCGGCATGGCGCGCACATTGTGGGGGAGCTCCTGCCCTTTCTTGCTGTCATAGAGCACGCCGTTGTCGCCCAGCATCAGGCCGTGGGCCTGTGCGTCCTCGATCACCTGCGGCGCCCATGTGACGCCGCCACCAGCGTCGTCGCCGCCAAGGATCGACATGATCATGCCGTAGTCCTGACCGACGTTTTCAAAGCCGCGGAAGATGCCGGTGGGAATGTTAAAGATGTCGCCTTCTTCGGCGATGAATTCACCGGCGGTGCCATAGCGGCCCCAGAAGAAGCGCCAGCGGCCTTTGGCCACAAAAAACACCTCGGCGGTGGTGTGGCTGTGCAGGGAGTTGCGGCATTTGGGCGGCTGGCCTGCGGCGCCGATGTTGAAGCCGATCTTGTCGGTGATGTGGACGTGCTGATCGGGGGATTCCGAGACACCGCCACCGACGATGGTGAAGTTCTCTTTCTGATCAGAGCCCGGTGTGTGGGCGTCAATGAAGGCAGTTTTGCAGGGTTGCAGCTCGCCGTAGCGGACGATGCGGGATTGGATGGTGCTCATGATGTGTCTCCGTTTGTTTGAGCCCCGCGCCCAGATGATCGATCGGGCGGAGGCGTTTGAGAGGGCGCGGTCCCGGCTCAAGGCCGGGACGGGGCGCGCACTCCGGGAGGACGGTTGTTCAAACGTCGGGCACGCAGAGAGGCGCGGTGTGCATGAAAGCGCCGCGCCGCCTGTGTGGCGTTGCGATATGAGTTTTTACCCTGCACCAAACGCGCCCTACAGCTCGCCGGTGTGCAGCAGGATCTGTTTCCAGATCGCGGTTTCGTCAAACAGGGTCCATTCGCGGCGCAGGCGGATGTCGCCGCCGATCAGCTCACCCCATTCCGCGTGGCTGATGCCGAGCACATAGAGATCGGCCCCTGTGGGTGCGCCAAGCGCGCCCCAGCCGTCGTGTTTGCCATGCAGGCTCCAGCGGATCGCGGAGCGAGGCGGCATGTTAGGATCGTCGCGGCCGATCTGGTGGTGGATGGTGAATTTTGCCGAGGGGAGAGAGGCGCGCAGGGACATCCAGAAGCGTTCGACCGGATCCCAGCTGTGGCCGGTGGCCCCGCCGGGATATTCGCTTTGCACCGCGCGATTGTAGTGCCGTTTGATCGCCGCCATATCGGCATCCATCATCGAGGTCAGCAAGTCGGCGTGGCGCTGGCCCCACGCATTGTCGTTGCCGGTGCCCTTGTAAGGGCCGTCGATGTCATTGGCCGGGGTGAAAGGTTTCACGCAGGCCTCGTGGCCGCCTTCGCGGGCAATCAGATCGCGGGCGAAGTCTTTGGGATCCCAACCCATCTGGCGCACCACCGCGCCGTTGTCGCGGATCAGCCATTCATCGTCGATGGCGTTGTTCTTGGCGTGGCAATCCGCGAGAATGCGGTAGGTGAGCTTGGTGCCGGTGGCCTTGCCAAAGACGCCATCGCCCAGATGGGTCGCGGTGGACATAATCCGGTGGCTGGAGAGCATGCCCTCCTCTGGTGTGCCCGACCAGATCACATCTTCGCCCAGCAGCGTACGATCGGGAAATTCCGCCAATGTTGCCATGGTGGCGCCAATCACGCCCGCGTTGCCGCGCGACACAGAGCCGGGCATGCGCACCGCCACATCCGGGGCGTAGTAATCATGCAAAGTGGCCATGCCACGGTCTTCCCAAATCTCTTTGGTGATGCCGATGATGTAGTCGGGGAAGTCCTTAAACTTCGGGTCAAAGCCTTGCATGGGGTTATCCTTCTTGCGGGGGCCAATTGGCAGGCAGGCGGGCGGAGCCGCGCACGATCAGCGGGGCCGATATGGAGACCTGGCGGGGGGCTGCGTTGGCGGGATCTTCGATATGGGCGAGCAGAGCGTCCACGGTTTCTGCCACCATCAGATTGGCGCGCTGGCGCATGGTGGTGAGGTCATAGGCCCGCCACGCGGCGGGGGGCACATCGTCAAAGCCGACCACAGAGACATCCTCGGGGATCTTGAGATCAAGGCAAAAGCGCAGCTCGTCCATCACTGCGAAGGCCATGTGATCATTGGCGACAAACACCGCGTCGGGGCGCTTGTCTGCGGCTACGTTGAACATGGCGTGGGCGGCGGCGCGGGCATGATCGGTGTCAAACTCACCACAGCTGCGGGCAAAGAGGCTCTGGCCCAGCTCGGCAAGACCAGCGCGGAAGCCTGCCTCGCGGTCGCGCTGCGTAGACGCCCCTTCCCATCCAGCGATATAGGCGATTTTCTGGTGGCCACCGGCGACGAGGAATTGAGCCAGCTCGCGCCCGCCGGCGAAGTTGTCTGAGGTGACGGAGCTCACACCCTGGGTTTTTTCAAAACGGTTGAAATGCACTACGGGGACATTGGCCTGAATGCATTTCTGCGACAGTTTGGAGGACATGGCCACAGAGGCGGTGACGATGCCATCCACCTGATAATCCAGGATTTCCTGCACCACATCGTCAATCGGGCCTGCGGTGTGTGAGGTCATGAAAACCAGCACGTGATAGCCTTGTTCCTGCAGCGCATTGGAGAGGATTTCCAGCGTCTCCGGGTAAAAGTAATTGTCCAGATAGGCCACAACCAGACCAATGATGCGGCTTTTGCCGGAGACCATGGCGCGGGCCAGCACGTTGGGGCGGTAGCCCAGCTCCTCAGCCGCCTTGCGCACTTTGTCCACGGTTTTCTGGCTCACCGAAGCGCCGGGGGTGAAGACCCGGCTGACCGCAGATTGGCTCACGCCGGCGCGCTCGGCCACTTGCAGGGAGGTGACTTTCTCCGCCATCAGTCGGCCGTCCAGCCGCCGTCAATCAGCATGGAGGTGCCGGTGACCAATGCGGAGGCCTTGGAGGCCAGATAGAGCACCGCGCCCATGATGTCCTCAACCTCACCCACACGGCCCAGTTTGATCTTTTCCGTGATCCAGGCGGCGCGCTCGGGATTGTCAAAGGTCGATTGCGTCAGCGGCGTGCGGATAAACGTCGGGCAGACCGTGTTTATGCGCACCTGTGCAGGGCCCCATTCGATGGCCATGGCTTTGACCATGCCCTCAAGCCCATGTTTGGTGGCGCAGTAGACCGCGCGGTCGATGCCGCCCACATGGCCCATCTGGCTTGAGATATGAATGATCGAGCCGGGTTTGCCCGCCGCGATCATGGCTTTCGCCGCATAAGTCGACAGGAAATAGGCCGCGCGCAGGTTCAATCCCGCAACAGCGTCAAAATCCTCCGGTGTGGTTTCCAGCGCAGGGCCGTGGCGCGCCAGACCGGCGGAGTTGACCACCACATCAAAGGCGCGCTCTGCCATTAGGGTGCCAAGCGCCTCAAGGTCGCTTTGATCGAGCGACAGCGCCTCCGCACTGTGGCCTGCGTCCTTAAGGGCGGCCACCGTGTCGTTGAGTTTGTCCACGCCGCGTGCGGCACAGACCACATGCGCGCCTGCCTCAGCCAGCGCCACGGCGCAGCCCTGACCAATGCCGGAGGACGCCCCGGTGACAAGGGCGGTCTGTCCGGTGAGTGAAAAAGACGGGGTGCGGGGCAAATCGGTCATCAGGTTACAGTCCCTCTGGCAATGTCAGATGCGCCAAATTGCGCGCTTTGTTGAACTCTCGCAAACGGGCAAAGACATCAACCCCAAGCTGGCGGTAGACATCCAGCAGATCAACGAGCACCCAGTTTTCGCGGATCTTGTCGCCTTCCACACGCCAGAAATCGAGGCTGCGCAGGCTGATATTTTTGCCGGAGGGCGCGATCCCCATCCAACCGTCCGCACTCAGGCTTTGCATCATATTGGGCCAGCCGGTGACCGCCGCATATTGGCTGTCGCCAAAGAAATGATGGGTGATTTCATCCTCATGCTGGCCGCGATCGGGCATGGCATTCAGAAACGGGGTCTGATGCCAGTTCCGAAAGCCGGAAATGCCGCGTGCGGTGCCAATGCCTGCCGGGCCATACCAGCTCATGCGCGGATGCCAGAAGCGGTCAAGTTCCATCACGCGCGGGTCGGGATCTTTTGGGTGTTTCACCAAAGCTTCCAGCATGTCGAGGATCAGCTGGCAGCTTTGCGCGCTTTGCTCTGCATCATAGGGCCCTGCCACAATGCCATCACAGGTGGCCGGGCCGGGCACGCGCCATTCACGCCCCAGCGCGGGGGCCATTGGCCAGGCGCGGGCCTGCATCATGACCTCGGGAATGTCCCAGATGGCCTGTATCTCCACCACTTTGCCACCGTCAAAGCGGAAAAACTCGTGGTAGCGCATGGCGATCTGATGGCCGGTGGGCGGGATATCAAGCCATGGGGCGGCAAACACCCCGGTGTAATGGCCGCCACAGCCAACCCAATCCTGTCCCAAAGCATCTGTGCCCGCCATGACAATGAAATCGCGCCGCTCCAGATCGGGCACCGCCGCAAAGAGCGGCGCGAAGGCACGCTCATAAAGCGCGTCTGGCCCGGTCAGATCCCCAAAAGGATGGCAGAGGTGGACCTCCACATCCGGCGTACAAAGCTGCGCCAAAGCATCCTGCACCGCAGTCGCCTCAAAATCATAAGCCGCCTCACGAAACGCCTTGATCGTTGCCTTATGCCGGGTGTGTCTGTCCATTTTCCTCTTGCTCAAAATATCCCGGGGAGTCTGAGGGGCTGGCCCCTCAGTCCCAAAACCGCCTCACTCGGCGGCGTCACGGTAAGGCGCGCCGGTGCCATAAGGCACGTTGATGCCGCCATAGCGGCGCACCCGGACGTTGCATTGCTCTGCGTGGCCAACAAAGCCTTCGAGCATGCAGAGGCGCGAGCCATATTCGCCAATCAGCGTGGCGGCCTCATCTGTGGTGACTTTCTGATAGCTGTGGGTTTTCAGATATTTACCCACCCAGAGACCGCCGGTATAGCGCCCCGCCTTCTTGGTGGGCAGCGTGTGGTTGGTGCCGATCACCTTGTCCCCGTTGGAGACATTGGTGCGTGCGCCCAGGAACAGCGCGCCGTAGCAGGTCATGTTTTCCAGGAACCAATCGTCACGGTCTGTCATCACCTGAACATGCTCAGAGGCGATGTCATCGGCCACTTCGAGCATTTCTTCATAGGTGTCACAGACAATCACCTCGCCGTATTCATCCCAGCTCACGCGCGCGGTGTCTGCGGTGGGCAGGATTTGAAGAATACGTTCGATTTCCACAAGGGTTTCTTCGGCCAGCTTCTTGCTGTTGGTGAGCAGCACGCAGGGGCTGTTATAGCCGTGCTCTGCCTGACCCAGCAGGTCGGTGGCGCAGAGTTCGGCGTCTGCGGCGGTTTCATCCGCAATCACCATAGTTTCAGTTGGACCGGCAAAGAGGTCGATGCCGACGCGGCCAAAGAGCTGGCGCTTGGCTTCGGCCACAAAGGCATTGCCGGGGCCGACGAGCATATGCACCGGATCAATGGTCTCGGTGCCGAGTGCCATGGCGCCAATCGCCTGAATGCCGCCCATCACATAGATCTCATGGGCGCCGCCCAGATGCATGGCGGCAATCACGGCGGCGTTGGGCTTGCCTTGAAACGGCGGGGTGCAGGCGATGATGCGCGGCACGCCAGCAACAGAGGCAGTGGCCACGGACATATGCGCCGATGCCACCATAGGGAATTTGCCGCCGGGCACATAGCAGCCCACGGATTGCACCGGGATGTTTTTATGGCCGAGGATCACGCCGGGCATGGTTTCCACTTCGATGTCCAGCATCGAGTCCCGCTGGGCCTGCGCAAAGTTGCGCACTTGTTCTTGGGCAAATTTGATGTCAGCCAGCTCACGCTCGGTCAAAGAGGCGATCAGCGCGTCGATCTCTTCTTGGCTCAGGCGGAAAGAGGCCGGGGAATAGTTGTCAAATTTCTCAGACAGCTCCCGCACGGCGGCGTCGCCGCGGGTTTCAATGTCTTTGAGCGTGGCTTCGACCACGGCGCGGGTTTTGGCATCATCTTCGGCGCGTTCCGCTTGGTCTTTGCCGCGTTTCAGATACTCGATGGTCATCTCACTGTCTCCCGCCCCGCAGATTACGCGGGGCCTCATTCATAGAGTGGGGCCCCGGGCTTGCGCCCGGGACATGGTTTATTTTGCCTCTGGACGGGGCGCTTCTTTTTCGCCGCGGTCATAGGCTTCCCAGCCTTCGCCGTTGAAAATGTCGACACCCAGCTGGGCAGCCACATGGGCGAAATCCACATTCACCCAGTTGTCGACAATCTTGCCGTCCACAACCTTCCAAAAATCCATGTAGCGGATTTCGACGCGTTTGCCGGTGGGGGCAATGCCGAGGAATTCACCGGAGTGGGTGGCTTCCTGACGGCCAAAGGCCGCGGCCCATTCGCCCATATAAAGACGTGCCTCATCAATGCAGGTTTTGTCGGAAAACGCCGCCTGGAACGGGCGCTGCCAGTTGTCCTGAAATTCCTTGAGACCGGTTTTGGTGCCGCAGCCTTGGTTGCCCATCCAGCGGAAGCCTTGGGTGAAGAATTCGCCGATGTCGTCGATGCGGTGGTCATTGAGACCATCCACCATGGTTTCGATCACGCGACGGGTGTCTTCGGTTTTGCTCATATCCGTGTCACGGGTCAGAACGGCTTGTTCGGGGCGAGAACCTTTCATGGTCTATCTCCTAGTAAAATGCGGTGTGTGGTGTGAGAGGGGCGCAAGGTACCCCGCTCAGAAAATCCCGTGGCAGCCTGTTGAGCGCCGGGTGGCGCGCCATGGCGCTGTGGCGGGCGGTGGCGCTCATCCTTTCACGGCCCCTGCGGTCAGGCCCGAAACAATCTGACGCTGGAAGAACATCACCAGCACAAAGAGCGGCGCGGTGGCGGAGACCACGGAGGCGACAGCAAACATCACGTTGCCTTCTTCCTGCGTGGAGCCAAGGAAGCCGTAGATCGCAGGCACCATGGTGCGGTTCTCTTCGCTGAGCAGCATCGAGGTGACCGAGAAGTCATTGTAGGCCAGCAGGAAGGAGAACAGGCCGGTGGTGATCACGCCGGGCCACATCACTGGGATGATCACATGGCGGAAGGCCTGGAACTGGTTGCAGCCGTCGACCTTGGCGCTTTCGTCCAGATCCTTGGGGATGTTCAGGAAGAAGGAGTGCAGCATCCAGAGCGTGAAGGGCTGGTTGATGGCGACAAGCACGATGATCGCGGTGGGGATATGGCCCCAGAGGTTCCATTCAAAGAACGGCAGCAGGTAGCCGGAGACCAGCGTGATGTGCGGCATGGCGCGAAACACCAGTGCAATCATCAAAAGCCAGAAGGAATAGTTGTGACCCGAGCGTGCCAGCGCGTAGCCGCCCAAGGTGCCAAAGGTCAGCGAGATGACAACGGTGAAGAACACAATGATGAAGGTGTTGATCGCCGCGCGCCAGAATTCTTCCTGCACCCAGGCGCCTTCATAGCCTTTGCCGGTGAAGGTGCCGCCGGTTTCAATCAATGTACGGGTGCCGGTGAGGGCTTGGGTCCAATCCGCCTTGGAGAAGAAATCCCCCTGCACTTTGAAGGAGCCCCAGAGGGTCCAGAGGAAGGGGAAGGAGGCGACAATCACCCAGAGCAGCACAAAGGCTGAGGAGATCACAATCAGGCTGCGGGAGGAGCGGTTTGCAATGGTGGAGGACATCAGACAGCCTTTCCTTTGAAGTCGCGCCATGTGCGCACCAAGACGGGGGCAAGCAGGATCGTGACCCCGATCACGGTCAGCACCGAGGTGGCGGCGGCAGAGTTGAAGCGGGTGATGTCGCTGCGCATATCCGCAAAGATGATGTAGGAGAGCGAGGGTGCATTGGCTTGGGCCGAGAAGCCAACCACCGGTTCAAACACCCTGAAATTGTCCATCAGCTGCATCAGCGAGATAAACACCGCCAGCGGCATCAGATGGGGGATCACCACATAGCGGATCTGTTGCCATTTGGTGGCCCCGTCGATCATGGCGGCCTCAAGGGAGTCGCTGTTCACGGTCTGAAGCCCTGCGTAGAAGACCACAAAGGCAAAGGGTGCGCCGCTCCAGATGCCGTAGACGATGAGGGTGATCCATGTGAGTGGTGGGGAGGCTTTCAGCGAGAGTTCCGGATCGTCAAAGATCCATTGCAATGATTTGCCGATCACCCCTTGGGCGTCGATCATCCAGAACAGGATCAGCGAGCCAATCAGTGGCGTGATGATCATCGGCAACAGGGAGACAAAGATCGTCGGGCCTTTGAGCGCAGGGGTGAGGCGGTTCACACCCAGCGCGATCAGCAGGCCGAGCACAATCACCATCGGCGTGACCACAAAGGTGTAGGTGAGCGTGAAGGCGAGCGCCTTGTAAAACGGCAGGTTATAAAGCTCGGCGAAGAAATCCCCGAGGCTTTCGCGATTGGCCCAGGCCTCGGCAACTTCCGAGCTGGCGAGGTGGCCGCGGTCAAAATAGGTGGCAAGGCCCGCAAACCGCCCCAGCGGCTGTTCGGCACGCAATTGCGCCGTGGCCTCGGTGTCCACAGAGCTTTCCTGCGTACAGCCAAAGGGGCCGCAGTTTTCGGTCACAACAAGGACCTGCTCATGTTCGATATACATGGACTGGACAACCACGGACACCAGCGGCAGCGCAATGAAGAGGATCATCGCAGCAAGGCTGGGCAGAATGAACCAGAGGAAGGTTTTATGGCGCATGTCAGATCGTCCCGTTCACGAAGGGGCAGGGGCGGCAGAACCGGGGGGAGTGGGCCGGTTCTGCCAAGGGATGGCTTCTTACTGAAGGAAGCCTTTTTCTTTGGCGGCAGAGACATAGGCGGCCTCCACATCGGCCAGAGCCTGCTCAGCAGATTCAGAGCCTTGCAGGAACTCGGAGAGTTCCGCGCCAAGGGCGGAGTGCATCAGACCCATGAAAGGGATCATCGGGTAAGGCTTGGTGCCACCCGTAGCGGTTGCCAGAACACCCGCGGAGGCCGCAGAGGGTTGATAGCCTTCGACAAGCCAGACGGCTGCGTCATTGTTGGCTTTCACATTTTCTGTGCTGATGCCGTTGAGCATGGCAACAAAGCTGGCTTCTGCGTCTTCATCACTCACGTTGGCTGCGATGGCAAAGCCGTCCCACCACAGGGAAGAGGCTGGCGTGCTGCCGCCGCCAACGGTTGGGGAGGAAACCAGCACGGTGTTGCTGACCACCTCGTCGGTGGAGCCTTCCGCATCAAGAATGCCGGTGCCGCGTGAGCCCCAGAGATGCGCAATCGCCAGATCGCCCGCTTCCCAGGAGGCCTGAACCGCGTTGGAGTCAAAGGTGAGGAAATCCGGGTTGGATTGCTCGGTCAGCGCTTTGAGCATGTTGAGCGCGGCCACGCCGGTTTCGTTGTTCGCATTTGGCTCTGCGGTGCCGGGTTTGAAGAACGCGCCGCCAAAGCCGAGGTACATGTTCACAAACTCTTCGCCGAGGTTCCAGCCGGTCTGGCTGGTGGTGGCAAAGGGGTGCTCCATCAGGCCAGCGGCTTTGATGGCTGCGCTTGCGGCCACAACATCCTCATAAGTGGTGGGCACGTCTACGCCAGCTTTCTCAAGGATGTCGGTGCGCACAAACAGGTGCTGGGCATTGGCCATAAACGCCACCGCCATCACTTTGCCATCGACAGTGATCAGCTGGTTCTTGGAGATGTTCTGGCCGTGCTTGGCAATCAGATCATCCAGTGGGCGGATCAGGCCTTCGCCGATCAGCGGCACAATCGCAGCGTTGGTGGTGACCACGGTGGAATATTGCGCCGGATTTGCGGTCAGCGCGGCGATTTGCAGATCGCGGTAATCTTTGTTGAGGTTGCTCTCAACCGTTACGCCGCCACCGGCGCATTGCTTGGCACCTTCGGCAACCGCCTGAATGGCGGCAAAATCATTACCCAGAATGTTGACGGTGCCGGAGGTCACGCCACAGCCCGCATAAGCGGTGGTTCCCATGAACACGGCCGCAGCGCCGAGCATTGAAAGTTTCGTCATAGACATATGTGTCTCCCTGTGTTGGGTCAAAGGGGCGCTGTTCACCCCGGTTGGCCTTTGCCGCCGCATATGCGAAGGCTGAACGCTGGGTTAAGATCCCAGTCTTGCGCCATCTTCGGCATTGAAGAGGTGGCAGATTTCAGTTGGCACGCTGAGGGACACCATATCGCCGATCTCGGCGCGGTAGGTTTTGTCCGCTTTCACAGAGACCAGCGCCTCGCCCACCCGCACAGAGATCATCGTGGCATCGCCAAGAAGCTCGAGCGTGTAGATCGGCGCGTTGATCTGGCCTGAACCTTGCGCAACCGTGGCGTCCTCGGCACGGAAGCCCAGGGTCAGCGGGCCGTCGGGGGCGTTGATCCCCGCGATTTCCACATGGGGCGCGCGGAACACGCCTCCAGTCACTTCGCCATCCATCAGGTTCATGGCCGGAGAGCCGATGAAGCTCGCCACAAAGGTGTTGGCGGGGTGGTCATAGATTTCGGTGGGGGAGCCAACCTGCTGCACCACGCCTTTTTTCATCACCACAACGCGATCTGCCAGTGTCATCGCTTCGATCTGGTCGTGGGTCACATAGATGGTGGTGGCCTGAAGGTCATGGCTCAGGTTCTTGATCTGGGCGCGGGTGGAGACCCGCAGCTTGGCATCCAGATTTGAGAGCGGCTCATCCATCAGGAAGACTTTGGGTTTGCGCACAATCGCGCGCGCCAAGGCCACGCGCTGACGCTGACCGCCGGAGAGTTCTGCCGGTTTGCGGTGCAGGAATTCGCCCAGCTCCACACGCTCTGCGGCCTGCATGACGCGGTCATGATGGGTGGCCGGATCAATGCCGCGCACCTTCAATGGGAAGCGGATGTTCTCATAGACGTTCATGTTTGGATAAAGCGCGTAGCTTTGAAACACCATGGCCACATCGCGGTCTTTGGGCTCAAGCTCGTTGACCACGGTGTCGTCAATGCGGATTTCCCCTTCGCTGACGTCCTCTAGCCCGGCGATCATGCGCATGGTGGTGGTCTTACCACATCCAGATGGCCCCAGCAGGACGAGGAACTCCTTGTCGGCGATGGTGAGGTCGAAGTTGTGAACACCCACGAAAGTGCCCCAGCGTTTGCCCACATTGCGAAGCTGAATTTCGGCCATTTTGGTCCCCCAAGCAGCATATGGTTGATCCAGATGCGTTTTGCATACGTTTGCAAAATGGTAGTGACGCGGCGTCGGTTTTGGCAAGACATTTTTGCATACGTATGCAAAAATACTTGAAACGACTCCGGGAGCCGCGTTGTTAAATGCGCATCAAATACATGTTTAATATGGGAAAATCACATGCGTGATGTTCAAGAGGCCAAGCACATTATTCGGGCATTTTATGCCGATCTGGAGGCAGCACCCGCCGAAGATGCGGGGGAAGTGATGGCCAGATATTGTGATTCTGAGTTGTTGTGGCGTGGATTTCACCCGTTTGATGAAATCCGTGGCGCCCGGGCCGTGGGGGCGAAATTCTGGACACCGCTGCGCCAGAGCCTGCGCCGGATGCAGCGCCGGATGGACATCTTTTTTGCCGCCCCAAACGGGCTTGATCCGGAGGGGGGCATCTGGGTGAGCAGCATGGGGCATCTGATGGGGCTGTTTGATCAGCCGTGGCTGGGCATTGCGCCCACCGGCAAGATGGCCTTTCTGCGCTATTGCGCCTTTCATCGGGTGCAGGATGGCAAGATTGTTGAGACCGCGATGTATTTTGACATCCCGCATCTGATGGTGCAGGCGGGTTTACAGCCTTTCCCGGAACAGACCGCGGCACAGCTGGTGCAGCCCGGCCCGATGACCCACGATGGGTTGCTTTATGAGGCGCAATCAGCAGAGGAAGGCGCCAAGACGCTTGCGGCGATTGAGGCGATGATCGGCGATCTGGGGCAATGGGATAATCCGCTGCCGCTTGAGGAAGAGCTGGCGCTGACATGGCATGATGACATGATCTGGTGGGGGCCAACAGGGATTGGTGCGACCTACACCATTGAGCGTTATGCCAAGCAGCATTCCGGCCCGTTTCGGGCAGGGTTCACCGAGCGCTCAAAGACCAATCACATCTGTCGCATGGCGGAAGGGCATTATGGTGGATTTTTTGGTTGGCCCAATTTTACCGCCGTGCCAAGCGGCGGGTTTATGGGGATGCCAGCGACCGGCAAAGCGGGGGAGTTCCGTGTGATCGACATCTATCGCCGCGAGGGCGACAAATTGGCAGAGAACTGGATTTTCATAGATCTGCTGCATTTCTGGAAACAGCAGGGTGTGGATATTCTGGCACGGACCAATGGGATAGGTTTTGCTGAATAAAGTGGTTTGAGAGACTTTCTCAGTGAACTCAAAACGAGAGCTGGAAGGCATGAAGAGGCCTTCCCTTTATGCGTGTTGTGCAGGATCAGGCATCGCGCTCCATGATCCATTCCACTTCTGGCGCAGCGACAAAGCGCCATTTGCGCAAGGGGCCTGCCATAACATTGAGATAATACATCTCAAACCCATAGGGCGCACCACAGGGGTGATGCCCACGCGGCACAAGCACCACGTCCCCATCGCTCACGGCCATGGTCTCATCGAGCTGCCCGTCATCGGTGTAGACGCGCTGAATGCCAAAGCCATCAGACGGGTTCAGGCGATGATAGTAGGTTTCTTCGAGGTAGGTGATGCGGGGGTAGTCATCTTCGTCGTGACGGTGGCTTGGGAAAGAGGACCAATGCCCAGCGGGGGTGAAGACCTCTGTCACCAACAGGCTGTCGGCATAGTCTTCTGCCTCCATCGCAATGTTATTGATGTAGCGCGTGTTGGTGCCCTTGCCGCGCTCGGTGAGCTGGATGCCATCCGGGCCGATGCGACGTGCTTCGTGGCCAGACTTTCCAGGGGCGGTGCAGACTGCGATTGTGCAGTCAGTTTCGGCCGTGGCCTTCCAGTCAGAGCCGTTGGGCACATAAAGGCAATGCGGGGGCGTCTTCTCAAAGACATTCATTCGCTCGCCTAGCACGCCCCAGTCCTGATCGGCGGCATGGATTGCGGCCTTGCCTTCGACCATCACCAAAATGACTTCGCGGTCACCTGTGAGCTCCGCAGCTGTTTCTCCCGGGCGCAGTTTATAAAGGCCGAAGCCGACATAGCGCCAGCCGGCACTGGCCGGGGTGATGTCGTGGACCTTACCGTGAGTGCCAAAGGGTTTGCGTAGAAGGTCACTCATGACAGATCCACCTTTGCTGCGATCTCTTTCAGGGTTTTAAGGCCCAGAGACTGATATTCAAACGGGTTGCGCACTTCTGGATCCTGCTCGGCCTCGATCACGATCCAGCCGTCATAGCCCGTGTCTTTCAGCGTGCCGAGAAGCGGTGCGAACTCCACGCCACCTTCGCTGTCGCCCGGAACGGTAAAGACACCTGCGCGCACACCATCCATGAAGGACAGGCCTTTTTCGCGCACCTCTTTCATCACAGCAGGACGCACGTTTTTGGCGTGGAAGTGGTGCATGCGGTCAGCGTATTTGGCCAGAATGGGCGCAGGATCTTGTCCGTTGCTGCCAAAGTATGCGTGGCCTGCATCAAACAGCAGTTTGGTGGCGGGGCCAGTCGCCGCCATGAAGGCGTCAATTTCTTCGGGTGTTTCCACCACGGTGCCCATGTGGTGGTGATAGACCAGTGTAATGCCCTGATCTGCGCAGTATTTCGCAATCTCTTCTACCTTGGCGCCAAAGGCCTGCGTCTCATCCGCGCTCAACACAGGCGCGTCATTCACAGGAACGTCCAGCCCCTGAACCGAGTTGGATGTTTCACAGACAATCGCGACCTTGCAGCCATTGTGCTTGAGCTTGTCCAGATGTGGCTGGATTGCAGCTTTCTCATCTGCCACCGACTGTGCCAGCAGGTTCAGAGAGTGCCAGCCGGAAACAAATTTCAGACCATGCCCGCCCAGCAGCTGTTTCAAC
The DNA here is from genome assembly GCF_001458175.1 of Shimia marina. Lineage (GTDB taxonomy): Bacteria > Pseudomonadota > Alphaproteobacteria > Rhodobacterales > Rhodobacteraceae > Shimia > Shimia marina. Next base: position 36,896 of record NZ_CYPW01000013.1, read on the forward strand.
GCCTCTGGATCGTCCTGCGGCCAGCGGTGGCCGTTTTCGATCCCGTCAAAGCCGATCTCACCCGCCTCACGCAGGATCTGTTCGGTGGGGATATGCGCGCCAAGGGTCTGATCGTCGTCATTTGCCCAAGCGATGGGGTTGGTGCCAAAAAGGATCATGTCGGTGTCTCAATTCACAAGGTTCTGGTCTGCCATCGCGGCTTCATAGGCTGCGCGGGCTTTTTGGAGTTTTTCACTTGCGGCCACTTCCGGCACAGCCACGTCCCACCAGAAGCCGCCACCAGCCTCGCCGGGGCCCTGCATCGGATCGGTTTCGATCACGATCACGGTTGGGATCGGTGAAGATTTGGCCTCGGCGAGTTTGGCCTCAAGATCCGCAATACTCGTGGCTTTGAGGGCATGGGCCCCCATGGAGGCGGCGTGGGCCAGGTAGTCGATTTCGGGCTGCGCTTCGATGCGGCAGTCGGCATAAAGGTTGTTAAACTGCTCGTTGCCGGTGTGCATTTGCAGGCGGTTGATACAGCCATAGCCGCGGTTGTCCGTCAGCACCACGGTGAAGGGCACACGGCGCATGACGGCTGTGGCCAGCTCGGAGTTGGCCATCATGTAGGAGCCATCTCCGACGAAACAGACAACATCCCGCTTTGGCTGGGCCAGTTTCAGGCCCATGGCACCGGCGATTTCATAGCCCATGCAGCTGTAGCCGTATTCCATGTGGTAGCCGCCCTGTGATGGCTGCCACAGCAGTTTGAGAGCGCCGGGCATGGTGCCTGCGGCGCACATGGCGATGGTGTCTTCTGAGGATGTGCGTTGCACGGCGCCAATGACCTCTGCATCCAGCGGGCGGTAGTCTGCGCCGCCTTTGCGATCAGCGCAGTGGCGATCCACGGCCGCCAGCCAATCCAGACGCGATTGGGCGTCAAATGCGCCGCTGTGATGATCTGCCAGTTTTTCAGACAGAGCTTCCAGCGTGATTTTGGCATCCCCTACAAGCGGGGTCGCGCCGTGTTTGTCAGCGTCATAGCCATGCACGTTGATGGAGACGATTTTGTGCGTGGGGTTTTGGAACAGTGCCCAACTGCCGGTGGTGAAATCCTGAAACCGTGTGCCAACGCCAATCACCAGATCTGCATCCACCGACAGGGCATTTGCCGCCGCCGATCCATCCACGCCCGAGGCACCAAAGTTCATCGCATGGGATTGTGCGAGGGCCGATTTGCCGGCCTGCGTTTCAATCACGGGAATGCCGTGTTTGGTGGCAAAATCCGCAAGCGTTTCTTCGGCACCGGAGTAGATCACGCCACCGCCACAGAGCAGAACGGGATTTTTAGCGGCTTTGATCAGCTCTGAGACCTCTGCCAATTCACGCGCGTCAGGCGCGGGGCGGCGGATATGCCAGATTTTGGGTGCAAAGAAGCTTTCCGGATAGTCATAGGCCTCGGCCTGTACATCCTGACAGAAAGACAGGGTCACCGGGCCACAATTGGCGGGGTCTGTCATGGTGCGCAGGGCGCGGGGCAGGGCTGTCAGCAATTGTTCGGGGCGTGTGATGCGATCGAAGTAGCGGCTGACTGCGCGAAAACAGTCATTGGCCGACACTGTGCCGTCGTCAAAATCCTCCACCTGTTGCAGCACGGGATCGGGGCGGCGGTTGGCAAAAACATCGCCGGGAACAAACAGAACTGGCAGGCGGTTCACATGGGCAAGGGCCGCAGCGGTGACCATATTGGTCGCGCCGGGGCCAATGGAGCTGGTCACGGCCTGCACGCGGCGGCGTTTATGCGCCTTGGCATAGGCAATGGCGGCATGGGCCATGGTCTGTTCGTTCTGGCCGCGCCAAGTTGGAAAGCTGTCACCCGCCGCATAGAGGGCTTCGCCGATGCCCGCGACGTTGCCGTGCCCAAAGATGCTCCATGCGCCTTCGACAAAGCGTTCTCCGTCCGGTGTCATTTGAACAGAGAGCCATTTCACCATGGCCTGCGCTGCGGTCAGTCGGATTGTCTTTGTCATTGTGCGTCTCCCTGTGCGTCACTCTGGGCCCCTGCGCGGGCGTCATCCCAGATGGAGGCCAAGCGACTGAACTTGGTGCTCATGTTTGTGATGGCTTCTGCATTGCTGAGGGTGCCCAGCATCCAGGCGCGGGCGGCCTCTGCGAAAATGGTGCGGCCCACAGCAAAGCCTTTGACCAAATCGTAGCTGGCTGCAAGACGGAAGCTCGCGGCCAGGTCCGCTTCTGGAGCGTCCAGCCCCAAGACGACGATCCCGCGGGTGTGCGGATCATTGCGGGTGATGGCCGTCACTGCCTTGCCCCATGCGGCATCGGAGGTCAAAGGCTCCAATTTCCACCAGTCGGGATAGATGTCCAGATCATAGAAATGCTGGATCACCCATGGCGTTGTGTCTTCGTCGACTGTGCCGACTTTGGAGGGGATGACTTCGAGAAGGAATTCCAGACCGTTGCGACGCGCGGCTTCGTACAGTCGCAGAACGGTGGCATCCTGTTGAGCCCATGTTTCGGCATCATCGTCCGGATGGCAGAAGCACAGGACTTTTACGACATTTTCCCGAGGCCAGGATTTCAGCGCGCCGCAGTCGCTGCCAAGTTCAGGCTCTAGGGTCAGAGGGCGCGATCCCGGCCACTCGGTTGGGCGGCCGATCCACAGACCTGACCCGCTGGCTTTGTGCAGCGCGGTCTTGCCGATGCGATTGTCACATAGAATGCCGTAGCCGGATTGGCCTGCTTGTACGTTTTGCGCCGCCTCAAGGCACAGTTCTTTGAACTGGCTGCCTTTTTCTGGCGTATAGCCGGGCATCTCTTCCAATTGGATACGATGGTCAAAGGCAAAGACCCGCATGGTGGACCAGTCGCCCTTGCGGTTGGTGGCCCAGTGGAGTTGCTCCAGAGCTTTGTCGTTGCGCAGGTCTGGCTGGATTACGCCGCGTTTGAGGAAAAACGCCAGTTCTTCCTGCGAAGGATAGGCCGGTGTGCAGCCATGACGGCTGACCGCCAGCGCGCCGCAGGCGTTGGCATAGGTCAGAGCCGTGGGCCAGTCGGCATCTTCCATCCAGCCTTTGAGCAGGCCCGACATGAACCCATCCCCTGCGCCCAGAACGTTGAAGACTTCGATCGGGAAGCCCGGACCGCTCTGTCCATCATCAAGACTGTCCGGGATATCACCTTCAAAGGCCACCGCGCCCATGGGGCCGCGTTTGCAGACCAGTGTGGCCTTGGAAACCGCGCGCACCGCGCGCAGGGCTTCGATGGTGTCGGTCGAGCCACCGGCAATGTGGAACTCTTCTTCGGTGCCGACAATCAGGTCAAAGTGATGCAGGGTGGATTGCAATTTTGCTGTAACAGCTGCGCTTTCGACAAAGCGGCTTTCGCCATCGCCATGCCCGGCCACGCCCCAGAGGTTGGGGCGATAGTCGATGTCCAGCGCGCGGCGTCCGCCATGTTTGCGCGCCAGCTCCAGTGCTTTGATCACGGCGGCGGCAGTTTGCAGGTGGGACAGGTGGGTGCCAGTGGCCACCACCGCCCGGCTGTCTGCGATCAGCGCCTCGTCTATGTCCGCTTCGCAGAGGGCCATGTCAGCGCAGCTCTCTCGATAAAAGATCAGGGGAAACTGTTCTTCATCCCGGATGCCAAGGATCACCAGCGCGGTCAGACGCTCCGGATCGGTGGCAACTCCGCGCACATCCACGCCTTCGCGGATCAGCTCTTCGCGGATGAAGCGGCCCATGTGCTCATCACCAACGCGGCTGATCAGGCCTGACTTGAGGCCAAGCCGCGCAGTGCCCGCTGCGATATTGGTGGGGGAGCCGCCAATATATTTTTCAAAGGAGCCCATGTCTTCAAGGCGGCCGCCGATCTGACTGCCGTAGAGATCCACACCCGCGCGACCGATGGTGATGATATCGAGAGATTTCTGCATGTTCATGTCCTTAGACGGTCCCGTCGAGGCTGCCTTCGAGGGTTGCGAGTTCCTGACCGCCTGCCATCAGATCCTGCAACTCTTCCTGAGTGATTTCGCCGCGTTTGGCGGTGCCCAGCGTCTGGCCACGGTTGAGCACCGTAAAACGATCGCCAACAGCCATGGCATGGCGCACGTTGTGGGTGATGAAGACAACGCCGATGCCCTGTTTGCGCACCTTGTCGATGGTTGCGAGCACATTGGCGGTCTGGCGCACGCCGAGCGCCGATGTTGGCTCATCCAAGATCAGCACTTTCGCCCCAAAATGCACAGCGCGGGCAATGGCCACGGTTTGACGTTCCCCACCCGACAATGTGCCCACAGCCTGATCCGGGCCACGCAGGTTGATGCCCATTTTGCGCATCTCATCCATCGTGACTTTGTTGGCATAGTCATGATCAAAGAAGGGGATGCCCGCGATTTTTTTGACGGGTTCGTTGCCCATAAAGAAGTTGCGGCTGACCGACATCAAAGGGATCATCGCGAGATGTTGGTGTACGGTGGCGATCCCGGCTGCGATGGCATCTCGTGGATCATCAAAGCTCATAGGCGTGCCCTCAAAGAGGATTTCACCAGATGTGGGTCTGTGTACCCCGGACATGGTTTTGATGAAGGTGGATTTGCCCGCGCCGTTGTCGCCCAGAAGGCAATGGCATTCCCCCGGATAGACATTCACAGAGACGCCTGCCAGCGCAATCACAGAGCCGAAGTGTTTCTGGATGTTCTTCATCTCGATGAGCGGCTTGCTTGGCGCCGGATCACCGTGGTGGAAAGTGGTATCTTCAGTCATCTCAATTCCCCCTTAGCGTTCGCCGGTGATCATGCGGCGGATGTAGGTGTTTAAAATCACGGCCGCGAGCAGGATCAGGCCCAAGAACACCCGGAACAGCGAGCTTTCGACGCCAGCAAAGAACAGGCCTTGCTGCACCACGCCGAAGATCAGCGCGCCTAAAGCTGCGCCCAGAACGGAGCCGTAGCCCCCTGTGAGAAGCGCCCCACCAATCACAACGGCGATGATTGCTTCAAATTCTTTCAACAGGCCACGGTCGGAGCCTGCGGAGCCAAACTCCATCACCTGACATGTGGCAAAAACCGTTGCGCAGAAGGCGGTGAACATGAACATCAGGATCTTGACGCGGTTCACGGGCACACCAGAGTTGCGTGCCGCTTCGGCATCGCCGCCTGCGGCAAAGATCCAGTTGCCAAATTTGGTCTTGGTGAGCAGCACATGGCCAAACACAACGAGGACCAGCGCCCAGACGATCAGCATTGGTACACCGTCAACAATGGGTTGGCCTTCACGAGAGCCGCGCGAAAAGGTCTCAATCAAACCGATGTCGCCGAGCCATGAAAAGAAGCCTGTAAGGATTTTGCCGCCAAACAGGAAAGCCAGCCAGTCGCCTTCTGCCGCGTCCTTGACGCCACCAATGATGGTTTTGCGCTCAATTGTCTGCGGGAAATAGATGGTGAAGCCGCGCAGGATGAACAGAAATGCGAGTGTCACAATAAAGCTTGGCAAGCCTGTGCGGATCACAATGAAGCCGTTGAGCGCGCCAAGCGCGAGGCAGATTGCAAATGTGACAAGAATGGCCATCCAGACAGGCCAGCCCAGGGTGACCGAAAAGATCGCGATCATCATGCCGGCAAAACCGATCATGGAGCCCACGGAGAGGTCAAATTCTCCGGCAATCATCAACAGGCAGGCGCCGACCGCGATGATCATGAACTGGGCGGAAACCTGACTCCAGTTCAGCACCCCTTTAGAGGTGAACATGCCGCTGTCGAAAGCAAACAGCGCGAAGAAGACAAAAACAGCGACTGTACCAACGATCCCACCCAGCTCTGGGCGGATCAGCGCTTCGCGAAACTTGGAGCGGGATTTGATCCGCTCATCCGTCGCGGATTGTGTTTGTGCATTTGACATAGGGTGCCTCACGGGTCCTTTTCGAGGTTCGTCAGGATTTCAGATGGAATGAGGGCGGCCAAATTGCTCCGGCCGCCCTGCGGGAGGAAATAGTTAGCGGTATTCGCCAGCGAATTTTTCCACCATTTCCAGACCATCGGCGGTTACGAAGCCGGGGCCGGAGTTGATGTTGTTGCCAGGCAGAACGCCAAAACGGTGGTAGTTGGTCATCACAACCACTGGCAGATAGGCCTGCAGGAAGGGTTGTTGGTCGATGCCCCATTTGATGGCGCCGGATTTGATGCCCTTCACAATTTCTTCGCCAAGATCAAACGTGCCGAAGTAAATTTCGCCGCTCAAGCCGTCTTCTTCCAGAGCCAGCAGAGTTGGGTCCGCAGATGTTGGGCCCAGTGTCAGGATGGCATCGGTTTCTGGATTGGCAGACAGGTAGGCCTGTACTTTGTTTTTGATTTCAGACGGGTCCTGACCGGAGTCGATCATCTGGTTGCCGAGATCTACGCCCAGACCATCCGCAAAGCCCTGGCAGCGTTCGGTTGAGGCCGGGTTGGAGATGTAGTGGTTCACACAGAGGAAAGAGCCAATGCCATCACCCTTTGCACGCAAGCCCGCCGCATAGCCCGCATCATATTCAGGCTGGCCCACATACATCAGCGCACCCAGTTCGCGCGCCTGATCAGGGGAGCCGGAGTTCATGATGATCACGTCAACACCAGAGTCGATCGCGGCTTGAATCGGGCCGGACAGAACATCGTAGTCCGCCAGCGTGGTGATGATCCCATCGGGGGAAGAGGCTGCAGCTTGCTCAATGATACGTGCCATATCGGCAAGGTCGCCGGTTGGCGGATTGCGATACTCCACCTCCACGTCCATGTGCTCACCTGCGAGTGCCAGACCGTTCTTGATCGTGTTCCACCAGCTGTCGCTGTCCGGTGCGTGGCTGACAAGAACGTATTTCTCGCCTTCGGCGGCTGCCGGTGCCAGAGCGCCAAGCGTGCAGACGGCTGCCGCCGCGACGGTGGTCAAAAGTTTCTTCATGATGTCCTCCCAATGACATTCACGGGCCTGTTGGCCCATGTAGCAAGTGTGACGCGACTCACTGTCCTGAGCGCCACAAAATGGAACATACATTCTATTTTGGTAAAAATTCAACATGAAATTCTACATTATGTGTTTTTCTCCGCACCGATGGAGACCGCCAATGTGATTGCAAGGCTCAGGGTCGCTGACAGGGACCGAAAGGCTCCGAAGTCTACCTCTGAGACACACAATGGTAAGACACCTTGAAGTTGGATCGGGCTGATCAATGTGTCGGTTATGGCCACAACAGGAATGTTTTGTTGGGCGCAATGTGTGGCCAAGGACACGGTATCTTCGGAATAAGGCGCGAAGGTGATTGCGATCAGCGCATCGCCAGGGCGTATGGCGTGCTGATGGTTGAGCTTTCCCGTACCATCGTGAAGCATCGCTGGGATTTGCATTTTTTCGAAAGCATAGACCAGATACGAGGCCACTGGAAAGGCCCGCCGCAACCCGACAACATGGATCATATTGGCCTTGCTGAGCTGGTTTACAGCGGCGTCGAGGCTTCGGGCATCAATGGTGTTGGTCAGGTTTTCAAGAGAAAGGCGACCGGCGTCGACAAACTCTGCCAAGAGCGCGGATGGGCTGCCAGCACCGCTTTCTCGCAAAGCGGACAGGCGGCTTTCATAGTCGGGAAATCCCGTGGATACGGAGTCTTTGAAAAGCTTTTGCATCTCTGTATAGCCGCGAAATCCCATGACCTGACAGAAGCGCATCATCGCGGAAGGTTGAACCTGAGCTGCGGTTGCAAGCTCTGCCACCGTACAAAACGCGATGCGATCAGAGTGCGCTGATAAGTACTCTGCACATTGCCGCATCCGTTTTGGGAGGCTGTCTGAGACATCGCGCAGGCGCTGATGAAACATCTCGACATTTTGTGGCGCGGCTGGGTTTTGCATATTGGCTCCCGTAGGTCTTGACAGAATGGCTTTGTGCGACGATAGCCGATATGGAATTTTTATTCCATACTCTTGGAGGGGGAATCACAGATGAGCGGCTCACTTGGTATTGGCCTCATTGGTACGGGCTATATGGGCAAGACACATGCTTTGGCCTATCGGAATGTGCATGCGGTGATGGGCGGGTTGCCTCCTGTCCGTTTGAAGACCTTGTGTGATACTCCGTTTGCCAAGGCGGAGGAAATGGCAGCGCAATTTGGCTTTGAGGCGGCCAGCGATGACTGGCGGAGTCTGTTGACTGATCCAGAGATTCACATCGTTTCGGTGACTACGCCGAATAAACTGCACAAGGAGATGGCGCTTGAGTTGATTGCGGCGGGCAAGCATGTGTGGTGCGAAAAGCCAATGGCGCTGACGCTTGAGGATGCGGCTGAGATGGAAGCCGCGGCGCGTACGGCTGGAGTGGTGACCCTAACGGGCTATAACTATGTCAAGAACCCGGTTTTCAAGCTGGCACAGGAGCTGATTGCAGAGTGCGTGATTGGCACGCCTGTGCACTTCCGTGGTTGGGTGGATGAAGACTATCAGGCTGATCCCGATCTGCCATGGACGTGGCGCGCGCGCATTGAAGATGCCGGTCTCGGAACGCTTGGCGATCTCGGCTGTCATTTGGTGTCTATGGCCTATGGTTTGTTGGGGCCGATTGAGAGCCTTATTGGCGATATGCAAACCGTACATGCCACGCGACCCATGCCGGATGGATCGGGGCATGGTGAGGTTGAGAACGAAGATACCGCCAGCGCATTGGTGCGTTTTGCCAATGGGGTGCAGGGGTCTCTTTCCACATCGCGCTCCGCCTGGGGGCGTAAGAACCGGCTTGCGTTTGAAGTGCATGGCTCAAAGGGGATGATCTGCTTTGATCAAGAGCGGATGAATGAGCTCCAGCTCTATGAGAATAGCGGCCCCAAGGCTCAGCAGGGGTTCAAAACCATTCTGGCAGGGCCGGAACATGCGCCTTACGGGCACTTCTGTCCGGCGGCGGGGCATCAGCTTGGCTTCAACGATTTGAAGGTGATCGAGGCGGCGGAACTCTTGGGGGCAATTGACGAAAGTCGCTCTGCTTACCCGGATTTCACGGCTGCATTGGAGTTTGAAAAAGTGATCCACGCCATTGCGGAAAGTGCCCGGACAGGCGCGCGCATCACGATTGGAGGATAAGGGATATGACATTGCGTATTGCAATTCTGGGAGCTGGGCGTATCGGGCAGGTCCACGCGCGGGCGGTGGGGGGCAACCCTCAGGCCAAGCTGGTTGCGGTGATGGATCTGTATGATGCAGCAGCGCAGGCATTGGCCGAGGGCTACGGCGCTGAGGTGCGCAGCATTGATGCCATTGAAGCGGCGTCTGATGTGGATGCGGTGATCATCTGTACCCCGACCGACACCCACGCGGATCTCATTGAACGCTTTGCCAAAACTGGCAAGGCGATCTTCTGCGAAAAGCCAGTAGATCTGAGCGCAGCGCGTGTGCGGGCCTGTCTGGAGACTGTTTCGGAGACGGATGCCAAATTGATGATTGGCTTCAATCGTCGGTTTGATCCGCATTTTGGTGCTTTGAAGGCGGCCATCGATAGTGGCGAGATTGGTGATGTGGAGCAGGTCACCATTACCTCCCGCGATCCCGGTCTACCGCCGCATGAATACATTGGCGTGTCAGGTGGTATTTTCCGTGACATGACCATTCATGATTTTGACATGGCGCGCTTTTTGTTGAGCGAGGAGATTGTGCAGGTCTATGCCACGGCTTCGGCTTTGGTGGATCCAAGCATTCGGGAGCTGGGGGATTATGATACGGCAACGGTTGTGTTGACGACCGCGTCTGGCAAGCAGGCCACCATCCTCAATTCGCGCCGGGCGACCTATGGGTATGATCAGCGCATTGAGGTGCTTGGCTCAAAAGGGATGGTGCAGGCGGAAAATCAGAGGCCAGTCAGCATTGAGGTGGCCACGGCGGATGGATATACACGCCCACCGCTGCATGACTTTTTCATGACGCGCTACGTTGATGCTTATGCGGCGGAGTTGAATGCGTTCATTTCTGCGCTGAATAGCGGCGAGCCCATGTCACCGGATGGCAGAGATGGATTGGATGCTCTGCGTTTGGCTGATGCTGCGTTGCAGTCTGCTAAAACAGGTCAAGCTGTTGCGCTGCTATAGCAGCGCAAAGCTGTCGTTGTATGTTCGTGTGAGGGAAAGGGATGCGCTTTAGCATCCCTTTTTATATTGGCTTACAGGAGGTGGCGGCCCTTGAGGGGGCAAAGACACTCTCGCGAAAAAGTGACGCGGGTTACATTGAGTGCGATTGAGTGCGATGAATGCACCCCGTATGGCTAACGTGACTTAACGGGAGATAGTTCTTTGGCTCAGGTTCGTGCAGCAGATGTATTGGCACAGCGGCTTTATGCTGCGGGGTGCCGCCATGCTTTTGGTATGCCGGGAGGCGAGGTGCTCACCTTGGTGGATGCGCTCGAAAAAGCGGGCATTACGTTTGTTTTGGCCAAGCACGAAAACGCTGCAGGATTTATGGCAGAAGGCGTTTACCACCGCACAGGCGTGCCGGGTATTCTTGTTGCCACTGTGGGCCCCGGCGCGCTGAACGGTATCAATGTTGTTGAGAATGCACGGCAAGATCGTGTGCCATTGATTGTCCTGACCGGTGCCGTGGATGCCGGTGAAGCGGAGACCTATACCCATCAGGTGCTGGATCAACCGCAGGTCTTCCGCCCGATTACCAAACACAGTTTTACCTTTGTGCCGGATGCGGCGCAGGTGATTGCCGATAAGGCGGTCAATCTGGCCATGGATCCGCAGCCCGGCCCTGTTCACATTGATGTCCCGATCAGCGCGGCGGATACTCTGGTGGAGGCGCAAGGCGCGCCCTTGCGGGCGACCCATGATCCGGTTGTGCCTGCGGCGGCGGTTTTGAAGCAGATGGCCACAGATTTGAGTGCTGCGCAGCGCCCTGTGATGGTGGTGGGCGTTGATGCAATTGAGGCGCGCGCTGCGCAGGCTGTCAGGCGTTTTGCAGAGCAGCAGAACATTCCCGTCATCACAACTTACAAGGCAAAAGGGGTGGTGCCGGAAGATCATCCTTTGGCACTTGGGGGCGCTGGGCTTTCGCCAAAGGCCGACGCTCTGCTTTTGCCGATCCTGCGTCAGGCGGATGTGGTTCTGGCGGTGGGGTATGATCCGATTGAAATGCGGGTTGGGTGGAAAAATCCTTGGGATCCGGTCGCGCAGAAGGTCATCGAGCTGACCACGGTGGCAAACACGCATTACATGCACCATGCGACGCAAACCGCATTGGTGGATATTGCTGCCGCGCTGGAGGCTCTCGCGGCGGTGTCGCCCTCTGACCACGCCCTGCGCTGGGCTGGTGGGGAGATTGACGCCGCAAAAGCGGCTTTGGATGCGGCTTTCCCACGGGTGGAAAACTGGGGGCCTGCTGCGGTGATGGATACCTGCCGGCAAATATTGCCACGCGATACGGTGGCGAGTGCCGACAGTGGGGCGCATCGGATTTTGCTGAGCCAAATGTGGGAGTGTTATGAGCCGCGTGGTCTGGTGCAATCTTCCGGGCTTTGTACGATGGGATGCGCGGTGCCGCTGGCGATGGGCATGTCACTGGCGGAGCCTGAGCGTGTTTCGGTGTCTTTCTCCGGGGATGCCGGCTTTTTGATGGTTGCTGGGGAACTTGCAACAGCTGCGGAACTGAAGCTCAAGACGATTTTTGTCGTCTTTGTCGACGCCTCGCTTGCGTTGATTGAAAAGAAACAGCGCGAGCGGCAGTTGCCCAATGCAGGCGTGGATTTTGTGCAGCATGATTTTGCGGCGCTGGGGCGTGCACTTGGGGGGGACGGTGTGACGGTGAGGGATCGCGACACCCTACGCGCCGCACTGCAGGATGCTGTGACGTCAGACCGGTTCACCGTGATTGCCGCTGTTATTGAAAAGGAGGCCTATGATGGACGCCTCTGATACGCCGCAGGCCCTTGCGGGATTGGTCGTTTTGGATCTGAGCAGGATTTTGGCCGGCCCCACCGCCACTCAGATGCTGGGAGATCTAGGCGCGACGATCTACAAGATTGAAAACCCCAAAACCGGTGGGGATGACACGCGCAGCTGGGGGCCGAACTATGTGCAGGACACAAATGGGGGAGAGACAGATCTCTCGGCCTATTTTGTGGCTGCCAATCGCAACAAGATGTCGGTTGCTGCGGACCTTGCGACCGAGGAAGGTGTGCGACTGGTCAAAGCGCTGGCGGCAAAAGCAGACGTTGTGATCGAAAACTATAAACCGGGCGGTTTGGAGAAATTTGGTCTCGATCATGCGGCTATGCTGAAGGATCGGCCTGATTTGGTGTATTGTTCGATTTCCGGCTTTGGTCAGAATGGCCCCAATCGGGACGTGCCGGGCTACGATCTGATGGCGCAGGGCTATGGCGGGATCATGTCGCTGACCGGAGAGCCGGATGGACGCCCAATGAAAGTGGGTGTTGGGATTGCAGATGTCATGTGTGGAATGTACGCCACGATTGGCATCCTGGCCGCTTTGCGTCATCGGGACAAAACTGGCGAGGGCCAGCATATCGACCTGAGCCTTGTGGACGCGCAAATGGCCTGGTTGATCAATGAAGGCACGAATTTTCTCGTATCCGGCAAGGATCCGGCCCGTCGTGGTAATGCGCACCCCAACATCGTGCCTTATGATGTTGTGGCCTTATCAGATGGGCATGCGATTATCGCCGTGGGCAATGATAGCCAGTTCGGGCGCTTTGCCGAGATTATTGGTGCGCCAGAGCTGTCAGAGGACCCCCGGTTTACCACCAATCAAAGTCGCTTGGAGCATCGAGAGCTGCTCAAAGCTAAGATTGATCCCCTGTTAGCAAAGATGAAGCGCGATGACCTGCTGGAGAAAATGGCTGCTGCAAAGGTGCCAGCAGGGCCTATTCAGACCGTGCGGCAGGCGCTGGGATCGGATCAGGCGCAGGCGCGTGGAGCGGTTGTGCATATTCCTGATGCAGATTCGCAGGCGAGCAGAGTGCCGGTGTTGGGCAACCCCTTGAAATTTTCGCGCACGCCAGTGCAGTATCGGAAGGCGCCTCCACATTTTGGGCAGCACACGTTACAGGTCACGCGCGATTTCTTGCCTGATCTCTGACGAAAAGTAGAAAATCCAGCAGGGTTTGAAACATTCGAGCCGTTGATATCACGGAATAGTTTGTCCGCTTCACGTTCTTGTTGGCTCATACCTGTTCGGCTTCATGGGGTCGAAATTCTTGGTATGTATCGAGTAACTTTTGGAAGAGGTGTCGCCCGTGAAAGACCTGTGTTTTGGAGATATAACTCTATCGGACCCATCTGCATTGGAGGACTGGAATGGTGTTATTCTCGGCTTTCTGGCACATGGTGCATCTACGCCCGAGCATCTAAATACTGTCCTCGCCAAAGACCCTGAGTGCGCCATGGCGCTGGCAGTGAAAGGTTTTGCGTTGCTGATGCTGGCGCGACGGGAGTTGGTTGACATCGCACATGAGGCCCATCGTGATGCGGTTGCATCAATTCAGGCACGCCCGGTTTCAGCGCGGGAGCAAGCCTGGGTGACGGCATTGGGCCTGTGGTTGTCTGGGCGTCCCTCACAATCGGTACAGATCCTTGAAGGCGTTTTGGCGCAATCCCCCGAAGATACGCTCACTGCAAAGCTTGGGCACGGCATTCGCTTCATGTTGGGCGATAGCCAAGGAATGCGGCGCTCTATCGAGCGTGTGCTGCCAGCGCATGGCGCTGACCATCCTCTGCGGGGATACCTGCTTGGCTGTTTGTCCTTCGCAATGGAAGAAACAGGGGCCTATCAGCAGGCCGAGGCCGCAGGACTTGAGGGGTTGTCGCTGGCATCAGACGATGCATGGGGGCTGCATGCGGTTGCGCATGTCTACGATATGACGGCGGACAGCGCGCGCGGTATCAAGCTTTTGTCTGAGAATGAGGCCGGTTGGGCGCATTGTAACAACTTCAGATATCATGTGTGGTGGCACAAGGCGCTTTTGCATCTTGATCTTGGGCAGCCCGATGAGGCGCTTGCGCTTTACGACAAGAAAGTGCGCATGGACCGCACGGATGACTATCGCGACATTTCCAATGCTACCTCTCTGCTCATGCGTCTTGAGCTGGAAGGCCATACGGTGGGCAATCGTTGGGAAGAGATTGCTGAGCTGGCCGAAAACCGGACGCAAGACGGATGTCTTGTTTTTGCTGATCTCCACTACATGCTCGCACTCGCTGGGGAGAGCCGGGACACTGCGCGCGGACGTATGATTGGGCGCATGCGCAATACACAAGACACTCAGGGCAATGAAGCGGATGCGATTGTTGTGGATCCAGGTGCCGCGGCAGCCAGTGGTTTGGCGGCTTTCGGGGAAGGTCGGTATGAAACGGCCTTCCGCAATCTGGAAGCGGCGCGCCCGCGGATGGCGCTGATTGGGGGGTCCCATGCGCAGCGTGATGTTTTTGAGCGGATTACAATCGACTCAGGCCTGCGCGCAGGCCATGTGGAGAAAGTACGCCGTATTCTTGACGAGCGCACCGCTTTGCGTGGCGGCAAGCAAGACCGTTTTGCGGAAGCCCGGTATCTGCAGATCTCTGAGATGGGCGACACCATGAAAGTGCCTGCACAATAAAAGATGTGGCTGAACAAGGTCATATGGAGGGTTCGGGCGGAACAGTATACCAAGCGTCATCGTTTCAGCTTTGCCCTACTATAGGTAAGACCCAAAGCACAGATCGCAAACCTTAAAGATGAACATATGACCACTGCTGATTTTGCCCTATCTTCTGCGCCAGCTGTCCAAAGACAGCCAGGACAACGTGATCCACGCCTCGACTTCTTTCGGGGCATCGCAATGTTCATCATCCTGATCGCACACACACCCGGAAACTGGTTGACCCTTTGGATTCCTGCGCGGTTTGGTTTCTCTGATGCGACAGAGACATTTGTGTTTTGTTCCGGAATGGCTTCCGCCATTGCCTTTGGCGCAACTTTTGATCGGGCTGGGTGGTTGTTGGGAACGGCACGTGTGCTGTTCCGCGTTTGGCAGGTTTATTGGGCGCATATTGGTCTGTTCTTTGCCACGCTTGCGGTGACAATTTACATGACCGAACTGGATGTCACGACGCGCAATTACTGGGGGCAACTGAACCTTTGGGCACTTTTTGCAGAGAGTGAAAAGTGGAGTAACCCCAATGTCTTACTGAGTTTCATGACATTGCGTTGGGTGCCAAATTATTTCGATATTTTGCCCATGTATATGGTCGTGTTGTTGATGATGCCTGTGATCATTGCGTTAAAAAATGTGCATGTGGCGCTTGCGATGGCAGCTTCTGTTGCGCTTTGGTTTTGCACGCAGATTTGGGATTTTGGGTTTAGCGCCGAGCCCTGGTCAGATCGGCAATGGTTTTTTAATCCCTTTGGCTGGCAGCTGATATTCTTTACCGGCTTTGCCTTGATGGCAGGCTGGCTTCCAAAACCGCCCGTTCATCGGGGGCTTATCGTAATCGCAGTGGCGGTTGTGCTGGTAACGCTCCCATTTGCCTACTTCCGTATCATTGGTGTGAGCCCGGAGATTCAAGCGTGGCGCAGTGATTGGGCCGTTTTGATCAACAAATCCGATTTTGGCGCGCTGCGGTACGTGCATTTCTTGGCAACCGCCTATCTTGCATGGGTCGCGGTGGGGGAACGTGGCGTGCGCATTTTACCGCCGCAACAGGCCGGTTTCCTCGCTCGTGTCTGGACCGTCATGCTGGCTATCATTATGAAAGTAGGCCAGCAGAGCCTTGCAGTGTTTACCGCGTCAATGCTGATTGCGCGGGTTTTGGGAATGATCTTGGATGTTATTGGGCGGACGCCGTGGACCATGTTGTGGGTTAACTTGTTGGGAGCGACTTTGATCGTCGCTGTTGCTTATGGTGCGGGATGGTTCAAAACGCACCCTTGGAAAGTCAAAAAAGCCAAAGAGGTGCAGCATGCGTCGGCGTGAGTTTCTGACGGGATTGGCCGCGCTTGCCGCAAGCCCTGCATGGGCAGACCGGTTGTCTTTGGGCGCATCCACGCCTTTTGATTTGGCAGAGCTGATTGCGCAAACCAAGGCGCTGGCCGAGGCGGCTTATAAGCCTATGCCAGCTGTGCCGGACGCCTGGCAGACACTGTCGTATGACGAGTACCGGAAAATCTGGTTTGATCCGCGCAATGCTGTTTGGGAAGGCACCGATGTGCCACTGCGGTTGGATGTCTTTCCGGCGGGCCTGTATTTTCCGCGGCCCGTGGATGTGCATGTTGTAAAGGACAATGTGGCACAGCGGGTTCCTTTTGAGATTGAAGCCTTTGATCGTACAGATGATTTTCCAGACTTGCCAACCGCTGGCATGGGGTATTCCGGTCTGAGATTGCGCGGGCCTTTGGAGCGGGCGGATATTCATACGGAATTTGCTGTCTTCCAAGGGGCAAGCTATTTTCGCGCGATCGGCACCGGGCAGATCTATGGCCTTTCCGCACGTGGGCTGGCCATTGATACGGCAGAGCCTTCCGGGGAAGAGTTTCCGGATTTTCGTGCGTTTTGGGTGCAAGCTCCAGAACCGGGGCAGAATACGACATTGGTGCATGCTCAAATGGACAGCCCCTCTGTTGCGGGGCTTTACACGTTTGAGATCACGCCGGGTGAGACGCTGCATATGGGGGTGACTGCCCGTTTGTTCCCCCGCCAAGAGATGCAGCATGTGGGTATCGCCCCGCTGACGTCCATGTTTCAATTTGACGAAACCAACCGTGATCGGTTTTCGGATTTTCGCCCTGCGGTGCATGACAGCGATGGCCTCCTGATGCTCAATGGGGCAGGGGAAACGATTTGGCGTCCGCTGGCCAATCCCAAAGCGCTTCAGGTGAGTGGCTTTCAGGACAACAATCCGCGTGGTTTTGGCCTTATGCAGCGGGCCGACAGATTTTCCGATTTCCACGACCTTGAGGCGCTCTATCATCGGCGCCCCGGTCTTTGGGTGAAACCGCGTGAGGATTGGGGGCGTGGCCACGTAGCGCTGGTTGAAATCCCCACGGATCGAGAGATCTATGACAATATTGTAGCCTATTGGCGGCCCGCCACCCCTTTGCAGCCTGGGGATGCACCGGTGTTTTCATACGACCTCTATTGGGGGCCTGAGACAACGCCGGGTGTACCGGACCTTCCAAAAGTTCTGAACACGCGCGCGGGGAAGGGATTTGAGCGCGGCATTGTCTTTGCCATTGATTTTGAGGCGGACGCACGCTTCCCAGAAGACTTTGGCACAATCGACCGGATTGTCCGCAGCAGTGCGGGAGAGGTGACGCAGGGGGTTGTGCAACGCAACCCGGATACCGGTGGCCCCCGTTTGGCCTTCACCTTTGAGCCCGGCGACGCCACGGTCGCGGAGTTCCGTGTTCAGCTTCGGTCAGGGACTGAGCCTCTTTCGGAAACATGGCTCTATCGGTGGACCAAGTGATGTTGGATCAGGCCGAGCAACGCAGCGATATGCCCACCCCGGCACCTCTGGATTTTCATATACAGGACTTCCGGGCGGCGCTTCACGCAGAGACGTCTGTGGATTTTCGCTCACCTCTCTTTTGGCGCGTGATGGTGTTTGGGGGAGCGATGGCAGGCACTCTGTGCCTGATCCTACTGCTCTCCGGTTTTTTTGCGCAAAATGGGATCCATTGGCTTGAGCTTGTTTTGCTGGTCATCATCGGGGCGACCTTTGCGTGGATTGCCTTAAATGTGGCCTCGGTGGCTGCGGCGGTCATGCGCAGGGCACGCGGCAATGGGCTGGTGCAAAACCAATCAACGGACGCGCCTGCACTCACGACTGCGCTTTTGGTGCCGATTTATAATGAAAGCCCGAAGGATGTTTTTGGCAATGCAGCTGCCATGTTGGCGGACATCAGTCGCCTGCATTCTGACAACAGGTTTTCATTGTTTATTCTCTCTGATTCCAGAGGAGAAGAGATCGCGGAACAAGAGTGGCGGGCGTTTCAATGGTTGCGCAGTGTGTGCCCAGAAAAGGTTGGTCTGCACTATCGCCGCCGTGCTGAAAACGTCGATAAGAAGACGGGGAATCTGGCCCAGTGGATTCGCGGTTGGGGGGCAGGCTATGATGCGATGCTTGTTCTGGATGCGGACAGTCTGATGAGTGGGCGCGCGATCATAGAACTCACAGAAGCGCTGCGCCGGGACTCGTCTGCTGGGCTTATTCAATCTTTCCCTTCGTTGATTGGTGCGGAAAGCTTTTATGGGCGTGTACAGCAATTTTCCTCGGCCACTTATGGGTGGCTTTTGGCCGAAGGGTTGGCTCTTTGGACGGAAAATGAAGCGAACTATTGGGGCCATAATGCGATCATTCGCACAAGAGCTTTTGCGGGGTCTGCTGGCTTGCCCTATCTCAAGACCTGGCGCGGACGTGAGCAGATGATCCTGTCACATGACTTTGTCGAAGCTGGATTGTTGCGCCGTGCCGGGTGGGCGGTGCGGTTTCTGCCTGTGAGAGGGAGCTTTGAAGAAACACCGGCCACGCTTGTGGATTACATTATTCGGGACAGGCGCTGGTGTCAGGGCAATATGCAACATCTGAAGCTGTTGCGGACCAAAGGGTTTCATCCGGTATCGCGGCTGCATTTGTTCTTTGGTGCGCTGGGCTATCTGATGTCCCCGGCTTGGTTGTTTCTGTTGGTGGTTTGGTCGGCTTTGGGACTGACCGACATGACACCGGAAGGATATTTTTCGGAGCAAAATCCGCTCTATCCTTTGTGGCCTGAGATGAATACCTCGCAGGCGGTGTCTTTCCTGTTGTTTATGTATGGGATTTTGCTGCTTCCTAAGCTCGTTGCCACAACCATGATTATGTCTGTGCGCCGGATCAGGCGCCGGTTTGGGGGATCTCGGGCACTGTTAGGAGGCGTGTTGTTGGAGGTGGTGGCCTCTGTGCTTTATGCGCCCATCATGATGATTCAGCAAAGCATGGCGGTTGCGCGCATCTTGTTAGGGCGGCCTGTCACGTGGGCACCCCAGCGCAGGACGGCGAAACGGTTTGCTCTGCGCTCCCTGTTGCGGTTTCACTGGATTGAAACCGTACTCGGAATTTTGCTCGCTGTGGGTATTCTTGGTGGGGGTATTTCTGTCTGGTTGTCACCTATTGCGATCAGCCTTGCCTTTTCTGTGCCGCTTTCTGCCTTGAGCGGGCTCAATATCAGTCAGCTGCGCTTTAAGTCCGGACGCCTGAACACGCCGCAATCGCTCCACGTGCCGCCGATTTGGGCACGTGCACAGGAAGCGCGTTCGGAGGTGGAGAAGCAGTTGAAGCAAGCCCCGGTTGCGGCGGCAGAGTAGGCAAGCGGCCGCACTGTTCAGCGCGTTTCAAACCAGTCGATTGCGAGATCGGCCCAACCGGACGGCACCCGATGACCTCCGGGGTGCAGGGCAAATTGAATTGTGGTGTCAGCGCTACAATCTGTCCAACCGCGAATTTGATAGCGGCCCGATACCGAAAATTCATCGGGCCGGTTGCGGGTGCACTCTCCTGCTTCGCGAAAGATTTCCAGTGTTTGGAAAATGTCTCCTTGAACAAGCGCATTGGAATCATCGCGTGATGTGCCACGAAGGATGCGGCCTTCAAGTGGGACAACTGGATCTACCCAGCCGTGTGTCATATGAAGATTGACCGGTGCAGCGCAGCGTTGTGGGTGAGGTCGCCAGAAGCCTCCAGCGACTGCGGCATAGGCGGCGAAAGCATCAGGTGTCTCGCAGGCCGTATAGACGGTCATGAAGGCACCATTGGAAAAGCCGGAGAGAAGAACCTGGTCGCTTGAGATGTCAAATCGATCAGCGAGGTCTTGTTTCAGGGTCTTGAGGAAGTTGATTTCTTGGGCTTGCTCCGGGCCTCGGAAAGCCCATCGAAATCCGCGCCGACCTTCGCCCATGGGCAAGCCAGTCGGGGCCACAAAGGCATAGCCGCGTTCCAATACACTTTTCACGAGCGCGCGGTTTTGCGTGAGGCCTTTTCCAGATCCGCCATAGCCATGCATGAAAATCACCGCCGGGTTGCCCGCAGCCGGAGTTTCCGGGAGTTCGATGTCATAAATACGGTCACTCAGTGTGCAGGCCGCGCTATCTGCACCGCAGCCTGCCAAAACGGGAGAGGCTCCAAGAACGCCAATTGCGCTGACGGCGAGCAAGCGTTTTATCACTGTGGTCACCTATCCCTGTCGTATGTCACGGTTGGCAGGCCCTTGCTCAACCAGCCCGGCCCGGCGGAGGAGCCTAACATGCCTTCTGGCACGTCAAAAACGTTTGTCAGACCGGACGCGTGAAAATTCTGATAGACGCGCCGGGATCGGACCCCGCGTGCGCAGATCAATGCGATGGGTTTTCCTTTCGCCGCAGCGGTCGCGGCTTCAAAGAAGTCTTTGCGCCGCATGTCAATTGGGATGGCATGTTCGGGAACACCGCTGCGCGCCCATTCGTCGGGACGGCGGATGTCAATCAGAACAATCTCGCCCTTTGCGGCTTTTTGGTGGGTGTCTTCCACCGTGAGACGCTGGCTTGTGGCCTGGGTTGGCCAAGCGAGGAAAGCGGCAGTGGCTGTTACCGCTGCCGCGCCGCCAAGTGTCAAAAAGGCGCGCCGGGTGAGGACCCGGCGCGTGTTGGACGTATTCACTTTATGGCCTTACTTGAGTGGCGCTGGCGTGCTGAACCCTGGGATGGCATTGGTCGATGCCGCGTTGGATTCGATGGAGACCCAGTTTTTCTCGGACAGTGTCAGGTTGCCGGGAATGTCCTCTTCCCAGAAGCCAACGACGTTTTTGGTGATGTTTAGGTAGAGTTTGTCGTCAACAATCCGCCACAGATTTGGGTTTCCCGGAACTTTGCCGCCCTTGGCAACACCGTAAGCGCAGTGGCCATCATATTGTGGTGCGTAGTATGCAGGATCTTTGAGAAATTTCTTCTTATTTTTCTCAGTTGCAAAGGCAAACACGGCGCCATTGTACTCGGCTGTGATGTCGGCCCGTCCCGGGATCGCAGCGGGCTGAGACTGTCCAACAGGAACTTGATCCAGCGAACGGTATGCCACGACGTCATAGCCTGAAACGGCAAAGTCGTTTTTGTCTACAAACTGAGGGCCAGCCAGCAAAGGGGAGCCCATCAATGCCAAAGCGGCGGCGAAAACATATGATTTCATGGTGTTGTCCTGCTGTTGAATGTCTCGATCACGCTATCATGCCATCGCGTCTTTTGTCTTTTCACCGAAATGCAAAAAGTAGTGAACGGAATGTAACTTACCGAGGGTAAGTGAGCCGGCTAAAACGTTTCAAAGTGAATGTGCTTTTCAGCAATGCCTGCGGATTTTAGATCTGACGTCAATTTCGAAATAAATTCAACAGGGCCGCAGAGCATGTAATCCGCCTGTGGTCCGGTATTGAGAGCCAGAAGGTGCTTTGCTGTGATCCTGCCTTTAATGTCGAAGTCTCGGCCCTGTTGGTCCAACGGCGATGGGGCGCTGTAGAAGATCTGTTTGGTGGCTTGGGGTGCCTTTGTGATCAGCCGGTCGACTTCTTGGCGCAGTGCATGATGTTGGCCATTGCGTGTGCCATGTACAAACCAGACAGGGCGTGCGGTAGCATGATTTGTGGCGTCATGCAGCATGGAGAGCATAGGGGTCAGGCCAACGCCGGCGCTGACAAGGACCAATGGTGTTGTCCCTTCCGGTGCGATGAAATCGCCGGAGGGAAGCCGCGCTTCGAGTATGTCGCCTACAGTGATTACATCATGCAGGTGCCGTGAGACGAGGCCATTGGGCTCTCTCTTGACCGAAATCCTAAACTGATCTGCGCCTGATTTGCCTGACAGGGAGTATGTGCGGCGCAGTTTGGCACCGGTTGAGGGAATAGCGACAGAGATCGGGAGATGTTGCCCTGCTTTGAAAGGCGGGAGGGGATCTTGGTCGGTGGTCGAAAGGTAGAAAGACGTGATGTCCGCAGCTTCGTCTACTTTTTGTGTCACCATTAGCTGGCGTGCCTGCTCCGGTTGTTCGGACCATCTCAGCGTGAGGGCTGATGGGCGGTCAATCACTTGGTCAATCCTGACATCAATGATGCGCAGCACGTCGGAGCCCCATGTGTCATCGGGGGACCAATCAATTTTGGCGCGTCCCGTTACGTGAAGCAGTCCTCCTGTTGCAAAGTCGACAAACAGCAGGCCAATCTTGGGGTTTTTGAGAATATTGCCAATCGTGTTGAAGAAATTATTGCCGGAATAATCCGGGATACGCAGGTGGCTTGGGCCGACGACCCGCGTGAACCCGGGAGCGCCGCCTCGATGAGAGGCGTCAAACCCATTGGAGGCATGCTCCTGCGCCCCACGTTGACCGGAGCCGATAAAAAGCGTGTCTGCAACAGCGATGCGCGCAATTTGGTCTGCGTTGAGGTGCGGGGTATGATGTGGTGCCCCTTCGTTATTCTGGGGCGCACGCCACCAATCGCGCGCGCTGATGTATTGGGGGCAGTTCCCGAAAGACTGACGGATTTTGACTTCCAAGCCCTGCGCCGTTTTTTTGGCTCGGCCGCTGAGCCGGTTGCGCCGTCTTGTGGCCAGCTCAATTCCAACTACCCCGATGTCGGCGTGTTCAGACAGGGACTGTGCCAAAGGATCATGGCGGCTCAATTCAGCATTGAGCAGGAGCGTTTGGGCGTCTGGGGATTGGATGAAGCCATCTTGGCCTTCGATGATAGTTGTCCAGATGTGGCCGTCTGCATCACTGGAAGCGGCGACCAAAAAGGGTTGATCCTGATAAAACGTGCGGTGCTGATCCGGCATATGGTCGCGGATGTATGGCGCGGCCCACTCAGCGACATTGCCTGCGCCTGCACGTTGCTGAGCCTTCAGCTCGCCCGTATGAAATGGCATTTCGACATGTGACATGGACCTGTGTTCCTATTGGGGAAATGGCAAAGCGTGTGGAAACGCAGGCGGCCCTGCGTTTCCGATAAAATGTGGTCAGGCGAGGAGGCCGACTGGGGTGGAGGGCATTGCCTCGAAGCCATCAAGAGCTTCAAACCGTGCGATCCATGCGCGAATATTTGGATAGGGGGCGAGCGAGATGTTCCCCTCGGGCGCGTGGGCAGTGTAGGAATAGGCGGCCACATCGGCAATTGTGGGCTGGTCACCGACAAGCCAATTGCGCCCTTCCAGACCTCTTTCGAGTTTTTGCATCGCTTTGGTTGCAACCGTTGCCGTGAAGTTGGCGTCCAGCGGCGCGCCAAATACGGTGATGAGCCGTGCTGCGGCCGATCCGAAGGCAATTTCCCCTGCGGCCAGTGTGAGCCACTGTTGAACTTTGGCCTCGCTGACGGCGTCGCCTGGCAGCCATTGCGGGGCGTATGTGCGGGCGAGGTAGACCAGAATGGCGTTTGAATCTGCGACGACAATGTCGCCATCTTCCAGAACTGGAACCTGACCGTTGGGATTAAGTTCCAGGAATTCTGGGGTCTTATGCGCCCCGGCAGCCAGATCGACATACAGGGTTTCATGCGGGATGCCTGCGAGTTTGGCGAAGACCAAAGCACGATGCGCGTGGCCTGATTTGGGGAAGTGATGAATGCGGACGGGTTGAGACATGGAGGGGCTCCTGCAATGTTTAGGTTTCAATCTGTGCCGATATTTACGTCTTGCAGAGATTTGTGATAATGACTGTATTTTGGGAAACACTAAGCCCTCAGAGGGCGCAATCATCTCATGGATAAAATTGATCGGATGCGGGCATTTGCCCTAGTTGCGCAAAATGCCTCTTTTACGCAGGCAGCAGAACGGCTGGGAAAATCGGCGCGGCTTGTGAGCAAATATGTTGCGGACCTTGAGGAGGCCTTGGGGGTACAGCTGCTCAACCGCACCACGCGCAGCGTTGTTTTGACGGATGCGGGGGCGACTTATCTCGCGATGTGCGAACCTCTTCTGGATGGGTTTGACGAGATGGAAGAGGTCATCCGCAGAACACAAAAATCCTTGAGCGGTGTCATCCGTGTTTCTGCGCCCACAGGGTTTGGCGCGTCGCGACTTGCGCCCTCTTTGGCAGAGTTCGGGCTGAAACATCCGGAGGTGGAAATTGATCTCAGTCTCTCAGATCGGCGTGTCTCCATCGTTGAAGAAGGATTTGATCTTGCGGTTCGTATCGGCCCTATGCGGGACAGCGCGCTTAAGGTGCGTCAGCTTGGGAAGATGCCGTTGATTGTCTGCGCGTCGCCCGCATATTTGGAGAGACAAGGGCAGCCGGAGACACCGCGCGCGCTGACCGCGCATGAATGCATTCTGCACGGGGGATTGCGAGAACCCAACAGCTGGACCTTCAAACTTGACGGAGAAGACGTTGCTGTGCCGATCGCGGGGCGGTTTCACGCAAATGCGCCCGCAGCTTCGGCGCAATTGGCGCGGGCGGGCGCGGGTATCGCACGATGTCCTGCCTATACGATAAGTGAAGCGTTGCGGTCGGGCGCGTTGGTGGAACTCTTTGCAGAAAACCGTGTGACACCCTATGTCGTGGCCGCGTTGTTTCCGCAAAATCGGCGGCTTACCACGCGGGTGCGTGCCCTGATTGATCACCTTGCGCAGGATCCGGACATCGGGAACGCAGGTGAATGACGGCTTTGGTTTTCGGGCGGTGCTGCTTAGGCGCAGAGCTGCGCCGGATCTGCTACTGGGCCAACATCAGTTTATAGTCTCGAATGATCTCTTCGATGTTGTCGTAGTAGTAGAGTTTCCCTCCCTCCAGGAAGAGGCCAGCGGAGCAATACTTACGAATGGTCTGCATGGAATGAGAGATCATGATGATCTGGCGGCCGGAAAGCTTTTCATCAAACACCGCTTTGCTTTTGCGCTTGAAGCTCTGATCGCCTACGGCCGTTATTTCGTCAATCAGATATGTGTCAAAATCGATTGCCATGGACAGGCCGAATGCCAAGCGTGCCTTCATGCCGTTGGAATAGGTTTTCACGGGCAGTTTCAGAGATTTCCCGAGTTCGGAAAAATCGGCAACATAGTCAATGACTGCTCGGGAGTCGTGCCCATAGAGGCGGGACACAAATTTGATGTTTTCCACGCCTGTCATGGTGCTGTTGAAGCCGCCTTTAAAACCCAGAGGCCATGAGACTTTTGATGAGCGCATGACTTGCCCGCTATCCGGAAGTTCGACGCCTGCGATGACGCGCATGAGCGTTGACTTGCCTGCGCCGTTGCGACCCAGAATGGCGATGTTTTGATCGCGGGGAATACGAATGCTGGCCTTGTCCAGAATTTGCTTACGCACGCCTTTGAGTTTGTAACCTTTGGAGACGCAGTTCAGTTCAATCATGCCATGCTCCGCGATTTGCGCGTGAAACGTTCCCCGGCAAGACCAAAGAGCAGGATGCCCAGAGAGACGGCGATTGGGTAGTAGGGATCAAAAATCGCAGAGTTGTAGTTGCCGTAGAAGCCTTCGCGGAACCATTCCACGCAGTGCAGTACCGGGTTCCAGTAGAGCACGTTTTGCGCTTCGGTCGGGAGGCGGCTTGGCAGGTAGAAGACCCCGGACACGAAGATCAGCGGCCGTGTGAGCACTTTCTCAATTTGTGGCCAGCTGTGCCAAAGCGATGCGATCACGGCATTCAGTGTGCCAATGGCAAATCCCAGAAGCATCGTGGCGGCAAATGCCTGAAACACCATATGCGGGTTCTGCGGCATGACCCCGGCATCGGCGAAAAACAGGGAGCCGAAGAAGATCAGCATGATCATCACATATGTTGCGGATATCAGGAGCGTGCGCGCATAGAGCGTATCGGCCTCTTTGATCAGCGGATAATTCAACAAAGCTCGGTTGGCGGAAAAGGAGGTCAGCAAAGTGTTTGAGAGCTTGTTGAAGAACTCAATGGTGAGGATGCCAGTGGCGAAGAAGACTGCCAAGGAGGTACCAAACGGGGGTTGCCGATCGACGAGTGAAAAGATGAATACCAGAAGCCCGACAGACATGGCGGGTGTGACGATGGCCCAGAGATAGCCAACGCTGGAGGTACCGAAAGACGCGCGTGTCTCTCTTAGTACCAAGGTTGCCAGAATTCGGATATGGAGCAGCAGAGTCTTCATGAATAGGGAACGCTGACTTTACTGAACATGATCGCGGATGGTGAAGAACAACAGGGTGGAAATCGCCCAGAGCACCATAAAGCCAATGCAAAACAGGATGCTGTTCATCACCCGCTGGGGATAGATGGCTTCTTGGGGCAGGAAGGGGGCATCAAAGGTGGCGAGGTAACGCTGACGCGCGTCCGCATTCATGCGCGCGGTTTCAAGCGACGTCATAGCGGAGGCATAGGCCTGTTGAGCGAAGGTCTTTTCGACCTGCAGCGTTTCGTACTCACTGAGCACGCGCGAGCGAATATCGAGTGCGCCAGAGTTGAGGTTGTTGCGGGCGTCTATCTGCGCCTGAAGGGCGTCTGCCTGACTTTTGAGGCGCAGGACCGAAGGTGCATTCTCATTCATGTCGCGCAGTGCCACGTCAATACGCGCGTTCACGGAGGCAAGTTCGCCCTCCAAGGCCGCGATCAGTTCTACATGGGCTCCGGCGGTGCTGGCTGGGTCGATGTCGCCGTTTGTGCTGCGGAAAGACTGCAGCTTGAGCATAAGCTCTGCGAGCTTCTCCTCAGCGCGTTCAGCTTCATTGCGTGCTGAGAACAGCGCATCGCCGCGGGCTTTTTCGGAGAGTTCATTGACCAGCTGTGCTACGTAAAACAGCACGCGGTCTGCAAGTAGCTTGGCATTTTCAGCGGTGTAGGCATCAATTTCAAATTCCACGATGCCCGAGCTCGTATCGTGGTTGACGGTGATGCGGCGTTCCCAATGATCCACAAGGCCTTCAATGGAAATCGTAGAATCAATGCGGTAAATCGGGTCTGCCAGGTCGCTGGCGTAAAGTGCCCGCAGACCGACATCGGCCTCTAGTTTTTCCACAAGGCTGCGGCTGGTGAGGAACGAGATCACCACATAGGTGTCTGCCATTGTTGAGCCACTCGCGGCCATGCCGGTCAGCCCGCCCAAAACGTCAAGACCCCCTTGCTGTTCCATGGAACGCACAGAAAACCCTGCGCCGGCTGCATAGCGATCAGATGCCACAGCTGCAAAATAATAGATTGCCAACAAGCCCGGTAGGACGGCCAGCAACACAAAGGACACAAGGACGCCAATTGGGCGCTTGCGCTTTGGGGTCATGGAGGCCGGAAGTTCGCGCCCCTTGAGGATGTCTTCTGGTTTGAGCTGTGCCGGTTTCAGCGGCTCTTTGTCCATTTTCATGTGGCCCAACCTTTCGTTCGCTTTTTTTCAGCGAGCAGTGCCAGTGTGCGCGTCAGTTTGCGCCGCAGCGGGTTGCTGCGGAGCCGACTGGGTTTGTAGCTGGCGATTTCCTCGATCGCGTTCTGCGCCGAGGTGGGGGTGCCTGATTTCAGGCTCATGTAATCCGGGTAGGCAATCAGCGCGGCATAGACCAGTTCATCTAAATTGCGTGTACGCGTGCGGCGGTTTTGTGGATGAATGTCTGTGGTCAAGCCCCAGCCAGAATAGAAGGGTTGCCCATAACAAGTGACTTTGAGCCCTCTCATGAGGGCTTCAAAACCAGAAAGGGACGTCATCGTATGCACTTCGTCCACCTGATCAAAGAGGGCCGCGATGCTGCCCTGCGTCAGAACCTCATCACAAAACGCCGGAATATCGTCTTCTGAGGCGCCGCGACTGCGGTGGCCACTTTCCACGTCAGGATGCGGTTTATAGAGCACATAGGCATCAGGGTTGGCCGCACGCACGGCTTTGACGAGTGCAAGATTGCTTTTGATGATAGGTGAGCCCAGCCGGATTGAGGCATCGCTTTCCACTTGCCCGGGCACAAGCAGGACGCGTTTTGCCGTAGAGGGACGGTGCCACTCTCGTCCATGCAGATTGTATTTGGTGATGCCCTTGCTCAGGACCGTATCTCGTACGGCGCGGGCCTCTGTGATGTCATCAGGCGAAACACATTGATGCTGCAATATGTGCTCAAGACGCGACGGCTGTGTGCTATCGAAATAGATCCCCAGATCATCAAGGATCCAGGAGCCGGGTGCGTTGAGATCAGCCCCCAGTCCTTTGGACCGAATGAACCCGTCTTCCAGTCGCATGATACGGGTATTGGATGGCAGGCTGGAGGCGTCATGCGCGCCCCAAAGCACCACTGTTGCCCCGCCTGGTACAGTGGCTGCTGTTTCGTGAAATGTGACCTGAGCAGGATGCATGAAGCGGCGCAAAATGGGTTTTTTCCAAAGTGAAAACCCTAGTGCGTGGACGGCTGTACCACGCATGGCGACGCGTTTGCGCGCGGCCCCCACCTGAGAGATCGCCTCTTCGGGGCTGATGACCTGCCCAGAAGTCGGATCACGGTAGGCGGGATAGGTAATCAGCGCGGCGTGCACGAGTGAGGCGAAGGGGACTGGGTGACGACGCGACAGAGCCTCTGCCACATCTGGGGTGTCATGAGAGGCCCGATCTTCGGTGAGGCCCCAGCCCGCATAAAAAGGCACGCCATAGGTGCGCACCGGGACACCATGCAGCAAAGCCTCAAATCCGGTTTGGGAGGTCACAGTATAGACGGCGTCAGCACCTCTGATTATGGCAACGGGGTGGACCGCGTCGGCGATGACGGTGACGTTTTCAAGCAGAGCGAGCGCGTCGAGGTCAAAATGGCCTTTTTTGCGTTTTCTGACCACATCAGGGTGGGTCTTGATGAGGAGTTGTTTGCCCGGATGTTCGCGCTGGGCGTCTTTGAACATCTTCCGGAAGGACGCTGGTGAGGCGAGGCCACAAGAGATGGATTTGTCGCCTGCGACCTGATCAAACAACAACACATAGGGTGCGGTGCTGCGGTGCTCCCACTCTGGCAGATGGTTGTATTTTGACACGTCATGTTGGCGCCACAGCCGGGCCACCCGCTCGGCGCGGGCACGCTCGGAATCTGTCAGCGTTTGGGCAATCAACTTTTCAAGGGTACTTGGGCTGCGCGCATCATAGTAGATGCCACAGGTATCACATAGAAGGGAAAGCGGTGCGTCATCACGTCCGAAGGACCGAAGAAAACCGTCCTCAAGAAAGACAGCTTGCCGCTTGGTGAGGGCGGCAAAAAAACGTGCACGTGTCGCAGAGGGCTTTGCGCCCCAGCCAGCAATCTTCCCTGTATGTTCGGGGAAATACGTGTTCAGAAGCTGTCTGCGGGAGGTCATTAGCTGTCCACCACCGTGCCATCTGTCAGGACGGTTTTTGCCGCCGGCCGCCACAGGGGCAGGTTGTTGGAAGTGATGTTATGCGCAATCTGGTCACAGGCGGTCTCGACATCGGTGAAGTCTGTGCCTTCGAGGGCAGGCAGGCCGTAGAGCCACCATTTAAGCTCGATCAGTTTGCTGACTATAGCGGGGGCAAAGCGCGTTCGGATTGGCTTTGCAGCGACACCGCCGACGATTTGATAAGGTGCGACATCGCCCACAACAACGCTGCGGCCGGCGATGATTGCCCCATCGCCGATCGTCACACCGCGCCGAATGAACGCGCCCTCGCCAATCCAGACATCATTGCCGATTGTGATTTTGTTGGCGTCATCGCCCAAGCGCTCTTTGTAGAGGGTTTGGCACTTTTCCAATGCGGCAGCGTTGCGTTCCAGAAAGTCTTTTGCTTCGTCGAGATGGTTGACCGCGAGCCCTTGCAGCACGCGATGGCTGGAGATGAAATCCGTTGGGCGCTCTTCAACGCCGGTTGTCAGATTGGGTGCGATTGAGCAGAAGCGCCCGATGCGACCGACGTTGCGCATGATGGTTGTGCCGCCGCCAGCATAGGAATAGGCCCCTATTTCCTGAACGTCGAACCTGCCTGCGCTGAGGGAAGCCCCGTATTCAAAGCGAATTTCGGACATCTTCCCAATGCCGAAGTGTATTTCGGCATTGGGGGATTTCATGGTGGCACCGATTTCTTCAAGTGCTTTTTTTTGGTGCATCAGCATGGCAGGACCTTAGGAAACAAATTTACCGACCATGCGGACCAGTGGCTTTTTGCTGTCTGCAAAGAAAGCTTCGGGGTCACGGCGCAGTTTTCTGTTGAGGCGTTCGGAACGAATGAACGGCGTGATGAACTCAACCGGGATGGAAATGGCGGAACTTGCGCGAGAGGGCAGAGGTTTGCGAATGGCTTCGCCGCCTTCCACCCAAAGTGATGGCGCACTGTCGTCCCCTTCTGGTGCAATGATCCAGCGGATGTCACGCGCGCTGTATTTGTTTTCAAATCCGATCTGATCAAAGAGGGCGACATCTGCGGGCCATGGGGCCTTGAGCATCTGGCTGTAGGGCAGGATGGCTTCAGAGCCCGTAAGCTGAGGTTTGAATGAGAGCGCGGCGCAGGCCTCTTCCATGTCGCGTACAAACTCCAAGACAGCGGCATGCACAGTCTTGATGAACTCGATGCGGGGCTGTTCGCTTGGCAAGTCGATAAACTGGGGCATAACGCGGCCTGTGTCATCGGAGAAGCAGAGGAAGGAGCCATCCTTGTTCTGAAACAGCAGCTCGAACATCAGAATGTGCTTCTGATAGGGGTGGCCTGCGTCCTTGTGATCGATGCGGTCAACGACGTAGCCATGGGAGCTGTGATTTGGACCAAGGTTTGCGTCAATGTCATCCTTGGTGGCGAAGTAGTAGCCAACGGAATTGGCAATGCCCATGATCTTGCAAATGGCAGATTGCAATGTGCCGGAATGGCCAATGTCGATGAAGCCGCTTTTCCGCGTTGGGTCATCCAGACCATGGGCGCGGTAGTTTGCCATCAAAAGCTCCCGCTCTTTGGCGGCATTCTTGAGGATCAGCGCGCTGACCTCATCAGATGTCACAAGCCCCAGAACGCGGTCGCGATGCGTGTTGCGATTGGCTTTGTCATGCATGCTGTCATAGCCAAACCGCTTAAATACGGCTTCTTCAATCAGTTCTGCGTCCACGCCAAAGCGATTCATCAGAAGTGTTTCAAAAGAGCAGGGCGTGAAGTTCGTTTCCAGATTGTGGAGAATGTCCTCTTTGCTGTGGATACGCGCAACGTTGACGGCACGGCGGGAGGCCAGCACATAGTGTGACCGAGGTGCATTTGGATCATCTTGGCTGATGATGTCATAGCAGCGTTTGGCGATGTCGCCGTCTCGGGCCAGGAAGTAGAGGTCGGTCAAACCTTGAGATCGGGCATTTTCAGCAATCCAGCGGGCAAATCCCCAGAACATTGGTCCTGCGATTCCGTAACCGAGGAAGTCGGTCTTGCCACCGCTGTTGCCGGGGAATTCAGGCAAGGCTGATTGGGTGAAACGCCGGGATGCGAGCCCGGTCACGAGGCTGCGCGTATCCGCATCAGAGATATGTTTCATCGCACAGATTGCAGGGCTGGACCGTTCGGCGATGACGCGTTTTTCAGGCAGGTGAAAGACGGACAGATCACGGGTCAGGCCCATTTCAATGTCAGACTTCGCATTGTCGCCGAGGTGCAGGATTTTCTTAGGCTTCACGCCTTCTTCTTTGAGAACCACGTCAAACAGACGCCCGGTTTGTTTCAAAACGCCCTCCTCAGAAGAGAGGTAGATGCGGTCATAGCCAGTGATGCCGCAGCTCTTGAGCAGTGCGAGAATGAAATCCCGTTCAAAGAAGATGTCCGAAACCAGGATCACGCGCTTTCCGGATTTTACAGCCCGTTCCAGTGCCTGAACGCCTGCGAAGCGAGGTTTGCAGACCTCAAGTTCTAGTTTCAGTTCAAGCTGGTGCAGCTCTTCGCCCTGTTCTGGTGTCAGGCCGTAGTGGCGCGCCATGGCTTGATAGCGGTCTTTGAGCAAGACTTCTTCACCATTGGCTTTGTCCAATGCCAGATTGCGCGCTTCGCGACGTGCCGCGAGGAAATCTTCGATTTTTCCGCCGGTGATTTGCGGTGTTTGCAGCGCCATGATGGGGTGCAGATCACCCGGCCAATTCACCGTCCGTTCGATCAACGTGTCAAAGATATCAAACGAGATGACAGAATGCGCATCAATCTTGGTATTCAACGCGTCGATTTGAGCGTCGGTTTGGTAGAAGCCCTCTGGAGCTTTCCATGTTTTGGCAGGTTGCATCAAGTGCTGTGCCTTTTGCGCCGCTGCCGGACGGATAGAATGGTTCACGCGCTGACGGGTGTGTTCCGTTTTATCGATGTCTGCATAAGACCAGTAAAATCCGAGCATATCGCGGATCTTATCTTTTGGATCCTGAAACAGAACTTTGGCGCTGTCCTGTGTCAGCATGATTGGCGACAGGATGTCCGCCCAGAAATGTGGTGAGACAAATTCCTGAAAGACCGTGGCGTAGCTTTGTGGGTCCGCCTTGTCACCGTAGGTGAGCGCCGGTTTGAAAAGATACTCTGTGCTTTTGCCGAAGTACTTTGCTTCCTGGATCACGGAGGAAGACACACCAAACACATGGGCGAGGTTCGGATTGGACAGCATCCGGTACGACGGAATATCGGTAAGTTCGAGATTTGGGTGCCGTTCGACGAACCGCAGGATCTCTTCATCACCTTCATTGAGGTAGGGATGGCGGGCATAGTAGATGCGCGAGTATTTCTGAGCGACGTCTTCAACGCGCTCTTTGAAGTCAAGCAGGTTCAGCATCTTACCGTTGGCACAGACAGATTTGTCGTTCAGCATCTGCCCAACGAAGAGTGCAGAGTTTTCCAGCAGGTCGGCTTCCACACGGCGCCAGCCGCGGTAGGTCTGAATGCGCACGCGATCTGCGTAGAGATACATTTGGTCTTCTGGCAGATCGAAATTGAAGAGTTTGCCACGGATGCCAGGATTGTTGGAGTTGAAGCCAAACAGAACGTCATCCATGAAACGGATCTGGTGTAGCCACATGTCAACATAGGGTACGCTTAACCGGTTCAGTAGTGCACGTGTCTGTTCCGAGAGTTCGTAGCCGACAACCAAATCGCTTTGTTTCAGGTGTTGTCCCAGATAGTCTAAAGACTTCTGGGTGACCGCTTCCGAATTGAACCAGAATTGGGTCGCCGCTGAATCGATCTCAATGCTACTCAGCTCGAAGAACTTCGTTCGGATGAGACCGTCACCTTCCACATCCTGCGAAAGGAAACTCTGCGGTTTGATCCCTGTTGCGCGTTCAATTGGACGTTGCAGAAGATCAAGCAGCCAACGATTGTTGGAGGCTTGTTCGGAGGATTTGGTCATCAGTGGGTCGCTGCAGACCAGAATGCGGGATTTGGTTGTCATGAGATGGCCTCCGGTTACTTCACAGCGTCTTGAATGCGGACAAGGGTTTTGAGCAGCTCTTCAAGCTCGCTCAGAGGCACCATGTTGGGGCCGTCAGAGGGCGCGTTGTCTGGATCTTCATGGGCTTCGATGAAGAGGCCATTGATCCCAACTGCGACTGCCGCGCGTGCCAGTGCGGGTACAAAACGGCGCTCCCCGCCGGATGTGGTGCCTTGGCCTCCGGGTTGTTGCACGGAATGGGTCGCATCAAACACAACAGGGCAGCCGGTTTCGGCCATTATTGGCAACCCACGGAAGTCCGATACCAGCGTGTTGTAGCCAAATGACGTGCCGCGGTCGCATAGCATTACGCGCTTGTTGCCGGTGGATTTCAGTTTCTCTGCGACATTGCCCATGTCCCAGGGCGCTAGGAACTGACCTTTTTTAACATTAATGGCCGCTCCGGTGTTCCCTGCCGCCAGCAGGAGGTCTGTTTGGCGGCACAGAAAAGCCGGGATTTGCAAGACGTCCACAACCTCGGCCACTGCCGCACATTGGGTTGCATCATGAACGTCTGTCAGAAGGCCACAGTTGAAGGTTTTACCCACGGTTTCAAGAATGCGCAGCCCTTCTTCAAGGCCCACGCCACGCGCGGTTTTGTATGAGGAGCGGTTGGCCTTATCAAAGCTGGATTTATAGATGAACGGCACGCCAGCGCGTTCCGAAATCTTGGCAATGTGCTCTGCCGTATAAAGAGCATGGTCCAGGCTTTCGATCTGGCAAGGGCCGATGATCGCAAAGAAAGGGTTTGAACCGCCAACAGGGATGTCGGCAATGTCAAAGGTTGAGGGGGTCATAGATGTTCTTCCATACGCTGTACATCGATCGGATTGTTGAGTTCCCAGAACAGCTGCCCGCGGCTGTCGACTGGAACGCATAGGATCGTGTTTCGGTTCTCCAAAAAACGAAGCTGCTCAAGGCCTTCGAGGCTTTCAAGCGGCCCGCGCGTGAGGGTCGGGTAGTTCAAGAGGGCTGAGGGGCGATAGGCGTAGAGCCCAACGTGGTGATAGACGGAGCTATGCGGAGATTGGACTTTGTCTGCATCCGCGTAGGGCACCACCTCTTTTGAGAAGTAGAGAGCGGTCTTGTCAGTGGCGAAGACAGCTGTGGTGCCGCCGACGCGCACTTCTTTGCGGTCTTGCACGAAATGCGCGTAGGTTTCCGCATCACATTGCAGAACAGGGGTTGCGACATCCACATCGCTGCGTGTGGCCATTGCGGCGATCAGATCTTCTACAAACCATGCCGGTGTCATTGGGGCATCGCCCTGAAAATTCACGACCAGATCGAACGATTGGCCGAGGTTTTGATAGGCTTCAGCGCAGCGTTCCGTTCCGTTTTCGCAACTTTCTGACGTCATGATGACCTCTGCACCAAAGGCCTGTGCATGATCCCGAATGCGATCATCATCGGTGGTGACAAAAACCGCTTCAACGCCTGAGACGGCGCAGGCCCGTTCCCAACTGCGCTGCACCAAGGTTTTAGATGTGCCGTCTTTGCCTTTGAGTGCGACCAGAGGTTTGCCGGGGTAGCGCGTTGAGGCATAGCGGGCTGGAATGAGGATGCAGGTTTTCATCATGCTGGCCTCAAGAGATACAATCGTGAATGTGCAGGTAGCCCTCTACATTGGCACCCGAGGTGCCCACGATGCAGGAAGTGATGCCACGTTGCGACATATGCTCTGCGGCCTCCGTGGCTGTCAGATCTTTGGAAATGTAGACGGGCGATGCGGTCGCAATTTCGCGAATGTGACTGGTCGCGGGCTTTTCGAAGTTGCGGCGCACATCACCATCTGTTGCAATGCCGAGCACATCGTTGCCTTCGCAGATGATTACGCTGCCAACCGATTTTTCAGCCATAACCAGTAGTGACTCCATGATTGTGGCATCAGGGTTGACCAGAGGCATGTCTGCGCCTTTGCGCATGACATCGGACACCAGGCTGATACGTGCACCGAGTTTGCCGCCAGGATGCCAGCGGCGGAAATCTTCCGGTGCGATGCCTAGGCGGAAGCTCACGCCCACCGCAATGGCATCGCCGATCGCCAAGCACAGGGTGGTGCTTGTTGTCGGAGCCAGACCATTCATGCAGGCTTCTTGCGTTTTGCCGTAGCAGATCGTCACATCGGAGAAATTCGCCAAAGTGCTTTCGCAGTTGGAGGTCATGGAGATCACGGGAAGATTATAGGCACGGCAATAGAGCATCAGATCCGACAATTCAGTTGTTTCGCCGGAGTTGGACAAAATCATCACGGTGGAGTCTTTTTGAATGATGCCGAGATCGCCATGACTGGCTTCAGAGGCATGCAGAAATGCGGCCGGTTTCCCAAGCGATCTCAAGGTCGCAGCAATTTTTTGGCCAATGTGCCCACTCTTGCCGACCCCGGAGACAATGACCGGACCTGCGTTTCTCAAGATGAGATCAATGGCTTCGACGATGGCGTCATCTTGCGTCGTAGCAAAGTGCAGGAGCGCATTGCCCTCTTTGCGCAGAACATCATTGGTGATTTGTGAGAGCGACTTTTCGTGCAGGCGTTTATCGTATTTCATGGTTTACTCAGATGCGATGACGTTGACAGATGCGGCGTTGCCGAGGAGTGGGTTTACGATCATGGACAGGAATTTCGACAGTTCAGCAGCTGGCGCTGTGGCGACGTAGAGAACGTCGTTGTCCTGAATTTCGAAGCCGCGCGCCCAGAAGAAGGCGGACGGGGATGACATATCTATGCGGTAGATCGCCGGTGTGGTTTTGGATTGGGTGTGTTTTTGACCCGCAGAGGCAAGACGGTTGCTGCTTTCAAAACGGAACAGAAACACGCTTTTGTTGTTTGCGGTGATCCCATTGAGACCGCCCGCACGCGCCAGTGCCTGTTCCAACGTCACGGTCTCCGCCGGAAATTCGACTTGGCCGGAGGTGCGAACGGCACCAAATGTGGTGTATGTGCGGGGCAGGTGGCTCAGTTCGAGCACATCCCCCGGGCGGATCGGAACATTGTTGCGCGGATCTGCAAAAACATCTGAAAGCATCAGCTCGTATGTCTTGCCATTGCGCAGCAGGGAGATCCGGGTTTCATGTTTTGGCGTGTGAGTGCCGCCGGCAACGGAGATCGCATCCAGGAGTTCCAGTTCTCCTGATTGTAGTGGATACTGCCCAGGTCTGGACACACCGCCGGTAATGGATACGGAGTTCGCAGGCGATGATTTGATATTGACTTGGATTTGAGGGTCGCTTGCTTTGCCGCTCAGTTCATCCAAGATGCGCGCGCGGATTTGCTTTTCGCTCAAGCCGGTGACGCCAATGTCGCCAGCATAGGGGACAAAAATGTCCCCGTCGCGAGACACCGTGGCAGCAATGGTGTTGGAATCTTCCCCAGAGGCGGAAAATAACCCGTCGGGATGCGCTTCCCAGATGCGAATGGCAATTGCATCGCCAACGCGTGCAAGGACGGATGGCTTTGTGCTCGTGACGTTCAATCTTGAGTAGACCGAAGATGCCGGTGCGGTACCGAGTTTGGCGACAACATTTTGATCGATATTGACCAAAGAAATCGGGCTTACCGTGTTTTCCACAAAGCCGGTTTCTGTATCAAACGCTCGGTTGTGCGGCCCTTCAGACGGAAGCGTCGAACATGCGGTCAATGTTGTGCCAAGCAGTAGGCAGGCGGCGGCGTAAGACCAGCGCTCAGTCCCCAACCAATTCCGGTACGCGTGCAGATTTGAGAATTTTCTTAGCTGAGTGAAGGACGGCTTGCTTCCGTCCATTCGCAGCGTAGAAGTCGCCTGGCACAAGAGAATTCTCCTCTATTTTGTGCAGGAACGCCTGTCGCACTTCAGCGGGCGCTGTGAATCCTGCCGTCCAGAATCGGTCGATGTCTTCATTTGATTGGTAAAGGGAGACCAGTTGAGAATGGGTAAAGATGGATTGCCCAAACACTAAAACAGGCACACCGTGGTGCAGCGCGCTGAGGCCCGATGTGGAATTGATGGTGAGCATGCCGGAAGCGTGCCCCATCAACTCAGCGATCGACCCTTCGTGCACAACTTTTACGCGATTCTGAATGCCGTGTGTGTGTGCGGTT
Source organism: Shimia marina (assembly GCF_001458175.1). Lineage (GTDB taxonomy): Bacteria > Pseudomonadota > Alphaproteobacteria > Rhodobacterales > Rhodobacteraceae > Shimia > Shimia marina. Next base: position 74,325 of record NZ_CYPW01000013.1, read on the forward strand.
TTGTTGATCAGCTCTCGGTCATTTGAGTGCCCGCGTGCCATTGGATGTATCTTGAAAACCAATTGCGCAGTGACAGGAGCGTGCCGAGCAAAAGAGGCGATCGAGCGTTCCACCAGTTTTGGTGTGTTCCATCCTTTGGCCGCCTTGAGGATGTTTGCATCGGAGGGCACCTGCAAAGCGACTACAAAAATATTGCCAGAGTACTTTTGCGTTAGAGACCTGAGGACGGCGTGATGCCTTGGGCCGATCACATATTTTCGAAAGACGTTTCGACTCCAGTGAAAGGCTTCCGAGGTCAGAGGGAGTTCCCGGTGGAAATACTCGCGCTGTCTCCGATTGGCGAACAGGCCTCTGCGCAGATAGACGTTGAGGCCGTACCAGACCATGGGCCAAAACCCTTGAAAATTTGTTCCTTTTCGGCGTGACGTTTGGCTCTTGTCCAGTTTGGAAAGATCCCATTTGGCAATGGGGGAGGATGCGTTGTTGCCTCCAAACTCACATGTGATGAAACCGGGGCGTATATAGCCCTCTTCAAAACATACGACAGGGGTGTTGGTCAGGTCTGCGATGTGACGCGCGATCTTGTGTGCGGGTCGTTCTGAACCAAAAAGGACTACGACATCGATGCCGGTCTTAAGGATTTGAGTAAGCTCTTTTTGAAAGCCGGTAAGGTCAGATACCGCAGCAACAGCGCAGGATCTGGCCGTATAGGCGCTGTCATGTGGTCCAAAAACCATATGCTGAACTTCGGCGCCTTGGTTTTCCAGTTTCAGCGCAAGCTCCTTAAAGAAAGGTCCTACTGGTCCCTGTAGCAAGAGAATCCGGGGGGGCTTTACAGCCCATGTTGCAGCATTGAATTCTTTCACTTTTGCAGTCTTTTCTTCTGAACCGAGGCAACGAATTGCGCAAATCTAGGGCACGCCAGCTTACCTGCTAGCGAGTTATGATTTGCTTCCGTGCCAAACGATTTGAGCGGAGAGCGAGGATGCGCCACTGAACGAGGCGACATCTGTTTTAGGGGTGAGTCACAATAATTTTCGGTTAAGGATGCACCTGCAGCGCGGCCTTTATCTCGCCCGCTTGGGAGGGAGAACAATTGCGCGACCTTTGCATGCTAGCAATCACATGGTGTCAGAAGGTTTATTGTTTATAGATGCTTACGATGGATTATTGGGTGGGGGCGAGCCATCGAGACGCTATATGTGTGAAAATTTAAACGTGTTCGAAAACGTAGAAAAAGAATGCAGTTTAGGCGGATTTAGAGCTGTTTTATTTGGAGGAGGCGTCTGACGTCGGACAGTCTTGATGGTAAAGCTATTGAAATTAAAAGACTTTAGCTACTGGTGAATGCATGTTTAAGATTTTTCTCTAAATTGAAGTCATTTTTTCCGGGCAATTTCGCAAGAATCTGGTTGGGTAAACGTGTTGGTTAAGATTGATCCATAACTTGTGGGCGACGACGATCAAAACAAGTGCGTCCAGACGTAGGCACTGCCTCATAATGGACGCTTCTAGCTTGGCTTGGTCCTGAAAAATTATCTGCCAATGCGGATTTGGCTTTGTGCAAGATCGCACTTCGTTGGAGCCGCTTCATCTCGCTGGGAAAATGCCGAATGACTCAAATCGTTCATCTAAAAAAACAAAAGGTTGTCTATTTTGCGATACCAAAGTCGGGCAACACATCGGTCAAAACATTTCTGGCGCCCTTTGTGACCAGCGAGGCCAAGGAGGCGTATCGAAACATCCATCAAGAGGTAACTTGGCCGTACATCAAGCATCAGGAATTTCTGAAGCTCAATACTTCTGGCTACCTGACCTTCACGGTGGTTCGAAACCCTTGGGAAAGAGTGTTCTCGGTATACAGAGATAAAATTTCCAGACGCCTGCATGGTCCGCTAGAGAAAGCAGGACTTTCCAAAGATACGACGCTCCTCGAGTTTGTGCGTTTTATAGATCAACACAAAGACCGCGATCTCGATGTGCATCTACGTGAACAATCCTGGTTTATCTACCGTGACGGTAAGCTGCTGCCTCGGCATGTCTTTGACATTTCTGAGATGGGGAAGGCGCAGGCTCTGTTTCAAGCACATGTCCCGGAGGCCCAGAGAAAAATCGAGAAGGTGAACGTGAACAAAGTTGTGTCTGACAACATAGGCGACTTTCTGAGCCCCGATCCGCTGCGCGCTGAGGTTGAACTTCGCGAATTCAATGAAATTGTTGCTCAGAGATTTTCCCGCGACGTTCGTCTCTTTGACTATGTGACGCCCTATACAGATGTCACACGGTCGAAGATGGCAGGTTAACGTCGCTCTCGTATACAAGATCGGGGCCGATGGATACGCGGCTCCGATCAAAAACCCTGAGGTTACTCTGCTTCGTCCATCTTGGCAGCATTGAGCTGTGCGTAGTTCTCGGCGCCGAGACGATCATACAGCTCCAGTTGCGTCTCGAGGAAGTCGATATGCCCTTCCTCATCCGCAAGTAGATCTTCAAAAAGTTTCATGGATACAAAATCGCCTGCGTCATGACAGCATTTGCGTGCTTCCATGTAGAGAGCGCGTGCGCTTTCCTCCGCAGCCAAATCGCATTCAAGCGTCTCTTTGGGGGTTTGGCCAATACGCAATGGGTCGAGCTTTTGAAGGTTGGGGTGTCCACCTAAAAAAATGATGCGCTCGATCAGCTTATCGGCATGCTCCATTTCTTCAATGGATTCTTCCCGACTTTTCTTGGCCATATGCACCAAACCCCAGTCTTCCTGAAGTCGGTAATGTAGCCAATATTGACTGACGGCAGTTAGCTCATGTCTTAGAGATTTGTTAAGGTACTCAATGACCTGTGGATCGCCTTTCAATGGGTGTCTCCTCACACTGTTGCTTGCGCAGGTTCTGTAATTGCGCTGGCACAGGGAGGTTAGCATTTTTGCGCATCGTGTCGAGAAACAACGGTACGCAGCCGCCGCAGTCAGCGGCTTTGCCAAGGGCGTGATAGATTTTTCCAGGCGTAATCAACACTGCGGGATCAGACGCTCGCATCCAATCAACCGCAGCGTGGATTTCATGATCTGTAATGTTTGTGCAATGGCAAACGATCATTTCCCGGCTCTTTTTTACTTGGTCAAAATCAACTTTCCTTGGCGGGTTATCCTCAAAGTGTATTCCGCTTCATCAAGCCGGATGCGTGCCAGATTGCCACCATTGGTCAGCTCCTCTGCGACGTGCACAGGAGGCTCATTGGAAGAGGGTGAGGAAGGGCGATCTGTCATTGCGGTGTCCGTTTTGGTTGCTGTCACACCCTTCTTGCTTGTCGTGAGCGCGGTTTCCCGAAGGGTGATTCTGACTCGTTCTATGCAGCCGGAAAGGATGAGATTTATCTGATTTAAATAGTCAGATATGTCAATCAGAGTTTTTTTGTCAACTTTGCCGCGCGCAAATTTTCTCAAAAGGAAGTACTCAGCCTTGATCAGGATTTTCTGGTGAAAAAGGATCCTGGCAGCATCAAAGATGTCCGTTTGCGGTGAGTAGCGTGTCTTTCGACGCTTGATCCGCTGTACACTTAGAATGCGTTTCTTTTGGCGGGACACCAGATCTTTGCAGAGCTCTTGCGTCCAACAGATCGTTGGAGAACGCTCACCGTTGGTGAGCGTTCATTTTGGTGTGGCTTTGGTTTTAGAACGAGAGGGTCGCCGTTATTGCAAGGGTTCGTCCCGGCTCATTTAACGGGATCGGGCGGCCTGCGCTGTCTCCGGCTGAGTCGTTTGTGCGGGCAACATAGGTTTCGTCAAACAAGTTGCGCACGTCAAACCTAACATGGAAGTTCTCCATGCTAGGTGGAGTGTATTCGGCGTAGGCATTGAAGACGGAGTAACTCTCCATGTTTGCATCACTGTATTTAGGAGCAATTTCAGCGGTCCCGCCAATGGTCCACTCCTTCCGGGGGTGCCACGCTGTTTCGAGCGCAACAAGATGACCCAATGGACGTCCAAGATAGTATGCTGTCGATGAAATCGTATCGCCCTGTTCTGAAACATCAGCATAGGTGTAGTTCATCCGAGCAAATCCCGTGTCCCAGACATAGGCCAACGAGCCGTCTAGGCCCTGTGTCTTGATGTCCGTGAGTGCGCCTCGGGCTCCACGACTAGGCAAAACTGCCGCGAGATCGTTGATCTCTGTATAGAACACTGCGCCACTTGCGACCCATGCCCCTCTTTCAAAGCGCGCTCCGAGGCGGGCACTGTTGCTGCGAGCGGGTTTGAACCCTGAATATTCCCATGGTGCGCCAAAGGGCTGATTGACCCAGCCCCTTGATCCGGGCCGTTTGGATGTAGAATCCGTTCCTGTTTCTTTCTTGTGATTAGGTTGCGGTCAAGGCCTGCTGAGC
>NZ_CYPW01000014.1 GCF_001458175.1 Shimia marina
TTGAATGCAGGGAAGGCCTGTGCAGCGGTTGAAAAAATGAGAAAAGCCGAGATTACAGCCCCTAAAGAGCTGAGTGAGAAAAGCGCGCGCACCCGTAGCAACATGTGATACTTCCAAAAGTCAGGACGAAATTTCCAATAGAGTTCTCCCTAGCGTCTTGCCTGTCCAATCACAAGTTCTCGAAGAACATGATGCAATTGGAGACTGTTGCATCGAGGCCGCGCCGTTCCATACAATTTTTGGAAACTCTTTGTTCATCTATTAAGCAGAAATTCGCCGAAATTTAGGGCTTTCCCTCGTCAAGCAAGAAAAGAAGCCTTGGTGTAAAAATTCTTGTGTGCCATAAATTCGGTACATCTGAGGGGATGAGGATGAACACAACCGCGTAACATCGCGGTGGCAGGTAAGCGACGGGACAGGCGCTGAAACAATGAACGATCAGAATGACGGCTCTATGAGCATGACACGTCGTGCCCTTTTGGGTGCGTTCGCAGCCACTACGCTGGTTGCAGCTCCGACCTACTCCAAAGCAGCGGGTTTTCTGCGTGGCGGTGGCGACGTTCGGCGCATCCGCATGTACTCCGGTCGCACCGGTGAGCGGATCGACACGATATATTGGGTCGAAGGCAAATACATCAAGGACGCTGTGAAAGAAGTGAATGCGTTTATGCGCGACTGGCGCACGAATGACGTGATCAACATCGACATTCGCACAATTGATATCATGGCAGCGTCTCACAACCTCATGGATGCCAGTGAGCCCTACATGCTTCTATCCGGCTATCGCAGTCCGAAAACCAATGCCATGCTGCGCTCCCGGTCCCGCGGGGTTGCCAAAAACTCTTTGCATATGAAAGGTCAGGCGGCGGATCTGCGTCTGTCCTCCCGCTCTGTCAGTCAAATGGCGCGCGCAGCTGCAGCCTGTCGTGCAGGCGGCGTGGGTCGTTACTCAGGCTCCAACTTCGTGCATATGGATTGCGGACCCGTGCGGACTTGGGGGCGGTAACCCCTTATTGGGCGAAATATAAATCCCAAAGGCGCCTCAGGGCGCTTTTTGTTTTTCAAGACACATCAAGCACGCTGAGACAGGCTTTCTCCAACGATGAGATCAAACTTTACACGCACGGCACTCAGCTCTTTGTAAAATCCAAGCAGCAAACGCCAGGGACCGTTGATTTTATCCAGAGCGGACAAGGCGGCAACGACGGTTCCAATGTCACTACGACCTTGCATCATCAACACGCCGCCAATCATCAGAATACCCACAAGACCAATGCCACTGAGAACATTCATGGCAAATTTCATAGAAAGCTTGAGCTTAAATATCCCTCTGCGCGTCTTATAGATCTCATCGAAATCTTGCATGACGCTTTTGGCCGCTGCCACTGCACTGCTCAGTGCCTCATCTGAAATAGTGCCAGTTGCACGACGCAGAACCAAAGTCCGTGCCTTAACACGACGATTGACCTTCTCCTGTAGCAAAAACACGATCAAAGCCTGCGGCACGACGATGGCCACGAGAAACGCCCCAAGATAAGACTGCGTTGAAGCGACAAAGCTAATGACAGAAACCAACGTACCAACCTGCACAAGAGGATTTGCCACCGCTTGGCCAACAAATCTCCCTACTTCCTCAGCTTCCGCAGCGATAATCGTCGCGACGGTTCCACTGGATTCTGTTTGAATTGGCAAATCGGCATCGGTGTTTTGTCGCGCGTCATAGATCGCGGTGCGGATGCGACGGATCGTGGCTTCCCCCAACAGAGAACTTCTGTAGTTCAGGACAAACTTGAACAGGTTCGTAACCACGATCACCGCAAAGTAGCCAGCGCACATCCACAGGAGGTGCTCCATCTGCAGGTCGGGCCCAAGACTGTTGATGATGTCTTTTTGAAATTGCAACGGCACTGCTGCCAACGCCGCTACGATGAGCGACAGCGCCACAAGTAACATTTGCACCCTGCCCGTGGCTTTCCAAATGCGTTTATAAAAATACAGCATCTTTGTCTTCGGCCCCTCGCAACATCTTATCAGGCGAAACTTTTCATAAATCTACGACGCCAGTCTTTTTCATGATCACAGCATACGGTATGGCAACTGCGCTTGAGCTCTGCCATGTCCTCTAGGGCAACCCCAGTCTCTCAGCCCATCGCGTTACATCTTCACTCTTTTGTCGATCAAGATCCTTGAGCAATCCGATCCGTGCGGCCCGCTGCATCGTTTCCAAATCATTGCGGGTGCCCATAACCTTGCGCAGGCGCATCATGTGGTTATCGACCGTTTTGGGATTGTCCCGCCCAATTTCATGCAGGATCTCTTTCACCCGCAAACCTTGTGCCTTGAGCCGCAAAACACGAAGGTTCATCTCGCTCACCCCCATCTGCGCAATCAGTTGATCAGACCAGTCACTACAAAGATGCAACTGATTGGCAAGCGCCTGAATGACCGGCAAATCTCGCTCCAGCCGCGCGTCATGCTTCACACAATCACCCGTTGGATCAAACAAGCCTACGATCCCTCTTAGGCCATTTATCTTGAGCGGCAACACAATGCCTGCGGACACAAAGTCACGCACACCACTGATAACGCGGGAAAATTGAGGTTGCAAAGCACCGTCATCCAACATGCGATAGAAGTTGGATTGCAAGATAGGCGCATTGCTCAGCGCGCCCATCAACATCCCAAAATCATCCTGAGCAAACCGATTGCGTTGATAGATCTCACGCCATTCTTCTGGCAAACCTCTGCGCATCGAAAGGTGATTGTTGTGGATTGCATGCACCGACCGCGTGTCCAAAAACAGGCCGTAGTTGACGCCAATATAGCCGTATTCCGCTTCCATGAAGTCAGAAAACAATCTGTGTTTGTCTTGGAGTGTTGGTGCTTCGGTTAGCTGCACCATAATATCGAAAGGAGAGGACATGATAGCAGTCGGAAAATCGTCAATACAACGACGATCTACCCGCCCTGTTTAAAAAAGCAAGGGTCAGATGTCACAGCTCAGACACGATCACGGCGCTTAGGCATCCCCCCCATTGGGGTGGGTCTAAAAACACCTCATGAGAACAATCGTCAATTCAGCGATCCAGCCGCCCAAAAGCATGAGCAAGGCTGCCATCTTGTTAAGGGCCAATTTGTCAGCAGGTTCCTGCATTTCGCAGAGCCGATATCTCAGGCTGATACCTACAGACAAATCTATGCCGGCAACAGATGGGTTCTCATGAGGTTCAATTAGCTACTCAAACTTCTGATAAAATTACTTTTTCCCAGTGTCAGGCACCACTCAGCACCAAACAAGGGATCGACTACAATCCACCCCAACAGATCAAAGCGAAGGATACCACACACAGAGATCATGGGACATAAACAATGACCTCTCAAAGTCCCTCACCACATGCCTCATGGGGAAATCAGGCAAGCAATCTGACGTGCTTTAGCAAAAACCCTGCTTGCGTGCTTTCTGTAAACACGGAAACAGAACAAACAAAGTAGAGGTATGAAGCGGCATCATAGTCAACACGCGTCCTAAAATTGCGAACATCTGTTGCCTATCCATCAAACAGCAAAGAGACCATATGGAGAATTCTCCATATGGTCTCTTACGTTATCCCGTGGGCTGCCGGCCATGATGGGCCTCATTCAGGCAGACAAGATGAAACTCGCCGCTTTTTCTGCGATCATAATCGTGGGTGAGTTGGTATTGCCTGAAGTGATTGTCGGCATCACCGAGGCATCTACGACACGAAGCCCTTCCACCCCCTTTACCCGCAACTCCGGATCGACCACAGCGGTCTCATCCGGCCCCATTCGACATGTCCCAACCGGGTGGAAAATTGTCGTCCCAATATCTCCAGCCACTTTTGCGAGGTCTTCATCGGATTGGTAGACCGAACCGGGCTTGATCTCTGACGGGTTGTATTTCCGCATCGTGGTCTGCCCTGCAATTTCCCGCGCCAAACGAATGGCACGCACCGCGACAAGCTTGTCGAGCTCTGTGCTAAGATAGTTCGGATCGATTGCTGGCTGCACCTTGTGGTCTCGGGACGTGATATGGATCGAACCGCGGCTGGTCGGCCGCAAAGGAACAACGCTGGCGGTAAAGGCAGGAAACGGATGCAGAGGATCGCCAAATTTTTCAAGCGACAGCGGCTGAACGTGAAATTCGAGATCCGCGGTTTCCACCTCTGGTCCTGATTTGGCAAAGATCCCAAGCTGACTGGGCGCCATAGACATCGGCCCAGAGCGCTTGAGCATATATTCCAAGCCAATGCCCATCCGCCCCAAAAGTGACCCGGCGCGTTGGTTCAGTGTTTTTACGCCCTCAACACGGAAAGCACATCGGATTTGAAGGTGGTCCTGAAGGTTTTCACCCACAGAGTCGTTTTGATGCACAACATCGATGCCATGCTGTTTCAGCACCGCTGGATTGCCTATTCCGGAGAGCTCCAAAAGTTGGGGCGACCCAACGGCACCGGCTGACAAGATCACCTCTCGGTTGGCGCGGTATTGCATCACGGTTCCATTGACATCCGCTTCAACGCCGCTGGCCTTTTTGCCATCAAACAGGACACGCCTTGCTTGTGCATTGGTGACAACTTTGAGATTAGGGCGCTTCATCGCAGGGCGCAGGAACCCCTTGGATGTGTTCCAGCGCCAGCCCTTGCGCTGATTGACGCGGAAATAGGCGGATCCTTCGTTGTCACCCCGATTGAAATCTTCAACCTTAGAAATGCCAGCCTCTTCGGCTGCATCGCGATAGGCATCGAGAATTTCCCAGGTCAGCCGCTGCTCTTCAACCCGCCATTCACCGCCTGCACCATGCATGTCATCGGCGCCAGCGTAGTAGTCTTCTGACTTTTTGAAGAACGGCAGAACATCATCCCAGCCCCAGCCCGGGTTCCCCATTTGCCGCCAAGTGTCATAGTCCTGTGCCTGACCCCTCATGTAGATCATGCCATTAATCGACGAACATCCGCCAAGCACACGGCCCCTAGGATAGTTCAGAGCACGACCATTCAATCCCTCTTGTTTTGAAGTCTGAAATCCCCAATCCGTGCGGGGATTGCCCATACAATAAAGATAACCCACGGGAATATGGATCCAGATGTAGTTGTCCTTACCGCCAGCTTCCAACAAGAGCACTTTGTTTTTTGGGTTTTCAGACAGACGATTGGCCAAAACACATCCCGCAGAACCGCCGCCGACGATCACATAGTCAAAGTTTTCTTTATTCTGTGTCATCTCGTCACCTTTGGTTTTCTTGGGCAATCACGCCGCTATCAATGATGTTGTGAAAGGACGCCCAATTGGGGTCATGATCCTTATCGACCAAGACTGCGCGCACACCTTCCGCCAGATCCGGATGACGAATGGCACGCCTCATCGCTTCCAACTCTCGGTCGAGACATTCGACCAGAGAAAGATGTTGGCCATTGCGCAATAAGGTCAAAGTTTCTTGCAAACTCCTCGGAGACGCTTTTCTCAAGACATTCAGAGCCACCTCTCGACGCTTGCTCGTATGTTTCTCCAGACAGTCCATAATGCTACAGAGCGTAGGCTGATTAAAGCAATGGGTGGTATCAGACAAAAGCAGCGTATCTGGTTGATATCCTAAGGACGCGCAGAACTCGTCCAATATATCAGGAAGCCTTGCATCCCCGTAGCAAAGCGCATCAAACAAATCCCCCATACAGTCCGCCACTGTCATATGGGTGGAAATCCCCAAGCCATGAGCATCAAAACCGCGCACGGAGGCACCTGTCAGCCCCATCCAGATCCCTGCGTGACTTGGCATCCGTGACAGAAAATGGCTACCTCCAACATCGGGAAAAAACCCTATCATTGTCTCAGGCATCGCAAAAAGAGCCCGTTCAGTTGCAATACGGTAGTCACCATGCACGCTGAGCCCCAGTCCGCCCCCCATGCAGACACCATCAATCAAAGAAATATAGGGCTTTTCAAAGGTCGCAATCCGTTTGATCAGCGCATATTCCTCTTCGAAGAACCGTTCCGCTTGTGCAAACTTCTCCGCCAGTACAAGCTCGCGCACCGCCCTCATGTCACCGCCTGCACAAAATGCCCGGCCATGGTTTGAGCGAAGCACAACAAAGTCTAGCTCTGCGTCCTTTTGGAACCATGTCAGCGCAGCATCAATGGCACGGATCATTCTCAAATTGAGTGCATTCATCGCCTTAGGTCGGTTCAGGCTGATAACACCAGCCCTCCCCTTTTTATCAACGATGACATCGTCCATGGCCTGCTCGTTCATGGCATCACCGATTACGGAAAACAGGGGCGCGTTTGGCGATAAACGCGGCCATGCCTTCTTTCTGCCCATCCGTCGCAAATGCAGCCTGGAAGAGACGGCGTTCATGCAGGACACCCGATGTCAGACCGCTCTCCAACGCATGGTTTACCGCTTCTTTGGCCATGGTCACGGCAGGCGCATTCAAGCCCGCAATCTGATGTGCTGCTTCAAGCGCAGTCTGCAGCAAGTCTTCGGTTGGGACAACGCGGGCTACGATGCCAGCGCTCTTGGCTTCCTCTGCTCCGATTGTGCGCCCGGTCAAGATCAAATCCATTGCCAGAGCTTTGCCGATTGACTTGGTCAAACGTTGCGATCCACCAATCCCGGGCAAAATACCCAGACGTATCTCCGGCAGACCAAATTGGGCATCGTTGCTCGCAATGATGAAATCGCACATCAGCGCCAGTTCAAACCCACCTCCCAAGGCAAATCCACTCACCGCGGCGATCACCGGCTTTTTGATAAACCGCATGTGATCCCAATCCGCAAAAATGTCGCTGGCCAGAAGATCAACAAGATGCTTTTGCGCCATCTCTTCGATGTCTGCACCTGCTGCAAACGCGCGGGGGCTGCCTGTAATCACAATCGCACCAATACGGTCATCCGCATCAAACTCTTTAAGCGTCTGCATCACTTCTGCGGCCAGCTGAAGGTTGAGAGCATTAAGGCTTTTGGGGCGATTCAACGTGATCAGGCCCACGCTTTCACGACGTTCTACGATGATCTCTTCCAAAGAGGTGCGGACAGCTGTCGCCTCTTTCTTTGAAGCTTCCGTCTTGGATTTGGCTTTAGGTGTGGTCATGTGTGTCCTCCCGAAATCTGATTTCAGCGTTTCAGACCGAATTCGGTCCAGATCGTGCCCTCAGCGGGGGCATCCTTGTCTTGTTTGGCGCGGGCAGAGTGGTTGTGATCATAGGCTTCAAACCCGGCCATCTTTTCAGCCAGAATGGCTTCTCGGTGCTCATTTAGCCCCGGTGCCACCAGCGGCGTGTTTGGGTCGATTTCCTTGTAGGCTGACAGCTTGATGGGATTACCTGCCGTGCGAAACGGCTTTTTGCTCTCGCCTTCCACTTGAACAATCATATTGCGCGACAGAAGCTGTGGGTGATCCAGCAAGCGGTCAATGGTGTTGATGGGCGCGCAGGGCACACCAGCTTCATTGAGTGCATCAAGCCAATGCTGCACTGGCATTTGCGAGGTGACGGCGTCGATCGCTGCAACCATCTTGGGTCGGTTGCGCACGCGCAGATCATTGGAAGCAAAATCTGGATCCAGAGCCAATTCAGGCGCGTTCAATGCATCCGCCATCAGCAAGAACAACTGATCATTGCCCGCAGCAATCACAAATCGCTCATCCTGGGCCTGAAAAGTCTCAAAAGGAGCCAGTGAGGGATGGCAATCACCAGTACGCGTCGGCACAACACCTTCAACATCGTACCGTGCCAAAGCGGTTTCCATAAGCGCGGCCTGACAGTCGAGCATGCCAATATCCACGCGCTCCCCCTGCGCATTTTTGGTGCGTTTATAAAGCGCTGAGAGAATGCCAATGACGCCAAACAAGGCCGCTCCGAGATCACCAAAACTGGTGCCGACGCGGGCCGGTTGTTGCCCGGGCCACCCTGTGAGGCTCATCACTCCCCCCATCGCCTGCACAACCATGTCGTAGCCGGGCAAATCGGTCATAGGGCCAGAATGGCCAAAACCAGAAATGGAAGCATAGATCAGATGTGGATGCGTTTTGGCGAGCCGTTCAGCCCCATAGCCCAACCGATCCATCACGCCGGGACGGAAGTTTTCCACCAACACATCAGACGTATCCAGCAACCTTTCCAGAAGCTCCCGATCGCGCGGGGATTTAACATCCAAAACGATGCTTTCCTTACCGCGATTGAAACACATGAAATAGGCGCTTTCGGCGTCAACAAAGGGTGGGAAGGCGCGCGTATCGTCGCCTGTCCCGAATTTTTCAACCTTGATGACTCGCGCGCCCAGATCAGCCAACACCATGGTACAGTATGGGCCAGCCAGCACACGCGAGAAGTCAAGAACGGTGATCCCGGAAAGAGGACCGCCCTCCAGCTTTTCATCATCCGCTTTCTGCATCGTTTTCCTCCTCCCCACCGGTTTCCGGTTACTTGGCGACAGGCATTGTGAATTCGGCACCCTTTGAGATGCTTTCAGGCCAACGCTGCATGATTGATTTCTGCTTGGTGTAGAAACGTACGCCCTCTTCGCCATAGGCGTGGGTGTCGCCAAAGAGGCTTTTCTTCCAGCCGCCAAAGCCATGCCAGGCCATGGGGACAGGAATTGGTACGTTCACGCCAACCATACCCACTTGAATCTGACGGCCAAATTCACGCGCCGCATTTCCATCGCGTGTAAAAATGCTGACACCATTGCCATATTCATGGTCATTGATCAGTTGTACGCCCTCTGCGAAGCTTTCCACTCGTACGCACGACAGGACCGGACCAAAGATCTCTTCTTTGTAGATCGTCATATCTGGCGTCACATTGTCGAAGAGTGTCCCTCCAACCCAGAACCCCTCTTCATGGCCTTCAACGGAAAAGCCGCGGCCATCCACGATCAAATCCGCCCCCTCTTCAACGCCCTTGTCAATATATCCAAGAATGCGTTCCTGTGCGGCCTTGGTGACAATCGGTCCCATTTCGGCGTCGAGCTCGACCCCGTTTTTCACCTTGAGGTCTTTCAGGCGCTCTTTGATCATTGGAACGATTTTGTCAGCCACATCCCCCACCAGAGTGGCAACAGAAATGGCCATGCAGCGTTCACCCGCCGAACCATACGCAGCCCCCATAAGCGCATCTACGGCCTTATCGAGATCTGCATCGGGCATCACCAACATATGGTTCTTAGCCCCTCCGAGCGCTTGTACACGCTTGCCGTGGCGCGCCCCGACTTCGTAGATATAATTTGCAATTGGCGTGGAGCCTACAAACGAGATTGCCTTGACATCTTCATGCTCAAGAAGAGCGTCAACAGCCACTTTGTCCCCCTGAACTACGTTGAACACACCATCAGGAAAACCAGCCTCCTTCATAAGTTCAGCATATAGCAGAGACGCTGTTGGATCGGTCGGAGAAGGTTTGAGTACAAAAGTGTTGCCCGCTGCGATTGCCACAGGGAACATCCACATCGGCACCATCACTGGAAAATTGAATGGCGTTACACCGGCAACAACACCCAGCGGCTGGCGCAAGGTCCAGTTGTCAATCCCTGTAGAGACCTGATCTGTAAAATCCCCTTTGAGGAGCTGCGGAATGCCGCATGCAAACTCAACAATATCAATGCCGCGCTCTACTTCACCACAGGCATCCGTAAAGACTTTGCCATGCTCAGCAGTGATCGCATGTGCCAGCTCTTCTTTGCGTTCATTGAGAAGTTGTAAAAACTTGTTCATCAAACGCGCGCGCCGAATAGGCGGAACGTTGGACCAAGCTGGAAAGGCCGCCTTTGCGGCCGCAACTGCAGCATCGACATCCTCAACCGAGGCGAGATCAACCTGACCCGTCATGGCCCCCGTCGCGGGATTGAATACATCTTGGGTTTTGGTGCGGGCACCTGCAAAAGGCTGACCATTGATGTAATGGCCGATTTCGGTCGTCGTCATTGCACGCCTCCTCCTTGGCTTTTGATACGTTTTCTCCAAGGCCTGCCAACAAATCCAATGACTAATTGCGCGAGGTATTATAATTGAAATTAATATGAAGCCAGTCACTGACATCCGAATTCTGAACGCCTTCGTTGCGGTAGCGCAGGAAGGAAACATCTCGCGCGCAGCCAAACGATTGCACCTGACCCAACCTGCGGTCAGCCTACAATTGAAACGCCTGTCTCAAGACACAGGACTAGAGCTGTTCACGCGCACTGCAAAAGGCGTTGAGCTCACGCGAGACGGCGAAGCGCTTGTCGCCAAAGCTGAAAAGGTGCAATCCGCAATTGCGGAATTTGGCCAAACCGCACGGCGTATTAACGGCAATGTGCGCGGCACATTGAAACTGGGCACCATTGTAGATCCCGATTTCATTCGCCTTGGAACCTTTCTCGCAGCTCTGGTAGAGGGCTACCCTGACCTGCAAACCAAACTGGTGCATGGTATGAGTGGAGAAGTCATCAACCGACTGCTGGACGGTCAGGTAGATGTCGGCTTTTTTCTCGGCGATCTGGACGTCTATGAAAGCAAGACAGAGGGCGCCTCTGAATCTCTGTTTCACCAGAAGGAACTGACGCAATTCACCTATCGCGTTATTGCTCCCGCAGGATGGGGCAAACGCATTTCCAACAAAGACTGGCGAGAGCTGGCCACAATGCCTTGGATCGGCACCCCCAGAAATTCTGTGCACAATCGCTTACTCGCAGAAGTCTATCCCGACCCAGCACGCCAACCGACTCCCGTCTGCCTCGTGGATCAAGAACCGTCCATGCTCGCCATGGTGAGATCAGGCATTGGCTTAAGCCTCTGCAGAGAGTCCATCGCCCTTGAAGAAATGCAGTCACGAGGGCTTGTCATCTCCAACACTGTAAAAATAGACACATCGCTTCGTTTTGTTGCCCTGGCCTCAAGAATATCTGACCCAAACGTTGCCGCCGCCTTTGACGCACTGGATACAACCTGGCGCTAATGGCAGCAGATCGCCCCAAGAAAGAGGCGTTCAAAACTCACTACAGTATGATTTGCGGATGTGGTGCGGTCAGATGGAGTTTGTCCAAACTCATCTGCAGGTGAAGAAAAGCCCGATTTAGAAGAGGTTTTCCAAGAACTTGAGCGTTGGAATGACATCCTCAAGGATGACAAGAATATCCTGCGAGGGCCACGCCCATGAGCCGCCTCGCACCGTTTTCATTGCGCCTTACCCCTGCGGAACGATCTCAGCTTGAATCTCAGGCTGGGGGCATGTCGCTGTCGGCTTATATTAAATCTGTGGTTTTTGCCGCTGAAGCTCCCAAATATCGGAAGCGGCGGAAACCACCTGTTGCGGAGCAACAGCTTCTTGCCGAAGTGCTGGCGCGTCTGGGGCAAACGCGACAGGCCAACAACCTCAATCAAATCGCCAAACATCTCAACCAAGGCACTCTGATCGTCGATCCCGTGTTGGAAGAAGACCTCAAACGCGCAGTCGCCGAAGTGGCATGGATACGGACGACATTGATGGAAGCCTTGGGGGTGAAGCAATGATCCTCAAAGGTTTCCAGCGTTCGGGCGCAAAGGCATTAGCAGACCATCTGATGAATGATCGTGACAATGAGCATGTGTCATGCTTAGAGTTGCGAGATTTTTCAAGCAATCAACTTCATGGTGCGCTCGCCGAGATGCACGCAATTTCCAAGGCCACACAATGTAAGCAGTTTATGTTCTCCCTCAGTTTGAACCCACCAACAGATCACATCGCCACTGAGCAAGACTTCCTTGAGGCAGCAGACCGCGCAGAACAACAACTGGGACTGACTGATCAGCCCCGTGCAATTGTCATGCATGAGAAAGAAGGTCGTCGCCACGCGCATGTGGTGTGGTCACGGATCGACGCGGACGAAATGAAGGCAATCAACCTGCCTCACTTCAAAAACAAGCTGCGGGATTTGTCCCGTGATCTGTTTTTGGATCATGGGTGGCAATTGCCTGATGGTCTGGCGAGCTATGGTAACAAGTCACCCCTGAACTTCACTCTGGAAGAATGGCAGCAGGCCAAACGCCAAGGGCTTGATCCACGTGAGATCAAACAGACGTTCCAGCAAGCGTGGGAACGCTGTGACAGCCAGATCGGTTTCAAGAACGCTCTTGAAGATCGCGGCTACTTTCTCGCCCGTGGAGATCGTCGTGGATTTGTGGCGTTGGATGTTGATGGCAATGTCTACGCCATTTCGAAATGGACAGGCCTCAAAGCCAAAGATGTGAAAGCGAAACTTGGTTCACCTGAAATCCTTCCGTCTGTCGATGAAACCCGCTCAACCATCCGCTCCAAAGTCACAGATCAAATGCGCGGTTACATCCGCGATATCAAAGACCGTCAGAACTGTGACTTTGATCCACTGCGCGACCAGCTACGGGATATGAAGAATGCCCATCGAGAAGAGCGTCAGAAGCTCAAAGCGGGGCAAGAGAAACGCTGGACGGAAGAAACTAAGCTGCGCTCTGACCGACTGAACAAAGGCATGCGCGGCTTGTTTGATCGTCTGACTGGCAAAGCCAAATCTATTCACCAACAAAACGAGCTGGATGCTCGCAAGGCTGCAAAGCGTGATCAGCAACAACGCGACTTCATAGTGGTGGAACAGATGAAGGAACGACGCGCATTGCAGCGAGAATTCCAAAATCTGAGACGAAAACATCAAATGGAACGCACCCTCATCGCGCAGAAAATCCGCACATCAATCAAGGCATTGCAAAATTCATCGCCCAGTCGATCACGAGATCGCGGGCCAGACCTCTCTCTTTAAGTCAAAGGGTATTCAATGGAAAAACTCAAAGATTTCCGCGTCATCGCAGGTTTGACTGCGGTTTTGGTGCTGGTCGCACTGTATCTGGTCAGCCGATCAATTTTCATTCTGCAACCAGAGACACCGTTTCTCGTCTACCCATTCGAAGCGCATTTTACGCGCCTCGTGTTCATGGGCTTCGCCGTGGGGAGTGGGCTTGTGATGGGATGAGTCCTCTCATCCCATGCAAAGATGCTTCGTCGATACTTCTTCTTAGGTGTGGCGAGCCTATCATTCCTGATCGCAGTTGTGGATGGATCGGCGCTTGGATGGAGCCTGATGTGGCTAATCGCCATTGTCGGCTTCTGCCTCGCCATTGGCTTCTGGCTTCGTAATGCGGTTCGGAGTTTTAGCGAACCTCCGAAAACCTTTGGCTCTTCTCGCTGGGCAACTGGCGAGGACATTGAAGAAGCGGGTTTCTTCGAAAATGGTGGCCTCTACATCGGTGAAAGCTGGCAAGAAGATACGCTTAAATCGATTGAGTATAATGGTGACAAACACCTGCTGACCGTCGCACCGACACGTTCGGGAAAAGGGACCAGTCAGATTATCCCGAACCTCCTGTCCTACTCTGGATCAGTCGTCGTTATCGACCCTAAGGGCGAAAATGCGATGACCCAGCCCCTTGATCCGGGCCGTTTGGATGTAGAATCCGTTCCTGTTTCTTTCTTGTGATTAGGTTGCGGTCAAGGCCTGCTGAGCGG
>NZ_CYPW01000015.1 GCF_001458175.1 Shimia marina
CCGCTCAGCAGGCCTTGACCGCAACCTAATCACAAGAAAGAAACAGGAACGGATTCTACATCCAAACGGCCCGGATCAAGGGGCTGGGTCATGGTCTCGAAGGCTAGCGCTTGGGCGACTCTGCACTTTTGACATCCATGCCTGCGTCGCCTGATTGTCGGCAGGAACCGGCATTTTAACGATTCGTGCAAAATCGCAGAAAACAAAGCCCGTTATGTCCGCCATGCTGAAGCTGTCTCCGGCAAGCCAGTCACTGTCCTGAAGGCGGGTTTCGAGTGTGGTGAAAAACAACCCAAGACGTTTTAGCCCGCGCTCTGCAAGGGCCGGTATTTGCTCAAAGTCCACGGCACCCGGCAACGCGCGTCCTTTGAGGGCAGGGGAGCCATTGCGCAGGGCTTCGGCAATCGCCATGCCGCCATGTGATTCGCAAATGGCATTCCACATCAAAATGGCAGCCTTTTCATCTGCGGTGTCCCCCATGAGCGCTGGCGTGGGGTGTAACGCTTCCAAATAGGCGGCAATGGCGATGTTTTCGGTGAGACTCTGACCTGTTTCGGTGATCAGCACCGGCACCGTACCATAAGGATTGAGTTGCAGAAAATCCGGCTGCCGATGGCCGTCGTTGCGCAGGTCCACCTGGCGGGTTTCAATGCGCAGACCTTTCTCTGCGATAAACATGCGAGCGCGGCGCGGGCTTGGGGCAGTGGCGCAGTCATAAAAAATCATCTGGTCCTCCTGTTTGAACCAGATGACCTTCCCGTCTGACGTTCTGTCAACGCCAGCAGGGCACCGTCGACGTCAGGTCAGAAGGGAATGTCATTGGCCTTGCTGAGGAAGCGCGCGACCAGCTTTTTCTCTCCGGCTTTGTCAAAGCCTACAGAGAGCTTTTCCCCCTCAATGGCGAGCACATTTCCATAGCCAAACTTTTGATGGAAGACGCGTTCACCCACCATAAAGCTGCTTTCCGCAGTCAGGTTGATCGCGGATGAAGCGCTCTCTTTGGGCTGGCTGGTGCCATATTGGCCCGCGCGGGATTGCATGCGTTTCCAGCCCGGAGAGTTGTAGGCATCGGCCCGCATGGCAGACTGCTCAAGGCCGGACTGGCCAAAGCTGCCGCCAAAGTCCCGTGATCCACCGCCATGTCCATAGAGCCCCGGAGGCGTGAGGACCTCGACGTTTTCCTCAGAGAGCTCATCAATGAAGCGAGACGGAAGCTGGCTTTGCCATTGTCCAAACACGCGGCGGTTTCCTGCAAACGAGATGGTGCAGATTTCTTCGGCGCGGGTGATTCCCACATAAGCCAGCCGCCGCTCTTCTTCGAGGCCCTTGAGGCCGCTCTCATCCATGCTGCGCTGACTTGGAAACAGGCCGTCCTCCCAGCCGGGTAAAAATACCGCTGGAAATTCAAGCCCTTTGGCTGCGTGCAATGTCATGATGGAGATCTTCTGTTCCGCGTCTTCGCTTTCATTGTCCATGATCAGGCTGACGTGTTCGAGAAACCCTTGAAGATTGTCAAAGCTTTCCAGTGCCTTGACCAGTTCTTTCAGGTTCTCCAGACGCCCCGGCGCCTCTGGCGTTTTGTCGTTCTGCCACATGGCGGTGTAGCCGGATTCATCCAAGATCACTTGCGCAAGTTCTACGTGGTTGAGCTCCGGCGCGCTCTCTTGGAGGCGCATCGCAGTCTGTGTGGCGCCGTCATCGATCACAGCATCATCGTCTAATGGGACTTCTACAATTGGCGCCGTGCCTTGTTTGCGCCAGCGGTCCAGCCCATCCAGAAGGGTTGCAAGCTCTTTGGCCCCCTTGCCGCCAATGCCTTTTTCTTCGAGTAGAATGCGCGCGCCCTCTACGAGGCTCACACGATTGGCGCGTGCGCAGGTTTGAATTTTCTGCTGCGCGACATTTCCCAATCCGCGTTTGGGGGTGTTTACAATCCGTTCAAAGGCCAGATCGTCGTCCGGGCTGACCACCAGCCGGAAATAGGCCATGGCATCGCGGATTTCCAAACGCTCATAAAAGCGTGGTCCCCCGATGACGCGATAGGGCAGGCCAATGGTCAGAAAGCGGTCTTCAAAGGCGCGCATCTGATGGGATGCGCGCACAAGAATCGCCATGTCTTCGAGTGATTTGGGAGCAAGGCCGCGTGTGCCTCGCTGCATGGCTTCGACCTCTTCACCGATCCAGCGCGCTTCTTCTTCACCGTCCCAATGGCCAATAAGGCGCACCTTGTCGCCCATATCCGCTTCGGTCCAAAGCTCTTTGCCAAGGCGGTTTTTATTGCCACGAATAACGCTGGAGGCGGCGGCGAGAATGTTGCCGGTAGAGCGATAATTCTGTTCCAATCGCACCACATGCGCGCCGGGGAAATCCTTTTCAAACCGAAGGATGTTGCCCACTTCGGCGCCGCGCCAGCCGTAGATCGACTGATCATCATCCCCAACGCAGCAGATGTTTTTGTGGGCTGAGGCCAGCAGGCGCAGCCAGAGATATTGTGCGACGTTGGTGTCCTGGTATTCGTCCACAAGGATGTAGCGGAACCAGCGTTGATAGTTGGCCAGAATGTCCGGATTGTCCTGAAAGATGGTGACCATGTGCAAAAGCAGATCGCCAAAATCCACGGCGTTCAACTCTTTCAGGCGGGTTTGATATTGGGCGTATAGGGTGCCGCCCATGTTGTTGTAGGCACCCGCGTCAGCAGAGGGCAGCTTCTCTGGCGTCAGGGCGCGGTTTTTCCAGCCGTCAATAAGCGAGGCCAATTGCCGCGCGGGCCAGCGTTTGTCGTCGATATTGGCGGCGGCAACCAATTGTTTCAGAAGGCGTAGCTGGTCATCTGTATCGAGAATCGTGAAGTTGCTTTTCAGTCCGACCAGTTCGGCGTGACGACGCAGCATTTTTGCAGATATCGAATGGAAGGTGCCCATCCATCTAATAGGCTCTTGCATGTCATACGGCGTATTTTGCAACCGAACTTGCATTTCCTTAGCGGCTTTGTTGGTGAAGGTTACTGCAAGGATTTGACTTGCGTTCGCCCGATGGCAGGTAATCAAGTGCGCCACCCGTGCCATCAGAGCCCTAGTTTTCCCTGTACCTGCGCCCGCAAGCATCAACACTGGCCCGTCCAATTGTTGAACGGCCTCAAGTTGGGCGGGGTTCAAGCCATCTAAGTACTTTCGGTTGCCTTGATCACTTTGGTGATCGCGCGCCATCATGGCTCGCGCCGACAGGGAAGCGCCTTCGAAGGCGTCGAATTCGTCAAAACTGCTCATGGGGGGCAACTTATCGGAAAGCTTTCTCAGGCAAAAGCCTGTTCTTCTTATGTTCTGGCTGGGGTTGTGCAATAGGTATTTGCGTCGACTGGACATTTGTAACCAAAGGGAGGACGGTCCGGCCATGGATCTTCATGCCCAATATCCCGCCTTGTCCGATCTGCGCCGCCGCGCGCAGAAGCGTATTCCCAAATTTGTCTGGGAATATTTAGATAGCGCCACAGGCGAAGAGCGCACCAAGGCACGCAATCGCGCGGCTTTGGATGCGGTGCTCTTTAAGCCCTCGATCTTACATGGGGAATTGGACGTTGATCTTTCGGCATCGCTGTTTGGGCAGCGGTTTGCCTTGCCTGTCGGCGTCGCCCCGGTTGGCATGTCTGGCCTGATCTGGCCGCATGCGGAACAAAAGCTTGCTGCTGCGGCGGCCAATGCGAATATTCCCTATTGTCTGTCCACGGTTGCGACGCAGACACCCGAAGATTTGGCACCACATATCGGGGAGCATGCGTGGTTTCAGCTCTATCCACCGCGTGACGAAGATATTCGCAAAGATGTGTTGAAGTGCGCCAAGTCGGCCGGGTTTTCCACATTGGTCCTGACAGCGGATGTGCCGGTTGCCAGTCGACGCGAACGCCAGGTGCGCTCTGGTCTCACCACGCCCCCCAAATTGACGCCAAGGTTGCTGGCGCAGGTCGCGATGCGCCCACATTGGGCGGCAGGCATCGCGCGGGTTGGCATGCCGAGAATGCGGCTGATCGACCAATATGCATCAAATATGACCGGTATGAGCTCTACGGCCCACGCAGGCTACTTGCTGCGCACCTCGCCAGATTGGGACTATGTGTCTTGGCTCAGAGACAATTGGCAGGGAAATTTTGTTGTCAAAGGCGTGATGCGCAGTGCGGATGCAGCGCGGCTGCAAAAACAGGGCGTCGATGCCATTTGGGTGTCCAATCACGCTGGGCGTCAATTTGATGCTGCACCTGCAACCATTGATGTTTTGCCAGAGATCCGTGCGGCCTGTGATCTGCCGGTCATCGTCGATAGTGGCTTTGAAACGGGTTTGGATATCTTGCGCGCCCGCGCCATGGGGGCCGATTTTGTCTTCCTTGGGCGGGGGTTCCACTATGCGCTGGCCGCATTGGGAGCGAAAGGTCCGGCGCATCTTCTGGAGATTCTTGCAAAGGATTTGGAGGCAAATCTGGGGCAGCTTGGTCTGCGCCACTATGATGGCTTGGCGGATATTCTCCTCTGAAATTCCGTCCTGTGTCGCAGGTGCAGAAAGAATTGACGGTATCGGATCCAAATTCGAGAGCAAATCCTTTCATAAATCTTACATCTTTACGCAGTCCTTGGTATTGCGCGGCAAGGCTCGCGCGGTCTAAGGCCGTTACGAACACTCGGACAGACACCAGCGAGGGGGAGCCTGCCCATGCCTGAATTTTCGAAAATCCTAATTGCCAACCGTGGCGAAATTGCGATCCGTGTGATGCGCGCTGCCAATGAGATGGGCAAGAAGACCGTGGCGGTCTTCGCAGAGGAAGACAAACTTGGACTGCACCGTTTTAAAGCGGATGAAGCCTATCGTATTGGCGAAGGAATGGGCCCGGTTGCCGCATATCTGAGCATCGATGAGATCATCCGTGTGGCCAAAGAATGTGGCGCGGATGCGATCCACCCCGGCTATGGTCTTTTGTCGGAAAATCCCGATTTTGTGGACGCCTGTGCTGCCAATGGCATCACTTTTATTGGGCCGAAGGCGCAAACCATGCGTGCGCTTGGCGACAAGGCCTCTGCCCGCAAAGTGGCGATTGAAGCTGGTGTGCCTGTGATCCCAGCGACTGAAGTGCTTGGCGATGACATGGACGCCATCAAAAAAGACGCGGCTGAAATTGGCTATCCTTTGATGCTCAAGGCGTCTTGGGGCGGCGGCGGGCGTGGCATGCGTCCGATCCTTGGCGAAGACGAACTGGAAGAGAAGGTTCTGGAAGGGCGTCGTGAAGCGGAGGCTGCGTTTGGAAACGGTGAAGGTTATCTGGAAAAGATGATCACCCGCGCGCGTCACGTCGAAGTGCAAATTCTTGGAGATACCAAGGGTAATATCTACCATCTCTATGAGCGTGACTGTTCGGTGCAGCGTCGCAACCAGAAAGTTGTGGAACGCGCTCCTGCCCCATATCTTTCCGAAGCACAGCGTGAAGAGCTGTGTGAGCTGGGCCGTCGCATTTGTGCGCATGTAAACTACGAATGCGCAGGTACCGTCGAATTCCTGATGGATATGAACACCGGTAAGTTCTACTTCATCGAAGTCAACCCGCGCGTCCAGGTAGAGCACACAGTGACCGAAGAGGTCACAGGCATTGATATCGTTCAGGCGCAGATTTTGATCGCAGAAGGCAAGTCTCTGGCGGAAGCCACCGGTAAGTCTACGCAATATGATATTCGTCTGAATGGTCATGCGTTGCAAACCCGTGTGACCACGGAGGATCCGCAGAACAATTTCATTCCAGACTACGGCCGGATCACGGCCTATCGTTCTGCCACTGGTATGGGCATTCGTCTGGATGGAGGCACCGCTTACGCTGGTGGGGTCATCACGCGCTACTATGATTCTCTCCTGACCAAGGTGACTGCTTGGGCTCCAACGCCAGAAAAGGCGATTGCACGGATGGATCGGGCGCTGCGCGAATTCCGTGTGCGGGGTGTTTCGACCAACATTGCGTTTGTGGAAAATCTGCTGAAGCACCCGACGTTCCTGAACAATCAATACACGACCAAGTTCATTGACGAGACCCCGGATCTGTTCCGTTTTGCAAAGCGGCGTGACCGGGGTACCAAGGTGCTGACCTATATCGCGGATATCTCTGTCAACGGGCATCCGGAAACAACGGACCGCCCAATGCCTGCGGCAGACCTGAAGGCTCCGATGCCGCCCGCCAAGCATGGCGACATCACCCCGGGGACGCGCAACTTGCTCGAGGAGCAGGGCGCGCAGGCCGTGGCGGATTGGATGAAGGCGCAGAAGAAACTGTTGCTAACCGATACGACGATGCGCGACGGGCACCAATCGCTTCTGGCGACGCGCATGCGCTCTATCGACATGATCAAAGTGGCGCCAAGCTACGCCGCCAACCTTCCAGAGCTCTTCTCCGTTGAGTGCTGGGGGGGAGCCACCTTTGATGTGGCCTATCGCTTCTTGCAGGAATGCCCTTGGCAGCGTCTGCGTGATTTGCGCGTCGCGATGCCGAATGTGTTGACACAGATGCTTCTGCGGGCCTCAAACGGTGTGGGCTATACCAACTACCCAGACAACGTGGTGCAGGCCTTTGTGAAGCAGGCAGCAACCACGGGTGTGGATGTTTTCCGCGTGTTTGACAGCCTGAACTGGGTTGAAAACATGCGCGTCGCGATGGATGCGGTAGTTGAGAGCGGCAAAATCTGTGAAGGTACCATCTGTTACACGGGGGACATTCTGGATCCGAACCGGGCCAAATATGACATTGGCTACTATGTTGATATGGCTAAAGAGCTTGAGACCGCTGGTGCGCATGTGCTCGGCCTTAAAGATATGGCTGGTTTGCTGAAGCCTGCTTCTGCGCGGGTCTTGGTCAAGGCATTGAAAGAAGAGGTCGGCCTGCCGATTCACTTCCACACGCATGACACATCGGGCATTGCCGGTGCGACGATTCTCGCCGCAGCGGATGCCGGTGTAGATGCGGTTGATGCGGCCATGGACGCTTTCTCTGGTGGGACGTCTCAGCCATGTCTTGGATCTATTGTGGAAGCCACCCGCAATACGGATCGCGACACCGGTATCGATATCAAGTCTGTGCGGGAAATCAGTGATTACTGGGAAGGGGTACGTGCACAATACACGGCCTTTGAAAGTGGTCTCGCAGCACCCGCGTCTGAGGTTTATCTGCATGAAATGCCCGGCGGGCAATTCACCAACCTCAAGGCACAGGCGCGTAGCCTGGGGCTGGAAGAGCGTTGGCATGAGGTTGCGCAGACCTATGCGGATGTGAACCAGATGTTTGGTGACATCGTCAAAGTTACCCCTTCTTCAAAGGTGGTTGGGGATATGGCGCTGATGATGGTGAGCCAAGGCTTGACGCGTGAGGAGGTCGAAGATCCCAGCAAAGAGTTGGCGTTCCCGGACTCCGTGGTCGACATGATGCGCGGCAACTTGGGGCAACCACATGGCGGCTTCCCGTCCAAGATCATCGACAAAGTTCTGAAAGGTGAAAAGCCGAACACAGAGCGCCCGGGTAAGCACCTCAAGGCGATTGATCTGGAAGACACCCGCGCGGAGCTTTCCGCTTTGCTCGAGGGCTTCAAAGTTGATGATGAAGATCTGAATGGCTATCTCATGTATCCTAAGGTCTTCCTCGACTACATGGGACGTCACCGCCAATATGGTCCTGTTCGAGCGCTCCCAACACGTACATTCTTCTATGGAATGGAGCCAGGCGAGGAAATCACCGCTGAAATCGATCCAGGCAAGACGTTGGAAATACGGCTACAGGCGATTGGTGAAACGGATGAGAATGGTGAAGTTAAAGTTTTCTTTGAGCTCAACGGCCAGCCACGTGTGATCCGAGTGCCAAATCGTCTGGTAAAGTCTGCAACGGCATCACGCCCCAAAGCGGAAGCTGGCAATGCCAACCACATCGGTGCGCCAATGCCTGGTGTTGTGGCTTCGGTAGCGGTCAGTGCAGGTGCTGAAGTCAAAGAAGGTGATCTGCTGCTCACGATTGAGGCGATGAAAATGGAAACGGGCATCCACGCAGAGCGTGATGCGGTTGTAAAAGCCGTCCATATCGCCCCGGGAGGTCAGATCGACGCCAAAGATCTGTTGGTCGAGTTAGAGTGACATCGACATCTTCGCGCACAGAAAAAAGCCCCCGCATCTGCATGATGTGGGGGCTTTATATGCTTACTCGCTTGGTGCGGCTTCCTCAGCGGGCTCTTCTGCGACCGGCGCTGGGGCCAGCGATGCGAGATAGGCAACGACATCTTCGCCGCCTTTTTTCAGCTTGAAGGACATTTTGGACTTGGTGGCATACCCGTTGTCCTTCAGCCATGCTTTGGGGTCCACCACATAGGCGGCAAGCATGTCTTCTGTCCAGACGGCGCCGGCTTCGTTCGCTTCCAGCAGTCCTGCGCCATATTTGAAGTCCTCAGACCCAACGGCGCGTCCGACAACACCATAGAGATTGGGGCCGGTTTTGCCGCCTTTGTAGAGTACGTCTCCCTCCGGGTTAACGATGGAGTGGCAGGCTTTGCATTTCTTGAAGCCTTTTTCGCCAGCTTCGACATCAGCTTCTGCAAGAAGTGGCGAGGCTGCCAAAACGGCGGCCATTGCTGCTGCTGCAACTTTCATGTGAGTTTCCTCGTATTAGATTTCTACGATGCGCATTCCGCGCTCATACACTTAGGCAAAGATGGGGAATGCACAAATCAAAACAACTCAAACGGGGCCTTGATGCGCCTTCCGCGACGATCGGGCGCGGATACACAAGCAGGGCATCGCGCGGGCAGGGAGGTCAGAACTTCAGCCGGAGGCGCAGGGCTGCCTTGGTGTTTTCCAGAAGGCTGCCACGTGATTCACTTGTGTCGGTGTTCTGAAAGACCTCAAAGTTGAGCGCTACCCCATCTTCGATCGGGCGCTCCACACCAAAACCAACCACCGCAGAGCTACCGGAAGCTCTTGCGACGCTATTGGCTTCGGAAGTTCCTGTGCCGGTGAAGAGGCCGTACACCGATCCATTCTCTATATCAAAGCGAATGACATCGCGAATTGAACGTCTATTGGCTGTGTCGGTTGAAGGCAGTTGGGACACTTCCTGCGCATCCTTTTGTGGCGGGTGGATGAGGGTGCCAAGCCCCGCAAGTAGACCTTTGTCCTCTGTGAAGGCTTTGCGCAAAAAGCTCTGTTTGGCGTCCGTCTTTTGTTCCGCGTGTGCAAAATGACCAACACTCCCGGTTAGGGCCAAGATCATGCAGATCGTTGAGGTCTTCAGAGTGCGCATGGACTATCCGCCTTTCACAGTGTCGTGCATTTCAGATATCATTCAGAAGCCGTCAGACACGCAAAGTAGGCGCGCGTGTGCTTGATGCTAGCAAACGCGGAGTTAATTTTGTCTTGCGTAGGGTGCGTTTTCTTCTGAGAGAGGCGCGGACGTCAGTTAGGAAGCCGACGGAGATTGGCTCTCAAAGACCTGCTCAAAACTACGCTTGAGGGCGACGTCAACGTCTTCTAGGGAGACAGGTAGTCCAAGGTCCACAAGGGACGTCACGCCGTGTTCTGAGATGCCACAGGGCACAATTCCCTCGAAGTGGGAAAGATCCGGTTCCACATTGATCGAGATGCCGTGGAAGCTGATCCATTTTTTCAGCCGGATACCAATTGCGGCGATCTTATCTTCGGCGTTGTGACCATTGGCTTGCAAGGGTTTGTCATCGCGCTCGATCCACACGCCAACGCGTCCCGGCTTGATCTCGCCTTTTAGGTTGAAATCGGCGAGTGTCTCGATAACCCATGTTTCGAGATTTTCGACAAACTTTCGGATATCCCGCCCACGAGTGTTCAGATTCAGCATGATATAAACCACGCGCTGTCCTGGTCCATGATAGGTATATTGCCCGCCGCGTCTGGCTTCAAAAACAGGAAAGCGTTCGGGATCGGTCAGATCCTCGCGCTTTGCGGATGTGCCTGCCGTGTAGAGTGGGGGGTGTTCCAGAAGCCAGATACACTCATCTGCACGCCCTTCGTGAATGTCTCGGACCCGCTGCTCCATAAACGCCAAGGCGACATCGTATGCGACTTGATCGTTGCTGTGAATCCATTCAACCATAGGCCACCCGTCTGCTTTCCGTGCCCATTTATCTAAGCCTGCTTTACAGGGTGTTCAATCGCTGTGTTTGTGTCGATGGGGTTAATAGTCTGGTGAAGAAGAGGGGCAGAGCCTGATGCAATCAGAAAAATTTTCAAAACAGGTCTTTTGGGGCTTCACATCCTCGCCAGCTCTCGGTATTAGCCCCTCACCCACCAGGGCAAGTGCGGTCGTGGCGGAATTGGTAGACGCGCAGCGTTGAGGTCGCTGTTCTTTAACCGGAGTGGAAGTTCGAGTCTTCTCGACCGCACCATTTTACATTTTGATGTGAAATGTTCTAAAAAATTAAAGATTACAGACACTTGTGGGGTTCGATAGCCGTTTTGGCGGTCGTATGCCAATGGTGCTTTGAAAGCTGTTTTCAGGATGGTTTTGCGCACTTCCAGTGACCTCTTTTCGTAGATATTCCAAGGGCTTGAGAGGAAGACTCTCAATAGTTCGATAATTTCGCCGAGTGTGCTCTTCGGTTTTGTGTTTTGGGATAGCTTGTCAGTCAGTAAAAGCTTGTCCTCTTCCAGCTTCGCAATCTTGGTTTCGAGCGCAGCCATAACCTTTGGATTCGTGGTTTCGACCATACGCTCGACAAGCGCGTCTTGCTGTTTATCCAATTCTTTGTGCTGGCGTTTGATTTCAGCTTTGGCTTGCTTGGCCTAATCGCCGCGTTGATCCCATGCGTGTTTCAGCATCGACAACGATCTACGCTGCTTCAACGCGCCATTGTAAGTCGACCAGTTCGTGGTCTTGTGCTTCGCGGGGACCCAACTGCTCATGCCGCCCAGCTATCACACTGGCTTCAAACAGTGAATCCCTGAACCGATTTGTGCAACAAGGCCAAGGCAAGTGCTTGAAAGTCAAAGTGTGCTGTCTGAGCTGCCACACTAGCGTATAATCACGTTTGCGAAAGGCGGGCGGGGCTGAGCCCTTGAGGTGCTAGTATTGTGCCAATCATGGCGGAGGAGGTGGGATTCGAACCCACGGAGGGCGTTAACCCTCGTCGGTTTTCAAGACCGGTGCATTCGACCACTCTGCCACTCCTCCGACAGAGCTTCACTAAATTGCAAATTACACAGGTTCAAGTGAAAAACCCGTGCAATTTTTTGCGCAGAGGCACAGGCGGACTTTCCTTGCGCAAGAGTGCAGGGTAGAGTTTGCGCAAAACAAAGCTGGCAAAGCGCGAAATCGCAAAAGGACCAGCACCAAACATACGCAATACATTCGCGTAACGACGAGCAGGCAAAGGGACCCGAATGACATTTTTTTCAGGCGTAATGGGAATCCACTCACACCGCAAACTTCTGGCTGTCACACTGGCCGCTTCTGCGGCGCTGTCAGCGTGCTCGGATGTATCAAATCCCTTTGCTTCAAATGGATCAGGGCCTGTTGAACAAGAGGTCGGAACGGCGGGGCAGACGACGAAATTGGTGGAGCGCGATGTGGAGGCACCAGAGGTCTTCTCTACGTCAGAGTCGGGGCTTTGGGACGGTCGCCCTTCCCTGGGCGGCGTGTGGGCCGCGCATCCAGATGTCAATGATCCGGAGCGCGTTATCATCCGCAACCAATCCAATGGTAAATTCGTGATTGGTGCACTTTTCCGACGGGAACGGGACATCCCCGGTCCCCGCATTCAAGTTTCTTCTGACGCAGCTGCTGCACTGGGTATGATCGCAGGACAACCCGTCGCGCTCAACGTCACAGCCTTGCGGCGAGAAGCTGTTGCCGAAGAAACGCCAGAAGCCCCCGACGCCACAGCCGAGGATGTATCACCAAGCGCTGTTGAAGAAGCCCCGCTTGAGCCGATCGCCGCTGCTTCGGCCGCCATCGCTGCAGCCGAAGCGTCTGCAACGACAGCCGCAAAATCTGAAGTTGCCCCCAAGCCCATGTCGTCTTCGTTGACAAAGCCTTACGTGCAGATTGGTATCTTCTCGGTAGAAGCCAATGCGAAACGCGCTGCGTCGCAAATGTCCGGGGCCGGACTGACGCCACTCATTCGCAAGACCACATCAGGTGACAAACAGTTCTGGCGTGTGCTGGTCGGTCCGGCCAGCAGCAAATCTGAGTTAAAATCCATGACAGACAAAGTTCATGGCATTGGCTTCACCGACGCCTACGCGGTAACGAATTGACGGAGAGACCTCGATGCACAAGCCCTTTCTGAAAGCTATGCTGACAACTCTATGTGGCGTGGTGTTTGCCGTACAGGCTGCGGCCTTTGAGACCAAAGCAAAAGCTGCCTTTGTGATGGACCAGACAACGGGCACGGTTTTGATGGCCAAAAACGCCGATGATGCCTTACCGCCAGCGTCCATGTCCAAATTGATGACACTTTACATGGCTTTTGAAGCTGTCAGGGATGGCCGCTTGTCCATGAGTGAAACATTGCCGGTGTCCCAACACGCCATGAACTATGGTGGTTCCACGATGTTTCTGGACACGACCGATCGTGTGAAAGTCGAAGACCTTTTACGCGGCGTGATTGTTTTGTCCGGCAACGATGCCTGTGCTGTTTTGGCGGAAACGCTCAGCCCAGACGGCACAGAAGCAGGCTTCGCGCGCCAAATGACACGCCGCGCCCGTCAGATGGGCATGACCAATTCAACCTTTGTAAATTCAAATGGCTGGCCCGCTTCAGGCCACCGAATGAGCATGCGTGATCTGGTTCTGCTTGCAAATCGGTTGATTACCGATTTTCCTGAGTTCTACCCGATGTTCTCTGAGACCGAGTTCCCGTTTGATGGACGGGCACCACAGAACACTCAGAACCGGAATCCATTGCTGCGGCTGGACATTGGTGCAGATGGGTTAAAAACCGGCCACACGCAAGAAGCGGGCTATGGGCTGGTCGGATCTGCCAAGCAGGGCCCGCGTCGGGTGATTTTTGCCTTCTCAGGATTGGATAGCGCGAAGGATCGCGCAGAAGTCTCAGAACAGATCGTAAACTGGGCTTTCCGCCAGTTTTCCGAAACCACTTTGGTTCGGGAGGGGGAGCGTGTCGCACAAGCGGATGTATGGATGGGGAAAACTCCCAAAGTGGGTCTTGTCCCTGCCCAAGATCTTGAAATTTTGCTTCCAGTCTTGTCTCGCAGTGCCGTCAAGGGGGAAGTGATTTTCAACGGCCCGATCGAAGCCCCCATCACCAAAGGCATGCCCTTGGCGGAGCTAGTGCTGTCCCCAGATGATCTGCCTGAAATGCGTATTCCCTTGGTCGCGGAGACTGATGTTCCTGAGGGGGGCTTCATGGTGAGGTTGCGGACAGCAACCAGCCTTTTGATTTCTCAGTTTGGTCCTCAAGCCGAAGGTGCCTCGTGACCCAAGGCCGTTTTATTTCCTTCGAGGGCATTGATGGTTCTGGCAAATCCACACAGGCAGCGCTGTTGGCGGATCAACTGCGTGATTTGGGACATGATGTGATTTTAACCCGCGAACCCGGAGGATCGGTCGGGGCTGAGGAAATTCGCAGCCTTGTTCTGGAAGGTGACCCGGATCGTTGGTCTGCAGAAACTGAGATTTTGCTGTTTACCGCGGCGCGACGTGATCACTTAGAGCGTACAATTTTGCCAGCGCTTGCTGCTGGGAAAACCGTAATCTGCGACCGCTTTGCAGATAGCACTCGCATGTATCAGGGTCTCTCCAGAGGAGATCTGCGTTCACTTGTGGATCAGTTGCACAGCCTGATGATCGGGCGAGAACCGGATTTGACTGTACTGATTGACATGGATCCCTCTGTCGGGCTGGCCCGCGCCAAGTCCCGCCAAACCAGTGAAGAACGCTTTGAAGATTTTGGAGTAGGCCTGCAACAGCAGATGCGCCAAGGTTTCCTTCGTCTTTCAAAAGAATTTCCCGAGCGGTTTGTTGTTATCAATGGCGTTGACGACAAGGAGGCTGTGGCGGGCGATGTGCTTTCCGCCGTCACGCCGCATCTTCAAAAAGGTCTGAACGCGTGAGCGCAGATCCTCAACATGAACCTGATCGCGTAGAAGGCGCACCGCATCCGCGAGAAACAGACCATCTTTACGGTCAGGCGGGTGCTGAGGAAGACTTCCTTACCGCGTTCAACTTCAATCGTCTGCATCATGGATGGTTGATTTCCGGGCCAATGGGGGTTGGAAAAGCAACGCTGGCATGGCGTATTGCTCGCTTCCTGCTCAGCCAACCGGCAGAAGGGGGTGGTGGGATGTTCGCCACTGAACCCCTTGAGCACACATCACTCAACGTAGACCCGGAACACCCTGTTGCACACCGCATTCGCGCGTTGTCCGAACCGGGTGTATTCTTGTTGAGACGTGGCTTTGCCGGCAGCACGGACAGTGCACGAGAAAAGTCGCGACAAGAAGGCAAATTTGCTGCCGAGATCCGCGTGAACGAAGTACGTGAGCTCAGTAGCTTCCTACATATGTCCATGGCTGACGGCGGACGCCGTGTGGTTATTGTGGACAGTGCTGACGAGATGAACGTAAACGCCGCAAATGCTTTGCTCAAAATGCTTGAGGAGCCGCCTGCGCGAACGATCATGCTGTTGATTTCACATCAACCCTCAAGGCTCTTGCCTACTATTCGGTCGAGGTGCCGGGAGCTGCGTCTGCACCCTCTCTCTCCAGACGATATGCATCTTGCGCTACAGCAAGCAGGCTTTGAAGCAGGTGAGAGCCCAGCTCTTTCCGAAATGGCGGGAGGATCTGTTGGCGAGGCTTTGCGGATCCTACAACAGGACGGGCTGCCACTTTATGCCGAGTTGCTCAATCTGTTCGCGGGGCCGCGTGGATTTGATCGTGCCAAGGCGTTGAACCTGGTGAACTCTCTTGGCACCAAAGGTGCTGAAGCTCGCTTTGAAATGTTATTGACGGTTATCGACCTTTTCCTGACACGTCTCGCACGCACAGGTGCATTGGGCCATCCGCCGCCAGTGGAAATTGTCCCTCATGAGGCCGAGACTTTGATGCGACTGGCCCCCTCTGCGCATAAAGCGCGCGCATGGGCGCAAGCTGCTCAGGAGATTACAGACAGAACGCGCCACGGCAAGGCCGTGAACCTTGACCCGGCCTCTTTGGTGCTGGATACGGTGTTCAAGATACACCAAACAGCGGCTGCCTGAACCTTGTCAAACGTCCCACCCATTACCGATAGCCATTGCCACCTGGATTTCCCCGATTTCGAAGGCCAACTGCCTGAGATTATTGCACGGGCCGCAGAGGCTGGTGTGACAAGAATGGTCACGATATGCACAAAACTGAAAAATGAGCCATCGGTGCGCGCCATCGCCGAAGCGCATACACCTGTTTTCTATGCGGCCGGAACGCATCCCATGAGCGCGGCAGACGAACCCATGGCAACCGTGGATCAACTGGTGGAAATCGCTCAGCACCCAAAGATGGTCGGGATAGGCGAGACAGGTCTGGATTACCACTACACGGCGGACAGTAAGGCGGTGCAGCAAACGTCGCTGCGAATCCATATTGAAGCTGCGCGTCAAACGGGGCTGCCGCTGATCATTCATAGCCGCGATGCTGATGAAGACATGGCTTCCATTCTCACAGAAGAGCACAAACAAGGCGACTTTTCCTGTGTGATGCACTGCTACAGCTCTGGTCCGGAGCTGGCAAAACGCATGCTGGGTTTGGGCTTTTATCTATCCATGTCGGGCATTGCTGCATTTCCGCGCTCTCAAGACGTGCGAGATATTTTTGCAGCAGCCCCTGTCGAGCGCATATTGTTGGAAACAGACGCACCTTACCTTGCGCCTCCTCCTTATCGCGGCAAACGTAACGAGCCCGCCTATGTGGAGAAAACAGCGCGTATCGGTGCGGAGGTTTTCAATCTCGACTATCCTGCCTTTGCAGCTCAAACACAGGCAAATTTCGAACGCCTGTTCAGCAAAGCAAAACTGAAAGCTGACGCCGCATGACATCACGCCTCACCTTTACGATCCTAGGTTGCGGCAGTTCAGGAGGGGTGCCGCGTATCGGCGGCCTCTGGGGTGAATGTAATCCTGACAACCCAAAAAACAGACGCAGGCGGTGTTCCCTTCTGATTGAAAAGGAAACTAACGCAGGCAAGACCACAGTGTTGGTCGACACGTCGCCGGACATGCGAGAGCAGTTGCTATCGGCAGATGTGGGCGCACTGGATGCTGTCGTCTACACGCATCCTCATGCCGATCACGTGCATGGCATTGATGACCTGCGCATGATCGTTTTCAATATGCGCAAACGTGTGCCAGTCTGGGCGGATGGGGCAACGCAGAACGATCTTTTGTCACGCTTTGGCTATGCCTTTGTGCAACCGTCGGATTCACCATACCCTCCGATCCTAGAGCTACACACAATTGATGAAGATGACTTCGTCATCTCTGGGGCAGGCGGCGATATCACTTTTCAGCCCATCCGCGTGGACCATGGCAGCATTGATGCATTGGCGTTTCGGGTGAATGACGTTGTTTACATGCCTGATGCCGCGAAAATCTATGATGAGTCTTGGCCGAAATTGGCCAATCAGAAGTGCTTTATCGTTGATGCACTGCGTCGTGCCCCGCACCCGACGCATGCGAATTTAGATCAGGCTCTTGAGTGGATCGAAAAACTTGCGCCCGAACAGGCGATTCTGACAAACATGCATATCGATCTGGACTATGACACAGTTGCCGCAGAAACGCCGGATCATGTCGTTCCGGCTTTTGACGGCATGAAGGTGGTCTTCGACTTATAACACCCTCTGTGCGCGCGGAGACATACGCCCATGCAAACGCTGATCTCCGTCATCATGCCAGTTTTTATTTTGATCGGTTTTGGCTATTTGGCAGCTTGGCGAGGCTATTTCAGCCCAACCAATGTCGATGGCCTCATGCGGTTTGCGACGAATTTCGCGGTTCCTGTGCTGCTTTTTCGTGCGATATCAAATTTGGATCTCGCCGCAGAATACAACATGAGCATGATGGGCAGCTTCTATGGCGCTGCCTTCTTGTGCTTTGGAACGGGATTGATTGGCGCCCGGTTTCTGTTTGGACGCGATTGGGAGGACGCCACCGCTATTGGTTTTGTCTGCCTGTTCTCAAATTCGTTGCTTCTTGGCTTGGCAATTATGGAGAGGGCCTATGGCACAGATAGTTTGACTGGAAACTACGCCATTATCTCTATCCATGCGCCATTCTGCTATGGCTTGGGCATAACAACTATGGAAGTCATGCGCGCGCGCCGTACAGCACAGTCTCGCGTCCTGCTCACGGTGCTCAAGGCAATGTTCTCAAACGCGCTGATACTAGGTATTGGTCTTGGATTTGCAGTTAACCTTGGTGGTGTGCCTGTTCCCGAATCAGCGATGCATGCCGTCAACCTTTTGGCCTCGGCTGCTCTTCCTGCAGCATTGTTTGGCATGGGCGGTGTCTTGTATCGATACCGGCCAGAAGGCGACATGCGCACGATTCTATTTTGTTGCGCAGTTTCTCTCGGGTTGCACCCTGCTCTCACCTATGGGTTCGGCTCAATCAACGGCATCGCGACAGAGAGCCTACGATCAGCGGTTGTCACAGCCTCCATGGCGCCAGGCATAAATGCATATCTCTTTGCAAATATGTATGGCAGAGGCATGCGGGTAGCGGCCTCTACCGTCCTGATCGGGACGGCCTTCTCTGTTGTATCGGTCTGGCTGTGGTTGGGGGCTTTGCCTTGATATCACCCAAGGGTGATTTGCCTCTTGCTCTGGTTGTCGTCAAGCATGCAACAACGCTCCAGCCGTAAGGGAAAATCTCGTGACCTCTGATCCTATTCGTGTCGACGTCATATCTGACGTTGTATGTCCTTGGTGCATTGTCGGTTTCCGCCAATTGGAGCAAGCATCCAGAAACGCGGGCATTCAAATTGAGCCCTATTGGCATCCTTTCGAGCTCAATCCCGATATGGTTCCTGAGGGGGAAAACCTAAAAGAGCATATCATGCGGAAATATGGCTCAACGGCAAAACAATCAGAGGACGCTCGCGCACATCTCTCGGCAGTGGGAGCGCAGCTGAACATCACATTTAACTGGACGGAAGAGAGCCGCATCTACAACACCTTTCAAGCGCATCAATTGTTGCATTGGGCCTCCACCATCGGTCAAACACATCGGTTGAAACTTGCATTGTTTGATACCTATTTCACAGACGGACGTGATGTGAGTGACGAGAGTGTCTTGCTAGATGTAGTCGCCACACTTGGATTGGATGTTGCAACAGCACAAGCGGCTTTAGACGGCCAAGCCTATGCGCAAGAGGTCAGAAAGAAACAGTTCTTCTGGACATCGCGCGGTGTCTCTGGCGTTCCAACTATGATTTTCGCCGCCAAACAGGCCACGTCCGGAGCACAGGGCGTCGAGACTTTTACAAGAATTCTCACCGAGATCGCCGGTTCTTAAAAGCGCTATTTGAAGCTAAAATCGCATCTTAGCAACGAGAACCAATAGGATTCTTGCTGAACACAAAACCGCGTGCGATTCCACAGCCTAGCACCAAATCCTATAGCTCAGTTTCGCAGCGTCCTTACGGGTGCTGTTTCTCATTGTGCCATTCTCTCGCACTGAAATGCTCGACGTGAATCCCGCACCCGAAGATCTGAAACTTATCTTCTTTTTCAGTGCCTTAAATCACTCCTTTCAAACGGAGTAGCCTCAGAGCTTTTCAATAATTTTGGCGTCTTAGAACCGAGGGGACAGGGGGTAACGCGGTGTTAAGGCATGTCGCATTACGTTGCTTCAAATCAGCCTGTCCGAAACCGAAATCCAACTGAGCCATGAACACAGAAAACACTTCTCCTCAACCAGACTGCATTGCGCTGCCGCAGCAGCTGGATTTTGCTCACTGCTCTGAACTTCGACTTGCGATCGAAGCCTCTCGCGGTCAGCCACTGGCACTTGATGCGCACCATGTGGAATTCCTCGGCGGAGCTGGAGCAGAATTGCTTTTAGCGACACGCGCGGAATGGGATGCGCGCGGCCTAGCTTTTGAATTGAAACAACCATCCGATGAATTCCTGAAAGGCATGGAGCGGCTCGGCCTGCCCCATGACTGTCTTGTTGAAAGGGGCAACGCATGACAACCAAGATTCTCGCCGTTGATGACTCGCGAACGATGCGCGCGATGATTCAAACCGCTCTCACTGATGCTGGTTTTGACGTTGATCTTGCCGAGGACGGTGTAGACGGGCTCGACAAACTGAGCGGCTCCGATCCAGACCTCGTCATCACTGATATCAACATGCCACGCCTGGATGGTTTCGGCATGATCGAGGGCGTACGTGCCCGCCCTGAGTGCGCTTCGCTGCCTATACTAGTGCTTACCACCGAAAGTGGCGAAGAGCTCAAGCAACGCGCTCGTACTGCTGGCGCGACGGGGTGGATCGTCAAACCCTTTGATGCCGAGAAGCTTGTTGCAATCATTAACCGTCTGGTTGTCTGAAAGGAACTGAGTGATGTCCGATCTTCGTGACATGTTCTTTGAGGAATGCGACGACCTGCTAGAGGTTCTGTCGACCGGTCTGGATGATCTCCAGAACGAGACCTCGGATGCGGAAACCATCAATGCGATGTTCCGTTCCGTGCATTCCATCAAAGGCGGCGCCGGGGCTTTTGGCCTTGATCGCCTGATTAAATTTGCCCATGCATTTGAAAATGTGCTGGATGACCTACGCTCTAACAAGTTGGACGTAGACCCCACCATCACCGCTCTTATGTTCTCCGGTTTTGACCACCTGAGCGATTTGGTGGATGCAGCCCGCGAAGACAACGACCTTCCGGATTCTGACGGTGCGGCTGTCCTTGCCGAACTAAAGCAGACAACCCAGAACGCCAACGGTGGATCCGGCGACGACGAAGACGACGCAAACGAAGTTTCCGAGGACGATTTTGTCGCGCTGACATTGGACATTGGTCTGGATCTGGGCGGCGACGATGAAGGTCCGGGCGATCTACTTGGCTTGCCAACTCTGTCGCCTGCTGCCGACGGTGCAACATATTATGTGGTCACCTTCAAAGCTGAGCCGGTACTTTATGCTCGGGGGCACGACCCAGCTCTTCTCTTCCGAGCACTTGGTGAAATGGGGGACTTGACTGTCGCAGCGGATCGCAGCGAGGTTGCTCCTCTAGAGAGCCTGCAAGATGCACCGGCTGCGATCTCATGGACGCTGACGCTGCGTCCGGATGACGGCATAGATGAAAGCGCGATCCGCGAAATTTTTGAGTTTGTGGAAGGTCAATGCTCTTTGACCATCTCCGAAACTGTTGCCGAAGATGAGCCTGAAGCACCAGAGCCAGCTCCGGCGCCCGTAGAGGAAGTCGCAGCAGCTCCTGTAAACACCGCTCCGAAGCCTAAAGCTAAGGCGCCAGCAGCATTGACAAAAACTGAGAAGCAGGAGGCCAAAGGTGGAGACGGCGGAAAAAAGTCGTCTGAGCCGCGCAACAGTACGATCCGTGTCGACCTGAATCGGGTCGACCGCCTGATCAATCTTGTAGGTGAGCTTGTGATCAGCGAAGCCATGCTGCGCCAGTCGATGAATGAACTTCCTGTGTCCGCCAACAGCGCCGTTAGCGAAGCCATCGGACAGCTCAAAACACTTTCCGGAGTACTTCAGGAAAGCGTTATGGCTATTCGTGCCCAACCCGTACGGGGATTGTTTCAGAGAATGAGTCGGATCGTTCGTGAATCTTCCCGTCAGGCAGGTAAAACGTCACGTTTGGTGATGGTGGGAGAAGCCACCGAGGTCGACAAGACGGTCACGGAACGACTTGTTGAGCCTTTGACGCACATGATCCGTAACTCCGTTGACCACGGTCTGGAGAAGGCAGAAGATCGCGTCGCCGCAGGTAAGCCGGAAATGGGAACAATCAAGCTGGAAGCGGCACACCGTTCCGGTCGGGTGGTGATTTCTCTGTCGGATGATGGTGCTGGCGTGAATCGCGTCAAAGTGCGCCAGAAGGCCGAAGAAAAGGGGCTGGTGCGTCCGGAGGATGATCTGACGGATAGCGACATCGATAATCTGTTGTTCCGACCAGGCTTTTCAACGGCTGATGAGATTTCTCAGCTCTCTGGTCGTGGGGTTGGCATGGACGTGGTGCGTTCAGAAATCCAAGCTCTTGGCGGACGTATAAATCTACAGTCTGAACCCGGAAAGGGAACGACAATCACCATATCGTTGCCGCTAACCCTAGCGGTTATGGAGGGCATGCTGATCGAAGTCGCCGGAGAATCTCTGGTGGTCCCCACAGTGGCATTGCGTGAAACACTACAACCGGGACAGGCCAACATACACGATTTCTGTGATGGTGATCGCGGTCTGTCAGTGAACGACTCCATGCTGCCGATTGTGGATCTCGGAGAAGCACTTGGCTTCCGAACGCCCTTGGATGACTTCAACAATCAATCGCTTTTGTTGATTGAGGGTGAGTCCGGGCGGCGCTCTGCGCTTGCTGTGGATGGCATCGTTGAACAACGCGAAGTCGTCATCAAAGGGTTGGAGCAGAACTATCAGTCAATCCCGGGTATCGCGGCCGCCACAATTCTAGGCAACGGCAAGATCGCTTTGATTGTGGATACTGACCAAATGATCCCATCGCCCGGTAACGGCAATCCAGGGCTGCGCAAGGGGTCCGAACTCGCAGAGGTGAACTCTTATGTCTGAACAAGCAACACTCGAGAAGACAGACGATCGGATTGAGATTGTGTCTTTCACAATCGGTGAACAGGCCTTTTGCCTCGACATCGGTCATGTGCTGGAAATTCGCGGCTGGACGAGCACGACCACGCTGCCACATGCCCCAGACTATGTGGTCGGTATGATGAACCTGCGGGGCGCGGTTCTTCCTGTGATCGATCTGTCTATGCGTCTTGGTCTGGGAAAAACCATCCCAGAATCTCGCCATGTGATCATCATCGCACATATCGACGAAAAAAGCGTAGGCTTCCTAGTAGATGCGGTTTCCAACATTATCACCGTCAACACCGAAGAAATGAAACCAACACCGGAGGTTTCCTCGACCAAGACAACGGCGTTTATTCGGGGCGTTTATACGCTTGAAGAAACCATCGTACGGGCGATCGACGTACATCAGATCATGCCTCAAGAAACTTTGTCAGCAGCATGAATCAGATGGCGCAGCATATACTTGAAGAAGGCTCAATCAGTGATGCGGACTTTGCCCGCATTGCCGGGCTGGTGCGGGAGATGATGGGCATAGACCTACAACCGCACAAGCGCACGATGGTTGCATCCCGGCTTTCAAAGCGCTTGCGCGCCACTGGTTATGACACCGTCGATGGTTACATCGACTACATGCTTTCGGCTCAAGGGCAGGATGAGAAAACGCGGTTTGTAAGCGCGTATACAACCAATATGACGCGCTTCAATCGCGAAGGGCATCATTTTGAACAGCTCGCCAACGACATCTTACCTGACCTTATGAACCAGGCCCGTAAAGGCAAACGGGTTCGTATTTGGTCTGCAGGATGTTCCAGCGGTGAGGAGCCTTATGGCTTGGCATTCAACGTATTGGATGCCTGTCCTGAGGCCGGTGATTTGGACGTCAAAATCTTGGCGACCGACATTGATACCGAAATTTTGGCCACTGCCAAACGCGGTGTCTATCCAGCGTCATCCACGGGTACGCTCCCCAACGGTCAGGGAGACAAGTACTTCATGCCTGTGGATAGGTCTGGAGAGCGGCGTTCAGTGAACGACAAAGTGCGTGATCTGATCAGCTTCCGGCGCTTGAATTTGCACGGCGAGTGGCCGTTCACGGGCAAGTTTGACATCATTATGTGTCGCAATGTTGCGATCTACTTTGATGCGCCGACCCAGAGTCGGCTTTGGCAAAGGTTTGGCGAGCAGCTTTGCCAGAACGGACTCCTCTTCATAGGCCATTCCGAGGGGATTGGCCCTGAACATGCCGAACTATTCACAATGGTTGGGCGAGGCGTTTTTTCAACAGACACCTCTCGCGTTGGAAATAATAAATCCAATGCAACTTTGCACATGGGGAACATACAATGAGCTTGAAAGATAAGCTGCATATCCTGGTCGTAGATGACATGTCCACCAGCCGTGGTCTCATTACACAGGCGCTCGATGAAATCGGGATCACCAACTACCGTACAGAAAATGACGGCGCCACTGCATGGCGCAGTCTGGCGTCCAAGCCTGTGCACCTGATTCTGTCAGACTTCAATATGCCCGGCATGGACGGTCTGCAGCTTTTGGAGGGTATTCGTACCAACAAAGCTACCGCTCGCACTGGCTTTATTTTGATAACGGGTCGTGCAGATCCGGATACTATCAACAAGGGTGTGAAGTTGGGTATGAATAACTTCATCAAGAAGCCTTTCCAAAC
The DNA here is from genome assembly GCF_001458175.1 of Shimia marina. Classification (GTDB taxonomy): domain Bacteria; phylum Pseudomonadota; class Alphaproteobacteria; order Rhodobacterales; family Rhodobacteraceae; genus Shimia; species Shimia marina. The sequence continues at coordinate 23,505 of NZ_CYPW01000015.1, forward strand.
GGCCCAATTGAAAGCTTGTATCGAGAAGGTCGTGGGCCCCCTGTGATGGGGGCACATGAGAGGGATTTCACATGACAACACGCACCACAGCAGATGTCCTTTCCACGATCGCGGAAGACGTGGCGGACTTGGCGTCTATTGCTCATGCTTTGGACAACCTTACTTGCGAGTTGGATTTGTCTGGCATTGACCAAACTAAAATTCGCGATCTGCAGCGGGTTGATGCGCTCTTTCAGCATCTCGACGACATCGCTGTGCTGTTGACCAGCATGTCCAAAATGATTGGTTCCGGGCCTGATTTGAGCGTGAAGGATCTGAAAAACAGTGTGCGGCTGGACTACCTAAAGTCGCGCTTGTGTAGCCGCGACAAAGCCGCAGACATGTCCCCCGACGCGGGCACCGTTAACCTCTTCTGAGCCTAACAACTCATCAGTCAAAACTGGAATGTCAAAATGAACGCCATGACCAAGATCGCAAGCTCCGGGGCAGATACTGCGTCTAACGAGGTGCGCTTCCCCATTGAACAAATTCTAACCTCTGCAACGGATCAACGTGGTGTGATTGGTTTCGCAAGCCCGCGGTTTTGTGAGGTCTCTGGTTTCACAAGTGACGAACTTCTCGGCGCGCCCCATAAACTCGTTCGTCACCCGGACACTCCTAAGGGAGTCTTCTATCTTTTGTGGGATCATTTGAAGGCAGGCAAACCGGTTTGCGCCTATGTCAAAAACAAGACGAAATCTGGCGGTTACTACTGGGTTCTAGCTGTGATCACACATACAGAAAACGGCTATCTATCCGCCCGTATTCGCCCGGGTTCGGAGTTATTTGAGGCAACCAAAGCTGTATATGCGGATCTCTTGAAAGAAGAAGCGTCGGGCATGACACCCGAGCACAGCGCAACGCTCTTGACCGAAAGGCTCCAAGAGATGGGCTACGATGACATTAAGAGCTACGGATACAGCATCTTGAACGAGGAATTTAAACTCCGAAACATTGTTGACGCCGAGCATGTTACATCTTTCGCTTTAATGGATGACTTGGCCGGCCTCGTATGTGATATGCAAAATCTTGTGAACAGTATTGAGCAGGGTTTTGCCCGCGTTCGCGGTGAACCCGTGAACTTGCGGATCCTGGCCGGACGTCTTGAGGGCGCTGGCGCAGCTCTCGGTACTATTTCCCAGAACTACGACGCTATGGCCAAGGAGATGCATGGGCTAGTAGGGCGTTTGCATGATCCTGAATCCGGGGCATTGCGCCAGATGTCTGATGCTGTGGGCCATGGCCGAGCGGCGCTTCAAATGGCACAGTTGCTGAAGCAAGCTAGAAGCGATGCGACAATAGATGCTAGTATGGCTGCAGAAGGTCTGCGTTTACTGGAAGATCACAATGAGAGGCTGCAACAACTCAGCCGCACGCGTTTGATTGAAATCGCATCTGTTGGCAAATCAATCCCAGATATCTGTCGCAGCTTGCGGCGTCGTATTAATGGGCTGGATGTGGTGAAGTTGCTCTGCAAAGTCGAAAGCGGTCGTATGCGTGATGTAGACAGCGGCCTCGACGGTATCATTGCGCGTTTGGAAAACTTTCACGACAACACCGACCGTCATCTTGCAGAGCTTTCGGCCAAATCGTCTCAGATCACACAGAAAGGTGCTTCGCTCTAAATCTTTGTTTTGTACGTCTTGATCCGCTTTTGCGATCGGACAAATCACTGAACGGGAAGACCAGATGATTGTGTTCGCACGATTTCGCACTTTCATGACGAGCCTTGGCATTCAGGCGAAACTAGCCGGAGCCGTGGCGCTGATCGCCATCTTTGCTTTGATTGTTAGCTACAATTTACAAGTGGCGAACAAAAGGGCGTCGCTGGAAGCAGTACTGGTACAGAACTCTGGTTTGATTTCTGATTTGGTGGCAAGCCAGCTCGGTGCGCCTACCAAGTTTTTGGACAGCACACGAGTCTCGGCAATTTACGAATCCGTGTTGGAAGAGGATCCAAGTATTGTCGCGATTGATGTCATACATGTGAGTGAAGGCAACCTGTCTGCCTTCGATGCTACAGAAGGGCGTGCGCCTTCAGTCGCAGCTACAATGGCTGAAGCGCAGGAACTCCTAGAACGAGGAGAGGCACAGGCTTCTTTGATCACTTCCGAAGTGGTGGTTGCGGCTTCCCCGATAAAATCGACAAGCAGCTCCAAACCTGTTGGTTTCTTTCTCATAGCTTGGGATCTGTCCCCTGCGCAGGCCCTAGCGGCGGGAGATGCCTTCAAAAGTTTGATTGTCAGTTCAATCGCAACGGTTTTTGGCATTGGCTTGATGATCCTTCTGATCGGTCGCATGGTCACGCGCCCAGTCCTGCAAATTGGTCGTGAGTTGGAAAGACTCGCAGAACACGACTATCAATCAGAGATTTCATTTATTGAGAGAAAAGATGAGGTCGGCAAAATAGCAACAAGCCTCCTTCATGTTCGCGACCGCCTTACGAAAGACGAAGAAGAACGTGATCTGCGTGCTGCCGAAGATCAAGCACGCATGCGGCTATTTGATCGTTTGGGGGCGGGCCTCGCGGAGATTGCAGGTGGCCGTGTTGATAAACCTATTGATATCAAAGAGTTCTCGAGTCTTGATCAAGACTATCTTCGGGTCTGTGAGGATTTCAACGATGTTCTTGCCAATCTGCAGAGGGTCCTTTCCGGCGCCACGCAAGCAGCAGAATCTGTAAAATCTAGCGCACGAGACATTTCCGACAACATCATAGGTCAGTCCAAACGCTCAGAAGCGCAGGCTGTTACTCTAGAGGAGTCCGCGGCAGCGATTGAAAGCTTGAGTTCTTCCGTGGAGACAACGGCAGAAAACGCCGCAGAGGCCCGCGCGAGGATCATGCAGAACCACAAGCAGGCGCAGGCTGGTGGAGAAGTTGTTGAACTGACAGTTAAGGCTATGCGTAATATTGAAGAGAGCTCTGAGCAAATCGCTGCCATCACTGGCGTGATTGATGATATCGCCTTTCAAACAAACCTTTTGGCTTTGAATGCCGGTGTAGAAGCTGCGCGTGCGGGTGAGGCGGGTCGCGGCTTCGCGGTTGTTGCTTCTGAAGTCCGCGCTCTTGCTCAGCGCGCTTCAGATTCAGCAAGTGAAATCAAAGAGCTCATTATGCGCTCCGGAGAGCAAGTCATACAAGGAAGCGAGTTGGTGAACAAAGCCGGCGCCTCTCTTCAGGAGATTATTACAGGTGTAACGCAAGCTTCGGAACTGGTTGCCCTGATTGCAACGGGATCGCGTGATCAAGCAGACAATCTGCGCGAAATCAAAGAGAGTGTGACCGAGCTTGATCGCGTTACACAACGCAGCGCGGCCATTATCGAAGAATCATCCGCGGCGAGCCGCAATCTCGTCGAAGAAGCTGTAGGCATGGCTGATCTGTTGAAAGTCTTTCAACTAGCGCCAGCGGCTGTTGATGGGCTGGCACCACAAAAATCAGTTAGGCACATTAGATCCGCAACACAGTCTCCGGCAGCAGACATGTGTTCTGTTGTAGCTGACGCGGAACGTACAGCCATCGAGCAGGAGTGGGATGCAGACGCTAAGCAGGACGCAAAGGTCAGTAAGTGCGGCAAAAAGAAATCAGTTGATAAGGGCGTCGCGAAGTGTGCCAGTAATCCCGATCCGCATGCCCGGGCAAAAAAGATAAACACTGATCAAGAGGATGTTCCAGTGGCAAGCATTGAGGCGCACCGACAGACGCAGCTACAACAGAAAAAACGCCCGATCGAACGTGTTGTGGCAGACGAGAATTGGGAGGACTTTTGACATCCAATTTAGTCACGCATCTCATGATGCGATTGTGTCATCTCAACGAAAATCAACCAAAAAACGGAACGCGCTATGAGCCTAAGTGAAGCAGAAGCGATCAAAGGGTACCAAGTTCAAGCTCTTTTGCAGGGTGACGTTAAAGTCTCCAATGACGATCAATTGGTGATGACAACAATTCTCGGATCCTGCGTTGCGGCCTGCATGTGGGATGAATTCGCTGGGGTGGGAGGCATGAACCACTTCCTGCTACCGGGGAATGATGACAGTAGTGCGGGCGCGATGAGTCATGGTGTGCATGCTATGGAGCTTCTCGTGAACGGGCTGATCCAAGCCGGGGCCAGTAGGGATCGGCTGCGTGTTAAGCTTCTTGGTGGCGCAAAAATGTTCAACAGCCGGATCGACATCGGCACAAAAAACGCAGAGTTCGCGACTTGGTTTGTCAGAAACGAAGGCTTTGAACTGGTTGATTGTTGTCTTGGTGGACAACGCGGTCGCAACCTTCGTTTCTGGCCGGTTGGTGGCCGAATTCAACGCCGCTTCATGAAGGACACCCGCATCCTAGAAGAAGATTCCGTCCCCAAACCGGTTGCGCGAAAGCCAAAGATGGACAGCAGCATTGGCGATGTACAATTGTTCTAGTAATGTCAGGCGCCCAATCAGTGATGCTTGTGTCATTTGCGGTTTTAGAACTCCGCCTCTGGAGTGGGCAAAACACAAGGCAAGTCAGAGATTGAAGTTTTCTGCGCAGTTTGTCACTTAGTTGGTATTGTTTGCCAGTAGGGGGCTGCAAGATGGAGGCCATTCTATTCTGGCGACAATCCCAAGTGAAGGGAGCTAAAGCCAGGTTTTGTTGATGCCGCATTAGGCTGGGAAGCTGCCTTTTAGGACTTAGCGCTATGGACGCTTGGTCAATCGTCTGTCGCGTTTCGTGAGGAAGCGGTCATGACAGAAGAATTGGCGGCAATGATTCCGGATAACGGATCTGCATACACATTTGTACTTTAGAGACATTTCAAGTTATCACAAATTGTGGTGAGTATGGGCATGTGCGGATTTGTTGCGATCTTTGCCTACTCAAGTTAACTTTCAATACTACGGCGAGGATATGAAGGGTAAGCGGGTTACAGCGCAGGATGTTGCTGACAGGGCTGGCGTGTCTAGGCATGCGGTGTCGCGATGCTTTCGCGAAGGTACTTATCTTTCTGAGGCAAAGCGTGCCAAAATCGTGGCCGTAGCCAATGAACTTGGGTATCGGCCTAATGCCCTCGCCGCGAGTTTAAAGGGGCAAAATACCAAGCTGATCGGAATTGTTTCTGGAAACCTCTCAAACTTTTACGATGCTCAAATTGTTAGTGGGCTTGTGGAGCGCCTTTCGAGCAATGGAAAGTGGCCTGTGGTTTTAAGTGGAGGGGACGATGATTTGTTACAGTCACATGTTCTGGATGTTTTGGCGTACCCTCTTGAGGCTATGATTTTGCGTGCTGGAAGTCTGGATTCTGCACTGTCGGAGCAGTGCGGTAGATTGGGGATACCCCTGATTTTGTCAGGCGCGCGTCCGGATGATCGTAGCGTCGGCGATTCCGTGTGCTGCGAGAATTCGCTCGGTGTCGGGCTCGCCGTCAAATGTCTGCATGATAGGGGGCGCCGGCGAATTGCCTATGTTGGCGGGCCAAAACACCTCGTTTCCGAAAAGGAGCGTTTCGGTGGGTTCTTGGGCGCTTTGGGGGCGCATGGATTGTCACCGGTGCGCGTGGTGCATAGTGATTTTAGTTTTCCAGGGGGGGAAGGTGCAGCCGAAGAGCTTTTTGGGGCCGGTGTAAGGCCTGATGGCATTTTTTGCTCCAACGATGCCCTTGCTTTGGGGGTGCTTTCTGCTGTCCGCGCGCGCTTTGGGGTTGCCGTGCCGGACGACGTTTCCATCATCGGGTTCGATGATATCCCTATGGCGCAATGGCCGGATTTTCAGCTGACAACTATTGCGAACCCTATTTCTTCAACTGTCGAAGGGGTTATGGAGCTGCTTACGGAACGTCTGGCCAATCCTGAGGCGCCGTCTCGGCATGTTGCAATCAAGCCGGAAATCATCTTGCGAAATACGCACTAGTCTGGGTTGTGAATGCGCGCGCTTGTTGTGCGTAGGATTTTCCATTGCGAAATCGGGCGGTTCTCCGAGGATGCTACCAGTGCAAAGCTGCCAATGGCGGTCTGCAACCCGCTAAACTCGTCTTCTATCTCTGCGATGGGAGCCCCCAGTTCGGGTGACTTTTTTGCGCCGTATGCGACACTTATGTGTGGTGGGAAATCTGGTTGTACGTCCCGCTTGGCGAAAGCTTCTTCGCGTAGGGCCGCAATTGGGGCGGGAAGGCGAACAGGCAGATAAATTGACTGAAAGTAGCGCTCTCCCCAAGCGATCCTGTCAAATCTAAGTGTATCTTCCTGTGTGCAGTTCAGGATCGATGCCTTGTGTTCAATTTCAAGGCAGTCTTCCCAGGTGAGGTCTGAGGCGATGGTGATGTGGGGTTCGAAGCGCGGGCTATCGGCGAGTTCGCTAAGGCGATTTATGTGTTGGCGCAGGCGTTTCGAAACGTCAGGTGGCAGGAGTAGCCACAAAGAAAATAGATCGGCTGAGGTGTTCATGGGGGTTTGAAAAATGCCTAAGAGTCGATATGATCACGTGATCACATGTCGTATTTGCAAAAAAAAATGAAATCAACTTAGATTTTTTGTTGATTTGGATTTTTTAAGAGGCAACAGTGATCACGTGATCACCTGATCATAAATGGAGGGTGCGAGATGTTTCTTTTGGCCGGATCTGGCGTTGGTTCGTGTTCTCAACCTTGGCCTCTGGGGGTGTAGATGGTGGCGTCGCTTTTGCGGGAGGAAGTATCTGACTTGTCATCTCGGTGTCGCGAGCTGGTCGCTATTGCGCATGAAGCAGGTGAGCTCGCTCTTGGTCTGCGTCGAGATTTGAAACGGAGCTCGATTCAGTCAAAGGGTCCGCAGGACTTTGTATCTGATGCGGATCTCGCAACTGAGCGGTTTATTCGCAATCGCATTGCTGAGGTGTTTCCTGAAGAAGCGGTGCTTGGCGAGGAAGGTGGAGCAACCGGTGATGGGGTCGGACTTTGGATTATTGATCCAATTGATGGCACGACCAATTACCTTCACGGCTTGGAGGATTGGGCTGTGTCCATTGCTTTTGCGGATCAAAAGGGCTTGGCGTGTGGTGCTATCGTTGCGCCTGCATTGGGTATTTCGGTCTGGGCTGAGCGTGGGGTCGGTGCATATTGCAAGGAAGGCTCCCTTGTGGTGTCTGGTTGCGGCGAAGCTGCGCATGCATTGCTTCTTTTGGGGCGTTCAGAGCGTGCGGGCCGGAAGTCTTATCTGCGCGGTGTAGAGCGTACTTTGGAATTGGGAATGGAGTACCGTCGTGTTGGTTCCGCCGCGGTGAGTTTGCTTCAGGTGTGTATGGCACGAGCGGAGGGGTACATTGAGGCGCATCTCAATCCTTGGGATGTGGCCGCTGGTCTGCTGGTAGCAAGGGAGGCGGGGGCCATTGTCCATGCGCCTAATTTTGCTGAGCTCGTAGCCCAGGGAGGGCCTGTTTGTGTCGCGGCGCCCGGAGTTTGCCCTGAGGTTGAGCGGGTATTTGACGTCATGATTTCGGGTTAGTGGAGAAGCATGGTGAGCATTACGCAATTATCTATGCCTGAAATGGCGAAGTCTTTGGCCATGAGGTGTCGTTTTGCTGAGGTTTTTAGAAGGGCTGAGAACCGCTTTCTGTGTGGCTGGTTAGGGAGGGCGGGGCTTTTGTATTGAAATTAAAGAAGGTTTTCCACTGCGATGTTTGTCACAAAAACGTTAGCTTTCGTCGCTATACGCTGCCCGTGAACTCGAACGAATAGCTCTCTTCTTAGATGAGAAAAACATGCCTCATGAATTTTATATGCACACGATTGCATGGTTTTTGGTGCCATGTCTTGTCTATGAAGTTTTTGAAGGGGGTGTTTGCTTTCAGAGCGCCGGTTCAAATTCGAAGATGAAATCAAAATAAATTCATGCTCAACGGAGGAATAAACCCTATGAGACCGCTACTTACCGTCAGCCTCATCGCGCTTGGGACCGCGGCATTCGCCGAGTGCCCGGCGATTACAGTTGCCGACACTCAGGGCCTGGAAGGGGCGTACCCAAAGCAGTTTGAGCTCGGCGCTTTTGAAGCGGCAGCGAACTGTGATCTGTCTTTTAGTGAAAACCCGGCGATCGCAGAGTTGAATGCGCGTATCGTAGGCAACCCTGAGCTGCCGTCTGTGGCCGATCGCTTGCCGCAAGAGCCCTTGGTTGTTCTGCCTTTCGCTTCTGTTGGTAAATATGGTGGCGTTATCGATGGTTATTCTAACGCGACTGAGTCAGGTACATCCGATCTTCTGTCTCTGCGTCATGCAAGCCTGACCCGCTTTGACAGCGACCTGCTGACAGTGAAGCCCAATGTCGCAAAATCGTTTGAGTGGAATGACGATTTTACAGCTATCACTTTCACTCTTCGTAAGGGACATAAGTGGTCCGACGGTGCGCCGTTCACTTCTGCGGATGTGGAGTTCTGGCTGGAGAATATGACCAAAGACGAAAACGTCGTTGGCTCCATCAAAGACGTCTGGCAGGCTGGCGGTGAGCCAATGGGCATCGAGATTATCGATGAACAGACCTTCAAGTTCACCTTTGCGGCACCAAACCCGGGCTTTCTGGCCGCGATTTCTCAGTATTATGGTCAGCCTTTCCAGCCCAAGCATTTCCTTGGGCAGTATCATCCGGCCATCAACCAAGACGCTGATAAACTGGCCAAAGAAGCCGGTTTCGAAAACGGCTACGAGGTTATCGCTTTCTACTATGGTGGCTCTGACTGGAAAGACGTGCCGTCCCCATACCTGAAGGACGCCAGTAAAATTGCGTCTTTGCCAGCGGCGGTTGTGCCAACTCTGGAAAGCCACATCGTGGTCGAAGACACAACAGAGACACGTCGCGTTGTTGCGAACCCTTACTATCACGTTGTTGATACCGCGGGTCAGCAGCTGCCATATGTCAATGAGATCTATGAGCAGTATATCCCTGATGCTGAAGTGCGTTTGCTCAAGTTGCTCAACGGTGAAGCAGACTACAAGTCTCAATCTAACCTTCTGCCACAAGCGCCTGCACTGCTCGACGGTCAGGATGGTGGGAACTACACTGTGATCCTGCGTCCTCAGATCACGTTTGAGACCTTCGGTTTCAATCATACTCACGAAGATGAAGAGAAGCGCGCGGTGTTCGCGTCTCAGGATTTCAATCTGGCCATGAGCCACGCGATCAATCGTGATGAGCTGAACGAACTGGCTCAGTTGGGGCTGGGCAAACCTTCGCAGTATATTTCTTTTGATCCTGCACCTGAGTTTGCCACTGAAGAGCAAATTAATTTTGCAACTCAGTTCGATCCTGCCAAGGCATCTGAATTGCTTGATGGACTTGGTCTGGCTGATACCGATGGCGACGGCTATCGTGAACTGCCCTCTGGCGCCAAACTGACCGTCAATATCCAGTTCTCCACTCAGGGGACCTCTGTTGAAACTGTCGAAGCGGTTGCTCAGTACTGGAGCGATGCCGGTATTCAGACCGCGATCAAGGAAGTGACCTCTGATGAATATCGCGCCGCTCAGTCTGCGAACGAACTTGATGTAACTGTATGGCGCAATGGCCGTCCTGCGGCAACAATGCAGGGTAATATTGACCGTCTGGTGGTTCCATTTGGATCCTTCTTCCATCAGCGTAACGGCATGTTGTGGGAACGCTATGAAACCACCAATGGTGCAGAGGGCGTAGAGCCACCAGCATGGGTGGCAGAACTTGCTGAGCTGGCCCGCGAATGGCAGGCCACAACCCCAGGCAGCGACGCATATAACGAGTTGGGTTCCAAGATCATCGATCTGCAACTTGCGAATATGCAATATATCGGCACGGTTCAGACACAGAACCTGGTCTATCGGTCCAACAAGTTGAAGAACTTTGATGAGTTCAAGACTTGGTCCTACGACTACTACCGTGCGCACCCCTACCACCCAGATCAGTGGTGGCTGGACGAATAAGATCCGTACTTAAAGCAATTGCCCGGCCGGTGACCGCTGGCCGGGCTTCTTATTAGGCTGAGGGCTCATGTCAGCGTTTTTACGATACATCACCACACGTTTCTTTGCAGCATTCACCACAATGCTGCTGGTTTCGTTTCTGGTTTTCACCTTGATGGAACTTGTGCCAGGCAACTGTGCCGAACGGTTTCTCGCATATAAAGACACTCAGGGCCTGAAAATCACGGCCGAAGACATCTTGGCGGAAGAAATCCGCATGGGGCTCGACCAGCCTTATGTGATCCGTTGGGCCAATTGGGTGACAGACATCTTCTTGCGGTTTGATTTGGGTGAAAGCTGTTTGTGGCGTGTGGATGTGACACAGCTGATTGGGGATAAACTGCTCATTTCGCTTGGTTTGTCATTTGTTGCTTTGCTGCTGACCTATGCAATTTCTGTACCCGTTGGCATCATCTCTGCGAATTTGCGCGATGGCTGGTTTGACAGCTCTCTGCGTATTTTCAGCTACATGGGACTGGCTCTTCCAAACTTCCTGCTGGCGCTCTGCGTCATGCTGTTTTCGACAATCTACTTTGGCGAAACCATGACGGGTTTGTTCAGTGATGCGTATCGTGACGCCCCTTGGTCATTTGCGAAATTTGCCGACATGATGAGCCGCGCGTGGTTGCCGATCGTTATTTTGGCATGGTCTGCGACGGCCATTCAGATGCAGACAGTGCGGGCTCTGGTCTCTGACGAAAAAGACAAGCTTTATGTGACGGCAGCGCGAGCGAGGGGGCAATCTGGCTGGGGATTATTGTGGAGATACCCCTCCCGCCATGCACTTGGTCCTGTGATCAATTCGGTTGGGTACGATTTGAACCGTATCTTTAATGATCTGCCTATCGTCGCGGCCGTCTTGGTTCTGACGGATGCGGGTGCGTTGTTGTTGGATGCGTTGGCGAAATCCAATGATCAGCAATTGGCTGGAGCCATCATCATGGCATTGACGGCCACCATCGTGATTTTCAACTTTGTGACGGACATCTTCTTGGCCCTCTTTGATCCGCGCGTAAGAAAGGGGTTCTTCTGATGGCACTTTTCTCTAAAGCCCCGGCCGCCGACAAAGATGTCGAGCGCGATGAAAGCTATTATACGGCAGGTCAATACACGCTGATCTGGGAGCGTTTCCGACGCAAACGGTCCGCTGTCGTGGCTTTGGCCATTCTCATTGCGTTCATTCTATGCGGTGTCTTTGCCCCGTTTCTCTCACCTTATGAGCCTAATGCAGCGGGGCGGAACGCGGATTACGTGAATGGAGCTCCGCAAATTCCACAGTTTTGCGATGCAGCGGGGTGCTCTATCCGGCCTTTCATTCATAAAGTGGAGCGCTATCGTGGTGCGGATACCAATTTCCGATGGGTGACCCGCCCGACTGAGGAACGTAACTATGTTGTGTTTTTCCCATCGGGCTGGGACTACAAGTTTCTAGGGCTTTCCATGGATCGCCATCTCTTTGGTGTCGAAGACGGGTTCATGCATGTTTTTGGTACGGATTCTGGTGGTAAGGATATCTTCTCGCGGTTGCTGCACTCCATCGGTGTCAGCCTTGCCGTGGGCACGATTGGGGTTCTGATTTCGTTTGTTCTTGCGCTGGTCATTGGGGGTGCTGCCGGGTATTTCGGAGGCTGGGTTGATACGATCCTGCAAGCGCTCATGGATACGGTGAAAGCTGTGCCAACCATTCCATTGTTTATGGCCATGGCCGCTTTTGTGCCGCAGGAATGGTCCGCGGAGGAGCGTTTCTTTTTTATTTCAATGCTGCTTGGCCTGCTGGGATGGTCCACGCTGGCCCGGCGCATCAGAACCCATGTTCTTGCGGAGCGTAACGCGGAATATGTGCTGGCCGCGCAATTGAGCGGTGCCTCGGCGGCACAGATCATTCGCCGCCATCTTCTGCCCAGTTTTACAAGTTACATCATCGTCGATCTGGTGATCTCCTTCCCCTACATGGTGCTGAGTGAAACTGCGCTGAGCTTTATTGGTTTGGGTTTGAAAGATCCGGTCAACTCTCTTGGTGTCATGCTTCAAAATGTGACACGCGTGGACGTGCTGTTGAACTATCAGTGGTATTTCATCCCTGTGCCATTTTTCATTGGGCTGGTGTTGGCCTTTGTCTTTGTCGGTGATGGCTTGCGTGATGCTGCTGACCCCTATTCGGAGCCGAAATGATGGAAAAGCTGCTTTCTGTTCGTGACCTGAATGTTGCCTTTGAAACCCATGATCGCACCGTCGAAGCGGTTTCTGGCGTGTCATTTGATGTCGCTCCGGGCGAGGTTCTGGGGCTGGTTGGTGAATCCGGTTCCGGCAAGTCGGTGACGGGCCGTTCCTTGATGCGCCTGAACCCAAATTATGCGCGCTTCTCTGAAGGATCATCAATGGTCATCAATTCGGATGGCGGGCCGGTGGATATCCTCTCATTGAAAGGCAATCAGCAGCTCCGCAAAGTGCGTGGTGATCTGATTTCGATGATCTTTCAGGAGCCTATTGCCAGCTTTGCGCCTGCCTTGACCATTGGTAAGCAGATGACCGAACAGCTGATGTTGCATCGCGGCATGAGCTATCCTGAGGCGCGAGAGCTCTCGATCGATATGCTGGATCGGGTTGGCATCACGATGCCGGAAAAACGTATTGATCAATATGCGTTTGAGCTGTCAGGCGGTATGCGCCAGAGGGCCATGATTGCGACGGCTTTGTCCACGCGGCCCAAACTTCTGATTGCGGATGAACCCACAACAGCGCTTGATGTTACCATTCAGGCGCAGGTTCTGAAACTGATGAAAGAGCTGATCGCCGAATTCGGGATGGGTGTTATTTTCATCACTCATGATCTTGCCGTGATTTCAGAAATCGCAGACCGCGTTGCAGTGATGCAGAAAGGAAAAATTCTAGAGCAAGGTACAGTTGATGAGGTGATCCGAGCACCACAACACGCCTATACCAAACGTCTTCTCGCGGCAGTGCCCCGCATTGATGAGAGCATTCTCAACGCTCCGGCCAAACCTGTTAAAACCGAAGGTGACACTGACAAGCCGATCGTGTCGGTGAAAGATCTGACCATCCAATTCTCAATTGGAAAGTCTTTGCTTGGGCGTCACACCTATTTTACGGCGGTGGATAAAGTCTCCTTTGATATTCCCAAAGGCAGCTTTTTTGGATTGGTTGGCGAAAGTGGATCGGGAAAGACCACGGCTGGCCGTTCTATGCTGAAGATCAATAACTTCGCGAGCGGCTCGGTCACTTATGACGATGGGGATGTGCGCTACGATATTGGGTCGTTGAAAAAGGCGGAGCTCAAAGACTACCGCAGCCGCGCGCAGCTTATCTTCCAGGATCCCTACGCTGCACTTTCACCACGTATGACCGTGCGCGATATCATCGCTGAGCCGCTGGAGATGATGAAGTTGACCAAAAACCGGTCTGAGACCAATGAAAGGGTCAAAGAAATCGCCAGACTGTGCAAACTGGATGTAGAGCACTTACGCCGCTTCCCGCATGCCTTCTCAGGCGGGCAGCGTCAGCGGATCGCTATCGCACGCGCGCTCGTTTCACGCCCCAAGTTCATCATTGCGGATGAAGCTGTCGCGGCGCTGGATGTGTCTATTCAAGCTGAGATCCTTGACCTGTTGAAATCATTACAGAAAGAGCTGGGTCTTACGATCCTCTTTATCAGCCATGATCTGGCGGTTGTGGCCAATCTCTGTGACCATACTGTGGTCATGCAGCAGGGTAAGGTGGTTGAAAGTGCGCCAACACCTGAATTGTTTCGAAATCCACAGCGGGATTATACCAAGGCATTGCTGGCTGCTGCCCCAGTGCTGAGAGCTGGATAAAACGATGACTGAAAAAAAACTCAATGTTCTGTTCATCACTGCCGATCAATGGCGGGGAGATTGCCTTGGCCTTGCTGGGCACGGTGTGGTGAAAACGCCGCATACGGATGCCTTGGCCGCAGAAGGCACTGCATTTCTGCAGCACTATTCCGCCGCCGCGCCATGTTCTCCAGCCCGTGCGGCGATGTATACCGGGCTGTGGCAGATGAACAATCGCGGGGTGGCCAATGGCTCCCCTTTGGCGCATCGTTTTGACAATATGGCACGCGCGGCGCGGCGGGCGGGTTATCGGCCAACCCTTTTTGGCTATACGGATATTTCTGCAGATCCGCGCAGCCATGCTCCAGAAGATCCTGCGTTGAAAACCTATGAGGGCATCTTGCCCGGTTTCGAAGTGGAGCAGGAACTTGTGGGCAATGCAGCGCCTTGGCGTCGCTGGCTAAAATCACTGGGCTATGGCCCTGAGGTGACTGAAGACCCCTACCGCCTGACAGCGCAAGAGGGAGAGCGCATTTCAACCGCACCGACGGGCTTTGCGGCGGAGCACAGTCAAACGGCTTATTTGACAGGGCGTTTGATTGAGTGGGTAGAAGAGCAGCCGTCTGATCAGCCATGGTTTGCGCATTTGTCTCTGATCCATCCACATCCCCCATTTGGAGCGCCTGCACCCTACAATACGATGTATGCGCCAGAAGAGGGGGCAGGGTTTGCGGAACAGGAAGAGGAATTGGCCCACCATCCAGTGATCTCGCTCTTGAAACGCAACATTCGGGTCTCTGACTATGTCCCGGGCGCAGAAGCGGCGCTGGACGAGTTGACGGAAGCAGATTTCAGGCGCATTCGGGCGGTCTATTATGGCTTGATCTCCGAGGTGGATGCACAAATCGGCCGTTTGATGGACCGCCTGAAAGAGCTGGGTGTTTGGGACAATACGCTTTTCATCTTAACCTCTGATCATGGTGAGATGATGGGAGATCATGGGCTTTTGGGTAAGGGTGGATTTTTCCCGGAAAGCCAGCATATTCCCTTGGTTATGCGGCTTCCAGGTGCGCCAGCTGGCCAGGTCTGTGAAGGGTTGACGTCGGCTATTGATCTGATGCCTACCTTGCTTGAGTTGTGGGGCGTTGAGCCCAGAAATTCACTGGATGGACGCAGCCTGATGCCGCAACTGCAGAATGCGGGTGCGCCGTCACGGGAGGCTGTGTTCTGGGAGTTTGATTTCCGGTCCAACTGGCCTGCACCTGAGGGCGTCGAGCCGCGCGACTATGCTCGGGGCTCTCACTTGCTTGCACGTCTTGGCGCGGAGGCTTTGCAAGTGCGATGCCCTAATGCGCCTGATCTTCTTTTTGATCGAAGGCAAGATCCGGGCTGTATGCGTAACGTATTGAATGATCAGGATTATATCGATTTGCGCTTGAAAGAAGCTGAGGCTTTGATTGTTGATCGCATGCGCGCCAATGAGCAGACCCTTTGCAATCTGCGCCTGTCCGATAATGGAGCGACGGACCTTTTTGGCACCTAGGGTTCGATCAAAATCAGTTTGAGTCGGCGGTTGTTTTGTGCCGACTCACGGCTCTCAGACGATGGTTTGGAGCGCCTTTCGACCTCTGTTTGATCCGGTAAAGCTACGCGTGGAAAAGACCTTGTTTGGTGTAAAATATCAATCATTATCAAGTGATTGCGTTGGTGAGGCTGGCTGGGATTTTCGGAAATTCTGCAGGTGTAAGGAGTTTTTCTGGACCTGTTAGAGATGGCGTGGCAGAAGGGGTTTGATGGTGCTGCTTTTTGGAGTGGCTGAAAAGGGAACGTGGTGCGAGCGAGAGCTCAAGTCCACGACTGCCCCCGCAACTGTAAGCGGTGAGCGTACTTGAAGAATACCACTGGGCCTCTGCCTGGGAAGGTTCAAGAGCGTGATGACCCGTAAGTCAGGAGACCTGCCATCTCCGGCGCGGTTCCCGCGTCGCAGTCACTCAAACCCAGGCGGGGTGCCTTGGGCAGCAGAGACATCGTGATGGATCCAACTGGGCCGATGACATCGCTGTTCTTTATGGCACGCTGCATGCGCGGAGGGCGCTATGCTGTTGGAACGCACACTTAATACGTTGCAAACACGTACAGAATCCCCAAGACGAGCGGAAGAGCTCGGCACTTTGGGCTATTTGCAGTGGCTGGCTGGATTGCCTCGGAATGTCGGCTATCCGAAAGAAGCGGAGCGGGCTTTGGAGATGGCGGAAGCCTTTGAAGATACCGATCCGGCGGTGCAGGCGTTCTGTGCGCTGCTGCGGGAGTCGCTTCAGAACCCTCTGCAGGTTCTGTCTTTGGATATGCCTGAGCGCAGACGTCGTGGCGGCGCAAAAGCGCGGCGTCGGATGGTGTAATGCGCTGCCCCGGTCGGGGGCGCCGCGCCACATCTGGGGCTGTTTTAACTTTTCTCACGGTCCAAATGGCACGTCGGTATTGCGTCGGTTTCCCGTCGGTATCGCGGAGGTGCTTTTGGGGGCCCGAAAAATCAGCGGGGCGGCGTTAAGACAATTCACGCCGCCTCGCCGAAATGTTTCATTCAGCTGTCAAGCTCTTCGAGCTGGGCCATCGGACCGAGTGCCTTGGGATCAATACGCAGCTCGATGATGGCGGGGCTGTTGGCCGCGCGCGCTTGCGCCAGCGCATCGCGGAATTCCGCGTCTGTTTCTGCAGCCGCGCCAAAGGCACCGTAGCTTTGGGCCAGCTGTGCAAAGTTGGGGTTGAACACAGTGGTGCCGCTGGGCCGTTTGGGGAACTTCTTCTGCTGGTGCAGACGAATGGTGCCATACATGCCGTTGTTGGAGATCAGCACGATCAGATTGGCGCCCTGTTCGCAAGCCACACCAAATTCCTGCATGGTCATCTGAAAACAGCCATCGCCAGCAAGGCAGATGACTTCCTGCTCAGGGCGTTCCAGCTTGGCGGCAACAGCGGCGGGCAGACCGTAGCCCATAGAGCCGCACGTCGGCGCAAGCTGGGTGCCGAAATCGCGATAGCGATAGTAGCGATGGAGCCATGCGGCGTAGTTGCCCGCGCCATTGGTGAGAATGGCATCATCGGGCAGCACCTCGTTGAGGTGGTGGATGACATTTTCCATCTTGAGCGCACCGGGGGTCTCCACCGGCTGTTGCCAGGCTTCGTAGTCGGCGCGGGCTTCGGTCACACGGGCGCTGGGCGCGATGGCAGGCTGATCGGCGACGCGGGCGGCAAGCTGGGCCGCAAACACGCCCGCATCGGCGGCGACGGCATGGGTGGGATGGTAGACCCGCCCCAGTTCATTGGCATCAGCATGCACATGCACAAGTTTCTGCATCGGGGTTGGGGCGGACAGCAGCGTGTAGCCGCTTGTGGTCATTTCGCCCAGACGCGCGCCAAGGCAGAAGATATAATCTGCGTTCCGCACCCGCTCGGCGAGTTGAGGATTGATGCCAATGCCCACATCGCCCACGTAGTTGGCGTGGCGATTGTCCAGATAGTCCTGACAGCGGAAGGTTGCAGCGACGGGCAGATCCAGTTTTTCGGCAAGCGTGCCGACAGCTTGTGCGGCCTCTGTTGTCCAGCGGCCGCCGCCCAGCAGCACCAGAGGGTTCTGCGCGGCTTGCATCAGAGACAGAACCTGATCGACGTCGTCGTCATGGGCCTTGGCAGACGGCAGCGTGGCCGCAGGCGCAACGGTGGCGTCACAGGGGGAGGACAGCATGTCTTCGGGGAGGGCGAGCACAACAGGGCCGGGACGACCGGACATGGCGGTGCGATAGGCGCGTGCGACATATTCGGGGATGCGATCCACACGGTCAATTTCGGCCACCCATTTGGCCAAGGGACCAAACATGGCGCGGTAGTCGACTTCTTGGAAGGCCTCGCGATCCCGTTGATCGCTTGCAACCTGACCAATGAAGAGGATCATTGGCGTGCTGTCCTGAAACGCCACGTGCACGCCGGAGGAGGCATTGGTGGCACCGGGACCACGTGTCACAAAAGCCACGCCGGGTTCCCCGGTGAGTTTGCCGTGGGCATCGGCCATCATCGTGGCGCCACCTTCCTGACGGGTGACGATGTTTTCGATCCCCGCATCATAAAGGCCATCCAATGCGGCCAGAAAGCTCTCGCCGGGCACGCTGAAGACGCGTTTGATGCCTTGTCGTTCCAGTGCGTCTACCAGCACTTTGCCGCCGTGTTTTGAACCTTGCACGGTCATTCCCCTTTTGGTCATTCGCGCGGATGTTATGGCGGGCGTTTGGCGGGTTACAAGAGCTGCGATTTAAAAATGCCCTTGCGGCACTTTGTGAAAAAGAAGGAGCGCGCGACATGCGCCCTCTGCTCCAGACAGACGCCTTGCCATGCGGAATGAGGGCCGCGTTGGAAAGGCGGAAGGTTTTTCCGAAAATTGCGTTGATATTACTTTTGGTTGCGCGATGCGGTGCTGTCATTTTAGAAAAACACATGGACTGAAAGGCCGCGACGTATTGTGTTGGGGCAGCACTGGGGAGATTTTTGAACATGGGTTTGAAATGGGTCACACAGCTGGCTGTGGTGGCGGTATTGCTTTTGCCGACTGCCGGGGTTGCCAGTGATCGAGACAGCGCAAGCGGGCGACACGATGATTACTCCGCCACGATTTGCAATGAATCCGGCTCAAAGATCTATGTGGCCTATGCCTGGCGGGTGAACGACACCGATGAGTATCGGACCCTATTTGGCTGGCGCAATATTGAAACGGGCGATTGCTCCACACTTTTTGAGGGCAATTTTGGCCAGTATTCCAACAGCTATCTTTATTACTATGCGGAAGATGATGATGGGTACTACTGGAGCGGCAACGCAGAGACGGAACTCTGCGTCCCAGAATATAGGTTTGAGCGGGTACTTTATGACGATTATACCTGTGATGATGACGAGGAGCTGGTCGAATTTGGCGTAAAGGAAATCACCTCTGAGCGCCCACATTACACCCTCACTCTGGAGTGAGTACGCGCGCTGATCCGCGAGGATCGGCGCTTTTGCGTTGCAGGATTGCCTGTCAGCCCCCACTTAGTGTCGCAACGCTTTGGTGATCAAGTGAGGGCCTTATGGATACAGATAGTCTGCGCCTCTTTGTGCTTGCGGCGGATAAGCTCAATATCAGTGCGGCAGGACGTAAACTTGGGCTGGCCCCCGCTGTGGCCAGTGCGCGGCTTGCCAAGCTGGAACATGCGCTGGGCGCGGATCTGTTGCATCGCTCCACGCGCAAGGTTTCCCTCTCGCAGCAGGGCGCGGCGTTCTTGCCTTATGCGCGTGAGATGCTGGCGCAGGAGGAGGCCGGTCTGTCAGCGCTGGGGCGGGGAGAGGAGACACCCAAAGGGGTGTTGCGATTCACCGCGCCCAGTACATTTGCGCAGCTCTATATTGCGCCGATCGTGCATAAATTTTTGGCGCGGTATCCGGAGATTACCCTCGATATGCGACTGTCTGATCTGGTGTACGATCTGATTGAGGGCAGTTTTGATCTCGCAATCCGCAATTCTGCGCTTGAGGACACCAGTCTGAAGGGGCGTAAATTGGCGGAGGATCACCGCATCCTCTGTGCGGCTCCCTCATATCTGGAAAGACGCGGCACGCCACAGACGCCGGAGGAACTGGCGGGGCATGATCTGGTTGGCTTTGCCGGGCAGGAGGTGAAACAACTGCGCGGGCGCAACGGGGCTGAGGGGCGGTTTGACCCAGGTCTCGCGCGCAATCGGTTGATTGTGGATGATGGGGCCAGTCACAAGATTGCCACGGTGGCGGGGGCGGGGATTGCCTTCAGCGCGGTGTGGAATGTGCACAAGGAGCTGCAATCTGGCGCGCTGGTGCGGGTGTTGCCGGAGTATGACGTGGACGATGGGGCAGTGCTCTGGCTGATTTACCCCAAGAGCAATGAGCTCTCTGCCAAAGTGCGGGTGTTCATGGATTTCCTGATTGAGGAAATTGGCAAAGCGCCAGCGTGGAAGGCGTAGATGCGGAGAAGGGCGCAGGGAGGATCCCCCCGCGCCCGCCTTGGTTCAGAACCAGCTGACAGTGTCGTCCATGCTGCGGCGGGTCTTGCCAAATTCGGGGTCATTTGCGCGATAGCCGAAGGCCACCATGACCGCAGGTTTGTAGTCTTTGGGATCAATGCCAAAGTTGTCTTTGAGGACGGCGATGGTCTTGTCCATGTCAAAGCCTTCGATCGGGCAGGAGTCGATTCCCATCAGCGCGGCGGTGGTCATCATATTGGCCAGCACGATATAGGCCTGCTTGCCGGACCAGTCGGTGATCTCGCGGTCACTGGTGACTTTGTGGTCGGTCTGCTGAAACTTGCCGTAGGCGTCGGTGAGGAAGGCGATGACCTCTTCGGGGAGCTGCTTCACCTCGCGGTAGAACGTCATGAGGTGGTCGGAGCCTGCGGTCATGGAGGTGGCGGTGTTGGCCAGCAGGATGGCAAAATGGCTGGCAGTGCCGATTTGCCCGTCAGTGCCATTGAAGGCGCCGTTTGCGCCCCAGGCGAAATCGCGGAAGAGGGCGCGTTTCTCGGGGGATTGGATCATCAGGATCTTGAAGGGTTCGTGGCCAAAGGAGGTCGGCGACAGGCGCGCGGCCTCTAAAATGGTGTCAAACTCAGCCGGCGAGATGCTGCGGCTTGGGTCAAACACTTTGCAGGCGTGCCGGAAGTTGAAGGCGTCAAGGATCTGGCTCTGTACGGCGGAGGGGGAGGGAATGTCTTTCATGTCGCTCACTCTGACTAACTGATGCAGCAGACCTAAGTCGGATGCGCGACAGGAGTTAGAGCGCCAAGAGGGGATTCAGAATTCGGGTTTGGCAGATAATGTCGTTGGGGGGGAGGTGGAGAGGCGGAAGTTAGCTTTGCAATTGACCCAGCCCCCTGAAATCGGGCCATTGAGATGTTAGTAATCCGTCCAAGCAAAGGATGGACAATGAAACGCAGATTTTCGGACGAAC
>NZ_CYPW01000016.1 GCF_001458175.1 Shimia marina
GGGGGTTCTAAGGTTATCACGCAGAACCCGCAAGCGCTTTTTCAAACAAAAATCACCTTTTTTCAAAAAATCTCAAAAATATAACAATATCAATGGGATAGATGAAAGTCATCGCATGGCTAGAATGAGCTTTCCGCCATTTTGTTCGCCCAAAACCGCAGAACCCAGACTTATCCACAGCGATACCCACAGACTCACCAAACAGCACCTCATCCGCTAAGGGAGTCCACCTTGAAAGTTCTAAGCACCCTATAGGAATTACATCTCGATAAAGGAAACCAGCCAGCACGCTTCGCTCTTAGCTGTCACCGCTGCTTTGCTTTGGGGCGCCAACATAGCCTGACACAGCCTGCAAAATGCGAAATGCGGTGGGGGCGTCATTCTCGATCACCGCCATAAACTCGCTCTCCCCGAGGCGCAGCATTTCCAGATCTGTCTTGGCATACATGTCCAAAGCCCGCTTTTCCTTACGGATCAGAGCAAGTTCCCCAACCAGCGTGCCCGGCCCAGCTTCGGCCACCAAATGCCTCTTACCATCCTCTGTACGATACCCAAGACCGGCCTGCCCCTCCAAAATGAGATAGGCCCCATCAGAGGGATCATCTCCCATGTGAAAGACATAATCACCCTCGCTGGCCTGATGCCATTGAGCACCGAAAGCGAGCAGACGCATCTGACGGCGGGACACCCCTGCAAACATATCCGCAGACGTCAGCGCACGCATCTTGCGACGCAAATCAGCACTGGCCGCATTGCCTGTGTCTTCAAAGCTGGTCGCCTTTCCATCCTTCAAACGGCCATGTTCCAACTCTAGAACCATGTCAAAACTGTCCGCGTCTTCGAAATCCTCCTCCAGGAAGATCATTGTGGTCTCCGGCAGAAGCGCGCGCAGATTGGCAACGGTATCGGCAGCCTGCCCCTCTTCATAGGCCGCCAAACAACGATTGAGGATCAGAATATCGGGCTTCTTGATCGCCGCCCGGCTGATGGCTAGAGGTTCGGCAAAGGCGCCAGGCAACCCTGCCCCACCAATGCCAGTTGGCACCGCGAACAACAGCTCTGCAACGTCTTTCTTCACATCTGCTTCAGTGAGTGTTTGGGCCACGATGTCGCGCAATTGCTCACCACGTGGTCCGGCTGCGGCAGTCAGCTTGCCATAAATCGCGTTTTCCAAAACCGTTAAACCAGATGCAAAGCGGTCTTCTCTCAACGGCGTAAAATAAGCCGAGAGCCATTCGGAGAGCTTTTCGGCCTCATTGTGGCGCAGCGACAGAATGGTCTCTTTCAGATCATCTCCAAAGCCCGGACCAATCCGCTCAGCAGAAACTTCAAATGGCAGCTCAATCATCTGTTCCAGTTCGCTGCGTTCCATTTGCGCCAGACCGACATCGCGACTTTTGCGCGCCAGCTCCACATTACGGCTGAACGTGTCCACGCTCAAACCAAGCTGCTGGAACAGCGGGTGATCTGTGCCATCCATCCCAAATGTCTGATTGAGCATTTCAATGACTTCGCGCGACATACGCAGAATACCGTCCTCTATGCCGAGCTCATGAAGCAAATCTAAAAAGGCCCCTACACCGCCTGTTTCCGGATCCTGTGCATCTGTGCGCAGCGTGGCAAAGAACAGGTTTGAGGCAACTGGCAACGCCGGGTTATACAGCTCGGGATCAAACCGATAATATGCCTTGTCGAGCCCCGCCGCCGCCAAAGCATTGCGGACTTTCGGGCGTAACGACACAATGGTATGCGCCAGCTCTGGATGCTCTGTTTCAGTAAAGGGCTGATCCAGACCACGGCGGAACAAAGCTGAGCCGGCACCGGTGGCATCCATCAACCGAACCCACCAGTCGTGCACCGCATCCTCACTGGCCATATCTGCCAAATATGGATCCAGCCAGTCGGAATAGAGTCTGTCCGAACTGTTGCCCGTCCGTACGCTCTCATAAGCCCGCTTTTTCTCTTCGGCCGCGCCCATTGGATCCGGCAGATCGACAAGAGGTTGGCGCTTGAGCGGCATAAGCACATTGTCACCAAAGGTGCCTGCAAAAACGTAAGGGGCGGGATCGGCATAGCCTACACGGGTCGCTATCACCCTCTGATGTAAGTCATTGACACGCAGCCCCCCAATTGAAAGGTTGCCACTCACGGGGGTGATCTCACGCGTAAAAAGCTCTGCAATTGCCCTGCGCTCTTCTGCGTCTTGGGAACGAATACCCAGTACAGTGCCCTGCGGTATGGTGGCTGTGATGTTCTCCAGCACGGAGTCGCCATCATGATCACGCACAAACACTTCGTTGAGGACGATCTCCCCGCTCAGCCTCGGGATGGTCTTGGGCTCGTCCTCTAATAGAGCCTCATCAACCATGCCAGACGGCTCAAAACGATCGCCAATCAGATGCCAGCGCACAGAGAGGTCGGAGACGCGATTGTAATAGTTCAACAGCTCCTTCCACGGAGACGAGAGATCTTTATAAGCCGCAAGCGCGGCAACAAGGGCCCCAAGTGTTACTTGGCCCCGGATGACCAGAAGCCCCCCAACAAGATAGAAAAAGAACGGCGTGAGCTGCGTGATGAAGTTATTTAGAAACTTCATGAAGAACTTTTTCTTGTAGATGTTCAGACGGATCAGAAACAGCGTACCAAGGCGTCGTGTGATCTGCGCCATGCGAAAGCGCCAGCCACCATTGCCACGCAGTTCTGGCGTCCCGGTCGCCGTCTCGCCTATTTCAGCAGCCAAGTGGCGCACTTGCTGAATCCGATCTTTGTTCAGCAGGTTTATCTGTCGTTGAAGTTTGGGAATCAACCACGCCTGCAAAGGAATGAGCGCAATCGCCGCCAGACCGAACCATACATTCTGCAAAAACAGAAACGTCAGAATCGTCAGCATTTGCCCAGCCTGCATCACAGGCAAGCTGATGGCATCCCCCATCATCCCCCCCAACGGCTCGGATTCCGCCGTGATCATCGACACAAGCTCCCCCTGAGACGTGCGACGCAAATAAGGTTGCGGAAACCGCGTAATGCGCGAAATCAACGAGAACCGATAACGACGCAACATCCGTTCCGACAGCACGCCCTTCATCGTATTGATGCGCATCTTCATCAGGCCGTGGCCCAAAACCGTCAGCAAGAACAGCAAACTAAGCATGATCAGGAAATTTTCCTGCGTCATCTCATAATTGAGCACATCGATGAAATCCTGTTCCGCATCGATTGCATCGTT
Organism: Shimia marina; assembly: GCF_001458175.1. Lineage (GTDB taxonomy): Bacteria > Pseudomonadota > Alphaproteobacteria > Rhodobacterales > Rhodobacteraceae > Shimia > Shimia marina. The sequence goes on from NZ_CYPW01000016.1 coordinate 3,227, forward strand.
GATGATGCGCTTGGGCAATTCCAAAGTGAGAAACTGCAAAGGAAAGAGGCAAGCTGTCATGAACAGCAATACCATCTGGTCTCGTTTTGAATATTTCCAGATGAAGGAAAAAAGTGAGCGTTCTATGGCCCCAACTCCCACAGGTCAGCTTTGGGCGGCGCCCAGTCTTTCAGCAGATGCTACTCCTGCATAGGTCGCCTGTTCAAACGCTTTCTTAAAGAGACGCACCTAGTTTTCCCAGTGTCATCACCTGCGACACAAAACTGAGGTTTGCGAAGCCAGAGTTTCGCGGCTAGTCTTTGAGCGTGAAATACATCATGGGGCGGGGTCTATGGACCAAATCACGACCATACTTTTGCTGGTCGCGGCATTTCAGATCAAACATCTAGTGGCGGATTTCTTTCTGCAGAACGCCAAGATGATCATGGGGCGTGAGCGCTATTGGCATTTGGGTCGCGCACAGCATGCTGGCATTCATGCGGCCTTTTCGGCGGTGATTCTGGCAGTGTTCGGTGCCCATCCCGTCATGATCATGACAATGGTTATCGTGGAGTTTATCGTGCATTTCCATATTGACTGGGGCAAAGCGAAGTTCTCAGTCGATCGGAACCTGACACCGGACCAGCCCATGTACTGGTATGCAATGGGCACAGATCAGGCTTTGCACCAATTGACCTACATCTTGATGATCTGGGCCTACTATGCCTGCGTGATCTGGATGGACATGCCCTCCTGATTTTCCTTCAAGCCTGAGCCGCAAACAAATCAACAACGGCATGAAGTTCTTCTCTGGGACCAATCACAAAAACCCGTGTTTTGGCATGCACGCCATCTAAGGTCGGCTCAAAGATGAACGTGACCGGATGCCCCGCCACCGCAGGTGAAAGAAACCGCGCGCGCACTTCCCGCAGCCGACCAAGCTGAAGCACTGTGCAACAGGCCATTTCAGCCAATATACACAACATCATACCAGGGGCGATCACATCTTCAAAACCTGCCAGCCTCGCAGCTGCAGGGTCCACATGAATCGGATTAGCATCCCCTGACAGCGCCACATAACCGCCTAGCCTCTCGGCAGACAAAGGTAGCGTTTGCAAGCGCAACGCGTCCTCTGAACAGAAGCGCTCATGGAAATGCGGTGCCTTGGCAGATCGCACGTCTTCATTTTGCGCAAAGCGCAACCGTGTCTCCATCATCCCGTAGGTCTCAGGCAACGAAACGTAATAGTGCGCGGCATCAGACCCCTTATCCACCCTCAGTGAAATGATCATGCACTCAGACGATGTTGAAGGGTGACAATCCAAAAACCTCTGGCTTTCATGCAAAACGCACAGTCCCTTGGGCGTATCACATCGGCTCAAGACTGAGGCAAGCGCGGGAGCTCCTAGCAAAAGCGCCATCGCAGAGGTCGGCACGGGAGGATCGGAGGGCAGCTGAAGTAATGCCCGCCCAAGCGCCACAAGCGCCTGCAAATTTGCACGGTCAATGCCCGCACTTATGTTCAGCGCGACTTCCTCATGACGTTCAGCCATCCTCATAGCGTTGCGCCACCAAACTCGCATTGATCCCACCAAACGCCAATGAGTTAGACATCACGGCGGAAATCGACATCGGTTTCGCCTGATTTGGCACTGGCTCTAACCCAATCTTCGGGTCCACTTCCGTGAAATTAATGGTCGGTGGTGCGCTCTGCCGCTGTAAGGCCCCGATAGCGACAATCATCTCCAGTGCGCCAGCCGCCCCCAATCCATGACCATGAATTGGCTTTGTAGAAGACACTTCCAGCCCATCCAGCCCTTCGCCAAACACATCACGTAACGCCATGACCTCACTGATATCATTGGCCACCGTACCAGTCCCATGCGCATTAAGATACTCAATGCGATCCGGTGACAGCCCCGCCTGCTTCAACGCCATCCGCATGCAGGCCGCCGCACGCTTCGGATCAGGCCGCAAAAGATCTCCCGCATCCGCATTCGTCCCAAACCCGGAGAGTTCACAGAGTATCTCCGCCCCACGCTCTTGAGCCGCTTCAAGACTCTCAAGGACCAGAACCCCTGCGCCTTCGCCAAGAGTCATGCCATTTCTGTCTTTACTGAAAGGGCGGTTCTGCGTTGCTGTCATCACACGCAACAACTCCCAAATGCGAAACCCGGCCCCGACCAAACAGGCTTCTGTTCCGCCGGCAAGACATCGGTCCACTTGGCCCAGAGCCACCATCTGCATCCCAAGACCGATCGACTGGCTGCCCGCTGAACAGGCGGTGGCAAGACAGAAAGCCGGCCCCATGGCACCAAATTCCATGGACACCCAGCCCGCCGCCGCATTGTTCATGATTTTCGGCACCGTCATCGGATCAAGCCGCATAGGCCCTTCGCGCCCAAATTTCATGTAGTTGCTATTGAGGGTCTTCGCGCCGCCCTGACCTGATCCGATGGAAACCCCGCAAACTTCCCCAAAATGCTCCGGCGTCAGCCCAGCCTGCGCAACCGCTTCGCGCGCAGCAAACAGCGCATATTCCGCCACCGGGTCGCGCATCTTATGAGGCGTTGGCCCTACAATTGCAGCAACATCTTCTAAGGTTAGCCGTGCTGCGGTTGAAACGCGCTGCTGTGGCAGATCGTCAAATTGCACAGGTTTGACGCCAGATATACCCGCCTGCGTGGCTGCAATCAGCGCGTCAGCTCCAAGGCCACAGGCCGAGACAGCGCCCATCCCTGTGACGACAACCCGCTTCACGCTTCTGCGGTCTTTTCAGACTGATGCTCTTCAATCTTGGTAATAGCCAGATCTAACAGATCTTGCACAGTCACCACATCGGTCAACTCATTGTCCATTGACACATAGGCACCGTATCTTTCCTCTATCGCCATAAGGATCATTATGAAGTCTGCCGACTGAATATCCAGTTCTTCAAGCGGCTTCTCAACTGCGAGCTCAGCACGGTCCACCATGCCTTCTTCTGCAACCATGTCTAGCAATTCACGGGTCAATGCGTCGCGATCAATATTCATCGGCATCCTTCCAGACACTAAAATCTATTTAACAAAAATCCACAATAAATCCGGCTTAAATTAAGCGGACGTCTAAAAGGTACGTGGAAATCCTGCAAATTTCCAGATGGAAACTGGCGACCAGGGCAATCAAAAGTGAGAAACCACCTAGATGCCCAACATGTCGCCATCCACTCACATGCCCGGATCCACCGGCTCAATCACGGCTCCGTCGCCGTCAACCCAATCTTGAAATCCACCAAGGTTGTGCACCTCGACATAGCCCATATCTTTGAGCAGCTTACCAGCCAGCGCCGCTCGACCGCCGGAGGCACAGTGTAAAATAACCACACGATCCTTGCGCATCACTGGATCATGAAACGGCGTGGCCGGATCGGCGCGAAACTCCAGCATACCACGCGGAATGTGGTGGCTGCCTTCGGCGCGGCCATTGGCATCTAGCTCAGGCGCATCACGTACATCCAGTAACAGCGCCCCCGCCGCCAGCTTGGCCTGCGCATCAGCGGTGGAAATTTTGGGCACAACCGCATGGGCAGCTTGCAACAGATCGGCGGCAGTGATGGGCATTGGGGCTCTCCTAGATGTGGTTTAGGACACCAACCTAGCCCCCACACCCGGCGCTGTTAAGTGCGACACAAGGTACAGACGATCACGAAACAAAGAGGCCCTTGCTATAACAAGGGCCTCTTAACATTCCATCTTAGGTTATTATACCTGACTTAAACGACAGTGATTTTCTTTTTCATTTTCCTATCATTGCGCCATATAGCGGGCGCTCTCCTTTAGTGTAACTTAACAGCATCAACACAGAAAGGCTGCGCGATGTCAACGTAATTAGGGCTCACGCCAAACGACAACCGCAACAATACCGGGAAGACACCATGAAACGCCGTCAACCCTTAATCGGCTTTCGCCATCAAAAACGGCTTCGATTTCCTTAGGACGGCTGGTACCGTATCTCAGTCCTGAAACACCCTCATGCACGATTTTAAATCCATGTGGTAAACTTAATCTAAATGTCAAGCCTTTCGTCGCCTCAACGAAGCTCAACTCATAAATTCGGTCATCCAATGCGATAAAGCTGCTTTCATCAATGACGATATCAGTTTCTGTATCGTTCACCTCAATATCCAGGTGAACAGAGACGCTCAGCAGACCGTTCTTGAAAGAAACACGAACTCCATTTCTCGCAAACCCAGACTCAGATCGAATGCCATCCAAGTCCAGAGACGACCTAAACTCTTCAAGGGAAAAAACCTTCTTCCCGCCTGCTCTCACATCATATTTGATATGGGTCAGAATTTTTTCCAAAAGCTCATCTTCAGAAGTCTCTGGAAGCTCGATACCGCTTATCGAAGAATACTTGTAAATCCTCTTCTTAAAAGCATTCTCGACAGTAAAACGCGTCGTTTCAGACCAACTCAAATACTTATCTCTTTCCAATAGAGAGTCGTCTGGAAGGGTCTCGACATTGATATTTGCATAGTAATCTCTGCGCCAGAAACCGCCATCAGCGTGAACTTGATGTAAGAACCTGTCTACCAGAAACTTCGAAAGAGATTGACCATTCTTGTCGAATTTGCCCGCCAACCTAGCACCGGCCTCGACAAGCACTTCACCTCCTTCCGCTTGTGACATCCTGCCTTGCTCCAACGCACGGATCACAACCAGTTTTGCGTTTGCAACATGGTTCAAAGCAAACGCCAAAATTGAGGCTAATATTTCGGAAACAAAGTCATAGAGAAGCGCGAGAATGCAACCGATTGAAATCAGCGTGTAGGCAAGACCATTCCACCCAAGATCAATAAACGCAATCCTAACTGGCAAACACCAACCAGTAGCCAATTCGCCACAAATACCCTTAACGATGATCTCACTGTTTTCACCGACCCAACCGCAAAAAACACCGAGCGCGACCAAAATAATGCCCACGAGTTTTCGCTTGTACCAATTATCCAACCAGTATTGCACGTTACTTCAACAAGACCCTAATTACAAAACAGTTCCACCTCAGGCTCAGAACCGATCAATTTTCCGTACCAGTGCTAAATTATTAATGTCTCCTGAGCCTATGATAAGATCATTTCAAAATTAAAAATTATAAACACGATATGGGCACGTGCCGCAAGATTTACATATTCGCAGAATGAAGCCGCTTTACTAAAGGGACCGCAGCATACGCAGTGCTGTCTCCAGCATCTTTTTGAGCTCACTGCAGCAGTCATAGACGAAGACTTGATCAGGCTTTGTTATACTGGGATCGCAACGGACACGAAGAGTATACAAAAAAGAGGCCACTCGTTTGCGCGATCCAGATGTAGCATACCGCATATATCGTATCGTAAGCTCAGAAAACAAAACACCTTTACTGCGCTATAGGAACCACGGTGTGATCGCTTCCGCAGCCGGCTCTCAGATTTCCGGCCCCAGCCAGGCCTCACGCTCAATCGCTGCGAAATGCGTTGCGATTTCATCGGCATTCTGAAAACGATCCAGCACCCGATTCTGCCCCTGTTTCTTCAGCGGGCTGCTTAGCCCCTGCGCAGATACATCAAGAAAAGCAACCAGCTCAGCTTGGAGATCACCCTCTGACAGGCTGGCGTACTCCAGCTGCAACACAGGGTTGGGAAGCATCTCCAGATAGTGACTGAGCAAAAAGTCCTCGTTTTCCAAACGATTGCATTCGGCGGCCGCCCAAAACGGCGATATCTTCAGCTTGGGCGCAACAGGGGCTTGGGCTCTCGCCTCCGTCCAGCGGCCAGTTTCTTTCACCTGCTGACGCGAGGCAAACTGAGCCAGCTTATTGGTGCGCGTCACATATATGATCGCCATATCAGGTGATGCAGGGATAATCTCTTTGAACAATAACGGATGATGATGCGTGAGCATCTTGAATCCAATCCGCTTCCGTTTGCCCCTTGTCAACTTCGCAGCAAAGCGCGAAATGCGAGACGGTGCTGGCTTAGCTAAGTCTGCACCATCCATTGCCGCCGTCAGAAATGCTTTCGGCAGCGCATCACGAGCGCGCACCAGGGAAAGGTCTGTTATTTTCTGCCCGTTGTCGTCAATCTGCCAAGGGTCGAACAATTCGCCTCGGCAGAGCAAGTCTTGATGCGAGTTCAAGAGAGTCTGCACAAGCGTCGTACCGCTTCTTTCTTGCCCAAGAACCACGAAAGACGGCAAGATCAATCGTCCATCTTTAGTGCCGAAATAAATGCCTCTTGCGGGATATCCACCTTACCAAACTGACGCATCTTTTTCTTACCGGCTTTCTGCTTGTCCAGAAGCTTGCGCTTCCGGGTGGCGTCGCCGCCGTAACACTTGGCCGTCACGTCTTTGCGCAGCGCTGACAATGTCTCGCGCGCGATGACTTTGCCGCCGATGGCCGCTTGGATCGGGATCTTGAACATGTGGCGCGGGATCAGGGTTTTGAGCTTTTCACACATCGCCCGGCCACGCATTTCGGCGCGGTCGCGGTGCACCATCATCGACAGCGCGTCCACCGGCTCATCGTTCACCAACACGGACATCTTCACGAGGTTGTCTTCGCGGTAGCCGGTCATCTGATAATCGAACGAGGCATAGCCTTTGGTCACCGATTTCAGACGGTCGTAGAAGTCAAACACAACCTCGTTGAGCGGCAGGTCATAGACACACATGGCGCGCGAGCCTGCATAGGTCAGGTCTTCCTGAATGCCGCGACGGTCCTGACAGAGTTTGAGCACGTCGCCGAGGTATTCATCGGGCACCAGAATGGTCGCCTTGATGCGGGGTTCCTCAAGGTGATCCACCTTGGACATGTCGGGCATGTCGGCGGGGTTGTGCAGCTCGATCATCTCGCCGTCTTTCATATAGACGTGATAGATCACCGACGGCGCAGTGGTGATGAGCTCGATGTTATATTCGCGCTCGATCCGGTCGCGGATCACTTCAAGGTGCAACAGGCCCAGGAAGCCGCAGCGGAAGCCAAAGCCCAGCGCGGCGGAGGTTTCCATTTCAAAAGAGAACGACGCGTCATTGAGCGCCAGCTTGTCGATGGCATCGCGCAGGTCTTCAAATTCCGCGCTGTCCACCGGGAAGAGGCCACAGAACACCACCGGCTGCGCAGGCTTAAAGCCCGGCAGGGCCTGCTCAGTCCCGTGGCGGTCATTGGTGATGGTGTCCCCTACACGGGTGTCACGTACCTGTTTGATGGAGGCGGTCAGAAAGCCAATCTCGCCGGGGCCGAGGCTGTCCACCATCTGCATCTCCGGGCGGAAGACGCCGACGCGGTCCACAGAATGCAGGGTGCCGTTTGACATGAATTTGACGCGCTGGCCCTTTTTCAGGGTGCCGTCCATGATGCGCACCAAAACGATCACGCCGAGGTAGGCGTCATACCAGCTGTCCACCAGCATGGCCTTGAGCGGCGCGTCGATGTTGCCCTGCGGTGCGGGCAGGTCTTTGACGATGGCCTCAAGGGTTTCGTGGATGCCCTGACCGGTTTTGGCGGAGACTTGGATCGCGCCGGTGGCGTCGATGCCGATCACGTCTTCGATCTGTTCAGCGACGCGGTCACAATCGGAGGCCGGCAGGTCGATCTTGTTGAGCACAGGCACCAGCTCGTGATCGGCCTCAATCGCCTGATAAACGTTGGCAAGCGTCTGCGCCTCGACACCTTGGGTGCTGTCCACCACAAGGAGCGAGCCCTCCACCGCTTTCATGGAGCGGGAGACCTCATAGGCAAAGTCGACGTGGCCGGGGGTGTCGATGAGGTTGAGGACATAGGTCTCCCCATCATCGGCTTTGTAATCAATGCGCACGGTGTTGGCTTTAATCGTGATGCCACGCTCACGCTCAATATCCATGCTGTCGAGCAGCTGCTCCTTCATATCGCGGTCTTCCACCGTGCCCGTCTCTTGGATGAGGCGGTCAGCAAGGGTGGATTTACCGTGGTCGATGTGGGCCACGATGGAGAAATTGCGGATTTTGGACAGATCGGTGCTCATGATCCGGGATATGATAGGGAATCTTGTCTTGGTCAAGCAGCGCTGTAGGGTGCGGGGCGGGATATTTGGGGTAGAAGTGAGAATTTGCGGTGAACCAATTCAACAATCCGTTCGAAAGCCACACTGTAGACGATGTTATGCGACATCTCGCAGCGGAAGCCGCGTTACGCGCTCTACCGCAATTCGATGAAGACCTCATCCCTTTCGAGACACATGCCGACACAGCTAGAGCCGGCTTCATAGGACTGGCAATTGCTCGAGCGTCGCTTACTGCCGTAGTGCGCAATAGGTTCCAGGATGCTTTTGCGCACGAAAAAGTCTTAAGCGCCGCGAAGTACCTTCGCTTGGTGGAAGATGGGCCATGTAAGAGTATTTTGGAGCGTGCCTTGGACGCTCAAACGCACACAAATCCAATTCTGTTGTTGGAGCGAATTCTGGATACGTTTGGCGAGTTTTCACTAGGGGACATGGTCGATCTCGCAGGAAAAAGAAACGACAACTTACCAAAACCAAGCCCCGATTTCTTTGACGGACCTGAACGAAACTTTGTTCTGCCGGATATCCATTCAACCGGCGAGGCATTCTTTTGGCAAGAGTTAGCTGAAGCAAGCGGCCTGCAAGCAGCATGGCGGTTTTGGCGCGACTGGTATACAGCCTTCTACTCGCGCTCTCCGCTCGACTGGGAACTCCAACGCCGCGTTGCATTGATCGAAGATGACATCTGGGATTCTGGCCCTGAGGCGGTTGCTGATGAAATCGAACGCATCCAAGCCCGCTATCTCGCAGATAAATTTCCTCTTGTAGAAACCGTCGACCTAAATCCTGACACAGGCAAATTTCGCGCCACCCCTACTCCTGTCGAAAATGCGCCTTTGATGTCTGCCTTACTCACGCAGATTTCTGACAATTTGGAAGACGCCATGGCTAGGCACAACGGCGTCACGGAAAACTCCAGTGAAGCAAGGAAAATTCGGCGGGTCGTGAATCGATATGGGAATGACCCTCAGCAAGCAGAACTGACGCTCACAACCGTAGCAAAAAACTTGCGACGGCAGTTGCATGAAACGCACGAGCTACCAGACAGCTCGGACAATATCGCGCTATTAAACTCGGTTGAGGACGGTGTTCGTGGCATTCGCGCGAACCACCCGGAGGTGGCGGCAAATCGAGAACAGCTTGCACAAATCGCGTTTAAGGAACTGAACCCTGAAGATCGCGAAACACTTGAGAAGGCAGCGCCGGTTCTGTCAGCGATCAGCGAAGGCGCTATGGCCGAGGATTTTGCAGAAGACATTCCTGAGTTGATCAACGACGCATTGCTGCCCCTTCCATCTGGTGCGCCAAAACTGCCGGGGGCAGACGCCTCAACGCGTGTTTTTAACCGAGTCTCCAAAATGGCGTTGTTGGTCGATAAGACTAAGAAAGGACTTCAGAAGGGGGCGGAGGCCTTTGACAGCGATCTCGTCAAAACCATTCGGCTAGCCGGGGTTACGGTCGGCCTAGGCGCAGGTGCCGTCGGATTTCTTTATAAGCTAGTTGAAATCGGCCTTCGTATGTTGGGCGTGATTTAGAAACCACCGAGAGCCGCGCCTGAGCCTGGGAGGAAGCGAATGCGCCCTCCCGTGGGGAGGGTCGGGCGCGGCTCGGCGGAGCCGAGCTGTAGGGGGCCTTTGTTGAGGAGCGGCAACAGAGGATCACGCCCGGCACCGAGGGCGGCTGTCAGGTTGGCAAACCGCTCTCCGCAAAGGCCCAGCTCTTATCTCACTCGGCCATGGCAAAATCGCACCCGCCCTGGGGGGGCAGGGTCGGGTGCGATCCGGATCACAGGTGATCCGGGTAAGGGGTAGCGTTAAGAGCCGAGCTAAAAAGAGCGCGTGTTGGGTATTGCGCTGCACCCCGATCATGCCTTCGTGAGCAGTGTGACAGGCCCTTGTCACGCAGATAGAAAGAAAATAGAACACGCCGCTCTTGAACCTGCCCTCGGCAAGCCCAAGATTCTAGACCAATCATACTTCGACTATTAAGCTACCCGGAGCGATGCTGCTCTGGCAGCCAATCATCAAGGAACTCTCCCATGCGCCGTCGTTTGACCACATTGATGTGTGCGGATCTGGTTGGCTATTCCGCCCTCATGGGAGAAAATGAGGCGCTGGCTGTGGCCTCCGTTCAGGAGCTGCGCAAAACCCATCTGGAGCCTGTCGCGGCCATCCATGGCGGTGAGGTGCTCAAGCGTATGGGGGATGGCTGGATCCTGTCGTTCCCCAGCGTGGAAGAGGCATTGGACTGCGCCGAAGAGGTGCAGGGCAATCTGGCCGATCACAAGGTGATCAAGCTGCGCATTGGCTGTCATATCGGCGAGATTGTCGAAGATGAGGCGGATTTCTACGGCAATGGCGTCAACATCGCGCAGCGCATTGAGACAGAAGCGCCTCCCGGTGGGGCCATGTTCTCCGAAGATCTGTTCCGCCAGCTCTCTGAGGCCCGTCAGCAGGAACTCAGCGATGTGGGCATGTTCAATCTCAAGAATATCGCCACCCCCATGCGCCTCTATCAATGGCGCCCGGCCAACCTGACAACGGCGCCCAACACAGGCACGCTGCCCACCATCGGCTTTGAGAGCTTTGTCGCCGCCCCAGATACGTCGGAGACCGCCGCCGTGGCACAGGATCTGCACGATGGTATGGTGCAGCTCTCCATGAAACGCACCGGCATCACCACAGTGGATACCGCCAGCGTTGAAGCAACCCCTACCCTGTTTCTGGTGCATGGTCGGCTTCGTGTCGCGGGCAATCGGGCCCGTTTCACCGTCTCCCTGATCCTGCGCCGGGATATGACCACGCTCTGGACCGAAAGCTACGATGGGGATCTGGATGACCCCTTTGCATTTGTGGATGAGATCCTGCCAACGGTGAGTTCCGATCTGCGCATGCAGACCATCCAATATGATGGCAACCGGCTGGCACATCTGAAAAATTCGCAACTGAGCGTCTCTGAACTGCGCGCCCGCGCCGCCGGACTGTTTTTAAAACAAACACTGCCCTCCTGGGAGGAGGGCTATGCGGCGCTGGACCGTGCCGTGCTGCTCAGCCCAAAAGACGGCATGTCACTGGCCATGCGCGCGCAAAGTCGCCTGAACCTGGCCAACATTCGCTTTCAAACGCTGAGCGAGCCGGAACTGACCGAAATCGGGCAGGATCTGGATGTTGCCATCGCAGAAGCGCCCAACAGTGATTTTGTCTTTTGGGCGCGTGGGGCCTATCGCCTGCGGGTGCTGCGCGATCTCAAAGGCGCGGCGGCAGACATCGAACATTCGCGGCGCATCAACCCCACGTTCCTCGGCTTTGTGGACTTGCTCACGCAATTGGCGCTGCTTGAAAGCAAACCGCAAAAAGCGGTCGAGGCGCTGGCAAGCTATGTGCAGAGCAGCAGCAATGATCCGTTTCGCGTAACCCGCCTCGCCTTCACCTCACGGGTCTATCTGGCTGCGGGCGATTATGCGATGGCGCGTGTGACCGCACTGGAAGCGGCCGATCTGCGTCCCACCGACCGTGGCTTGCAATTGCTCAAAGCGCTGGCCTGTCACAAGACTGGTGACGCGCGCGGGCTTGCGGCGGCGCGCCGGGCCGCGGCGACGCTGCCCAAACAGCCCTCGATCGCCATCAACGAATTGGCCCTGCCCGAAGAAATGGCATGGATCAACGCTGCGCTACATCCAGAGGCCGAACCACTCTAAACCGCGCGCAGCCGTTTTGCCGCCCACCAACTGAGCGCGGACATCACTGAAGCTGTCAACAGACAAAGCCACAAGCCGCCGATCTGATAGCTGAGGCCTGAGAGCAAGGTGCCGAGCAGCCGCCCAGCCGCGTTAGACATATAGTAAAATCCCACATCCATGGTGACCCGTTCGTCTGAGGTGAAGGCGAGGATCAGATAGCTGTGTACCGAGGAGTTCACAGCAAAGACAAAGCCAAACACCAACAGCCCCACGATCAGAATGGCGGTGAGCATTGCGGAGGTGTCAAGCATCAGCACAGCGGCGGTGAGCGCCAGTGGGATCAGGGTGAGGTAGCCAACCCAATTGATGGCTTTGCCGACCACCTCATCGGTGCTGGCATTGGCGGCTTTCAGGATGCGCGGGGCGTTGCCCTGCACCGCGCCGTAGAGGATGATCCAGACCGCCATGAAGATGCCGATCATGAAGAAGGCTTCGCGGCGGCCCTCGGCGGTGCCATCAGAGAGCACCGCGTTGAAATAGACCGGGATGCCCACCACAAACCACACGTCGCGCGCGCCGAACAGGAACATGCGCGCCAAGGAGAGGCGGTTCACATTGGGGTCTTTGGAGAAGACCTGCGAGAACTTGGCCTTTTTGGAGCCCTGCGGCAGGCCTGAGGGCATGAAGGTCACCACCCCTGCAAGGATCACCGCGAGGATGGTGGCCATGCCCCAGACCGAGGCCTGAAAGCCCCAGAGCGCCAGCAGCGCGGCACCCAGAAAGAAGCCGCAGCCTTTGACCGCATTCTTGGAGCCCGTGAGCAACGCCACCCAGCGGAAGAGCTCGCCGCCCTCTTTGGGGGCGAGCAGTTTGACCGCCGACTTTGAAGACATTTTGGAGAGGTCTTTGGCGACGCCGGAAGCCCCCTGCACGCACATCACAAAGATCACGGAAGCGGTGACACCCCATACCGGGTCAAGCTGTGCCAGAGCGATCAGGGCGGCGATCTGGATGGTGAGCCCCGCATAGAGCGTGGAGGTCAGCCCAAAACGCGCAGCGATCCAGCCGGCGGAGAGGTTGGTGACAATGCCCATGACCTCGTAGAGCAGGAACAGATAGGCCAGCTGGATCGGGGAGAAGCCCAGCCCGTTGAAATGCAAAAGCACCAGCATCCGCAGCGCGCCGTCAGTGAGCATAAAGGCCCAATAGGCGGCGGTGACGGTGATATAGGCCGCGAGGCCGTCTGGTTTCTGGGTTTGGGCGTTGGTCATGGCGGCCTCTGAGGGGCGCGCCCGAGCCTAGGTGGGCGCAAGGAACAATTGGAATTGCCACCCGGGCGACACAACAATCTACACCTGAGGTTGATGCAACGTCGCACATGCGCCCTCCTTGGGGGGGGGAGGGTCGGGCGCGGCCCGTGCCTGCGGCACGAGCCATTAGAGTTAGAGGCTGGCGAGCACCATGCGGGTGACATCCGCCAGACGGAAGGCATAGCCCCACTCGTTGTCATACCACGCATAGACTTTCACATGGCGGTTGTTGACCACGCGGGTGGAGAGCGCATCAACAATGGTGGAGCGGTCATCATTGGTGAAATCACAGCTCACCAGTGGGCGGGTTTCATAGCCCAGAATACCGTCCAGTTCGCCTGCGGCGGCTTCGGCAAAGAAGGCGTTGACCTCCTCGACCGTGGTGTCGCGGCTCACGTCAAAGACAATGTCGGTGAGCGAGGCATTCAACAGCGGCACGCGCACGGCGTGGCCGTCGATCTTGCCGTCCATATCGGGGAAGATCTGGATGATTGCCTTGGCGGATCCGGTGGTGGTTGGAATCAGGGAATTGAGAGCAGAGCGGGCGCGGCGCGGGTCTTTGTGGGCGCGGTCCACGATGGTCTGCGTGTTGGTCACGTCGTGGATGGTGGTGAAGCTGGCCTGCTCGATGCCCAGTTTTTCGCGGATCACCTTGACCACCGGCGCGATGCAGTTGGTGGTGCAGGAGGCGGCGGTGATGACCCTGTGAGTGGCCGCATCATAGGTGGCGTCATTCACGCCATAGACGATATTGGCCACGTCTTCCTCTTTCACAGGGGCAGAAACCACGACCTTTTTCACACCCGCGTCAAAGTAGGGCTGCAATTTGGCGTTGGTTTTAAACACACCGGTGCAATCCACCACCAGATCAACGCCCAGCTCTTTAAGCGGGAGCTCTTCGATCGACCAAGCTTCGGTTTTGTGCATCTGGTGGCCGTCGATGGTGATGCTGTTTTCATCATACGCAAAGTCAGCACGCCAGCGGCCGTGGACCGTATCAAACTCCAAGAGATGCGCGTGCAACTCGGCATCGCCGGAGGGGTCGTTCAGCAGCACGATTTCGGCATCCAGACCGAGGTCAAAGAAGCTGCGGATCACCAGCTTGCCCATGCGGCCAAGGCCATTGATTGCGATTTTGGTCATAAATCAGATCCTTCAGGATTGTGTTGGAAACCAGCCGCGGGTGCGGTTGGCGAAAGCAACAAGGCTGAGCATCACGGGCACTTCCACCAGCACACCGACAACGGTGGCGAGTGCGGCACCCGAGCCAAGGCCGAAGAGCGAGATGGCCACAGCCACCGCCAGTTCAAAGAAGTTGGACGTGCCGATCAGCGCGCAGGGGGCGGCGACCTCAAAGGGCACTTTCCAGAGCCGCGCTGCGCCATAGGCAATGAAGAAGATGCCGTAGGTCTGGATCAGCAGCGGGATGGCGATCAGCAGGATGTTGAAAGGTTGACTGAGAATGGTCTGCGCCTGAAAGCCGAAGAGCAACACCACGGTCAACAACAGGCCACCCACAGAGCTGGGGCGCAGGCGGTTGCGGAAGGCCTCAACCGCCGCCTCACCGCCCTGCCCCATCAGGCGCTTGCGGGTGATGTAGCCGGCAATCAGCGGCAACAGGATGTAGAGCACGGCCGACAGGATCAGGGTTTCCCACGGTACAGTGATATTGGCCACGCCAAGCAGGAAGGCCACGATGGGCGCAAATGCGATCACCATTATCAGATCGTTCACGCTGACCTGTACCAGCGTGTAATTGGCGTCGCCTCGCACAAGGTTGGACCAGACAAACACCATCGCTGTGCAGGGCGCCGCGCCCAGCAGGATCACCCCGGCGAGGTATTCACTGGCGGTTTCCGGATCTATCCAAGCCGCAAAAACATGCTCAAAAAACAAGACGCCCAGCGCCGCCATGGAAAAGGGTTTGATCAGCCAGTTGACCACCAAAGTGATCACCAGCCCTTTGGGTTTGCGCCCCACATCCGTCAACGCGCCAAAATCAATGCCGACCATCATCGGGTAAACCATAGCCCAGATCAGGACGGCAACCGGCAGGTTGACAGAAGCCACTTCCAGCGCTGCAAGACTGCCAAACACGGCCGGAAGACCGCTGCCAAGCAGCAATCCTGCAGCAATTGCAAGCGCGACCCAGAGCGACAACATACGTTCAAAAGTGCCCAAACCGGCACTCCGCTGATCAACCATTTCACCCAAGGGTCTTCTCCCTATGTTTCCGAATAGCCGTGAGAATATCCTCACCATCCCGATTGCCGATGTCTTCAA
Organism: Shimia marina; assembly: GCF_001458175.1. Lineage (GTDB taxonomy): Bacteria > Pseudomonadota > Alphaproteobacteria > Rhodobacterales > Rhodobacteraceae > Shimia > Shimia marina. Next base: position 18,537 of record NZ_CYPW01000016.1, read on the forward strand.
GCCTGGATTTCAATGCCACAGCATTCAGCCCATCCATGGGCAAATTCACGAAAGCCGAAATCCGGTTACGCAGCATCCGGTACGCCTCTGAAAAGGCAACGCGCTTTTCAGCCTCAGATCCCTGCATCACTGCGGGATCGGGCATCCCCCAATGCGCGGAGATCGGCTGTCCGGGCCAGACCGGACACTCTTCCTGCGCGGCCTGATCGCAGACAGTAAAGACAAAATCCATATGCGGACCATCGGCAATTGCAAACTCATACCAACTTTTGGAGCGGGCAAAGCTGGTGTCATGATTGAGCCGCTGAAGCAGATCCAATGCATATGGGTGTGGGCGCCCCTTGGGATGCGACCCAGCGGAAAATCCTTTGAACCGCCCCATGGCCTCACGTTCGAGAATGGCTTCTGCAAGAATGGAACGCGCAGAATTGCCGGTACAGAGAAACAGCACATTGTAGGTTTCTTGTGTCATAGCTGTGCCCTCTTCATTAGCCACAGGTGAGATCTTTGATAAGCGGCTGGCAAAGATCAGGACGACCGCCACAGCAATCTTCCAGCAGAAAGCCGAGCAGCCCGCGCACGCCTTCCGTATCGGCAAAATAGCGAATGCTGCGCCCCTCACGCTGATTGCGCAGAAGATCGGCCTGCAACAAGACGGAGAGATTCGCAGAAAGCGTGTTCTGGCGCACATCCAAAGCATCGGCAATTTCACCGGCGGCCAATCCTGCATCTCCTGCCTGTATCAACAGGCGGAACGCATCAAGGCGCGTGGGCTGAGACAGTGCGGCAAAAGCCGCGAGAGCTGATTTTTTATCCATATATCGTGAATTATGGAAATATAATACAAAGTGCAAGCCCTGATTGCCTGTAAGCGATGACATTTTAATGACAGTCCCTTATTCAGCGGCACACCTCAGCCATGCACATCTAAGGGCCGATCCTCCAACATGGTTTCCATCGAAAAATATCCGGTGACCGTGTCGAGCTCAAACCCGGTGGTCAAGCGGCGATACACCGCATCATAGCCTGCCATGCCGGAGGTCACGATCTTCAGCATGTAGTCCCAGTCTCCCCCAATGCGATGCATTTCTGAAACTTGAGGAATACGTGCCACATGCGCTTTAAATGCCTCTGCCCATTCCACCGAATGGTTGCGCGTGCGTACCATGACAAAAACGGTCAAATCCAAGCCCACCGCAGCAGGATCAATCCGCATCCGAGCCCCGCGCAGGACACCGCTTTCCTCCAAACGTTTCAGCCTGCGCCAAAGCGCATTTTGAGACATCCCCACGCGCTCTGCAATTTCCCGCTGCGACAAGGCCGCGTCTCGTTGCAATACATCCAGTATTTTTCGATCAAGATCGTCCATATTGCGCATATTTATAGATCGCATGACCCACATTGAAACGAAAAATGCAAAATATAGGTGAGTTTTTTGAAAGATTTCTTGGGTAATATTCACCAAACCCTTACAAAAGAGGCCTCAATGTCCGATCTCACCCGCCCCTACACGCTTTTTGCCGACAGCCTACGCACCGCCTCCGATGCGATTGACGACCTGCGTGATGGTCTGATTGGCGGTGATATTCACATCGATACTCCCTCAGGACCACGCAAACTGGTCTATGCCGACTACGTGGCCTCCGGGCGTGCCTTGCGGCAGGTAGAGACTTTCGTCATGGAACAGGTGCTGCCCTACTACGCCAACACCCACACAGACGCCTCCCTTTGTGGAGCCCGCATGGGCGCTCTGCGAGAAGGCGCACGGGCGGTGGTGCGCACTCACTGCGGCGCAGATGCGGATGACCATGCCGTGATCTTTGCTGGTGCCGGGGCCACCTCGGGCCTCAACCAACTGGTCCATCTGATGCAGATTGGCGCTAAAGACACCGTCATTGTGGGCCCCTATGAGCATCACTCAAACCTGCTGCCATGGCGCGAAAGCGGCGCCAAGGTCATCGAAATCCCTGAAGGGGTTCTTCCGGGCCCAGATCGCTCCGCCCTGACCAAAGCGCTGGCAGAGCACGGGCTGAACGGGCGGGTGATTGTCGCCATGAGCGCCGCTGCCAATGTCACCGGCGTCTGCACGGATGTGGCTGCCATCACACGGCTGGTCAAAGCCTATGATGCCCTGATGGTCTGGGACTACGCAGGCGGCGGTCCGTACCTGCCCATGACCATGTCCCCCACCAAAGGGGCGGAAGTTGATGCACTGGTGTTTTCGCCTCATAAATTCATCGGTGGCCCCGGTGCCAGCGGCGTGTTGGTGCTGCGCAAAGATGTGGTACGATCCGAGATCCCCTATCGCCCCGGCGGCGGCACGGTGGCCTTTGTGAACGCCCACGAACACGACTACGTTGCGCAGCTGGAACAGCGCGAAGAAGGCGGCACGCCCAATGTCATTGGTGATATTCGAGTGGGGTTGGCACTGACGGTGAAAGACGTCATCGGCGCGGCCCAAATGAATGAACGCAATGCCGCTCTGACCGCGCGCGCTTTTGAAGCGTGGGGCCCTTCCCCGCACGTCGACCTGCTCGCAGCCCAACGCGACACGCGTCTGCCAATCTTGTCTTTTGTGCCGCGTGACCACCATGGCGCCCGCATTGATCACAACGCCTTCACCCGCGCCCTGTCTGAGCGCTATGGCATTCAGGCGCGGGGCGGCTGCTCCTGCGCGGGCCCCTATGTGCATGCCCTGCTGAATATCGACGATCCGCAATCTGCCGACATCCGCAAAGACATTCTCTTTGGCGAGGGCGCGCGCAAACCGGGGTTTGTGCGCCTCAACCTCAGCGTTCTAATGACAGATGAGACGGTCGATTACATTCTCAACGCGGTCACAGAGTTGGCCCACACTTGGGCACAGGAAACACCACAGGCCCTTGCTGGCTGAGATAAACGCCTAAAGCGTCGTGGCCCGGACCTTAAAAGCCCCCGAGCCGCGCGCGATGCTCTCCCCTGTCTCATCACAAATGCTGCCCTCTGCGAAAAAGGTCTTGGCGCCGCCACCCGTGCGCCAACCTTCCGCGATCAACCGCCCCCCTCTGGGACGCGATAGAAAATTCGTGGTCAGCGATAGCGTGAGCGCAAGCTTTTTATGATCCGCTGTGCCGGTGTAGCACCCGGCAAACCCCATCACCGTATCAAGCAGCGTCGCATAGATGCCGCCATGCGGAATGCCTGCACGGTTCATCAGATGCGGTGCCAGCGGCAACTCAAGGCGTGCGTAATCCTCATCCCAATGGGTGAGCTCAAATCCGAGGTGCTTTTGCAACCCATAAGGCGTTTCGTCGAGTGCTGGATCAAAGGGGGCATAAGTCATGCACAGGTCCGTCTAAAAGTTGCAGCGCCCGGCATCGCCGGGCCTTGCCCTCTGTTATGTCGGTCAAACAGCCGTCAGGCCACCGTCTATGGCAATCGCTTGGCCGGTCATAAAACTGTTCTCCGGCGCATTGATCCACAACATGGCTTGCACCACCTCCTCCGGCTCAGACACACGGCGCATGGGCACACGGCTGGCGATCTGTTTCAACGTGTCTTCCCGGTTCAGCCCTGTTCGGGTGCCGACAACCTCTGCCATTTCATCCACCATCGGCGTCGCTGAAAACGACGGGCACAGCGCGTTCACACGGATGCCACGGGTGGCGTTTTCATCCGCCGCAGCTTTGGTCAACCCAACAACTGCATGTTTGGCGGCGGCATAAAGCGACAAATGCGCCGCCCCAACAAGTCCGGCCGCAGAGGCCACATTCAGGATCGCACCCACCCCGGCCTGCTGCATCAGCGGGATCTGATACTTCATACACAGGAACACCCCTTTGGCATTCACATTCATCATCACGTCAAAGTCGTCGGTGGTGAGAAATTGCAGCGGGCGCACATCATGACCGATGCCCGCATTGTTGATCCCCACATCAATGCCCCCAAATCGCTGCGAAATATGCGCCACATGCTGCGCAACCTGCGCCTCCTCAGCAACATTCACCACATCACTCACGACCTCGACACCGTCGCTTTCAAGCCCTACCACAACATCGCGCAACGCGACTTCGTTGATGTCTGAAAGACCCAGCTTCGCCCCCTGCGCGGCAAATCTCTTGGCTGCCATCGCACCAAAACCGCTGGCCGCCCCGGTGATCATCACCACCTTGTCCTGATACATCTTATCCACGTTGTGTCGCCTCCAATCCGGCCATGGCAAACATGGGCACAAAGCTTCCAAGCTTGGCCGCGCGTTCAGGATCCGACGCATTGCCATCCAGCGCGCGTTTTTTGACCCCCTGAATAATGGCCGCCATGCGAAAGAAGCAAAACGCCAGATAGAAGCCGAATTTTTCAATACCCGGCAGTCCCATCCGCACACAATAGGACGCGATGAACTCTTCGTCCGTCGGCAACCCCAAAGCCGCACGATCCACGCCAGCAAGCCCCCGTCCCTCATGGCCCGGCGGCATCTGCCACTGCATGATCACTGCGGCGAGATCCGCATAGGGATGCCCGATGGTGGAAAGCTCCCAATCCAACACCGCCAGAACTTCAGCGCGATCCCTGGCAAACAGCATATTATCGATGCGGTAATCCCCATGCACCAAGGTACGTTTGCCATCATCTGCGGGAATATTGGCCGCAAGCCAGTCAATCAACGCATCCATCTGCGGCACAGCCTCGGTCTCAGAGGCGCGGTACTGCTTGGTCCAGCGCCCGACCTGACGCTCAAAGTAATTTCCCTCAGGGCCGTAATCCGACAGGCCCACCGCCGCAATATCCACAGAATGGATCGCGGCCAGCACGCGGCCCATCTCATCAATCACCGCCGCGCGTTCTGATGTGGTGAGATCTGGCAAGCGTGGGTCGTCAAAATTGCGCCCCTCAACGAAGTCCATGACATAAAAGGCAGATCCGATCACATCATCGTCTTCGCACAACATGTGCATCTTGGCGACCGGCACCTCTGTGCCCGCAAGGGCCTTTTGCACCCGGAACTCACGATCCACCGCATGCGCGGATTTCAGCAAAACACCGGGGGGCTTGCGGCGCAGCACATACTGCCCTGACGCGCTGTCCAGCCGAAAGGTTGGATTGGATTGGCCCACATCAAATTTTGTCGCCTCAATCGGACCGGAAAAGCCCTCAAGCTGCCCCTCCAACCACCGTTCAACAGCCTTGGTATCCAATGTCGTTGCGTCCATAGCACCCTCGCTCCATGCCACGCCGCCCCAATAGCTCAGCTATAGGTCAGCATTTCGTCTTCATTGCTTGCCTCAATGTGCGGTGTGTCATTAAACCCATTCAGCCAGACTTGGCCTTTGGCCATCACAAACCGGGCCACAGCACAGTTTTTCACCTGCAATTGCAAAAGGATCATCTGCGCGGCCGGCGCATCCAGCACATCGGCAACCGTCCGGCCAATGGCACCACCAGAACTCACGGCAAGTGCGGTCTTCGCATCGGAGGCGGCCACAATAGCGCGCGCCTCACGGACCCGGTTGGTGAAAGCCGCAAAACTTTCCGGTGGATTTTCAATTTCGTCGCGCTGCCACTCCAAAACCGTATCGCGCAGAATGCGAAAATGGGTTTTGCGATCGCTGTGCAGATCGGCGGGCTTGTCGACGCGGGTTTGATACCGCGCCTCCAAAAGCCCGCCAAAATCAAATTCGTTCCACTCCGGCACCACAATCGGGGTCATCCCGCTGCCCAGAGCGCGTTCAAGGCCTTCCCAGGTCTGTCGATGGCGTTTCTGCGCCCCGATAAACACCGCATCCGGCATGACACCCTGACGTTTCAGAGCAGCGCCCAAAGCCTCAGACTGGCGATGGCCGAGGTCTGACAAATTGTCATAATCGGCCGCACCAAAACTTGCCTGAGCATGGCGTATGAGGTGGAACATCTGGCTCACTTCATACGGTCCTGAAGCCGCTCCCAAGCCGCGATATATTCGCGCTCAAGCCGATCCACCAGCTGGGACACAGGCCCCACCTCTTTGACGGCACCGATACCCTGACCAGACCCCCAGATGGTTTTCCAGGCTTTGGGCTTCTCCTTGTCACCGCCAAAGTCCATATCTTTGACACTGCCCATAGGCAGGTTGTCCGGATCCATGCCTGCGTTCTCCACAGATCCCTTAAGATAATTGCCCCAGACGCCGGTAAAGAGCGAGGAATAGACAATGTCATCCGCACCGCTATCCACGATCATATCCTTATAGCCCTGCACCGCATTGGCCTCCTCGGTCGCGATGAACGGCGAGCCAATATAGCCGAGATCTGCGCCCATGGCCTGCGCAGCCAAAAGCGATGCCCCTGTGCCAATGGAGCCCGACAACAGCAGAGGCCCATCAAACCACTCGCGAATTTCACTGATGAGAGCGAGGGGGGACTGCGGACCTGCATGCCCACCGGCACCAGCGGCCACCGCGATCAGACCATCAGCGCCTTTCTCAATCGCCTTCTTGGCAAAAAAGTTGTTGATGATGTCGTGCAGCGCGATACCGCCGCAATCATGGGCCGCATCATTGACCTCTTTGCGCGCCCCAAGCGAGGTGATCCAGACAGGCACCTTATGCTTGTGGCAAAGCTCAATGTCGCGCTCCAGCCGGGTGTTGGAGCGATGCACGATCTGATTGACCGCAAATGGTGCGGCCGGGCGGTCCGGGTTTTCTTGATTGTGACGGTCCAGCTCTTCGCGGATCTGCGTGAGCCAGGTGTCCAGAAGTGGGTGGTCGCCCTCGCCTTCGCGTGCGTTCAGCGCGGGGAAACTGCCTATGATGCCTGCCTTACACTGGGCAATGACCAGTGCGGGTACGGAAATGATAAACAAAGGCGAAGCAACTGCGGGGATACGCAGACCTTGCAGAGCCTTTGGAAGGTGGCTGTCACCAGACATGATTAACTCCTGTGTTTGGTGGCAGGATAAGGCCCCCTGCCACGCGGACAAACAAGAGCCTGCAAAAGTAACATGACGTCACATCATCGGAGATCCGCGGAGCGCAGCCTCAAACATCCCCGAAAGAACGGCTGAAACAGGAGGCCAAGCCCCTGCACATCAGGCTTGCCGCAAGAACGCGCGGATCTGCTCCGCAACCTCGCCCGGTTTCTGATGCAAGAGCCAGTGGTCCGCGCCAGCAATGCTTCGCTGTGTCAGATCTTCACAGAGCTCCGACAGCCCCTCATAGCTTTCGGGCAACAACGCTGTGTCGTTTTCTCCCCAAAGCAAGAGATGTGGCATCGCCACACGCAGCATCTCAGCAGGCAGGTTCGGCAAATCCTCCGCAGTAAGCGGAACACCCGGGGATGCCACTTTCAGGCTTGAGGCGCGATACCAGTTGACCATACCCCGCAGTTGGCGTGCATCGCCCCAAGCGGCCTGATAGGCACCCCGCTTTTCTGCGGTCATCCAAGACATATCCATTTGATCAGAAAACAGCCCCAACAGACGGGCATGATCATTGGCGCAGAGTTTTTCCTCTGAACCTTCGGCGCGCAGCCAGTCAATATACTGACTGGCCTCAGACTGCGCCCCACCCGCCGCAAGCGCATGCTGAAACGGGATGGGATGCACGCCATTGGCGATCATCAGCCGCGCAAAGCGCTCCGGATGCCGAAAGGCCAGACCATAGGCCACCGCCGCTCCCCAATCATGCCCCAAGACCGCTGCGATCGGTTTGGCAGGGCTGAAATGGTTCAATACAGCCGCCGCATCCGCAATCAGCTTGCTTGGCGCATAATCTGCAACCTTGGCGGGGCGCCAGCTTTGCCCATAGCCTCGCTGATCCGGAGCAATGCAGAAAAAATCATCTTGCAAATGCGGGATCAGATCAAAAAAGGCACCGGAATACTCCGGAAAGCCGTGCAACATTAGGATCGCAGGCTTGGCAGGATCACCGGCCACGACAACATGAAAGTCATGGCCAGCGATAGTGAGCGTTTCGCTGCGCAAGCGTTACACCATGTCAGGCAGCTTATGGTCGGCAAACTGCTTTCGCAGCGTGAGTTTGGAGACTTTGCCAGTGGCCGTCATCGGCAGTTCTTCTACAAACACCACATCGTCAGGCAACTGCCATTTGGCAAAATGCTCTTCCAGCAGCGCCATCAGTTCACTAACCTCCGGGGTGCCGTCCGGCCCCGGCACCACAACCAGCAACGGGCGCTCGTCCCACTTGGGATGGGCCACGGCGATCACGGCACAATTTGCCACCTTTGGATGTGCCATCACGGTATTTTCCAGATCGAGCGAACTGATCCACTCCCCCCCTGATTTGATCAGGTCTTTGGCACGGTCGGTGATGGTCAGGTAGCCATGGCCATCAATGGTCGCCACATCCCCGGTGCCAAACCAGCCATCGGCATCAAAGGCCCCTGCGTTGGCCTCTTCGTTCTCAAAATAACCCGCCGTGATGTTGTTGCCGCGCACAAACAACTCGCCAGCGGCTTCGCCGTCATGGGGCAGACGTTTGCCATCTTCATCAACAATTTTCAGATCCACACCAAAGATCCGCCGCCCCTGACAGGATTTGATCGCCACACGCTCTTCCAATGTGCGGTCTTCCAGATGCACGGGAAGGTTGCCCAAAGTGCCTACCGGGCTCATTTCCGTCATACCCCAGGCGTGACAGACGTTGACGCCGTTTTCCTCAAAATAGGTGATCATACTGGCTGGCGCAGCGGAGCCGCCGATCACCAGATCCCCCAGCCCATGCGGCATGCGGCCCCGCTTGGCCATCTCTCCCTGAAGGCCCAGCCACACCGTCGGCACACCCCAAGCGGAATAGACATCTTCGTTTTCCATCAGGTCAAACAGGCTCGCCCCATCCAGAGCGCCGCCCGGGAACACAAGCGATGCGCCCGTCAGCAACGCAATAAATGGCAGCCCCCATGCGTTCACGTGGAAGAGCGGCACCACCGGCAGAATGCGTTTGCCCGGCTGACAGACATGCGGCATCGAGAGCCCCACTGTCATCGCATGCAACACAGTGGAGCGATGGGTATAAAGCGTGCCCTTTGGGTTCCCAGTGGTGCCTGAGGTATAGCACAGACCTGCGGCCGTATCTTCCGGCAGCTCCGGCCAATCAAAACTCTCAGATTGCGCCGCGAGCAACTCCTCATAACAGAGGAAGTCCCCCTCCGGCATATGGTCCCGATCTGTCATCACCACCACTTTGAGGCTTTCAGGCCATTGCGCGCGCAGTGCATTGACCAGCGGCACAAAGGTCGTGTCCACAAACAGCATGGTATCTTTGGCATGCGTGACGATATAGGTCATCTGTTCCGCTGACAGGCGCGGGTTGATTGTATGGCACACGCCTCCGGCACCGGAAATGGCGTAGTAGAGCTCAAGATGGCGGTAACCGTTCCATGCCAAAGTGGCGATACGATCCCCCACCTGCATACCCTCCGCCTGAAGGGCATTGGCAAGCCGCGCCACACGCAACGCCATTTCAGCATAGGTCTGACGGTGCAGATCGCCTTCGGTACGTACCGAAACCACTTCGCCTGTTGGGTGAATTTCCGCCGCAAACTTGAGAATGTCCGCAATATTGAGCGGACGCATCATCATAGACCCTAGCATCGAGGCCTCCCTGCCTGAGATTGTCATGTGCTGCAAAACATAGGCTTCGCGCATGAGAGAGGGAAGCACGGTTGCAAAATGCCGCTACGTCGCTCGCGCTAAAGTTTTGCATTTCTGCGGGACCAATCACTGTGCGCATACACACAGTGACCGCGCGGCCACGTCCGTTTTCCGCAAGCCTTCCCGCTCCTAACTTGCTGGGGAAAGGAGAGACATCATGTCAATCAGACCCGTATTGGAACAGCGCAAGGCCGTCGCAGCCATGGAAGGTGCCGGAGTGCATCTGCACCGCGTGTTTGGGTTTCAGGACCCTACCGAGCTTGATCCCTTTCTGATGATGGATCACTTCCGAAATGATGATCCACGCCTGTTTGAGGCAGGCTTTCCGTGGCATCCGCATCGCGGCATTGAAACCATCACCTATGTGATTGATGGCGCTGTGGAACATCAGGACAGCTTGGGCAACACCGGCAACCTGGGAGCGGGCGACGTGCAATGGATGACCGCCGGGCGCGGTATCCTGCATCAGGAAATGCCCACCGCCAATGCACAGGGTGTGAACCACGGTTTTCAGCTCTGGGCCAACCTGCCGCGTGATCTGAAAATGACCGATCCCCGCTATCAGGATGTCACATCCAGAGAAATCCCGGAGATCATCGAAGATGACGGCACCAAAGTGCGCGTGATCATCGGCAGCTTTTGGGGGCAACGAGGGCCTGTGGATGGAATTGCCGCGGATCCCATGTTTCTGGATGTCACCGTGCCATCAGGCGCAAAAAAGACCTTCCCGATCGACACCCGCCGCCGAGCCTTTGCCTATGTTTTTGAAGGCGATGCCGCCTTTGCCGATGCCAGCCAACCGACCGGCATCTTGCTCGAAAAAGAGGTGGCAGGCGAAGAGCTCAACATCCGCGACATGAGCGGAGACCGCACGCTCATTCGCTTCGGATCCGGCGACGAGGTCACCGTGCAGGCCGGAGAGCAAGGCGTGCGCTTTCTTCTGGTTTCAGGCCAGCCCATTCAGGAGCCCGTGGCGTGGCACGGTCCAATTGTCATGAACACCCAAGCGGAGTTGCAACAGGCTTTTACTGAGCTGCGCAATGGCACATTCATCAAACCAGCCCACTGAACAAGCTGGCGGGGGCAGACCTCCACCAGCCGTCAAGGCTTTGCAGCGCGCGTCAAAGATCCATCGCAGGTATCACGCCCCAACCGCTTTGCGCACCATATCCCAATAGATCTGCTCCACCTCTTCCAGAGACAGGCGCCCCCCCTCACGAAACCATGTATTCACTCCGGTCAGCATGGCGATCACCGCCATGGTGGTGACCTTCGGGTCCGCCACGGTAAAATCCCCGCTGATCACTCCCGCCCGCAGGATCTCTTCCAGTTGGTCCTCATAGACACGGCGCAGTGCTTCAATCGCTGCGAAATTTTCAGGGCTCAGATTGCGCAGTTCCATATAGGCAATAAAAACCGCGTCAGGGCGTTCGGAGTGAAACCGAATGTGCATGCGCGTGAAGCTTTCCAGCGCTGCCGCAGGCGACGGAGGTGCCGCCAGGGCCGCCCGAGAGGCCAGCAACTCGTCCATATGGGTTTTCATAAGATCAAACAGCAAGCTCTGTTTGTCTGGTGTGTAATTATAAAGCGCCCCCGCCTGCACCCCAACATCGCGCGCAATCTGGCGCATCGACACGGCCGCATAGCCATGTCGCGCAAACAACGTGAGCGCGGCCTTGCGCACGCGAGGACCGGTGATACCGGAATGAGAGCCTTGTGTTCGTGCCATTTCCTCAGGCTATCTGAACATACGTTCCTTTAAAACCCTGCCAATCGGTGTGCAAACCGACGTTCTGGGCTATTGGTGACTTGTATGACGCCTCTTCTCCAGTCCATAACCATGCCGACAAAGCAGCATGAGGAGCACAGGGTGATCCGTCTTTTGAAATGCCATAGCGGCCTTTTGGCTGTGCTTGCAAGCCTTGCAAGCTGCGGTCAAATTCCCGGTCTCGATGCGGCACTGGAAGAGCGCAATGCAGGCACGGAATATCCCGATATCCTCCCCGCCTCAGAGCTACCCACTCCAGCGCCACCTCGGCTCACGGAAACCACCGAGGCCGAGCTGGAAGCCCGACGCGCCCGTCTCGAACGCCGCGCCGCCGCTTTGCAGTAAAGATCAGGCCTGCGCTGCGTTGCGCAGCCCGCCAAGAGCCGATACACGGCACATCAACACAATCAACCAGACCACCACTTTTTGAGGACGTGCCCCATGACCAACTCCCAGCCTTCTCCGCTTCGCCTTGGGATTGCCGGACTGGGCACCGTCGGCGTTGGCGTGATCAAGATTGTGCGCCAAAAGGCCAATCTTCTGGCCGCCCGCACAGGCCGCCCCATTGAAATCACCGCCGTCAGCGCCCGTTCCAAGGATAAAGACCGCGGCGTATCTCTGGCCGGATATGCTTGGGAGGAGGATCCTGTCGCCCTGGCAAAGCGCGACGATGTGGACGTTTTTGTCGAACTGATGGGGGGCGAAAACGGCCCCGCCAAAGACGCCATCGAAGCGGCTCTGGCACTGGGCAAAGATGTGGTGACCGCCAACAAGGCACTGCTGGCCCACCATGGTCAGGCCTTGGCCGAAACTGCTGAAGACAAAGGCGCGGTCATCCGCTTTGAAGCGGCCGTGGCCGGCGGCATCCCGGTGATCAAAGCCCTCACTGAAGGTCTTGCTGGCAACGAAATCACCCGCGTCATGGGCGTGATGAACGGCACCTGCAACTATATCCTGACCCGGATGCAGGATGCGGGCCTGCCCTATGATGAGGTTTTTGCCGAAGCCGATGCTTTGGGCTATCTGGAGGCAGATCCAAATCTGGATGTCGGCGGCATAGATGCCGGCCATAAGCTCTCCCTGCTCTCCGCCATCGCTTTTGGCACACAGGTGGATTTTGACGGCGTTGAGCTGGAAGGCATTCAGCGCATCTCCATCGAAGACATCCATCAGGCCGCTGAACTCGGGTATAAAATCAAACTGCTTGGCGTCACGCAAATGACAGGCCGCGGTCTGGAACAGCGTATGTCCCCCTGCCTTGTGCCTGCTGAAAGCCCTCTGGGCCAGCTCACCGGAGGCACCAATATGGTGGTGATCGAAGGCGATGCGGTGGAACAGGTGGTCTTGCGCGGTCCCGGCGCCGGCGAAGGCCCCACCGCCAGCGCTGTGATGGGCGACGTCTGTGATATTGCCCGTGGCCTGCGCCTCTCGACGTTTGGCGTGCCCGCAAAGGCGCTTGTCACCGCAAAGGCCGCGCGTTCCAATTCTCCAGCGCCCTATTATTTGCGCCTCGCGCTGCAAGATCGCCCCGGCGCCATGGCAAAGATCGCGACAGCCCTTGGAGACAACGGCATCAGCATTGATCGCATGCGTCAAACACGCCATGCTGAAGCCCATGCGCCGGTGCTTATCGTGACTCACAAAACCCAGCGCGCCGACCTGGACGCTGCCATTGAAGCCATGCGCGCCACCGGCGTGATGGCCGCAGATCCGGTGGCCCTGCGCATTGAACAGATTTAAGTAGACGGATTTTCAGCCCCAAAGGGGCGCACGGCAGACTTGTGAGCGGCGCGCCCCTACGATAATCGGTATTTTAACACGCATATAAGGACCTCCTCCCAATGTCTCAAAAGCCGGAATTTCACGACCGCATGTTGTCCCTTGGCTTGGCCCGTGTGGCCGAGCAAGCCGCCATCGCCTCCGCTGCCCTGATCGGCAACGGCGATGAGAAGGCCGCCGATCAGGCCGCCGTAAACGCCATGCGCGAACAGTTGAACCTGCTGGACATCGCCGGCGTGGTGGTGATCGGCGAAGGCGAGCGCGACGAAGCGCCCATGCTCTACATTGGCGAAGAAGTGGGCACCGGCGAAGGCCCCGGCGTGGACATCGCGCTGGACCCGCTGGAAGGCACCACGCTGACCGCCAAAGACATGCCCAACGCGCTGACCGTGATCGCCATGGGCCCGCGTGGCTCCATGCTGCACGCCCCAGACACTTATATGGACAAGCTGGCCATTGGCCCGGGCTACCCCGAAAATGTCGTGTCCCTGGACATGAGCCCCAAAGAACGCGTCCAAGCCCTGGCCAAGGCCAAAGGCTGCGAAACCACGGATATCACCGTCTGCATTCTGGAGCGTCCGCGCCACGAAGACATGATCGACGAAGTCCGCGCCACCGGTGCTTCCATTCGCCTCATCACTGATGGCGATGTGGCTGGTGTGATGCACTGCGCCGAATCGGAAGAAACCGGCATCGACATGTATATGGGCCGCGGCGGCGCACCAGAGGGTGTTCTGGCCGCTGCCGCACTGAAATGCATGGGCGGCCAGATGTGGGGCCGTCTGGTGTTCCGCAATGATGATGAGCGCGCCCGTGCCGCCAAAACCGGCATCACCGATCTGGATCGCATTTATTCTCGGGACGAGATGGTCACACAGGACGTCATCTTTGCCGCAACCGGCGTGACCGGCGGCTCGCTGCTGCCCCGTATCAAACGCACCCCCGGCTGGATCGAAACCGAAACCCTGCTGATGCGCTCCAAATCCGGTTCTGTCCGGCGCGTGACCTACCGCGCGCCAGTAGATCAGACCTCTTGAACCTGATCCGCATCCTTGATTGACTGGGCCACGCGCCCGCCTTTGATGGCCCGCCTTCTGGCGGGCCTTTTCACAAGATGAAAGCCCCTCCATGACTGACTTCCTTGGTGTTTCTGAAAGCCTGACCGGACGACGTTGGGTGGGACCAGATGTCGAAACAACGCGCGCCGCCGAACTGCTGGCACAGGACACGGCGCTGCCGCCAGCACTCTGTGCGGTGCTTGCACGCCGGGGCGTGTCCGCAGCCGAAGCCGCAGGGTTTCTTGACCCCAAGCTGGTGGACCTGCTGCCGGATCCGCGCACAATCAAAGACATGGAGGCCGCCGCACAGCGGTTTCTGGCCTCTGTGCGCCAACGCCAGCGCATCGCCGTCTTTGCCGACTACGATGTGGATGGCGGCACCTCAGCCGCCCTGCTGATCACCTGGCTGCGCACGATGGACCTGCCTGCAACGCTCTATGTGCCGGATCGCATTGATGAAGGCTATGGCCCCAATGAACCTGCCATGGCGGCCTTGGCCAAAGACCATGACCTGATCATCTGTGTGGACTGCGGCACCCTCAGCCACGCGCCCATCGCCGCTGCCAAAGGCGCCGATGTGATTGTGCTGGATCACCACCTCGGCGGCGAAACCCTGCCGGACTGCGTTGCCGTGGTGAACCCCAACCGACAGGATGAAAGTGGCGATCTTGCCCATCTCTGCGCCGCCTCGGTGGTGTTCCTCATGCTGGTGGAAGCGAATCGCCAGATGCGCGAGGCCGATGGCACACGGGGGCCGGATCTGATGGCGATGCTCGATCTGGTGGCCCTGGGCACAGTTGCCGATGTGGCGCCCCTGATTGGGGTGAACCGCGCGCTGGTGCGTCAAGGGCTGAAAGTCATGGCCCGACGCGAACGCCCCGGCGTCGTGGCGCTTTCTGATGTCAGCCGCATGGACAGCGCGCCCAACAGCTACCACCTCGGCTTCCTTCTGGGGCCGCGCGTCAATGCCGGTGGCCGCATCGGTCAGGCCGATCTGGGCGCGCGCCTGCTGTCCACGGACAACCCGCAAGAGGCACAGGCCATCGCGGCCCGTATGGATGAACTCAACACAGAACGGCGCGATATCGAAGCCGCCGTACGCGCCGCCGCCATGGCACAGGCCGAAGAGCGCGGTCTGGACGCACCGCTGGTCTGGGCGGCAGGCGAAGGCTGGCATCCCGGTGTAGTGGGCATCGTGGCATCGCGCTTGAAAGAGGCCACCAACCGCCCCGCCATCGTGATTGGCCTTGATGGCGCAGAAGGCAAGGGCTCAGGTCGGTCCGTCTCGGGCGTGGATCTGGGCGTCTCCATTCAGAAACTCGCCGCCGAAGGGCTGTTAATCAAAGGTGGCGGGCACAAGATGGCCGCAGGTCTCACCGTCGCCCGCGATCAACTGGAACCCGCCATGCAGCGCCTGACAGAGTTGATGGCAAAACAGGGCGCTGGCGACATGGGGCCTGCGGACCTGAAACTCGACAGTCTGCTGATGCCCACCGCCGCCTCCGTGGAACTGATCAGCGACATTGAAAAGGCAGGGCCCTTTGGCGCCGGGGCCCCAGCGCCGCGCTTTGCCTTTCCGGACGTAGAGATTCGCTTCACCAAACGCGTCGGCGAAAGCCACCTCAAACTGACTTTCGGCGACGGTTTCGGCGCACGTATCGACGCCATAGCCTTTGGGGCTTATGACACCGCATTGGGGCCCGCACTGGAAACACACGGCGGGGGCCGTTTCCATCTCGCCGGACGCCTTGAAATCAACACCTGGGGCGGGCGTCAATCTGTGCAACTGCGCCTGGAAGACGCCGCAAAAGCGGGCTGAACCAACCTCTCCGCTTCCTCTTGACTGAAATATCCTGGGGGAATCGCGGCCGCGCCGCGTTGGGGGCAAAGCCCCCAACGCGGCGCCCCAAACAGGTGCATACAGCTTTCTTGAAAAAATCGCCGCAAGCGTCAAATTTCCGCTTGCGCCCATCCGTCCCATTCACTAGATACGCCTCACGCTTCACAGCGCGTCCCGTTCGTCTATCGGTTAGGACGCCAGGTTTTCAACCTGGAAAGAGGGGTTCGATTCCCCTACGGGATGCCAGTGAAGTTCGGGTTGGAAGGCAACTTCCTGACGCACCCAAGAGCGTCCCGTTCGTCTATCGGTTAGGACGCCAGGTTTTCAACCTGGAAAGAGGGGTTCGATTCCCCTACGGGATGCCATTTCACCTCACAACTTATAGAAATGCTCACTGATACGCGCACCTGTGATCTGTGCCGCAGGGACCTACCTGTGCGCATGTGTGACAGATAATACCGCTTGTAAAAGATCTGCCCCCGCAAGATCTCCACAGTCCTGACATGAGATTTCATTAACCAATTTTCGGTATCACTGGAATCACCTGATGTAGACGCCTGTGCCTGTCGCAAGGGCAGCACCAGCAGCACTTCCAAGGATGGGGATACAGAAAATGAACATGTCGGTTTGGATTCTGCCACAAGCCGCGCCCCTGAAAAGGGTACCTCGTGACAAAGGCCGCGCGCCGAAACACCGGCGCACAGGGGCCTTCCTGCTGGCATCATATCACACCAGCGATTTCAAGATGACCCCGCCGGTGGCTTGTAATCATAACGGACGTCTCTGGCCTTTCACTTCCCCCACACGGCCCACGGCAAATACAGGCCGCTAGCGCGTTTCCGCACGTATATCAGCCGAGTTCCGGCGGCACATCCACGGCAGGTGCACTGGGTTTGATGTCCAAGAGCGGTGTGCCATCAAAACAGTCGATGGCATCAATGCCGATCCGGCCCGCCGCGAGATCCAGTGATGTGATCCGCACCGCCGCCAGCGAAATCGGATTGGGGCGGTTGGGTGCACGCAGGGCGAAGCTGCCACGTGCCTCTGTCAGATGCCGGGGCCGCTGGGTGATCAGATCGCGCCGCGCCTGATGCATCCAGTAAAACAGCAAAATCCCATCCCCCACAGACAGCCCGGTCAGACCTTCCGCGAATCCCGGCTCCAGCGTGATCGACGCCCCCTGCCCGCTCTCACGGGCGCGGGTGACATTCTTGGGGCAATTGCCGCGCTGCCACGGGGTGTGAATGCGGCCAATGAAGCGCAGCTCTGCATCCACGCGGCCCAGCGGGTCAAACCCCAACAGGCTTTCCCCGTCGCGCATTTCAGGCAAGGTCTCAGGCAGGATGTCAGGCAGGATGTCAGACATGGCGCTCTCCTTTGCTGTCCGCCGTCATCCTGCCCAACAGCAGCCCCCTGCGCCATAAAAAAGCGCCGCTCAATGGCGGCGCTTTCTGTGGGTGTTTCTGACGGTTAGACGATCTCGCCTTCAAGCCCTTCGGTGGAGAGCCCCTCAAGCCTTGGCATGAGGCTCAGAAGCTCCTGCGTATAGGCCTGTTGCGGGTTGGCAAAGAGGGTTTCGGTGTCGTCCACCTCCACCATCTGCCCCTGACGCATTACGCCCACACGGTCACACATCTGTCGCACCACCGGCAGGTCGTGGCTGATGAAGAGCATGGTCAGGCCCAGATGCTCCTGAAGATCCTTCAGGATGTTCAGGATTTGCGCCTGAATGGAGACATCCAGCGCCGAGGTCGGCTCGTCACAGATCAAGAAGCGCGGCTGGGTGGCCAGCGCCCGCGCAATCGAGATCCGCTGGCGCTGACCGCCGGAGAACTCATGCGGGTATTTGCGCCCGGCCTCTGAGCCAAGGCCCACACGCTCCAGCAACTCATCCACACGGTGCTGAATGGCGTCGCCTTCCAGCAGCTTGTGGTGGCGCACGGGCTCCGCAATGATCTCATCCACCCGCATGCGCGGGTTGAGGCTTGAGAAGGGATCCTGAAAGATCATTTGGATCTGGCGGCGATAGCTTTCCAGATCCTTGGCAGTCTTGAGGCTGGTGACCTCCCGATCGTCAAAGAAGATCTTGCCGCCATTGGTCTGATACAGCGTGGCGATCATGCGCGCGACAGTGGATTTGCCCGAGCCGCTTTCGCCCACAATGCCAAAGACCTCGCCTTCGCGGATGTCAAAGCTGACCTGATCCACAGCGGTGAAATACTTGCGCCGCGACGGAATGATCGACCCGCTTTGCAGGAAGGTTTTGGTGAGCCCCTCAACCTTCAGAAGCGTGCCGGATTTGGTTGGCTCCGGGCGCTTCCAGTTGCGCGCAAGATCTTCGATCTCAAAGGTGATCTGACGCCCCCCGTAAGAGAGCTGCGGGAAACGATGCACCTTCAGCGTGGGGCGTGGCACGGCTGCAATGAGCGATTTGGTATACTCATGCTGCGGGGCGCCCAGCACCTGCTCGGTGCTGCCGCTTTCCACAACCTCACCCTGATACATCACGGTCACCTTGTCGGTGGTGTCCGCAATCACACCCATGTCGTGGGTGATCAGGATCACGCCGGTCTGCCGCTCCCGCGCCAGCTCCTTGATCAGATCAAGGATCTGCGCCTGAATGGAAACGTCCAGCGCCGTGGTGGGCTCGTCCGCGATGATCACATCCGGCTCCGAACAAAGCGCAAGCGCAATCACCACCCGCTGACGCATACCGCCAGAGAATTGGTGCGGATATTGATTGATGCGCTCGCTCGGGTTGGGAATGCCCACCCGATCCAGCAGTTCAATCGCGCGGGCCTTGCTGTCCGCATCGGAAAGCTTGAGGTGGAACTGGATGGTTTCCTCCAGCTGCTGGCCCACGGTCAAAAGCGGGTTCAGCGAGGTCAGAGGATCCTGAAAGATCATAGAGATCTTGGCCCCGCGCAGCGCGCGCATGCCTTCCGCATCCCGCCCACTGATGGCTTCGCCCTTGAAGCGAACGGTGCCCTCGGCGATATGGCCCGGCCGATCCAGCAAACCCATCACGGCGGCCCCGATGGTAGATTTACCAGCCCCGGATTCGCCCACAAGACCGTGGATTTCGCCGGGCTCCACCGCGAGGTTGGCTTTGTTCACTGCCACAAACAGCTTGCGACGGGTCGGGAAGTGGACCGACAGGCCCTCGATATCAAGAAGTGTGTCGCTCATCACTGCAGCCTCGGGTTCAATGCATCACGCAGCCAGTCGCCCAGCAGGTTCACAGACAGCGCCAGCGCCAGAAGCGTGGCGGAGGGGAACAGCAAAATCCACCATTCGCCGGAAAACAGGAACTGTTGCCCGATGCGGATCAGCGTGCCCAGTGACGGTTGGGTTGGTGGTGCGCCCACACCAAGAAACGACAGCGTTGCCTCAGCGATGATCGCAAGAGCAAGCGAAATGGTGGCAATCACCAACACCGGCGACAGAACATTGGGCAGGATGTGACGCAGCATGATAATACCACGGCCCCGCCCCATCATACGCGCGGCCTGCACATATTCTTTGTCCTTTTCAACCAGCGTTGCACCACGCACCACGCGGGCAAACTGCACCCAGTCTGACAGACCAATCGCAAGGATCAGCACCCAGATCGCCATGGTGTCCTGATGCTCAATCGGCGTGATGCCTTTGGCGATGCCAAAGATCAGCATGGCCACCAGAATGGCGGGGAAGGTCAGCTGCACATCTGCGGCACGCATGATGAGCGTTTCCACCCAGCCGCCGACATAGCCGGCAATCAGGCCCAGCGTGATGCCCAGCACCATGGCAAAAAGCACAGCAGAGAAGCCCACAAACAGCGAAATCCGCATGCCGTAAAGGATGGTGGAAAACACATCACGCCCCTGATCATCGGTGCCCAGCCAGAAGGTGTCTCCGGTGAAGTCATTGGCGGCCATCGGCGCGGTGAAGCCGTTCATCAAGTCGAGCGAGGCCGGATCAAACGGATCATATGGCGCAATCAGCGGGGCGAAGATCGCGCTCAGCACCAACAGCATCACCACAAGGAAAGACACCACAGCCACCGGCGAGCGGCGGAAACTATATGCAAAATCGCTGTCCCAGGCTTGCGCCAGACGGGATTGCGGCGCGGTTGAAGTTTGGTCAGACATCAGTGCGCCCCCTTACCATCCGTGCGCAGGCGCGGATCAATTGCAAAATACAGCAGGTCAACAATCAGGTTGATCGCCACAAACATCACCGAAATCAGCATCAGGTAGGCGGCCATCACCGGGATGTCGACAAACTGGATCGCGTTGATGAACAGAAGCCCCACACCGGGCCATTGGAAGACCGTTTCGGTGATGATCGCAAAGGCGATGATTGAGCCCAGCTGAAGACCCGTGACGGTGATCACCGGCACCAGCGTGTTTTTCAGCGCATGGCGGAAGTTCACTGTGCGCGCCTTCAGGCCACGGGCGCGGGCAAAGCGCACGTAATCCTGACGCAGCACTTCCAGCATCTCAGAGCGCACCAGACGCATGATCAGCGTCATCTGGTAAAGCCCCAGCGTGATCGCCGGCAAGACAATGGCCTTCAGGCCCGACGCGGTCAAAAGCCCCGTGCTCCACCAGCCAAACTGCACCACATCTCCCCTCCCAAACGAGGGCAGCCACCCCAACTCCACCGCAAAGACATATATGAGAAGGATACCGATGAGGAAGGTCGGCAGAGACACCCCAATCAGAGAGATCGACATGATCGCATTGGCCAGAAACCCATCTTTGCGGATCGCCGTAAAGACCCCAAGGCCAATACCAATACTGATGGCAAGAAAACCGCTCACCGCCGCGAGTTCCAGCGTGGCCGGTGCGCGCTCCAGCAGGATTTCCCCCACCGGGCGCCCCTGACGATAGCTCACGCCAAAATCGCCCTGAACGGCCCCTTCGAGGAATTTGTAGTATTGTACGGGAAACGGCTGATCCAGCCCCAGTTCCACCCGCAGGCGGGCGATGTCGGCATCGGTGCGTTCCTGACCCAGCAAATTGTCAATCGGGTCGCCAACAAATCGGAACATGCTGAAAGCAACAAGTCCGACGATCAGAAGCACCAAGGCGGACTGCAAGACTCTCTTTATGACATACGTCAACATCACTGCGTCCTTTTATGATTATCGGCGTTCCTTGCGCTCTTCTTCAGGTGGGGTCAAGACAAGGAAATAAGGCGCCGGAGTGTTGCCCGGCGCCCTCTGTATTTGCAGGATTATTGCACGTTGACCCAACGCAGAATAAAGAAGTTATCCGGTCTCTGAGTCAGAGAGATATTGTCCCGTGTGCCCCAAACCAGAGGTTGCACATACATCGGCACATAAGCGGTCTCTTCCTGTAGAATCTGAGCCGATTCATCCAGCATCGCCTGACGTTTTCCATCATCAATCTCGGATTGGATCATCGGCAAAAGCGCATCAATGCGCGCGTTGGAATAGCCACCAAAGTTCCAGCTGCCCAGCTTTTTCTCAGCATTTGGCGTGGCCGCAAGGAAGCGGATGGGATGCTCTGCATCAAATGTGCCTGGGGACCAGCCCAGCAGATACATGTCAAAGTTATCGGCGCGCAGTTCCGGCCAGTAGTTTTGCACCGGCATCGCATCAAGCTGTGCCGTGATCCCCACCTTTGCAAGCATAGATGTCACCGCCTGACAGACCGCCTCATCATTCAGATAGCGGTTGTTGGGGCACTTGAGACCAAACGCAAACCCATCAGCATAGCCTGCCTCCGCGAGCAGAGCCTTGGCACCGTCCACGTCAAAAGCCGGACGTGTGGAGTGCGCCTCGGAATAGCCACGCATGGCCGGACTGACCAACTGACTTGCCGGTTCGGCATTGCCGCGCATGATGGTTTTGAGGATCGCATCCACATTCACCGCTTTCGCCACAGCTTTCCGCACGCGCGCATCTTGGAAAGGGTTCGGCTTGCCTGCGTCTGCACCGTATTTCAGGGTCTCAGCATCCTGTGCAAAGCCCAACATGATCACGCGGGCCTCAATGCCCTGAATGATCTGCACGCCATCCTGACCTTGCAGTCGCGCAGCGTCCTGAATCGGCACCGGGTTGATCATATCCACTTCGCCCGAGAGCAGCGCCGCCACGGCGGTGGCCGCATTCTGAATCGGGGTGAATTCCGCTTTGGTGATGTTGTGGGTGGCTTCGTCCCACCAGCCATCATGCGGGGCCAGCTCTGTGCGCAGGCCCGGCTCACGCGCAGTGACCATAAAGGCACCGGTGCCATTGGTGTTGAGCGTGGCATAGTTGCCGTTTTCCTTGTCTGGCCGCGCCGCGCTATTGGTCTCAGCCCAGCCCTTATCCATGATCATCCAATTGGCGATGCTGTCAGGGAAAATCGGGTTGGGCGCAGTGGTGTAGATCTCGATGGTTTGAGCGTCCACCATTTTGACCTCAGACACCGGCGCAAACCAGCTGCGCGTGTCAGACACCTCGCTCGAGGCACGCTGATAGGAAAACAACACATCTTCCGCATCAAAGGTGCTGCCGTCGTGGAAAGTCACGCCATCGCGTAGGTAGAAGCGCCAGCCTTCGCCCGCGCCAATCGGCTCCCAGCTTGTGGCCAGCGCAGGCTCAATGGACATATCTTTGCCCCGGCGCACAAGCCCTTCATAAACGTTGTTGAGAAAGCCCAGAACCGGCGCGGAGTTCACCGCATGCGGGTCCATGGTTTGCGGGTCGGTGGTCCCCGCCCATTTGAAGTCTTCGGCCGCAACTGGTGCGGCACAGATTGCAGCAGCCAAGGCCGCAGAGAGTGCGCGTTTCATTGTTGTCCCCTGTTTTCAACCCGCCGCTCCTGACGGGGCATGCGCCATGTCACCTCACCAAGTCGTGAAAAGCAAGGTCGCCACACATTTTTGTGAACATGTTAACCCGCAACGCGGCCGGTCAGATCACCAAGGGGAATGATGCCAAACAACTGTCCCAACGCAAAAGAGCCGCCCCGTTGGGCGGCTCTTTCGTTTCGCGTATCAGAAGCTCTGATTACTCGACGATTTTGGACACAACACCGGAACCAACGGTGCGGCCGCCTTCACGGATCGCGAAGCGCAGGCCGGCTTCCATTGCGATCGGTGCGATCAGCTCAACGTTGAACTTCAGGTTGTCGCCAGGCATCACCATTTCGGTGCCCGCTGGCAGTTCAACAGTGCCGGTCACGTCAGTTGTACGGAAGTAGAACTGTGGACGGTAGTTCGCGAAGAACGGGGTGTGACGGCCACCTTCGTCTTTGGTCAGAATGTAGGCTTCTGCTTCGAACTTGGTGTGTGGGTTCACGGAACCTGGCTTACAGAGAACCTGACCACGCTCAACCGCTTCACGGTCAACACC
>NZ_CYPW01000017.1:0-138693 GCF_001458175.1 Shimia marina
TCGTCCGAAAATCTGCGTTTCATTGTCCATCCTTTGCTTGGACGGATTACTAACATCTCAATGGCCCGATTTCAGGGGGCTGGGTCAACCAGATTTCACGAACAGAACATAAAGGCGCTCTTCGGAGCGTCTTTTGCTGTGCGCAGCTTGGGAGGAACCGCTTCAGGATTGGCAACTGATGATGTTGAAGGGGAGCAGCGGCGACATCAGGGAGGAGGAGAGATGTCGCCGCGCTTCACACAAAAGGCTCAGGGAGGAGGAAAGAGCCCTTTGATACCGGTGCCTCGCGGGAGGCGAATTTCAAGTGCGGCAGCACCAGGGAGGAGGAGAGGTGCTGCCGCTCTAGTCTCAAGAGATCTCAGGGAGGAGGAGAGAGATCCCTTGATTCCGGTGGGCGTTAAGCCCGAATTCTGCGCGACGACACCAGGGAGGAGGAGAGGTGCCGTCGCTCTAGTCTCAAGAGGTCTCAGGGAGGAGGAGAGAGACCGCTTGATTCCGGTGGGCGTTGAGCCCGAATAAGCTGCGACGATACCAGGGAGGAGGAGAGGCATCGTCGCTTTGTTCAAGCCACTCCAGGGAGGAGGAGAGGAGAGACTTGATCTGGTTTGGACCTTTCTGGTCCGGTGTTCCCTACGACGACACCAGGGAGGAGGAGAGGCATCGTCGCAGTCATGGAGAACCAAAAGGGAGGAATGGTTCTCCGAAAGTCTTATGCGTCGCGGCTGGCTTCGAGGGCCAAGCGGCGGATCATGGAGCGATGCAAACCAAGGTCTGCCAGCTCACGGTTAGACAGTGCGCTCAGCTCACTAACGGTCTCGCGATAGACGCGATGTTTGCGAACACGCTCCGCAACATTTGCGAAAAAGACCGAAAGGCCGGATGCCTTGGAAACTGCTGTTTCAGCGTGATTTGCTACATATGCCATGTCGTCTCTCTCAGTCAGGCGTATCGTCTGTTGTCTTGTGATTGGTGATATAGGGTTATGCTGCGACTGCACAATAGACGGTCTCGCAAAGCAGTTATGCACCTAGGGTATAGCGGAAGTTACGTTAAGGTAAACTGCGCAAAAAATGAGCAAGATGCGGATTTGGTTGAAGAAATGTGAAATTTTTACTACATGATAAACGAGATTTTGCTCGCATTTTGCACTTGCAGCATAGGAGTTCAGCATGCCAATCACTAAGGACGAAATTCAGGCTATTTTGGCTAAATTGGAATTGCCAGGTGGTGGAAACCTTATTTCCAGAGACTTTGTTCGCGCCCTAAGCATTCGCGAAAAAAATGTGCAGTTTGTCATCGAAGCACCGAACGCAGAAATTGCCCGACTGATGGAGCCGCTGCGCAAAGCTGCAGAAGCAAGCGTTGCCGCGTTGGACGGTGTCGACTCGGTGCAGGTTGCGGTGACCGCACATACGGAGGCACCCTCCGCCAAGCCTGCGGCCCCGAGCCTGAAAATCGGCGGCCATCCAAAACCGCAGGCTGGGCCGATGAAGGTGGCTGGGGTGGCGCGTATCTTAGCGGTTGGATCTGGCAAGGGCGGTGTTGGCAAATCCACCGTCAGTTCCAATCTGGCCGTCGCCCTTGCCAAACAGGGGCGCAAAGTCGGCCTCCTGGACGCTGATATCTACGGGCCAAGCCAGCCGCGCATGATGGGCGTGCACAAACGCCCGGCCTCTCCGGATGGCAAAACCATCATGCCTCTAAAGGCACATGGCGTAACAGTGATGTCCCTCGGCTTGATGCTGGAAGAGGACAAACCGGTCGTGTGGCGGGGGCCTATGTTGATGGGGGCCCTGCAACAAATGCTCACGCAGGTGCAATGGGGCGAGCTGGATGTGCTGATCGTCGATCTGCCTCCGGGCACAGGTGACGTGCAGCTGACGCTCTGTCAAAAGACGGAACTGACCGGTGCAATTGTGGTGAGCACGCCGCAGGATGTTGCTCTCCTGGACGCCCGCAAAGCCCTTGGCATGTTTGATCAATTGAAGACACCTGTGCTTGGGCTGGTCGAGAACATGAGCCTGTTTCACTGCCCCAAGTGTGGTCACGAATCTCATATCTTTGGCCACGGCGGTGTGGCTGCTGAAGCTGAGAAACTTGGCGTACCTTTGTTGGGCGCCCTGCCGATCGATCTGGACACGCGCCTTGCCGGTGATGGGGGCACGCCCATTGCAGCAGGCGAGAGTGATATGGCCGCAGCCTACGGCCGGATAGCCGAAGGGTTGATTCGTGGCGGGATGGCATAGGCTCAAGGCGTCAGCCTTGAGCCACGCCCAACGCCAGACAAGCAGCTTGCTGCGCAGCTCTGGCGGCGGGAGCTTCCGCCTGCTTTGAATGGTGCCCTGTTAAGCTATTCAGCGCCTCCGAATCGGGGGATTTCACATGTCGGTATTGCGTCGGTATTCCAACGGTAGTGCGGAGGTGGTGTTTCCTCGCCCTCAAAACAGCGCGGTTTGCCCTATGTGTTAAGACACCGACCGCAGCTCAACGCGAAGCAGCAACGCTCCGGCGCAGAAAATCGTCCAGCTCACCATAGAGCTGTTTGCGCTCCTCCTCAGAGAGGAAACGGCCGATCTCAACCTGACGTCCATTTCCAGACAGGGTCACATAATGCGGCACGGGGCCACCGGTCACATGCATCTCCACCCTGACCCAATAGATATTGCACGCCCATTCCTGAGCGGTGCCACGGGCGGGCTTGTGGCAAAGGCGCAGTTCATCTCCTGACAGTGTCAGTTCCTCCAGAATGTCCCCATCCCTGTAAGAGCGCTCCAGCCCCCACCAGAGCCCGGCCACCATCACCAGAATAAACGGCAGAATCCCCCACAACAGAACCGTTCCCAACACGCCGAACAATGGGATGACCCCCATCACAAAGGCAAAGAGCACCATCGCGGCAAATCCCCGTCGCGGCAATGAACGGTGTGGCCACAAGGTCAGGGCGGGACCTTGGGGAGACGCGGTTTCTGTCCAGCGGTACGGCATCGGTTTATCTCTTCTCAAAAACGGTAGGGCGCGATCAGGTGGTTTGCGCTCCCCCCTGCCCTGTTTTGCGGACCTTACGCCAAGATGCTCAAGCCTCAAAGCACGCGGACCGCCCCCACGACATGCCACAGTTTCTGCCCCCACTCTGCCTGCTCTTTTCCGTTACGATTAGAGACACAGGCCGGATCAGCGCGCGGTTGTTTTACGATCTGTGGGCAGAAGAACCGCCCACAGGCGCGGCAGAGCGCTCAAAGAAAAAGGCCCCGATGCCTGTGCAATCGGAGCCTTTCAATCTCAATCCTGAAACAGCGTCAGCTTAGTGGCTGTGGCCTTTGTCCCAGTCTTCCTGCTTGGGCAGGATTTCGAAGGTGTGCTCTGGGGGTGGGCTCGGCAGAGTCCATTCCAGAGTGTCTGCGTATTCGTTCCAGTAGTTGTTCTCGGTCACGCGGCGACCTGCGAACAGGGAGTAGAACACCACACCGAAGAAGAACAGGAAGGACGCAAAGGAGATAAACGCGCCGTAGGAGCTGATCTTGTTCCAATATGCAAAGGCTTCCGGATAGTCGATGTAACGACGTGGCATGCCCTGACGGCCCAAGAAGTGCTGTGGGAAGAAGGTCAGGTTGGCGCCGATGAAGAACAGCCAGAAGTGCAGCTTGCCGGCCCACTCTGGGTAATGACGACCGGTCATTTTGCCAAAGTAGAAGTAGATGCCAGCGAAGATCGCAAAGACCGCGCCCAAGCTCATCACATAGTGGAAGTGCGCCACCACATAATATGTGTCGTGGTAGTAGCGGTCCACAGAGGCTTGCGACAGCACGATGCCGGTCACGCCGCCCATGGTGAAGAGGAAGAGGAAACCAAAGGCCCAGAGCATGGGTGTTTTGAACTCGATGGAGCCGCCCCACATAGTGGCGATCCAAGAGAAGATTTTCACACCCGTCGGCACCGCGATGACCATGGTGGCCAGCATGAAGTAGGACTGCTGGGTCAGGGACATGCCGGCGGTGTACATATGGTGTGCCCAGACAACAAAGCCCAGCGCGCCAATCGCGATGATCGCCCAGACCATTGGCAGGTAGCCGAAGACCGGCTTACGCGCAAAGGTGGCAATCACGTGAGAGATGATGCCGAAGCCCGGCAGGATCACGATATACACTTCCGGGTGGCCGAAGAACCACAGGATGTGTTGATACAGGATCGGGTCACCGCCGCCAGCAGGATCAAAGAAGGTGGTGCCGAAGTTACGGTCTGTCAGCAACATGGTGATCGCACCGGCCAGAACTGGCAGCGCCAGAAGGATCAGCCATGCGGTCACGAAGATGGACCATGCAAACAGAGGCACTTTGAACAGGGTCATGCCAGGGGCACGCATGTTCAGGAAGGTGGTGATGATGTTGATCGCACCCAGGATGGAGGAGGCACCGGAGACGTGGACCGCAAAGATCGCGAGGTCCATGGACATGCCGCCTTCATTGGTGGAGAGCGGTGGATACAGAACCCAACCCACACCAGAGCCCAATTGGTCGTTGCCGCCCGGCGCCAGCATGGAGGCCACACCCAGCGCGGTACCAGCGACATAGAGCCAGAAGCTGAGGTTATTCATCCGTGGGAACGCCATGTCCGGCGCACCGATCTGCAGCGGCATGAAGTAGTTGCCAAAGCCACCGAAGAGCGCGGGAATCACCACGAAGAACATCATCAGAACGCCGTGATAGGTGATCAGAACGTTCCAGAGATGGCCGTTTGGCGTACAGGGGCCTTCGCCACCGCCAAAGAAGCGCGCGCCTTCCAGACACATGTATTGCACGCCTGGATCCATAAGCTCCATGCGCATCAATACGGTGAAGAAAACTGAGATCAAACCGGCCAGGGCCGAGACGATCAGATAGAGAAGACCAATGTCTTTATGGTTGGTGGACATAAACCAACGAGTGAAAAACCCTCGCTCGTCTTCATGGTCGTGGCCTGAAATGGCTGCGTCTGCCATGCCTCGCCTCCTGCTGGTATGTTTACTGGCTCGCGGAATCTCGCCGATGCCGCCTGTTCCCAGCCGTTTTAGTTGGCTCTGCCGGTGCTCGCAATCTCCGTATTTGACGCAGATCAAAATAAAATGTCGCACCCTAGGCACGACCGACGGGCACGGAATGGACATAAAATCTTGATTTTATAAACAAAATCAATGATATAGATCAAAAACCCCAAGAACATGTTTGAAGCGGACCTCTAATAGGGGGGCTGGGGGGTGATCCGCGCAACTCTCATTATTTGACGGGCCAGCCCCCTGCGCGGCTCCTGTTCGCCGCGCGGCCGGTCAGCGTCGCTTTCGAAAACTGAGGTCAGGCGTGCATTTGTGGCAGCGGGGAATCACCGGAAACGCCTCTGTGAGGAAATAAGCATAGGTGCCCTGCGGGGTCTCTTGCGTGGTCACAACCGCGCCGTTGCAAGCATCCAGACGGCCCGATCCTGCGACATATATATAGTCTTGCACAAAAGTGCCGTCATGCTGCCCGGGCGGGCCACCCGCAGGGCGGCGGCCCGGATTGAGCTGATAGGAACTTGTCATTTCCACCAACTGGCCATTCTGGACGGCAGTGATGGCATAAATCGGAAAACCGTCTGCGGCATAGCCGACCAATGGCGACGGTTGACGGGGCGACCAGCCGAGACGGTTGAGCAAGCCAATGGGCAAGCCATGATAGTGATAGGCGCCATTGGGTTGCACAT
This sequence comes from Shimia marina, assembly GCF_001458175.1. Classification (GTDB taxonomy): domain Bacteria; phylum Pseudomonadota; class Alphaproteobacteria; order Rhodobacterales; family Rhodobacteraceae; genus Shimia; species Shimia marina. The sequence continues at coordinate 5,713 of NZ_CYPW01000017.1, forward strand.
GGCCATAGTTGGCATCCAGCCCGAGCGGCACAGCGCCGCCCAAGGCTTCGTATTGCCAGCCGGATCGCGGATTGCCTTGCCAGAATTCTGCCGCTGCCGGGTCAAAAGGCACCCCGTTCAGCGCCACACCAAATAGAGAGCGTTTTAGAGGGCGTGCCGCCGCACCCTGAGGATTTGGTTTCAGCGGCACCGCAAAGCGATAGGACTGTGCTTTGATCCGATGTGGGTTGCCGCGATTGGGGAACCGGCCAATTTTGTGATCGGGCACGCCATTGGCTTTGATGATCCGGGAGGTGCCCTGCTCTGTAATCTTGACCAACGCGCGCCCGGCGGAGCGGGTGGCAGCCACAAGCGCGAGGGTCTGGGATTGCGTGGCGGTATGAACCCGCAGAGGTGGGCGCCCCTGTGCCTCCGCTTTCGCCACGAATCCCAATGCAAGGGCCAGCACCAAAGCAGCGATTTTTGCATCTCCCGTGAAGGACATCCGATTTCCCACCTCTCTTATTATTTCCCACCTCTCTTATTATAGCGTGACCGTCACCGGTCCTTTGCCGTGTTCTCCAAAGTCCAGCATGAGCGTGAAAATCCCTGGCACATCGTCGTGAAAGCGCAGCGAAACGGGCGCCTCGACCAAAGCACCTGCTGGCACAGCGGTTTTCACCGCATTCAGCACCTGCGCGTTTTCGACTGCCACAGTCTCCAGCATCACCGCATCGCGCCCCTGATTGAGGAAAGTCACGATCAAATGCAGGGTCCGCCCCCGACGTTTGCGCAGCGTAACGCTGGTTTTGACATGAGACACGCCATGGCCCTCATGTGAAAAGGCCGGGGCAGCGGCCAAGATGGGGCAGGCCAGAAAGGCCAAGAGGAGTTTACGTCGGTTCATAACTGTAAGCATCACTTTGAGTTGGCTGTGAAAGGTAAAACGCAGGGTGTCATGAATTCCGGCACAAGAAATCCAAATATTTTTCACCCAAGTGCATTTTCCTCTTGCAGCCCACCGCGAGTCTTTATATTTCACGCCTCACCCAAGGAAGCGGGCGTAGCTCAGGGGTAGAGCATAACCTTGCCAAGGTTAGGGTCGGGCGTTCGAATCGCCTCGCCCGCTCCAAAATCTCCCAAGATGGAGAGAATGGAATTTCCTAGGGAACTTGTGAAAAAGGCGTGGAAGCATCCGCGCCTTTTCGCGTTTCTGACTGCCCTGCTCACAATAAGACGCTCTGAAAAATAATCGCCCCTCAGGGGGAATTTCTGTGATTTTTGCTCTTGCGGTCCCCCGGCGGGATGGGTAAATCACGGCCATCCAAACGGTGCGGGCGTAGCTCAGGGGTAGAGCATAACCTTGCCAAGGTTAGGGTCGGGCGTTCGAATCGCCTCGCCCGCTCCATTTGGATCAAACCGAAAAGGCGCTGAGAGAACTCTCAGCGCCTTTCGTTTTTCGCACCCCATAGAACCGTAAGCTTGCCTAGGCCCAAGGCCTGTCGCGTTTCGGGCTTAGCTTGAGACGCGAAGACACTGCCATAGGTAAAACCCGAAACGCTTTATTCCGCCAATGCGCGGGCCAAAGCATTTTGCAGGGCAATCACAGCCCGCAGATCAAGGGTCGTCACCTGACCATCGCGCACGATTTGGCGGCCCTCAACAAAAAGATCCCGCACCGTCGTCGGCCCCGCCAGCAGAAGGGCCACCGGATCCCAACTCCCTGCAGCTTCGATGCCCGACACATCCCAGAGCGCCAGATCCGCACGCTTGCCCACCGCGATCTGACCACAGTCGTGACGTCCCAGAATCTCCGCCCCACCTCGCGTGGCAATCTCCAGCGCCTCCCGTGCGCTCATGGCATCTGCGCCCCGCGCAACACGTTGCAACAACATGGCCTGACGGGCCTCAAGAATCAGATTGCCCGCATCATTGGAGGCAGACCCATCCACCCCCAATCCTACAGGCACCCCCGCATCCCGCATGGCGCGAACCGGGGCGATGCCGCTGCCCAGACGACAATTGGAACATGGGCAATGCGCCACGCCTGTCTTGGTGCGGGCAAAGAGATCAATTTCCGTTTGGTCAAGTTTCACGCAATGGGCGTGCCACACATCTTCCCCCACCCAGCCGAGCTCTTCGGCGTATTGTCCGGGACGACAACCGAAGGTGGCAAGGGAATAGGCGATGTCTTCGTCGTTCTCAGCGAGGTGCGTATGGAGCATGACAGATTTGTCTCGCGCCAAGAGAGCAGCCTCACGCATCAGATCGCGGCTGACAGAGAAGGGAGAACATGGCGCGATTCCAACGCGCACCATGCTACCCTCGGCAGCATCATGGTGCAGGTCGATCAGTCGAATGGCATCCTCCAGAATATCTGCTTCCTTTTCCACCAGCATATCCGGTGGCAGACCGCCGTCGCTTTCTCCGATGCTCATGGCACCGCGTGTTGGATGAAAGCGCATGCCAATCTGGCCCGCTGCGGCGATCGTGTCATCCAGGCGCGCCCCATTGGGATACAGGTAAAGATGATCGGAGGTCAGCGTGCAGCCGGACAAAGCCAACTCTGACAACCCGACCAGAGCTGAGACATGCATCTCCTCTGGGCCAAAGCGCGACCAGATTGGGTAGAGGGTTTTTAGCCACCCAAACAGCAGAGCGTCCTGACCGCCGGGCACCGCACGGGTCAGGGTTTGGTAGAGGTGGTGGTGGGTGTTGACCAGACCGGGCGTCACCACACAGCCCTCTGCGCGGATCACCTCTGCGCCCTGCGGGTCCAAATTGGGGCCGATTTCAGCGATCACACCATTGGCGATGCGCACATCCTGATCAGGCAACTCACGCCGGTCATCATCCATGGTGACCACAATCCGTGCTGCGGTGATCAGATAACTGTTGCTTGCGGACATATGCGCACTCCTAGGGCCAAAAATATGGCCCGATTCGGATGCGTTTCCTGAGGCGCAGCGACAGAATACGGGCAAAGGACTCGCAGCGCGCAGCTACCATAGAGGGCAGCAGACCATGCAATCAAGCCCAGAGGTGTCAGCCCGGGCGGCTCACCCCGCGTTAAGAAGCTCCAGAGCTTGCTGATGAAGTTCGGCATTGGCGGCAGCCACCACTTGACCACCCATGTGGACCGGCGCACCCTGCCAGTTGGTCACAAGCCCGCCAGCGGCTTCGATCACGGCAATCGGCGCCTGAATATCATAAGCATTCAACCCCGCCTCGATCACCAGATCCACCTGCCCCACCGCCACAAGCGCATAGGCATAGCAATCCATGCCATAGCGGGTCAGTTTGACATTTTTAGACACGCGCTCAAAGGCTTGACGTTCTGCCTCGGTCCCCACTTCGGGGAAGGTGGAAAACAACGTGGCCTCCGAAAGCTGCGCCGTTTGCCGCGTATGAAAGGCTGTCGTGCCCATGGGGCCTTGCGCCTCGGCCACACCGAGGCCGCCGCGAAATCGCTCCCCGATATAGGGCTGATCGACGACGCCATAGATGGGACCATTGTCATCAGACACAGCAATCAACACCCCCCAAGTGGGCGTTCCGGTGATGAAGCCCCGCGTGCCGTCGATCGGATCCAACACCCAGATCAGCCCGCTTGTGCCGGGCTGATTGCCAAACTCTTCTCCCAAGATGGCATCCTGCGGGCGCTGCTCTTGCAGCACGGCGCGCATGGCTTGTTCTGCGGCGCGGTCAGCCACGGTCACCGGATCAAACCCGCCCGTCAGCTTGTTGTCAGCTGTCAGGCCGCGGTTGCGAAAATGGGGAAGAATGGCAGATCTCGCCGCATCCGCCATGGCGTCAGCCACGGCTACCAATGCATCACGATCGTAGGTCATGAGGTTCATCTCCACTCTGAGCTGGTCGCCAAGGACCTAGCTCAGAGCGGAATCAAACTCAAGCAACGTCGCTCAGCACTCGCGCAAGCTCAAACAGGCGACGACGCTGGTTTTCCGGGATCGCATAGTAGCTGCGGATCAGATCCAGCGCTTCTTTGTCACCCATAATGTCAGAGGGCACCGACTGTGTTCCGCCGCCATCTTTGTCATTTTCCAGACCTTCAAAGAAGAAGCTCACCGGAACATCCAGAGCATCGGAAATGTCCCAGAGACGAGAGGCGCTGACCCGATTGGCCCCGGTCTCGTACTTCTGGATTTGCTGGAACTTGATCCCGACCTGCTCCGCCAATTGCTGTTGGGTCATCCCCGTCAACCAACGACGCTGCCGGATCTTCTTCCCAACATGTACGTCCACCGGATGTGTCATCCCACGTCTCCTTAAGAATCTCTTAGCAGGATAGCACAACAACTTCGCGTACGCCCGAAGGCGGCACTGCAATTACAAGTGAAGTTCTCGCGCATCCCATTCGCGATGGTTCACCTTAGCAGTTCTGGCCTTATAATCAAGAGCTCCAAATTGCTGTCAAAGTTAAGCATTTGCTGGCTTTTACACGCATGAATTGTCTCCAGTTTGCCGCCTATTCGCACAAGGACCCGCATCCCCGTGACGTGAAGTCACAATCAGCGGTTTTCACAGCGTCATCTTTGACTTGCGCGCGTTAGGATGTGTAATCGCCCTATCACGAGGAGAGAACCATGCGCGCATTCCAAGTCACATCCCACGACGCCCCACCCTCATTGGTTGATTTGCCGGTGCCGGACCCCGGCCCTGGTCAGATCCGTGTGAAGATCCGGGCCTGCGCATTGAACTTCGGTGATCTGCTGATGATCAAGGGCACCTATCAGGCCACACCGCCGGTTCCCTTTACGCTGGGAATGGAGGTTGCCGGAGAAGTGGACGCGCTTGGCGACGGCGTAAAAGGGCCCGCCATTGGCACCCGCGTTCTGGTGTTTGGCGGCAGCGGGGGCCTCGCAGAATATGGCGTTTATGACGCTGCTGGCGCGGTGCCCATTCCCGATAACATGCGTTTTGAAGATGCCGCCGCTTTCCCTGTGGCCTATGGCACCAGCCATGTCGCGCTTGACTATCGCGCACGCCTGCAACCGGGTGAAAACCTGCTCGTACTGGGCGCCGCCGGGGGCGTGGGTCTGACAGCGGTGGAGCTGGGCAAGCTAATGGGGGCCAATGTGATTGCTTGCGCACGTGGGCGAGATAAACTTGAGGTTGCAAAGTCTGCTGGTGCGGACCACCTGATTGACGCCACCGATGCCGACATCCGTGCGGAGGTCAAAGCCTTGGGTGGTGCGGATGTTGTGTATGATCCGGTGGGCGGCGAGCAGTTCAAGGCCGCCTTCCGCGCCTGCCGGCCTGAGGCGCGCCTGCTGCCCATTGGGTTCGCCTCTGGCGATATTCCCCAGATCCCGGCCAATCACCTTTTGGTGAAGAACCTCACCGTGATGGGCCTATATTGGGGAGGATATATGGCCTTTAAGCCACAGGTCATCGCCAACAGCATGCGCACCCTCTTTGGCTGGTATGGCGAGGGCAAGCTGTCACCGCACGTCAGCCATGTGTTGCCACTGTCAGAATCAGCAGCCGCCTACGATCTGTTGAGCAGTCGCAAATCCACCGGCAAGGTGGTTGTCTCCGTCAACTGACGATTCCCAAGCGCACCGGGGCGTCGATCTGCGGGCGCATCGGCTGGAAACTCTTGCGCAACAACTCGGCCAAATGGGCGACAACATCGCCCTTGGCCTGCTCTGCACCATACATGTTGATGTGCTGCTCTCCCAGTTCGGGCAAAGCACCACCGTGTTCGATCACCTCAAGATGCGGTGGCTCGGTGCCAAGGATCATCTCGCCCACCCCGAGATCTGCGGCGATGGTGGCTTCAACGGTGCGATCAGATTCGGTTTCCAGTGCTGACTCCCACTCCACGCCAGCTTTGTCCAAGGCTGCAATGGCGCGCTGACGGAACACACATTGCCGCGCAGAAGCAAAAGGGAGTGGGCGCCGTCGCCACCCTGCTCCGCCTGGCGCACCAATCCAGACCAGAGGCAGCGCACAGAGCCCCTCCGCTGTTTCAGGGGTCTTGGACTCTGTTGTGATGATCAGATCAACCTCGCCCTTCTCAAAGATCTCTTTGAGTTGCAGCGTGTAGGAAGAAATCAGGTTCACCTTCACCCGTGGGTAGGCCGCACTGAACTGTTGCAACACGCGGGGAATGGCCGGGTAGACAATGTCATGCGGCACGCCAAGCGAAATCGCGCCTTCAAACTCATCGTCGGAAAGGCGGCGCATGATTTCATCGTTCAAGGTCACCATGCGTCGGGCGTACCCCAGCATCTGCTCCCCCTCAGGGGTGAGCGCGATGCCGCGCCCAGAACGGTCCAACAAGGAAACCCCAATCAACTCTTCCAGCCGCTTAAGCTGCATGGACACGGCCGATTGGGTGAGATGCAGAAAGCCTGCGGCCTTGGTCACGCCGCCCATATCCGCAACCGCAACAAAACTTCTGAGCGTGGTGACATCAAGATTTCGCATAAATTTCCTCATTAAAATCAGTATTCTTGATCATACATCATGATCCGTGATGAAGTTCGTCACAAACATTCGCTTTCAAGATACACCTGTCGCACCATATACATCAAGTAATTTGATGCAGACTACGAAAACAATCGCAATTTAGGAAAGGAGCGACTCATGGCTTTCATCAGCATCCCCTCAGCAGCCCCTGCCGCAGGTAAATCTATTCTCTCCCGCCTGAAACAAGCGGCCGCTGTGCGGCGTCAACGGCGCCAGTTGGCACAGCTAGACAGCTTTGCCCTCGATGACCTCGGCCTCACAAATGCCGATGTGCAAGAAGAACTGAAGCGTACCGCTTGGGACGTGCCTGCCCATTGGAAGGGCTAACACCGCCGCAATACGCACTGCCTAAAATCAGCGCGGGTTTTTCGCCCGCGCTGACACCGGAAATCCTTGAATTTACAGCTCCCGTCACCGATATTTAGCCGTGAAACACCCGAAACCGTTGTTTTGGGTACAATAAAGGTAACTCGGAGGCTTTGATGGCTGAATTCGACACATTGCGCAGCGGCATTGGCGCGCGCACAGCAGATATTGACGCGGGCCTGCGCGCCCATATGAACAAAGTCTACGGCACCATGTCCGTGGGCATGCTGATCACATTTGCCGCCGCCTGGGCCGTGGCCGGTCTGGCCGTCACCGCAGATCCAAGCGCTGCCGTGGCACAGCTGTCCGCAGATAAATTCCTGACGTCCTTCGGCTATGCGATCTATGGCTCCCCCCTGAAATGGGTGATCATGTTTGCACCGTTGCTGTTTGTCTTTGGCTTCAGCGCCGCAATCAACCGCATGTCTGCCGCCGCAGCGCAGCTGGTGTTCTATGTCTTCGCCGGCGTTATGGGCCTGTCGATCAGTTCCATCTTCCTGGTGTTCACTGGCGAGTCCATCGTGCAGGTCTTCCTGATCACGGCCATCGCTTTCGCGGGCCTGTCTCTTTACGGCTACACCACCAAGCGTGATCTTGGCCCAATCGGCACCTTCCTGATCATGGGTCTGATTGGTCTGATCGTGGCGTCTATTGTGAACATCTTCATCGCCTCTTCTGCGATGTCCTTCGCAATCTCCGTGATCGGCGTGCTGATCTTTGCTGGCCTGACCGCTTATGACACGCAGAACATCAAGAACACCTATCTGGCACATGCGCACCACGGTGACAGCGAGTGGCTGGGCAAATCCGCCATCATGGGCGCGCTGAGCCTCTATCTGAACTTCATCAACATGTTCATGATGCTGCTGCAGCTGTTCGGCAACCGCGAGTAAGCCAATCAGATATGAAGCAGGAAAAGGTCGGTCATTGTGACCGGCCTTTTTTCTTGCCACTATAACACTTTAATAGGCGCGCAGAACGTCCCCTACCCGCGTCAGGCCAAGCACGGATCCGCAAGGCGGCGGGTCATCTGCACGGCCGGAAAATGCACTCCGGGTGCGAGTGTCAATTCCACCTCAGCAGCCTCTTCAAATCCCATGGCCTCATAAAAGGGGCGGGCTGTGTAGGTGCTCATGCAGCTCATCTGGCGCATGCCATGCGCCTCAGCAGAAGCCAAGGCCACATCAATCAGCGCCCGCGCAACGCCACGCCGCAGCCAATCTGGGCGAGTGGCAACATGGCGCATATGCCCAAGGTCTGTGCCACTGACGCCACGAGAGGGGGAGAGATCGGTCCAACCGCCTGCCCCGACAATAGCGTCCGTCTCGGCACATTCCGCAATAAAATAAGTCCCACAGGACAAGAGCGCGGTCTGGGCTGTTTCGAAAAGCGGCAAAGCTCCTGCCAAGACTTCATCGGAATAATCCGCAGGCAGCAGCTCGGGATAGGACCTCTGATAGAGGCTGGAAAGCGCCGCGCTATCATCACTGGATGCGGGGCGAATAAAGAATGGGCGGGGCATGGGGGACCCTCCTGAAGAAAACGATTCTAGTGTTTTTCTCAGGCGCGGCTCCCCTCAAAGCAAAAAGCCGCGCCTTGGTCTGGCGCGGCTCTTGCATGTGTCTCAGAGGGGGATCTTATTTGATCTTACCTTCTTTGTACTCGACATGCTTGCGCACCACCGGGTCGTATTTGCGTACGACCATCTTTTCGGTCATGGTACGTGCGTTCTTCTTGGTCACGTAGAAATGGCCAGTGCCCGCTGTCGAGTTCAGACGGATCTTGATGGTCGTCGGCTTCGCCATTGTGCTTCTCCTGCGCGGGGTACAGTTTCCCCGTGTAAATCTCTTGAAGCCCGCCTTTTAAAGATGGTTTGGGCCGAGTCAATAAGATTCCCTAAGAAAAATGTGCAATCTCTGGAAATATCCGTATCGCATGGCTTTGCACTGCCACAAGCTGCAGATAATTTTCCGGCACGGTGAAAGACCGCAGCGCTTTGGAGGGAATATATCATGGTCTGGTTCTGGATCGCTACAACGATTCCCGTGGTGCTTTTGGCGCTGGCCGGGCTGATGGGCGGCCCTTGGGCCGTGGCTGCGCTGCTGTATATGGGGCTGCTTGTGCATGTGATGGATCGGCTGGTGCAGGGCGCTGCGGCGAAGACCGGGGAGGATGGCGAGTTCCCCTCTGGCCTCAGGCTGTCGCTGTTTCTAGGGCTGGCGCATTTCCCCCTTATGGGGATCGCAGTGGGCGCGCTGGCTGGGCTGACCGGCATAAGCCTTGGCGCGAAGCTTTGCTGTTTTCTGGCGTTTGGTCTTTTCTTTGGGCAGGTGAGCAATGCCAATGCCCATGAGCTGATCCACAAACCTGCCCGCCTGCCGCGCCGATTGGGCATGTGGGTCTATATTTCTTTGCTGTTTGGGCATCATACTTCGGCACATACCAAGGTGCATCACGTGTGGGTGGCAACAGAGCGGGACCCAAACAGCGCGCGCGATGGAGAAAGTTTTTATCAGTTCTGGCCACGCGCCTGGATCGGCTCTTTCACAGCGGGGCTGGAGGCGGAAAACACCTTGCGCGGGCGCGCGGGCGCGCGGGCATTGGGGCTGCATCCCTATGTGCTCTATGTCGGAGGGGCCGCAGGATTTCTGTTGCTGGCAGCGTTTGTGGGCGGGGCAGCGGCTGTCGTGGCCTATATCACGCTGGCAAGTTATGGCACGATGCAGCTGTTGTTGTCAGATTACGTGCAACACTATGGCCTGCACCGTAAACTACGAGAGAGCGGCAAACCGGAGCCGGTGGGGCCAAGCCACAGCTGGAACGCGCCGCAGCTTTATACCTCCGCCCTTATGCTCAATGCCCCGCGCCATTCTGACCATCACACCACGCCGAGCCGCGATTACCCGGCGCTCAAACTGGACGTGGTCAGCATGCCAATCCTGCCACGCTCGCTGCCGCTCATGGCCACATTGGCGCTCTGGCCGCGCATGTGGCGGCGGGTGATGGACGCGCGTGTGGCAAAACTGCGCGCATCACAACGATAAGGCTGGCTTGACGGACCAAGCTAAGGCAGCATACGCTCATGATGATACGATGGATTTTTCTGGCCAGCTTGTTGAGCGGCCCGGCCCTTGCCCAAGAGGCAATGACGGCTGCGGAGTTTGAAGCTTATACCGCAGGCAAGACGCTATTTTTTGAAGCGGACGGCGGCAAATACGGCGTGGAAAAATATCTGCCCAACCGCCGCGTGCGCTGGTCTTTCCTGGATGGGAAACAGCAATGCAAAGACGGCTTCTGGTATGAAGACAGCGGGCAGATCTGCTTTCTGTATGAGGACACCACAGCCCCGCAATGCTGGAGCTTTTATGCAGGGGCCGACGGGCTGACAGCGAAGTTTGAAAACGACCCTGACGGGACTGTGCTTTATGAACTGGAAGCCGCCGGTGACGAGATGATTTGCTTGGGACCGGACGTGGGCGTGTGACGCTTAAAACAGGCTGCCCTGCTCTGGAGGAAGCGTTTTGGCCTTGGGCGCGGTCTTGGGCGCGGGTTTTTCCGCAGGTTTGGCAGGGGCCGTAGGTGGCGTTGGCGGAGGCGTGTCGCTCTGCCCGACGGTCATACGGCCATCCGCAAATTCCAGCTCCAGAACCTGCGCCGCGCGTGCGGCTTCTGCCGTTTTGACAAGCGCCCCATCCCCACGGACCAAGGCAAAGCCGCGCTGTAAGGTATTGGTATAACTGTAAGCCTCTGCCAGCCCTGCGAGGCTGTCCAACTGACCGCGCAGTTTGCTGGTCTGGCGTTCCCCCAGAAACTGGAGCCGCTGTACCGTACTCTGAAGCTTGTCTTTCTTTTGGCGAATGTCACGCCCAAGCGCCTCAGGGGACAGGCGGTCAGCAGAGCGTCCCAGCCGCTGGCGCTGAATTTCAATCATTCGCAGCAGGGTTCTGTCGCTGAGGCCACCACTTTTCTCTGCCAGAGCCACCCGACGCGACTGAACGCCGGATTGCAGGGCCCGTGGCAAAGTATCTGCGGCGGTGTCGAGCCGCTGGCGGGGCGTTTGCAGCAGCGCATCAGCGCGCGGCAGCGCGCGCGACAGGTCGCGCAGACGCTGATCCCGCTGGCGCAAACCCTGCTCCAACCCACGCGTCAGGCGGGCGCCCTGCTCTTCAACCCAAGCCAGCAGTTCAAGCCGTACCGGCACGGCAAGCTCTGCCGCCGCCGTGGGCGTGGGGGCCCGTTTGTCAGACACAAAATCAATCAATGTGGTGTCGGTTTCATGGCCCACCGCAGAGATCAGCGGAATGTCAGAGGCCGCAGCCGCGCGCGCCACCACCTCTTCGTTAAAGCCCCAGAGATCTTCGAGACTGCCGCCACCACGCGCTACAATGATCAAATCCGGGCGCGGCATGGCCCCGCCGGGCGTGAGCTTGTTAAAGCCCTCAATGGCATTGGCCACCTGCGTCGCGCATTGTTCGCCCTGAACAGCCACCGGCCACAGCAGGACTTTGCGCGGAAAGCGATCGCGCAGACGATGTAAAATGTCACGGATCACCGCCCCACTGGGCGAGGTCACCACACCGATGATTTCAGGAAGAAAGGGCAGAGGTTTCTTACGCTCCGACGCGAACAGACCTTCGGCCTGCAACATGGCTTTGCGCTTTTCTAGCATCGCCATCAACGCGCCCACACCCGCTGGCTTGATGTCATCAATCATCAACTGATATTTGGACTGACCGGGGAAGGTGGTAAGACGCCCGGTGGCGACCACTTCCATCCCCTCTTCGGGGCGCGTGGAGACGCGGGCGGCAACGCCTTTCCACATCACGGCGGCAATCACGGAGCGATCATCTTTGAGATCGAGATAAACATGGCCGGAGCGCGGGAAGGACACACGCCCCACCTCGCCTTTGATGCGCACATGGGAAAACTCGCCCTCAATCATCCGTTTGATCGCCCCGGACAATTCGGTGACGCTAAATTCCGGAGCGTTTTCGCCCTCTCTCGGGTCGTCGATCAGATCTGACATGGATGCGGCGCTCAGTTCCCTTGTTTCCTGTGCGCACCCACCTTAGAACGCCCACAAGCGGAGGCCAAGCGGAAGGCGGCATTATGAACATTCTTATTCTGGGCAGCGGTGGACGTGAGCATGCGCTGGCATGGGCAGTGATGCAGAACCCCAAATGCGATAAATTGATTGTCGCGCCGGGCAACGCTGGGATTGCGCAGATTGCGGAATGCGCAAGCTTTGACATCGAAGATGGCGCGGAGGTTGTGACCTTTGTGGTCGCCAATGCGATTGATTTTGTCATTGTCGGGCCAGAAGCCCCCTTGGCCGCAGGCGTGGCCGATCGGCTGCGCGAGGCAGGCGTGCTGGTGTTTGGCCCCTCACAAGCGGCCGCCAAGCTGGAAGCCTCCAAAAGCTTCACCAAAGAAATCTGTGACGCCGCCAACGCGCCCACCGCAGCCTATGGGCATTTCACCGCTGCAGATGCCGCGAAAGCCTATATCCGCGACCAAGGCGCGCCGATTGTGGTGAAGGCAGACGGTCTGGCCGCAGGCAAAGGCGTGATCGTGGCGATGGATCTGCAAACCGCGCTGGACGCTGTAGATGACATGTTCGGTGGTGCCTTTGGTGGTGCCGGTGCTGAAGTGGTTGTCGAAGAATTCATGGAGGGCGAAGAAGCCTCTTTCTTCATTCTGTGTGACGGCAAGACCGCGCTGCCCATTGGCACCGCGCAAGACCACAAACGTGTGGGTGAAGGTGACACGGGGCTCAACACCGGCGGCATGGGGGCCTATTCGCCTGCGCCGGTTCTGTCAGATGATGTGGCCCAGAAAGCGCTCGATCAGATTGTGCAACCCACCATTGATGAGATGGCCAAGCGCGGCACGCCCTACCAAGGGGTGCTCTATGCCGGGTTCATGATCAAAGACGGTCAGCCCCGACTGGTGGAATACAACGTGCGCTTTGGCGACCCGGAATGTCAGGTGCTGATGATGCGTCTTGGCGCGCAGGCGCTGGATCTGATGCAGGCTGCAGCCGAAGAACGCCTGCATGAGGCGCAGGTGAACTGGGCCGATGATCATGCGATCACCGTGGTGATGGCGGCGAATGGCTATCCCGGTGCCTATGAAAAAGGCTCTGTGATTGGCGGGCTGGACGCGCTGCCACAGGACAGCAAAAACATGGTGTTTCACGCAGGCACCACCGTCAAAGATGGGCAGATCACAGCCAGCGGAGGCCGTGTTTTGAACGTTACGGCACGCGGGGCGAGTCTTCAGGAGGCGCGCGACCGGGCCTATGCGATGGTCGCTGCGATTGACTGGCCCGGTGGGTTTTACCGCCGCGACATCGGCTGGCGCGCGCTCTGAGCCAAGGGTAGGTAGTAGTGCGGGCGTTGCACCAAGAGGAGCAGCGCCCTATCCTCCCCACAATCAGGGGGAGAAGACATGACCATTTCGGTGGCAGAGGCCTACGCCTCGGGCGACTTTGTGGAGCTGGCCTTCAGCTTCGCACCCGTGGGCATCGTGGTGACGGAAAACCGGGTCATCCGGGATTGCAACGACACTTTCGCGGAGATGTTCCGCTATGAGCGCGCGGCGCTCAAAGACAGCACTTTTGCCATTCTCTATCCCACACAGGAAGAATTCACCAATATTCGCAATCGCGGTGTCCAGGAGCTGCGAGAGGGCAACTTCTATTGGGATGAACGCGTTATGATGCGGCGCGGTGGTGAGATGTTCTGGTGTCGGGTGCGCGGCCATACGTTCACACCGGAAGAACCTTTGCAGCGCGCTGTCTGGAGCTTTGCCGACATTTCCGACACCCGCCCTTATCAGGCACTTACGCGACGCGAACGGGAAGTGTTTTCATTGTTGGCGGAAGGGCTGACCAGCAAGGAAATCGCGCTCAAGCTGGAGATGAGCAACCGTACGGTGGAAGTCCACCGGGGCAAGTTGCTCAAGAAGTTTGGCGTCTCCAACACCACAAGCCTGTTTCAGTCGCTGGGTGCCATTGGCACGCGCCACATCTATTCCGCCAGTGATGGCACGATGCGGTAGAGGCAGAGGGGCCAGCCCCTCTTGAGCGCGCGGCGATCAATTGACCCCGGGATATTTCCGGCCATATGAAATCAGCGGGAGGCGCATGTGAGCGCGGCTTCGAAAGCGGCCTGACCGGTGAAAGGGCCGAGTGTCTCGCCGCTCAGCCCCGTGCCGTCAAAGCCGGTGGCAACCACACTGCGCCAGGCGCCGTCTGCCGTGATCATCTCAGGCCCCTGACCGCAATCGCGGATGCCGCCGGAGATGAAATCCTCACCGATGCGGTGATTGGTCAGCCCCGTCAGGCTGGCCACTTCGGTGAGCTGATCGTCTTGAAAGCGCCAGACACGCAGGGTTTTGGCCAGATGAGGTCGGTCAATATAGGCGATCTCGACAGCGCCGTCGCCGTCCAGATCTGCGGCCCCAATGGGGGCAAGCCAGCGATTGCGCTGACCGATATAGGGCGTGGCGGCGCGCAGCCCTTTGGCATCATAGATCGCCAGACGCGCCCCTGCGCTCTGACTGCTTTCCACGACGATCACTTCGGGGGCGCCGTCCCCATCCATATCGAAGAGGCGCGGCGCAATGTCCTCAAACACGCGATCTTGGGGCAAGGTGATCAAAAGGCGCTGGCCGTTTTGCAAGGTCAGCTCTAGAGCGCCATATTCAATCGCATCTCCAAGCACGCCATGGGCGTAGCGCGTGGTTTCCTGCTGATAGCGGGCAGCAGTGATTTCTGCTGTGGCAGGCGCCCCCGCCACCATCAGCCCCGCGCACAGCACTGGCCATGCGCGGCGCATGCAACGGCGCGCCTTCCTCACCATCAGATTTGCTTCTCTGGCATTTTCACAACCAGACCATCCATGGCGTCTGTGACTTTCATCTGACAGGTCAAACGGGAGGTGGCAGGATCGGGCTCATAGGCAAAATCCAGCATGTCTTCTTCCATGTCATCCTTGGCCGGGATCTTCTCCACCCAGGCCGGATCCACATAGACATGGCAGGTCGAACAGGCACAGGCGCCGCCGCAGTCGCCTTCAATGCCCGGAATGTTGTTGTCGCGCGCGCCTTCCATGACGGTCAGCCCGTTGGCGACCTCTACAACATGTTCGGTTCCGTTATGCTCGACATAGGTGATTTTTGCCATGTCTGGCTCCTCTAGGTGAAACTGTTCGCATTTCTAGTTAGTCAAGGGGGGCTGCTGCTTCCACCCCCTTTTGCGACATCTGTTATGTCCCCTTGCGACAGGTCGCAGATTTTCTTCATTTGTTCCCTCAAATGTTGCGTAGCCCCTTCAGTGGCCCGCATTGGAACACCACCACGGCCTGCACCAGAAGAGCCCTGCTCTCAACAACATGACAGAGTTTCGCTGCGCGACAAAAGGCGCTACAACGGGCAAAACACATGAGGCGCGAGCATGCCCGCATATTTTGTCGCACGATCGGTTTTTGCCGTCACAGCGCTCACATCCACGCTGTGCCTGAGCGGCTGTCAACAAACCATTGCCGATGCGCCCTATCTTGCGGCCTTCAGTGAACCAGAAATTCTGCGCGCAGAGGATGCCGGAGCCCCCCCCGGGGCGAGGCCCGGAAGCTGCTGGGGGCGGGATGTGACGCCTGCCGTTGTGGAAACCGTCAGTGAGCAGATCATGGTGCAACCGCCAGAAGTTCTGGCCGATGGCACGGTTCTGTCACCGGGGATTTTTCGCACAGAGACACAACAGCGCATTCTCAAAGAGCGGCGGGAGCTGTGGTTTGAGAGCCCTTGTGAGGAGATCTGGACCGAAGAGTTCACAGCCTCTTTGCAGCGCGCGCTTAAGGTCCGGGGACATTATTACGGGCCCGTCACAGGCACGCGAGACGGGCGCACCCGCGCCGCTATCCGGCGCTATCAGAACACTGGCGGCCTCGACAGTGCCATCCTCTCCATGGAAAGTGCCCGTCGCCTTGGCCTTATTGCCGTGCCCAGAGACACGATTTAACCCTCTCGCTCACCGTCACTTCATTGACCGTCACTGGGACAGGCTCTCAAACAGCCAGCCGCAACGCGCACGCCGAGTGCCGGATTGCCATGACGGGCGCCCCCCTTCGGAGGCGCCCGTCGTTTTTTCATAAGATGTCAGCTTACTCTTCGATATTGAGGGCCACGAAACGAGGCTCCCCTGCCCGGCGCACCAAGAGCAGCAAGGATTTGCGACCAGCCTCTGTGGCTTCTTCGATGCGGTCTTCGAGATCTGCCACAGATCGCAGCTTCTGCTGGCCTGCTTCGGTCAGGACATCCCCGGCACGCAGCCCTTTTTCATAGGCTTTGGAGAGCTCATCCACATTACTCACCAACAGCCCTTCGGTGCTGTCAGGGAGATCCATCTCGGCGCGCATGTCATCCGTGAGCACAGACACGGTCAGACCAAGAACCTCTTTTTCAACTGGATCTTCGGAGGGCACAGGCTGGCTTGCAGGCACCGCACCTTCGGCTTCTTCGCGGCGGCCCAGCGTCACAGCCAGCGTCACCTCTTCACCGCCACGCAGCACCACAACATCCACGGTCTTGCCAACGGAGGTGTTGCCAACGCTGCGCACAAGGCTCCGCACATCTTCGACAGTGCGGCCATCAAAGGTCATGATCACATCACCGGCCTGCATCCCGGCCTCCATGGCGGGGCCCTCCGGCACATCCGTGATCATGGCGCCGGAAGCAGTTTGCAGACCATCAACGGCCTCCACCATGTCCTCGGTCACATCCTGAATGCGCACACCCAGCCAGCCACGGCGGGTTTCGCCAAACTCTTGCAACTGGTCGATAACGCGGGTCACCACATTGGAGGCCATAGAGAAGCCGATGCCGATGGAGCCGCCATTGGGAGACAGGATCGCCGTGTTCACGCCAACCACTTCGCCATCCATGTTAAACAGTGGGCCACCGGAGTTGCCCCGATTGATCGCTGCATCGGTCTGGATGTAGTCGTCATAGGCACCGGCGAGAGCACGGCCGCGCTGAGACACGATACCGGCAGAGACAGAAAAGCCCTGTCCCAACGGGTTGCCCATGGCAATCACCCAATCCCCCACGCGCGCCATGTCACTGTCGCCAAATTCGACAAACGCCAGAGGCTCGTCAGATTCGACTTTCAGCAAGGCGATGTCGGTGTTCTTGTCCGTGCCAATCACCTTGGCAGGAAGCTCTCCGCCTTCGAAGAACTCCACCAGAATTTCATCGGCGCCTTCAATGACGTGGTTGTTTGTCACAACAAAACCATCCGCAGAGATCACAAAGCCCGAGCCAAGTGCCGAGGAACGGCGGGGGCGTTCTCCGTTGCCCTGACGATCCTGAAACTCCCGAAAGAAATCTTCAAACGGCGAGCCTTCGGGCACGATGTTCTGAGGGCCTGTGCGCCCTTCGACCACGGTGGAGGTGGTGATATTCACAACTGCGGGGCTGATCTTTTCTGCCAGATCCGCAAAGCTTTCGGGGCGGGCCTGTGCGGTCACGGCTTGCGCCAAGACAACGACAGTGCTCATCAACGCGAGAAAAAGCATCCGTACAGCGGATGCGTTCGGACGCCTGTCCGTAAAAGTGTCAGAAAACACGATCGGTTCTCCTTTGGTGTTTCACAACGGGCCGACAGCGCGTCGGCTTCTGAGCAAAACATGTGCGTTTAGGGGAATGAGTGCAACCTTGCGCCTGTCTCTTCGGCACAATTGCGCGTGAGCCTGTGTGAAATTGTGGACCAAATAGTCCTTTATTCGCAAGGCGCTTTTGGGTCATGCCCCCTTTTGAGGTGCACAACCCAAAGCTTTGTAACAGAGCCGGTCAGTGCAACATGCGGCTCATCATTTGCTTCGCAGGGGAGTCCGAGCGCGAGGCGTTTTGAGCCGACGGACGGCTGGGTCGGGCCGGCAGGGATCGCGCCAGTGCCGCCATAGCCATGCCAAACTCGGCGGCAAGACCGGCGAAACACATGGCCATATCCGGACGCACCATCAGAGCGGCCAACATGGCTGCATCCTCTGCATCTCCATTCGCTGCGGTCTCCACAAGATGGGCGAAAATTGCCTCATCTGCACCAAGACACTGACAATGGCAGGCGTGCCGACACAGTTTGCGACGCCCATATACATGCGCCAGCTCCATGAGATCAGCAAAAACAGCTGTCACATTCCGCGCACGTGCCTCACCAAAGCCAGTGGCCAGAGCCTCTTGCAGCTGTGCCTGGCCGCTGGGATCACGCTCCCAGTGGCGCAACCAACGCACGGCAAAGCGCTCCACATGCCCGAGATCATCAATCCAGCCAACCCGTTGTGCTCCGACCGACATGGCAGGGCTCACTTGGTCAGGATCAATTTGCCCGCGCGGGTGATGCGCAGCGTATAGAGCTGGTCGTTCAGACGAATGTGGGCCAGTCCATTTTCACCAGTCAGGATACGGGCGTCATGTACAGGCAGGGCATTCACATAGTCAGCGGCTTGGGCTTGCATGGTCATTTGGGCTCTCCAAAATCTACGTTGGGATGCTCCACTCCGGAGCGCTGGCTTATTTCTGATTATTTTTGTCGGAATTGTCAACCCACCAAATTAAAGCCCTGTTCAGCATTCCAAATAACCTTCAGAATCCCCCCCAAAAGCAAAAAGGGCGCCCCGATGGGACGCCCTTTTTGCTTTTGAATTCTGCCTCACGCTCACCAGATGCGCGAACAGCTCTTCAGTTGTGCCTGATACCGCGCCGACCGGCTGGCCACATCATCCGCAACCCGCATCAGCCAGGCCTTGTTGCGATATGTGCCCCGTGCGTATCCTGTATGCCCTTCGTGATAATTGAGATACTGCGCACGCGCGTCGTGTAGTGACACGCCATTGCGATCCCGCGACTGATGGAAATACCAGCCCATGAAGTCTGAGGCATCTTTGATATCGTCGCGACGCGCGCCCCGGTTTCTGGTCTCACGACGGTATTCATCCCATGTGCCGTCAAGTGCTTGGGCGTAGCCATACGCGCTGCTTTGACGCCCCATCGGCAGAATGCCCAGCGCATATTTATGCGGCGTCCGGGCGTTGGAAATGAATTTGCTTTCTTGATACAACACCGCCATCTGAACGTGCACAGGCACGCCCCACTTACGTTTGGTGGCTGTGAATGCACGTTTAAAGTGCGGCTTCTCTTTGAGAATCGCACACGCGTTGTCCAAATTGCGCGGCGCACTGGTATCTTTGCCGCCGCAGGCCGCAACAAATGCCAACATCACCAACGCGAAGAGAAGTCTGCTCATCTGCCTCTCGCTATATTCTGTTTTTTTTGCAGCCTAGCCGATATCCGCAAGAGGCGACAATCACATTTGCTTGGCTAGACAAGCATCGTGAGCAACAGAGGCAATCCGATCACGGATACAAGTGTGGAAACCACAACAAAACCTGCCACTGCGCCGGAATCCGCTTCGTATTTCTCCGCAAGCAAATAGCTGCTCACGCCAACGGGCATCGCCATTTGCAACACCAACACACCAAACAACGTCCCACTCAGGCCAAAGGCGCGTGCCATCGCGTAACCGATCAGAGCACATAGGGCGAACTTCACAACGGACAGCCCGACGGCGGTGACAACCCGGCCCGGTGTCAGGCGTGCCACGGCCACACCAAGCGTGAGCAGCATCAGAGGAATCGCCATCTGCCCGATCAGTTCCAGCGTGTCGGTCACAAAACCCGGCGTTTCCCACCCCATGGCCAAAAACAACGCGCCCAGCAGGGTCGCCCAGATCATCGGCTCCTGCGCCATTTTGCCAAGGGCGCCCTCCCCTGCGACCAGCCAAATCCCCCATGTGAAAGAGAGAAGCGCAGTGATCGACAGGAGCACTACCGCCCCATCAAGCCCTGCTTGCCCAAAGGCAAAAAGCGCCATGGGCACGCCGAGGTTGCCGGTGTTTCCGAAGATAAACGGCGCGAGATAGGAACGGATATCGAGCTTCAAGAGCTTCAAAAGGCTCCACCCCACAGCACCAATCAGCAAATATCCTGCAAATCCTGCAAGTGTCAGCCGCCCCAATTCATTGAGATCCGCATCAGACTTCATCAGCGCCGTGAAGATCAGACAGGGCACAGCCAAGTTCACGCCAAGTCGCGTAACAAATTGAATGCGATACTCAAATCCCGCCTTCACCCAGGCAAAACCGACCCCAGCCACCAAGAAGACTGGCGCCACGATTTCCAACACTGTTAAGATCAAGTTCACAGACTGTTTCCTGCTAAAAATCGCCGAAAGTTGGACAAAGCCCCCTTGCAGGGTCTAACTTTGAGGAGTAGGGGCTGCAATACATGCTTACAACACGTGCAAAATATTACCTCGGTCAGGTCGTCCGTCACCGCAAACACCCGTTTCGCGGCGTTGTGTTTGATGTGGACCCAGAGTTTTCCAATACCGAAGAATGGTATGAGGCCATCCCTGAGGACAGCCGTCCCGTGAAGGATCAGCCGTTTTACCATCTGCTCGCCGAAAATGACCAAAGCTACTATGTGGCCTATGTGTCTGAGCAGAATCTGATCGCAGACTATTCCGGTGAACCGGTCAGCCATCCGGATTTGGATGAGATGTTTGGGCCGTTTGAAGATGGCGCCTATCCTTTGCACTACGCATTGAACTGATCAGATCAAGATGAAGACACGCCGGCCTCTGCAGCCGGCGTTTTTTCAGCTCTCCAGAATCGGAGCGCCACGTTTCTTCCAGCTTGAGAAGCCGCCTTCCATCTCGGCGATATTGGTCACGCCCATGTCTTGCAGCACCTTGACCGACAGCGCAGAGCGCCACGCGCTGGCACAAAACAGGATCAGTGTCTTATCTGTTGCAAGCGCTGGTTTGTGATACGGGCTGTCAGGGGCGATCCAAAACTCCAACATGCCACGCGGCGCGTGAAATGCACCTTCGATGCGGCCTTCGCGCTCAAGTTCCCTTGGATCACGAATATCCACAAACAGGGCCTCGCCCGCCGCAACCATCGCGGCGGCCTCTTCCTGACTGAGGCTGCGAATTTCAGATTTGGCCGCGTTGACAAGGTCTTTGATGGGGGTGATAGCCATGTGTCAGTATCCTATCGCGGCGCCGTCTTTGCGCGGATCAGACGCGCCTTCCAGCACGCCGCTTTCATGAATGCGAATCGCCTGTGCCCCACCGATTGGCGCATCCGGCACCACCACCTTGTGGCCCATATCGGTCAGGGCCTGCTTGACCTCGTCCCCATAGCCGCGTTCGAGTTTCAATACGCCGTCCTCCACGAAAGAGCGCGGCGAATCCAACGCGGTCTGCGGATCCATGCCAAAGTCCTCCATGTTGGAAAGCACACGTGCATGGCCGTTGGGCTGATAATGCCCGCCCATCACCCCAAAGGGCATCTCCACGCGACCATTGCGACGCACCATACCGGGAATGATCGTATGCATCGGGCGCTTGCCCCCGGCCATTTCATTTGGATGCCCCTCCTGGAGCGTGAACCCTCCGCCGCGGTTTTGCATCAGAATGCCAAATTTGTCGGAGGCAATGCCGGACCCAAAGGCGTGGAAAATCGAATAGATCATCGACACTGCCATGCCATCTTTGTCCACCACGGAGAGGTAGACTGTGTCTTTGTGCACCGCTTCGGTGAGCGGGGCCGCAGCGGGCATGGCCCGTTTGGGATCAATCAGGGCCGCGAGCTTTGCAGCTGTTTCCTCAGACAGCATATGCGCCGTGCGGATGGTGTGATCTGGATCCGCAATCAGCCGATCCCGCGCGTCATAGGCCAATTTGGCGGCCTCTGCCTCAATGTGCGTGCGTTCGACGCCAAAGGGATCCATGGCAGCGATATCGAAATGCTTCAGGATATTGAGCAGCAGGATCGCCGTGGCGCCTTGACCATTGGGCGGATGCTCCAACAATTCCACGCCTTTATACGTGCCCCCAATCGGCGTCGTCTCATTGCCCTTGGTGGCCGCAAAATCCTCCAGCGTGTGCACACCGCCCATCGCCCGCAAAGTGTTGACCATGTCTTCGGCAATTTCACCGGTATAGAAGGCATCCCGCCCCTGTGCGGCGACACGGCGCAAGACCTCAGCCTGACCTGGCGCGCGGAAAATATCTCCTTTGGACAAAGGCTGGTCGTCTTTGAGATAATGACGGCGGCCATGGCCTTGCAGATTGCCTTGGCAGGACTGCCAGTCAAAGGCCGCCCGTGGTGCGACGGGAATGCCCTCTTCGGCGTAATGGATGACCGGAGCGAGGCTGTCGGCGATGCCAAGCTTGCCAAATCTTTCAGAAAGAGAGCAAAAGCCATCAATCGCGCCGGGAATGGTCACCGCCTCAACCCCAAAGAGCGGCACAGCCTCAAGCCCGCGTGCCCGCAGATCTGCAGCTTTGGCCGCTTGTGGCGCGCGGCCTGATCCATTGAAGGCCAGAACCTCATCACTCCCAGCAGGCGACACCAGAGTAAAACAATCCCCGCCAATGCCCGTGGACGCAGGCTCGCAAATCCCGAGCAGCACAGAGCCAGCAATGGCCGCATCCATTGCATTGCCCCCCTGCCGCAGAATGCTCACGGCGACTTCAGCGGCCAATGGCGTAGAGGTGGCACACATGCCATTGGTGGCCATCACAGGTGAGCGGCCGGGGAAATGAAAATCGCGCATGCAGGAGCCTCCTTTGTTCACATGTGAACTTTAATCAGGCCAGCAAACGATGCAAGCGCGCAAATCCATAAGATGGAACCGCGTGCGGGGATGTGATGATGTAATGCGGGAGGGAAGCGTCAATCCGGGACGCGGAAACTCAGGCGATTATGCCCTGTGGCACGCCGCTGATAGTCGATATCTTGTGCCAGAGAACGCACGAGGCCCCACCCAAAGCCGCCCTCAGGCATATCGGAGAGATCGCGTTCAAGATCAGGCATTTGACCATCTGGCAATTTATTTTCAGGCATCTGTGCGCCATTGTCGCGCACCTCAACAAACCAGCAGTGATCGGAATAATTACAGGCAATCACAATCTGCCCATCCTGACGCCCGGCCAGCGCATGTTCGACAACATTATTGAGCACTTCTGCGAGCACAATTTCAAGCACGCCGGCATTGCAGGCCGCAAACTCCTGAGCCGTCAGCTTGTGCCGAAGCGTTTCCAGAGCATTGCGCACCTCTTGGGGTGTGCCTTCGAGCTCAATATGAATATCAGCCTGCGGGTTGGTCACTCTTCTGTGTGCCCTTTAAGTGCGACGAAGCGATCAGATAGCAATCGCGTCAGTCAAAGAATTGTGAATTCTGAATACGGTGTCCATACGGGTCAAACGGAAAACTTTATCAACATTTTCATTGAGACCAGCCAATTCAAGAGGATGACTGCCCCCAAGTTGCTTCATGGCTGCAACAATTGCACCCAATCCACTGGAATCGATGAAATCCACTTCGGAAAGGTCTAGGATCACACGACCGGAGACATCGTCCGTTTCTTCACGCATGCGGTCTTTGAACTGAATCGCCACAGAGGCATCAATCCGCGTCT
This sequence comes from Shimia marina, assembly GCF_001458175.1. Lineage (GTDB taxonomy): Bacteria > Pseudomonadota > Alphaproteobacteria > Rhodobacterales > Rhodobacteraceae > Shimia > Shimia marina. Next base: position 29,104 of record NZ_CYPW01000017.1, read on the forward strand.
CATGCACGGACACAATCAGAGCATCGCCCTCTGTCTTACTCGACACATTCATTCTGACCTCTCCTTCACTTTCGTCCAAGACGAACTCTATCCCCTAATCGTTACCAAGAAGTGAGCGCGCCCCTGTGAACGATTGATTTACCACAGCGCGCACCCTGAGGGAGGGGGTTGTAACATCCTTGCAAAGATTGTCGTGCAAGGCCATGGAGAAATAATATTTCGTGGCTGAAGAGGAGCACAGCAATGCGGAAAGTTGTGATTGCGGGAGCGGCCCGCACACCTATGGGAGGATTTCAGGGCGCTTTCGACGGCGTTGAAGCGGCGGAGCTTGGCGGCGCGGCGATTCGTGCTGCCCTGTCAGATGCGCGCACAGAAAGCGTAGATGAAGTTCTCATGGGCTGTGTGCTGCCAGCCGGCCAAGGTCAGGCCCCGGCGCGTCAAGCGGGCTTTAAAGGCGGTCTGGGCGAAGAGGTACCGGCAACCACGCTCAACAAGATGTGCGGCTCTGGCATGAAGGCAGCGATGATGGCTTATGACGCCGTGGCACTTGGGGATCGGGATCTGATGATCGCAGGCGGCATGGAAAGCATGACCAATGCACCCTACGTTCTGCCAAAGATGCGCGGTGGCGCGCGCATCGGCCATCAACAGGTGGTTGATCACATGTTTCTGGACGGGCTGGAAGACGCCTATGACAAAGGACGCCTGATGGGCACCTTTGCTGAGGACTGCGCCGAAAGCTTTCAGTTCACACGCGAAGCACAGGATGACTATGCCCTGAAATCGCTCTCCAATGCCCTGAACGCGCAGAAAAGCGGGGCCTTTGAGGGGGAAATTGCGCCTGTGACGATCTCTACCCGCAAGGGAGAGATCGAAATTCATGAGGATGAACAACCCGGCAACGCCCGCCCGGAGAAAATCCCACAGCTGAAACCGGCGTTTCGCAAAGATGGCACCGTGACAGCGGCCAACAGTTCTTCCATCTCCGATGGAGCCGCCGCATTGGTGGTGGCCGCTGAGGAGGCTGCCAAAGCGCAGGGTTTGAATGTCCGCGCCCATATTGTGGGGCATGCCAGCCACGCGCAGGCTCCGGGTCTGTTCACAACCGCACCTGTGCCCGCCACGCAGAAACTCCTGCAAAAAATCGGCTGGCGCAAAGAGGATGTGGATCTTTGGGAGGTGAATGAGGCCTTTGCCGTGGTGCCCATGGCGTTCATGCATGAAATGGGGCTGAGTCGCGATATTGTGAATGTGAACGGGGGGGCCTGCGCTTTGGGCCATCCGATTGGTGCCTCGGGCGCGCGGATCATGGTGACGCTTCTGAACGCGCTGGAAAAGCGCGGGTTGAAACGCGGCGTGGCGGCCATCTGCATTGGCGGCGGCGAAGGCACCGCAATCGCCATCGAGCGACCTTAAGACTTCGACAAACAGCAACCGCCGCGCGTTTTGACGGCGCGGCGGTCTGATACGCTCAGGCGCCCAGCGCCTTCGCAATCCAGACAACGAGTAGCCCAAAGGCCAAAGCGGCCAGCCCGACCAAGCGGCGTTGCTGTTCGGGAATGGCCCGCAGCATTGCCAAAAGCTCCTCAACAAGCGAAGGGGCCAGTGCGTACACCAGCCCCTCGACAATCAACACCAGCCCAAGGGCCAGAAGCGCAGTTTCCACCATCAGCGGCCCTGCACATCCTTGAAGTAGTTGAAGAAATCACTGTCAGGTGACAGCACCATTGTGGAATTGCCGGACTGCAACGCCGCACGATAGGCATTCAGCGACCGGTAGAATTCAAAGAACTCCGGGTCCGCGCCAAAGGCGTCTGCAAAGATCGCGTTGCGTTCTGCATCGGCTTCACCACGGGTGATTTCCGCTTCACGACGTGCTTCGGAGACGAGTTCCACCACGGTACGATCCGCTTGCGCACGCACACGCTGCGCCGCTTCGTTACCACGGGCCCGCTCATCGGTTGCCTCACGTTCACGCTCTGCACGCATCCGCTCAAAGGTGGCTTCCAAGTTCTGCGGTGGCAGATCGGTGGCCTTCAGACGCACGTCGACCACTTCGAGACCAAGCGCGCGCGCCTCCGCAATGGCGGCATTGCGAATGCGCAACATAAGCGCGGCACGGTCTGTCGAAAGGATATCCTTGGAGGACACGGTGCCGAGAACTTCGCGGGTTTCTGCTGTCAGGATGCGGTCAAGCCGCTGCCCCGCAACAACTTCACCACCGTTACCAACAGCCTGACGGAACTGAACCACGTCTGCGATGCGGAAACGCGCAAAGGCATCCACAACAAGACGACGGTCATCCGCCGGGGTGACTTCGATCGGCCCGACATCAATGGACAGAATGCGATCGTCATAGGTGACGACTTCCTGAACCAGCGGAATCTTAAACGCCAGACCCGGATCTTCCTTCACGGAGACAACCCGACCAAATTGCAGCACAAGCGCCTTTTGACGTTCATCCACGATGAAGATCGAGGACAGGAGACCGGCAATCACAATCACCACAATCGGCAGAAGATATGTAGACTTGTTCATATCAGTTGCTCCCCTTCCGCAGTTCGTTCAGCGGCAGGTATGGCACCACCCCCTGATCGCCTGCTCCCTCATCGATGATCACTTTTTCGATGTCGCCAAGAACGTCTTCCATGGTTTCCAGATAGAGACGCTTGCGGGTCACATCAGGAGCCTTGACATATTCTTGCAGAACAGCGGTAAAGCGGCTGGCTTCACCCTGCGCTTCGTTCACGACCTGTGCACGATAACCTTCGGCTTCTTCCAGCACCTGCGCAGCTTCACCGCGCGCTTCGGCCAGAACCCGGTTAGCATAAGCGTCCGCCACGTTTTGCAGACGGTCACGCTCCTGCGCAGCAGCCTGAACATCGCGGAAAGCGTCAATCACGCTGGCGGGTGGATCCGCACGGTCAAAGTTCACACGCACGATGTTCACACCGCTGTCGTAGCTGTCGAGCGTGTCTTGGATCAGCTCTTGCAGACGATCCGCGATCACACCACGATCCCGGTTCAGGATCGGCGCCAGCTCAGACTGCGCGATGATTTCGCGCATCGCAGATTCAGAAACCGCCCGGATGGTCTGGGGCGGATCGGCAAGGTTGAAGAGATATTTGGCAGGGTCGGAAATGTTCCAAACCACCTGATAGTCAACATCGACAACATTTTCATCGCCGGTCAGCATCAGGCCGTCTTCGCCACGGCGCGCGCCGCCCATATCTTCGGTCTGTTCGCGGGTCACAGGAAGAACTTCACGCGAGACCAAGGGCCAAGGTGCAAAGTTCAGACCTTCTGTGCCGGTGCGGTAGTATTCCCCAAGGAACAGCTCAACAGATTGTTCAAAGTTCTGAACCCTGTAGAGGCTCGCTGCGCCCCAAGCAAAAACAGCAACCACGGCACCAATCAGCAACATGCCTTTGCTGATGCCCGGGCCGCCCGCGCCGCCGCCGGTCTGACCATTGCCGCCATCTCCACCGCGACCGCCCATCAGCACACGCAGTTGATCCTGACCCTTTTTCATCAGGTCATCGATGTCGGGAATCTGTGGCCCGTCGCCCTGCGGCGGGCGCTGATCGCCGCCATTGTTGTTGCCGCGATTTCCGCCGCCGCCCTGGTTGCCGCCGCCCCCTCCCCAGGGGCCGCCATTGTTTCCTGCCATGCGGGATCTTCCCTTTCTCAATAAGTCTCTGGCGTCCCCATAAACCTGAGGGTTACGCCAGAAAAATCAACCCATGCCGCCTTACAGGCTGCGCACGGGCGCTTTCATTGTGACCAACTCTTCAGACATGGTGGGGTGTACCGCCACGGTCCGGTCAAAATCTTCTTTGGTTGCGCCCATTTTTACGGCGATTCCCGCAAGCTGGATCATCTCTCCCGCACCCGGCGCGACGATATGACAGCCCAGTACCTTGCGGGTGGCCTTGCTCACGATGAGCTTCATCAGAACGCGCTCCGCACGGCCTGCGAAGGCCTGCTGCATCGGTTTGAAGCTGGTGGCGTAAACCTCAATCGGCTCCTGCTCGGCAGCTTCTTCTTCGCTGAGCCCCACGGTGCCCATTTCTGGCTGCGTGAAGATCGCGGTTGGGATCAACTCGTGATCTACCGGCGTTGGATTGCCTTTGAACACGGTTTCCACAAAGGCCATGCCTTCGCGGATGGCAACAGGGGTCAGATTCACGCGGTCGGTCACGTCGCCCACAGCAAACACTGAAGGCACGCCGGTCTGGCCATAGTCATCAACGATGACTTCGCCCTTACGGCCCAACTGTACGCCGATCTCTGCCAGCCCCATATTGTCAGTGTTGGGCGCCCGCCCGGTGGCAAACATCACCTGATCAAACAAACGCTCTTCGCCGTTGGTCGCCTTGACCCAGATCTTGTCGCCTTCTTTGCGCATCTCCAGCACGTTGGTGCCGCAGTGGATATCCACACCGCGCTGCTGCATCTCTTCGGCAACCAGACCACGCGCCTCATCGTCAAAGCCGCGCAGGATCTGCGCACCGCGGTAGAATTGCGTGGTTTTCACGCCAAGGCCGTTCATGATCCCGGCAAATTCAGAGGCGATGTAGCCCCCGCCCACAATCAGGATGCTCTCCGGCAGTTTTTCCAGATGGAAAATCTCATTGGAGCTGATGCCCAGTTCCGCGCCGGGCAGATCCGGCCAGACCGGACGCCCGCCCATGGCCAGCAGGATATGTTTGGCGGTTTTCTGTGTGCCGTCTGAGAGTTCCACAGTATGCGCATCCACCATTTTGGCGCGCTGATCAAAGCTCTCCACACCGCTGTTTTTCAGCAGATTGCGATAGATGCCTTCCAGACGGTCAAGTTCGGCGTGCAGCTTGCCTTTGAAGGCGTCCCAGTCAAACGCGCCCGGCTGAATATCCCAGCCATAGGCCTGCGCATCTTCGACCATGCCCGCATATTCAGAGGCAAACACCATCAGCTTCTTGGGAACACAGCCCCGGATCACACAGGTGCCGCCATAGCGGTCTTCCTCTGCGAGCGCGACTTTTACACCTTCGGCCGCCGCAACGCGGGCAGCCCGTACACCACCGGACCCACCGCCGATGACAAAGAGATCATAATCAAAGGACATGATTTGCCTTTTTGTTAGTCCACAAGATCCGTGAACAGGTTGTCTGTTTCCGCGAAGTCGAGCATCGCCTCTTCGATTGTGCCAGCGTTGATATCGCGCACTTCTACACGCCCGTCACCATAGCCGACCACTACGGCATCACAGATATCGATGAACAACCCGTTTTCAACCACGCCCGGCATCTGGTTGATGGCCAACGCAAGCTGACGCGCATCACCGACGCGGTTCAGGTGCAGGTCTAAAATATGATTGCCCTCATCGGTAACAAAAGGCGCGGCACCATTCATCCGCAGGGTGCTGGAGCGACCCAGCACATCCATGCTGACAAGGGTTTCCTCAATCAGGGCCTGTGTGGTCTGCCAACCAAAGGGCACCACCTCCACCGGCAAAGGGAAAGCGCCCAGCGTCTCCACCTCTTTGCCGACATCTGCAATCACAACCATTTGATCAGAAGCAGTGGCCACAATCTTTTCTTGCAGAAGCGCGCCACCGCCGCCCTTGATCAGATTGAGATCGGCGTCAAATTCATCTGCGCCATCAATCGTCACATCGAGCCATTTGGCCTCATCCAGACTGATGACATCAATGCCAACCTCCCGCGCAAGCTGCGCCGTGCGTGTAGATGTGGGCACGCCCTTGATGCGCAGGCCCTGATCGCGCACCATTTCCCCAAGGCAGCGCACAAGCCATGCCGCAGTGGATCCGGTGCCCAATCCCACCCGCATACCATCCTCGACATAGTCGGTGGCACGCTTAGCGGCGACAAATTTGGCCTTGTCGATGGGCGACAATTCTCCGGTCATTGTGGCAACTCCCTGCATCTTTTGTCACTTTATAGAAAAGATGGCCGCCGGGGGCGAGAGCCGATTGCGGGAAATCCCCAGAGATCCTACGCTTTTCGGGCCTGAAACCTGTTTTCAACACGGGTTTGCCAGCTTGACCAGGGCCGGGCTGCGTGTTTCCGATCGGAAACGTCGCTTTTGCGCCGCCAGCCCGTTTCTACGACCGTTAGAAATCTTAGTATGACAGATCCGTATCGCCTTCACTATGCACCTGACAATGCCTCGCTGATCATCCGGCTGGCACTGGAGGAGCTTGGTTTGCCCTATGAGACTCTGCTGGTGGATCGGCGCAAGACCGCACAACAATCTCCCGAGTACCTTGCCCTTAATCCCAATGGCACCATTCCGGTTCTGGAGACGCCAGACGGCCCCCTCTTTGAAACCGCTGCGATTCTTCTTTGGCTGTCGGAGACCACTGGCAAGCTCGCGCCACCTGCGCGCACAGAGAACCGTGCGGCCTTTTTGAAATGGATGCTATGGTGCTCCAACACCTTCCAGATTGATCTGCGCCATTTGTTCTATCCTGAAAAAGTCATTGGTGCGGACCCCGACCATCAGGCGCAACTGCGCCGCGTGTTTCAGACCCGGCTGAAACAGGACTTAGACATTCTGGAACAAGGGCTATCAGACACATCTGGCCTTGCGGGCGATGTGACACCGACACTTCTGGACCTTTATGTGCCCTGCCTGCTGCGCTGGACCAAGCTCTATGCCGAAATGCCAGAGCAGCCATGGTTCCAACTTGATACTTACCCAACCCTGCATGCAATATGCCTGCGCGCAGAAGCACGTGCCAGCACACATGCCGCGCAACAGGCAGAAGGGCTTGGCCCAACCCCCTTCACCGCCCCCATCCTAGCCACTCCGCCAGAAGGATCTGCGACCTAATGTTCCTCTCCGTCTTTGACATGTTCAAAGTGGGCATTGGCCCCTCTTCATCACATACCATGGGCCCCATGGTGGCCGCTGCACGTTTTCTGGATGTGCTGCGCAATTCTCCCTTTGAGGTGCATGGGCTGCGCGGCAGCCTGCATGGGTCTCTGGCATTTACGGGCGTCGGCCACGCAACCGACCGGGCTACAATTCTTGGATTGGCAGGCTTTCAACCTGACAGCTATGACAATGACAAAGCCGAAGCGGCTCTGGCCGAGATCCGCGACACGGGCCTTGTGCATCCAGAAGGTCTGCCCGCCCTGCATTTTGATCCCCGCCAAGATCTGAAGTTTGACTTCGGCCCCAATCTGCCGGGCCATGCCAACGGTATGATCCTCATGGCCACCGATGCGCAGGGCGATGTGATCCTGCAGGAGACCTATTATTCCATCGGCGGGGGCTTTGTGGTCACCGAAGCAGAACTCAACGACGGCAAGGCAACCGACGAAGGCGCCCCCGTTCCCTACCCGTTCAAAAGCGCGGTTGAGATGCTGGACATGGCGGAGCATTCCGGCAAATCCATCGCCGCCATGAAACAGGCCAACGAGGTGGCACGCGGATGCCCTGACAGTCTCAGCAAAGGCTGCGCGCGCATCTGGCAAGTGATGAACGACTGCATTGATCGCGGTCTGACCACCGATGGCACCCTGCCCGGCGGCCTCAATGTGCGCCGTCGCGCCAAAGGCATTCATGACGCGCTGCAGGCGGAGCGAGGCATGAACCTCAATGCGCCACATACGATCAATGACTGGATGAGCGCCTATGCCATGGCGGTGAACGAGGAAAACGCCGCCGGTGGTCAAGTGGTCACAGCCCCCACCAATGGCGCGGCGGGCGTCTTGCCTGCGGTGATCCGCTATTGGCTGGACCACGTGCCCGGCGCGACCTCCTCACGGATCGACGAGTTCCTGCTGACCGCGGCAGCGATCGGCGGGCTGGTGAAATTCAACGCCTCCATCTCCGGCGCTGAGGCGGGGTGTCAGGCCGAGGTGGGATCCGCCTCTGCTATGGCGGCCGCGGGACTATGTGCTGTGATGGGGGGCACCCCCGCACAGGTGGAGAATGCCGCAGAGATCGCACTGGAACATCACCTTGGCATGACTTGTGACCCTGTCAAAGGGCTGGTGCAGGTGCCCTGCATTGAGCGCAATGGTCTGGGCGCGATCAAAGCGGTGTCTGCGGCCTCGCTTGCCCTGCGCGGCGATGGAGAGCACTTTGTCCCTCTGGACGCGGTGATCGAAACCATGCGCCAAACGGGTGCGGACATGCACGAGAAGTACAAAGAGACCTCGCTGGGCGGCCTCGCTGTCAACGTGCCCAACTGTTAAGGCAACGCGCGTTAAGCCATCGCGCCACTCGGCCTCATGGTTTGGCGAACACACATCCATCTGTGATCAGTTCAGGTGGCGTCATGCAAAGCGCGCGCGCCACCTGAAACGCGGCCAGCACTTTGGGCACATATGCGCGTGTCTCAGCATAGGGCGGCACACCGCTATGCTCCGCAATCGCATTCTCCCCTGCATTGTATCCGGCAAGCACCAAAATCGGGTCACCTTCGAACTTCTGCATCAGGAAATCCAGAAACAACGCTCCCCCCGCAATATTGGCGGCGCCATCAAAACTGTCCACCACACCAAAACGCGCCGCCGTGGCAGGCATCAGTTGCATTAAGCCCTGCGCGCCTGCACCACTCTGGGCCTCGACACGCCCCCCGGATTCCACGGCTATCACCGCGAGCACCAAAGCCGGAGAGACCTGCTTACCGATTGTGGCAATCAGAATGTCCGTGCCATGTGCTTGCACGATCCCCTGCAGGGTGGCCAGTCGTGGCGCAGGCACAGCTTCGCCTTGTGGTGGATTGGAGAGGCTTTGCAACGCAGGCTCCAGACGTCCCGGCCCGCTGGCATCCAAGTCAGGAGACACATCCTCCCAAAACCATGCCACAACGGCTGGTGCTTTCTGCCCTTTTGACTGAGGGGGGCCTGCTTCGGGTGTTTGAACGGCCAGAGGATCCTTGGGTGCGATTTGAACGGTGATGCGCTTGGATTGCCCCGGCTTTGGCGGCGTGACTCGCTTTGCAGAAAAATCAGGAAACGGCTTGGGCCCCTCAGCCAAACCAGCAGAGGCGATGCCCAACGCTAAGGTCGAAACCAACAGAGACCACAGGGCAAAGGAAGCCCACACACTGTTTTTACGCATTTATTGACACCCTGCTCGGATCCTTTTCGCGGAGTTTGGCAGAATTCTCATTTTGAAGCCAGTTTCGCGGCCCCAATCCCCTGAAAACGGATGCGATTCGTGAAGATCAAATGCAGCGCAAGCACTAAGGTTAAGGCAAAATTAAAATCATAATCATTCAAAAACAATAACTTACCATGGGAAATTCAACATTTCGCATTTGATCCAAAATGGAACCACTTGCGCCCAATTCCCGCCCCATTCGAGGGGGATATTGCTGTCATACCAAGTCGGGCAGGCAAGAGAGAGACACGCCGCTAACGCCTGACAGGGTGGCAAAACCAACTGATCCTTTGGAGGGACACACTATGATCAAGTTCATCAAAAACTTCCGCAAAGACGAAGCCGGCGCCGTAACTGTTGACTGGGTTGTTCTGACCGCAGCCGTGGTTGGCCTCGCAGTGGCAGCATTCACCGCCATCGAAACATCCACCTCCACGCTGACAGGCCAAGCGGCTGGCGCGCTCAACGGTGCAGACGCCGCAACCGCAACCATCGCTCCTGGCGCAGCGGCTGACAGCTAAGTCCAGACCCTCTGAGCGCAGGCAGAAAACATATCCTGCCGCGCTCACCTGACACATCTATTTTTGGAGAGACACCATGATCAAATTCATCAAAAACTTCCGCAAAGACGAAGCTGGCGCCGTAACTGTTGACTGGGTTGTTCTGACCGCAGCCGTGGTTGGCCTCGCAGTGGCAGCATTCACCGCCATCGAAACATCCACCTCCACGCTGACAGGCCAAGCGGCTGGCGCGCTCAACGGTGCAGACGCTGCAACCGCAACCATCGCTCCTGGCGCAGCGGCTGACAGCTAAGCCTAGCCGCCTACGACATGAGGGCGCATCTGCGCCCTCTTTCACTTAACTGGGGGATGTCCTCCTATCCGAGACGAGAGGCTGCCATGAAATTTTCTCTTTCCACATTCCGTCGCGAAGAAGCCGGCGCAGTCACTGTTGACTGGGTTGTGTTGACCGCGGCTGTGGTGGGGCTGGCTGTCGCTGCCTTTGCTGCCATCGAAGCCGTCACAGATGAACCTGTGCGTGCTGCTGCCGTGGTACTCAATGATGCGGATGCTGCAACCGACGCGGTTGTTGTCCCGCAATAGTCACCACGAGCGCGGGCCTGAGATCAGGCCACCAAATCTGAACGCGATACCGGCGCCCGATCAGGAGCGCCTGTATCAATTTTCTGACATGCTGCGCGGCCTCAATACGGGAGCAATGTGGACGGAAGCCGGATTGGATCTAAAAGCCACGAAAGCTGCTCTATCCCACCCCGAAGTTGCCACATTCCAGGACAAGACTGTCAGATGACCCATTCTCGGCGCGGGCACACCGCCCAAAGGCCGGGAACACAAACACGAGGTAGAACCGATGCGTGCTATATTCGCTGCCGTTTTGTTGATCGGACTGGGGATCGCAGGATTCGCGGTCTACATGGCGCAGAACTACATCAAAGAACTGGACCGTCAGGCTGAGATGGCGCGCAAGAATGCGCCCCCCGCCGTTGATCTGGTTGATGGCTTCATCGTTGCGCGTGAAATGAAATTTGGCGAAAAGCTCGCCATCAAAGACGTGCGCCGCGTGAAATGGCCCAAAGCAGCCGTGGTGGACGGCATGTTCACCGACGCCGAGGTGTTGTTCCCGGATGGGGACAACCAACAGCGCGTGATCCTGCGCACCATGGAAAAAGGCGAAGTTCTGATTGCCGCCAAACTGACCGAACCCGGCCAGGAAGCAGGCATTCGCTCGCGCCTTAAGGAAGGTGAGCGCGCCTTCACTATCAAAGTGGACGTGACCAGCGGCGTTTCTGGCCTGCTGCGCCCCGGGGATCGTGTCGACGTCTACTGGACGGGTCGTGCAGACAACGACCGCTCTGGCCGTGGTGACTTCACCAAACTGATCCAGCCCAATGTAAAGCTGATCGCGGTGGACCAATCCGTGAATGAAGAGATGAAAGGCGGCGGCATCGCTCGGACCGTGACCGTGGCGGTCACATCAGAAGAAGTCCCCTCCCTGAACTTCGCTCAAAGCTCTGGCCGCCTGTCCCTGTCATTGGTCGGCGCGGGGGATGACACCGTCGCGGAAGTGATCGAAGTGGATCAAAAATCCCTACTGGGTCTGCAGGAAGAGGCGCAGCCGGTCGCCCGTGAAATCGTGCAGGTCGCACCGGAACGGGTCTGCACCATCAAGAACCGCAAGGCGGGCCAAGTGATCGAAATCCCGATCCCCTGTACCAATTAAGACTGCGTCACGCAGCGGTTCACAACATCGTTTTTCGAAAGGCGCCCGCATCTCGGGCGCCTTTATTTTATGAGAAAAACCGACATCCACCTCAGAAAGAATGTGGCCATGCCTCCACAGACTGAGCATTCAAAACACCGCTGAAACCATTGATTCTTGCAATAATTCGCCAATTGGCGCACAGTACAAAAAACTGTGGGCGAAAGATCCACGAACTGAGGCGTGATCGAGAGGCAGGTCACATGACTATGAAAAGACTGTTTGGGGCGGCCCTGCTGGGTGTCGCCATCGGGATTATGCCATTCGTGGCGACCCCAAGTAACGCGGAAACGCTGCGCGTTGTGCGCAGTGGTACGTCTTCCACACTGGGGGTTCCGATGAACCGCGCCGTGGTTGTGGAAAGTGATGTGCCCTTTGCGGAGCTTTCCATCGCCAACCCGGCGATTGCGGATATTTCCTCTCTGTCGGACCGCACAATCTACGTTCTGGGGAAATCGCCCGGCCTGACAACACTGACCTTGCTGGACGCAACCGGCAAGTTGATCACCAACGTGGAAGTGCGCGTGGCGCCAGATCTGAGTGAATTCAAGGAACGGCTTCAGCAGATCCTTCCAAATGAAAAAATTGAGATCCGCTCCGCCAATGACGGTATCGTCATGTCCGGCACTGTTTCCTCGGCCCAGAAGCTGCAACGCGCGCTGGATCTGGCGGAACGCTATGCGCCCGAGCGCGTGTCCAACCTGATGGTGGTCGGCGGCGTGCAGCAGGTGACGCTCAAAGTCCGCTTTGCTGAGATGCAGCGCAGCGTGTCCAAAGCGCTGACAACCGACTTCAACATCACAAACAATGACGACATCACTCTGCGCACCGGGATTTTCAACCAGCGCCCCAACGATGATGGCACGCGCAATCTTGATCCCAACTCACGCGGCGCAGGTTTTTTCAATCTCAGCGCTGGCGCGTTTGAGATCAACCTTCTGCTGCAGGCGCTGGAAACCAAAGGTGTCGTACGTACCCTGGCAGAGCCGAATCTGACAGCACTGTCAGGTCAGGAAGCCAAATTCCTGGCAGGCGGGGAATATCCTATTCCGGTGGCGCAGGAAGAAGGCACCATTTCTGTGGAATTCAAACCCTTCGGTGTGGAGTTGAACTTCATTCCACGGGTGATTGATGGCGATTTGATCAACCTTGAGCTGGCCACCGCTGTGTCGGCGTTGGATACCGCAAATGGCTTTTCTGACGGCACATTGAACATCGCCGCCTTCAGCCGCCGTGAAACCTCCACCACGGTGGAGCTGCGCGACGGTGAGAGCTTTGCCATTTCCGGCCTGCTTCAGGATGACTTCCTCGACAACAACTCTCAGGTGCCCTGGCTCGGCGACGTGCCGGTGCTTGGCACACTCTTCCGCAGTGCCGACTACGAGCGATCTCAGTCAGAACTGGTGGTGATCGTCACCGCGCATCTGGTCACGCCAACACGCGGTGAAGCGCTGGCTCTGCCAACCGATCGTGTCAAACTGCCCACAGAGCAGGAACTCTTCCTGCTGGGTCACACGACCGGCAACGTGAAAAAACAGCGCGGTGCCGCTGGTGAAGTCGCAAAACACGATTTCTCCGGCTCTTACGGCTATGTGATGGACTGAGGAAGGGCAGAGATATGTTCAAAAAACTTGCCGCCCTCGCCCTCCTGCTCATGAGCGCCTGCTCTGATGGCGACAGCAGCGCGCTTCCCTCATGGGTGCGTGAGGCTGGCTCTGTCGTGGATCCGGGCACATATGGCGAGGCGACCTCCAACAATCTCGGGCTTCAGAATGGCGACCGCACCTATGTGCTGAGCCTTGCCACGCGGTTTGCCGAAGAGGTGCCAACCATGGTGAACTTTGGCTTTGACAGCGCGACGCTGGATCAGGAGGCCCGCGCCATCCTGCGTCAGCAGGCCATCTGGATCAATCAGTTCCCGGAAGTGCGCTTTAAAGTCTATGGCCATACGGATGCTGTTGGTTCAAACGCCTATAATAAGTCCTTGGGACTGCGCCGCGCACGTGCCGTCGTTGCCTATCTGACAACGCAAGGCGTGGAGCGTAATCGTCTTGAAGCGGTGGTGTCACTGGGCAAATCCCAGCCACTGGTTGTGACACAAGGGCGGGAGCGCAAGAATCGCCGCACCGTCACAGAGGTGACAGGCTTCGTAGACAACCACCCCAATATTTTGGACGGCAAATACGCCGCCGTGGTGTACCGTGAATATGTCTCCAGTGCCGTGCCAACCGCATCCATCAGCGGATTGTCGATCAGCGGCGACAGCGGCGGATAAAACCACGCAGCTACAATCACTTAAACAAAGCCGGCCCTTGGGTCGGCTTTTTTCATGCCGTGGAAACGATCGCCGCAAGGACGCAGGATCGTCGCACAATTCCGCACAATTTCGGCTTTTTGGCCCCAATGTTGCCCCAGTTGAGGGAGATGTTCGGAGCTGAGGCAAACTGTGCCCTCTGACATGAGGGACAGATATGGGGACAAACCCTGCCTCACTGAGGTGGGCACCTCTTCAAAACAACGCGCTGAGTATGCGCAAGAGTAACTAGAGGCTGAATATGGGTAGCGAAGCGCTGCAGGCAGATCAAAGTCAAATCCTGGCATGTACCGTGTGCCGCGATGTGCAGAATTTTGAGCTGTTGATTGTCGACATGGAAGAGGCACTCGGAGAGCAATGGGGCGATCTGGGGCTGGAAGACGCTGTGCCGTTTATGGAGCAACCCGACGCCGAACATCTGGAATTTATCGCCCTTGCCATTGATGACATGGATGAGGATGCGCTTGATGATCTCACAGAAATCATCACCGAAGCCCGCAATCGCAACATCCGCACACTTCTGATTGCCGAGGATGTGACGCCAGCCTCCCTGCACCATCTGCTGCGCAATGGGGCAGATGAGTTCATCCCCTACCCGCTGCCACCCGGAGAGTTGCAGGCGGCAATCGAAAAAATCCGCATCCGCGCCAATACGCCTGAGCCGTCTCAGGCGCCGCAGGTGAAACTTGCCGCCAATGAAGAATCCCGCGAAGGCGTGGTGATCGCTGTGCATGGTCTGGCGGGGGGGACAGGGGCCACAACCCTTGCCACAAATCTGGGCTGGGAACTGGCCACAATTTCAAAAACACCACCCAGCGTCTGCCTGCTGGATCTGGATCTGCAATTTGGCACCATGTCGACGTATCTCGACCTTCCGCGCCCGGAGTCGGTGTTTGAATTGATCACAGATACAGAAAGCATGGACAGTGAAAGCTTTGGGCAAGCGCTTCAGACCTATGAAGAGAAGCTGCATGTGCTGACCGCGCCCTCTGATATCATCCCGCTGGATCTGATTGGTCCGGAGGATGTGGAACGCGTGATCGAAATGGCGCGCAAACACTATGATTACGTGATCGTCGACATGCCATCGACGCTGGTGCAATGGTCCGAAGTGGTGCTTCAGGCCGCTCATGTCTATTTTGCGACGATGGAAATCGACATGCGCTCTGCGCAGAACGCCATGCGGCTCAAGCGCGCGCTGCAGGCCGAAGACCTGCCGTTTGAAAAGCTGCGCTATGTCATGAACCGCGCGCCAAAATTCACCGATCTGGCGGGCAAAAGCCGCGTCAAACGTCTGGCGGAAAGCCTGAGCATTGGCATTGACCTGCATCTGCCTGATGGCGGCAAGCAGGTTTTGCAAGCCGCAGACCACGGACAGCCATTGGCGGTTGCCGCCGCTAAAAACCCGCTGCGCAAAGAGATCGCAAAACTCGCCAACAGCCTTCACGCGTTGGACCAATCCGACGACAAAGCCGCCTGAGGAGGGACATAGCGCATGTTCTCACGCTACAAAAAAGCCGACGCCAAGACAGATACCGCCGTCGCACAAAAAGCGGCGGAAACGGCGCCCAAGCCTGTGGCCAAGGCCGCCCCTGCGGCAAGCACGGCCAGCGCAGCTCCAGAACCAAAACGCGTCATGCGCCGCCCCGCTCCACAAGCGGCTGCGGAAGCTGTCGCAGGCGACAAGGAACGCCGCCGTAAGGAACGCCTGGGGGAGATCAAGCTTGAGCTTCACCGTGAGTTGCTCGACAATCTGAACCTGGCCGCACTGGACAAGGCCTCTGAGCGGGAACTGCGTACAGAAATTACCGCCATCGCAACCGAGGTATTACAGGACAAAGCCATCGTTCTGAACCGCGAAGAACGCACCACCCTATTTCAGGAACTCTACGATGAGGTCACGGGCCTCGGTCCGCTTGAGACCCTGCTCCAGGACGAAACCGTCAACGATATTCTGGTGAACGGCCCCAAACAGATTTTTGTGGAACGCGCAGGCAAACTTGAACTGACCGACATCGTGTTCAAAGACGAGCGCCACCTGCTGCGGATCATCGACAAGATCGTTTCCGCCGTTGGACGCCGTGTGGATGAATCCAACCCCTATGTGGACGCCCGTTTGGCGGATGGCTCGCGTTTCAACGCCATGGTCTCCCCGATTGCGGTGGATGGTTCGCTGGTGTCCATTCGTAAGTTTAAGAAAGACAAGCTTGGCATTGACGATTTGGTGCGGTTTGGCGCGTTTTCTGAGGAAATGGCCGCCTATCTTCAGGCCGCTGTGGCCACGCGCCTCAATGTGATTGTGTCCGGTGGTACAGGTTCAGGTAAGACCACCACGCTCAACGCGCTCAGCTCTTTCATCGACAACGCCGAACGCATCCTCACCATCGAGGATACGGCGGAACTTCAGCTGCAACAGACTCATGTGGGTCGGATGGAAAGCCGCCCGCCCAACGTGGAAGGCAAAGGCGAAGTCTCCCCGCGCGACTGTCTGAAAAACGCGCTGCGGATGCGCCCGGATCGCATCATCGTGGGCGAGACCCGTGGCGAGGAAGTCATCGACATGCTGCAAGCAATGAACACCGGCCACGACGGCTCCATGACCACCATCCACGCCAACAACGCGCGTGATGGTATTTCTCGCTTGGAAAACATGATTGCCATGGCCGGGATCGAAATGCCGATCAAAGCGGTGCGCAGCCAGATTTCTTCGGCTGTGAACCTGATTGTTCAGGCCTCCCGCCTTCAGGATGGCTCCCGCCGCATGACCTCCATCACCGAGATCACCGGTATGGAAGGGGATGTGATCTCCATGCAGGAAATCTTCCGCTTTCAACGCACCGGCCTGACGCCGGAAAACAAGATCATTGGCCACTTCACGGCCACTGGCGTGCGATCCCACTTCTCAGAGCGTTTCCGCCTCTGGGGCTATGATCTTCCGCCAGAAATCTACGAACCGTCTGCGGGGTAACAGACATGCCATTCTCACCCGAACTCATCGTCTATGGTCTTATCTTTGTTGGCGTCTTCGTGCTTGTGGAAGGCGTCTATCTGACCGTTTTTGGCAAATCCATCAGCCTCAACAGCCGTGTGAACCGCCGCCTTGAGATGCTGGACAAAGGCGCCAAACGCGAAGAAGTCCTTGAACAGCTCCGCAAAGAGATGAAGCAGCACGGCGAAAACCGTGGCATTCCGCTTTATTCCATGCTGGCGGAAAAGGCGCAGAAAGCCGCCATTGCCTTCACACCTCAGCAGTTGATCATGATCATGATCGCCGTCTCTGTGTTTGCCTTTGTCGGGCTGACGGTTGGCACGCAAACCGGCACGATCACCCGCGCAGCCATTGCCATTATGATGGGTGTGGGCGGCGTCTACACATGGGTCTCCATGAAAGCGGGCAAACGCATTGCCATGATCGAAGAGCAATTGCCGGATGCCATTGAACTGATGGTGCGCTCGCTGCGCGTTGGCCACCCTTTCTCTTCGGCTATTCAGATCGTTTCCAAAGAGATTGATGATCCGCTTGCCTCGGAATTTGGCATGATTGCCGATGAAGCCGCCTACGGTCGCGATTTGGGGGAAGCGCTCAAGGATATGGCCGAACGTCTGGATATGCAGGATTTGCGCTTCCTGTCTGTGGCGGTGACCATCCAGCAGCAATCCGGCGGTAACTTGGCCGAAATTCTGGCCGGTCTGTCCAAGGTGATCCGCGCCCGCTTCCGCCTGTTCCGCCGCGTGAAAGCGATCACGGCAGAAGCCAAATGGTCAGGCAAATTCCTGTCCGCCTTCCCGGTTCTCGCTCTGATCGTGATCAACGTGATGGACCCTAACTATTATGACGACGTCAAAGACCACTGGCTCTACATCCCCGGCTGCATCGCCGTTGGCATGTTCCTGGGTGTGAACCTGATCGTCATGAAAATTTTGACCAACATCAAGGTCTGAGGAGACACGCCATGACCACGATGCAAGCCATCAATCAGATGTTGACCGACATGCTTGGCCCGCAAGGCCCATTGCTTGCGGTTCTGGTTCTGGGCGGCTTCTTTGCCCTGTTGATTTTCGCGATCATGGTTGCCCGCCAGGATGACCCGATCGAAAAGCTCAAACGCAGCCAGTCGGCCAACAGCTCCAAGAAGAAAGACCAGCAGGACAAGCTGCGCCGCAAAGCTGCCAATGCCAAGCTGGACAAATACAAAGCCTTTCTGGAACCCCAAACCGAAGAAGAGCTCAGCTCTGTACGGCTCAAACTGATGCAGGCGGGCTATCCCTCCCGCGATGCGGTGCGCGCGTATCACCTTGCGCAGATGGTGCTTGGTGTTGGGCTTCTAATCCTTGGTGTGAGCTATTTCATCTTCGTTAAGCAGACCCCGGAATCCACCACCTCCGACATGCTGATGTGGACATTGGGCCCCGGTGCAGCAGGCTATTTCATGCCAAAATACTGGGTCACCCGCCGCGTGGAAGAGCGCAAGCAGGAGATCACCGCAGGTTTCCCGGATAGCCTTGATATGATGCTTGTCTGCGTAGAGGCAGGGCAATCACTGGACCAATCCATTGTGCGTGTCGCCGCCGAATTGCGGGCCTCCTACCCGGCTCTGGCCCAGGAATTTGAGATCGTCGCGCAGGAAATGAAGGCCGGTAAGGACAAATCGCAAGTGCTCAACGATATGGGCGAACGCTGTGGCGTGCAGGATGTGTCCTCTTTCACAACCGTTCTGATCCAATCTGCCACCTTTGGTACCTCCATCGCCGAAGCCCTGCGAGTCTATGCGGGGGAAATGCGTGACAAACGTGTGATGCGCGCGGAAGAGGCGGCAAACA
This sequence comes from Shimia marina, assembly GCF_001458175.1. Lineage (GTDB taxonomy): Bacteria > Pseudomonadota > Alphaproteobacteria > Rhodobacterales > Rhodobacteraceae > Shimia > Shimia marina. Next base: position 47,642 of record NZ_CYPW01000017.1, read on the forward strand.
AGTTGCCAACAAAGATGACTTTGGCCACTATGGCTCTGACTGTGCCGCCGCTGTTGATCATTCTGGTCAGCCCGTCTGTGATCGGGATCACTTCGCTCGGCCAGTGAGGCAAAAACGAGCAATAAGCGACCCTTTCATGACACGTTTGCGGGCCTATGCCCTCACAAGCTGCATTCTTTGTCTGGCCGCCTGCACCACAGGCGGCCCTGACCTCTCCAATGGCAGCCCCTATGCCCCAGATGTGGACAGATCTGCCGCTTCGGTGGACGGCGTGCTGGTGGGATGGCGCCTCATGGACGCGGGCGAATATGAGCTCGCGATGGATGCCTTCATTCGCGCCGGCGTGGAACAGGGGCGCACACCAGAAATTCTGGCCGCAGTGGGCACCGTCAATCTGGCCATGGGGCGGCTGGGACAGGCTGAGGACAAACTTCGCGAAGCCCTGAAAGCCGACGACAGTCAGGCCGAAACCTGGAATAATCTCGGCGTTGTTCTCATGGAGAAAGGGGAATTCCCCGAGGCCGAACAGATCCTGCGAAAGGCCTATGCGCTGGACAATGGCGAAAGTGACGCAATCCGCGATAATTTACGCTTAGCACTCGCAAATTCAGTTCAGCCCAGCTATGGTGAGCAAAAATCACAAGAATATAAGTTGGTACGGCGGGGCAGCAGCGACTATCTCATCAGGCCAACACCATAATTGAGAGCTAGAGCAGCAAAGGACGCAAACATGCGCCATTTTGTGTTGGGGACAATCTGTTTGGCCGGGCTGGTTACGATGACCGCCTGCTCAGATAAGACTGACGAAAGCGTAGAGCGCGCCATTCAAGACGTGAATGCCGTGGATGAATCCAACCTGTCAGATGTGATGCTGACTGTGGCGGATCCCAATGAAGGCATTTCATACTTTCAGCGCACGTTGAAAAATAATCCGGATCGCATTGATATTCAGCGCGGTCTGGCAATTTCCTATGTGCGGGCCAAACGCTACACCGAAGCGGTCCCGGCATGGTCTCGCGTGACCAAGCATAAGGAAAGCACCGCAAACGATCTGGTGGATCTGGCAGATTCCCAAATTCGCGCTGGCCAATGGGATGCGGCAGAGAAGACGCTGGACAGCATTCCGCCGACCCATGAAACCTTCAAGCGCTACCGGCTTGAGGCGATGATCGCGGACAGCAACAAAGAGTGGAACCGCGCCGACAGTTTCTATGAGATTGCCGTGGGTCTCACCACCCGCCCGGCAGGAGTGATGAACAACTGGGGCTATTCCAAGCTGACCCGCGGCGAATACGCCGAAGCGGAACGGCTGTTTGGCGAAGCCATCCGACAGGACAGCACGTTGTTCACCGCCAAGAACAATATGGTTCTGGCCCGTGGGGCGCAGCGCAAATACACGCTTCCGGTGATCCCCATGGTTCAGACTGAGCGGGCACAGCTTCTGCATACGCTGGCGCTTTCTGCGATCAAACAAGGGGATACAGAAACCGGCAAAGTGCTCCTGCGCGAAGCCGTGGAAACCCACCCGCAGCATTTCGAAGCCGCTGTGCGCGCATTGGATGCTCTGGAGAATTCCTGAACCACGCGCTTGATAAGGGGCCAGCCATGCAGGTTTCCGCAACTTTTGCCCTGTGGTCGCTGATCTTTGCGCTGCCGCTCTGTGTCTACATCTTCTGGATGGACATGAAGCACAAGAGGATCAGCAACCTGTCGGTCTGGGCCCTTTTCGCGGTCTTTGTTGCCGTAGGTTTGCTCACGCTGCCGTTCACAGAGTTTGCCTGGCGGTTTGCCAATTATGCTGTTGTTTTTGCAGTGTTGATCCTGATGTGGATGCTGCGTCAGGTGGGGGCGGGTGATGTGAAAATGGCGGCTGTGGCGGCCCTGTTTGTCTCCGCCGCAGACGCGCGCGCCATGCTCTTCATCACTTTCGGATCCATCCTTGCCGCCACCGTCGCAACGCTGATCGTGCGCAACAGTCCCCTGCGACGTCTTGCACCGGATTGGGCCGCTTGGCGCATCAAAGCCTCTGAAAATGACATCAATGTTGGAACCGGGGATCAGATGACCCTGCCCATGGGCACGGGCATTGGCCTCGCGCTTTGCACCTACCTCGTGCTGGGCACGCTCTACGGGATCTAACAGCAAGCTTCACCTTGATGGCGCGAAGCAGCCCCAAAACCGCCACCTTTTGTGTGTCTACCCCATAGAAACGGAGTGGAACGACCGGGGCCTGTGCACGCCCCCTTCAGGAGAGTTGCGTTCATGAACATGCAGACCGCCAATGTGACAGCCCCACCAGCCCCAAAACGGCTTGAGGACATGCAACTTCCTGTTGTCATGATGCGGGACATCCTGCTGAAAACCATTTTCCGCAAAAATGTGGACATGGTGAGTGACATTGCCAAAGCCGTCTGCCTGCCGCTCGCGGTCACACAACAGATCGTGGATATGGCACGAGAGCAGAAACTGCTTGAGGCCACGGGCACACTCAATGCCAACAGTGGCAATGAAATGGGCTATCAGCTCACCGATGCGGGCAAATCCCGCGCGCAGGATGCGCTGGCACAATCAGAGTATTTTGGTGCCATGCCGGTGCCACTCTCGGTCTACCGTGAGCAGGTCAAACGCCAGTCCATTCGCAATATTCAGATCACCCGCGACCAGTTGACCAATGCCATGGGGCACCTGATCCTGCCCCCTGACCTGCTCGACCAGCTTGGCCCAGCGGTAGGATCTGGCCGCTCCATTCTCATGTATGGCCCGCCCGGCAACGGGAAATCCTCAATTTCAAACGGCATTCGTGACGCGATGGGCGACAAGGTCTATGTGCCCCACGCCATTGAATATGCCGGTCAGGTGATCACCGTTTACGATCCCATTGTACACTCCGCCGCAGAGGCGGATGAGCAGGATATGAATAGCCTGCGCCGCACCGCCCGTTTTGACAGCCGCTATGTGAAATGTGATCGCCCCACGGTGATCACCGGGGGGGAACTCTCCCTCAACATGCTGGATCTGGTGTATAATCCCACCGCGCGCACCTATCAGGCACCGCTGCAGCTCAAATCCACCGGTGGCATCTTCATCGTGGACGATTTGGGCCGTCAGGAAGAGCCGCCTCAGGCACTCGTCAACCGCTGGATTGTGCCGCTTGAGGAAAGCAAAGACATCCTCGCCCTGCAATCTGGTGAAAAGTTTGAGGTGCCGTTTGACACCCTCGTGATTTTCTCAACCAACTTTCACCCCAATGAGATCTTCGACCAGGCGGCGCTGCGCCGGATCTTTTACAAGATCAAAATTGATGGCCCGAGTCAGGAAAACTTCCTGAAAATTTTCGCGCTTGTCGCTAAGAAAAAGGGCCTCCCGCTGAACGAAGCCTCTCTCATTCACCTGCTCAAAGAGAAATATCCGACCATAAACAACGTCTACGCCAATTATCAGCCGGTTTTTTTGATCGATCAGATCATTTCGATCTGCGAGTTCGAAGGCATTCCCTATCAGATGCGTCCAGATCTGATCGACCGCGCGTGGGCCAATATGTTTGTCAAAGACGAGCACATCGTGAAGTAAAGGCCACAGCGCCCTGAGACAAAGCGTCCCTTCCCTTCAGCCGCCACGCACCATACATGTCAGCCATGTCGCCTCTCGCCCATATCGCTGCGCTGCCGGTCCGCGCCTATCGCTTGATGTTCAGCCCTTGGGTCGGACATAATTGTCGCTATCAGCCCACCTGCTCTGCGTATGCGCTGGAAGCGCTTGAAAAACATGGTGCTCTCAAGGGCAGCTGGCTGACCATACGCCGGATAGGACGCTGCCATCCTTTTGGCGGCAGTGGATATGATCCTGTTCCCCCAAAACACGATGAAAGCGACAGCGGGCCACGGCCGAAGGTTTGAGCAAGTCTACGCGCATTTCCCGCATAGGTTTCTGGACAGTGTAGCGTCTCAACACTAACCTGCGGTCATCGTTTTGTTTTGGAGCATTCCCATGCGTTCTTCCCGTTTCCTTGCCCTGTCTCTCTCCCTGTCCCTCGGTGCCACTGCGGCCATGGCCGAAAAGTTTATCGGTTACGGCGCCATCGAAGGTTGGAATGTCTATATCGACACTGAAAAGAACTCCTGCATGGTGGAGACCAAGGATGATTTCGACAACGTCATTCAGATGGGTCTGACGGATGATCGCGGCATTGCCTATATTGGCGTCTTCACCAAAGAAGAGACCAACGTGCGCACCGGTAAAAAATCCGGCGTGGCGCTTTTGATTGGCGATGACATCTATGTTGGTGAAGCCACCGGCATGCGCGGCAACATCACCAAGGGCTATAGCGGCGGCTATGTGCTGACCGATAATCCCAAGGTTTTCGAAGATATCAGCCGCTCCTACACCATGACAGTCTTCCCCGAAGAAGAATATGCCTTCACCGTTGATCTGAGCGGCACCGCCAAGGCGCTCGATCTGGCGCGTAAATGCAATCAGGAACAGCTGCAGTAATACCTGCGTCGTGTTGTCCAATTGGACAGGAACGCCCGTGGCTCTGCCATGGGCGTTTTGCGTTCAGGCTTGGTTGCTATGTGGCTGTTGCATGCCTGCCTTGATGAGGCTGGGACAGTTTGACCATCAGACGCAGCAGAAGGTGTGAATTTTCATGGCATCTGTGACTTCTCCGGCACAGAACGACGAGAAAAAGACCATTAAAATCAATCGCACAGCAGAAACCTCGCTTTTTCAAAACCAAGTCTTGCGACCTTGCGTAAACCTGTGGATATCTTTGGGGATAGATTGACCTTTGCGAAGCACTCTGCGTAAGGCACGGCATGCTAGACGATTTGAACGATATACACCCGCTGTTTCACGACGCGCCCTCTTCTGCGAACTTCAAGAAGTTGCGCAAAAGAATCGTGCGGCAAACGCGCGAAGCGATTGAGCAATACGGGATGATTGAGCGGGGCGCCAAATGGCTTGTCTGCCTCTCCGGCGGCAAAGACTCTTATACGCTGCTTGCGGTGCTGCACGAGTTGAAATGGCGTGGGCTGCTGCCGGTAGAGCTTTTGGCCTGCAATCTGGATCAGGGGCAGCCGAATTTCCCCGCCACGGTCCTGCCGGAGTTTCTGGAGCGCATGCAGGTGCCCCACCGGGTGGAGTATCAGGACACCTATTCAATCGTGAAAGACAAAGTGCCCGCTGGTCGCACCTATTGCGCCCTGTGTTCCCGTCTGCGCCGTGGCAATCTTTATCGTATTGCCCGTGAGGAAGGCTGCAGCGCCGTTGTTCTGGGCCATCATCGTGACGACATTCTGGAAACCTTCTTTATGAATCTTTTCCATGGTGGCCGACTGGCGACCATGCCACCAAAATTGGTAAACGAAGAAGGCGATCTTTTTGTGTATCGGCCACTGGCTCATGTCGCCGAAGAGGACTGCGAAAAGTTCGCCAAGGCAATGAATTATCCAATTATCCCCTGCGATCTCTGCGGGTCTCAGGACGGCCTTCAACGTCAGCAAGTCAAGCAAATACTGGACCAATGGGAGGCCAACAGCCCGGGACGTCGTCAGGTGATGTTCAAAGCACTTACCAACATTCGACCCAGCCACATGATGGACCCGAAACTGTTCGATTTTGCCGGCCTCCTGCGAGATCCCTTAAAATTTGAGCAAGAGAGCGACGGTATTCCGCAGCTGCGTTAACGGATCACTTAAGAGAATCGATGACACTAGATTGGAATTAATGCCGTACGGGACATTTCATATGCAGTCGCGATTGGACTCTCTGTCATCCTCTCTCCGGGCGTTTTGGACCCGTGAAACGGCTTTGAGACGTGCGCTTCCAGTCCTCATACCTGCCATATGTCTTGGGGCCTGGTACGCTTTTGGCGAAATCGGGCTTCTGATCTGTGTGTTTTTCTTGCCGTTGCCCCTGCTTATTGCGGCCTCGGTATTCTCGGGCACGAAGCGTAGGTTCCGGGCAGAGATTGACGGGCTTACGGGATTGCTCACCCCGGCGGGCTTTGAACATCGCATGCAGGAGAAACTGGTCACCCTTGACGAAGACGGTCAGACCACTGCCTGCTTCGCACTCAAGATCGACAATTTCGCGCGTTTGCGGGAAAACCATGGTGATCAAGCGGCCGAAGAGGTGCTGCGCTACGTTGCGGACCGCCTCAAGAGTGCGCTGCGCAACGGTGATCTGGTGGCCCGTGCCGGAGATGCCGCCTTTACTGTTGCCTTGGAACCTGTCTCACATATCGACGTAGACAGCGGCGTACAGATGGCCACCCGGTTTCAAACCGCCCTTGAAGAACCCATCCCTCTGCAGATGGCCTCCATCTATGTCAGTTGTTCCGTTGGCTTCTGCCTGTCCTCCCGCCTCAACCGCCCCAGCGCCACAGCGATGATACAAGCCGCCGATATGGCGTTGCATGAGGCCCAACTCACGGGCGATAGCAATATCCGCGCCTATTCCACGGATATGGGGCGTAAGGTGATATCCCGCCGCAAAACCCAAAGCGAGGCAGCGCGCACTCTGCAACGTGACCAAATTCGGGCCTGGTTTCAGCCGCAGGTTTCGACAGACACCGGCCTTGTCACCGGTTTTGAAGCGCTGGCACGTTGGGAGCATCCAGAACGCGGTATTCTGGCACCGATCCAGTTCCTTGATGTGCTGCATCAGACTGGCCAGATGGGCCAACTGGCCGATCTCATGCTGCGCCAGTCTCTGGACGCCGTGCGGGCCTGGGATGATGCGGGCTTCAAAGTGCCGATGGTGGGCGTGAACTTCGCAGGGGAAGAACTGCGCAGCCCAACTCTGGTGGAACGTATTCAATGGGAGCTGGACCGTACCGAGCTCGACGCAAGCCGCCTTGGCATCGAAGTGCTTGAAAGCGTGGTTGCAGGCACGCCAGATGACATGGTTGTGCGCAATGTTGAGGCCATCAGCGCGCTTGGCTGCTCCATTGATCTTGACGATTTTGGCACCGGCCATGCCTCGATCTCCTCTATCCGTCGCCTACCGGTGAAACGCATCAAAATTGACCGCTCTTTTGTGACCAATATCGACCGCGACCCTGAACAACAGCGCATGATCGCCGCGATTGTCACAATGGCGGAGCGTCTGGGATTGGAAACTTTGGCCGAAGGTGTGGAGAACCCGAGCGAGCATACCATGCTGGCGCAATTGGGCTGCTCGCACGTGCAAGGGTTTGGCATTGCCCGCCCGATGCCGTTTCATGAAACTCTGAAATGGATGACGGCCCATCAGGAAAAAATCGGCCCGGCGCTGAAAATTGGCAACAAGCCAAGCTAAGACCAGCGCAGTCTCTTGCGCAGGTCGGCGACCTTCTGAAAGCTTTAACACCAGAGCAACGCCTGCCGCGCATTCGTGGCGTTGCGGTCGAATCCCCTTGACCTTTGCCCCCCACCTCTGTTGAACCTCCCCAACGTTTCAACGACAGATGGCTTGCGGCAATGGACGATCAGAACAAGAACCTCATCCTCGCGACGGCGCTCAGCTTTGGCGTCATCCTGATCTGGTTCCTCCTGTTTCCACCCCCAGAGACAGTGGAAGACCCAAATGCACCGGCCGTGGCCGAAAGCACTGAGGCAGGCACGCCAGCGACGGCGCCTGCGCTTTCCACCGCGGGCACGACCGCAGGCGCGGCCACCACGATAGAGCCCACCGCCGCAGCGGACGCGCCGCGTCTGGACATCGCGACCGATCGCGTGACCGGCTCTATCTCCCTCTTGGGAGGCCGCATTGATGATCTCAAGCTGAACGACTATCGCGAAACCCTCGATGAGGGCGCGCCAATCGTGACGCTGCTGTCTCCCAATGGCGAACCCAACGCTTACTACGCGCTGTATGGCTGGGCGCCGGGCGCAGGGCTCACATTGGATCAGGTGCCCGGCTCCAACACGCTTTGGTCCGTGGAGAGTGGCGAGACCCTGACCGACGAGACCCCTGTGACCCTGTCCTGGGACAATGGCGCAGGCCTGACCTTCCGCCGCACCATTTCTGTGGATGAAAACTTCATGTTCTCCGTCGCACAGACCGTGGAAAACACCGGCGCAGGCACCGTGTCCCTTGCGCCTTACGGTGTGCTCGCACGCTATGGGGAACCCGAAGATCTGAAAAACTTCTTCATTCTGCACGAAGGCCTGATTTCCATGGCGGACGGCGAACTGGCAGAAGTTGATTATGACGATATGACCGACTACAGCTATGATCAGCGTGAAGGCGCGGCTGCTGAGGTCACACAGGTCGAAAGCGAAGGCTGGATCGGCTTCACCGATCACTATTGGATGGCCACATTGATCCCCGGCGGCGATGCGGGTTTCAAATCGGTTTCCAAATACGATGCCGCCCGCGACATCTATCAGGCCGAAGCGGTGATGCGCACGCTGACCGTGGCCGAGGGCGAGACAGCAGAGGCCAACAGCCAGCTGTTTGCTGGTGCGAAAGAATGGGCCACCATCCGTACCTATCAGAACGAAGGCGGCGTGACTGGCTTTCTGGAGTCCATCGACTGGGGCTGGTTTGCCTTCCTGACCAAGCCGATCTTTGCCCTGCTGCACTGGCTCAATGGCTTTATCGGCAACATGGGCTGGGCCATCATCGGTCTGACCGTGATCCTGAAAATCATCGTCTTCCCGCTGGCTTATAAATCTTATGCCTCCATGGCGAAGATGAAAGAGCTCCAGCCACAGATGGAAAAGCTGAAAGAAGCGGCCGGCGACGACCGTCAGAAAATGCAGCAATCCATGATGGAGCTTTACAAGAAAGAGAAGGTCAATCCGGCGGCGGGCTGTCTGCCGATCCTGATCCAAATCCCGATCTTCTTCTCGCTATACAAAGTGATCTTTGTCACGCTGGAACTGCGCCACGCACCTTGGTTTGGTTGGATCAACGATCTCTCTGCGCCGGACCCAAGCTCGATCATCAACTTGTTTGGCCTGCTGCCTTTCGCCGTACCGGATCTGGGCTTCTTTGAACTCTTCAGCCTTGGCATCCTGCCGATCCTGCTGGGGATTTCCATGTGGCTGCAGCAGAAACTGAATCCAGCCCCCACGGATCCGACCCAGCAGATGATCTTTGCCTGGATGCCATGGGTCTTCATGTTCATGCTTGGCAGCTTTGCCTCTGGCCTGGTTGTGTACTGGATCACCAACAACGTGATCACCTTCACACAGCAGTATGCCATCATGCGGCATCACGGTTACAAACCGGACGTTTTTGGCAACATCAAAGCCAGCTTTAAGAAAAAACAGAAAGAGGACGCCAAATAATGGGCAGCGTAGCAGCTCTCTGGCGGCACCCAATCAAGGCCCACGGACGCGAGTCCGTGGGTCAGATTTCTTTGGAGGAAGGCCAAACCTTCCCCTGGGATCGCCGCTACGCCGTGGCCCATGAGGCCGCAAAGACCGACGGGGGCGAATGGGCCTCCTGTCGCAATTTTTCCCGCGCGGCTGGCGCCCCCTCGCTCATGGCCATCACCGCCAAAGTGGATGAGGCCAGCGGCAAAATCACCCTACAGCATCCCGATCTCTGGGAGCTGACCTTTGATCCCGAAACACAGGGCGACAAGCTGATCGATTGGGTGCGCCCCATCATGCCCAAGGAGCGCGCGGCCAGCACCAAACTGGTGCCTGCGGGGGACGTGGGCATGACCGACAGCAACTTCCCCTCTATCGCCATTCACACCACAGCCAGCCACAAAGCCGTAGAGCAACATCTGGGCGAAAGCCTGTCCACCGAACGCTGGCGCGGCAACATCTGGCTCACCGGGTTCGAGGCCTTTGAGGAATTCAACTGGCTGGGCAAAACCCTGCGCATTGGCACCGCGGAAATTGAAGTGCGCGAGCAGATCACCCGCTGCCTTGCCACCGCATCCAACCCCGAAACCGGCATACGCGATGCCGATACACTGGGTGCGCTCAAAGCCCTGAACGATCATCGTGACTTTGGCGTCTATGGCGTTGTGACAAAATCCGGCACCATCTCGGTGGGCGATACAGCAGAGGTGCTTTGATGCAGCTTCCTTTTCCATTTGTCGAAGATCCAGAACCCATCGCACTGGAACGTGGACGCAAGCTCTTTAACGGTGCCAACTCCGACTTTCTCAAAGGTGTGGTGGCCATGGATGGCCTGCCTGCGGGCGACCGTGTGGAGGTTTGCTTTGCCGGCCGCTCCAATGTTGGAAAGTCCAGCCTGATCAATGCGCTGACGGGCCGCACCCGTCTTGCGCGCGCCTCAAACACGCCGGGGCGCACACAGGAAATCAACTTCTTCACCCTGACCGAAAGCCATTATCTGGTCGATCTTCCGGGCTATGGCTATGCGAATGCGCCTTTGCCGGTGGTGGAAAAGTGGCAGCGCCTGCTCAAACAGTATCTGTCTGGCCGCGCCAACCTGCGCCGGGCCTTTGTGCTGATTGACAGCCGCCATGGGGTCAAAGATGTGGACGAAGAGATCATGTCCTTGCTGGACAGCTCTGCTGTCACCTTTCAGGTGGTGATGACCAAGGCGGATAAGGTCAAAGAAAAAGACCGTGCCAAGATCTTCAAACAGGTGCGCGAAAAGCTGGCGAAACACCCCGCCGCCTATCCGGAAATGGTTCTGACCAGTTCGGAAAAAGGCGATGGCATTGCCACTTTGCGCGCGATTATCGCAGGTCTTGAATAATCCATGCGCCTGCTGACCACCTGTGCTCTTCTGCTGGCCGTACTGGTCTCCGCCGCCGTTCCGGCCGGCTGGATGCCAAAGGCTTTGCCAGATGGGCATATGGTGCTGGTCATCTGCACTGGGGAGGACATGGTCGAGCTGATCGTGGATGACACCGGGGCACCGGTGCCATTGCAGGAACAGACTGACGACAAACGTCCCCCCTGTGCCTTTTCCGTCGTGGCAGAGGCCAATCTGGTGATGCACGGCCCTTTCCCTCTGCCTCTGCACAGCCTGCGCACTGCGCGCTGGCAGACCGAAGGTTTCACCCATGAAAGCGCCGGCTTCCACCGTCGCTATGACGCGCGCGGTCCCCCCGCTCTCTCCTGATTTCATCTCACATTTCAGACGAAACATTGACCGCCCCGCAAAAGCTCGGGTGCGGCTCCTTAGGAGAGTCCTCTCATGGCACACACCAGCCAACCAAGCGGCGATGCCGCCTCCAGTAAGCTGTCTCAAAAACTCTATTTCGCCGTATGGCGCTGGCATTTCTACGCCGGTCTCTACGTGATCCCCTTCCTGATCATGCTCTCAGTCACAGGGCTGCTGATGATGGCCCTCACACAGTTTGACGGCCGCGACGGGGAGAAAATTGCCGTTACCCCCACAGGCACCGCGTTGTCGATCAGCGATCAGGCCGCCGCCGCCACATCCGCGGTGCCCGGCGAAGTGGTCGAATATATCGGGCCGAAGACCGACGCGCTTGCGGCAGTGTTTCGCGTCCAAACCGACACGGATCAGATGATGGTGGCCGTCGATCCCTATGGCGGTAACGTGCTGGAAAGCTGGAACCGTCGTGCAGGGCTCTATGATCTGGCCGACAACATTCACGGCTCTCTCTTACTCGGAGACACCGGTGATCGGTTGATCGAAATTGCCGCCGGGCTTGGCCTCGTTCTGGTGCTCACAGGACTCTACCTGTGGTGGCCGCGCGGCAATGCCACCTCCGTCTTGATCCCCAACCTCGCGGCACGCGGCCGCGCGCTGTGGAAAAGCCTGCATGCGGTGGTCGGCTTCTGGATTTCACTGCTGATGGTGATCTTCCTGATTTCAGGGCTGGCATGGACCGGCATCTGGGGCGGGAAGTTTGTGCAGGCCTGGTCGACCTTTCCGGCAGAAAAATGGAATAATGTCCCTCTGTCTGACGAAACCCACGCCAGCATGGGCCATGGCAATCAAAACGACGTGCCATGGGCGCTGGAGCAGACACCCATGCCTGCTTCTGGCTCAGACGTAGGCGTCACAGGCACCGCTGCGGGTGCCGCGGTGGATATCAACAGCATCACTGCATTGGGGCGCAGTCTTGGCCTTGAGGGCCGCTTCCGCGTGGCCTATCCGCGCGGCGACACAGGGGTCTGGACCATCAACCGCGACAGCATGAGCAGCGACAGCACCGACCCCATGGGCGATGTCACCGTGCATGTGGATCAGTACAGCGGCAAGATCCTCGCCCAAGTGCGCTTTGCGGATTACTCACTGGCAGGGAAATCCATGGCGGTCAGCATCCCCTTCCACATGGGGCTGATGGGGCTTTGGAACCTCCTCCTCAATGTGGTCTTCTGTCTTGCGGTGATTTTTGTCTGCGTCTCCGGCGTGGTGATGTGGGTCAAACGCCGACCACAAAACGCGCTGCGTCTGGCAGCACCGCCTGCGCCTGCCGAAATGCCACTCTGGAAAGGCGCGCTGCTGATCGCTGCGCTGGTGTCGGTGGCCTTCCCGCTGGTCGGTGTGACTTTTCTGGCCGTGCTCGCCTTTGACGTGCTAATCCTATCCAACATACCTGCGCTGAAACGCGCCTTCTCTTAAACCGGATGCCCTCTGCGCATCCCTGTGCGGAGGGCCACATGCCTCACGATTTTGCAACAACTGGCATCGGCGTCGCAGGCTGCGGACGTATGGGCGGGCCGATCCTGATGGCACTGCGCCATGCGGGTTTTGATGCAAAAGGCTTCGACATTCGCCCGGCCAGCGTTCTGACACTTCCCGCAAAACAACTTTTGTCCCTGCCCGATTTTGCAGCGGATCTGCGCGTGTTGATCACCGTGGTGCGAGATGTATCTCAAACAGATGATCTGTTGTTTGACGTGCAAAACCTGATCGACACAACCCCTCATCTGACCACTGTCATCATCTCCTCCACCCTCTCACCGCGATATGTGCGCGCGCTGCGCGACAAGGTCCCGAGCCATATTACGCTCATCGCTGCCCCCATGTCCGGCGCAACCATCGCCGCCGAAGAAGCCCGTCTGTCCTTCATGCTTGGCGGCGAAATCGACGCGCTGGCACAGCATCAGCCTCTGTTTGACGCTATGGGCGCGCATTTCCACCACATGGGGCCCTTCGGCGCAGGCATGCAGGCGAAGGTGCTCAATAACCTGCTGGCGGCGACCAATACAGCAATGACCCGGATGGTGCTGGACTGGGCGGACCAAAGCAACATTGACGAGGCCGCCCTTCTCAAGCTGATCCATACCTCCTCAGGGCAAAATTGGCTCGCCTCAGGCTTTGACGAGATTGAGTTCGCCCGCGATGGCTGGGCAGAAGACAACACCATTGGTATTCTCACCAAAGACGTGGCCTCCGCCCTGGACGCCGCGCCAGAGCACAGCGACACCACTCTGCCAGAGGCCGTTCGCGCCGCCATTTTTGCCCTCAAACCACGCCAATGAGCCAGTCCGCTTCATTTGACCTCAAATATCCCCGCCGGAGGCATCCCACATCTGAGGGCAGGCCTGCACCAAACTGCGCGCTCCACCGTTGCACTCACGCGCCAATTCCTGCATGACACACAAATGACTATTCGTGCCCGTGCCCTTGCCGTCCATCTCTTCACCGCAACCGGTGCTGTCCTGTCCATGCTCGCCATGCTGGCCGCTGTGGATGGGAAATGGAGCCTGATGTTCCTCTGGTTGGTGGTTGCTTTCATTGTCGATGGCATCGACGGACCACTGGCGCGGCACTATGATGTTAAGAAGAACGCGCCCGAATTTGACGGTGTGCTGCTTGATCTGATCATCGACTACCTGACCTATGTCTTCATCCCGGCCTTTGCGCTTTTCAAATCCGGGCTGATGGATGGCTGGACCGGCTGGTTTGCCATCATTGTGATCACCTTCACCTCCGCGCTTTATTTCTGCGACACCCGTATGAAAACCAAAGACAATTCCTTCTCCGGTTTTCCCGGATGCTGGAATATGCTGGTGATCGTGATTTTTGCGGTGGAACCAAATTTCTGGGTCAGCCTCGCGCTTGTGACCGTCTTGGCTGTGGCGATGTTCCTGCCGATCAAATTCATCCACCCCGTACGCACCGCGCGCTGGCGCTGGCTGTCGCTGCCGCTGGCTCTGGCCTGGACGCTTTTTGCAGGCTGGGCCGCCTGGGTGGATTTCCATCCCGAAAGCTGGGCCCTCTGGGGGCTTGTGGCCACCTCGGCCTATCTGCTCTGCGCCGGCGCGGCACAGCAGCTCATTTACCGTGAGCAGCTCTGATCAGATCAGCAACCCGGCGGCGCGCTCATGCTTGAGCAGCCAGACCTTGGTCTCCACGCCACCTTCGCCTGAAAACCCGCCAAGCCCATTGGCGCCCAACACGCGGTGGCAAGGGATGATCACCGGTATCGGATTGCCGCCACAGCCCTGCCCGATCGCCTGCGCGGGCACACCAATCTCTTTGGCCAGATCCCCATAGGTCCGCGTCTCCCCCAATGGGATTGCCAGCATCGCGTCACAGACTTTCTGCTGAAATTCTGACGCCTCCACCCGCAGGGGCAAATCAAACCCGCGCACAGGGTCGTCAAAATAAGCCACCAATTGCGCCGCCGCTTCTCTTAGCAAAGGCGTGTCGCCCACACCTCCCTGCCCCCATTCAGCACGGGTGATGGCCCCGTCCTCTTCGGTCAGGGTCATCGGGCCGGTCGGGGTTTCAACGGTGGTCTGCAACATGGGCGCACGATGCCGCCTCCCCCGCCCGGAATCAAGGCCACAGCGCAGCTCCTATAGCCATGAAAAAGGGCGCCCAAAACCGGACGCCCTTTCGATCTCATTCGCAAAGCCTCAGCCCAGCGCGTCGTTACAGCGGCCACACACGCCTTCATGGCTGTGGCTGCCCACGTCAGGCAGGATCTTCCAGCAGCGCTGACATTTATCGCCGTCTGCCGTCTTGAAGACCACGCCAACACCAGCCACTTCATCCAGCGTAAACGCGCCTTCCGGCGCAGGCGCGTCACTCACAACAAGACCAGAGGTGATGCACAGTTCATCAATGTCGATCAGGCTCAGCAGGCGACGGGTCTCCTCATCGGCCACATGCACCACAGGCGCCGCCTCAAGGCTGGAGCCGATCACCTTGTCACGGCGCTGCACCTCAAGCGCAGAGGTCACCACACGGCGCACCACACGCACCCGCGCAACATTCTCTTCGTTCTGAAGATTGCGCCAGCTCGCCGGTGTCTCCGGGAAATCAACCAGATGCACAGAGCTGTCCTCGCCCGGATACCGCTCCAGCCAGACCTCTTCCATGGTGAACACCAAAATCGGTGCCAGCCAGGTTGTCAGGCGGTGGAACAGGTGGTCCAGCACCGTCCGGCAGGCACGCCGCTGCAGCGTATCCCCGTCACAATAGAGCACGTCCTTGCGAATATCGAAGTAGAAAGACGACAGATCCACCGTGGCAAAAGTGAACACCGCGCTGAACACCCCTTGGAAATCAAAGGACGCATAGCCCTTGCGCACCACCTCATCCAGCTCCGCCATACGGCTCATCACCCAGCGGTCCAGTGGCGGCATGTCCATCGGATCTTCGATCCGATCCGCCTCGGTGAAATCGGCAAGCGAGCCCAGCATAAAGCGCATGGTGTTGCGCAGGCGACGATAACTGTCGGCAACACCTTTGAGGATCTCATCCCCGATGCGCTGATCGGCGGTGTAATCGGTCTGCGCCACCCACAGGCGCAGAATATCAGCGCCATATTGCTTCACCACCTTCTCTGGCACGATGGTATTGCCAAGCGACTTGGACATTTTGTTGCCCTTGGCGTCCAGCGTGAAGCCATGGGTCACCACATTGCGATAAGGCGCGCGGCCTTTGGTGCCACAGGCCTGCAGCAATGAGCTGTGGAACCATCCCCGGTGCTGGTCGGTGCCTTCCATGTAGACGTCGGCAATGCCGTCCTCGGTACCGTCCTCACGATCACGCAGCACAAAGGCATGGGTTGAACCGGAGTCAAACCAAACGTCGAGCACGTCAAAAACCTGCTCCCACTCGTCTGCATTGTAAGCTTCGCCAAGGAAACGCTCTTTGGCCCCGTCAAAGTACCAGCAATCCGCGCCTTCTGCGTCAAAGGCCGCCTTGATGCGGGCATTGACCTCCGGGTCGCGCAGCAAGAAGCCTTCATCGGTGGGCAACAGACCTTTCTTGGTGAAACAGGTCAGCGGCACACCCCAGGCGCGCTGACGGGACAGCACCCAGTCCGGGCGGTTTTCAATCATGGAATAGAGACGGTTGCGGCCTTTTTGTGGGGTCCACTTCACCAGCTCATCAATCGAGCGCAGCGCACGCTCGCGGATGCTATCCCCCATCTCACCTTTGCCGTCATCCAGCTTGCGATCCACAGAGGCAAACCACTGCGGCGTGTTGCGATAGATGATCGGCGCCTTGGAGCGCCAGCTGTGCGGATAGCTGTGTTTGATACGGCCACGCGCAATGATGCCACCGGCCTCCACCAGCTTGGCGATGACGGCATTGTTGGCTTTGCCTTCCTTGCCTTTGCGGTCGATCACCTGCAGCCCGGCAAAGAACGGCACATGCGGCAGGAATTCGGATTGCTCGCCCACATTGTGGGTCATCCGCTCCAGCCAGTTGCGCGCCACAAAGGCCTCATAGTCTTCCTGACCATGGCTTGGTGCCGTGTGCACAAAGCCTGTCCCGGCATCATCGGTGACGTGATCGCCGTCAATCATCGGGACATCGTAGTCCCAGAAGCCATCCGCGCCATCGATACCTTTGAAGGGGTGCGCGCAGAGCAGTCCGTCAAACTCGCTTGGTGCCACATCACGCACACGGGTGAACTCGGTCACCCGAGACTTCTGCAGACAGTCTTCAGCGAGTGTATCCGCAAAGATGTAGAGATCGCCGGGTTTGGTCCAGCTTTCCTCTTCGGTCGTCTCCACGCGGTACAGGCCGTATGCAATACCATTGCCATAAGCCACCGCACGGTTGGAAGGGATGGTCCATGGCGTTGTGGTCCAGATCACAACATGTGCTTCAGCCAGATCACCTTCGGCGTTCTGGAAGGAGAACGGCACCCAGATCGTGTGGCTCTGGTGATCGTGATATTCCACCTCAGCTTCCGCCAGCGCGGTTTTCTCAACCGGCGACCACATCACAGGCTTAGACCCCTGATAGAGCGTGCCGTTCATGAGGAACTTCATGAACTCATCGGCAATCACCGCCTCAGCGTGATAATCCATGGTGATGTAAGGGTTTGGCCAGTTGCCAGTGATGCCCAGACGCTTGAATTCCTCGCGCTGGATGTCGATCCAGCCCTCGGCAAACTTGCGGCATTCCTGACGGAACTCCACCACATCCACTGCGTCTTTGTCTTTGCCCTTTTTGCGATACTGCTCTTCGATCTTCCACTCGATCGGCAGACCGTGACAATCCCAGCCCGGCACGTAACGCGCATCATGGCCCATCATCTGATGGGAGCGCACGATCATATCCTTGATGGTCTTGTTCAGCGCGTGACCGATGTGCAGATGGCCGTTGGCATAGGGCGGGCCGTCATGCAGGATAAAAGGCTTACGATCTTCTTTTTCGCGCAGACGGTCATAAACGCCCATGTTTTCCCAGCGTTCGAGCCAGTTTGGCTCACGTTTGGGCAGCCCCGCGCGCATTGGGAAATCGGTTTTGGGCAGGTTCAGCGTATCTTTGTATTCAGGTGTATCGGCACACATGTGTCCGGTCCTTTTCAGGCGGTCATATTTGGAATGAGAGAGGGCGGCGCGGTCTTCCATACGCCTTGTCCCGGCGGCTCGATCAGTTAGAGCGCCGGGCTGATAATTCGAATGATAATTGCGAATATCTGCGTCATACCCGCCTTATAGGCCGCAGCACGCACAGGGTAAAGCCATAAGGACAAGGCACCCCGCCTGCCTGCGCACGACAAAAAAGAGGGCACGCAATGCGTACCCTCTTCCCGCTTAAATGATTGGCTGGCTGGACCTGGCTACGTGGCTGGCGCTATGGCTGGCTGCGTTGCTGGACCTGGCTTGCTGGTCACTGTACGTAAGCGGCCCGTTCTTTCAGGCGCTCCGTGAGTTAAGCGGCCTGGCCTTCAAAGCTTCCGCACCAGTCGTTGCTTTTCACAACTGGCCAATGTGCGTCGCCGTGCATTTCCTCTTCGGTGAGGAAGGTTGGCGCGCTGAAACGGCAGAGGCCACCGGTTTCTTTCGCAGAGGTTTCTTTCACAGCTGCGTTGTCAAAGAAGGCGCAAACGTTACAGGCTTTATCGGTCATGGTTCTCTCCTTTTGCTGTTCAGGAAAAGACGTGGCTGGCGTTTGGCTGGCTGGGTCCGCCTGATGGCTGATGTGTTTTCTGTCGACTCACCTGAGTGA
This sequence comes from Shimia marina, assembly GCF_001458175.1. Classification (GTDB taxonomy): domain Bacteria; phylum Pseudomonadota; class Alphaproteobacteria; order Rhodobacterales; family Rhodobacteraceae; genus Shimia; species Shimia marina. The sequence continues at coordinate 65,969 of NZ_CYPW01000017.1, forward strand.
GTTCTTGCCCTAGGCTTAGATCAGAATGATTCTAGTTTCAAGAATTTTTGTTTACTTTCAATTGGTTGATTGATTTACTCAACAACAAAATCCGAGTATTTTGCTTACCAAAAATCCGACAAAATCACTCACATCTGGCACCGGGTGCGACTGTCTTGCAGTTGCAAGATCTCAACCGCGATTTTAGGTAGGAAAAAAAGGAGTTCGGCACATGGCGTCTCTGCCTCCCAAATTTGATGTAACCCGAAATGACATCGCCCGGGTCGTGGCCGCCTTTTATGAAATGGTGCGCCAGCATCCCGGGCTTGGCCCGGTTTTCGCCGTGCATGTAGAAGATTGGCCGGGGCATGAAGCTAAAATTGTAGATTTTTGGGCCAATGCCATTCTTCATGAGCGCAGCTATGACGGCAATCCGCTTAAGGTGCACCGCGACGCTGGCAATGTGCGCCCGGGAATGTTCGAGGCTTGGCTGGCCCTGTTTGACATGACCCTCAAACGCGAGCTCTCTGAGACACAGGCGGCGGCCTGGTCGGCCTTGGCCCATCGCATTGGCCGCAGTCTGCGCGCAGGTGTTGTGGAAAAGGTGAAAGGCCCCGGGGGCGTGCCGATCTTGCGGTGAGCAAGCTCACCTCTCTTTAGAGAACAGACCGGTCAGAGCCCGTTTCACCAGCCCCGCCACAGAGGGGCGACGCCCCTCCCCAAAAGGCAGCGGTCGGCACACCTCCATTGCAGCAACGCCAACACGCGCGGTCAAAGCGCCATTCACAATGCCTTCGCCAAACCGGCGGCTTACTTTGGCCAGCGCGCCGCCGCCCGCGATGGTCCCAATCAGATCATCGCCCGCCGCCACAGCCCCCGTGGCCACCAGATGCGTCATCACCGCGCGAAACAGGCGCCAACTGCCCAGCGTGCCGGACCGGCCGCCATAAACCTCCGCAATCCGCCGGATCATGCGCAGATTGGACGTCAATGCCGCCACCACATCCGCTAAGGCCAGCGGCACCAAGGCGGTCACCGCCGCCACTTGCCGGGCCGCTGCCTCCACTTCACGCTGCGCGGCCTTATCCAAAGGTGCCATCAATGCGATTTCGGCCAAAGCCAGAAGAGCATCCGCATCCAGCACCTCGTCGCGCTGCCGCCTGAGACTGTCACGCCCCCAAGACAGATCTTCGCGTCCGCGATAGAACTGCAACAGCGCGTCCACAATGCTCCGCGCCTGTCCCATCTCATGGGCCTGCACTGCCGCTTCTGCACGCATCTTCAAGCCATCCACACGCTTGAGACGCGCCAAACCGGCCAGCTCCTTCAGAACAATCATCACAGCCAGCAAAAGCGCCGCCGCTCCGATCCCCATCACGGCCCATCCAAGATAGAGATTGCGCGCCACCAGCCCGGTGGCAAAATCCCAAGCCGCCATGGACACAGCCGCACTCACGAACAGCCCCACAAGCGCCCAGAACCACCGTGTCAACCGGCTGGGCCTGCGCGCTGCCAATTGCGCTGTGACCTGCATTGCCTGACCTGTCGGGGCTGGTGCCATCAGATCAGGCACCGGAGCCGCCTCTGTCACGTCGACGCCATCGTCACATTCGATCAGAACGGGCCCGGTTTTGCTTGGTTCGGAGCTCACAGCATATCTCCAATCAAAAACTGCGCCGCGCGGTCCACGCGGATATGTGGCGGGCCGCTCCCGGGGCGCAATGTGTTGGCGGCGGGGGCAAACTTCATCACCTGATAGTCGTCATCCAGCCACTTGGCTGCACCAGAGCGGGCCGCATTGAGCAGGACCGTCGGGTCCTCTGGCAAGTGACCGGGATAAAAGGCCGCCTGCCGTCGATCCGCCAGCAACTGTCCGCGCACACAGTCCAACTGACGCCCTTCATGAACCACCGTTTCCTCCACCGTGGTGCGCAGCGAGGCAAGCGACAGGGCGTCGGTCTTGGCCCCAGCAAACTGCGCGCGATCTGCGGCCTCACGCGTCAGCGCCTGCATGATATTGGTCAACTGCGGATGCTGACGATGGTGCAGGTGATCCGCTTTGGTGGCCGCAAAGAGGATTTTCTCCACCCGTTTGCCCCGCAGCAACCTTGCAAGAAAGGCGTTCCGCCCCGGGCGAAAAGCGGCGAGCGTGTCGGCCAGACCAGCACGCATGTCTTCCACAGCTTGCGGTCCGGCATGAATGGCCCCCAGCACATCGACCAGCACCACCTGCCGGTCGATGCGCGCGAAATGGTCGCGGAAAAATGGCTTCACCACCTGTGCCTTATAGGCTTCAAAGCGTTTTTCAAACACCCGCCACAACGATCCGCGCTGCGCTTTGCCCGCCTCAGGCAAAGGCGCAAATGTCAAAACAGGCGATCCGGCCAGATCGCCGGGCAGCAAAAACCGCCCCGGTGTACAATCTGAAAACCCGGCCTCACGCGCCGCCTGCAAATAGGTGGTAAACTGCGCCGCCAGCGCCTGTGCCTGCGGCTCTGACAGCGGGGCCAGCACATCCGTGTCGCGCAGCAGCTCATGATAGCCGCGGGCAAGATCCCGCCCCTCGGTGCGCGCCAGCACCTCGCGGCTCCAAGTGGCAAAGCTCTTGTCCATCAGCCCCAGATCCAGAAGCCATTCACCGGGATAATCCACAATATCCAGATGCACGGTGCGCGGCCCCTGAAAACCGGACAACAGCCCATTGGGACGCACCCGCAAGGACACGCGCAACTCGCTGATCGCGCGCGTGCTGTCTGGCCAGACCGGCGCGCTGCCCGTCATGGCCGCCAAATGGCGCTCATAGTCAAAGCGCGGCACAAGATCATCTGGCTGTGGCTGTAAAAACGCTGCCTCAATCCGCCCTTCTGCACAGGCGGCAAGCTGTGGCATCCGTCCCCTGTCCAGGAGATTGGCCACCAAGGAGGTGATAAAGACCGTCTTGCCAGACCGCGCGAGCCCCGTAACGCCCAGACGGATCACCGGATCAAACGCCCCCGTCACCGTCTCTGTGACTGTTTCAATCTGGCGCGCCAGACCCTCTGCAACTGTGGAAATGACCAATTGTGGCCCCTTTGCCTGCTTCAAACAGAACCTAAGCCCGCCGCCGGGGCATTTCCAGTGGGGACAATAGCGCCAAATTTCCCCGCCACTGCCCCAGCGCAAAACCGCGCTCTTCAAATTGCTGTGGCAATCGGCTACCTGAGGCGCATGCCCAGATATGCTCTTCAAGTTGAATACCACGGTGCCCCCTTTGCAGGCTGGCAGCGACAGGCCGATCAGCCCTCTGTACAGGGGGCCATCGAGGCGGCGCTGGCCAAGCTTGAGCAACGCGCCCACACCATCGCGGCCGCCGGTCGCACAGATGCGGGCGTGCATGGCCTGGCACAGGTGGCCCATTGCGACATGGAGAACGACTGGGATCCATTCCGGCTGTCCGAAGCGCTGAATTTTCAGCTCAAACCCGCGCCCGTTGCCATTGTGAACTGCGCGAAGGTGGCTGACGACTGGCACGCCCGGTTTTCCGCCACTGAGCGGCGCTATCTGTTTCGCATCCTGATGCGGCGGGCACCCGCCACCCATCAGGCTGGCCTCGTATGGCAGGTGAAACACGATCTGGACGTTGCGGCCATGCAAGCGGGCGCGGATCACCTGATTGGCAACCATGATTTCACCACCTTCCGCAGCTCGATCTGTCAGGCGGCCAGCCCGCAGAAAACGCTTGATGAGCTCAGAGTTGAGCAAGTCGACGGTTTTGGCGGGCCGGAGATCCGCTTCCATGTGCGTGCGCGCTCTTTCCTGCATAATCAGGTGCGCAGTTTTGTCGGCACGCTTGAGCGCGTGGGCGCAGGAGGCTGGCAACCGGAGGACGTGGCACAGGCCCTGCAGGCCCGCGACCGCGCCGCCTGTGGCCCGGTCTGTCCCCCACAGGGGCTCTATCTGGCCGGGGTCACCTATCCGGATGCACCGTTCTAAGGGCCTTTCACCCGCGCGATGTTTATGGCGCCAAGCAGGGCTCCCGCACCAAAGCGCTCATCACAGATGAGGCTTTCGCTTGGGCCCGGCTCAGCTGCGCTGAGCCTGTGCCCATTTTGCACCCAGAGGAAAAACCCGCGACCGCCCATAAAACAAGGCCACCAAGGAAATTGACCATAGGTCAACCCTTGACGTTCTGTTCAAAAATAAGGCTAGCTGCGCGCCACCAGAACCACTCAAGGCCCAGTTATGTTTAAGCCCGCGATCACCGGAACCGGTGTCTTCACACCTGAGAACATCATCACCAATGACGAGCTGGTCGCCAGCTTCAACGCCTACGCCGACAAAATGAACGCAGTGAACGCCAAGGCCATTGACGCCGGCGAGATGGCGCCCCTGCAACATTCCTCCAGCGAATTCATTGTCAAAGCCTCCGGCATCGAACAACGGCACGTGCTGGACAAAGAAGGCGTCCTCAATCCCGATGTGATGCACCCGCAACTGCGCCAGCGGGACGATGATGAGCCCGGTGTGATGACCGAAATGGCACTGGACGCCTGTAAAAAGGCACTGGCTCAGGCACAGGTGGAGGCGTCAGAGATCGATCTGGTGATCTGCGCCGCCTCCAACATGGAGCGGGCCTATCCGGCTATTGCCATTGAAATTCAAAAAGAATTGGGGGCGGGCGGCTTTGCCTTTGACATGAACGTCGCTTGCTCCTCTGCCACCTTCGGCATTCAGGCTGCGGCAGATATGGTGCGCGCGGGCTCTGTGCGCAAAGCCATTGTGGTCAACCCGGAAATCTGTTCCGGCCACCTGGAATGGCGCGATCGTGACTGTCACTTCATCTTTGGGGATGTGGCCACAGCCTCGGTGATTGAGCGCAGCGAAGACGCCAAAGGCGCGCATTTCGAAATCATCTCCACCCGCTGTGCGACGCAATTCTCCAACAACATCCGCAACAACAACGGATTCCTGCGCCGCTCACGCCCGGACGGGGTGATCGACCGCCGCGATATGCAGTTCATGCAAAACGGGCGCAAAGTGTTCAAAGAGGTGGTGCCCATGGTCTCCACCCATATGCTGTCCCATATCGCAGAGGAGGGCATCAGCGCTGATCAACTGAGCCGCCTCTGGCTGCATCAGGCCAACAAATCCATGAATGATTTCATTGGCAAAAAGGTGCTGGGACGCACACCCGAAGACGGGGAGCAGCCCAACATTCTGCAAGACTATGCCAATACATCATCCGCAGGATCCATCATCGCCTTCTCCAAATTTTCAGACGACCTCACTCCCGGCGACTATGGCGTGATCTGTTCCTTTGGCGCCGGATATTCGGTTGGTTCGGTCCTGCTAAAGCGCCGCTGATCCAGTCACATTTGGTCACAATGATTCGAGTGTGCCGGGGCTGAAGCCCCTGGCACCTATCATTTATGACAGTTGAAATTCAAAAAACTGTTAAAATTGACAGCTTTGTTAACCTAACTTTCTAAAGTCCTGACACAAAACTCCCCATCACGATGGGCTACCATCATAGGTGGATGGAGCTGTTGTCTCATCGTGGCGCTACCCCAGGTGTCCTGAGACAACAGGTTCGAGGCGCGATTTCCGCAAATCCCCGTCCGCTCTGTGCTGTCCCGTACAGAGGTTTCAATGCACACCCGTGCACAAATATTCCCGTAGGTCATTTTATGATGCAAGGGTGTTCTGGCTTCCAGAACACCCTTATTTCATGCACGTCTCACATCGCGGTTTTGGCAGCCTTCAAGACCCTAGCAAAGATCAGTCTTTTCTGTACCGGAAAGTGCTGCCATGCGGCACGCCCATTTCCACCAAAACGCCGCCAACTTTTTGGTTCATCCGATGCAGGGGGTCCTGCACCAGCCCAACACTCATGGCCAGCGCTGCCAGATCCGCCCTGTTGGCCAAACCAGTCTTGGCCAACAGGTTGTTCATCCGCTGACGCACCGCAGAAACCGAAATCTCAAGCTGTTCGGCAATCACCTTGTCCTGCAGGCCAGCTCCAATCATCTCAAGCAATTCCCGCTGCTTGTCAGAGATGCTGTTACGCTGTGTAAACTCGGCGGCAAAATGGGTCTGATATCGCTGATGCCCCATCATCGCCACCGCGTTGAGCACCCAGCCATGGGTCTGAATGATGTGGCGCATTTCGCGCTTTGAGTGGTCCCCACAGAAGGTGATCAGAGCAGCCTGCGGCGGCGCATGCAGGCGCAAAGGCACAGAAAACCCCGCCCTCAGTCCCCGCTCGGCGGCTTCGCGCAACACCGCATGCCGAGCTTCGGGCATATGATGATACTCATCGACAAACTCCAATCCGACAGCAATAGGGGTCAGATGATGCACCGCATGCGTGCGAAAATAGCTCCATTTGGCCACATCCGGATCTTCGTTAAAGGTGTTCAACCACGTGCTGTCATAGGAGGTCCGAATAAAAAGCGTGCGTTTCCAATTGGCAAAGTTATCTGCACAAATAAAATCGATGTAGGGCAGATTGAGTGCGCGCCCCACCTCCACAATCAAACCCCACACTTCCGCAGAGCTCTGTGTGGCTTCGAGATCTGTCAAAAACCCCTGCAACAGATCAGGGGTATGTCGCTCGGCCGCCAGCAACGGCCGTCGCTGGCGTGGCCCCGCCATGGCTTAAACGGATTCCTCTTCCAGATGCAGCTTCATGTCCACCAGGACCCGCTGCAGCGCCACCGTCTCCTGCAAAAGCCGCTTGGCCTCCGCAACCGTGATGATCCCATCTTCGATGGATTGATTGTATTCCGCCATCAACATGGCAAAGCGCTGACTGAGAGCAATGACATCTGAATTCACGCCGCCCTTGTCGTCAGAGTTGCGGCGACGCCCCTCAAGGTTGAGCGAATTTCCGCGCAACTCGGCCAGTGCGGCCGTCACATGCGGGTAAGAGGCCGCCTCTTCCAGCGCCGCCACCGCATCAATTGGCATGAACCGATCCGCATGTTCGTCGTGGGTGGAATAATAGCGTCCCAATGTCGCCTTGGATTTCCCTGTCAGCGCACAGGCCGCTTCAATACCTACGTCCTTGACCAAAGCCTCAGAATGCTTCTTCAGATAGCTGTCCACCACGGTCATGCACTTGTCCCAACTTCTCATTATTGCTGCACCTCTTTCCCAGATTTCCCATTTGAGGGGAAGACGTGCAAAATTTTCCCATTTCTTGAATTACCCTGAATCTGGCATTTGAGAAAGACCGGATGCGTTTCGTCCGGCGGTATCAGTTTCCGGCGGGTGGGCCGGATTACAGGAAGAGCGCTGCGCAGCCTGTCACCTGCGCCTTGTTCGGCAATTGAGCCGCACGGCCTGACCCTATCATCCCCATTGGCCTTGGCCACGATGGGACGGGCCGTGCTTCTGATTTTGTGCAAGACCCACCGCCACCTTACACCCGGCAAACGGGATTGTTTTCGTCCAACAGAACCATCCCCCCCTTGCGTGACCGGGGCGATGCAGCCTATCAGGCGGCCATGGCCAAGCTCTACTTTCAATACTCGACGATGAACGCCGGCAAATCGACAGTGCTCTTGCAGGCCTCTCACAATTACCGCGAGCGGGGCATGCGGACCTACCTGCTGACCGCGCGGTTTGACAATCGTGCCGGTGAAGGTCGGATTGCGTCCCGCATTGGAATTTCAGAACCCGCAGACACCTTTGACGCCACCTCCGATCTCTTTGCTCAGATCAGCGCTCGCCTGTCCCAAGGCCCGCTCGCCTGTGTCTTCATTGATGAAGCGCAGTTTCTGAGCGAGGCACAGGTCTGGCAACTGGCACGTGCGGTGGACGATCTGAAGGTGCCCGTTATGTGCTATGGGTTGCGCGTGGATTTTCAGGGCCAGCTTTTCCCAGGCTCCGCGGCATTGCTCGCCTTAGCCGATGAAATGCGGGAGGTGCGCACGATCTGCCATTGCGGTAAGAAAGCCACCATGGTGGTGCGTCAGGATGAAAGCGGACAGGTGCTTCGAGAGGGCGCACAGGTGCAGATCGGTGGCAATGAAAGCTACGTCTCTCTCTGCCGCCGCCACTGGCGCGAAGCAATGGAAGACAGCCTCTCAGGTGACAGCGTGGCAGACTTCGCTTCACCCTAAACATGCGCGCCTCTCAGGGCGCGCTGGTATCACACCTGATTGGGCGGTGTTTCTCCACGCTCAAAGGCCAGCAAGTTGTCAACGGCCATCATACCCATCTGACTGCGCACCTCCAGTGCGGCCGTGCCCAGATGCGGCAGCAGCGTCACCGTATTGAGCTTGCGCAGCGCCTCTGGCACGCGCGGCTCAAACTCATAGACATCCAAGCCAGCCCCTGCAATCTTGCCCGCCTGCAACGCTGCAACCAGCGCCGCTTCATCCACCACTTCCCCACGGGAAATATTGATGAAATGCGCATGGCTCTGCATGGCCTCAAAAATATCTGCATCAAACAGATGATGCGTTTGCGCCCCACCGGGAACAGCCGCCACAAGCACATCCACCTGCCCCGCCAGATCCGCGAGGCGCTCCACGCGCGTGGCCTCAAACGGAAGGTCTTTGGCAGAGCGGTTCCAATATTTCACCGGCATGTTGAAGCCATAATGACACCGGGCCGCGATGGCTTGGCCAATACGGCCCATACCAACAATACCAACGGTTTTCCCCGTCACATGCAGCCCCAGCATCTGCGTGGGATGCCAGCCCTTCCAACCGCCAGAGCGGACCAACCGCTCCCCTTCGCCTGCACGACGCGCACTCATTAGGATCAGGGTCAATGCCACATCCGCTGTGGCGTCAGTCACAGCGCCCGGTGTGTTGCTCACCGCAATGCCAGCCGCCTTTGCCGCGGCCACGTCGATGTGATTATACCCCACCCCAAAATTGGCCAAAAGCTTACAACGCGGTGTGTCTACATCTGCAAACACGCCCGCATCAAACACGTCCCCCAAAGTCGGCAAGACAAGATCAAAGTTGCGCAGCGCATCGCGCAGCTCATCTGACTGCATTGGCAGATTGTTGAGCCGCACAGTGACATGAAACGCGTCGCGAGCGGCAGCCACCACAGCATCGGGCAGCGGGCGCGTGATCAACAACCGTTTCAATGCAAACGCCCTCCATTAGGCACAACGGCGTCTTTGCGCGTGCCATCCGGCCCGATCAACACGATCTCACCGTTTTCATCGGACAGTCCCAGAACCAATATCTCCGACATGAATGTGCCAATCTGGCGCGGCGGGAAGTTCACCACCGCCATCACCTGCTGACCAATCAGCCCCTCAGGCGTGTAATGCGCCGTGATCTGCGCCGAGCTTTTGCGCACGCCGATGTCACCGCCAAAATCCACCCAGAGTTTGATCGCCGGTTTACGCGCCTCCGGATAGGGCTCCGCCTGCACCACCGTGCCCACGCGGATGTCCACTTTCAGGAAATCCTCAAACGCAATCTCAGCCATTGGCCAGCTCCCGGCTACGGTCGGCAGCGGCCCCAACGGTCTTGATCATCAAGGGAGGCAATCCCACCGCCGGATCCATCAGCACATCAAGGCCTGCCTGCGTTGTGCCATTTGGGCTGGTCACATTGACGCGCAGTTGCTCAGGTGCCTCCTCGGCCTGCTCTGCCAGCGCGCCTGCGCCCGCTACCGTTGCCTTGGCCAGAGCCATGGCCAACTCCGGAGACAGCCCCTGCGCCTCGCCTGCCGCCGCCATACATTCAATCATGTGAAACACATAGGCCGGGCCGGAGCCCGATAGGCCCGTCACCGCATCCATCTGGGTTTCCCGCTCAAGACGCACCACCTGCCCAACCGCCTGCAGCAGCGCCTCTGCCGCTTCCAGCCCGGTCAGACCCGCAGGTCCATTACCCACAATCGCTGTAATACCCTTGCCCACAGCCGCAGGCGTGTTGGGCATGGCGCGCACAATCGGGGTGAGCGCCCCAAGAATGTCCTCATAGGTGGCAATGGAAATACCAGCCGCAACAGACACAAACAGCGTGTCCCCATTGCCCATTTCCTTAAGCACAGGCAGGGCATCGCTCATCATCTGTGGCTTGACCGCAATCAACACCACGGCCGGGGCCTGAGGCAAGTCAGCATTCACATGGACGCCGCTTTGGCGCACCCAGTCACTCGGGTTGGGATCCTGCACCCACACAGATGCAGACGGCAGACCATCCGCCAGCCACCCCTGCAGCATGGCAGATCCCATCTTGCCGCACCCCAAAAGCACCAGACCGCGCTCGGCAACAAAAGTCATGTCCATGAAAGCCCCCTTTGTGGTTTTGGGGGCCAGTGTTACGCCCGCCCGTAGGCCTCTGCAATGGCTACTTGCATTGCATCTTTCACAGTTCGCTCGCCCCAAACCACAAGCTGAAAGGCCGGATAAAAGCGCTCTGCATTCTCAATGGCGGTGCGGATCATGGTGTCAATCTGATCCGGGCTCGCCATCTGCCCACCGCTCAACACAAGACCATAGCGATAGATCATCAGCTTCTGCTGCTCCCAATAGGTGAAAGCCCCGCCCCAGCATTCGTCATTCACCGCATTGAGCGCCTCATAGAGCTGCGGCAGCTTGCTGCGCGGCGGCTCTGCCTCATAGGAACAGACCATCCGCAGGGTCTCATCGAAGGCGGACCAAGCCAGAGTGATCGAATAGGTCTTCCACTGGCCTTCCACGGCCATAGCGATCTGATCATCTGCAATCCGGTCGAAGTTCCAGTCGCGCCCCTCGGCGAGATGCTCCACGATGTCGATCGGGTGCAAATCTTCCTCAAGAAACTGTTCTGATAATGCCATAGCGCCACCTCATTTATCTGCACGCTATGGGATTGGCAGCTCCCTAGCGCTTGGTGTCTGCTCTAGGGCCTGTGGATAACTCGACCCCCCTAACAACATATGGTGGTGCGCCGACTCATCAGTGTAAAGCAAAATATCTGTGGATAACGCAATAAGTTGTGGATTACTATACCTTAAGCACAAGTCTTCGCCAGATGGGCGCAGGCCCCTAGAACGACTGTGTCCGGCACCCTAAATACCTCCAATTTAAAGGACTTCAGGCCATGCCCCGCAGCTTTGCATTCGCGCAGGTGGATGTCTTCACCGACACGCCAACATGTGGCAACCCGTTGGCGGTGGTGCATGGTGCAGCGGCTTTGTGCGACACACAGATGGCGCAGCTGGCGCATTGGACCAACCTCAGCGAAACCAGCTTTCTGCTGCCCCCGAGCACGCCAGAGGCCGACTATGGCCTGCGCATCTTTACGCCAACGCAAGAGCTGCCGTTTGCCGGGCATCCCACATTGGGGAGCTGTCACGCATGGCTCACGGCAGGAGGGCAGCCCAAAGGCCACGATATAGTGCAAGACTGCGCCGCTGGGTTGATCCGCATCCGTCCGGACGCTCAAAAGCTCTTCTTCACGGCGCCACCTCTGTTGCGCAGCGGGCCTTTGGCGCAAGATCTTGTCGCGCGCGCCTGCGCTGGTCTTGGCCTCGATACCGCAGAACTCGCCGCGTCGGCCTGGGTCGACAATGGCCCCGGCTGGGCCGCGCTTCTGCTCAACGATCACAGCCGCGCCATGGCGCTCACACCCGATTACGCGATCCTCAACGGCATGCGCATTGGCATTGTCGCGCCCTCACCAGAGGCCGGGATTGATTTTGAAGTGCGCGGCTTTTCCGCTGGCGGATTTGAAGATCCGGTGACCGGCAGCCTGAATGCCGGTATTGCCCAATGGCTGATCTCAGCAGACATCGCCCCCACCCAATATGTGGCCGCACAGGGCACCGCTCTTGGCCGCAAGGGCCGCGTGCATGTGGTGCAGGAGGGCAGAGAAATCTGGGTGGGTGGCGCAGTGCAGAGCTGCATTGAGGGCACAATCACGCTGTAGACGCCAAAGAAAAAGGCCAACCCGAAGGCCAGCCTCTCGTCGACTCAAAAACCGCTTGTGGCTTACTTGCCTTCCAGCGCTTCAATGCGGGCCTTGAGCGCTTCGTTTTCTTCGCGTGCCTTCTGCGCCATGGCACGCACCGCGTCAAATTCCTCGCGGGTCACGAAATCACGGTCCGCCAACCAGCGGTCCATCAGCGATTTCATCGCGTTTTCGGCCTCGTCCTTGGCACCCTGCGCCACGCCCATGGCATTGGTCATCAACTGGGACATATCATCCATGAACTTGTTCCGGGTTTGCATCGCACTCTCCGCTAAATGATCCTGCCCCCTATATGGGCACCAAGCCGCTCAGACACAAGGTTGACTTTGTCGCGCCACCAAGGCCACTTGTGGCGCAAATCCATAAGCCCGCGAGCCGCTCATGCCATTTCCCAATATTTCGCCAGAGATCTTCTCGATTTCGCTCTTTGGTATGGAATTTGCCCTGCGCTGGTATGCGCTGGCCTATATCGTTGGCATCCTGATCGGCTGGCGCATTGTAGTGGCCACGGTCAAACGCGCAGCGCTCTGGCCCAATGACACCGCCCCGATCACCCCCCGTCAGGTCGAGGACTTGCTCAGCTGGGTGATCATTGGCGTGATCGCCGGCGGGCGTCTGGGCTATGTGATCTTTTACAAGCCGGCTTTCTACATCGCCAACCCCGCCGACATCATTCGCATCTGGGACGGCGGCATGTCCTTTCACGGCGGCATGCTGGGGGTGATCCTCGCAGGCTGGCTGTATTGTCGCAAATACGACCTGCGCCCGCTTCAGGTGGGGGATGCCATGGCCCTTGGCGTGCCTATTGGCCTGTTCCTTGGGCGCATTGCCAATTTCATCAATGCCGAACTCTGGGGACGCCCCACCGATCTGCCATGGGGCGTGGTCTTCCCCGGCTATGCCGCACAGGACTGCGGTCAGCTTGTCGGCCTCTGCGCACGTCACCCCTCACAGCTTTACGAGGCGCTGATGGAAGGGCTGGTCCTTGGCGCAGTGATGCTCTACCTCGCCTATCGTCGCGGCGCGCTCAAACATCCCGGCACCCTGATTGGCGTGTTTTTGATGGGCTACGGCAGCGCGCGTTTTATTGTTGAATTCTTCCGCCAGCCGGATGCGCAGTTTATCTCTGAGGGCAACCCGCTGGGCCTCGCCCTGCACATCGGAGGCTATGGTTGCACCATGGGTCAGCTCCTATCGCTGCCGATGATCGCCCTTGGCCTTTACCTCGTGATCCGCGCGCGCCGCACATGACAGGGCTCACGCAACATCTGCTGGCCCGCATTGAGGCCCACGGCCCGATGACTGTGGCTGATTTCATGACAGAGGCGCTGCTGCACCCCACTCTGGGCTATTACACCACGCGCGATCCTTTGGGGGCGGCGGGCGATTTCACCACCGCGCCAGAAATCAGCCAGATGTTTGGCGAGCTCATCGGGCTTGCCTTGGCGCAAACTTGGCTGGATCAGGGGGCCCCCGCGCCTTTCACCCTCGCAGAATTGGGCCCCGGTCGCGGCACGCTCATGGCGGACATCCTGCGCGCCACCCGCGCCGTGCCCGGCTTTCACGCCGCCGCAGAGCTGCATCTGGTTGAGGCCTCCCCCACCCTACGCAGAAAACAACGCAATACCATCCCGACCGAGATCACCCATCACGACACCATCGACACAGTACCCCAACAGCCGCTGTTTCTGGTGGCCAATGAGTTCTTCGACGCCCTGCCCATCCGCCAGTTCCAACGCGGACCCACCGGCTGGCATGAGCGCCTGATCGCCATGCGCGACGGCGCGCTGAGCTTTGCCTTTGGCCCCGAATTGCCACAGCCGCAGCTCGAACACCGGCTGAGCGACACCACACAGGATATGATCGTGGAAACCTGCGCGCCTGCTCTGGGGGTTGCTTCCGAGATTGGCGCGCGCCTGCGCGATCATGGCGGCGCGGCCCTGATCATCGATTATGGCGATTGGCGCTCCAAGGGGGATACGCTTCAGGCCCTGAAAAACCATACCTTTATTGCGCCTTTGGAAGCGCCCGGAGAGAGCGATCTCACGGCGCATGTGGATTTTGAAGCTCTCGCGCAGGCCGCGCCCTGTGCCCATGCCAAGCTGACCCCACAGGGCGTCTTTCTGGAACACCTCGGCATCACCCCCCGCGCGCAATCCCTGGTCCCCCACCTCACGGGGGCCGCTCTGGAAAGTCATATCGCGGCGCATCGGCGCTTGACGCATCCAGAGGAAATGGGAAACCTGTTCAAAGTGCTCGCTCTCTTCCCCAAGACCTGCACACCCCCACCAGGATGCCTGACATGACGCTTGAGATTCTCACCTCTGATCTGCTTGCCCCTCTGCACCACGGGTTCTTCACCCGACGCGGCGGAGCCTCCTCCGGTGTTTTTCACGGCCTCAACTGTGGCACCGGCAGCTCTGATCAGTCTGAAATTGTCGCCATAAATCGCCAACGCGTGGCCGACGCCATGCAGGTGACCCCCGCCCACCTGACAGGGGTGCATCAATACCACTCTGCCGACGTGCATATCGCCGTCGCGCCACTGACCGGAGAACGCCCCCGCGCGGATGCTCTTGTGACAGCCACGCCCGGTCTGGCCCTGTCGATTCTCACCGCCGATTGTCAGCCGGTTCTCTTTGCCGACGCGGAGGCCGGTGTGGTCGGTGCGGCCCATGCCGGATGGCAAGGTGCTTTGGGCGGCGTCTTGGAGGCCACGCTGGAGGCCATGGAAACCCTCGGAGCCAGCCGCGCCAACACCCACGCCGTCATTGGCCCCTGCATCAGCCAATCCGCCTATGAAGTGGGCCCGGAATTCCTGGATCGCTTTTTGGCGCAGGACGCAGACAATCACCGTTTCTTTGCTCAAGGCACAGGGGATCGCCTGTTGTTTGACCTGCCCGGCTACGGGCTGCACCGGCTGCACAGCGCGGGCATCGGACAGGCGGAATGGACCCGCCACTGCACCTATTCCGACCCGGATCGTTTCTATTCTTACCGCCGCACCACCCATGCGAAAGAAGCGGATTATGGCCGGTTGATTTCCTGCATCCGCCTGTAAGTTAAAGGCTTTTCAAGACCCGCCAAAGTGTCGCGACATTTTCCTTAAATCTGACCAATCCTGCCGCATCTGCGCCGCATTTCCCAACGAGACTGATCGCAAGTTGGAAACAATCGGCCCGTAGAACACTGCAAAGAGGCCAGAGCCCAGGAGAGCAGACATGAAAACTCAAAGCCGCTTCATCAAATCCGTGGTTGCCGCATCCAAGGCCGATACGCCGCAAATGCCATGGGCCCGCGGCACACGCCGCGCCGCCTTTATTGCCAAGCGCAAAGGGGCCATCCTCAAGCGAGCCGCCTGAGGCCACAGATCTCCCCGACCCCTCGTTTTTCGCAAAGCATCCTGCCCTCCAGCAGGATGTTTTTGCGTTTTGCACAAACATCCTGCGCACAGGCTGTCAAAACCCTGCGCCGCATTGCTTAAATCCCTGAACCGTCTATAACCCTCGCCAAATTCCCATCTCAGAGGCGCATATGACGGACACACCTCAAGTTGGCATCATTATGGGCAGCCAGTCGGATTGGCCCACGATGAAAGAAGCCGCCACCATCCTCGAAGAGCTCGGCATTTCCTACGAGAAGAAAATTGTCTCCGCCCACCGCACGCCAGATCGCCTCTGGGCCTATGGCAAAGCGGCTGCAGATCGCGGGCTGCAGGTGATCATTGCAGGCGCAGGCGGGGCCGCCCATCTGCCCGGCATGATGGCCTCCAAGACCCGTGTGCCCGTGGTGGGCGTGCCAGTGCAAACCCGCGCCCTGTCTGGTGTCGACAGCCTCTATTCCATTGTGCAGATGCCCAAAGGTTTCCCCGTGGCCACCATGGCCATAGGTGCAGCGGGTGCCGCCAATGCGGGCCTGATGGCCGCAGGCATTCTGGCGCTACAGGATGCGGATCTGGCCACCCGCCTTGATGCCTGGCGCGACGCGCTGTCTGCCTCTATCCCGGATGAGCCCCAAGATGACTGAACCGCTTCCCCTCGGCGCCACGATCGGCATCCTCGGCGGTGGCCAGTTGGGCCGCATGCTCTCTGTGGCGGCCTCCCGTCTGGGTTATAAAACCTGCATCTATGAACCCGGTGGCGATTGCCCGGCCAGCCATGTGGCGAATTACCACTTCCAGAAAAGCTATGACGATGCCGAGGCGCTGCGCGCCTTTGCAGAAGCTGTGGATGTGATCACCTATGAGTTTGAAAACATCCCCACCTCCGCACTGGACATTCTGGAGGCGCATCGCCCCATTCGCCCCGGTCGCGAAGCTCTGCGCGTTAGCCAGGATCGCCTGACAGAAAAGACCTTCCTGAACGATCTGGGCCTGAAAACCGCGCCTTTTGCCAATGTCACCGATGCTGACAGCATGGCCAAAGCGGTGGCAGAGATTGGCGCCCCGTCGATCCTGAAAACCCGTCGTTTCGGCTATGACGGCAAAGGGCAGGCCCGCTTAAAAACCGCCGCCGATTCAGAGGCCGCGTTCGCCGATATGGCCGGTGCGCCTACGCTTTTGGAAGGCTTTGTGGATTTCTCACATGAGGTCTCCGTGATTGCCGCGCGCGGCATCGACGGTCAGGTCGCCTGTTTTGATCCCGGTGAAAACGTACATGCGGATGGCATCCTGCGCACCACCACCGTGCCTGCGAAACTGACTGCTGGCCAGCGCATGGATGCGGTGCTGCTGGCGGCCAATATCCTCAACAAACTCGATTATGTCGGCGTGATGGGAGTGGAACTGTTTGTCACCGCACAGGGTCTGATTGTGAATGAAATCGCCCCGCGCGTGCACAACTCCGGCCACTGGACCCAAAACGGCTGCACCGTGGATCAGTTCGAACAGCACATCCGCGCCGTGGTGGGCCTGCCTCTGGGCGATGGTCAGCGGCAAAATGATGTGGTGATGGAAAACCTGATTGGCGCGGATATGGACCGCCTGCCAGAGCTGCTCAATGCGCGCGACACTGCTGTGCATCTCTACGGCAAAGCCGAAGTCAAAGCGGGCCGCAAAATGGGCCATATCAATCGCATCACCCGCGACACATGAACAAAAGGCGCAGTGCAACCCTGCGCCTTCCTCTTGATCCAAATATCCTGGGGGAGTCATCGCCCGCGATGACGGGGGCAACGCCCCCTCCCTCACCCAGCCATAAACCGCGCCGCCACCGTGCCGCTCATATGGCTCACCTTGCCTGCAACCAGCGTCGCGCCAATACGGCCATCCGGCCCCATCACCACCAGATCCGCCCGTTTGCCCGCCTCAAGACTGCCCCGATCCGTCAGGCCCAGCACTTGTGCAGGACGCGCAGACACCAGCGCCCATGCGGCGGCAAGGTCACAGACCCCATCCGCCACAAGCCGCATCACCGCCTGTCGCGGGGCCGGGTAATGATAGTCTGAAGCCAGCGCATCCACATAGCCTTTTGCCACCAAATCCGCTGCGCTGACCTTGCCAGAATGGCTGCCTCCACGCACCACATTTGGCGCGCCCATGATCACCGGATCCCCGGCCGCATGGGCCGAGCGGGCGGCATCAAGGCTTTCGGGAAATTCACTGATCGTGAGCCCCCGCGCCCGCCAGAAATCACGTGCCTGCGCAGTGTCATCATCATGGCTGCCCAGACGGACATCCTGCGCCGCCAATCGCGTCGCCAGCTTAGCGACCGCCTCTGGCACCGCGTCACGCGCCGCGTGCAGCTCTTTGAGAAGGGCGAGATGTGCCTCAGGGCTGCGCCCACTCTTCAGCGCCTGTCCGGTCAGCCGGGGGGGCTTTTTGCCTTTGTCCAAAGCGGCATGCGGCAGGTGATCATTGAACACCACATAGGGCACCGCATGGGCCTGAACGGCAGCCTCAAACGCCGCATAGTCTGACAGCAGATGGCTCTCAAACCGCAGTTGCACAAGCATCTCCGTCAAGAGCCCTTCGGTCTGGCTCAGTGCGTCCAGAAAGCGGCGTGCAAACTCCGGGCTGCGCATGCCCCCTTCCCAGCTCCAGAACTGCGCCAGCACAGCTGTGGTGATGCCATTGGCCGCCAGCTCCGCATCCACAGAGGCCAGCCCGTCGCCCAAGTTTTTCATTGCCCCACGGCGCGGCGCCAGATGGCGCTCAAACCCGTCTCCATGCAAATCCACGATTCCGGGCAAAATGCGATAGCCGCTCAGATCCACCTGACGCCCTCTGCCCGCGGCGGCAATCACGCCGTCCTTCACCAACAGAGGCCCCTGCACCATCCCTTCCGGTCGCAGCACCTCTGCGCCAACAAGCTCCAGATCAGTCACCTTCTACGCCCGCATCATCGGCGTCCAGATCGCCGTCCCCATCCCAGTCAGTGTATTTCTCGATCCAGTCGAAGAAATCATCGCCATCCTGTTCGACACCGTCCCCTTCGGCGCAGCCATTAGGGCCACAATCGTCATCCACCAGACGCTGCAACTCCCGCAGCGCCGCCTGCGCATCGCCCCAGCGCAGCGCGTGATCAAAGGCCCCATGGGTGAGAAACTCACGTGTCTGCACAATCACCATCGGGTTGTTCATCATAAAAGTATGGGTCACCGGCAGCACGATATGATCCTTCATGCCAGCCACTTTGGTGCTCTCCACCGAGACTTTGCCATCATCCGGCCCTTCGATCAGGCTGGAGAAATAGGGATTAAGCGAGCGGTTCCCCGCAATCACCCCAAGGTCAAAATCCACCGGCGGCAGATGACTGGGCAGGCCATCCGTGCCCAGCTGCATACCGGCCGGGCCATTCAGCCACTCAAAGGCCGGGATCGGGCCCAGTTCGTCCACCACTTCGCTGCCCTTGTTGGGCGGCCCCAACATCACCACGCGGCCAAGGTTTTCCGGCTTGTGATTGATGAACCAGACCCGTGTCAGAATGCCTCCCATCGAATGCGTGACAAAATGCACCCTACGGTCGCCACATTGCGCCACGGCTTCAGGGAGGGTGCTATATGCGAGATCCGCAATGTCTTCTTCGGTCGAGGGATAGCCCTGCCGCACCACATCAAATCCATACCGTTTAAGCGCCAGCTCCATCACCAGAAAGGAGCTTTCCGTGCGCGCTAGCCCGTGCAGCAGCACCACACAGTCCTGCGGCAAGGTCTCCTGAACAGCCTCTGCGGTACGCGTAGACGCAGCACTCTGCGCAGACGCATCCGTCGCATATGTGTTCAGCGACAGCCCAAATGCCGCCAAGACGGCCCATCTCGTGAAATTTCTCATGCCCCTGAGATACGCGCTGCGCGCGCGCGACAAAAGCACAAACCTGTCAGAAAGCAGCATCATGCCGAGCTGCGCGCCTAGGCGCGGCGCATCGACACCAAGACGCCCCCGATCACCAGCGCCGCTGCCCCGACAAATCGCCATGTCAGCGGTTCCGCCAAAAACAGCATGCCCCCGGCCATGGCAATCACCGGCACCGTCAGCTGTGCCACCGCCGCGCGGCTTGCGCCCAGCGCGGGCAGGATCGCATACCAGAGCGCGTACCCCATCCCAGAGGTCAGTACGCCTGAGATCACCGCCAGCGTCACGCCGCCCATGCTCAGCGCCGCGCTGTCACTCATCCAAAGTGCCCCCATCAGCGCAATAGGCGCCGCGAGCATAAAATTCATCGCTGTTGCCTGCGTCGCATCGCGCTCCTGTCGTCCCTGCAGGGAGTAGACACCCCAGCCAACACCGGCCGCCGCCATGGCCACCGCAGGCATCAGAGCAACCGCCGCCCCACCTGTGTCCGAAGCACCAGGCGCGAGCAGCCAGATCAGCCCCCCCAATGCCAGCCCAGCACCCAGCCAGCGCGCCATTGGCATCTCCTCACGTGCAAGCACAGCGCCACCAAACATGGTGATCTGCACCACGCCAAACAGGATCAACGCGCCCAGCCCGGATTCCAGTCCACGGTAGGCCAGCGAAAACCCAAAAATATAGGCCAGCAATCCAAGCACGGCGACACCGCGTCCCCAACCGCCCAGCGCAAATCCACGCCGCTGCCATACAATCAACAGAGCCAGCGCCAAGGCCCCAGATGTCAGGCGAATTGCGCCAAACGTAATGGCATCCATGCCAAAGCTTCCAACCGCAGCGCGATTGAGCACGGAATTTGCGGCAAAGGCCGCCATGGTGAGGGCTGTCAGTAGAAAAAGTCTCATGGCGGTCTTGGTGACACGCATGGTCGGGCGGGGCAAGCCATCCCGACCATGCGCTGGCCCTCAAGCACCGGCAGGACCAGTCCCAGTGCTTGAATGGCCAAGGCCAAACAGAACATATGCGGCTTTTGCAACATCACATAAAGCGGAAGCACGATGCTGCGCAGCTGGGGGAGCCTTAAAGCCCGCTAGTTCCGTGCGGCCATGACCTGTTGCGCAAACTGACGATCACGGGCTTTGTCGCTCAGCCAGATTGCCATGTAACGGTCGCGAATATCGCGATGGCGCAACGTGCATGTACGGGTGCCATTCACCCAGAATTTCAGTGCATCAGACGCCTCTGGCGCCGCCACAATCCGATCGCCAGGCCGGATGTCGCGGTAACATGCCTCAAGCTTTTGCATGATTTCGGCATGATCACTGCGCGCGCCCTCAATGCGTTCCATTTCGCTCAGTGAGGCCCGCAGCAGCACCGCGCGGCGGATCTTGCGGGCATATTCAATCTCCAGCGCATAGAGGCCTTCTTCCTCAAAGCCCTGCCCTTGGGGCGCAAACATCTGCGCATCATAAACCTTCAGGCCAAGGTAGCGGAACTGGCCTGCTCCAACAGCCTGCGGTGCGCCCAACAGACTGCGCACTTCCGGTGCCGCATCTGGGCCTGTGTCCGCTTTCACCGAGGCGCCATATCCCAGCGCAACTGCCAGCGCCAAGGCAGCCATCAAAACCCTTTCACGAATTGGCAATCTCACGTGCATGTCTTTGCGCCTCCCTGTGCGAAGCTGTTGTCTTTACAATTTTTGTTTCTTTGCATGGGGTACGTGTAAAAACCGCGCGCGGATCACTCCACGCGCGGTCACTTTTTGAGATTTCTACGAAGGTGTCGCCGCCGGTCAGCGTCGGCCTTTGCGCCCCTTATGGGCTTTGGTCACACTCTTCACCATCTTGCCGAAGTTTTTGTCATAGGCGCGCTTTTCCGCCAACGACGCGGTGTTGTGCCGCTCCTCTGCTTCCAGCTTGCGCCAGCGTTCAAACCGCTCCGCCTCCAGCGTACCATCGGCAATCGCAGCGCGCACCGCACATCCCGGCTCACTCTCATGGGCGCAGTCTCTGAATTTGCACTGCGTTGCAATCTCAACCACATCAGAGAAAAGATCCGCCACACCATCGCCGGCCTCCGCCAATTGCAACTCTCGCATGCCCGGCGTATCCAGAATCGCCAGACCACTGTCCGTAAAATGCAACTGCCGGCTGGTGGTGGTATGACGCCCCCGGCTGTCGTCCTCCCGGATCGCGCCGGTCTCTGCCTGCTCACTGCCAAACAAGGCATTCACCAAGGTGGATTTACCCACACCGGAGGTGCCGAGAAAGGCGATGGTCTGCCCCGGTGCGCACCAATCGGCCAGCTTTTGCGCAGGCTCCTCACTTTTGGCATTGAGCAGCACCACTGGCACCCGCGCCGAAATTTTCTGCGCCTCTGCGACAAACGGCGTGGGATCTTCACACAGATCTGCCTTGGTCAGCACGATCACCGGCGCCACTTCTGCCTCAAAGGCCAGCGCCAAAAACCGCTCCAGCCGTGCCACATTGAAATCGTTATTGCAGCTGGTCACCACAAAGGCCGTATCCACATTGGCCGCGATCATCTGGATCGAGCGATCATGCCCGGCCGCCCGCCGTTTAAACAGGCTCTTGCGCTCCAGTACGACACTGCGTGTTGGCAGCTCCGCATCATAAAGCAGCCAGTCCCCCACCGTGGCCTCCGGCCCCGGTGGCACCAGTGCCTCCAGATCCGCGCCGCGCACCTGCAAGCCATTGCGGTGCACTTCCACCACCCGCACCGGCGGTGTCTGCGTGAGGGTCTCAAGGGCCAGCTGTTGGGCAAAAAATGGCTGCCAGCCTAAAATATCCAGCATCGCGCGCTTTGCAGGCTCTGGTGTCTGCGCGGGTGTCTGCGCGTCTGTGGGCAAAAATTGGGAATAGTCCCGTGTCATTCTTGGGTCACTCTCATGGGAGGGCCGCACCCTCTCCGGCTTGGCTTTGGCTTGGCCGCAAACTATCAGAAAAAAGCACAGGCACAAACGAGAAGCCCGGCGCAGCTCGCGTGCCAGACCTTCTTTGTTTCCTTTGCACATCGGGCGAGCGTTCTGTCACCCGCCATGATCAGGCATCCATGTTCTGAGCCATAAAAACGCGTCTTAAACCGCCAACTTGCCAACAAACGCTTGCATCATTTCAACAAGCATCGGTGCCTGTTTGGGCGTGATCACATGGCCCATACCCGCAATCGGATGATGCGCGCACCCCGGGATCAAAGCGGCGATCTCTGCCCCCGCCTCCGGAGGGATCAACGTGTCCATTTCTCCGTGAATGACCTGACAAGGCAGCGCCACGTGGCGCAGATCTTCACGGCGATCCGTCGAAGCCATCACCGCCAGAACCTGCCGGTTGACGCCTTCGGGATCAAACGCGCGATCATAGGCCTGCGTCGCCTGCGCGCGCAGCTCTGCTTCGGTCATAGGATAGGCCGGGCTGCCCCAGCCCGCATATTCTGTAACAGCATTATTGATGAATGTGGCCCGATCCACCGGCCGCGCCAATAGGGCCGCCAGCCATGCAGCGCTGCCAGCACGCTCTGCAAAAGGCCGCGCCGTCGCCATCACAATCGTCGCACTCAGCAGCCTCTCGGCATGATCAAGGCACAATAGCTGCACAATCGCGCCGCCCATGGACATGCCAAACACATGCGCCTTCTCAATATCAAGCGCATCCATCACACCGACCACATCTTTGGCCATATCATCCAGCCGATAGGCCGGTGGCACCTTGCCATCCTCCAACGCCCGCGCGGTGATCTCCTCCGCCCCGCTGGGCACACCTTCCTTGGGACAACGCTGCGACCGGCCAACATCACGGTTGTCAAAGATCACCACGTGATAGCCAAGCTCCGCCAACCCTTCATAAAGCGCGTCAGGCCAATGGATCAGCTGCGAGCCCAGCCCGCGAATAAGCACCAAGGGCACGCCGTCTTTGGGTCCAAAGGTCTCCACTTCAATCTGAATGCTATTGGCAGCGATCTGCATGTGATGCCTCCTTTTGAGAGGCACAGTAGGCCAAGACCACAGAAAGTAAATCCAAGCCAAAGCGGAATTTACGTAGACACGCAGAGAATGTGACCAAATGGAAAAAGATATCAAGTTAACAAAATTTCGTTGAACCATTTGATGTTTAGTGAGACGCTGTCAGAGGTAAAGTAAAACTCTCATCACTGACTCACCAGCTCATTTACTTGAGCGTGGTGTTTCTGCGTTTTTGCTGCAAACATCCTAAGATGTATGGGTCGTGCGTTTCTAATGTGTTGGCTTACCTAAGCAGCCTATAATTTCCTATCTAAAGTAATAGGTTCAATGGAGAGGCAACCAACACGGCGCACCACCAGAAACGACCATGAGCACCAGTTCAAAGCTCATTTTTCCAGTTCTTTGTTGAAAAAGTCTAAAGTGTTCGGGAACTGCCGCTCCTCCCACTAGGAGCTAACGCTTTACAAAATAGAATTTTATTTTTCCGAACTCAGCATCTGACTTACCGCCCTAGTGAGTAGTGTACGATCGCTTAACTAAATATCGACAACTTTAGCATTAAGGTGACCGGAGGGAGCTCAAGCGCCAACAAAACCTCCCTCCAGCCTTAACATGCATAAGGACTTACACATGTCACAATCCGATCATATCACATCTAAGAAGCCCGTTGCCAAAACCTCAACTCAACAGTCCGATGACGTTGCCGAAATAGAGAAGTCAGCACATTTTTTAGTTTCCTACCAGCACGGTAAAAGAACAGTTAACATTCAAGGAAAACATGGATTTCTCTTTGGCATGTTGATCGGGACTTTCACTGTTACGATCATGGTGATTTTGCTTTCATAAGAAAGCACTACTTTTCACCGTTCCCCTTACGACGCCCTAACAGATACACAAACGCAAAGAGGCTCCACCTGATCAGTAGAGCGGCTCTAGCAAAAAAATTTGACGCAACGGCGTTGACTCCCTCCGATGCACTGCCTAACTCTTTCGCCGTTAGCACTCGCCGACAGGGAGTGATAACGGCTCCGCTGAGGAGTCAGGGAGACAACTCTATTAGGGAAACCTAACCATGGCATTTACACCTCTGCACGACCGTGTGCTTGTACGCCGCGTCGAAAGCGATGAGAAAACCGCAGGCGGCCTGATCATTCCAGACAGCGCCAAAGAAAAACCAGCCGAAGGCGAAATCGTATCCGTGGGCGCAGGCCTGCGTGACGACGCTGGCAACCGCGTTGCACTGGACGTGTCCGCTGGCGACAAAGTTCTGTTCGGCAAATGGTCCGGCACCGAAATCACCGTTGACGGTGAAGAGCTGCTGATCATGAAAGAATCCGACATCATGGGCATCATTGCCTGATCGTCTGACCGCAAAATACGAATTTAGGAGCCTATAAAATGGCAAAAGACGTCAAATTCGACACCGATGCCCGCAATGCAATGCTGCGCGGCGTGAACGTTCTCGCAGACGCAGTGAAAGTGACCCTCGGCCCGAAAGGCCGTAACGTGGTTCTGGACAAATCCTTCGGCGCCCCACGCATCACCAAAGACGGTGTGTCCGTGGCCAAAGAGATCGAGCTGGAAGACAAGTTCGAGAACATGGGCGCACAGATGGTGAAGGAAGTCGCTTCCCGCACCAACGACGAAGCGGGCGACGGCACCACCACCGCGACCGTTCTGGCACAAGCCATCGTCAAAGAAGGCCTGAAGCAGGTTGCAGCTGGCCTGAACCCGATGGACCTGAAGCGCGGCATCGACCTGGCAACTGCCAAAGTGGTTGAAGGCATCGTTTCCTCCGCGCGCGAAGTCAAAGACTCCGACGAAGTGGCACAGGTTGGCACCATCTCCGCCAACGGCGAAGCCGAAATCGGTCAGCAGATCGCAGACGCGATGCAGAAAGTGGGCAACGAAGGTGTGATCACCGTTGAGGAAAACAAAGGTCTGGAAACTGAGACCGATGTTGTTGAGGGCATGCAGTTCGACCGCGGCTACCTCTCCCCTTACTTCGTGACCAACGCAGACAAAATGATCGCTGATCTGGACGACTGCATGGTGCTGCTGCACGAGAAGAAACTGTCTTCCCTGCAGCCAATGGTGCCTCTGCTGGAGCAGGTGATCCAGTCCCAGAAGCCTCTGCTGATCATCGCAGAAGACGTGGAAGGCGAAGCGCTGGCCACTCTGGTTGTGAACAAACTGCGCGGCGGCCTGAAAATTGCGGCTGTGAAAGCCCCTGGCTTCGGCGACCGCCGCAAAGCCATGCTGCAGGACATCGCCATCCTGACCGGCGGTCAGGTTATCTCCGAAGATCTGGGCATGAAGCTCGAGAACGTCACCATGGACATGCTCGGCACTGCTAAGAAAATCGAGATCACCAAAGACGAAACCACCATCGTTGACGGTGCAGGCGAGAAAGCAGAGATCGAAGCACGCGTGGCTCAGATCCGCACTCAGATCGAAGAAACCTCTTCCGACTACGACCGTGAGAAGCTGCAAGAGCGCGTTGCCAAACTGGCAGGCGGTGTTGCTGTGATCCGCGTTGGCGGCATGACCGAAGTGGAAGTGAAAGAGCGCAAAGACCGTGTGGACGATGCTCTGAACGCAACCCGCGCAGCTGTGCAGGAAGGCGTGATCGTTGGCGGTGGTGTTGCTCTGGTTCAGGCCGGCAAAGCTCTGGAAGGTCTGGAAGGCGCAAACGCTGACCAGAACGCAGGTATCACCATCGTGCGCAGAGCCATCGAAGCGCCTCTGCGTCAGATCGCTGAGAACGCCGGTGTGGACGGTGCGGTTGTTGCGGGCAAGATCCGTGAATCTGACGACAGCGCATTTGGCTTCAACGCGCAGACCGAAGAATATGGCGACATGTTCTCCTTCGGTGTGATCGACCCAGCCAAAGTGACCCGCACCGCTCTGGAAGACGCAGCCTCTGTTGCAGGCCTGCTGATCACGACTGAAGCGATGGTTGCTGACAAGCCAGCCAAAGACGGCGGCGCACCTGCAATGCCTGACATGGGCGGCATGGGCGGCATGGGCGGCATGATGTAAGACGAACTTTCGTAAGAAAGTTCTGTCTCAGCGTCAGGCGATTGGCCTTCGGGCCAATCTGCCGAAAGCTCTGGCCAGACAAGTTTCAAAGGGTCGCCTCCAGGCGGCCTTTTTCTTTAAATGATGCATATGAGCGCATTGAAGGCTTAAACTGCAAGCTCTGTAACAAGCATGACTTTGAAGGTGCCAAATATGAAAAAGCGCAAAAGCCCCTGCACAGATGTTTGTGAATTTAACGGCCCAAGTGGCTGGTGTCTTGGCTGTGGCCGCACACGTACGGAATGCGCAAAGTGGAAAAAAATGAAACCCTATGAAGTAAAAATCATTGAAAAGGACCTGACCCGCCGCATGGCAAAGATCACCGCAACACCACCTAAAGCGTCGTAGACTCTATGGGCAGCAACAGGCTGTCATTTAGCATTTTGTTAGAAACGTCTCTCCCTGCGAGCGCTCCATGTACGACCCCAAAGGCAACAGTAAAGACAAAACCACCGACGGCGTCCTGTTCACCGAAGCTGAGCCGCCCGAACACCTGCGCGGCATCGTCCACCGTTTCCTATCGCTGCGCACGCCAGCTCCTCTGCCCGCAGACTACCGCTTCCACGCCCTGCCCGACGCCTGCACCTACATCATTTTTGACCAGCAAAGCCCGGAGATCACCGGCGTCACACGCCTCAGCGCCTCCGCCGAAGAGCTGAACCTTGGCCGCGGCTTTCATTTCCTCAACATTCGCTTTCTCCCCGGTGTCTGGCAACGTGACCGAGCACCGCTGTCTTTTGGTCAGATCGATCAGCCCTACACCGGCGCCCTGCCGCTGAAAGATATAAACGCAACGCTGATCGACCAACATCCCGACACCCAGCGCACCACGCTCATCTCCTTTGTCGAAGACCTACAGGCCCGTGGCATTCTCGTCGCCAACCTCATCACGCAAAAGATCTTTGCACAGATCGACGGTATCCACTCTGTGGCCGACATGGCCGCCATCGCGCAGCTCTCCTCCCGCCAGCTCCAGCGTGTACTGAAACAAACCACCGGCTTTACCCCGCACGATTTCCTCAAAGTCCTGCGCCTGCAACAATCCCTTGGCGGCGAGCCCTCGCTCTCCTACGCCGACCAATCCCATTTCATTCACGCTTTCCGCCGGGCCACGGGCTACACACCCGGCCAATACGCCCGCAAATTCGATGTCTGAAATCTACAATACACCACCGCTCCTGCGCCCTAACCTCCCGGCATGACCAAAAACACAGGACAGGATCATGCCCAGAATGAACGCCATCGGCTGGTTTGACATCTACACCGATGATCTCGCCCGCGCCGTCACTTTCTACGAAACCGTGCTGGGCTGCACGCTTGAAACCATCGGCGACCCCACTGGCGAAATGCAAATGCGCGCCTTCCCGACAGAGATGACCCAATACGGCGCGGGCGGCGCGATCTCACATAGCCCCCACGCCCGCCCAGGCGCTGGCGGCACAGTGGTCTATTTCAATTGCGAAGACTGCGCGACCGAGCAAGCCCGCGTCAACGAAGCTGGCGGCCAAGTCCTCCGGCCCAAATTTTCCATCGGCGAATTTGGCTTTGTCTCGCTCTGTCAGGACAGCGAAGGCAATGTGTTTGGCTTGAGTTCTCTGTCGTAAGCTGTGACGTGGGGGTTCATCAAAATATGCCCCCACGATGCCCAAGAGACCGCCTCAGTCTCTTCACCGAAAAACGCAAAACCACGTCGCCGCGTTAACCTTTCAAGCCCCAAAAATTCCACCGTCGCGAAACAGTCGCAATACCGACCCGATACCGACGTGCCAACAGGGCGCCGTTTGCAGATGAACGCACCGTCCCGGCGCAACGCTTAGTCCGCATCCGCTAGGGCCACCACACCGGAGTCGCTCAGCTGATAGACCCCTGTCTCCACCTTTTCAAACCAACCATAATGGTTGTCCCGCATCATCGTTGTGGCTTTCTCCACGCCAGCGCCTTTGGCCACATCCCGCCCCCGGCTGGGGCCATTCTGGCGTAAAAAGGCGGCGCATTTTTCGGCATCCTGGCGATACACCGTCACCTTCTCGCCCCGCATCCCGCCAGTGTTCGGGTCGCCGTCCAGCCGGGCAAAAGCTTTTAACAACTGCGCCTTGCGCCGCTTTGACTTGCGCGGCTGAAACGGGACCGGGTCACAATGCACCTCCACCGCGCCGTCTTTCAACCGCACCGACAGCACCCCAATGCCAAGCCGCTTGCATAGGCCAATATTGCCAGAAAACGCCTTCCATCCGGCGCGCCCTTTCCATCGTGGCACCGCCACATAGACCGCATCGGTCACCGCCTGCCGCGCCACTGCCTGTTGCAAAAGCGTGAGCGAAAACCCGGTTTTCAGCTCAACAATCACCGGCTCTTGCCCAGCCTTGATCGCCACCACATCCGCCGCACCCACTTCGGCTTTCACCTCAAACCCCCGCGCCTGAAGCCAGGCTTTGATGGGCGCATATAGCTCTGTTTCCGCGATCTTGCTCATACTTAAGTCATAGCCTCATTCCAAAGCCCTGCCTACCGGCACTTGCCGCCACTCACAGGCTTGCTACTGTGGCGACAAATCAACGTGAGGCCCCCATGCGTCTTCTTCTTAGTCTTTTGTTTCTCCTTGGGTTTTGCACCGTCGCCTCGGCCAATTGCACAGGCCCCAACCTGTTTGAAACCCGCCCGCAATCCGACCAGCAGACACTGCTTGTCAAAGCCGCAGAGGTGCCGTTTCACGAGGGCATTCTCTGGCAGGTTGAGAAAAACGGCGTGACCTCCTACATCATCGGCACCTTTCACGTACATCTGCCAGAACATGCCGCAATGGTGGATCACCTACGTGGTCTGCGCCCGGCCCCAACCCAGCTTTTCATGGAGCTGACCGCAGAAGATCAGTTGGGATTTCAACGCCACCTCACAACCAATCCGTCCCTCTTCCTCATTCAGGAAGGAGACAGCCTGATTGATCGCCTCGGCCCAGAACTCTGGCCCAAAGTCGCGGATCAACTGAAAGCGCGGGGCATGCCTCCTTTTCTCGCGGCCCGCTATCAGCCGTGGTTTCTTGGCATGACCCTGATGATGCCGCCCTGCGCCATGGAGATCGTCAAAAGCGGCCAGAAGGGCCTTGATCTTCAGATCGAAGCCATGGCCGCTGAAATGGATTGGTCTGCTCACTCTCTGGACACAACAGAACATCTGATCGACATTCTGGCAAGCGAGCCTTTGGATAAGCAGCTGGACGATCTGAAATGGAGCCTGCGTCTTCAAGAGGATCTCGCCGCACCAGAAATGATCCCCACCGTGATTGACCTGTATCTGCAAGAGCGCATTCAATTGATATGGGAGCTGAACCAAGCGGATCTGCGCATAAAATCCGAAGGCAATGCAGATGCGCAGCGCATGGCTACAATGATGCAGGAGGTCGAAGACAGCCTGTTGACCGCGCGCAACACCGCATGGGTTGAAAAACTCGCACCCGCGCTGTCGCAGACCTCCGCGCTGGTCGCGGTCGGGGCGCTACATCTGCCCGGGGAACACGGCGTGCTCGCACAGCTGCAAAATGCGGGCTTCACACTCACTCGCCTGCATTTCTGACCGTCAAGCCACGGTCAACCGCGCCCCAAAGCCGCATCTGACCCTGGCCTCGTGACAAAAGCAGCGCGCCCTTCTATAAGGCGCGCAACCACACAGAACACCGTTATTTTTAAGGACCTCATGACATGACCATTCAGGTTTTTGGCCACAAATCCCCAGACACTGATTCCACAGGCTCCCCAATCATCTGGGCGTGGTATCTCTCTGAAATCAAAGGCACCGCTGCCGAAGCAAAGCTGCTGGGCGAGCCCAACACCGAAGCCGCATGGCTGCTGGAGCGCTGGGATCTGACCAAGCCTGAGATCATTGCCGACGTGGCAGATGACGCCGCCGTGGTGATTGTTGACACCAACAACCCAGCCGAGCTGCCCGCCAACATCAATGGCGCAGACGTTCAGGCCATCATCGACCACCACAAGCTGGTGGGCGGTCTGGAAACCAAAGGCCCGATCGACATCACCATCCGCCCCGTGGCCTGCACCGCCACCATCATGCACGATCTGATGGGCGACATCGAGATGCCAGACTGGATCAAAGGCACCATGCTGACCTGCATCCTGTCTGACACGCTGGAATTCCGCAGCCCAACAACCACGGATCACGACAAAGCCGTGGCCGAGAAACTGGCCGCAGATCTGGGCATCGACATCCCATCCTATGCTGCTGAGATGTTTGCCGCAAAATCCGACGTGTCTTCTTTCTCTGACGCAGAGCTGCTGCGCATGGACTCCAAAGAATACGAAGTCGACGGCACCAAATTCCGCGTCTCCGTTCTGGAAACCACCTCTCCTGCCATCGTGCTGGATCGCAAAGCCTCCCTGATGGAAACCATGTCCACCGTGGCCTCCGAGGACGGCGTCGATCAGGTTCTGCTCTTCGTTGTGGACATCCTGAACGAAGAAAGCACCCTGCTGGTGCCAAACGATCTGGTCAAAACCGTTGCCGCGAAGTCCTTTGACGCCACTGCCGAGGGCGACAGCGTTGTGCTGCCCGGCGTTGTGAGCCGCAAAAAGCAGATCATTCCGAACCTCAAGGTCTGATCGCGCGTATATCTTAAAGCGAAAGGCCGGTGTGACCTCACACCGGCCTTTTTGTTGGCCCCGTAGGGTGCGCACTCACTGCGCACCTTTACCTATTCCCTTGCGGGATCACCGCCCCCCGCCCCCCTGAGGCAAGTCCCCCTCAGAGAGCCACGCCCAAAGCTCCTGCCAAAGCGCCTCATGACCTTTGCGAAACGCGCCTTCATGACCAACCTTTCGCTGCGCCAAATCCTGCGGCTGGCGCACGACGAGGTGTTTTTGCGCTTGGGGATAATGACTTAATGTATCTTCACAGGCCGTCTTCGTAGCAATCGGATCGTCACTGAGCACCCAGGCACAGATCGGCCCCTCCACCGCATCAAAATGATGCATATACCGCCCACTCTCCAGATCCGGCAAAAGATAGCTGCGTCGCCCACTCCACCGACGCCAGGTCTTAAACAGCTCCGGTGGCAAAGCCTCCCCGCCCCAAAGCCCCCCAGCTGGAATATAGCCGTACCGCGCCAAACAGAGGGGGCCATAAAGCCACCAGAAAAACCATTCCATGGGCAGGTTGCGCAGCTTGTGCACGCCCCAGAACCCACTCCCCACCGCCACAAAGGCATGACGGGACACCTGAAGCTCAGGCTTGGCGAACCCGACCAATTGCCCGCCGATACTATGCCCCAGCGTGGTCAGCCACGCCCCCGGTGCCGCAGCCGCCAGATAGGCCAGCGCGGCAGACATGTCCCGTTGGCCCCAATGGGGGTAATCAATCCCTGAGCCGGCCAGATCCTCCGGTTTAGACTCCCCAATGCCGCGATAGTCATAGGTCAGAACCGTCGCCCCCCGCGCTGCAAAATAGGCCGCTGCATGGCGGTAGAACCGGCGTGGAAACCCTGTGCCTGCCGAGATCAAAATCGCCAACGTGGGGGCCTCCGCGCGATAAAGCGTGCCCGCCAGATCCCAGCCATCTTCGGTTCGGATACGCACATCCTGCACCGTCACTTCCGCAGCCTTCAACATCACTCTGCCTTCTCCTGCTCTGAAACTGGCACTGCGGCGATAATCTCTTCAGCCTGATCCGCTATATGCATCAAAAACCGCCCAATCACCGCTTGCTCCGCCTCCGTGAAGCCATCCAGTAACCGCGCGTTGGCTGTGCGCACCAGAGGGTCCACACGCCGCACAAGATCAAGTGCTGAGGGCTCTAGGAAAATCCGCACAATCCGCCCGTCTTCTGCCCCCCGCATCCGCCGCACAAAACCACGCTCACCCATTCGGTCGATCAAACCGCTGAGACTGGATTTGCGCATCGACAGCGCCTGCGCCATGTCAGACACCGCCTGCCCGTCTTTTTGAGACAAGAGTGCAAGAACCCCGAGCTGCGGCATAGACAATCCCGCAAGAGCCTGTGTTTTTTGCTCCACGGCACGTGTCATCGCAGCATGCGCCCGGTTCATGAGTAAGAAGATTTTGGGAGATTTGGCCATTTGTTCGCACACGAATTACTTCAGTTAATTCGTATGCGAACTTATGTAGAAAGCAACACCCCTTGTGCCTGACGTCGCGACAGGCGTTCACAGAGGGTCAGAGGTGCACCTGCGGTTCTGCCAGCCCCTGCGCCACGTCTTCTTGCACAAAGACCATGCCATTCTGCGGAGCCTGCGCCAGCACGTCTTGGGAGAGCCCTTCGGCCGCGGTTGTCACATAGAGATCACGCAAGTCAGGCCCGCCAAAGGCCGGACAGGAGGCATGTTGCCCCCCCACGTCCACCGCGCGCAGGAAATGGCCTTCGCTGTCATAGGCTGCGACGCGTGCCGCCCCCCACTGCGCGATCCAAAGATTGCCCTGTGCATCGGTCACCGCACCATCCGGGTTCAGCCCCTCTGCCGTCAGATCAAGAAAGACAGAGGCCTCCCCAATCGGCGTACCGGTTTCACCATCAAGCGCCACACGCATCACCTGTTTGGTGACGGTGTCGGTGTAATAGGCACAGGCACGAGCCGCATCAAAACAGATCGCATTGGAGATGGTGATCTCCGTCGTCACGGTCTGCAAAACGCCTTCATAGAGACGGTAAATGGCCCCGGCACCGGGCTCTGCACGTTTGCCCATAGTACCAATCCAAAACCCGCCCCAAGGATCCGCGCGCCCATCATTGGACCGCGTACGCGCGTTATTCGCCTCAAGATCAATCAGCTTCACACGCGTGCCGGAGATCAGGTCAAACCGCCACAGCCCCGTTTCAGACGCCAGAAGCAATGTGGTCTCATCCACCCACCCGGCTGCGGAAAAATGCTCCTCAAAAGTCCATTCCTCTGCAACGCCCTCTCTCTGACTCAGCATCCGCTTGCCCATGATATCAAACCAGAAAAGCTGCGCGCGTTTCGGGTGCCAAAGCGGCCCCTCCCCCAATTCACACACGCGGGTGTCAAATACAGTGCTCATGCAAATACCCTATCAGATGCTTCAAATAACCCAGTGGCGCTACAAGATGGCACCCCTTTCAGGCGCGGCCCCAACACCCCCAATTATGGCGCTGAGCTTGCGGTGCTGCCTTTGGTGTTTCAAGGGGCGATTGCCTCTTGGCGGTAAATACACAGAAAACCGGGCCGCCTCAGATCACCTGTGCGCGGGCGGCCTGCAATCCAGCGCGGGTCATGGCGTCACCGTCAACAACCTCCACCCAAGCGCCTTGAGTCTTGAGCGCCTCGGCATAAACGCCTGCCAGGCTGCTTTCCCCGATCACGGCAATCTGCTGCCCCAACCAATAGGGGCGTGACGCCGCCAGCTCTGCGCCCAGCAGCAGCCCTGACAGCCGCGCGGTTGCGACATCAGTCGATGTGCCCAGCAGAAGATCCCCGGCCCGGATCGAAAACAGCTCACTGGCCAGGCTTTCAGGGCGCGACAGGGTCATATCCAGCCCGGCCTGAAACGCCTCTGCGTTCCAGCCCTCCCCCACAGAATGGCGCAGCACAGATTGCTGGGTCAGGAGTTTGAACATCTCACCGGTCATGAAGCTGCGAAAACTGACAACCTCATCCGCGCTGACATGGGCCCATTTTGTATGGAGGCCGGGCAGGCAGATCACCCCGTCCCAATTCTGGTTTTGAGAAAGGAAGCCCGCCATCTGGGTTTCTTCGCCGCGCATCACATCAGCGGGCTGCGTCTGTTTCATACCGGGCACAAGGTACACTCGCAGCCGGGCATCTTTGCAAGGGAGCGCTTGAAGCTGCTCCGCCAGCGCGGGACAAGGGACCGCCCCATAGCGGACATCTACCCAACCCTGCGGTGCGCCTTCCATCCCGCAGATCACAACATCCGTTGGCGCATCGCTCAACCAGCCGAAAATCAGCGCCAGCAATGCTTCCTCAAAGGCTTCCGCCGTCAGACATGCTGGACCAGCGTCGGACTGCGCCTGCGCGATCACCTCGCCATCATTCATGGCCCAGGCACGCACCATCGACCTACCCCACGCCACCGCGATCCATTCCGCCTTCAAAGACATGCCCTACCCCGACACCACCACGCCGCCGTCAACGGCCATGCATTGCCCCGTCATCATCCGGCTCGCCTGCGACGCCAGATAAAGCGTCGGATCAATCATGTCTTCGGGCTTCAGGTGCTCTTTCAGACATTGTCGCTCCATATGGCCCGCCAGAGCCTCTGGGTCGGCCCACATATCCAGCTGCTTTTGCGTCAACACCCATCCCGGAGCCAGCGCATTCACACGGATCCCCTTCGGGCCAAGCTCTCTTGCGAGACTGCGCGTCATGCCTGTAATGCCTGCATTAGCGGTGGTGTAGATCGAATAACCCGTATTGCCCATCATATAGCTGATGGAGCTGAAATTGATGATCGCGCCGCCATTGTCCATCTGACGGGCGGCCTCCTGACAGGCAAAATAATAGGCCTTCAGATTGACGGCCTGCATCCAGTCATAAAAGGCTTCGTCCACCTCATCCAATGCGTGCCGCTGATCATTGGCAGCATTGTTGACCAAGACATCCAGCCCGCCATGTTCGCCAACGGCCTGTTGGATGGTTTCGCGCAGCCTTGGCACATCGGCGATATCGCACTGCATGAACAAAGGCGTTGCGCCATGTTTGGTCTCCATTTCCGCAATGAAGGCCTCTGCTGGACTGCGCCCAATGACCGCTACTTTGGCCCCCTGCGCCATAAACCCATCGGTCAACGCAGCGCCAATCCCACTTGCGCCACCGGTGATGTAAACTGACTTCCCTTTAAGGTCCGGAAAAATCGTTCCGCTCATCAATGTCTCTCCCTGAATACGGGTTCTATGACTTTGTCCGAAAAAGGCACCGCATACGCGCCCATTCCGGCAGAAAAAGCACCTAAGCCCTTACACCGCGTGTCACAGGCTTCATGCACCACGGGTCTTCAACACCAGAAGCTGATGTACGGCAACAGGTAAATCGCCGCGCTCTTCAAAGTCGGAAAATCAATCGTAAAACCTCTGCGGTTACGGGCAGTTTGCATATCGCGCAGCCGTTTGGGAAGCACAGGCCAGTCGCCCGCGGTCGGTCTGCTGAGGTCAATCCTCAATCACCCAATCGTCCGCGAACCCCAATTCACCAATCGCCAGCCAGGACATGCGCACGCGCGCAATCCGGCTGTCGCCCCAAGTGCGGAACACCAAATGAAACCCGAGATTGGTAACCTCCTCGGCCACCACTTCGGCCCGCAGGTTGGCTTGAGTGTCCATATCCCAAAGAGACAGGCTGACATGTACCGATGGCGGAACCCGGTATCTGGCCGAAAATTTGACCAGCTTGCGCCTCTCACGCGGCCCGTTGCCGGTCCACATTTCACCGCCATCTTCAAAATCAGAGAACAGGACTTCATCGCCCTGATCCACTCCGACGTGATTGTTTCTAATCCGTTTCATCGTACGTAATGTGAAAGGTGAAATTCGTCCCGATCAAGAGGAAATTCACAGATTAAATAGAAAAGGCCCCACCGCTGTGGCGGCAGGGCCTCTTGATGTCTTCTGATACCGCGATCAGACCATGTTTTCCGCCAGGTGCTCCAAGTCAGAGACGAATTTCTCCGCACCAACCTTGTGCTCTTCAGGCGCTTCCTGCGCTGCCTTGCGGGCGTCAGCGATGACATCCTCAAGGTCCGCTTTGGTGATCTCTTCCCCTTTGTGGGCATGCTCAGCGATCACAGAGATCGAATCTGCGGAGATTTCCGCGAAACCGCGGGTCACCACATAGTCTTTCTCACCATCCGCCGTCTGAACGCGCACAACGCCAGGGCGCAGTGAGGTCAGCATGGGCGAGTGGCCTGGCATGGCGGTCAAATCGCCTTCCGCACCAGGGATCTGCACAGCGGTCGCCTCAAACGAAGCAAGGCTCCGTTCTGGGCTAACCAGATCAAATTGCATCACGTTTGCCATTTTGGGCCTCCTTAAAGCGTTTCGATTGTCTGAAACTGTTTGGACCGGCTGGCGTCTTGAAACTCTTGATTTCAGACAACGCCAGCCAATTCATTTCAAATCGACAACGCTTAAGCCGCTTCAGCAGCCATCTTCTCGGCTTTGGCGATCACTTCTTCGATGCCGCCAACCATGTAGAAGGCGCCTTCGGGCAGGTGATCATATTCGCCAGCCACAACAGCTTTGAACGACGCGATTGTGTCTTCCAGCTGAACCTGAACACCGTCAGAACCGGTGAAGACTTTCGCCACGTCGAACGGCTGAGACAGGAAGCGCTGGATCTTACGCGCACGCGCAACAGTCAGCTTATCTTCTTCGCTCAGTTCGTCCATGCCGAGGATGGCGATGATGTCTTGCAGCGACTTGTAGCGCTGAAGGATCTGCTGAACGTCAGAAGCAACACCGTAGTGCTCTTCACCCACAACGGACGGATCCATCAGACGGGAAGAGGAGTCCAGCGGGTCAACAGCTGGGTAGATACCCAGTTCGGAGATCGCACGGGACAGAACGGTGGTTGCGTCCAAGTGAGCAAAGGTGGTTGCCGGTGCAGGGTCGGTAAGGTCGTCCGCTGGAACGTAAACCGCCTGGATCGAGGTGATCGAACCGGATTTGGTAGAGGTAATGCGTTCCTGCATCGCGCCCATGTCGGTTGCCAGTGTTGGCTGGTAACCCACAGCAGACGGGATACGGCCGAGAAGCGCGGACACCTCAGAACCTGCCTGTGTGAAGCGGAAGATGTTGTCCACAAAGAACAGAACGTCGGTACCCGATTGGTCACGGAACTGTTCCGCCAGGGTCAGACCGGTCAGAGCAACACGGGCACGCGCACCGGGAGGCTCGTTCATCTGGCCGTACACCAGAGCCACTTGGGACTCTTCGAGGTTGTCTGGCTTAATCACGTTGGATTCGATCATCTCGTGGTACAGGTCGTTCCCTTCACGGGTCCGCTCACCAACACCCGCGAACACCGAGTAACCGGAGTGCACTTTTGCGATGTTGTTGATCAGTTCCATGATCAGAACGGTTTTACCCACGCCGGCACCGCCGAACAGACCAATCTTACCACCTTTGGAGTAAGGTGCGAGAAGGTCGATCACTTTGATGCCAGTCACGAGAACTTCGGATTCAGTCGCCTGCTCAGCAAATTCTGGAGCTGGCTGGTGGATCGCGCGGGTTTCAGTTGCAGCAACTTCACCCTTTTCGTCGATGGGCTCACCAACCACGTTCAGAATACGACCGAGGGTCGCGTTGCCAACCGGGATCGAGATCGGAGCGCCAGTGTCTTCCACTTTTGCGCCGCGAACCAGACCTTCGGTTGCGTCCATTGCGATACAGCGAACAGTGTTTTCGCCCAGGTGCTGGGATACTTCCAGAACCAGTTTCTTACCGTTGTT
Source organism: Shimia marina (assembly GCF_001458175.1). Taxonomy (GTDB): domain Bacteria; phylum Pseudomonadota; class Alphaproteobacteria; order Rhodobacterales; family Rhodobacteraceae; genus Shimia; species Shimia marina. The sequence goes on from NZ_CYPW01000017.1 coordinate 103,652, forward strand.
TTCGGTGGTCAGGGCGTTCAGGATTTCCGGCAGAGCGTCGTCGAACTGTACGTCGACAACAGCGCCGATGACCTGAGTCACCTTACCTTGTGCGTTTGCCATGTTTCGTCTCCGGTTCTTAGAGCGCTTCAGCGCCCGAGATGATTTCAATAAGCTCGTTGGTGATCACAGCCTGACGCGAGCGGTTGAACTCGATGGTCAGCTTGTCGATCATGTCGCCTGCGTTGCGGGTTGCGTTGTCCATAGCGGACATCCGCGCGCCCTGCTCAGAGGCACCGTTTTCCAGCAGGGCCGCAAAGATCTGTGTTGCGACGCCGCGCGGCAGCAGGTCAGCCAGAAGGGCTTCTTCGCTGGGCTCGTAGTCATACAGAGAGCTTGCGCCATCTTCTGCGGCCTCAAAGGCAGCTGGGATGATCTGCTGTTCGGTTGGAATCTGGCTCACAACGTTCACGAACTTCGCATAGAAGATCGTTGCAACATCAAATTCGCCCGCGTCAAAGCGCACGAGGATGTCACGGGCAATGCCCTGAGCGTCGTCGTAACCCACGCGTTTCACCTCGGTGAGGTCCACGTGGCCTACAAAGTCATCACCCAGTTCACGTTTGATCGCGTCACGGCCTTTCTTGCCGACGGTCAGAACCTTAACGGTTTTGCCTTCAGCTTTCAGCTCCGCGGCTTTCGCACGCGCCAACTTTGCAATGTTTGCGTTAAAGCCACCGCACAGACCACGTTCCGCAGTCATCACCACCAACAGGTGGGTCTGATCGCTTCCGGTGCCCGCAAGCAGCTTTGGTGCAGTTTCAGAGCCGCCGACCGAGGCCGCGAGCCCACCCAGAACGGCATTGAACCGTTCTGTGTAAGGACGCGACTGCTCAGCAGCTTCCTGCGCGCGGCGAAGCTTCGCCGCGGCAACCATCTGCATGGCTTTGGTGATCTTACGAGTGTTTTTCACACTCTCGATCCGGTTTTTTAGGTCCTTCAGACTAGGCATTGTCCGAACCCCTTATGAAAAGTCAGCAGCGAACGCGTCCAGAACGGCTTTCACTTTGTCAGCTGCGTCACCTTTGATCTTCGGATCTTCGTCGGTGATCCACTGAAGCAGATCCGCGTGCTTGCCGCGCAGGAACGCCAGCAGAGCTTCTTCGAAGCGGCCCACGTCAGATACGGACACTTTGTCCAGATACCCGTTCACACCTGCAAAGATGATGCAGACGATTTCCGCGTTGGTCAGCGGGGAGTACTGCGGCTGCTTCATCAGTTCGGTCAGACGCGCACCACGGTTCAGCAGCTGCTGAGTTGCGGCGTCAAGGTCGGAACCAAACTGAGCAAAGGCTGCCATCTCACGATACTGCGCGAGGGACAGTTTCACCGGACCAGCCACAGAGGACATGGCGGAAGTCTGCGCGGAGGAGCCCACACGGGAAACCGACAGACCGGTGTTCACAGCAGGGCGGATACCTTGGTAGAACAGTTCTGTTTCAAGGAAGATCTGACCGTCGGTGATGGAGATCACGTTGGTTGGAATAAACGCGGAAACGTCGCCACCTTGGGTTTCGATGATTGGCAGCGCGGTCAGCGAGCCTGCACCGAAGTCTTCGTTCAGCTTCGCGGAACGCTCCAGCAGACGGGAGTGAAGGTAGAAAACGTCACCAGGATAAGCTTCACGGCCGGGTGGACGACGCAGCAGCAGGGACATCTGACGATAGGCCACAGCCTGCTTGGACAGGTCATCATAGATGATCAGAGCGTGCTTGCCGTTGTCACGGAAGTACTCGGCCATCGCGGTCGCGGCATAAGGTGCCAGGAACTGCATTGGCGCAGGGTCAGAAGCGGTCGCAGCCACAACGATGGAGTATTCAATCGCGCCGGTTTCTTCGAGCTTCTTCACCAGCTGTGCCACGGTGGAGCGCTTCTGGCCGATTGCGACATATACGCAGTACAGCTTCTTGCTCTCATCGTCGCCTGCGGCGTCGTTGTAGGATTTCTGGTTCAGGATCGCGTCCAGAGCAACGGCAGTTTTACCGGTCTGACGGTCACCAATGATCAGCTCACGCTGGCCACGGCCGATTGGGATCATCGCGTCCACGGATTTCAGGCCGGTTGCCATTGGCTCGTGCACGGATTTACGTGGGATGATGCCTGGCGCTTTCACGTCGGCCACACCGCGTGTGGAGGACTCGATTGGGCCCTTACCGTCCAGCGGGTTGCCCAGACCGTCAACAACGCGACCCAGCAGGCCGTCACCGGTCGGAACGTCCACGATGGAGTTGGTGCGCTTAACAGTGTCACCTTCTTTGATGTCACGGTCAGAACCAAAGATAACAACACCAACGTTGTCGTTCTCAAGGTTCAGCGCCATGCCTTGAATACCACCAGGGAATTCAACCATCTCACCGGCTTGAACGTTGTCCAGACCGTAGACGCGCGCAATACCGTCGCCGACGGAAAGCACACGGCCGACTTCGGCCACTTCGGCCTCTTGGCCAAAGTTTTTAATCTGCTCCTTAAGGATCGCAGAGATTTCGGCTGCTTGGATACCCATTATCCGACCTCTTTCATTGCATTCTGGAGGGAAGCGAGCTTGGAGCGGATCGAGGTGTCGATCATCTTCGAGCCCACTTTAACTACAAGACCGCCCACGAGGCTCTCGTCGACGGTCGCGTTGATTTTGACATCTTTGCCAATGCGAGCGGCCAGCGTCTTTGCCAGCTTTTCGCTTTGGGTTTTGGTCAAAGCTTTGGCGGTGGTGACATCGGCTGTCACTTCGCCCTTATGCTCGGCGATCATCGCCTGCAGGTGCTCAATCAGCTGAGGCAAAACGAACAGGCGACGTTTCTGGGCCATCAGGCTCAGAACATTCACCAGCACATCTTGCACACCCATTTTCTGAGCCACAGCCGCGATTGCGGCGCCCTGCTCATCACGGCTGATCAACGGCGAATGAATCAGGTTGCGCAGGTCTTCGCTGTCGGCCAACGCCGCGCTCAAACCTTCAAGGCTACCTTCCAATTCGCTGAGCGCATTGTTCTCTTGAGCGATCTCAAAGACCGCAGCGGCATAGCGTTCTGCAATGCCGGAGGAGATCGAAGCTGGTTCGGACACGTCCACCCTTCCGCTTGCTGGCCTCGCACATTGCATACCATGGTATGCGACATACGAGGGCGTTTCATGGCCTCGGGACTAACGAGGCATTAAAATCCGTCGCGGGTGTAGCAGAGGAGTGCGCAGCTAGCAACATTGTTTGCAGGTTTCTCACACCGGGCATAAGCCCTTATTTTTAAAGCTGTGACGTAGGTGCGACCCTTTGCCTATTAAACCTTCGTTAAAAAATATGTCTTAAAAGCTCGTTTTCTGCACATCCGCACCCCATCTAAGCGCATTTTTCACATGTGACTCGGGGTCATTTGCCGCACCCACTGCGCTCAAATGTCCGTAAAAAGCGCCGCCAGATTTGCCCAGCGCGGTGCCGTCAACGAAATATCAATGAAACCTCCGCCCTACTGATCTTGGGGAAATGAGTCTGATTCTGAGATCTGGGGGTAACTATGGGTCCGATTGTACTTCTGTCGCTGCTGGGGATTGGCGCGGCAACTGCCTTTGTCGACGTGATGAGCGACTCCGATGACTCTGACGCATTGGATGTCAAAGATGACACCAATGACGATGAAGATCAGGATCTTGGCATGGGGCCGATTGATGGCGCCGGAGACACCGGTGAAGAAGATCAAGACGGCGGTTCATCCTCAGGGCAAAACGCGGTCCAGCCTGAAGAGCTGAAAGGTCCGACATTACACGGCACCGATGAAGCCGATGAGCTCACAGCGCGCAGCACCCAAAACATCGACGCAGGTGAAGGCAACGATACGCTGAGTTCCCGTGGCTCCGGCACTCTGCTGGGGGGCGAAGGCAACGATATGATGGAAATTGGAGGCACGGCGAAGGGCTATGGCGGCCTCGGCGAAGACTATATGCACATTTCCGACGCAGGCGCAGCCTTTGGCGGATTTGGCAACGACACTTTCATTCTCAAAGCCCCGCAATCCGCGCTCAGCGGCCCGGCTGTCGCTGACGGAGGCGATGGGGATGATACCTTCGTGATGAAACCCCTCTCTGGCCTGCCCGAAGACAACGTCGCCCACATCCTGACGGGCGGCGCTGGGGCTGACGTCTATGCGCTTGACATCGATAGCGCCATCTCTGTGCGCGACGGTGCGGAAGGCGACAATCAGATCGTCGCCCGCATCACCGATTTTGATCCTGACGAAGACATGCTTCTGCTCGACATCGGCGCTGCCACCAACATGCAGGATGTGGATGATCTGCCTATGCCAGAGGTCACCACCACCGAAGATCCCGATGGGGCCTACACCGATGTCCACTTCAAATGGACCAACCCGCTCAATCCCGACAATGTTGAAATCCGCACCATGCGGCTTGATGGCGTGACAGGTTTCTCCGCAGGGGCGGTACAGCTCACCAGCGTGTTTGATCCTGACAGCGCCCATTCTGACGATGAAACGGCCGGCGCAGCGGCCCATCGCCTCTTTGCCTTGACCCCAATCGAAGGCACTGCTGGGACAGATGACATCACGCTAAGCGACAGCGCCGCCACAACCCTCAAAGGGGGTGACGACACGCTCACCATCACCGGCGGCAGCCATTTGGCCTATGGCGGCGAAGGCAACGACACTATGATCGTCAACAGCGATGACAACGGCGCCGCGCAGCTCTTTGGCGGCGAAGGTGACGATGTGATCACCGCTGATAAGATCCAGAACAACGACACCGCTCTGATTGGCGGCGAGGGCGACGACACCATCACATTCGGCCTTGGCCACTACGTCGAAGGCAATGCAGGGGCAGATACGCTGACCCTCAATGTCCACCCGGATGCGCTCGCTCAGGGGCCTGCGGTGCTTGATGCGCTCACGGGCAACCACCTGACCATCAATATACCACCTGAGCTTGAGGGCGAGCTGCACATTCTCAATCACACCTACAGCAATGGCTTTGAAGTGGTCTATTCCGAGGTTCTGATTGGGGACACCCCCATCCTGAAATTGATGGAAGAAGACTTCACCAATGGGGTGGGCATTGCTGAAAATGATCCAAGGCTGACCATCATACGCGACGCTGCTCTCTGATCGAAATAGCCAAGCCTAGGCCGGGGCCACCTCAGGCGTCGGCGCCAGCACCCCCAATGGTTTTGCCACACGGCTGCGTACACCGGGCCCGCTGGGCGCATGCACGCGCTTGCTGGCTTCCACGATCAACACGCCCCCCGCCATGACCGGCGACACGGTTTTGCCGAACCCTTCCCAAAGCGCGCCTGTTTTACGCCAGAACCGCTTGTGGCTGGGCGGCTGATAAAGCGTGGCGCGATGGCGTTCCGGCATGAACCCGTGACGCTTAAGCTGTGTTTCCAACTGCGTGGTGGAATAGGGGCGACCGAATCCAAAGGGCGTTTTATCGCTGCGCGACCACAGGCCGGAGCGATGTGGCACCACAAACAAAGCCCGCCCTCCGGGGCCCAGAACCCGCTGCGCCTCATCCAGCACATCGCCGGGTCGGTCACTGGTTTCCAGCCCGTGCATCATCACCAACCGGTCCACATGTCCGGTCTCAATCGGCCAGAGCGTTTCCTCACATAACACAGAGACATTCGCCATGCCCGCAGGCCAGGGCATCACCCCCTGCGGTGCCGGCATCAGCCCAACAACCCGCCGCGCTTCTGCCAGATAAGGCCGCAGCAGGGGCACGGCAAAGCCAAACCCCGCAACCGTGAGCCCCTTGGCTTCGGGCCACAATTCCAGCATCTCGTCGCGCACAGCTTTCTGGGCCGCGCGCCCCAGGGTGCTGCGGTAGTAGAAATTGCGAAGGTCTTGCACATCAAGATGCATTGCACCCGGCCCTCTGATCGGCAAATCTGTAGACAACATAGCAACGCAGAGCCGAAATTCCATGCCCCATCAAATCGTCACCATTCCCTGTCTGTCAGACAACTACGCCTTTCTTGTACATGACAAGACCTCCGGGGCGACCGCGCTGATTGACGCGCCCGAAGCCGCCCCGATTCTGGCCGAACTGGAGCGGCGCAGCTGGCAGCTCACTCATGTGCTGCTCACCCATCACCATTGGGATCACGTGGACGGCCTGCCCGGCATTCTCGACAGCCACAAAGCACAGGTCTACGGCGCCAAAGCAGATGCACATCGCCTGCCCGCCTTGGATCTGGCACTGGAAGAGGGGGAAACCTTAGATTTTGCGGGCGAAACCGTTTCGGTGATGGATGTCTCCGGCCATACGGTGGGGCATATCGCCTTTCACTTCCCGGACAGCAAAGCCGTCTTCACCGGCGACAGCCTGATGGCCATGGGCTGCGGTCGCCTGTTTGAAGGCACGCCAGCACAGATGTTTGACAGTCTCAGCAAGCTGGCCGCCCTGCCCGACAGCACCACAGTGTGTTCCGGTCACGAATACACTGCTTCAAACTGCGCCTTTGCCGCATCGCTTGGCGAAAAAAACGACGACCTGGCCGCACGCATTGCCGCCGTAGAGGCCATGCGTGCCACCGGGCACCCAACCGTGCCCTCCAATCTCGGTCAGGAAAAACACACCAACCCCTTCCTGCGCAGCGCTGACCCAGCCCTTCAGGCCGCCATTGGCATGGCTGGCGCCGCACCGGTGGACGTCTTCACAGAGCTGCGCAAACGCAAAGACAACTTTTGATCTGAACCTAAAGAGCGGGCGTAAAATACAGTATATGCCCGCTCAATACGGTGGCGGCTCACGACAGAGTGACCCAACCAGAGGCTGTTTCCTGTGAAATCTGTATCAAATTTTGCAGAAAGTCCTTGAAGACCGCCGCCAATCGACCAAACTTTAACACACCGACCTTATGGTAAACGGCGGGGGCATCCGCCACCATATAACCCCGCAGGGAGCAGTCACACCGTGCCGTCATTTTCAAACACGCTCGAACACGCCATCCACGCTGCGCTCGCGCAGGCCAACCAGCGCAAACATGAGTTTGCCACGCTGGAGCACCTGCTCCTGTCTTTGCTGGATGAGCCCGATGCGCTGCGCGTGATGCAGGCCTGCAGCGTGAACATCGACGAATTGCGCAGCGACCTGATCGAATTCATTGACGATGACCTGTCCAATCTGGTCACCGATGTCGAAGGCAGCGAGGCGGTGCCAACCGCCGCATTCCAACGCGTGATTCAGCGCGCCGCCATCCACGTTCAAAGCTCTGGTCGCACCGAAGTGACCGGTGCCAATGTACTGGTGGCGATTTTTGCCGAACGCGAATCCAACGCCGCCTACTTCCTGCAAGAGCAGGACATGACCCGCTATGATGCGGTGAATTTCATCGCCCATGGCGTGGCCAAAGACCCCGCTTTTGGCGAAGCCCGCTCTGTCAGCGGTGCAGATGACGAAAACGAACAGCGCATCGAAGGCACCGCCGAAGGCGGCGAAGCCAAGGAAAGCGCGCTGGCGAAATACTGCGTTGATCTCAACGTGAAGGCCGGCAAGGGCGACGTCGATCCGCTGATCGGCCGCGATCACGAGGTCGAGCGCTGCATTCAGGTGCTCTGCCGCCGCCGCAAAAACAACCCGCTTCTGGTGGGCGATCCCGGTGTGGGCAAAACCGCCATCGCCGAAGGTCTCGCGCGCAAAATTGTGCAGGGCGAAATCCCCGAAGTGCTCAGCGAAACCACCATCTACTCGCTCGACATGGGCGCTCTTCTGGCGGGCACCCGCTATCGCGGTGACTTTGAAGAGCGGCTGAAGGCCGTGGTGACCGAGCTTGAGGATCACCCAGATGCCGTGCTCTTCATTGATGAAATCCACACCGTGATTGGCGCAGGGGCCACTTCCGGTGGTGCCATGGATGCCTCCAACCTGCTGAAGCCCGCGCTTCAGGGCGGCAAACTGCGCACCATGGGCTCCACCACCTATAAAGAGTTCCGCCAGCACTTTGAGAAAGACCGCGCCCTGTCCCGTCGTTTCCAGAAGATCGACGTGAACGAGCCCACCGTGCCCGACAGCATCAAAATCCTCAAAGGCCTCAAAGAGTACTTCGAGGAACACCATGGCGTGAAATACACCGCGGATGCGATCAAAACTGCGGTGGAACTGTCCGCGCGCTACATCAATGACCGCAAACTGCCGGACAAAGCCATCGATGTGATCGACGAGGCCGGTGCCGCGCAGCATCTGCTGGCCGCCTCCAAGCGCCGTAAAACCATCGGCGTGAAAGAGATCGAGGCCGTGGTCGCCAAAATCGCACGCATCCCTCCGAAAAATGTCTCCAAAGACGATGCCGAAGTGCTCAAGGATCTGGAAAAATCCCTCAAGCGCGTGGTGTTTGGTCAGGACAAAGCCATCGAGGCGCTCAGCTCCGCCATCAAACTGGCCCGTGCCGGTCTGCGCGAGCCTGAAAAGCCCATCGGCAACTACCTCTTCGCCGGTCCAACCGGTGTGGGTAAAACCGAGGTCGCCAAACAGCTGGCCGATACGCTCGGCGTGGAACTTCTGCGCTTTGACATGTCTGAATACATGGAGAAACACGCGGTCTCCCGCCTGATCGGCGCGCCTCCCGGCTATGTCGGCTTCGATCAGGGCGGCCTGCTGACGGACGGTGTGGATCAGCACCCCCATTGTGTGCTGCTGCTTGATGAGATCGAGAAAGCCCATCCCGATGTCTACAACATCCTGTTGCAGGTGATGGACAACGGCGAGCTGACCGATCACAACGGCCGCACTGTGAGCTTCCGCAACGTGGTTCTGATCATGACCTCCAACGCGGGTGCCTCTGAACAAGCGAAAGCCGCCATCGGCTTTGGCCGGGACCGCCGCGAAGGTGAAGACACCGCCGCAATCGAGCGCACCTTCACACCAGAATTCCGCAACCGTCTGGATGCAGTCATCTCCTTCCAGCCGCTGCCGAAAGAGACCATCCTGCAAGTGGTGGAGAAGTTCGTGCTGCAGCTTGAGGCCCAGCTGATGGATCGCAACGTGACCATCGAACTGACCCCGAAAGCCGCGCAATGGCTGGCCGACAAAGGTTATGATGACAAAATGGGGGCACGTCCGCTTGGCCGCGTCATTCAGGAGTACATCAAAAAGCCACTGGCCGAAGAGCTGCTCTTTGGCAAACTGGCCAAAGGCGGCGTGGTGAAGGTGAAGGTCAAGAACGGCGAGCTGGTCCTTGATCTGGCCGGCCCGGAAAACCCGCGCCTCACCGGCGACAAGCCACCGCTGCTCACGGCGGACTGATGCTCACCCGCAGTATTGCATTGATTGGCGCGCTCGCAGCTTACCCCGCTGCGGGCGCGCCAACGTTTTCAACGCCCGTTGACTGTGAATTGGGCACAAGCTGCTTTGTGCAGAACTATGTCGATCATGATCCCGGCCCCGGCCATCAGGATCACAGCTGTGGCCCGCTGTCTTATGATGGGCACAAAGGCACCGACTTTGCCCTGCCCAGCCTTCTGGCCATGCAAGAAGGGGTGGATGTGTTGGCCGCCGCAGATGGCGTTGTTACCGGCACAAGAGATGGCATGGCCGACCGGCTCTTCCGCGTCGAAAACAGCCCGGCTCTCAACGGGCGCGACTGCGGCAATGGCGTTGTGGTGGATCACGGCGACGGCTGGGTCACGCAATACTGCCATATGAAACAAGACAGCGTCGCCGTGGCGCAGGGCGATCAGGTGCGACGTGGCCAACCCCTTGGCGAAATCGGTCTCTCTGGCCGCACCCAGTTCCCACATCTGCATATCTCCGTGCGGCACAACGATCAGGTGGTGGATCCCTATTCTGCTGATACGTCTGGACCGGCGCCGGATCAGTGCAAAGGCCCGCATCGCTCCCTTTGGGAGGCGCCTCTGGCCTATGTGCCCGGCGGGTTGATCCGCGCAGGCTTTGACGTGACCATTCCCGCCTATGAGGATGTCAAATCCGGCATCGCCGGGCGGGCCGAAATTCCCTCCCAGGCCAAGGCGCTGGTGCTCTTTGCCTACGCCTATGGCAGCCGCGCCAATGACATTTTAGAGCTGCTGATTTCCGGCCCTGAGGGGGAGATCTTCTCCCATGAGGTCACTCTGGAAAAGGCACAGGCGCAGTATTTCCGCGCTGGCGGCAAACGCACCCCGATGGGGGGCTGGCCCAAAGGGGCCTATCTCGGCCATGTGCGCATCTTGCGGGATGGCAAGGTGCTGGATCACTCAGAAGTGCCCCTCACCATCCAGTAGACAGCCCCTAAAGTTCGGTGAACTTCAGCTCAATCCGGCGGTTGCGCGCCCGTGCCGCAGCCGTGTCATCGCGATCCACCGGCTGATATTGTCCAAACCCATTGGCCGACAGCCGCGCAGGCGGCAGGCCCAACACATCAATCATATAGCGCACCACTGACAGGGCCCGTACCTGACTGAGTTCCCAGTTATCCGCAAAGGTGCCGCCCGTGATCGGCACATCATCGGTGTGGCCGTCAACGCGCAAAATCCAGTCGATATTGCTTGGAATATCGTCAATCACGCCCTGCAGAATGCCCGCCACTTTGGCCACCTCGGCTTGCCCTTCGGGCGAAAGCTCCGCGCCACCGGGCGGGAACAGCACCTCAGAAGAGAAGACAAAACGGTCCCCAACAATGCGCACCCCTTCTTGCGTGCCCAGGAGATTGCGCAGCTGCCCAAAGAACTCAGAGCGATACTGCGCCAGATCCTTGGCCTCCGCCTGCAGTGCAATCTTCTCCTGCTCCAGACGAATACGCTCCGCCTCTTCCAACAGGCGGCGCTTGCGCTCTTCTGCGGCGGCACGTGCAAGCGCGGCATTCAAATCAGAGCCCAGCGCCTCAAGCTGCACCTGCGCCGCTGCATCCCGCTCTGCATAATCATCCAAAATCGTCTGCAACTGCCCCAACTGCGTGCGCAGCGCCCCGATCTGCTGGTTCAACGCCGCAATCTGGCGCAGGCTCTCTGCAGATTTGGCTTCTTCTTCGGAAAGCGCCTTATTGGCCTCCGCCAAAAGCGCATCACGCCGCTCTGCTTCCGTCAGCGCCGCCGCCTCGGCATTTTCCGCCGCCTTCTGCGCCGCCAAAGCTGCGGCAAGCTCCTCTTCCACATTAAGACCATCGCGCAGTTTCTGCTCTGCCGCCAGTTTGGCCGCCAGCGCCGTTGCCAACCGCTCCCGCAACGACGCCCCGCCGTCCTGCGCATCTGCCTCCGCGGCGACCGCGGCAGCAAGTTGCGTTTCCAGATCCGCGACCTGCGCGGTCAGCCCCTCAACCTGTGCCGCACGTTCCGCGCCCTCTGTCTCTGATGCAAGCTTGTCGCGCAGGGCCTGCGCAAGCTGCGCCTCCAGCTCTTGAAGGTCTGAGCGCCGCTCACCCACTTGCGCCTCTGCCGTGGCGCGCGCTGCCACTTCCTCCACCAGCTGCGCTTGCAACTCTGACACCGTGCGCCGATTTTCCTCCAGCCCCAGCAAAGCCGCCGCCAATTGCGCCTGTACCGACGCCAATGCGCCTTCGCGCGCCTCCAATTCAGCTTCCACCGTCGCCAGTTTGAGCACGGTCTCTTCCAGGGAAGCATCCACAGTCTGCCCCTGCACAAGCGCCGCCGCCAGTTTCAGGTCCAGATCCTCCCGCGCCGCCTCTGCCGCCGCCAGCAGGGTCAGCGTGTCTTCGGCCTCCTTGCGCTGCGCCTCAAGCGCCAGGGTCATCGCCGTCAGCTCCGCATCCGCATTTTCAAGCCGCTTGCGCAGCTCTTCTGCGGCAGCCGCCTCCAGCACACGGCGCTGTTCTTGCGCACTCAGCGCGCGATCCAACCGATCCGCCTCTGCGGCCAACTCGTCAATCTGCTGCGCGCCCTCGGCCACGTCCTGACGCAGGCTGTCAATCAGCGCCTGCATCGCATCCGCCTCCGCCGCCGCCAGCCGCGCGGCCTCTGTGCCTGCATCAATCTCGTCACGCGCCTGTGCCAGAGCCAGCGAAAGCGCATCGCGTTCATCAATCAGCGCATCCCGCCGCCCTTCCAGCGTTTCGATATCGGCCAGAGCCTGCGCCCGCTGCGCCAAAAGCCCAGCCACCTGCGCCTCAAAATTGGTGATCTGCGTTTGCGCGGCCTGCAAAGCCGCCGCCTGCGCATCCCGCGTCGCGGTGAGCGCGGCAATCAATGCGGTTTGCTCGCGCAATTCAGTGTCGCGGTCCGCCAACGTCGCGGACAATCCCCCCAGTTCTTCTCGCAGATCCTGCGTACGGGTTCGCTCCAGCCCCAGCGCATCCGCCAAAGCAGCAACTTCCCCCTGCAGGGCGTCCAGCTCCGTGTCTTTTTCGGTGATGGTTTCCGTCAGCACGAACTGCACGATCATAAAAATCGTCAGCACAAACATCAAAACCAGCAACAGCCCGGTCATCGCATCCACGAAACCGGGCCAGATCGAAGCCTGAAATCTCTGTCCAGTGCGCCGTGACAGGGCCATGGTCTACCCCTCCTGCCCACCTTTGGGCCGCTTCAGCGTGACTTTGGTGGCAGGGCCATCTGCTTCCTGCGCTTTCACCGTGCGTCGCAACAGCCGTGTGATCGCCGTGATCTCGGTGCGCAGCTCGGTCATGCTCTCCTGACGGCCTGCGGAAATCTCTTCAAGAATGCGCAGCATCTGCACATCAATGGAGCGCAGCCGCATCCGACTTTCGGCATCCATGCCGCCATCACCGCCTGCACCAGCTTCCCCCATCCGGGCCAGCAGACGTTCCTGCCCGTCGCCAATCCGGTGCAACGCATTGGCCAACTCATCCAGATTGCCGCTCACATCGCGGGCTTGGGTGGCCTGCGCCATGGTCTCCCGCAATTGATCCAATTGCCCGGACATATGTTCAAACGCCGCGCCCAATACGGAAATATCACCGCTGTCGCCATCGCTCGTGGAAAAGCCGACCCGCGTGATCGAACTCAGCCATTCTTCAAGCTCGCGATAAAACCGGTTCTGCCCATGGCTGGCAAACAGCTCAAGCAGGCCCACAACCAGCGATCCCGCCAGCCCCAGCAAGGATGAGGCAAAGGCCACGCCCATGCCGCCCAACTGGCTTTCCAGCCCATCCATCAGACGTGAAACCACATCCACGCTGGCATCCCCTGCACCAATATCAAGGCTTTTGATCGTATCCACCACCGCAGGCACCGTGGTTGCCAGCCCATAAAACGTGCCCAGCAACCCAAGAAAAATCAGCAGGTTCACAATATAGCGCGTGATCTCGCGCCCTTCGTCCACCCGTGTTGCCACAGACTCCAGAATAGAGCTGGTCGAAGCCGAAGAAATCTGCCCATGCGTGCCCCGCTCCCGCAGCAAAGACGCCAGTGACGCCAGCAGTGTTGGCGGATTGTAAGGATCATGCCCCTCCCGCAGCCCGGCAAAGCCTTCGATCCAGCGCACCGAGCGAAACAGCGAAAACACCTGTGCAAAGGTGGCGGCAACCCCGATCAGGAAGACGAAGAAGATAAAGCCGTTCAGCTCCGGGTTCGCGGTGAACACCGGCATCACCTGCGGCAAGGCGATATAGCCCACAAAGGTCACCAGCCCCAGAACAATCAGCATCAGCAGAATCTGACGCGTCGGCTTAGAGAAATGCGGCTCGATTTTACGGTCCGGCTGATCCATGATGACGGATCCTGACACTTGTTTTTTCTGCGCTCACCCTACTGGCATGTCTCTGTCCTGCCAAGGAGTTTTGGGGCGCATCCTTGGGCTGTGATCAGGCGGCGGTCATTCTGCGCACTTCGCGCGACAACCAGTCCAGATCTGCATCCTCAATGCCGAGTTCAAAAAGATGACTGGCGGTGTTGTGCAGATACTCCGTGTTGGGCCCGCGCCCGCCCACTGCGGTCGAGATGATCTCTGCCTGCTCCTGCAACGCCAGATGACAATACTGCACATGATGGGGGTCAATCACATAGGTCACCGCCTCCACCTGCCGCCCATCACTCAGCGCCAGTGGCAGGGTCTTCTCAAGGTAGGCAGAACTCACCAGTTCACGCTCGCGCAGATAGTCCAGTGTCTGCGCCTCATGGCCTTGCGCCACCTTCAGCGCGAGCCCCTGACAATGGGCGCCCTCTTCGGCATCCAGCGCCAGCACCAGCCCCGGATGCGCCTCGGTGCCCCGGTGATGGATTGAGCGCATACAGAAACTGCGGTGCCAGCCATCCAGCCGGGCCACCATCTGTTCTGCCACCTCAAAGCCGGGATTCCACAAGAGCGATCCGTATCCAAATACCCACATATGCTGCCTCTGGTCCTACACGTCCTGCAGCGTTAAACACCAAAGCGAACCGCTTCGAAAGGGCTCACGCGCATGAAACTTCTGGCATATCTCATCGGCCTCGCGGCACTGGTCTGGTCCGGCATCTGGATGGCCGGATACTGGGGGGTCACAACGGCGCTGCCCGCATGGTTTGAGGCCCGCCAGAACGAAGGCTGGGTCGCCGAATATGACGACCTCACCGTGTCAGGCTTCCCCAGCCGACTGGACAGCACCTTCACCAATCTCACCCTGGCCGATCCAGACACGGGCGTTGCCTGGGATGCGCCCTTCTTTCAACTTTTTGCCCTGACCTACCGGCCACATCATGTGATCGCCGTCTGGCCAGACCAACAGAGATTGGCCACCCCCGCTGAGAAACTCACGCTTGCCACCGAAGACATGCGCGCCTCACTGGTGCTGGATCCGGGCACGAATTTGACCTTGGCCCGCACAAACCTCGCAGTGCAGGGTCTGACGGTTGCCTCCAGTCTCGGCTGGAAGCTCTCCGCTGCTGCCATCAACCTCGCCATGCATCGCCAAGAAGGCACGGAAAGCACCTATCGTCTTGCCTTTCAGGCCGATGAGGTCACGCCCCCTGCCGGGTTTGATCTGCGCGACGAGATTGAGCTGCCACGCAGTTTTTCCAGCTTCAAAGCCGATCTGGTTGCAGAGTTTGACCACCCTTGGGATCGCAATGCCATCGAACAGGCCCGTCCGCAGCCGGTTGCGCTTGACCTCAAACTGGCTGAAATCGTCTGGGGGGATCTGCAATTGCATGCCGCAGGTGCTGTCACCCTCGACACGCGCGGTATCCCAACCGGTGATCTGACCATCCGCGCCGTCAACTGGCGCGACATTCTTGAAGTCGCCCGCCAGTCTGAAAAGCTGCCCATCTCCGTGCTGGACACCGTGGAACAGGGGCTGGGTCTTCTGGCGCAGCTCTCTGGCAATGCCCAAGAGCTCGACATCCCGCTGACGTTTTCAGGCGGCGCAACCCGTTTGGGCCCGCTGCCCATTGGACCGGCCCCGCGCATCATCCTGCGCTGAGATCAGCGGCAGTACGGCCCGCCGCGGTGGCGGGCCACATCAAAATGGAAATGGTCCTGATGATAGCGGTCTGAATTCGGCCCCAGCACGGTGCCAAAGGGACCGCAGGCTTTCTTGTGCATCTTCTTCAGAATGCGGCCTTTCTTGCCACCACGCCAATCGCGCAACACCGAAATGGTCTCGCCATTGTTCAGTTTGATCGCGGAGATATCAATGGCATTGCCCTTGCCGTGCTCGCTGATCTTCGCACCCTTTTTGTGGTTGCGCGTGCGGCAGGCATAATGCCCCGCCACTTTGATCTCCTGCACCCCACCGCCATAGCTGCGCACAGAGTTTTTCAGACCATTGTCCACCCATTTTTCAAGCGCTTTGGCCGTGTCGCAATTCATGATTGAGGGCGTGCTGAGCTTCACACCATCCACTTCATAGAGCCGAATGGCCCCTTTGCGGATGCCACAGCCCGGCAGGGTGCCGGGGATCGGGTCAATCTCCTGACCAATCAGATCGCGGTCCCGACAGACTTTGCCGATACCTGCTTTGCGCCGGGCTTTTTTCTCCGCCCGCGTCAGCTTGGCTGGCACCACTTGGGCCTGCGTCACTGTCGCCGGGGCCTCCGCCACCGCTGCCGTCAGATAGGCCATATCCGCGCGGGCCTTGGCGCGGGATGCCGCCTGCGCATCAGCAGGGCGAGTCACGGGCCGCAAAGAGCGATCTGGCGCAAAGCTTGGCAGTGCAACAGGGTAAAGCTGCTGTTCACGCAACACAGGGCGCAGGCTGGTTTCCGGCGCTCCGGCCAAAGATGTCTCACTGCCCAAAAGGCAAAAAGCCACCACCGTGGCCAGCATTCCAACGCCGCGCGTCAAGGCTTGGGCGCCTCCCGTCCAAAGTTTGGCGCAGCCGTGTCCTGCCCCGCCTCAATAATGCCCCGCCGGATCGCTCGCGTGCGGGTAAAGTACTCATGCAGATGCGCGCCATCGCCCGTGCGAATGGCCCGCTGCAATGCAAACAATTCTTCCGTGAAACGCCCCAGAATTTCAAGTGTGGCGTCTTTGTTGGTCAGAAACACATCCCGCCACATGGTCGGATCAGAGGCCGCAATCCGCGTGAAATCCCGAAACCCCGCTGCGGAGTATTTGATGACTTCGCTGTCGGTCACCCGGCGCAGATCATCCGCCACCCCCACCATCGTGTAGGCAATCAGGTGCGGCGCGTGGCTGGTGACGGCCAACACCAGATCATGGTGATCTGCGTCCATCTCATCCACATTGGCCCCCATGCCTTCCCAAAGCGCACGCAGCTGTGCCACGGCTTCAGGGGCCGTACCGTCCACCGGCACCAGCAGACACCAGCGATTGTCATAGAGTTCTGCAAATCCGGCTTCCGGCCCAGAATGTTCTGTGCCTGCCAAAGGGTGCGCCGGGACAAAATGAACATCCTGCGGCAAATGCGGCGTCACGGCCTCAATCACATGGCGCTTCACCGATCCTACATCCGTGACCGTCGCGCCCGCTTTCAACGCCGGGGCAATCTCCTGCGCCACCGCGCCCATCGCCCCCACCGGCACACACAGCACCACAAGATCCGCGTCTTTCACGGCGTCAATGGCACTGTCGCAGACCCGATCACAGAGCCCGATGCGCCGCGCAGTCGCCCGCGTGGCCTCAGAGCGCGCATAACCGGTCACTTCGCCCGCCAACCCGCCGCGTTTCATTGCCCAGAACATGGAAGACGCGATCAATCCCAGACCAATCAGCGCCACACGGCCATACACCGGCGCGGACACCGCGTCGCTCATCGCGCGCCGCCCTTAAACTGCCCAATCGCATGAGCCACACGGCGACAGCTCGGCTCATCGCCGACAGTGATGCGCAGACAGTTGGGCAGACCATATCCCGTCACCCGGCGCACAATCAGCCCCTGTGATTTAAGGTAGTCATCACAGGCTTCCGCTTCCGCCTGATCGGCAAACCGCGCCAGAATGAAGTTGGTGCAAGACGTGTCCGAGGGCACGCCAATCTCCATCAGCGCTTCGGCCAGCCAAGACCGCAAACGGGCGTTTTCTGCCCGGCATTTGGTGACCCACTCCTGATCCCGCACCGCCGCTTCTGCCAGCGCGGTCTGAATCGGGGACAGGTTGAACGGCTGACGCACCCGATTGAGCACATCGATGATCTCCTGTGAGGCGTAGCCCCAGCCCACACGCAGACCGCCCAGACCATAAATCTTGGAGAAGGTGCGCGTCATCACCACATTAGAGCGTGCCTCAACCAGCCCGGCACCGCCGTCAAAGCCCTGCACATACTCTGTGTAGGCGCCATCATGCACAAGGATACAGCCCTCAGGCAGCCCATCGGCCAGCCGTGCCATGTCATTGCCACCAATCATGGTGCCAGTTGGATTGGCAGGGTTGGCGACAAACACAATTTTGGTTTTCTCGGTGCAGGCCGCAAGAATCGCGTCCACATCCACGACGCGCTCGCGCTCCACCGCAACAACCGGGGTCGCCCCCACCATATTGGCAAGGATCGGATACATCGAAAATCCGTGCTGCGGATATACGATCTCATCGCCAACACCTGCATAGGCATGGGTGATGAACTGCAACACCTCATCGCTGCCCACACCACAGATGATCCGTGCCGGATCCAACCCATGTACCTCGCCAATCGCGGCGCGCAGCTCTTCATGCTCTGTCGAAGGATACCGATGCAGATTCAAACCGGTCTTGGCATGTGCATCCTTGACCACGTCGCTGCACCCAAGAGGGTTTTCGTTGGAAGACAGTTTGGTGACGTCCTTGACGCCCTCAACCGTTGATGTGCCGCCGACATACAGGTCGATGTCCATAATACCCGGCTGCGGCTGAATTCCTGACATGCGAACTCTCCTTCGTTGTTCGCTATGTAGCGAGGCCCAGCCCCATTGGAAAGACGCTATAGGGTGACTGCGCCAGAAGGACGCCGCAAAAGCCGGCGTTGTTGCATGGACACGTCACGCAAGCACGCAGCTGCCTAAGACACCAGCACCAGAGCGCACATCATAAATCAGCACAAAAATAGGAGGTAAAAACGACGAAAGGAGGCGACCCTCATCTCGCCTCCTCCCTTCTTGGCACCTGACTGCCAAACCAAGACCGGCCGCCGTTCACAATAGCGCGGCCCTTGACCTTACGGACAGCATCCACCGATCAGGCGTAATAGTCCACAACAGATTTAGAAGAATCGATCCCCGCGTCATCCAGCTTGGCCTTCAGCACCTTGGCAAAGTCCCCCCCACCGCTGCGTTCAAAGCTGGTCACGGCAGAGCGGATCGCGCTCATCACCGCGCCGTCAACGGCCTTGTGCTGCTGGGCTTCGTTCTGACCACGACTGGCCCGCACCAGCTCCCGGATGGGCGGCACTTCCTGTGGTTTGGAAGACTCCTGTGGCGCGACCGCCGGTTGCCCCGCGTATTTTGCCAATGCGGCGTGCAACATTGCGTTCTGCGACGCACTCAACCCGCCCCACCCTGTGGATTCGCCTAAAATTCCTACTGCTTCGACCATGCGTCATCTCCTTCATGCACCAACCGTCACTACGGAGCAGCCCCCTATGCCGCCGTGCTTAAGGCAGGGTCACCTTTGCAGTTTTTTAAGATTCTGCCAACCAGACCGCTAAAATTGCACATATAAAACCGGCGCTTACACGAGTTTACGCTGGACTTTCCCGATAAATCTGAAAGCCCCTAGACCACCAGCCAAAGAAAAACCCCGCCACAATGGGCGGGGTTCTCCAAAATTCTTGGAATGTCGGCGAAGATTAGTTCTTCGCGTAGAATTCCACGACCAGGTTTGGTTCCATGATGACCGGATATGGCACGTCGGACAGGCCGGGCTTGCGCACATAGGTTGCGGTCATCTTGCTGTGGTCGGCGTCGATGTAGTCAGGCACGTCACGCTCTGCGAGCTGAACAGCTTCCAGCAGAACGGCGAGTTGCTTGGACTTCTCACGCACTTCGATCACGTCGCCTTCTTTCACGCGGTAAGACGCGATGTTCACGCGCTTGCCGTTCACCAGCACGTGGCCGTGGTTCACGAACTGACGTGCTGCGAAAACGGTTGGCACAAACTTCGCGCGGTACACAACCGCGTCCAGACGGCTTTCCAGCAGACCGATCAGGTTTTCACCGGTATCGCCTTTTACACGCTCAGCGTCGGCATAGATGCGACGGAACTGTTTCTCGGTCAGGTCGCCGTAGTAGCCTTTCAGCTTCTGCTTTGCGCGCAGCTGGGTGCCGAAGTCGGACAGTTTGCCTTTGCGGCGCTGACCGTGCTGGCCTGGGCCATAGTCACGACGGTTCACTGGGGATTTTGGACGACCCCAGATGTTTTCGCCCATCCGGCGGTCAATTTTGTACTTGGCAGCAGTTCTTTTTGTCATCTGCTGATCTCCTTCGTTCAGGTTTTCGAAGGGCGTTGTCCTCTTGCCGGATTTTGCCGACATGACAGGGTTCCTCTTGCGAGGGCCACCAACACCAATGAGTGCGCGCTTATACGGGGGATCTGGGGGGAGTCAAGCGGTGAGTGACGCCAAGCTATTCTGAATAGTCGATCCGTTGATCATACAGGATGAGCCCACGCAGATTCTTTCGATCCACATACTCCACAGCCGCAGCATCGGTCGAGAACCCATAGAACTCCGGATAGCTTTCGTAAATCTCCCGCTTTAGGGCCGAAACGCTCATAGGCACATAGCTGCAATCAAACCCACCAAGGTTCATAGGATGCCCTCGCCAGATTTTGAACATCGCGTATCGTTGCTTAAGCACCCAAATGCCGTTGGATGCCAGAGTATCGTAATCATCTCTGCTCAAGGCGCACCGGGTCGCATCATGCCGCGTATCCCCTGTATAAGAGACCGGCACAAATATCTCGGCTTCGCTGCTTGTGCGCGCTTCTTCGCTATCGCCGAAATAATACATATCTACAGCAATCAAAGCGGTAAACGCCTCCGATTTTTGAGACGGCACCACCAGTGCCACCTGATAGAGATAGACGCCGCCAAAGAGAAAGACAGAGAACAGCGAAAGCTTGAGAAATGCGCCTTCCATACGCGCTTTGAAGCTTCGCTTGCGTCGTTTTGGCCGTGCTTTGGATGGGGCGGGCTCCGCTTCATTCTTCTCCGCTATATGCGCTGCTGCCCCAGCAACCTCTTCCCTCACCGGAGTGGACTGCATTGAGGTCGGCGCCTTCGGTTTGGACAGGCCCTTACGCTTCAGCGCATCCTCCCCCTTTGGCGGCGACGTGGCAGTTGCATGCCCAGCAGAGCCATCAATCGTTGCTCCAAGATCAAACTTGGCAGAGGGCATCTCGCGCCAAGCTTCGGAAGCGGGGTTGACGACCTCCGCAAACGCCTCAGAACACGCTGTGTGACTTTGTGAAGCCTCACCGTCGCCCGCATTTTTTGTCGCTGTCTCAAGCCGCCGGTCGGTATCAATCACCATGACTCGCGCAGGCTCCGTCAGGATATCAAGCGGAGCGATCTGCACCTGCTCCACCTCCCCTGCCCGAGGCGCCGCAACGGCAATCACCCGACCGTTGGCATCCTGCACTTCAAACAGGGGCACCCCCTGCTCAACACACTCTTCATTTGACACATGACAGGTCGAAACCCGGATCGGATAAGTCAATGTTTTAGGAGTAGAAATAGCAATTTTAGACATTCAGTAGAGGCTTTTTTGAAAATTCAGTGCCTCTCTGCATAGGAGCCAAAGCCACCCTACGTCAACGTTCCGTCTCCCGCCCAGGCACACCAACCTGAAACGATCACAAGGTGGCCCGTCTTACAGCGACACAAAAGGGAACCTCCGGGCTCCCTCTCCCGCCTCAACCCAACCGGCTCACGCCGCATCATGCAACAGAATCGCCGCCTCGCTTGCGGTCAGATTGCGCCGCGCCATGGGACCATAACTGTGCGGATCGCGGGCAAGCTCCGGCAGATGCTGCAAAAGCCGCGCGCGGTCATCCGCCGCCAGATTGCCCAGATCCGCGCTTGCCGGATGGAAGCTCTCCGTTTCCACCCCATTGGCCCAGATCACCTCGTGTCCTGGCAACAAAAGATGCACATAGGTCACCTCGCGCAAGGCCGCATCCACCGCTACGGTGCTGCCATTCACCAGATCCCGCGCCGCCACCAACACCTCTGGCGCATTGAACAACGCCTGCGCTGTTGCCCCCCGCAGCAGCATACGGTGCTCCGGGCTGACCAACAGCTCCTGATCGGGGCGATCAATACCCAGCGCGCCGGGTTTGATGCGAATCGGGCGCAGCTTGGGCATGGCAAACAGGCGGGCACCGGTCATCCGGCGGCTGCCGATCCACTGAATCTCCTGCGCTCCGCTGTCACGCGTCTGCACGCGATCGCCTTCTCGCAAAGCCTCTATCAGCTTCGGGCCTTCAGGCGTGGCAATCCGCGTGCCCGGAGTGAAACAAATCACACCACTGCCCGCCTCCTGCACCTGCGGCCGCTGCAAAACACTCATGGATTGATGCACCACCCACAAGTCGCGCCCCTTGGGCGGCAACTCATCCAGAAACATCAAAAGGGGCGCGCTGCCGGCAACATCAATCACTGTCGCCGTATAGCTGTCTGCCCCATCGGTCACCACAAAACCGCCCTCCATGAGCGGCGCATCGACGTCGACAGCTCCGAGAGTGTCGACAGATACCTGTGGATCTACTGCTGCACCAACCAGTCGGCGCACCATCTGCGCCGCCCGCTTGCGTATGTTTGTCCCTTCGTCGTCACGATCCAGACGCAACAAATCACTTGGACCATCCACACGCACGGGGTCCCCGGCCCATGACCACACCACGCCTGTTTCCAGCGCCTGCAAGGGTGCAGCCTTCTGACCGTCAATTTCTGTCTGTGACCAGGAGATGACAAACGTGCCACGAAAGCCCGTTTTCATTGCCCGATTACCTGCCTTGATAGTTTTTTTATTATGCGGAGGTTAACAAAGCAGACGACAGTTTTCCAGCGCCAAAAAAGTGTTAACAAAAAATTTCTGAAGTGGGCCATTCTGGCGCCACACCCTGCTTGGGGTCAGGGATCTCTCAGAAACGATAGGTAAAGTTGATCGCGCCGATCAGCTGTTCCTCAGGCTGGGCTTCAAATTCTTTGCCAAGCCAGGACACACCATAAAAGATACTGTGCTTCTTGCCGGTCCAGTTCACACCGGCACGCAGACGGGTCCGCACATCGGTACGCTCCAACCCACCCACTTCTGGCAGGTAAATACTGTCAGCCACTTTGGCAGCATCCGCCCCGACGATCAGGCTCACACCCGGTGTCTGCGCACGCACCACGCTATAGCGATGCCCAGTCACGCTGTCCCGCGCCAGCAAATCCGCGCGACCGTAGCTGCCGAGCGTGAAGTCAAAGCCAACGCGTGCCAGGGTCTCATCGCCGCCGCGCAGCTCCACAAAGGGGCGCAGGCGCGCGCTGTCGCCAAAATCAACTGTGGTTCCGAACTCGGCCACACCACGCAGACGCCATGCATTTGGGATCTGTGCGTCCAGCACCTGCTGAGACGGCAGTGGCGCTTCCGCGTTGCGATGAATGAACCCTTGAATCTCATCCAGATTTGTCTGCGGGCCAATCGCTACAACAGCTGCGCCAAGACTGGCCTCCAGCCAGCCACGCTGGATATGATTGTGCACACCAAAGGCCACAGAGGATGCATAGCGACGGTCCCAGCTGCGCTGCGTGCGCAAAGACATCGGCGCAATGATTTCTCCGCCCAGACGAAACTCCAGCAGAGACCCGAGTGCCTCAGGCGCTGCGCCATCCCATTCCGGACCATAGGCCAGACTGAACACAGCCGAGCCGGTCCGCCAGCGGTCATACCCATCACCCAGCGTATCATTGACCAGCAGATACCCTGCTCCCAACACACTGCGCTCTTCTGCCTGAGCCGCCTGAACGGCCAAAACACCCGCCAATACGGCGCCCACCAACTTCTTAAACATTGCACACCCCAAGTTGTGCCCCCGGGGTCATATCTATTGATGCGGCACATTTGCTTCGAGTCAGAAGTGAATAAATGGTAAATAAGCCTAAAAATCGAAACAATTGCATAAGGCATTGCGCAGGTCCGCACGACAAGGCGCGCCTCAACACAGAAAACCCCGTCAAATGACGGGGCTTCAACCAATTGTTTTTAATATATTTTCAGATCACACCAGCGAGATCAGAAGAGGGCCGCCTCACGTGCGATCAACGCAGCCTGTGTTCGGTTTGCGGCACCAATCTTGCGATACAGGTTCTTCACATGCAGCTTGATGGTTGGCTCGGACAGGTTCAAATCCCGGGCGATTTGCTTATTGGCCTTGCCCTCTGCCAACCCCTTGAGAACCTGCATCTCCCGCTTTGTCAATTTCTGCGCAATCGGATGAGCGGCTCTGTCTTCTCCGGCATCATTGAGCAACTCTGCTGGCACAAATTGCTCTCCGGCAGCCATGAAGCGCACCGCATTCACCAGAGATTTAGCAGGCAGTGTTTTGGGCACAAACCCAGCCGCGCCGAGACCCATCGCCCGATGCACCACGTCCCTGGGCGCCTCCCCAGACATCAACGCCACCCGCGGCGCAGATACATGGGCCATGGCACGCGTCAGCCCGTCAAGCCCCTGCATGCCCGGCATGTTGTAGTCCAACAGCACAAGATCAAAGCCCCCATGCACATCCAATGCATTGATAGCGCCATCAAGATCAGACACGGCCACCGTCGTCGTTTCCCCCGACGCTTCCACAAAAGCCACAAGGGTGTCCCTCAACAGGTCATGATCATCCGCAATCAAGATTTTCACAGCAGGCTCCATTGGTCATCGCGCTGATATCTGGCGGCACTCACCCAACAACAAGGTAGGGATTTCCCAACCCTCGGTAAACAAACGCAGTTGGAGCCAAGCTTCAACACCCAGAATCTGGTAGACGCTGCATTAAATTGAATAACTTTAGAGAATTCCAAGTATAATAATGCCGAAAACCTATCCCTTTGTATAGGCGCTTTATACGCTTGCCCATGTGTTCAATGCAGACAACTTTCGTATTACTCACGTTAAGCAAATACAGGTGGGAACACATGCGGAAAATGACCCGTTCACTACTCGCGCTTGCCACGGCCGTTTTGCTACCACTCACGACAGCCTCATGGGCTGAGGGCGCCAAGGATGTTCCATCCGAACGCGTCGTGCTGACCGTGTCGGGGAAAATCGACACCACCAACGTCGGTGACACGGCTCAGTTTGATTTGGACATGTTGCGCGCATTTCCTGCAACGTCCTTTTCAACCACCACCATTTGGACCGACGGGGTCCAGGTGTTCACGGGTGTCTCCTTGGCGTTGTTACTCGATACTTTGGGGAGTACGGGCAACACGCTAAGGGTTTCCGCGATCAACGATTACTCCATCGAATTTGACACCGATCTCCTGCAGGTAGACGCTCCAATTCTGGCGTATGAATTGAACGACGAACAAATGCATCGGCGCGACAAGGGCCCGCTTTGGTTGGTGTATCCGTATGACGCAAAAGAGAGTTTTCGCACAGCTAAGGTCTATTCCCATAGTGTTTGGCAACTCGACAGGATCGAAGTCCTCGACTAACGTGACCACCATGGTGACGTCACTCCTGCCTCCGGTACATTCGCAAGGTATCTCCGTATCTTACACCTCTGCTCAGCCATGCCCGCCCAAAGCAGCAGGCGGTCCGGGCGATAAATGACCGCGCGCGGGCCGTCTCCGATGTCTCTCCAACGGGGGATCAAGGACGCTTTCCCTCAATTCCAAACGTCAAAATGGCGCCGTGTCTTTGGTGCCACGCTTGTTGCCTGCGCCGCTGCGTTGAGCGTTGTGGCCGCCTTTACCGCCTATGAAGTCCTCACGAACTTCCGCGAATTTCGCACAGAAGCCTCCGACAACATCGAATGGTCCCTCGCGCAAACAGAGCTGGAAACCCGCGACTTCACCGCAGCATTGGAAACTGCCATGCTGGACCCTGAGGACGATCTCGACCGGCTGCGCCTGCGCTATGACATTTTTTACAGCCGCATTCTTACGATGCTGAACTCGCCCAACTATCAGCGGCTCAATGTCACCCCGGAATTCGAAGGCGCTCTTCAGCGCGTGCGCCGGTTTCTGGACAGCAGCGTCGCTCTGATTGACGGCCCCGATGCCGACCTGCGCGCCGCACTCCCGCTTCTGGCGGAACAATCAGGCCATCTGCGCAACGATACCCGGACGCTCTCCCTCAAAGGCCTGACATATTTCGCCGAACATGCAGACGACCGGCGCGAACGTGTCACCGGCACCCTGCTGCGCCTGACCTTCAGCGCCGTCCTTCTGGTGGCCGCGCTGGTCGCCCTGATCATTCACGTGTTCTCACTCTATCGCCGCACACATGAACACAATCAGGCAATCGAACAGGCCAATGACCGGATGAACACCATTCTCACCGCCTCCTTTGACGGCGTGATGGTGATCGACAGCGCCGCGCGCGTGCTGGAGTTCAACAAAGCCTGCGAAGTCATGTTCCAGCATCATTTTGAAGACATCAAAGGCCGCAACTTCCTCGATTTTGGCGTGGCCGCCGACAAACGTGCGCAACACGCCAAAGCGCTCGAACGGATCATCGCGCAACAGGCAAACCATGTTGCAGGCACGGGCCCCATCCGCATGGACGCCCAGCGCGGCGATGGCACGCTGTTTCCGGTAGAAGTGTCCCTGGAAACCGCTCAGGAAGACGACCGCATCATCGTGATCGCATTCATCCATGACATTTCCGATCGCATCGCTGCCGAGCATGAACTTGTGCGTGCCCGCGACAGCGCCCTCGCCGGTGAAAAAGCAAAAGCCGAATTTCTCACGGTCATGAGCCACGAGATCCGCACCCCCCTCAATGGGTTGCTTGGCAATCTCAGCCTGCTCAACGACACCGCCCCCGATGACACCCAGCTGCGTTACATCCGCAATATGGAAATCTCCGGGCGCGTTCTGATGCGCCATGTTGATACGGTCCTCAACATCGCGCGCTACGAAGCAGGGGTGACAGCGGTTTCCGTGGCAGACACAGATCTGACGATGATGCTACAAGAACTGGTCGACAGCCAGCTCAGCGCCGCTACCGCCCATGGCAGCGCTCTGAGCTGGCGCTGGGAAGGCACACCGTTTCCATGGGTGCGCACAGACCGCGCCGCAGTAGAGCAGGTTCTGCTGAACCTGATCGGCAATGCCATCAAATTCACGGAAAACGGCGCCATCACGATCGAGGCAGAAGCCCTCCCCGATGACGACCACACCATGACCTTGGTAGAATTTCGCGTGATAGATAACGGCGTGGGCATCGCAGAAGATCGCATCGCGCGGGTGTTTGAGGATTTTGTCACCAACGATTCCACCTATGGCCGCGTCCCCGGCGGCACAGGTCTTGGCCTCGGGATCGCCAGCCGAATCGTCAAAACCCTCGGCGGCGACATAGGTGTGGAAAGCACACAGGGCGTGGGAAGTGTGTTCTGGTTCCGCCTGCCGTTGGAAAAAGGGGACCGCCCATCAGAAGCAACGGTCCCCACCCCAAGCACAGACCAAATGCCGCTGAATATTCTTGTGGTCGAAGACAACATCATCAACTGTGAACTGACCGAAGAAATCCTAATCAACGAAGGCAACACCGCCACCTGTGTCAACAATGGGCTGGAAGCGCTCGAATATGCCAAGGTTCACAAATACGATCTGATCCTCATGGACATCTCCATGCCTGTCATGGACGGTCTGCAAGCCACCGTAGCCATACGCAACAGCGATGGTCCGAACACCGACACGCCCATCATTGCCTTTTCCGCAAACATCCTGCCCGCAGAACGCGAGCGACTATTGGCACATGGGATGGATGGCTTTCTGGCCAAACCCCTCAATCGCACCGCCCTGCAGGAGAGGTTGCAACAGGCCTATGCCGATGGACGCGACCATCCTCAGGATCTCGACGACATCACAGGGGAGACGGTGCACACCGACGAGACAGAGGACATTTTCGACACCAATAGCCCCTATCCGCTGCTGGATATCCTCGCCTTTCAGAACAACCGCACCGGCCTGCCAGATGCCACGTTCCAGCGCCTCCTGTCGCGATTTGTGGACGAGGGCGATGCGCTCAATGCGGCCATCACCGCCCCCTATCGCAACTCAAGCAAAGTCGCCCGTATGTGCCATGACCTCGCGGGCGCCTCCGCCGTCTTTGGCGCCCGCGCCTATCACGAGCGTTTGATCACCGCAGACACCGCCACCAAACAGAACGACACTGCCGCCTTTGAAAATGAGCTGACCACCCTGCCCGCCCTTTGGCGCAAAACCCGCGCCGCTTTGATTGCGCAAGTTCCAGCAGTCTCAGACGGTTAACACTCAGGGCATTTCCACACCCGTGGTTGGCGGAAAATCACGTACAGCTTGCAAAAACCACCCCAGCGCGCGGCCCCTTTGCCCGCCTGTGCGATAGGCCACGGCCATCGGCAACGGCTCTTGCAGTGGGAAATCCAAAACTTCAAAACGCGACCGAAAATGGCGGCTCTTAGCATAGCTGTCCACGACAAAGCCCACGGCTTCACTGCGCTCGATCACACCCGCCGCCATGGTGAAACTCTGCATGATGTGCAAGCGCCTCAGCGGATCCCCCTCCCCCTGCTCCATCAAATGCTGTATCGGCTCCGCATAGGGACCGCTGGTCTCAGGCACAATCAACGGCAAGGCCGCAACATCTGCCGCGCTCACACGCTTGCCTGCCAAAGGATGCCCGCGCCGGACAAAGAACAAGGCTTGCAAGGGCGGCAAAGCCTCACATTGCACGCCCGCTTCCGCCATCAGAGGCCGTGCAGGCCCCAACAGAGCGTCCAGATCCCCCTGCCGAAACAGCTGCAAGCCCGCCTCAAAAGACGCTCCGCGCAGATGCACCCGCACATCAGGATGGTCCCCCACCAAAGCCCAGATTGCGCGGCTCATGAGCCCTTCAAGTGAGCTTGGTGACACCCCAATCCGCAAGACCTGTTCTCGGGTTTTGCGCCCCTGATCCACATCGGCCACCAATTGATCCACATCCGCAAGGATGCGTGCGGCCCGGTCTATGAACTGGCGCCCTTCCGCTGTGGCAGAAACGCCTCGCGCATGGCGCGCAAACAGCGCCGCACCAAGCTCCTGCTCCACGTCCGCAACCGCCTTGGTCACGGCCGACTGCGTCACATTGAGCAGGCGCGCTGCGCCACTGATCGCTCCCTGCCGGTCCACCGCCACCACATAGCGCAATTTGGTCAGGTTCATCCATTCCTCCAAAGAATAGCACGGGACAACATTGAATTTGCAAGATGGCATGGTCAATCCGATACTCGCCACAAATCTCTGAGGAGCGAGCAGGGAAACAGGAGGAGGTTCACATGGGGCAAGAGGTCATTGTGGCCGGTGTCGGCATGATCAAATTTGCAAAACCGGGCGCATCAGAAAGCTACGATCAAATGGGCGCTGCCGCTGTGCGCGCCGCGCTCAAGGATGCTGGCCTGCCTTATGATGCCGTGCAGCAAGCCTATGCGGGCTATGTCTATGGGGACAGCACCTGTGGGCAGAAAGCGCTCTATCATGTGGGCATGACAGGCCTTCCCATCATCAATGTGAACAACAACTGCTCCACCGGCTCAACCGCGCTTTTCATGGCCCGTCAGGCGATTGAAAGCGGCATGGCCGACTGTGTGCTGGCCGTGGGTTTTGAGCAAATGCAGCCCGGCGCCCTCACCTCCCATTGGACAGATCGCCCAACCCCATTTGACGATTTTGACGCCGCTTGTGACGCGCTTGTGGGACAGGGTGAGATTCCGCTCGCCCTGCGTTACTTTGGAGGGGCAGGCAAATCCCACATGGAAAAACATGGCACGGAACTCGCGGATTTTGCCAAGATCCGCGCCAAAGCCTCACGCCATGCCGCGCGCAATCCGCTTGCGTTGTTTGACAAGGAACTCACGACCGAAGAGGTGCTGGCCGCCCCCGTGATCTGGGAGGGGGTGATGACCCGCCTCATGGCCTGCCCGCCCACATGTGGAGGTGCAGCTGCCATCCTCTGCTCTCAAGCCTTCGCTGAAAAACATGGCCTGAACACCACGGTGCAAATCAAAGCACAGGCCATGACCACCGACTACGCCTCCACCTTTGAAGCCAAAGACATGATGCAGGTTGTCGGCTATGATATGACCGCAGCCGCGGCGCAGCAGGTGCAGGAGGCGTCCGGCATTGCCATCACGGATGTGGATGTGGTGGAGCTGCATGATTGCTTCGCCCACAACGAACTGATCACCTATGAAGGTCTGGGCCTGACACCAGAAGGCACGGCGCAGAAGTTCATTGCCGATGGCAACAACACCTACGGTGGGAAATATGTGACAAACCCCTCTGGTGGGCTGCTGTCCAAAGGACATCCGCTTGGTGCGACAGGCCTGGCGCAATGCTATGAGCTGACCCATCAACTGCGCGGCACGGCACAGGCCCGGCAGGTCGAAGGCGCACGCACCGCGCTGCAACACAATCTTGGGCTTGGCGGCGCCTGCGTCGTCACCCTTTATCAGGCGGCATAAACGCATGGGCATTTTTGACAGATCGACCAAAGGGCAGATCACCCCATCGATCCGGATCACACTGGAACCCGGCCCGCTGGCTTTCTTCACGGAAACCATTGGCGAAACCAATCCGCTTTATCGTGACCGCGACGCGGCCCGCGCGGCGGGACACCCCGATGTTCTCGCGCCGCCCACCTATGCTGTGGTTGTGGGCACATTTGCAGATCAAAAGGCCAAGCGCGCCGGAGCGCCTGACCTGCTTGACCGCATCAATGGTGATCTGCGCGTGCTGCTGCATGGCACCGAAGAATACGCCTATCATGGGTTGATGTATGCCACAGACACGCTGGAGGTGGAAAACGAAGTCATGCATTTCACCGACGCCAAAGGTGGCAAGCTTGAAATCGCTCATATCGCCACCCGCATTTCACACCCCAAACGTGGCCTGCTTGTCGAGGCCAGCCGCCGCCTCATTCACCGTCTGGGCTGAGGGAGAGAGATCATGACAGTCACCCCCACCACCGCACAGGTCGGCGACAGCCTCCCGCCGCTCACCTTCGGCCCAATTTCCCGCAGCACCCTCGCGCTCTACGCCGGAGCCTCCGGCGATCACAACCCGATCCATATCGATCTGGATTTCGCGCGCGCCGCCGGGATGGACGATGTCTTTGCCCATGGCATGCTCTCTATGGCGCAGCTTGGCCGCCTCGCCACCGACTGGGCCGGGCAGGATCGCCTGCGCAGCCTCTCCACCCGCTTCACCGCAATCACCCCCGTCGGGGCCGTGCTCACCTGCACCGGTCAAGTGACCCACCGCCACGAAGAACATGGCCGGGTTCTGCTCACCGTGAAGCTCGCCGCCCATCTTGAAGATGGCACCCAGACCCTCCGCGGCGAGGCCAAAATCTGCGGCACCGCAGCCCCCTGACGCCAACCGTCCCACCTGACAGGAGACACGCATGCCCAATCACATGTGGATGCGCGAAGACCACAATGCCTTTGCAGCCACCGTCAAACGTTTCTTTGACGAAGAGATCACCCCCAACAAAGACGCCTGGACCGAGGCGGGCGTCATCCCGAAATCCCTTTGGAAAAAAGCAGGCACGCTTGGCATCCTTGGCGCAACCTTCCCCGAAGCCCATGGGGGGCTTGGCCTCTCCCGTCATTTTGACGCTGTCACCTTTCTGGAACAGACCAAAGCCGGTGACAGCGGCTGGGGCGTCTCCGTGCACAACATCGCTGCACATTATATCACCGCTTTTGGCACCGAAGAGCAGAAAGCACGCTGGCTCCCGGATCTGGCCTCAGGCGACAAAATTGCCGCCATCGCCATGACCGAACCGGGCACAGGCTCCGATCTGCAAGCCGTCAAGACCACCGCCCTGCGCGATGGCAATGAATATCTGATCAACGGTGCGAAAACCTTCATCACCAATGGGGCAACGGCCGATCTGATTGTGCTCGTCGCCAAAACCGACCCAACCGCCAAAGGCCGTGGCGTCTCGCTGATCGTGGTGGAAACCGAAGGGCTCGAAGGCTTCGCCGTGGGCCGTCGCCTGAAGAAAATGGGCATGAAGCGCAACGACACTGCTGAGCTGTCTTTCACCGATGTGCGCGTGCCGCTTACCAATTTGATTGGCACCGAAGAGGGTCAGGGCTTTGTGCAACTGATGCAGCAGCTCCCATGGGAACGGCTGATACTGGGCTATATGGCGCTCGGGGCCTCCCAATGCGCGCTGGAGCACACCCTGACCTATGTGAAAGAGCGCAAAGCCTTTGGCCAGCGGGTCATGGATTTTCAAAACACCCGCTTCAAACTCGCCGAATGCGCCACCAAGATCGAACTGCTCGCCGCCTTCTGTGATCAATGCCTCGCAGAGCTCGACGCAGGTCAGCTCACTGCCGAAAAGGCCGCCAT
Organism: Shimia marina; assembly: GCF_001458175.1. Classification (GTDB taxonomy): domain Bacteria; phylum Pseudomonadota; class Alphaproteobacteria; order Rhodobacterales; family Rhodobacteraceae; genus Shimia; species Shimia marina. The sequence goes on from NZ_CYPW01000017.1 coordinate 135,533, forward strand.
GGCCAAATGGTGGGGCACGCAAACCCAATGTGAAATCGTGGATGAATGCCTGCAACTGCACGGCGGCTATGGCTATATGTCCGAGTATCCGATCAGCGAACTCTACACCGATGCGCGCGTGCAAAAGATCTACGGCGGCACCAATGAAATCATGAAAGAAGTGATCGCACGGTCGCTGGACCTGGACTAAGGACCCATCAAATGAGCAAATTCACTGGAAAGCTGACAGGCAAAACCGCCTATATCACCGGCGCTGGCAACGGCATTGGTCGCGCCGTTGCGCTGAAACTCGCCCGCGAAGGCGCCAATATCGTCGTCAATGATCTCGAAGAAGCCCCTGCGCAGGCCGTGGTCGATGAAATCACCGCCGCCGGTGGCAACGCCATTGCCGTGCCTGGCTCGGTCACTGAGGAGGGCTTTGCCGAGCGCTTCATCGGCGCAGGTGTCTCTGAATGGAACGCGATCGACATCATCGTCAACAACGCCGGCTACACATGGGACAGCCTCATCGGCCATATGACCGACGATCAGTTTGACGCCATGATGGATGTCCACGTCAAAGCGCCCTTCCGCATTCTGCGCGCCGCTTCCGGCTTCATCAAAGGCGCCGCCACCCAAGAGGCCGAAGCCGGGCAGGAAGTCTTCCGCAAGGTGGTGAACATCTCCTCCATCGCAGGCACCGGCGGCAATGTCGGTCAGGCGAACTATTCTTCGGCCAAATCCGCTGTGCTCGGTCTCACCAAAACACTGGCCAAAGAATGGGGCCGCTTTAAGGTGAACGTGAACTGCGTTGCCTTTGGCTATATCGAAACCCGCCTCACCGAGGCCACCAATGAGAAGAAATCCATCACCGTGGATGGCAATACCGTCGGCATCGGCATCCCCGAAAAAGTCGCAACAGGGTTCGCCGCCATGGTACCATTGGGCCGCCCCGGCACTCCAGAAGAAGCCGCCGATGGCGTCTATCTCTTCTGCTGCCCGGAAAGCAATTATGTCAGCGGCCAGACCCTGACAGTTGGTGGCGGACTGAGCAGCACCTAAAAAAGGCCCGACTACAAGTCGGGCTGCGCCGTCCCGCCCCCATGGGGCGGCGCATTCGCACCACCCCGCGGGACTACGCAGCCCTCGGCTCTCATGATTGGACCACACATGCTCCAAGGCACCCGCATCATCGAAATCGAAGGCCTCGGCCCCGCCCCCTTCGCCGCCATGCTACTCGCGGACCTTGGCGCAGATGTCATCACCATCCACCGCAAAACCGCCGCCGCGATCACCGCCGACCAATCCGTGCTCGACCGGGGCAAACGCTCCATCACGCTTGACCTCAAAGACCCAGAGGATCTGGCCACAGCCAAGACACTCATCTCCACTGCCGATGCCCTGATCGAAGGCTTTCGCCCCGGCGTGATGGAACGCTTGGGCCTTAGCCCGGCCGCGTGCCACGCCGACAATCCCGCCTTGGTCTATGGCCGCATGACCGGCTGGGGCCAGACCGGCCCCCGCGCGCAGACTGCCGGGCATGATCTCAACTACATCGCCCAATCCGGCGCGCTTTGGTACGCCTCAGAGCCCGGTACCCCGCCCATCACCCCCGCCACGCTGGTAGGGGATATTGGCGGCGGCGCGCTTTATCTGGTGATCGGCATCCTCTCCGGCATTCTCAACGCGCGCGCCACCGGACAAGGCACAGTGGTGGACGCCGCCATTGTCGATGGCTCCGCCCATATGATGACCCTGCTCATGGCGCTGCGTCAGGGGGGCGGCATGTCAATGGAACGCGGCCACAGCCTGCTGGACGGCCCGCATTGGTCGCGCAGCTATCTCTGCGCCGATGGCGGCCATGTCTCCGTGCAATCTCTGGAGCCGCAGTTCTATGCCGCATTTCTGGAGAAGCTGGGCCTCAGCGATGATCCGGAATTTGCCCAACAGCACAACGCCGCCCTCTGGCCCAAGCTCACCGCGCGCCTGTCCGATCTCTTTCTGTCAGCGCCACGCCTGCATTGGGACAGCCTGTTTTCTGGCTCTGACGCCTGCGTTGCCGTGGTCCTTTCGCCCGAGGAAAGCGCGCAGTCCCCACATATGGCCGCACGTCAGGTCTGGCATCATCCGGACGGCAATCTTCAAGCCGCCCCTGCCCCGCGTTTTGATGGGAAGGCGGCACAGATCAACGCCGCCCCCAAACGTGGCGCACACACGATGGAGATTCTGGCGGAACTGGCCAAGGCCGGGCGTCAAGACCTCTGATCAGCAGCCTGCAACGCGCGTCGTGTTAAGAAAAAAGAGGCGCGCAAAAACGCACCTCCGCAATACCGTCGCGATACAGACGCAATACCGACGTTCGATTTTATGGTTAACGCGGGCTCAACGCCCACGCAACGTGTCGATCATCAGCTGCACATTCTCAGGGTCTGCATCCGGTGTGATGCCATGCCCAAGATTGAAAATATGCGGCCCTTTGTTGAAGGCATCGACAATCTTGCGGGTCTCATCCACCAGCGCCTGACCGCCTGTAACCATATGGGAAGACTTGAGATTCCCCTGCACACAGCTGTCAACCTGCACATGTTCTGCGGCCCATTCCGGCGTCACACCATCGTCCAGCGCCACACAATCCGCGCCCGTCGCCTTGGCAAAGCCCACATAGCGCTCTCCTGCGCCACGCGGGAAAGCAATGATCGGAACATCCGGATGTCGCGCCTTCAGCTCGGCAATGATTTTCTTTGTTGGTTCAAGCGCATAGCGATCAAAATCCGCCCCCTTGAGAGAGCCTGCCCAGCTGTCAAACAGCTTCACAACCTCCGCACCGGCCTCAATCTGCTTGCTCAGGTAATCCACCGTACCCTCGCTCAGACGGTCGATGATCGCGCCAAACAGCTCCGGATTTTCATCCTTCAGCTTATGCGCTGGCCCCTGATCCGGCGTCCCCCGCCCGGCCACCATATAGGTCGCAACCGTCCAAGGTGCGCCTGCAAAACCAATCAGCGTGGTCTCCTTGGGCAGCTCCTGACGCAGGATTCGCACAGTCTCATAGATCGGATTGAGCGTCTCATGAATGGCGCTCGCCGCATTCAGCTTGTCAAAATCCGCCTGTGTTTCAATCGTAGAAAGACGCGGCCCTTCCCCGGTGACAAACCAAAGATCCGCCCCCAAAGCCTGGGGCA
>NZ_CYPW01000017.1:138880-236244 GCF_001458175.1 Shimia marina
AGCGCCCGCAAGATCGTCTTCTCGGCCATGGTAACCCTCTCCTGTGTTTCCTGTTCGTGGTCTGGCAACAGCGGCAAGATGTCAAGACCACGGCGCTTGTCAGGACACCCTGTCACAGCTATCCAAGCGCCTATGACAGTGACTTTGCCCACCCCCGACTCAACGCTGAAAATTGGCACCCGCGGCTCTCCGCTCGCTTTGGCGCAGGCCTACGAAACCCGGCGCAGGTTGATGGCGGCCTTTGACCTCGCAGAAGAGGCCTTCGAGATCGTGGTGATCACCACATCCGGCGATAACGCTCAGCTGATCGCAAAAGACAAACCTCTGAAAGAACTCGGCGGCAAGGGCCTGTTTACAAAGGAAATTGAAGAAGCCCTCAGCGCAGGTCGCATCGACATCGCAGTGCATTCCATGAAGGATATGCCGGTGTTGCAACCCCAAGGTCTTCTGCTCGACACCTATCTGCCGCGTGAAGACACGCGCGATGCCTTTGTCTCGCCAAATCACGCCTCTCTGGCAGATCTGCCTGCGGGGGCAACTGTGGGCACCTCCAGCCTGCGTCGCCGTGCGCAGCTGTTGAATTTTCGCAAAGATCTCAACGTGGTGGAGTTTCGCGGCAACGTGCAAACCCGCTTGAAGAAGCTCGCGGACAATGTCGCGGATTGCACCTTCCTCGCCATGGCCGGCCTGAACCGTCTGGACATGGCCCATGTCGCCACAAGCGCAATCGCACCCGAAGATATGCTGCCCGCTGTCGCTCAAGGGGCTATCGGTATTGAACGCCGCGCCGATGATATGAACACTGCTGCGCTGCTGGAGGCGATTCACGATACGCCAACCGGCCAACGTCTTGCTGCGGAACGCGCTTTCCTGGCCGCACTCGATGGGTCTTGCGAAACCCCCATCGCCGCACTGGCAGAGCTCGACGGCAACACCCTGCGCCTGCGTGGCGAAGTCCTGCGTCCAGACGGCTCGGAAAGCCTCAGCGAAGATCAAACAGCCCCAATTGAAGACGGCGCAGAGCTTGGAAAAATCATGGCAGGCCAGCTTCTTGCACGTGGCGGTGCCGGTTTCTTTGACTGGCGCGGCTAAACGCGGATCCACATGTTTAAATCAAAAAAGCGCCGGATTTCTCCGGCGCTTTTTCTATCAGATCCACTTTGCAAGTGGCGGCAGGCTCATCAAAACCGCATTGGCGTCATGCCCGGTTTCCAGCCCAAATTTCGTCCCCCGATCATAGACCAAATTGTATTCCGCATAGAGACCACGATGCACCAGCTGCGCCTCTTTCTCTGCATCCCCAAAGGATTGCACCCGGCGCTTTTCAATCAGCGGCAGGAACGCAGGCAAAAAGGCCCGCCCGATGTCTTGGATAAAGACGAAATCCGCCGCCCAGTCACCGCTGTTGTGATCATCAAGGAAAATCCCGCCCACGCCACGCGCACGATTGCGATGCGGAATATAGAAATACTCATCCGCCCAGGCTTTAAGCCGTGGGTAGTGGGCTGTTCCGTGCCGATCGCAATGGGCTTTCTGCACACTGTGGAAATGCGCCGTATCTGCCTCATATTCCAAACAGGGGTTCAGATCAGAACCGCCGCCAAACCACCAGCCATGTGGCGTCCAGAACATTCGCGTGTTCATGTGAACTGCCGGACAATGCGGGTTCTGCATATGCGCCACCAGACTGATGCCTGACGCCCAGAACCGAGAGTCATCTTTCATGCCTGGCAGCCCTTTGCGCGCCGCCATGGCCATCTGCGCCCGCTCTCCCAACTGGCCATAAACCGTGGAGACATTCACGCCAACTTTTTCAAAAACACGCCCGCCGCGCATCACAGACATAAGGCCGCCGCCCGCATCCTCCCCATCTGCACCGGCGCGTTTCGTTTCTGTGACTTCGAACCGGCCTGCGGCCTGATCCGCAAAGGGGCCTTCCGAGTGGCTATCCTCAAGCCCTTCAAAAGCCGCAACAATCTCATCACGTAATGTGCGAAACCACGTGCTGGCTGTTTGCTTTTCCGTTTCCATGGATGCGCTCATCCGCCCCTCCTCCGTTCTTCGCCGCGTCTTACAAAGCAAGCTTTGTTCTAATGTGCCGGCGTGCTGACCGTGTCCAGCAGTGAGCGACCACCGTCAACGGTCACGATCTGCCCTGTCATGAAACCCGAAGCCTCTGAGGACAAAAACTGTATCGCATCCGCCAATTCACCCGGCGCCGCAATACGCCCCAGTGGCGTGTGTTGCTCGATTTCATTACGGCAATCGCGATTGTCTTTCAGCGCGGTTTGCAAGCTTGCGGACATCACGGATCCAATCGCCACCGCATTCACGCGGATACGTTCCGGCGCCAGAGCCACAGCCAAAGCACGCGTCATCTGATCCAACGCGGCCGTCGCAACGGAATAGCCAAGCAGATCCGGCTGAGAGCGTTGGGCAGCAATGGAAGAGAGGTTCACAATCGTACCCGCACTGCCCTCTTCTTTGCCCTCGGCCTGTTTGATCATCCGCTTGGCCACGATCTGGCTTAACTTGAGCGATGTCATCAGGTTCTGCTGCAACATCAGCTCAACGGATTCATCATCCGGATCCAACGGATCGCTGGTCGTCACCTGACGACAGCCGTTGATCAGGATATCTACCTGATCGAAGGCATCAATCGTCGCCGAAATCAAATTGTTGATCGTTAACTTTTCGCGCAGATCCCCCGCAAAATAACGCACATTGCCTTCTTCTGGTCGTTCCCCAAACTCCGAACACAGGCTTTTCTCATCCAAATCCGCAAACATGACATTCGCACCATGTTCCAAGAAATGCCGCCCGACAGCGAGGCCGATACCATTGGCCGACCCCGTGATGATGGCCGTCTTACCTGAAATAGAAAATGACATTCACGATCCCCATAACGCTGTCACAATTGTCAAACAAAGTCTGTTTCACCCACGTGTGCGGCTTGGTCGTTGCGCCTGCAAAACTTTGAAGCGTGTGTCGCCAGCAACTTCTTCGACCTGCTGAAACGCCTCTCTTAGCGTAGCTTCATAAGGCAAATGCCGGTTTGCCACCATAAAGAGTTGGCCCGTGGGCGCCAACATCTTGGCAGCGGCCAAAATAAAGGCTTTTCCAAGATCGGGTTCCGCTTTGCGTCCGGTGTGAAACGGTGGGTTCATCACAACCGTATCCACCCGGTGGCCAGGTTTAAAGTTGGTCGCATCAGACCAATGAAACTGGGCCCGTGCGTCTTTCACATTGGTGCGGGCACATTCCAGAGCAACGTGATCCGCCTCAACCAAATGCATCACCTCAACACCATCACGCGCGGCCACATGGCGTGACAGAAATCCCCAGCCAGCGCCAAGATCCGCCACAACACGCCCAAGTTTGTTCGGCAGGCTTGCCACCAAAAGCTGAGACGCCGGATCAATGCCATCGGCACTGAAGACACCGGGGCGGGTTTCAAAGCCCTCATCGATCTGGCGCGCAGGCCCCGCGCGCCAATCTTCAAAGTCTCCCCCAGAAAACCAGAACAGGCGGCCATGCGCCTTGGCAAAGCTCCCAAGCACCTCGCCTCGCTTACGACATTCTTTGTAGAGACTGTCGACGCCATCCGTCTTCTGGCCATCGACAATGACAATATCAGCAACCTGCGCAGCGCGAGCAATCAGATCGCGCGCCTGCGCTTTGGCCCGCGGGACAACCACAATAGCGGCAGCATATGTGCCAGGCTCTTCTGCGACCTTTGCGGCATAGCCAGCCGCCTCAAAGGTATCAAAATCAGGTTTTAACGGTTGGATGACATCGCATCTCTCACGCGGCAGCAAGCTGAGATCATAACCAACGCGTGGGGCGAAAACGGCCAAGCGGCCCTCCGCAGGAAGGGACAGGCCGTGCTCTTCAACGGCCAAAGACAATCTATTGTGAGACATCGCTCTTCGGAGATCGGCCTACGCCGATCACTCCTTCTCCATGGTGCATTGCAATGGATGTTGATGACGTTGTGCCAAATCCATCACCTGCGTGACTTTGGTTTCCGCAATTTCATGGCTGAACACGCCAACGACGGCCACACCTTTCTTGTGCACCGTAAGCATGATTTCAAACGCCTGAGCGTGGGTCATGCCAAAAAAGCGCTCCAGCACATGCACGACAAACTCCATCGGAGTATAGTCATCGTTCAGCAGCAACACCTTGTACAAAGGTGGTTTTTTGGTGCGCACACGTGTTTCCAGTGCGACCCCAACGTCTCCGCCGTCGTCATCACCCATCGTCATTTGTACGTTCCCAAAAGGCATATTCACAAGAATCCGGTCTGTGGTTTGCTGTTTATATAGCCTGAAGATGGAATTAGAAAAGAGGTCTGCAACAATCGGAAGTTTTTCATGCCAGTTTCCCTCACCACCGTGGCTTTTGATGCAGATGATACGTTGTGGCATACAGAACGGTTTTTTCGCCTCACGCAGGCACATTTCGCAGATTTGCTTGCGGACTACACCGAACCCGAGCACCTGCACGAACGCCTCTTGGAGGCGGAGCGCAGAAACGTTGGGCACTACGGCTTTGGCATCAAAGGTTTTGTATTGTCCATGATCGAAACCGCAATTGAGGTCACAGAAGAAACTGTTCCAGCCTCTGTGATCTCGGAACTGATGGCCTGCGGACGCGATATGCTGGCCCATCCGATTGACCTTCTGCCAGGCGCCGGTGACGTTGTGGAAACGCTTTCCAAATCTCACAGGCTCCTATTGATCACCAAGGGTGACCTTCTGGATCAGGAACGCAAGTTGGCGCAGTCTGGTCTTGGGGATTTTTTCGATTGGGTGGAAATTGTCAGCCACAAAACTCCGGCAATCTATGAGCGAACATTCACCCAACATGCAGAGGGCCCACAACACGCCATGATGATCGGCGACTCGCTGCGGTCTGACATCCTACCAGCGCTGAGCGTGGGAAGCTGGGCTGTACATGTTCCCAATGGCCCTGCATGGGCCTTAGAGCAAGCAGAAGTGCCAAAAAATCATGCACGCTTTGTGGCTCTTTCATCACTGTCCGATGTTTTGTCACATATCGCAAATCTCTGATCTTACCCGATGAGAACAAGTCTTGTGGCTATTGCAAACAAGGCCACAAGATCCTCTCACGAAGGTGATCCCAGCGGACGACACTCTGGAAACAGAGACTTTATTCGTTTGAGTGCCTGTGCTAGCGTCATCCCAATAATTAAGGTTAGACCGAAAAATCGGCGGCCAGAGGCAGATATAAGGGCAGTTCAAGTGAAGGCTCGGCGCAAACAGCCGGCCCGATTCGGGCTATTTTTCATGACGCTTGCGTTCTGTGTTGCATTGGCACCTGTAGTGTCTTTTGCAGCGCCCTATGCGGCGATGGTCATTGATGCACGCAATGGCAAAGTGTTGCACAGCCGCAACGCGGATACACGACTGCACCCAGCTTCGCTGACAAAGATGATGACGCTCTACATCGCCTTTGAAGCTGTCGAGAACGGTGAAATCAGTCTCGATACCAAAGTTAAGATTTCCAAAAATGCCGCAGCAGAGCCCCCCTCTAAACTCGGGTTGGTCGCAGGGCAGCGTATTGCCCTCCGTTATCTTATCCGCGCCGCAGCTGTAAAATCCGCCAATGATGCGGCCACCGCCATTGGCGAAGCGCTGGAAGGATCGGAGGCCGCTTTTGCGCGCCGAATGAACCGCACAGCAAAGGCCCTTGGCATGTCCAACACGACGTTCAAAAACGCACATGGCCTTACGGAAAGCGGGCATATGTCCACAGCGCGCGACATGACAACGCTGGGGCGTCACGTGCTCTATGATTATCCGGATTACTACAATCTCTTCTCCCGCCGCTCCACAAGTGCGGGCATCAAGACAGTCAACAATACAAACCGTCGCCTTCTGGCTGCCTACAGAGGAGCCGACGGAATCAAAACCGGTTACACCCGTGCCGCAGGTTTCAACCTCGTGGCCTCCGCTGAACGTGGCAACAAACGCGTGATCGCAACGGTCTTTGGCGGGCGCTCAACCGCGACACGCAACGCCCGCGTGGCCGAGCTTCTTGATATGGGTTTCACCAGATCTGCAAGCCGTGTGGCCCTGCGCAAGCCGGATGTCCCGAATTATCAGGGCACAGTCAAACCTGCGGGTAAAACGATCCGCGTTGCGACTGCCGTCAAAAAGTCTCTACGTCCGGTTCTGCGCCCAACACAAGCGACCGAACAACAGGCACCCGTGGTTGCTGATGCAACCACAGCGGATACCACATTGGTCGCAAGTGCCACGGTGATTGAGCACGATATCCAATCCGCTCTGTTGCAAGCTCAGGAAGATGGCAGCATCACGCTCGCCAGCCTCAAAGAAGAGCCGACACCGCCGCCCGAGCCCAAAGTTGTCACCCGAATTTCCACCGCCGGTGGACGTCATTGGGGCATCAATGTCGGCCGCTACAACAGCCGCTATGCCGCCGAAAAAATGTTGCTGAAAACGGCTCTGGCGGAGATGGCGACACTGGATGGCAGCTTGCGCAAAGTAGAGAAAAACTCACGCGGCTTTGAAGCGAACTTCTTAGGGCTGTCCAAAGACACTGCGGATCTTGCCTGCCGTCGCCTACAGGCGCGCCAAATCACCTGCTACACGCTCGGTCCGAGCTGATCGCCTTGAGAACACGCTAAAATCAAAACGCCTTCCACTGCGACAACAGGGAAGGCGTTTTGCTATGTATAATCCCATCGCGCCTACTGCTTGGGCCGGTCATCATATTGACCCGATAAAATACGCTGCGCATCCCCTTCCGGGTCATCATATTGATTGGACCTCACAGTATAGAGAAACGCCAACAGGCCAACGCCCCCCAACAGGAGCGAAATAGGGATCAAGTAGGAAAGAACCTGCATTGTATTACCTTAGTCGGAGCGCGTTCAGCGATACTGTAATAGACGACAAAGACATCGCCAAGGCAGCGATCAGAGGGGTTGCCAGCCCGACGACAGCCAAAGGCACCGCGATCACATTGTACACAGTGGCAATGCGGAAATTTTCGCGAATACGGCGTGTGGCACTCTGTGCGGTGTCAATTGCGGTTGGAATGGGCGACAGGTCGCCGCCGAGCAGGACAATATCGGAAGCCACGCGTGCTGCATCCAAAGCGGAGGCTGGTGATATGGAGACATGTGCCGCCGCCAAAGCGGCCGTATCGTTGAGACCATCCCCAACCATCAGAACATGACGGCCTTCTTGAGTGAATGCCTGTACACGTTTGGCCTTATCTGCTGGCAGCGCCTCCGCAACCCAGCGTTTGATCCCCAAGCGCAACGCAAGCGCCTCAACCGCACCTGCCGTATCGCCGGAAATCAACACGACCTCCTTACCCGACTTCTGAAGCACCTTAACGGCCTCCTCTGCGCCAGCGCGCAACGCATCAGCAAAGAAAAACCCACGCGCAGGCTGATCCCCCACAGACAAATATGCCGCCGTCCGATCACCGGCCTGTGCGCCGACCCAACTGGCACGCCCAAGACGTACAAGCTGTCCGTCCATGCGCCCCTGTGTGCCATACCCCGGGACTTCCTCAATGTCGCTCACCCGCGCGGGACGGATCCCCGCCGCTTGCGCCGCTTTGCTCAAAGCCATGCTGAGCGGATGTGCCGAGCCCAGAGCAAGCGCCAAGGCGACGCCTAACTGTTCGTTGGAGAACTCTTCTAAATTGGTGAGCTCCGGCGTGCCTGCGGTCAAAGTGCCCGTTTTGTCAAACACCACTGTATCGACCTGCGCCATACGCTCCAGCGCGGTGCTATGCTTGATGAGCATGCCTTTGCGAAACAAGCGCCCAGACGCAGCCGTGGTCACAGCAGGCACCGCCAACCCCAAAGCACAGGGGCACGTGATAATCAGAACCGCTGCCGCAATGTTCAGCGCAGTGCGTACATCAAAGGTGTAGAGGTACCACCCAAGAAAGCTCAACGCTGATAGGATGTGGACGCCGGGCGCATAGAGTTTGGCGGCCTTATCCGCTAGGGACGTGTAGTTGGAACGGCCCGCCTCAGCCACGGCCACCAGATCTGCCATACGATGCAAGCTGGTCTGTTCCCCAACCGCACTGGCGCGGATCAGAAGGGGGCCTGTCAGGTTGACTTCCCCCGCACTGACATGTTGACCCGGCTGCGCAAAGACAGGAACTGTCTCCCCTGTCAGAAGGGAGCGATCCAATTCAGATTGCCCTTCTATGATCTCGCCATCAACAGGCATGCGCCCGCCCGGCCGCACCTGGATCACATCACCTACCTTAAGGTCCCTGACAGCAACCGTCTCCTCGTCGCCATCCACAATTCGAATGGCCCGCGGCACCTCAAGTGCGGCCAGTTCCTCAGCAGCAGAACGCGCTACGGCACGCGTGCGATGATCCAGATAGCGCCCAGCCAGCAGAAAAAACACCAAGGTCAGAGCCGCGTCAAAATAGGCGTGTTCCCCTGACAAAGAGGTTTCCCAAAGGGACGTCACAACAGCCAGAAGAATAGCCAAAACGATCGGCACATCCATGTTCAGACGCCGGTGCTTCAACGCACTCCAAGCATGCGTGAAAAACGGTTTGCCTGAAAAAACAATTGTCGGCAGTGCGATGGCGGCCGAAATCCAGTGGAACATATCCCGTGTCGCAGTTTCTGCACCCGACCACACGGAAACAGAGAGCAACATCACATTCATGGAGGCAAACCCAGCAACCGCGAGACGCATCAGCAGATCACGCCCGGCCTTGTCTGCCTCAGTGGCGCTTAGCGTACCAGCATCCAGTTCATGGGCTTCATAGCCAATTTTTTCCAGCGTTTTCGCGAGGTCCTCAGCGGAAACCCCAGCCTCCGCTTCAACGGAAGCCCGCTTGAGCGTCAGATTAACCCGTGCAGAGGTCACCCCGGGGTGCGCGGTCAACGCGCCTTCCACCGTTGCAATACAAGCGGCGCAATGCACGCCGGGCACCGAAAGTGCGATACGCGCATCTTCTTGTTGCAAGGCATTTTCCGCCAGCGCCTCTGCCGCAGGAGCGGCGTCACAGGCTGGACAGGCAGAAAGCCCCGGGCGCAATGCTGCTGTCACGGATCAACCCTCATCAATATGAAGCACAACACGCTGTTCAAATGCGGTGCCATCAAGCGCGGTTGCCTTCATCCGGATATTCCAGTTCCCGGGTGTAAGCTCTTCGCGCGCGACATAGGCTCTCCCATCGAACTGAAACTCGGGTTCTCGGTCATCTTTGACATGGGTGGCACGTCCAAGCACGGCCTCAAGATTGGTCACCTGAATGGACTTACCGTCGGCATCTTTGATTGATAGGATCAACAGCCCTCCGGCGGCACGCGCTGAGACATCCCAGCCAAGCGCTTCTTGTGCATCACGACGCTCATCGAACTGTTGGCTGGCAACGTAGGAGTTCTTCACCTCCAGTCCGGGAAAGGTCGCAACGGCATTCCACGCCAAAGCCAGGTTCACGGCGATGATCACCCCAAAGGCTCCCACAAAGATCAGGAGAAAATGAAGTCCTGTAAACTTTTTCTCCGCGCGTTCGTCCGCCATCATTGGGCCTTTCCGTTGAAGATCGTGTCTTTGTATACCCGGTCACCGTTGCTTACATCTTCAAACCAGAAACGGAACGGAGTTGTCTCACTGTCAGCCGGGAGTGAGCCAGCCGGCGCAATCACATACACGCGCTGATTACGCATTTGGTCTGCAGGCACCGGCACCGCTTCGTAAGGCGTGCCCTCAATCTGCACACGCAAAGCCGGGTCACCTTTCAAGGATATTCTGAACATCCGGTCATCGCCATGTTTGTTCCGCAAGCGCACCTCATAGGTATTGCGAATAGAGCCATCAGACAGCGTGACATATGTCGGGTTACGCACCGGCGCAACAGTTGCCTCAATGTCTGACCGCAGGAACAGCGCCACAACAAGACCGATACCCACCAAAGACCAAAGCGTAGTGTACATGATGGTTCGCGGTCGGAATGCATGTTTCCAGACACTGCGCGGTGGCTCGCCAGAGCGTTCGCGCTCTTCGTCAGACAGAGCCAGATAGTCGATCAGCCCGCGGGGCTTCCCGATTTTTTCCATGATGTCGTCGCAGGCATCGATACACAGGCCGCAAGTGATGCACTCCATCTGTTGCCCATCACGAATATCGATCCCCATCGGGCAGACATTCACACACGCCATACAGTTGATACAGTCACCCGTTTCGCTCTCTTTGCCTTTCTGGACTTTCCCACGAGGTTCACCGCGCCAATCGCGATAGCCAATTGTCAAAGTATCCTCGTCCATCATCGCCGCCTGAATTCTCGGCCAAGGACAGGCATAGATACAGATCTGCTCTCGCGCGAAACCACCAAACAAGAAAGTGGTGAACGTCAAGATGGCAATGGTTGTGTAGGCAATTGGATGTGCCGCACCCGTTACGAGATTGATCGCTAGAGTGGGGGCATCGGCGAAGTAAAACACCCACGCGCCTCCGGTGGCCATCGCAATCAACAGCCATGAAATCCATTTCGTAATACGCAGCCGCACCTTGCGAAAATCAAGTTTCTTCTGGCGATGCAAACGCAAACGCGCATTCCGATCCCCTTCGATCCATCGCTCCACGAGAATAAACAGATCCGTCCATACGGTTTGTGGACAGGCATAGCCGCACCAGACACGCCCCAAAGCTGACGTGAACAGAAACAGCCCCAAGCCAGCCATGATCAGCAAACCGGCAACGAAGTAGAATTCGTGAGGCCAAATTTCGATCATAAAGAAGAAGAAACGACGGTTTGCCATATCGATCAGAACCGCCTGATCAGGCAGGCTCGGCCCTCGATCCCAGCGCAACCAGGGGGTCAGATAATAGATCCCTAGCGTCACCGCCATAATGATCCATTTCATGTTTCGGAAAGCGCCGTTTACGCGCTTGGGGAAGATTGGCTCTCGTGCCGCGTAGAGAGAAGGTGCGGGACTTTTGCTCACGGAATCACTCGTATGTTGGGAATAGAGTTAGTTCTGTCTTTTCCCAACCCTATCACAACAGAACATTGACATGGGTCAAATCCCACATCTGTGACTCACCTTTGCGCCGTCACAGTCGAGTGATGTAAAGGTCTACGCCAGTTCCGATTTGAGTGATCCGCGCACCTGCGAAGGTGTCCGCCCTGTCCAGTTTTGGAACGCGCGATAGAAGGAATTAGGGTCGCGATAACCAAGTAAATAAGCGATTTCTTCGACACTCATCCCATCTTGCCCCAAGTAGTGAAGTGACAGGTCAGAACGCGTTTTGTCTAGGATCGACTGAAAAGTCATTCCCTCGGAACTCAGATATCGCTGAAGGCTGCGACGGCTTGTCACAAGTCGCGCGCATACCGCATCTACGGATGCTTGGCCGGCTGGCAGCAGCTCCAAAAGAGCGTTCCTCACACGCACAGACATGGATGTATTTCGGTTCTGCTCTGCCAACTGGCGTTGCAATTCCCGCCGAAAGCCTGCCCACAGCTGGCGGTTTTCCGAAACCAAAGGACGGTGGGCATCTTCTTTTGTAAGGGTCAACCGGGGCACACGGCACAATACTGCCCTGCGCCCAAAATACCGATCATAGACATCCTGGTGCTCGATCAGCTCTGGCACGCCAACTTCCACGGGCAAAAGATCCACGCCAGTAAATGTTCTACACAGCTCCAGAAAATACACCATTTCAAAAGCAGCCATGCATTCTGGTATCTTCAACTTGGGGTCTATCACGTGAAGTTCCATCGCCACATGGCGATCGCTCTCTATCACCGCAAGCCTAACTGGAGCCACCAACGGCTTGAAAACGGACAACCTTTCCAGCCCAACAGCGATATTCGGAGAGCATGAAAATGCGAAAACAGCCGGGATGAAAGGACCTTGCGCCATGGTTCTTGCCATCGTGATCGCGATCTCAGGATCGTTTGCTTCATCCGCGATGGCTTGCCACAGCAGAAAAAACTGTTCCGCAGTCAGCCCCCGGTGGTCAATCTCGAAAAGGTCCGAAGGCAACCCGCACCGCTTCAGCACACGCTCCACAGAAATACCGACAGCTTCCAGCACCTTGGGAGTCGATTTATGTGCATGATATCGGGGGTGTTTCTGCATCGCGGCCTCTTTGGGTTCGCTTGCAATGTAAGAGCAAGGGCCACGCAAACCAAGAGCACGCACAATCAGCAATTAGACTGAGATGGGAGTTGCGGGTGCCGATCCTTCCAGGAAACGCGCGAACAGGACGGACTGACCGGCACCCAATACCTTGGTGAACAAACACCCAGGCAACGGACAGCGGCGATTGCTTCGCGCTGCCCTTAGATAGAGACTAGCAACTTTGCATCTCAACCAACTTGATCTTGGTCAAGTAAGTGCCGTTTTTCCGAGAAACCTTCACACTGGGCCAAAGAAAAAGCCGCCCCAACATCTGGGACGGCTGTTTCTTTAAAATGGACTTGCGATTTACTCGCCGCCACCAAGCTGGTGCACATAGGCCGACACAGCTCGCACTTGTGCCTCGGTCAAGCGGCCCGCAGACGAAGCGTCACGCGACCAAGGTGGCATCACGCCATAGCGGCTGTAGGTGACTGTTTCTTTGAGAGTGTCGTAGTCTCCCCCATAGAGCCAGATCGCATCCACAAGGTTTGGCGCCCCTTGTTCACGGTCACCAGTGCCATCTTCCATGTGGCATGCAGAGCAGTTGTCTTCGTAGACGACCGCGCCCGCAGCAACCAAAGACGGATCAGGAGCTTCACCAGACAAGGACATCACGAAATTCACAACCTGATCGATCTCTTCTTTTTCAAGAAGTTCACCAAAGGCAGGCATTTCAGAATAACGCGCATCGTCGTCATCTTCGTTGCGGATGCCGTGGCTGATCGTTGTATAAATCGCCTCGATGTCACCACCCCAGAGCCAGTCATTGTCCAGAAGGTTTGGATAGCCTTTGGCACCCGCCGCCCCTGAACCGTGACATTGTGCACACCAGGTTTTGAACACTGCAGACCCGGCAGACACCGCATAAGGCCCCAATTCGGGATCAGATGCGATTTCTGTCAATTCAGCCGCTTCCAGCTTTGCGTTGATCGGCGCAAGCTTGTCCTCGGCTTCCTTAAGGTCGGCGGCAATGATCGCCCGTGTGGACCACCCCATGACACCTGCGGTTGCATTGCTGATGCCCGGCCATGCTGGATAGGCGATAGTGTAACCAATGCCCCACACAATCGTGGCGTAGAACACCCACAGCCACCAACGCGGCAAAGGATTGTTGAACTCTTCGATGCCGTCCCACTCGTGACCAGTGGTGCTCGGATCGTTGTCAAACTTCTTTGGTGCTTTGCTCATGTCCGCGCCTCCTCATTCGTGGCGGGTTTGTCTTCATGGCGGAACGGGATGTTGGCTGTGTCGCGGTACTCCTTGGTTGCGCCTGGGCGAAATACCCAGAACACAATGGCCATGAAGAACAGGAACAGGAACAAAAGCATCCAGCTGTCCGCAAACTCGCGCAGTAAGGAATAGGTTTCCATCAATTCCCCTCCTTAACGAGATGCCACTGGGGTGAAGGTCGAGAAATCAACCAAAGTACCCAGCATTTGAAGATAAGCGATCAGTGCATCTGCTTCCGTCAGATAGGACTGCCCGTCGAAGTTGCGCACGACCACGCTGTCTTCTCCGTAACGCTCCAAAAGACCATCATAGTCGCTGTCCGGATCTGCCTGCGCCGCAAAGTCGGCCTGCGCATTGATCACCATCTCCTCGGTGTATGGCACACCAAGCAGAGCCTGCGTTGACATCAGATCACCGATGTACTTGCCGTCGATCTTTGCGTTTTCCAGGAAGCCGTATTTCGGCATCACAGATTCAGGCACAACCGCTTGAGGATCACGCAGGTGGTCCACATGCCAGTCATCCGAGTAGCGTCCACCAACCCGTGCAAGGTCTGGCCCTGTACGTTTGGAGCCCCACTGGAACGGGTGGTCATATTTGGACTCTGCCGCCAGAGAATAGTGACCGTACCGCTCAACTTCATCGCGCATCGGACGGATCATCTGACTGTGGCACACATAACAGCCTTCGCGGATATAAATCTCACGACCTGCCAGTTCCAAAGGCGTGTAGGGACGCATTCCTTCCACGTCTTCGATTGTGTTTTCCAGCCAGAAAAGCGGAGCGATTTGCACGATGCCACCGATGGTCACAACCAAGAAGCTGCATACAAGCAAGAGGGTCGCGTTGGTCTCGAGGATCTTATGTTTGTCGAGAATAGCCATAGCTGCCGGCCCTCCTTATTCAGCCGGGACTGCGACGGTGAGGCTGGCCTCTTTGGCCGGTGCCTTACGCACAGTCATCCACAGGTTGAAGCACATGATGATGGAGCCTGCGAGGAACATCACACCGCCCAGACCACGCACCACATACATTGGGAACTTCGCTGCCACAGTGTCGGCAAAGCTGTTCACCAGGAAGCCATTGGCATCCACTTCACGCCACATCAGACCTTCCATAATGCCGGTCACCCACATGGAGGCCGCATAGAGGACGATGCCGATAGTCGCGAGCCAGAAGTGCCAGCTGACAAGTTGCAGAGAATACAGACGCTCACGTTTCCAAAGCACAGGCACAAGGAAGTACAACGCGCCGAAAGTGATCATACCGTTCCAACCAAGCGCACCAGAGTGCACGTGACCAATGGTCCAGTCGGTGTAGTGGCTCAAAGAATTCACCGCGCGGATGGACATCATCGGGCCTTCGAAGGTGGACATGCCGTAGAAACCCACAGAGATCACCATCATACGGATCACCGGGTCCGTGCGCAGCTTATCCCAAGCGCCAGACAGCGTCATCAGACCGTTGATCATACCACCCCAGCTTGGCATCCACAGAACGATGGAGAAAACCATGCCCAGTGTCGAAGCCCAGTCAGGCAGTGCGGTATAATGCAGGTGGTGTGGACCCGCCCAGATATACAGGAAGATCAGCGCCCAGAAGTGGATGATCGACAGTTTGTAGGAGAACACCGGACGTTCGGCCTGCTTCGGAATGAAGTAGTACATCATACCCAAGAAGCCCGCGGTCAGGAAGAAGCCCACAGCATTGTGGCCATACCACCACTGCACCATGGCATCCTGTACACCGGCCCAAACGATCACGGATTTGGACCCAAAGATCGACACAGGGATGGTCATATTGTTCACCAAGTGCAGCATCGCCACAGTCACGATAAACGCCAGGAAGAACCAGTTGGCCACATAGATATGCGGCTCTTTACGCTTGATGACTGTGCCAAGGAAAACGGCCAGATAAGCAACCCAGACAACCGTCAACCAGAGGTCAACGTACCATTCAGGCTCCGCGTATTCTTTGGATTGGGTGCCGCCCAAAAGGTAGCCTGTTGCTGCCAGAACGATAAAAAGCTGATAGCCCCAAAAAACGAACCAAGCCAGATTGCCGCCCCAAAGACGCGCCGCGCTGGTGCGCTGCACAACATAGAAAGACGTCGCCAGAAGTGCATTGCCACCGAAGGCAAAAATCACAGCGGAAGTGTGGAGTGGGCGGAGGCGGCCAAAGTTGGCATAGCCCTGCGCCCAATCAAAGTTGAGCACCGGAAACGCCAACTGAAACGCGATAAACACGCCTGCCAGAAAGCCCACAACGCCCCAAAAGGCGGTAGCAATGACCCCGAACCGGATCACATCATCCATGTACTCGTCCTGCGGATGCACGACTTTCGTGCCAACCCCCCGCAGAACCCAAATAAACAGCCCAAAGGACACGCCCGCGATTAGGAGGGCGTGTACCATATAAGCCAAATCACGCGCGTAGTTGGCCGCAATCATCGCAAAGAATGTGATGAGGCCAAGCGCGATCAGCTTGAAGTAATTTACCATTTCGCGTCCCTTCGTCTTGCTGGACCTGATTCTTGCAGGCCCTAAGCTGATTTAGACTGATCGTGTTTTGATCTTGCCGCGACACAACCGCCTTGATCTGCATCAAGGAAAGAAAAGACCCATGCCGCTGTATTGGCTGGCAGACGGGCGGCTTGCACTACAATCAGATCAGCAAAGTCGTATCTAAAATACATCTCTTAATATCACGGGTAGGTGACAATGGACTACAGATCTTTGCTTTGCGTCCTCACGGACTCAGACTTCGCAAAGGCGCCACTTGCACAGGGTGTCGCTCTGGCCGAGACACAAGATGCACACCTTGATGTACTGGCGCTGGGAGTCGATCGCTCTCAAACAGGCTATTTTTACGCAGGCGCAGATGCGATGCTGATGCAAGAGATGTTGCGGCGGGCGCGCGATGAAGCCGAGGCCATCCAGCAAACTGCAACAGAAGCATTGAGCGTGACAAACATTCGTTGGGGGTGTGATACCGGCGTTGCGCAGATCGCGGACCTTGGACGTCACGTCGCAGCACGTGCGCGTTTTGCCGATTTGGTGATTCTCCCCAAACCCTACGGGAAAACACAGGGCACCGAGCTGGAGCCCACTTTGGAAGCCGCGCTTTTTGAGGGACAAGCCCCTGTTCTGATGGTGCCCGAAGCTGCCGCCCCAATCACCACCCCCAAAACAATCTCGATCGGATGGAACGAAAGTGCGGAAGCTTTAGTCGCGACCCGCGCAGCGCTGCCCTTCCTGAAAGCGGCAGATGTGGTGCATGTGGTCGTCATCGACCCTCCGACCCATGGGCCGAACAGATCCGACCCCGGCGGTCTTCTTTCACAATTCCTGTCGCGCCACGGTGTACGCGTTGAGGTCGACGTACTGTCCAAAACACAGCCACGGATCTCTGACGTGCTGCTACGTCACGCGACCGACACAAAAACCGACATGATCGTGATGGGGGCCTATGGGCATTCGCGTTTCCGCGAGGCCATTCTGGGTGGAGCCACGCGCAATATGCTGGAACAGGCAAACATCCCCGTATTCCTAGCGCACTGATAAGTGAACAGAAAACAAGGGCGCTCTTGAGCGCCTTTGTTTCAACCAAACCTCTATACTTGAGCCTCAGGCCATCAGGCCGCCATCACTGTCGTCACCCGCTTCATCCAAAAGACGCTGGAAGCTTGGCACCGTCACATGACGTTTGCCTTCCAATTCGATCACACCATCTCGCTTGAGCGCTGACATCTGGCGACTCACGGTCTCAAGCGTCAGTCCGAGATAGTCGGCCATGGCTTCACGGGTCAGCGGCAAGTCGAACACCATCTTCCCGGAAATACCCTCAAGCTTCAGCGATGCATCGCGACGGCCAATGATCGACAATAGGCTCGCAATCTTTTCTCGCGCAGTTTTGCGCCCCAGCACCAGCATCCACTCACGTGCTGCGTCCAATTCGTCCAGCGTCATCTCTAGCAGTCTTTGAGCGACATGAGGGGTTTCGCTGATCATCTTTTCAAAGGGTTTGCGGCGGAAGCAGCACATGACCAAATCCGTCGTCGCCACCACATCATAGCTCGCACTCTCACGCCCTGGGCGCCCAACAAAGTCGCTCGGTAGCAAGAGGCCAACCATCTGCGTCCGACCATCTTCCATCGTTTGTGTCAAAGACGCGATGCCTGAAACCACCGATCCAACAAACTCCATACGATCACCAGACCAAATCACGGTTTGGCCGGCCTCAAAGCTCCTGTAGTATTTGATCGCTTCGAGCTGCTCGAGTTCGCCCGCATCACAGCGCGCACAGACGGCGCGGTGCTGGATTGGACAATTTTCACAACCAATGGACAGGTTCAAAATTTCATTCATGATCTGGCTCGCATACCGACTTGATCTGGGTCAAAGGCGCACTTGTAACTCATCTTTATGTGTACGCCCATGGAAACGGAAAAACAATTGGCGAAGCTGGGACTGTTCGACGCAAAGGTGCCGCGCTACACTAGCTATCCAACCGCCCCACATTTCAACAATGACGTCACGCCAGATACCTATCGGCGGTGGATAGAGGCAATCCCAAGGGGAGCACAAGTCTCCCTTTACGTGCATGTGCCATTTTGTCGCCGACTTTGCTGGTTCTGCGCCTGCCGCACACAGGGCACATCGACACTTTCGCCCGTCGCGGCCTATGTCGAGACGCTCAAAGCAGAATTATCTCTGCTCAAGAAGACCCTTCCAGAAGGCGTTTCTCTTTCCCGACTGCATTGGGGAGGCGGCACGCCTACCCTTCTTGCGCCCGACATGATGGAAGATCTCGCCGCCAGCATCTTTGACGTTGCACCTCTGGCAGAAGACGGAGAGTTCTCTGTTGAGATTGACCCCAACGAGATTGACGATGCCCGCCTGTCTGTTCTGGCGCAGGCAGGTATGAACCGCGCCTCTATCGGTGTCCAAGATTTTGATGACGACATTCAAAAAACCATTGGACGCATTCAGGGCTACGACATCACACGGGACGCGGTGGATATGATCCGCGCCCACGGCGTGCAAAGCGTGAATGCCGACATTCTCTTTGGCTTGCCGCATCAAACGCAGGAACGGATCACCGAAAGCGTGCAAAAGCTGCTATCGCTCTCACCCGACCGCGTGGCGCTATATGGATACGCCCATGTGCCCTGGATGGCGAAGCGGCAACAGATGATTCCCTCAGATGCTCTGCCAACACCACAGGAGCGGCTGGCCCTCTTTGAGACGGCGCGGAATCTGTTTCTCTGGGACAATTACGACGAAATCGGGATTGATCACTTTGCGACCAAGACGGATGGTCTGTCTGTTGCACAGCGTGCAGGCACATTGCGGCGCAACTTCCAAGGCTACACAGATGACACAGCCGATGTACTGCTTGCGGTCGGCGCCTCCTCAATTGCGCGTTTCCCGCAAGGTTATGCCCAAAACGCACCGGCCACCTCTGCGCATACTGCAGCAATCCGGGAAGGGCGTTTTTCGACCTCCAGAGGGCACCGCTTCGCAGGAGAAGATCTCATGCGGGGCAGGATCATCGAGGCGCTGATGTGCGACTTCCGTGTGGATGCCGATGAGATCGTGGAAACCTTTGACGTCTCCCGCGCCCAACTGAATGAGATGTTCTCAAACGTCATGGCGCAATTTCCAAACGTACTGGCACTGGAAAGCAACGCATTGGTCATACCCGTTGCCGCGCGCCCACTCACGCGCATAGTTGCCCGTGCCTTTGATGACTACGATATGAGCAAAGCCCAACACAGCGCCGCGATTTAATCGCGGCGCACCGCTTAGGACGACGCAGCCGCAAGAAGGGCGCGTGTATAGTCTGTCTGTGGATTGTCAAACAACGCATCCACAGAGCCCTGCTCCACCACATCTCCGGCTTTCATCACCATGATCTTGTGGCTCATAGCACGCACCACATGCAGGTCATGGCTGATAAAGAGATAGGCCAGCCCATATTTTGACTGCAGCTTGCGCAACAGATCGACGATCTGCACCTGCACGGTCATATCCAGCGCCGATGTCGGCTCATCCAGCACAACAAGTTTCGGGCGCAAGATCATCGCCCGCGCAATGGCAATACGCTGGCGTTGCCCTCCTGAAAACTCATGCGGGTAACGGTCCATGCTTGCCGGATCAAGACCGACTTCCTCCATGACCTCTGCCACCAACGTGCGGCTATCCCGCCCGTCAGGGTTGCCATGCACGCCCAACCCTTCTGCAATAATCTGCTCGCAAGTCATGCGCGGACTCAGGCTGCCAAACGGATCCTGAAACACAATCTGCATATCCTTGCGCAGGGCCCGCAGCTGTCGCGTGCTCCACTGTCGCACATCGTTGCCGACAAATCCGATTTTGCCCTCGCTGCTGATCAACCGCATGATCGCCAAGGCAAGTGTGGTCTTGCCTGATCCACTTTCACCAACAATGCCAAGGGTTTCCCCTGCCCGGACAGACAGGCTGGCATCATTTACGGCCTTCACATGCCCCACGGTCCGCTTCAGCAGCCCCCGCTGTATCGGAAACCAAACCCGCAGATTTTCTGTTTTAGTAATGACCTCTGCCGCCTCTGCAACAGGATCCGGCGCGCCGCTGGCCTGCGCACTGAGCAAAAGCTGCGTGTAGGGGTGCTGTGGATTGTCAAAGATCTCAGCCACAGGCCCTTCCTCGACAATTTCGCCATTCTTCATTACGCAAACTCTGTCGGCAATCCGCCGCACCACCCCAAGGTCATGGGTGATAAACAACAGCCCCATGCCCTCGCTGGCTTTCAGCTCTGCCAGCAGGTCCAAAATCTGCGCCTGAATAGTAACGTCAAGCGCCGTGGTGGGTTCATCCGCGATCAGAATGTCTGGTTTATTGGCAAGTGCCATAGCGATCATGACCCGCTGACGCTGCCCCCCGGAAAGCTCATGTGGATAGGCCGTCAAACGCTGCTCTGCATCGCGCAAGCCGACTTTATTCAGAAGGTCCAAAATCCGCCCGCGTGCCGCCTCCCCTGTCACCCCTTGATGCAGCGCAAGGCTCTCGCCCAACTGCTTTTCAATGGTGTGGAGTGGGTTGAGCGAGGTCATCGGCTCCTGAAAGATGAAGCTGATGTCGTTGCCGCGCACACGCCGCAGATCTTTCTCTGTCGCGCCGACCATTTCCTGCCCATCATATGTCACAGAGCCAGAGACTTCGGCACTGCCCGGCAAGAGAGACACCGTCGAAAGCGCCGTAACAGATTTGCCAGACCCGGATTCCCCCACAAGCGCCACAGTCTCCCCGCGATCCACAGAGAAACTCACGCCTTTCACAGCCTCATGGCGCTGACCATCCTGACGGAAAGCCACCCGCAGATCATTGACGGCAAGAATACTCATGAGAAGGTCTTTCTTGGGTCAAAGGCATCTCGTACGCCTTCAAAGATAAACACCAGCAACGACAGCATGATGGCGAAGGTGAAGAAGGCCGTGAAGCCAAGCCATGGCGCCTGCAAATTCTGCTTGGCCTGCAGCGTCAACTCCCCAAGGCTCGGCGCAGAAGATGGCAAGCCAAAGCCGAGAAAATCAAGGCCTGCCAGCGTGCTGATTGTACCGGTCACAATGAAAGGCAGCATCGTCACCGTGGCCACCATGGCGTTTGGCAGCATATGCCGGAACATGATCACCCGATTGCTCACGCCAAGAGCTTTGGCCGCGCGGACATATTCAAGATTGCGCGCACGCAGGAATTCAGCCCGCACAACACCGACAAGCGCTGTCCAACTGAACAACACAGTCAGCAGAACCAACAGCCAGAAACTGCGCCCCAAAATCGCAAACATAATGATGATGATGTAAAGGCTGGGTGTCGCCCCCCAGATTTCAATCACCCGCTGAAACACCAGATCCAGCCAGCCGCCGAAGTACCCCTGAACCGCGCCCGCAATAACCCCAATCAGGCTCGCAGCAGTGGTGACAATCAAAGTAAACAGGATCGACAGGCGGAAGCCATAAAGCACACGCGCCACCACATCCCGCTTGCGATCATCCGTGCCCAGCCAGTTCTGCCCATTGGGGGGGAGCGGCGCCGCCCCCGCGCGATCGACCGGTGTATCATAGCTATATGGAATCAGAGGCCAAAGCGCCCAGCCGGGTTCAAAATCCTCCGCGGCATAGGTGCCCGCGTCCACCTCAGAGAGGATATCTTCGGGTGTGTCAAAGCAATCCTCAACCCCGCCCGTAGCGATCAAACATTGCACCACAGGATCCCGGTAATCTGCCTCCGTTTTGAAGTCACCTCCAAAAGCGGTCTCAGGATAAAACGTAAAAATCGGCGTGCGCCAATCGCCTCGATAATTCACCAAAATGGGTTTGTCATTGGCGATAAACTCGGCGAACAGCGACACCACAAACACAACGATAAAGATGATCAGCGACCAGAAAGCACGCCGGTTGCGTTTGAAATTGCTCCAACGACGTTGGTTGAGCGGGGACAATGCCATCAGCCTTCCCTCCTCTCAAAATCAATGCGTGGATCAACCAGCACATACATCAGGTCCGACAGAATACCGACCACAAGGCCGATCAAACCAAAGACAAACAGCGTGCCAAAGATCACCGGATAATCCCGCGCCACAGCCGCTTCAAAGCCAAGCCGCCCCAGCCCATCCAGCGAAAAGATCGTCTCGATCAACACCGATCCGCCAAAGAACACGCCAATGAACACGGCCGGGAAGCCCGCAATCACAATCAACATCGCATTGCGGAAGACATGCCCATAAAGCACCCGGTTCTCTGCCAGCCCCTTGGCCCGTGCTGTCATCACATAGTGTTTCTTGATCTCATCCAGAAAGCTGTTTTTCGTCAGCAATGTCAGCGTGGCAAAAGCCGAAATCGTCGACGCGATCACTGGCAATGTGATGTGCCACATATAGTCAATAATCTTGCCCATCATCGTAAGATCTTGAAAGTTATCAGAGGTCAGCCCCCTGAGCGGAAAGATCTTCCAGTAAGATCCACCGGCAAAAAGCACCAGAAGCATGATCGCAAACAGAAAGCCGGGAATGGCATAGGCCACAATGATCGCACCCGATGTCCAGGTATCAAAAGGAGTTCCATCCCGTACGGCTTTCTTGATGCCCAGTGGGATCGACACCAAATAAGCGATGAGCGTTGACCACAAGCCCAGCGTGATCGAAACCGGCATCTTCTCCAGCACCAGATCAATCACCGTGATCTTGCGGAAATAGCTCTCCCCAAAATCCAGTCGCATGTAGTTGCCAAGCATCGAAAGGAACCGTTCAAGGGGCGGCTTGTCAAAGCCAAACTCTTTCTCAAGCTGCGCAATGAACTCGGGTGGGAGGCCTTCAGCACCGGCATATTTACTCCCGCCACCACCGGTAAAACTGTTCTGATCAAGTTCTCCGGCGTCCTGACCGGTGCCGGAAAAGCCTTCAAAAACGTCCCCTTCCCCCTGCATCTGGGCAATGGCCTGCTCCACAGGGCCACCGGGCACAAACTGTACCAGAGTGAAATTAATTATCATGATCCCGAGAAGGGTCGGAATGATCAGCAGCAACCTGCGGAGAATATAGGCGCCCATACGGCCGTTACCTCAATGCACCCTCGGCCTTCAGCCGGGCAGCTTTTTCTTCATTGTACCACCAGAAATCGAGAACACCTACGGCATATGGCGGCAGGTCCTGCGGGTATTCATACTGATCGTAATACGCAACCCAGCTGGCATCATTAAACCAAACCGGGATCATAAACCGCTCATAACGCAGAACCCGATCCAGAGCCATAAGTGCCGTCGCTTCTTCTTCAGAAGACTGCGCCTCGAGAGAAATGTTGATGATTTTGTCCACAAGCGGGCTGGCCAAACCTGCGGGATTAAAGAGCGAAATCGCAGCTTCTTCCGAACCGTAGCGCTGCAGCAAGCCTGTGCCAGTTCCAAGGAAGCTGGCATAGCTTCCGAAGATCATATCGTAGCTGCGCTCACGCCGCTTCAATGTAAACTGTGCCGGATCAATCTTATCCGCCTTGGCATCAATCCCCATACGGCCGAGATTTTGCACAAAAACCTCAAGAATAGCCCCCATGGTTGCGGAATCTGACGACGAATAAGGGATCACGATCTTCAAGGTTTCACCTTTTTGATTGCGGCGCAGGCCATCGTCCCCCACGATCCAACCTGCCTCATCCAGCAGTCCCATGGCCTTGCGCAGATTTCGACGATCAATTTCCCGCGCAGAACTGGATTCATGCGCCATGATCGCAGGCGCGTTCAACACCGCGTCTGGCACCAAATCCCCAAGGCTCTCAAACAGCGCGCGCTCAGCGCCCTCTGGCAGCCCCATAGCTTCATGAGGTGCGCCTTGCACAAAACTGTGGCGCTGCTTGAACAGACCAAACTGCAGGGATTCATTCACCCATTCAAAATTATAGGCCATGGAAATGGCTTCGCGCACGCGGCGGTCTTGCAAAGTCTCGCGTCCAAGGTTGAACACAAAACCACTGGGCGTTGGCGGCGTTCCATCAGGCAGAGAAACCGTCTTCACATCGCCTTTTTCAACGGCTGGAAAATCATAGCCCGTCGCCCATTGCTTAGAGTTGGTCTCTGCACGGAAGGTATACTCTCCGGCTTTGAATGCTTCAAAAGCAGCGGAGGCATCGCCAAAATACTCAATCCGGATGCTGTCAAAGTTATGCCGCCCCACATTGATGGGCAGATCCTTGGCCCAATACTCTGGGTTGCGCTTATAAACGATACGACGGTTCACATCGTAACTGTCAATCACATATGGGCCAGATCCGGGTGATGTCTCCATTCGGGGCTCATCCAGCCGCGCACCGGTCTCTTCATACCATTTCTTTGACCAAACAGGCACACCGCCAACTTGATCAATCAGGCTCCGGCGAGAGATGCCTTCCGTAAAATAGAACTTGATGGTGTGATCATCGATCACTTCGGCGCGGGGAATGCGTTTTTTCACCGCCTGCGCATAAGAGGGAAGCCCCTGTTCCAGCAGCAGATTGTGGCTAAACAAAACGTCATGCGCCGTAACGGGAGTACCATCAGAGAACTTGGCGTTCTTGCGCATGTGGAAAATGACCCAAGTCTTGCCTTCGTCATACTCAAGACTTTCCGCAAGCAGCCCATAGGCCTCACCATATGTGTCTGCAGGTGCCGCACCTCCGGTTGCAGGCATCTCCCCCAACAAGCTCTCAAACATCATCCAGCTGTATCGTCCCGCACGACCCTTTCGGCTATAGGGATTCATCGAGTCAAATGTCCCTGGAGCCCAAAGCGCAATTTCACCACCTTTGGGAGCATCAGGATTCACATAGTCAAAATGCTCAAAATCTGCCGGATATTTCAGATCCCCATAGAAGGAATACCCGTGGCTGCGGATGACGCCATCTCCCTCTGCTTTCAAGCCAGAAGCGCTCGCCAAAAGCCCCAACATCACAGCCCCGGCAACGAGAAACTTATTCAGAGTCTTCGGAGGAGCCTCTTTGATCGTTGCGACACGCGAGTGAGCCATTCCATTCCCCTTAAGCTTGCATCTGACAGCCAATCTTTGGCCTTTTTGCTTTCTCATCAAGCTAATAGTGGGCCACGGCAACATTCAAGCACCGAATGGCTCAACAAGGCGTGATTCCCTGTTGCGGCCCATGCCTTCCACTGGATGAAACCTGCATAATTTGTCAGTGACACGCCACTAACTCAGACGTTAGGACGCCGAACGCACAGGCAGAAAACACCAATTTTCAGGGGAGTTATCAGGGTGAGAGGCTGGACAACGACCCAAGCGGGGCTCGTTACGGCTGCTTCCTTCCGGATCTGACCGGGTTGGCGAGGCGCTTACCCGCGCCAACCTCTCAAGAGGGCATATAAGATGCCTGCCGCCGCGATGCAAGCACCTGCTGCCCTGTCTGTGCGGACCAATCAAACCTCAACGCTGGGTCAAAGCAGCAAAATCCATGCGATAGCGGTCAAACCCCCTCTCGCCGGGTCCAAGAAACACCAGCGGCAGTCCAGCATCCTCCAGATAGGCCGCAGCCCCCGGTCCTGTTTCAAAGACAGCGGCGGTCTGTGCCAAAGGTTTGAAACGCCATGTTTCAAGCGCACGGTTCTGACGTCCCGATGTCCTTGCAATATGCCGGGTCAGCACATCTCTCACGCGTATTGGAGGCACATTGATCTCTTTGGCCTGATCCAGCGACAGAAAATTCCCACCACCGCCACCGCGATAGTCATTTGTAACCAGCAAAAACGCCTGATCCGGGGAAATCTGAATACCCTTCAGGGAAACGTTAGAAATCCGCCTGGATTGCGGATTGATCAAACTGCCATCAGACGCATATCGGGCCGGTTTTGACAGATCGACAGTATAGGACAATCCGTAGATTGCCTCTCGATTGTAAGTCGCCGCATCACTGTCAAAAAGACTCTGACTAAGTTCTTCAGGGCGCAATTGATTGTAGAGCGAGCAGGCCTTCTCAAGCCACTCAACAACATCACGCCCTGCGACCTCGACCACACTGATATGATTTGAATAGGGCTGCATATCAGAGACCGCGCGGACGGACACTTCACCGGCTGCAACATCGACATAGTGCGCAGGCCCGCCTCGGCCACCACACTTCAGAGGTGCGACAGAAGCCAGTATTGGCACCCTACTCAAACGTGTGCCAGACAAAGCTTCTTGCACGTAGGCGATCTTTGCTTCCGCAACCAACCGGGAAGCGCAGTCATCTTTGACCATTGCAAAATAGCTCGTGGCAGGCTCCAGCAACGCCCCGACACCCCGCCGCATGCGCGCCAATGTGGCCTTGTGTGCTTTCGCAATCACCGCTTGGAAAAGTGGGTCTTCGACCGGCTGCATCTCTGTATCACCGTTCAGCCCGTGCACCTCAACTTGGGACCCAGTCACACGCCAGCCATCAGGCGTCTGATGTAGTGTCAAATCAATCTGCCCCAGATGCGATCCATGTGCTCCCGGCATCACCGCTGGCGTTCCGCTCAGCGTCCCGGCATGCGGATCGACCTCATCAAACATCCCATATTGCGCGCTGGGAAACACCCTATGGACATGGCCACAAACCACGGCATCTACCCCATCAACACCTGCAATGCGTAATCCCGCATTCTCAGCACTGCCATGACCATCCACTTCGGACACCCCCGTATGCGCCAATGCAACCACGACATCCGCGCCACGTTCTTTCAAATCCGCTACATTTTTGCGAACGGCAGACGTCATGTCTTCAGCAATCAGGCGCCCTTGAATGCGCAACTTGTCCCAAGCCACCACTTGCGGTGGTAAAACGGACACAACCCCAATTTTGAGAATATGTGTCTCACCAAGCTGGTCAGATACCTCCCGAGACAAGAGGCTCGTGGCATGCCATAGCCCCTCATAAACCTCATGACCTGCTGCGGCACTGGCATGAAGATTGGCGCAAAGAACAGGAAAACGCGCTTGCCCCAATGCAGATCGCAACTCAGAAGCCGGAATATTGAATTCGTGATTTCCAAGCCCCACCGCATCATATTTCAGGTGGTTCATCGCTTGAATGACGGGGGAGACTTTTACTGTATCACGGTCTTCGGAAACCCCATCTGCGATCGCAGCGCCCTGCAAAAAATCGCCGTTGTCAAACAACAGCGTTGCAACACTCTGGCTGCGCAACGCCTTGACGCGCGAGGCCACGCGCGCCAAAGATCCGAAAGCCGTAGCGCGATCTTTTGTGTAGTCATAATCTAACAGCGTTGCGTGGATGTCGCTGGTTGCAAGCACGCGTACCTGGACACGGCGTACATCCACAGGATCGTCATTCTGTCCGGGCACATGCCTTCCTTTTCGTCACTTGAGTTGACCGCTCGATGAACCCGCCCCGAACCGCAGAGACTGTTACGCATCTTGACTACGAAAGAAACCGTAATCCCACAAACCCCTCAAAAGCTCACAATAAATTCACGGTACCCTTTGTCGATACTGGCAAGGTCAGGATTGCAGCTCACACGGGAAAATGCGACGTCTCGAGCAGCAGGAGACAGCTATGAAACACGCAGAAACAGTCACTTTTGGCGGATCGGGCCTGAACCGCGCCGCAGAGTTGCGCGGCGACACAGCCGATCAATTGGCCACAGATATCAACAGTCGGACGATTGTCCTGTGGCGTGGTAAGCCTCTCATCGCAGGTACAGATCACGATAGGCTTGCCCTCTTGCCAATGAACCACATCCTCTTCGCTGACCTGCCACCGCCGCAAGTGCCCCCCATTTTTCTTGGCTTGTCTGATGAAGGCCATCCTGTTTTTGCCAGGGACGTCTCAGCTTGGGCTCCGGAAGGTTTGGACACCAAAAGCCTGCAGCAGTTTTTTGATCCATCTGAACAACACCACCCCGCTCTGCCCAACGACCATCTCTTCTTAGAGCTGCGCGGCGTCATGACTCGTTTGTCAGCACGTGACGCAGAACTTGCCGCAACAGCGCGCGCCATCTTTGGCTGGCATAAATCACATCGATTTTGCGCGGCTTGCGGCGCAGAAAGCCGCATGGCCATGTCGGGCTGGCAACGCAATTGCCCAAGCTGTCAAACCCCTCACTTTCCGCGCACGGATCCAGTCGTGATCATGTTGGTCACGCGTGGCAACAAAGTCCTTATGGGCAGGTCTCCTGGCTGGCCAGAAGGCATGTACTCACTTCTGGCCGGCTTTGTGGAACCGGGCGAAACGCTCGAGGCTGCGGTCCGTCGCGAAGTGGTCGAAGAAGCTGGTATCAAAGTTGGAGCAGTCAGCTATCTGGCCAGCCAACCTTGGCCCTTCCCGTCATCGTTGATGTTTGGCTGCAAAGGCGAAGCCTTAACCGATGAGATTACGGTCGACCCAAACGAACTTGAGGATGCCCTCTGGGTCAGTCGCGAGGAAATGCTTCAGGTTTTTGCAGGTCAGCACAAAAAACTAAAACCTGCCCGCAAAGGCGCAATTGCGCATTTTCTCCTGCGAAACTGGCTTGCAGACAGGATGGATTGACGCGACTATAGCGGCCAATCAAACGCATTTTCCCCACCCCCTTAATTGAACAGAGGCACCATGGAACTCACAGGCAGAGAAGACATCGACGTACCCATCGACCAAGCATTTGAAATGCTGACCGATGTGGAAGTCTATGAGCGTGCCGCCCTACGTCGGGGGGCCGAAGTGACAAGGCAGGACAGTCTGGCCAAAGCCGGCGTGGGTGCGAAATGGGATATCGCCTTTGAGTTTCGGGGCAAACCGCGCGAAATGCAGCTGGAAATTATCAGCTTTGATTCTCCCAACGAAATTGGGATGCAGGCCAAGCTGCAAGGCCTCGAAACCGATATCAAAGTGGAACTTGTTGCACTCTCAAGAACCAAGACGCGCATTCAGTTCTGGAGCGGCATGCGTGCTAAGTCTCTCTCCGCACGGCTTCTGTTGCAATCTTTGAAATTGGCCCGGGGCAACCTCAACACCCGTCTGTCCAAACGTCTTGCGGCTCTGCGCGAAGACCTTCAGGATCGCTATTCGCGTATGAGCTAAACCGCCCCCGCGCGAGTTAAAGCCAATGTTCTGCAACAGAAAAGGCGCCGACAAAGGCGCTCTTTTTACATTTAGAAGTCCAGCGGAAGCGTTTAGCGCAACCCGTCTCGTTCTGCCGGATACACACCAATGATGGATACGTTGGTTGTGAAATACCGCAATTCATCCATCGCCAACTGTACGGCACGGTCCTCTGGATGGCCTTCAATATCGGCATAAAACTGCGTTGCTGTGAAGCTACCCCGCACCATGTAGCTTTCCAGCTTCGTCATGTTGATGCCATTCGTCGCAAAACCGCCCATGGCCTTATAAAGGGCCGCCGGGATGTTGCGCACTTCAAACACAAACGTTGTCATCATTTTGCGATCCGCACGGCGCGCATAATCTGGCTCGCGGGACATGATAAGAAAGCGGGTTGTATTGTGCCCATGGTCCTCAACATCACGTGCCAGGACATCTAGGCCATAAATCTCTGCAGCCAACTCAGAAGCAAGCACCCCCTCGTTACGTTTTTGCCCCTCCGACAGCTCTCTCGCAGCGCCGGCACTGTCCACCGCAGAAAAGGCTTTCATGCCGTGTGATTTCAGAAAACTCGCAGACTGAGGCAAGAGCACCAGATGAGCGCGCACCGTATCAATCTCATCAATGGAAACGCCCGGCAGCCCCATAAGGCTGATGCGCACGCGCACGAAAGCCTCATCCACAATGTGCAATCCGCTTTCTGGGAGCAGGCGGTGAATATCCGCCACGCGCCCATAGGTCGAATTTTCAATCGGCAGCATCGCGAGATCCGCTTCGCCGGTCTTCACTGCCGCAATCACATCCTCAAATGTGCGGCAGGGCATGGCCTCCATATCTGGACGCGCTTTTTGACAGGCTTCATGAGAATAGGCCCCGGCCTCTCCCTGAAATGCGATACGATTGGTCGTCTTGATCATGTCCGTCCCTCGTTCCCCCGAAACTCGTCGTTTTTTTAGCAACTTCTACGCTAGGGGGGCGTTTCGTCGCGGTAACTATACCTTGCGTTCTGTTAGGGGAAGCGGATAGATAGCCGACAAACGCCACGAGATGGAAACGTAGCATGTTTGACACGATGACAATCACCAAAGTAGTGGGCGCCCTTTGCGGCACCCTGCTGGTTTTTATGCTGGGCGGCTGGGCCGCAGAAGCGCTTTACCACACAGGACCCTCTGGCCACGGCCACGGCGAAGCCAAGCAGGCCTATGTGATTGAAGTAGAAGGCGGCGACGAAGCCGCAGCTGAAGTGGACGAAGGCCCAACTCTTGAAGAGCTGCTCGCCAGTGCAGACGTCGACAAAGGTGCCAAGGTGTTTGGCAAATGCAAGGCCTGCCACAAGTTAGATGATGGCGCGAACGGCACCGGCCCGCACCTCTATGCCGTGGTGAATCGCCAGGTGGATTCGGTCGCTGGCTTTAACTACTCCGGCGCTCTGGAAGCCGTCGCTGACACGTGGTCGCCAGAAAACCTCGACGGCTTCCTGACCAACCCGAAGAAATTCGCACCGGGCACCAAGATGTCTTTCTCCGGCCTGAAAAAGGCAACCGATCGCGCAAACCTGATCGCGTATCTGGAGACAATTGGCGGCTAAGCCAAACAGCTTCGATCTGTTTAAAAGACCGCAACACCCGTTGCGGTCTTTTTTGTTTTACGCGCTTGTTGCTAAGCCCGCTCAACACGCCCCTCGGTCGCCCAGACCATCTGCGCATCTGTTTCAATGGCGCAGGGGCGCAAGTCGCGCAGACGCGACAGCGCCTCGCCCAAGGGTTCCCCCATCCCCAAGAGCAAACGCAGCAAGACCATACCTGAGCGGCCGCATCCGCCACGGCAATGCACGAGCACTTTGCCACCTGCCTCAAGCACCTTTTTGACCTGCGCAAGGAGTGCCGGCCATTCCCTCTCTCGCGCGCGGTCAGGAACGTCAAAATCTCGAATCGGCCAGTGAACCCATGTCATCCCTGCCCCGGAAAGCGCATCCGGTAACGCAGCCGCTCCCAAGGCCTGCATTTCACACACCTCCGTCAACCCAATGACCAAATCAGCACCCCAAGCACGAAGCGTAGCCACATCATGCTCATGCCTCCCACCGGCACCGGGCAAAGGGGACAACGCCAGCTGGCCGCCTCCCACAGTCAATGCGTAAAGTTCCAGTCCCAGGTTTTCTTCTACGTCCACCCATACCCCTCCTAATCATCACCAAGCCAATCAGGCCACGCCGCCGCTTATCCGGTGGACGCGCCGCCTTACCCCCCTTAACCTGCGCCAGACCACTCCATCTGACCAGCCGAATCTCAATGGCTCAGCATTTTCAGGACTCACATGACCGATACACCCGACACCGCCTATCAGGTTCTAGCGCGCAAATACCGCCCAGAAACCTTTGCGGATCTGGTTGGGCAGGATGCCATGGTGCGCACGCTCAAAAATGCCTTTGAAGCGGACCGCATTGCGCAGGCCTTTGTCATGACCGGCATTCGCGGCACCGGCAAAACCACCACCGCCCGGATTATTGCCAAAGGCATGAACTGTATCGGGCCGGATGGCGGCTCTGGGCCCACCACGGACCCCTGTGGCCAATGTGAACATTGCGTTGCCATCATGGAAGGCCGGCATGTCGATGTCATGGAGATGGACGCTGCCTCTCGCACGGGTGTGAATGACATCCGTGAAATCATCGATTCGGTCCATTATCGCGCGGCCTCGGCGCGCTATAAAATCTACATCATTGATGAGGTGCATATGCTCTCCACCAGCGCGTTCAATGCGCTGCTCAAAACATTGGAAGAGCCGCCCGCCCATGTGAAATTCATCTTTGCGACCACTGAGATCCGCAAAGTTCCTGTGACCGTGCTGTCTCGCTGTCAGCGGTTTGACCTGCGCCGAATCGAACCGGAAGACATGATTGGCATGCTGCGCCGCATTGCCACCTCTGAGGGGGCAGAGATTGCCGAAGACGCGCTGGCGCTGATCACCCGCGCCGCCGAAGGCTCTGCGCGGGATGCCACCTCTCTGCTAGATCAGGCCATTTCCCACGGCGCGGGAGAGACAACAGCCGAGCAGGTGCGTGCGATGCTCGGGCTTGCAGACCGCGGCCGCGTACTGGATCTCTTCGACATGATTCTGCGTGGCGACGCAGGCAACGCCCTCAATGAAATCGCCGCGCAATACGCAGATGGCGCAGACCCGATGGCTGTGCTGCGCGATCTTGCAGAGATCACCCATTGGGTGTCCGTTGTGAAAATCACGCCCGAGGCCGCAGAAGATCCCACAGTTGGCCCCGATGAGCGCGCACGCGGTCAAACCATGGCCAATGAATTGCCGATGCGCGTGCTGACTCGCATGTGGCAAATGTTGCTCAAGGCACTGGAAGAGGTGGCCGCAGCGCCCAACGCGATGATGGCCGCTGAAATGGCGATCATACGCCTGACCCATGTGGCGGATCTGCCAAGCCCAGAAGAACTGCTGCGCAAACTGCAAGACACGCCACCGCCCCCGCCACCCCCCAATGGCGGTGGCGGAGGCTACGCCGGTGGCACAGGGCCGGGGTCTACCAATGCGCAAGGCGGCCCCATGGGCGGAGGCTCCGGCCCGATACATGGCGCCCCAACGGCGCAGGGGCGTGCAAGCGGCGTTGCAGCGACGGCATTGGCCGTGCAAAATGATGCGGCCTTGGCCAAATATGTCACATTCGAACATGTCCTCGAACTGATCCGCACGCGCCGCGATGGGGTGCTGCGTGTGCATGTGGAAGAGTATGTCCGACTGGCCTCCTATCAGCCCGGTCGTATCGAATTTGAACCCGCCCCCGGTGCACCCAATGATCTTGCACAGCGGCTCGGCAGCCAGCTGCAACGCTGGACAGGGGCACGCTGGGCCATCATTTTGGTCAACGAAGGCGGCGCACCCTCCGTCGCTGAAATTCGCGATGCTGCCAAAAATCAGATGCGCGCCGAGGCTTCGGCACACCCGCTGGTGCAAGCGGTGCTGAGTGCCTTTCCCAAGGCCAAAATCACCGACATCAAATCCCGTCGCGAGCTGGCCAATGAAGCCTTGGCAGAAGCGCTGCCCGAAGTTGAGGATGAATGGGATCCGTTTGAGGAGTGAGCACCGTCTCAGAAACGAGACAGTGGATCGTTTCTGGTGCGACAAGCCATCTGCCCACGGACACACAATAGTTTAGACCTTACGGTCACAGACCGTCACGAGAACGCCTTCCAGCATCTTACGAAACATGCCCCCCCCTTGTGACGCGGACACTTCATCCGTATCTACACCTCAAACAAAGTTTCTAGGAGACAGCCAATGCTCAAAGGTCTAGGCAATCTCGGCGATATGGCCGGCATGATGAAAAAAGCCCAGCAAATGCAAACCAAGATGACCGAGATGCAGGATGAACTGCATAACATCATGGTGGTGGGCGAAAGCGGTGCAGGTCTGGTCAAGGCCACCGCCTCTGCCAAAGGCGAGCTGAAAGCGCTCGACATCGACCCGTCGATCTTTAACGGCGACGACAAAGAAGTGGTCGAAGACCTGATCCTTGCCGCCATCAAAGATGCCCAGAGCAAAGCCAATGATCGCGCACAGGAAGAGCTTGGCAAAATCACCTCTGAGCTTGGTCTGCCAGCAGACATGAAGCTGCCCTTCTAAAGGACGGCAGCAAAGGCGCGTGTGTTTCAGATTGGGCCTTGCTATACCCTAAGAAAAGGGTTGTCAGAAAAGGCCCGGACATGAGCAGTTCCGAAATTGATGCGCTGATTGAAATGATGGCCAAGCTGCCCGGGCTTGGCCCCCGCTCCGCAAGGCGCGCCGTGCTCCACTTGATCCGCAAGCGCGCGCTTTTGCTCACCCCTCTGGCTGACGCCATGCAGGAAGTGGCCGTAACGGCCCGAGAATGTCTCAACTGCGGCAATGTGGGCACCTCTGATATCTGCGACATCTGCAATTCAGAGAAGCGCGCCACCGGCGTGCTTTGCGTTGTGGAAGACGTCTCTGATCTCTGGGCCATGGAGCGCGCAGAAGTCTTCGATGGCCGCTACCATGTCTTGGGCGGCACGCTCTCCGCACTGGACGGTGTCGGCCCCGAAGATCTCTCCATCCCCCGCTTGATTGACCGCGTCACCAGCGAGGGCATCACCGAAGTCATTCTGGCCCTCAATGCCACTGTGGATGGGCAAACAACAGCGCACTATATCGCAGACCAACTGGAGGATCAGGTGACCCTGACCTCGCTGGCGCAGGGCGTCCCTGTGGGCGGTGAGCTAGATTATCTGGACGAAGGCACGATTTCCGCCGCCCTTTCCGCGCGCAAAACGCTCTGACGCCAGCAAAGCGGCGGGTCACCGACAGCGGCAGTTGCCACCAAGGGTCTACCCGCCGCACCGCTCATGTTGCACAGGTTGCAGGCGTCGTGCCGTCGCTGGCTTTGCACCATACACTCTGCACCATACAAAAAGGGCACCCAATTGCAGGCGCCCCATTTCGGTAGATTTTTTAAGGCCCAGTTCAGCGTGGCTGTTCGTCTTCATCGCCACCTGGCAGATTGAAGAAGCTGTCAGCATCCGCAAAGGCATCATCCGAGCGGGTGTCCAGATCATCCTCATCGTCATCATCGGCCAGAGAGAATGTCTCCAGACCTTCGATCGCGGATGGGAATTTGGGCTCTGCTTCCATTTCCAGAGACTGCTCAGTCGACACAAGCTTACGGCGCTCGTCATCAGACATGATGCCACCTTCAGCAGCCTTCTTCGCAGCCGCTTTCTGAACAGCCGCATCCAGTTCGGACTGCTTACAGAGCCCCAGCGCAACCGGATCAATCGGTTGAATATTGGCAATGTTCCAATGGGTACGTTCGCGGATCGCCTGAATGGTCGGTTTGGTTGTCCCCACAAGCTTGCCGATCTGGCCATCAGACAGCTCCGGGTGGAATTTAACCAGCCAAAGGATAGACGCTGGACGGTCCTGACGTTTGGACAGTGGCGTATACCGTGGGCCGCGGCGCTTCTCTTCCCCGGAAGCCGCCGCATTGAATTTCAAACGCAGCTTATGCAGCGGGCTGTTCTCTGCAGAGATGATTTCCTCCTGAACCAACTGATTGTTAGCCACAGGGTCAAAGCCCTTCACGCCGGTGGCCACATCGCCATCTGCAATGCCCTGGATTTCCAACTCATGCATGCCAACAAAATCCGCAATCTGCTTGAAGCTGATCGTGGTGTTGTCCACCAGCCAAACGGCGGTGGCCTTCGGGTGCAACAGCTTAGCCATGTCATCTACTCCTTACAAATATCTTCCCCACACAGCATACATCTGTCCCGTCGCCTGACTTTCATCAGACGGCACCGATGGTCTGGTGCGGGTTTCCGTTGTCGGGGAACTTGATCGGGATATAGTGCGCCCAAGTAAAAAAGGAAAGAGTGAATGCGGTTATTGATCTGCGCTGCGATTTTAACAACGAACGTCGCCTCCAGCGCTGTGGCTTCAGAAACAGTATCCCTCGCAACCCCGCCTGCGAGTGCGCATCAAGTCATCACAACCCTCTCAAAAGACATCTATCGTCTTGCCGAGCGTAGCGGTGGCACGCCAGAACAATGGCGCACACTGGAAAACAAGGCGCTCACCGCCCTTAAACACGTGGAAGGCCAATCTCCTGAAACTCTCGTGGCGCAGGATGCCAAAGGCCGCACTCCGCTGATGCTGGCAGCCAGCGCAGGCTATCTGCCAATCGTCCGGGTGCTGTTGGAAAATGCCAGTGTGACGGCCAGCATTGAACACAAAAATCCAGAGGGCGCAGATGCCTATGATCTCGCTCTGCTCGCCAGCAGGATCAACCTGAGAACCTGCCACCCCACGTCAGAGAACCCTTTCCAGCTGGTGCCCTTCATGGTCACACAGCCCTACTATGAAGCGCGTCAGCCATACCCTGAGATTTTAACACTTCTGGAAGAAGCAGGCGCAGACCCATCACAAGAGACTGCCCGCACGCTCTGGCTCAAGAACTGTTCCAACCCTAGTACCAAACATCAACAGGCCATTGCCACCTCCAGCAATCTGCCGCAAACCTTGGCAGACATACGCCATGATGTTGACCGGAAAGCCAAACTGCAGGAAATCAGAGAAGGTGCCGACCTGTTACGTGAGATATTCGCACCGCGTGTCCAATCCGGCAAAATGAGCCAAAAGGAGCTGGATGCGGAGATTGCAAAGCTTTACGCTCAGTCAGGCTTTGAACCACCCACGGCCGCAACAGGAGACAGCCAGTGATCCTGAAAATACTAAAGGCCACCAGCCTTGCACTGACACTCTCTGCCTCCGCCCTCATGGCAGATGGTGAAAAAGCAGGTGAGTTTGACTATTACGTTTTGGCGCTCAGCTGGTCTCCGAATTGGTGTGCTCTGGAAGGCGATGCAAAACACAGCCCGCAATGTGACCCAAAGGAAGACCATGGCTGGGTGATGCATGGGCTATGGCCACAGTTTCACCGCGGCTGGCCTGCCTACTGTCCCACGACAGAGCGCAATCCGCCACGTCACCTGACCAATGCCATGGCCGACATCATGGGCACATCAGGGCTCGCTTGGTATCAGTGGAAGAAACACGGCACCTGTTCTGGCCTTTCCGGCGAAACCTATTATGAAACCGCACGCAAAGCCTATGAAAGCATCGCGCGCCCGCCGGTTTTCCGCAAGCTGGAAGACACCGTCACGCTGCCTGCGGCTGTTGTCGAAGCGGCCTTTCTCAAAGCCAATCCCGCGCTTGAGCCGGATATGGTGACCATCACCTGCCGCGATGGGTTTATCCAAGAAGCGCGTATTTGCTTGAGCAAGGATCTGTCGCCTGTGCCCTGCGGACAGGATGCTGTACGCGACTGTCGTTTGACAGACGCGCGTTTCGATCCGGTGCGCTAAGCCCCTTGGGGCAGCTTAAACCTTGTTGATCCGCAGGGCGCCATTTCGGGCGTCCTCACATTTCTCGGCAGAGAAATCAGCGCTGTTTTCCGACCAGTTCAAAGCTTTCACAGCGCCGCCGCTGCGGCGCATATAAAAGGGCACATAGCCCGCCGAAATGCCGCTGTCACTGACAGCCTGCATGCGGCCGCAATAAACACGATCTCCGTTGCTGAGTTCAAGCACTTCAAAGCTATCGAACCGTGCCTCTCCTGGGCGCGCAGTTTGTTCAGCCAATTGGTTTTTCGCCCAGAACACCTCACCCGGCTCCAAATTTACGGATTGGCTCGACACTTTTGTCGTGCCACCACAGCCGACCAATCCCAGAATAGCTGTTGCCATCAAGCTGATTGCAATCTCACGCATCAAACCGCTCCTTGTCCCCATGAGTCCAAATCTTGCGCCAGTTATTCAGGAGATTACGGCGCCAAGGAGGCAGAAAACGAAAAAACCCGGCTCAGTTCGAACCGGGTTTCTTCAATCTCATGTCAAATGCAGCTTAGTGCAGCTTGGCATCCACTTCCGCAATGCCCGCATCAATCAGCTTATTCGCATCGGCGGCCGTCATCTGGCCTGCGATCACCTGACGTGCCGCGCTGATCGCCACGACCACTGCTTGGTCGCGCACTTCCTTAACGGCAGCGGCTTCAGCAGAAGCGATTTGATCTTCAGCAGCAGACAGACGGCGTGCAATGGAGGCTTTGAGATCCACTTTCGCCTGCTCAGCAGCGGCTTCGGCTTCTGCCTTCGCCTGCGCAACAATGCGCTCTGCCTGTTCCTGAACTTCTTTCTGCTTACGCTCATATGACGCCAGAACTGTCTGAGCTTCCTCGCGCAGCGCGCGGGCTTCGTCCAACTCAGATTTGATGTCATCTGCGCGCTTGTCCAGCATATTGCCAAT
This sequence comes from Shimia marina, assembly GCF_001458175.1. Lineage (GTDB taxonomy): Bacteria > Pseudomonadota > Alphaproteobacteria > Rhodobacterales > Rhodobacteraceae > Shimia > Shimia marina. Next base: position 176,704 of record NZ_CYPW01000017.1, read on the forward strand.
GATGGACGGTACTTTGAAGTACAGCAGGATCGCAACAAACAGGATGAAACCCAAAGTCACGATGAAGTCGGTGTTGCGCAGCGAGAAGAACGGGCCGCTTGCGGCCAGCGCCGGAGTGGCGCTCAGCGCCATGACAGCTGCAACTGTGGTCAGTTTCCGCATATCTCTCAGCCCTTCATCTGCGCGTCTACGGCTTTGGCCACATCTGCATCTTCAGCTTTGCCACCCAGGGTGGAAACCAATTCTGCTGTGGTGGCGTTGGCCACATCTTTGATGCTTTCCAGCGCACCGGCACGGATTTCGGCAATCGCCTTCTCCGATTCAGCCGCCTTAGCAGCGATTTCTGCATCGGCCTTTTCAGTGGCCGCATTCAGATCAGCCTGGATTTCTGCCTTGGTCTCCGCAACGATACGCGCTGCTTCGGCTTTGGCATCCACAAGGGCTTTGTTGTAAGCCTCTTCCGCTTCCACGGCCTTCGCCTTCAGCTCTTCGGCTGCGGCGATGTCATTTGTGATGGTCCCCTGGCGCTCGGCCAGAACCGCAGCAATGCGCGGCAGCGCGATGCGCGATAGGACGAAGTAGATCACTACGAGGGTGATCAGGAGCCAGAAAATCTGGTTACCCCAGCTTGAGAAATCAAGCTGTGGCATGCCCGATGCAGAGGCGGCCTCTGCTGCGTGGCCTGCGGCGTCAGTTGTGTTGCTCGCCATGTCGTCCTCCTGGGAACTTCCGTTGGGTCACGGGTGGGGCGCGTCAAGTCGCGCCCGCACCCGCACGTAAGGATGGTTCCGTTCGGATTAGACGGCGAACATCAGCAGAAGAGCAACCAGGAACGAGAAGATGCCCAGGGCTTCTGCGAATGCGATGCCGATGAAGAGAGTTGCAGTCTGGGAAGCAGCTGCGGATGGGTTGCGCAGTGCGCCGGCCAGGAAGTTGGCTGCAACGTTGCCAACACCCAGTGCTGCGATACCAGTACCCAGACCTGCGATGCCTGCGCCGATGTGTGCGAGTTGACCTTCCATGGTGTATCTCCTTACGATTGGAAGTTTGAATTCAGGGTTGTTTGGATTGAACCTGTGTAGGGTGCGCCTTCATGGCGCACCATAATCCTTAGTGCGACGGATGCAGCGCATCCTTCAGATAAACACAGGTCAGAATGGTAAAGACGTAGGCCTGAATGAAGGCCACCAGGACCTCAAGACCATACATTGCGGTGATCGCGACGATGGACACCGGGCTGACCACAGCAATCGCGGCGAAGCCCGCGAAAACTTTGATCACGGCGTGGCCTGCCATCACGTTACCAGCAAGACGAATGCTGTGGCTGACAGGGCGCACGAAGTAGGAGATCACCTCGATGATCGCCAAAATGGGGCGCAATGCCAGTGGCGCGCTGGAGACCCAGAACAACCCCAGGAAAGCCGCGCCGTTTTTCACAAAGCCCACAACCGTCACGGTTACGAACACCAGCAGAGCAAGACCAATGGTCACCGCAAAGTGAGATGTCGTGGTGAAGGACATTGGCAGCAGACCGAGGAAGTTTGCCATCACAATGAACATAAACAGGGTCATGATGTATGGGAAGAACTTCACGGCGTCTTTGCCAGCCACGTCCTCGACCATTTTGTAGATGAAGCCATAAGCCAGTTCGCCAATGGACTGACCACGACTTGGGATAATCGCGCGACGGCGGGTCCCCACAACCATCATCGCCACAACTGCGATCACGGCGAGAGCCATCCACAGGGTCACGTTTGTGATGGTGAAAAGGCCAATGTGGTCACCGCCAAACAGCGGTTTGACCAGAAACTGGTCCATTGGGTGGAATTCCAGACCGCCTTGTTCCGCGCCGTGTGCTTCGCTTGCCACGTTCAATCCCTCTCGTCTCTCTGAGCGACCTCGGCCGCCTGTTCAATCTCTGCGGCGTCTGCCGCTTGTTTCTCTTCGATCTCTTTGGCGCTGTTAAGCATCGTTTTGATGCCAGCGGCCAGACCGAGCAATGTAAACAGCACCAAGAAGATCGGGAGTGTCCCGAGCAGGCTGTCCAGCCCATATCCTATGCCAAATCCGATCCCCAGACCGGAAACCATTTCGATCACCATGCGCCAGGCCAAATTGGCTGCCGAATAGTGTTCATCAGCTCGGGGTTTGGGTTCCTGGGTCTTTTTGACCGCTGCGATCCGCTCCTCCAGACGCTTCATCTGGTTTTTGTGATCGGTCTCGCTCACGCGCAATTAACCCCTTGCTAACGTTGGCGCATTGCTACGGTGCAGCAGGGCCTGAGTCAACCATCCAAAACTGGGCGGAGCGAAGGGACTTAGATATTTGATTTTTTGGTATTTTTTACAGAATGAAGATGGAACGGGCACGCGCCCACGGCCAGCAAAGTGGCAAATTTGGCATGAGCAGCATATTCAACCATTTGGTTGATGTTTGCGCGTACGCCCCCTTCAACTTGATGCGGCACGAAACGGTGCCGATTCTCCAAGCAGCCATCCCTGAAAGGCGCGCACAGCAGCCCGGCGCACGCCACGACTACCATGCACCAGAAAAAAAGCCCCGTCCGTTAGCCCGTGTTCACAGCATTTCACCAGCCGCCCCCGCGCCACATCCGCCGCAGTCACCTCTTCAGAGCACAGCAGCACCCCCAACCCATTTAAGGTGGCCTCATAGGCCATGGTTTTCTGCAACCGCCAATCTGCCTCAGGCACGCCGATGGGCACCACCCCTACTCCTTCAAACCACGCCCGCCACAGATCATCTCGCCGATCCCTATAGCGCGTCACATGCAACAGGTCTTCCGGCCCCGAAATCCCCTGTGCCACCTCGGGTGCGGCATAGGGATAAACCCGCGCATCTGACAGTCGATCACAAGGCACGCTCAAAACCCCGGAATGTGCAAACCGTACAGCGAGATCCGCCTCATAACGTTCCACATCTGCCAGATGATCCGAGGTCTCCAACCGCAGGTCGATTTCTGGATAGGCCGCATAAAACCGCCCCAGCCGGGGCACAATAAAACGCTCCGCAAAAAACGCCTCACTGTTCACCACCACCTTGCCCACCGGCGTGTCCGCCAGATCCTCAGTCGCCTCCGCGATAAGATCCAGCGCCTCTATCATCCTTTCCAGATAGGCTTTGCCTTCCGGGGTCAGCGCCACCCCACGTGGCAGATCGCGAAACAGCTTCACCCCCAGACGCGCCTCAAGGCCACGCACATGCCGGCTGATGGCGGAATGCGCCACATTAAGCTCCCCAGCCGCTTTGCTGAAGCTTTCATGGCGTCCCGCTGCCTCAAAGGCGCGCAGAGCATTCAGGGGGGGCAGGTTGCGGCTCATCCAGAAACTTGTGCCTTTTTAGCACGCCGGATGTCAAGAAATGCTGTTTGAGCGCCACTTTGATCTCTGAAATAGTCAAGATATCACATTTATCTGGTCAGCACCCATGCCTCATGTCTTTACCGCGCTTTGGCGCGCCCCCAGTCTCTTTGCCTCTTTCCTCTCCAGCCCCTTGCACAGAGCTTACCGCAGCATCCAAAGCCTCGTGTCTCCCGCTCAGCCCATCTCGCCACATCTGAGAAAAGACGCGGGTCTGCCAGACGAAACACCTCACTCAGCCCCTGACACGCAAATGCATCATCTGCGCCCGCCCTGGGTCTGATCGCGCGCCCACTCTTTCCCCCAAGCCCACAAACCGTTAGGAGAAGAGCATGTCTGACGCCCTCGACACTGTCTTCTCTGCCCTCGCCGACCCTACCCGGCGTGCGATCCTCACAATGCTGCTTGAAGACGACATGGCTGTGACCGACGTGGCAGAGCCCTTTGACATCTCGCTGGCCGCCATTTCCAAACATCTGATGATCCTCACCAAAGCCGGGCTGATCTCTCAGGAGAAACGTGGCCGGGTGAAATGGTGCAAGCTGGAGCCAGACGCCCTACGCCCTGCCTCTGTCTGGATGCAGGGGTTCGGACAATTTGAGCCCATCAACCTCGATGCCTTTGAGCGGTTTCTGGCAACTGAGCTGCCTGATCCATCTGCCGCAGACACGCCCGAATAAATTTCGCTGCCGATCGATAGTGAGAAGAGGCTGCCGCCTCTGCCCAACGTCCAGTGCTCCAGTTATTGTTGCCACCTTTCATTGGCGCCCCATAAAGCTCATCTTGATCAAGACGATCCACCAATGCGTGCCATCTTTGATGCGCCATCACAAACCGCAACTTGGCCTCTGCCCAGCCCACCTCCGCATTTTCTGAGAGCACGTGATCATTGTATGTGCGCAGCTGGTTCCATTTATAGCCCGGCGCAGGAAAGGCCACAATTTTGCCCGCCTGACCATCAGCATACCAGCCCAGAAAGAGATCAATCCAATGCGCGCGATGCACCAAAACGTCGCAGATACTCCAATTGTCATCAACCACAGCCTGAGCTGCACCCGCCGGCACGGTGGCAATCACCTTTAGAAGGGTACTAAATTCCTTATCGGCGATCGCCAACAAATCTTCTTTCGTCGTTGCTGCAGGCATTCAATTTCCTCCTGCACCAAAGATACATCCTACTTGCCCCATATGTCTTTGATCAGGATCATAAGCTGCCCAAGGGTAAATCTGTACATTTACAGCCCCTCAAACAGCCCTGAGCATTCAAATGATTCTCATTTGGCAGATGCCATCTGTGACCAGATTAGAAGTCTTTCTCCAACAGCAGATAAAGCGCCACACAGGTCAAAGCGATCCCCACAAGCACCAAAGGCGACGGGGCGCCATTGCCCAAAACAATCTCCCAGCAGATCACCCAGCTTGGAACAAGATAAGTGTATGCCATCACCTTGGCACTGGGCAGATGCAAAGCCGCAAACTGTACCAGCACAAATGAAGCGGCACTGGCAAAAACAGCCAGATACAGGATAATCAACCAGACCTGAGCCGAGACCATTGCCCAGTCGGTCTGTAAAATATCGTGTGCGCCATACAGCAGCAAAACAAGCAATCCGGCCAAAAGTGTCCCAAACGTGAAAACAACCGGAGCCTCACCGCGATTGAGCCTGCGTACCATGGGCGTGTAAAGTGCGTGCAGGACACACCCCCAAAAGTAGTAGAGTTCTCCTTGTCCGACCTCAAAGCGCCGAAACGCCTGCCAGTCAGCGCGAAAAATCACCCATAGCGCCCCAAGCGCGCCAATTGTAAGCGCAATCACCATCCGGCGGGTGGTGATCTGCCCCAAAAGTCCCCAGCCAAACATGGCCGACATGATCGGCGTGAGCGTGAAAACCGCAGCGGTGCTCACCGGATGCGCGGTCTTCAATCCCTCAAACATCAGAACAAAATAACCTGCAAACAATCCGCCCAAGATCAAGTAGCGCCAAGGCGCTCTCCACGCACTGCTCGGCAAGCCCTTGGTCGCAAGTGCAACCACGCCAATCACAACCGCAGCGATCAAAAAGCGTACCGCATTCAGCGCCGCAGGTGGCAAGGCATTGGCGCTCATCGCACCGAGCGAAAATGACCCCGCAACCAATGCCGAAAACAAAAGCATCGCCAGGTGCCCCCGCAACGCTAAAGTCAGCTTCGGCTTGCGCATCGGTCGTGCAAAGGGTCTCATCCGTTGACCACCCATTCCTTCGCACGCCCTTTCAAAAAATTCAGAAATGTCTGAACTTTGGTGGTTCGGTGCAGATCCACATGTGTGATGAGGCGCACATTGATATCCCACTCTGGATTGCTCGGCATCACTTCAAGCAGATCACCAGAATTCTGAGCGGCCCAAACCGGCAAAAAACCAAGCCCTGCCCCACGACGCACGGCGGCCTCAATTGCCCGATCAGATGTTGACCGGAACACAACTCTGTCACGCGGCACACGCGCCTTTAGCCAGCGATAAAAAGGCGCGCGACTGTCTGGATTGTCATGGCCGACAAATCGGTGATTGACCAAATCCGCCTCATCCTTGGGCGCGCCATGACGCGTAACATAGGCACTTGCCCCATACATCGCAGCAGGCAGCTGCGCCAATGGCTGCACCACATTGTCCGGCTGCACCTGCCCGTCCCCCGCACGAATGGCCACATGGGCTTCTCCATACTCCAGCCGAAACACACGATCCCCGGTTAAAAATCGCACCAAAAGATCAGGATGCTCCTCCTGAAAATCAGCCAATATAGGCGAAATCAACGGGGCCAATCCCCCAAGAGAGGTCACGACCAATTCACCCGCCACATCGGCTCCACGGCCTTTGATGCGCCCCTCCAGCTGACCAAACTGATCATCGGTGGCCTGCGCCACCCGCATCAAGTCTTCCCCAGCCTCGGTGGCGGTATAGCCACGCGCATGACGCTGAAACAGCTTTACTCCAAGCTGCGCCTCCAAAGCATCGATGTGTCTGATCACAGTGGCATGATGGACGCCAAGCGCTTCCGCTGCGCCACTCACCGTCCCCAATCGCGCCACCTGAAAGGCGGTGCGCACTTCATCCCAGTTTTTCATCAGGACACCTCTGTGCAAATATCAACAATTCATGCGCATTAGCTGCTATTGTGTGTAAAATTGCAATACCCCATCATTTTGTCAGACGGCACAGACGCTCACAGATAAATCGAAGGTATATCACCATGACACACACAGTCCTGCACATCGACTCTTCCGCCCGTATTTCAGATTCCCTCTCGCGCGCAGCATCCGCCAAATTGGTGTCTGAACAAAATGCCGACACCGTTGTGCGCCGTGACCTGGCAACCACCACACTCCCCTTTCTGGACGAAACCTTCACACAAGCCACGTTTACGCCGCCCGAGGCGCGCACAGATGTGCAAAACGCCGCTCTTGCCCTCTCAGATACGCTCGTCGCCGAACTGCAAGCGGCGGACACTCTCGTAATAGGTGTCGCCATGTACAACTTCTCAATCCCGGCTGCACTGAAGGCTTGGATTGACCAGGTCGCCCGCGCGGGCGTCACTTTCGCCTATACCGAAGAAGGCCCCAAAGGCCTCCTGAGTGGCAAAAAGGCCCTTATCACCGTCGCTTCAGGCGGCACGCCCATTGGTTCAGAATTCGACTTCACCAGCAGCTACCTGCGCTTTGTCTTAGGTTTCATTGGCATCACCGATGTGACAATCCTTGACAAAGAGGGGCGGGAAATTGCCCCCAAAGCCGCATAAATCCATGCACAGCCGCCGGGTGCCGATATGCGCCCGGCCATGGCAACCGAAAGCCAATCACATCGCCAAAACGCCTGTAAAGCCGCGCCTTCAATCGCACGCCATCTCCAAAAACTCAGGCGTCACGTCAAGTTTCTCCAGAAACGCCCATAGCGCACTGACCTCCATTGCCACCGTTCGGTCATTCACCAAAGGGTGCACGTAGATCACATCTGCCTCTTTCACGGCGTCATCCATAAAGAACCGCACGCCTTTCTCTGCGCCGTTGATCATCGCCAGCGGTGTCACCGCACCGGGCCGCACGCCAAGGTTCTCCAGCAACCGGTCTGCGGAGCCAAACGACAGATTGCCCACGCCCAGCTGCGCCCCCAGCACCTTCAGATCAATCTCGCGATCCTGCTCCAGCGTCACCAGATAATTGCGCTTCTTCTTGTCCCGCAGATAGAGATTTTTGATGCGGAGGGCCTTTTCACCGGGGACAATCATCGTCTCTTCCACGGATTTGGCATCCTCCACCGTGCGCAGCGGTACATGCTCATGCAGCACATAAGGAAGCCCCCAGTCGTCAAGCTGCGCCAAAAGCGCGTCTGAGCTGACCGGCAATGTATCCTGAAACTGAGATGATGCGTCCATGAATGCCTCCCCTATGTAGATCGCTCCTCCATGCCGCAACGGCGCATACGGCGAAACCCCAAAACCGCCTGCTATACTTGACTCTGCGACTCCACAGGCGTAAACGGCCACTCAATTCCGGGAGTCCGTCATACTTCCGGTCCCTTGGCCTATGTGCCGGGATCGCCCCCCGTCAGCGAGTTTCGCCCACGGGGGACATTGGCGTTTGGGCGGTTCGCACTTATGTTCGGGCCATAATGGAAGCGGTGATAAGGAGCCGGTAGCGATGTTTGAAAATTTAAGCGAACGCCTCTCTGGTGTCTTTGATCGCCTGACCAAACAGGGTGCCCTCTCTGAGGACGATGTAAAAACCGCCCTGCGCGAAGTGCGTGTGGCCCTGCTTGAGGCCGATGTCTCGCTGCCCGTCGCGCGAGATTTTGTCAAAGCGGTGCAGGAAAAAGCCACTGGTCAGGCCGTTACCAAATCCGTGACACCGGGTCAGCAGGTTGTGAAAATCGTTCACGATGAGCTGAAAGCCGTCTTGGCTGGCAATGACGATGCTGAACCCGGCACGCTGAAAATTGACAACCCGCCAGCGCCGATCCTGATGGTCGGCCTGCAGGGCTCTGGTAAGACCACCACCACAGGTAAGCTTGCCAAACGCCTGACAGAAAAAGACGGCAAGCGCGTGCTGATGGCCTCGCTCGACATCTACCGCCCCGCCGCGATGCAGCAGTTGGCTGTCCTTGGCACCCAGATCGGCGTTGATACCCTGCCCATCGTGGCAGGCGAATCCGCCGTTCAAATCGCCAAACGCGCCAAGCAGCAGGCCACCTTGGGTGGCTATGACGTCTACATGCTCGACACTGCCGGTCGTCTGCAGATTGACGAGACCCTGATGCAAGAGGTCGAAGACGTCCGCGATGCGGTCACCCCGCGCGAGACCCTATTGGTGGTCGACGGGCTGACCGGTCAGGTGGCCGTGGAAGTCGCCGAAGAATTTGACGGCAAGATCGGCATCTCCGGTGTGGTCCTGACCCGTATGGACGGCGACGGCCGTGGCGGTGCGGCACTGTCCATGCGCGCGGTCACCGGCAAGCCCATCAAATACGTCGGTCTCGGCGAAAAGATGGAGGCGCTTGAAACCTTCGAAGCCGACCGGATCGCTGGCCGTATTCTGGGCATGGGCGACATCGTAGCCCTTGTTGAAAAAGCGCAGGAAACCATCGAGGCCGAACAGGCCGAACGCATGATGAAGCGCTTTCAGAAGGGCCGCTTCAACATGAATGACATGAAGATGCAGCTTGAACAGATGCAGAAGATGGGCGGCATGGAAGGCATGATGGGCATGCTGCCAGGCATGGGGAAAATGGCCAAACAGGTACAGGATGCCGGTTTTGATGACCGCATGATCGTGCGCCAGATCGCCATGATCCAATCCATGACCAAAATGGAACGCGCCAATCCACAACTCCTGCAAGCTTCCCGCAAAAAGCGGATTGCCAAAGGCTCCGGCATGGAGGTCTCCGACCTCAACAAGCTGCTCAAGATGCAGCGCCAGATGTCTGACATGATGAAAAAGATGGGAAAAATGGGCAAAGGCGGCATGCTCAAGCAAGCCATGAAAGGCATGATGGGCGGTAAAGGCGCGCCTGACATGGCTGGCATGGACCCGTCTCAAATGGATCCCAAAGCTCTAGAAGCCGCAGCCAAAGCCATGGGTGGCAAAGGCGGTCTGCCTGGAGGTCTCGGGGGACTTGGCGGTCTGGGTGGCGGCATGGGGCTGCCGTCTGGCTTGTCCGGTCTGGGCAAGAAGAAATAAGCAGAGGTCTATGATCATGAAATATCTCCCCCTTGTTCTGTTGTGCTCTCTCGCTGCCTGCGGTGACGTGATCACCGTTGATCTGGACACAGCACCAGATGGCCCCGTGCGCGGTGATTATCGCACCGTGCTTGACGGCATTCCCACCACTGTGACCGCGCGCGCCCATGAGGCCGAGGTGAACTTCACCGAAACCGGTGGCTCCATCGGCTATGGCAAGCTCTTTGCTCTGGCGGATACGGAACTGCGCCGCCAAACAGGCTGTCGCGAAGTCCGCATCCTGAACAATGACACCCAAAAGCTGCAGTCCGGTGTCTCAAGCAGCTTCATTTTTGAGCTCGATGAGTGTCCCCCGGTTTAAGCTGACGTAAATCCACATGACCATTGCGCCCACCATATCCACAGCACGCCTGACGCTGCGCCAGCCCGAAGCCGGAGATTTCCCTGCTTACGCGGGTTATTGCGCCAGTGATCGCGCACGCTTTGTGGGTGGCCCTTTTGACGCGGTGAAAGCATTTGAGAAGCTGGCGGCGATGGCGGGCCACTGGGTACTACGCGGCTTTGGACGATATATTATCGAACATAAGGGCGCACCTGTTGGCCACGTTGGCCCTCTGGCGTTGGAAAGTGGCCAGGATCCAGAGATGACTTGGACGCTCTGGAACGAAACCTCCGAAGGCAAGGGGATCGCGAAAGAAGCCAGCGCCGCAGTGCTGGATCATTTATTGCAAGACGCGCAATGGGCAGGCCTTATCTCACGTGTGGATGCACAAAATACGCCGTCACGTAGACTCGCTGAAAGTCTCGGTGCCACGTTGACAGATGAAGCCGCGCCAAGCTGGATGCCTACAGCGGTCACCTATCGCTTTCTGAAGGTGGGCGTATGATGCGTTACGAAGTTCCCCAACTGGAAACAGAGCGTCTCATCCTACGCGGTCACCGCGAAAGTGACATTGCCGCAGAAAAAGCGTTCTTTGCGACGGATGCGTCCCAATTTGTCGGCGGCCCGATACCGCCGCACCGCGCGTGGCGCACCGTTGCCATGATGATGGGCCACTGGGCGCTGCGCGGATTTGGCTTCTGGGCTTTGGAAGAAAAGGCGACCGGCGCATATGTCGGTCGGGCTGGCCTCTGGTTCCCTGACGGCTGGCTGGAAAAAGAAATCGGCTGGACCCTCATGAATGATGCCACAGGCAAAGGCTATGCCACCGAGGCCGCCCTCGCAGCCCGCACCCATGCCCATGACGTCCTTGGCTGGGAGACCGCGATCTCTCAAATCGACCCGAAAAATGACGCCTCCAAAGCTGTCGCCGCACGCCTTGGCGCGCGCTTTGAAAAACACTTTGAAGATCCCGAATATGGGCAGATCGAAATCTGGCGCCACCCTGCACCAGCCGATCTTGTGAACGGCGGTATGGAGGCCTATGCCTGATGCCACAAAAGACTATTCCCATTCTCGAAACCAAACGCCTGATCCTGCGCGGGCCAGAGCCTGAAGATTATCCAAACTTCAAGGCCACCTTCGCCTCTTACCGCTCCCGCTTCATGGGCGGACCGCTTAATGCCTATGAAACATGGATGCTTTATGCGGCTGAAATTGGCCACTGGAACATTCGCGGCTATGGCATGTGGATGATCCACGACAAAAACACCGACGAAACACTCGGCATGGCGGGTGGCTGGTTCCCGGCCAAATGGCCAGAGCGCGAAATCGCATGGATCATCTGGCCTGACAAAGCCGGACACGGCTATGCCCTTGAAGCGACCCATGCTGTGCGCCGCTATTTCTACCATGATCTGGGCTGGGACGGTGCCGTGTCTTACATCGACCCAAAAAATCTGGACAGCATCCGGCTGGCCGAACGTTTGGGCGCCACCAAGGACAAATCCGCCCCATCGGTGGATGGGCACGACGTGGTCTACCGCCACCCTTCGCCCGAAGCACTGGCTTCCTCTCAGATTGGCGACGCCATCGAAATGGAAATCAGCCACTACGCCGATCCGATGTTCAAACCGAAAGGCTACGCTCTTGACTGACGCTGTATCCCGCGCCGCAGATGTGCTCAAAGAGCACCGCGAAAGCATCGACCGCCTCGATGCGATCCTCGTCTACACGCTGGGCGAGCGTTTCAAACACACGCAGGCTGTCGGGAAACTGAAAGCCACCCACGACCTTCCCCCGTCCGATCCCGATCGCGAAGCGAAACAGATCGCACGTCTCGAAGATCTTGCAAAACGGGCCGATCTGGACCCCGAATTTGCCAAGAATTTCCTGAATTTCATCATTGCTGAGGTCATTCAGCACCACAAGAAACATCAGGAATAGCAAACCGTTGAACAGACAGAACTCTGTTCTTCGACACCAACCCGCACCGTGCTGGTGCACACACTCTGCACCACCGAAACACACCGGTGCACACGCCATTACTAGGAGATAACACCATGGCTATGAAAATTCGTCTCGCCCGCGGCGGTTCCAAAAAGCGTCCTTTCTATCGCGTTGTTGCAGCGGACAGTCGCATGCCACGTGACGGCCGCTTCATCGAGAAGCTCGGCACCTACAACCCACTGCTGCCAAAAGACAGCGAAGAGCGCGTAAAACTGAACATGGAGCGCGTTCAGTACTGGCTGGACCAGGGCGCACAGCCTTCTGACCGTGTGTCCCGCTTCCTGGAAGCTGCTGGTGTTGTGACCAAGAAAGAGCGCAACAACCCGAAAAAAGCTGAGCCTGGCAAAAAAGCCAAAGAGCGCGCAGAAGAAAAAGCTGCAAAAGCGGCTGAAGCTGCAGAAGAGTAAGACGGACCGGCCCCGGAATGACAAAGTTCTCTTCCGAATTCCGGGACGATCTGCACCGGCTCATGCGGTGGCGACGCGATGTGCGCCGCTTCCGCACCGATCCAGTGGACGAGGCACTCCTTCAGGCGTGCCTCGACACGTTTCAGCTCGCCCCTTCCGTGGGCCTGTCAGAACCTTGGCGTGTGGTGCGCGTCGATAGCGACCACGCCCGCACCGCCGCTCTCAGAAATTACGAAACCGCCAACGCAAAGGCGCTCAAGGGCTACGGCAGCGACCGGGCCAAGCTTTATGCCAATCTCAAACTTTCCGGCATGAAAGAGTCTCCTGTCCAATTGGCCATCTACTGCGACGAAGCCACCGCCAAAGGTCGCGGCCTCGGGGCTGGCACCATGCCTGAAATGCGCCGATACTCCGTGGTGGGGGCCATCACCCAGTTCTGGCTCACCGCGCGCAGCTTTGGTCTCGGTGTGGGCTGGGTTTCCATTTTGGATCCGGCACAGCTCAATCGCGATCTGAAGGTGCCCGAAGACTGGGCACTGGTAGCCTACCTCTGCGTCGGCTGGCCAGAAGAGCTTTCGGAAACCCCCGAACTTGCCAAAGCTGGCTGGGAAGACCGCGACAGCGCACTCTCCATCCTGAGCCGCTAAGCCTCTCCCTTGCGTCCCCGCGCGCAATCGGAGAAAACAGCCGCATGCAAAGCAAAGGCCCCGCCATGAGCGATACCCCTTCTGATCTGATCTGTGTTGGCGCCATTGGCGGCGCCTATGGTGTGCGCGGCGAAGTCCGCCTCAAAAGCTTCACCGCAGAAACACATGCCCTCGAAGACTATGCCCCCCTGCTGACAGAGGATGGTGCCTTTGAATTTACGGTGACCATCACGCGCGGCATCAAAAACGGGCTTGCAGCCCGCCTGTCCGGCATCGCGACCAAAGAACAGGCTGATGCCCTCAAGGGCGTGAAACTCTTCGTGCCACGTGACCGACTTCCAGAAACCGAAGATGATGAATATTACTACACCGATCTTGTCGGGCTGGAGGTGCGCGACACCGGCGGCGCGGTATTGGGCAAAGTAAAAACCGTGGTCAACCACGGCTCCACGGACATTCTTGAAGTGCTGGTGCCCGGCAGTTCCGACACCGTATTGCTGCCGTTTACACTGGCCGCTGTGCCAACCGTCGACATCGCCTCTGGCCGCATCATTGCCGACCCGCCTGAAGGGCTGTTTGATTGATGACCAACGAGACCAAGAAACCCAAATCCCATGGTCGCCTGTCTATTTCAGCCAGCCTGAAACCGCGTGAGCTGATCACCCACAACCCGAGACTGGCCAAGGTCTGGTCCGCGCGCATCATCACGCTCTTTCCCGATGCCTTTCCCGGCGTATTGGGCGAAAGCCTCACCGGCAAGGCGCTCAAAGACGGCAAATGGCAGCTCGAAACAACCAACCTGCGGGACTTTGGGCTGACCAAACACCGCAATGTGGATGACACCCCCGCTGGCGGTGGCGCAGGTATGGTGTTGCGCCCTGATGTGCTTGGCCCTGCCATTGAACACACCATGCGCGGCGCGCGCGGCAACTGGCCGCTGGTCTACCTGTCCCCCCGTGGCCGTCGCTTTGATCAAAGCATGGCACGCGCCTGGTCACAGGCCGATGGCATCACCATGCTCTGCGGCCGCTTTGAGGGCGTGGATCAGCGCGTTCTGGATCACTACAATATTCAGGAGGTCAGCCTCGGCGATTTTGTCCTCACCGGAGGGGAAATTGCCGCACAGGCCATGATAGACGCCACCGTGCGCCTGCTGCCGTCGGTGCTGGGCAATGCCGACAGCATTGAAGAAGAAAGCCACTCAAACGGCCTGCTGGAACACCCGCAATATACCAAGCCAGCTGAGTGGCAGGGGCGCACCATTCCTGACGTGCTGATGTCAGGTCACCACGCCAAAATCGAACAATGGCGCCGCCAGATGTCAGAAGACATCACCCAAGAACGCCGCCCGGATATGTGGGATGCCTTTCAGGCGCAAAAAGACAGTTGAATCTCCGCGTATAGCTCAGGCGCAACCAAATCCTTGCGCCTCGGCCACTCTCTATGCTCTTGTCCCTGCATATGAATTTTGAACAGGGACCACGATCATGGCGGCAAAATTTGAACTCTACACTGATAAAGCCGGTGAATATCGCTTCCGCTTGAAAGCAGGCAACGGCGAGAACATCCTCGCATCTGAAGGTTACAAACAGAAAGCCAGCTGCGAAAACGGCATTGAATCCGTCAAAAAAAACGCGTCCGAAGATGCTCGCTATGAGCGCAAAGAAACGGCGGCAGGAAAATATATGTTCAATCTCAAAGCCACCAATGGGCAGGTGATTGGCACCTCTCAAAGCTACACCAGCGCTTCTGGTCGCGACAATGGGATTGAATCCGTCAAGAAAAACGCACCAGAGGCTGCGGTTGACGATCAAACCGCGTGATCCCTTAAAACGCGACGCAGGCCCGGCACCCCACGAGCAGAGCCTGCGTACCACTGCAGAAGAATGTCAGGGCGTTTTCTGCAACCGGTCGATCCCTGACAGCTCCCCCACAATCACTTTGATGACTTTTGACCGCATCGGCCCGAGACGGCAGTCTTTCTGAATGTCGGTGTCTGCGCAGAACTGCACCACAGCATTCAACGTGCGCGTGTTGAAAATGCCCGTCGTGCGCCCCACGGCGTACCCTCTGGCGCGCATCTCTTCCTGCAACACATGCACATAGGCGTTTTTGTCGAGGCGCGAGACCACAAACAGCGCGCGTTCAAAATCGGGATTTGGCGTTCCGGCAACAATCTCTGTCGCTGACGCGCGGAAGGCGCGGTGGCTTTGTGTAGCATATGCCAGATAAAGCGCCTGCTCGGCACGCACCCTTGTGCGAATGCTCGGATGCGCCACCATTTCAGCACGCAAAGCAAGTGCTTCTGCTCCGCGCTCCTCCTGCAGCAGTTTGAGAAGCGCCTCCGCCGCTTTACCACCTGCCTTGGCCTGATCCTGTCGGGCCACATCCACCAACTGCGCCTGCAGCTTCGCAGCATTCAGATCAAACTCCGCGCCTTGACGCATGGCAGCCAATGCAATTTGCATCGAAGGAACATGGCCCGCCTGCGCAAATCGCGTCAGTTCTTTGCGGCCAAACGCGATATCCGACTGCGCTCCAAACCGTTTCTGATAGTGATAGGCCGCACGCAGAGCCTGCGCCCGCTCAATGCCAAGATCAGAGGCAATATCAAGCTGCTCCAGAGACGCCAGCGCTTGCTCTTGAGACATCAACAGCTTTGCATAGGAGGTGCGCGCCCCATCGCGCCCGCTCTTAATCGCTGCCTGATACCAAAGCGCCGCCGCCTCCGGATCTACCGCCGTGCCGACGCCTTTAAGGTGGTAGTAGGCCAGTTTGGCCTGTGCCCGCGCGTCCCCCTCCTGAGCCAGCGCATGCATCGCCCCAAACGCGGCAGAGGCATCGGGCGCCCCATGCGTTCCGATCCGCAAAGCTTCCGCAGCGGCATAACGCTGCTTTGGTGTTACCTCCTGCGCGGCAGACGCCGAGGCTTCCGTGAGTGATAGCGTCACAATCGCGCTGACCGTGAGTGCCAAAAATGCTCTGCGTGCCATAACGGCCTCCTGTATTTGGGGTGCTCACAAGATGCCAAAGCGCGGCCCACTGCACCGAAGGCGAAACGTATACCGCACTACTCTTTGGGTTAGGCCCCCGCTCTTTTTAACAGGTGCGATTTTACAATCCGCCCTGAGATTAACGCTCCTGCCAGCGGATCCAGCCTTCCGGCGCGCCACGAAACACGTTCAGATCCACCGGCCCCTCAATGCCAGGAACGCGCCCCGTTCCGCTGTATTGCCAGAACACCCAATAGGCACCCGGGTAGGTTTTCTGCGGATGGGCCGCCACCGATCTCAACCAGAACTCCGTATCATGCAGCGTGCCAATGCCCGTGTCCGCAAAGAAATCCACCGTGGTGTAGATCACCGGCCGCCGCCCATAATGCGCCTCCAGCAGATCAAGAAATTTGCGCGCTTCCCGGCGCACATCCCGTCCATGCGGTCGCAGCCGGCAAGTCTTGGATTTCGGCGTCCACTCCATATCCAGCACATGCGGCAAGGACGCGCCACGTGGGACATTGCGGATAAACCACCGCGCCTGTTCTTCCGCAGAACGGCAGAAATAGTAGTAGTGATACGCCCCCCATGGCACCCCGGCAGTTTCTGCGCCCCGCCGATGCGTCGCAAACATCGGATCGGCCACATCGCCACCTTCCGTGGCCTTCAGAAAAGCAAAACTCACCCCCGCGCGCTGCGCCTGCTGCCAATCGATGTCCGTCTGCCATCGGGACACATCAATCCCATGCACCGGATAGGTCTGCGGCGCGCGCCTGTCCCACTCTACAGGGTCATCATCCCCAAAGTCCGGATAGGTCACAACTTGCGCCGCCAAAGCCGCAATCCGAGCGGCGTCCTGCGCCTCTATCTGCTCCAGAACAGCGGGCTCAGGTGCGCGACGACCACACCCCTGCAAACTCGCCACGATCGCCATCGCAAAGACTATCAAACGCATGTCACACCTACACTCAAACCACACCAATTGCGGCCACTAAACCGCGCAGTGGTCACCAAACGCAATAGCAGCTCTCCCCAAAGCGCCTGTCGCGCAGACAACCGCCACTCCGTTCTTGCATCAAAGACCTGATTGCCCTATGCACCGCCTGTCTGCGGCTCTTTATGAGTCGTTCGGACGTGCTGTGCATTGTATAGGCCTTTGCTTTCTTCGGCTCTGGTGGCAATCCCAGCACACGAAAGACAAGAAAAGACGACCTGACCCTCTGGCGGGCGCTCACATGTGGCGGATCCGGAAGAAGACCAAGAGTTCTGAGGTGCATCAAACCTTTGTGGATATAACCACAAGCAACATAGGAGATGATCCAATGGATCTGATCGCACAGCTCGAAGCGGAGCAGATTGCTACGCTGGGGAAAGAGATCCCCGATTTCAAAGCCGGTGACACCATCCGTGTCGGCTTCAAAGTGACCGAAGGCTCGCGCACCCGTGTGCAGAACTACGAAGGCGTCTGCATCAGCCGCAAAAACGGCTCCGGCATCGCTGGCTCGTTCACTGTTCGCAAGATTTCCTTTGGCGAAGGCGTGGAACGTGTGTTCCCACTGTACTCCACCAACATCGACAGCATCACTGTTGTGCGTCGTGTTCGTGTACGTCGCGCCAAACTGTACTACCTGCGCGCACGTCGTGGTAAATCCGCACGTATCGCAGAAGACACCAACTACAAGCCCAAAAAAGCGTAAGGAGTGGTCTCATGAAAAAAGATACCCATCCCGATTACCACTTCATCGACGTGAAAATGACCGACGGCACCATCATCAAGATGCGTTCCACCTGGGGCAAAGAAGGCGACACCATGGCGCTGGACGTAGACCCATCCGTGCACCCCGCATGGAACGGTGGCTCCACCCGTCTTATGGATGCCGGTGGCCGCGTGTCCAAATTCAAAAAGAAATACGAAGGTCTGGGCTTCTGAGCCTCACCACCTTTGTAGAAGAGACGCCGCCTCCCTCGGGGCGGCGTTTTTTATTGGGCAGATCTCCTCTCCCACAGAGCTGTGAAGATCGCGCTCTTGCCTTTGCCCGCACGCCGCTCTAAAAGCCGCGCGCACCGGTCGCAGCCTACCCGGTACATCAAAACAAGGGTTACAAAAATGAAAACTACTGTTGTCTGCTCCGGCGGACTGGACTCCGTGTCTTTGGCCCACATTGTGGCTACCGAAGGCAATCTCTCCCGACTGGTCTCCTTTGACTACGGCCAACGCCACCGCAAAGAGCTCGACTCCGCTGCGGCCTGTGCGGAACGCCTTGGGGTGCCCCATCACATCATCGACCTGCGCGCGGTTGGCGCCGCCCTCACCGGCTCTGCCCTGACCGAAGCGGATGTGGATGTGCCCGATGGGCATTATGCTGAGGAAACCATGCGCATCACTGTGGTGCCCAACCGCAACGCCATCATGCTGACCATCGCCTATGGCATCGCCGCAGCCAATGGCGACCGTCGCGTCGCCACCGCTGTGCATGGCGGGGATCACTTCATCTATCCTGATTGCCGCCCTGGCTTTACTGAGGCCTTTGACACCATGCAGCAGGCCGCGCTGGAGGGCTATGCCGATGTGCGCCTGCACACGCCGTTTGTCCACCGCAGCAAAGCTGACATCGTCGCCGATGGCGCAGCTGCCAACACGCCCTTTGCGCTGACATGGTCCTGCTACAAAGGTGGCGCACAGCACTGTGGCCGCTGCGGCACCTGTGTGGAGCGGCGTGAGGCCTTTGACCTTGCGGGTGTCAGCGATCCGACACCCTATGAGGATCCGGATTTCTGGCGCACCGCCGTGGCCGAGCGGGAGGCAAGCTGATGTTTCGCATCTCCAAAGAGTTTCACTTCTCCGCCTCCCATCAACTCGCTCATCTGCCCGACGATCACCAATGCGCGCGCCTGCATGGGCACAACTATATCGTGGTGGTCGAACTGGCCGCCGCCGAGCTGAACGCCGACGGCTTTGTGCGCGATTATCACGAGCTCAAACCGCTGAAATCCTACATCGACGATCACTTTGATCACCGGCACCTCAACGATCTGCTCAACGTGCCTTCCACGGCAGAAAACCTCGCCAAGCATTTCTATGACTGGTGCAAATCCCGCTGGTCCGAGGTCGCTATGGTTAAAGTCTCAGAAACCCCCAAAACATGGGCCGAGTATCGACCATGACCCTGCGCGTAGCTGAGATTTTTGGCCCCACTATTCAAGGTGAGGGCGTGCTCATTGGTGCGCCCACAGTCTTTGTGCGCACCGGCGGATGTGACTACCGCTGCAGCTGGTGTGACAGTCTTCATGCCGTGGACAGCGCGCACCGGCACGACTGGCTCCCAATGGACCCAGAAGCCGTAATGACGGAAGTGCGTGCCCTGTCAGGCGACCGCCCGCTCACCGTGTCTCTGTCCGGCGGCAACCCAGCCATTCATGACTTTGCCCCGCTGATCGCACTGGGCAAGTCTGAGGGCTATACCTTCGCCTGCGAAACGCAGGGATCAATCGCCAAACCTTGGTTTGCCGCTCTTGATACGCTGGTCCTCAGCCCAAAGCCGCCCTCCAGCGGCGAAGAGGTGGACTGGTCCGCCTTTGAGCGCTGCCTTGAGGCTGCCGGGAATGGCCCGGAAAGCGTCATAAAGATCGTGATCTTTGATGATGCGGATTTTGCGTGGGCACAGGCCGCCCATGCCCGCTTTCCCGATCTGCCTCTCTATCTGCAACCGGGCAATCTGATGGTGGATCCTGACAAACCTGTCGATCTCACCGAAACCACCGCCCGGCTGGAATGGCTGATCGACAAAGTGGTGGCTGCTGGCTGGTTCGCCCCGCGCGTGCTGCCACAGCTGCATGTCATGGTCTGGGGCAACAAACGCGGCGTCTAAAAACGCCCCTCGGGCCCCTGGCCCATAGTTGGAGAACAAAGATGAGCGAAGACATCTACAGCAACCTAAAACAACTCGGTGGTGCAACCGTTATGCCGACAAGCCCGGAAGAGGCTGAACTGGAGCGTGTGGAAAACCCACAGGCCGATGTGGCCTATAACGTGCGCTTCACCGCACCGGAATTCACCTCCCTCTGCCCGATGACTGGCCAGCCTGATTTTGCCCATCTGGTGATCGACTATGTGCCCGGCAAATGGCTGGTGGAAAGCAAATCTCTGAAGCTCTTCTTGGGATCGTTCCGCAACCACGGCGCGTTTCACGAGGATTGCACCGTCTCCATCGCCCGCCGTCTGGCCGATTTTCTGGAGCCCCAATGGCTGCGCATCGGCGGCTACTGGTATCCCCGCGGCGGCATCCCGATTGATGTCTTCTGGCAAACCGGCGCGATGCCGGAAAGCGTCTGGATCCCCGATCAGGGCGTGCCCCCCTACCGCGGACGTGGCTAAAACCATCTCGCCCCTGCCACGCCAGGGGCGCTTTACCCCATGCGCACGTAGCTGCCCGGCGCATCAGCCAAACCCTCGGACATCTCAAGCACCGCGCCTTTCGGGCTGGAATGCGCGGCAAGCCAATCCGCCCATGCCAGCCACCAACTGCCCTCTTGCTCCTGCGCCACATTTAACCAGTCTTCCGGCGTCAGCGCTGGCGCGCTGTCAGCTGTGGTATGCAAACGGAAATGACGGCGCTTGTGACCCGGCTCAGAAATCACGCCAGCGTTATGCCCCCCGTTGGTCAAAGCAAAGGTGACATCCGCATGTGTCAGCCCGTGAATCTTGTACACAGATGTCCAAGGCGCCACGTGATCGCTTTCCGTGCCAACGGCAAAAACTGGCAGCCGAACATCCCGCAAGGAAATCGCATGTCCCTGCACCGCATAGCGCCCCGCAGCCAGATCGTTGTTGAGATACATACGTCGCAGATAATCCGCATGCATCCGAGCCGGCATGCGAGTGGTATCCGCATTCCACGCCATCAGATCATTTGGCGGAGCGTCCGGCTCCCCCATCAGATAGCTGCGCACCATACGCGACCAAATCAAATTGTTCGAGCGCATCACAGCAAAGGCGCTGCCCATCTGTGCGCCATCCAAATAGCCCTGCGCGGCCATCATGTCTTCAAGTGTCGACAACTGGCTTTCATCGATGAACAGATTAAGCTCACCCGCCTCGCTGAAATCTGTCTGAGCGGCCAGCAATGTCACCGTCTTCAGGCGGTCATCTCCTTTTCGCGCCAAGGCTGCCGCCATAACCGACAATAGCGTGCCGCCCAGACAATACCCGCAGCCATGCACAGCGCTCACCTCAAGGCTTGAACAAATATGGTCAAGCGCAGCCAGAGGCCCCTGCTCCAGATAATCCTCCATGCCGAGCTCACTGTCCGATGCATCAGGATTGCGCCAAGACACCATGAAGACCGTAAACCCCTGTGACGTCAGATACCGCACGAGCGAATTTTCCGGCTTCAGATCAAGAATGTAGTACTTCATGATCCAGGCGGGCATGAGCAAAAGCGGCTCAGGATGCACCACATCCGTCGTGGGCGCATATTGTATCAATTCCATCAAATGTGTGCGCAACACCACTTTGCCCGTGCTGACCGCCACCTCGGTCCCCACTTGAGAGTTAGGCACCTCCTGCCCAGCCCCCATTTTTTGTGGCATGTGATACGCCGCCCAATCCTCCCAGAACTGCGCGCCCCCGCGCATCAAGTTCTGGCCCTGCTCCTGCGCGGTCTTTTCCAAAACCTCAGGGTTGGTGAGCAAGAAGTTCGAAGGCGCCAAAGCATCCATCATCTGCCGCGCCAGAAACGTCATGGCCTTGTCACGGGACAGATCCAGCCCTGGCACCTCTGATGTGGCCTGATCCGCAAAATCCTCTGCAAGCAGAAACCCCTGCGCCAGCGCCGCAAACGGCGGTTTCTCCCAGCCCGGCCCATCAAACCGTCGGTCGCCCTTCTGAGGTGCGATTGGCCGTGCCTGCGGATCATCAGGGCAGCCCTTGGCCACAAACTCCCACCAAGCGGTCCAATGTGCCTGCGCCTGCTGCGCCAGTTCAAGCTGCTTATCTGGCGCGCTCATCAGATGCAGCGCCCAATCATTCATCATCGAAAGAGTGGACACCGGTGATACACCACCTAACTGCTGCGCCCAGAACTGGCGCAAAGGGCGCGTCTCTGTACCCGCCTGCTTATTGGTGACCTGCTCCGAAGAGGCCGCCTTTCCTGTTTCCGCCCCAAGATCTTTCATATGCTCGCCGCAAAGTTGTTACACAGCCCAATATAGACCTAGCGTGTAACAATCCCACTACTGCACACAAAACTGACCTATCTGTCGCACCTAAAAACGAGTTGCTGCCACCGAATGCATCACATCAAAGCAACCCTTTAGCCCTGCCACAATTCTGTCCCCGGATAGAACTGCGACCAGGCAAACCAGAAGGCCTGATGACTGCCCAGATCCTCCCCATTGGCATCCACAGCCTTAACGCCGCCACCGTCCATTACCAGCCGCACGTTTTCCACGGCGATCTCTTCACCACGCTGCAATGCCAGCATAGCTTTGGAGCGCTGGAACGCCACAGGCGTGCCTGAGGCGGTCACAACCCCGATCACATCCTCATGCACAGAGAGCCGCGGATCCACGTCACCCACCGGGAAGATCGGCCCATCTGCATCGCGCCCATTGCGGAAATCAAAATCCCGCCCCAGCGCCAGCGCCTCCACCAGAACCGTTGTATCAGGATGTGCTGCGCGCCACTCGCCCCAAGTGGTGGTCACCACACTTGCCTGCTTGAGTGTCACGCCTTTCTTGGCCAGCGGCCCTGTCACCGCTTTGCCCAGAAACGTATCAAACACCGAATAACTCTCGACGTCATACATCACTTTGTTAGATCGGATCAGCATGCCGGAGGTGCGCAGCACAGGGCGCTTTACACCCGCAGGCACATCATCGGTGAAATAGGCCTGCGCCGCACCGCACAGGGTACAATAAGGAATGCCAAGGTCGCGCCCACCCAGAGAGTCATTCACCATCTCCCGCACTTCCATGATGCGCCGGGGATAGGCCCGCGCCTCCCCATTCACTTCAATGCCAAAGACAACATCGCTTTCTTTGAGCCATGTCGCCTCTGCCGCGCTGCTGACCTCTGGATTGTCCACAGCCGGGATGCAGTTGCACAGCTCATCTGTTTCATCAAAGGGACGATCATCAATCAGCACGCCGCCCCACGACACATGACGCCAGTCAATATCGCCTTTCACAAACAAACGGTCCCACTCTGGCACAATCGCTGTAAAAATCGCCCGTTTGGCCTTCAGATAGCCGGGGGGCTCCGGAATATCCCAAGCGATCAGATGATCCGTGATCACGCCCCATTCATTCTGACGCGGCCGCTCAATCTCCAAAAGCTCCGCTGCTGCATCGCTGAGCACGAAGTTTAACTCAGGCGAGCTGACAAAGCGCATCAGATCCGCAATGATCCAGACAAGACGCGCATCTCCCGATGCAGAAATCACAGCGAGCGCTTCGCTCTGATCAGGCCCCCATCCGCCATCGCGCATACTGTCCACAAATGTGGTTTTCACCGCCGCGCGCAGCTCTTTGGAGAGCTTGCCATTGGGCACAACTGGCGGCTGGCCAAATTCGGCCATAACATGCGCGGGCACCTCCACATGGTTTTGCCCCCAGGCCTGCTGCGCACCGATCAAAACCCCCAGACCGACCATGGCACTCATTGCCCAATGCCGCACACGCATCCCGATCGCCTGTGCCTCAACACCAATTGCCCCATTTGCCATGACAGCCTCTCTCACAAACCCATTTGCCCCACAGTCGCGGCAAATGCGCCCTGCGGCCAATCACGATTGCTTCAAGGATAGGTGAGTTGGCGACCGCAGATCATGCCACCTGCTGATGCACCTCAATGACATTGCCCTCAGGATCCAGAAAAAACACCTGATGCCATTCCTTTGCAAAGGCCGTGCCATAGTCTGAGTAGGGTACATCATTATCTTCCAACACCTGAAGAAACGCCGCAATGTCATCCGTGCGAAATGCAATATGACCACGATCCACCGGGTTGATCACCTGCCCGTTGACAAAGGCCACATCCAGTCGACGCTCCGCTAAATGCATCTGCATATCGCCATCCGTCGCAAAGCGGATCTTGCCGTCATATCCAGAACTGTCATCAGCCTGCGTACGCGGAAACTCGTCCTGCGCAATGTCGTCCAATCCCAAAACTCTGGTGTAGAAATCATGCAGACGATCCACATCATGAGAGACAAAATTGATGTGGTGAAATTCCAGTTTCATTGGCGGTTCCCTTGATCAGCGTGATAGAGGCCTCCAAAGCATGAAGCCGCCTCAACCCAAGAAGATCAAGCGTGCAATTTGACGCTGACTTTTTAATTGATCTGCGTGAAACACAGCCATTGCATTTTGATCGCAAGCCGTGAAAAACCAAAAAGAAAACCACCTCACAATGCTTCACAGAAAGCCCAGCGCATGGTCAAAACATCAACATTTTTCCCTCTGACGATCGCCCTTTTCCTAAGCGCCTGCGGCGGCACGATGCATGGTGTTGTCCGCGGCGAGGGCACGCCTGTCGCCTTCTCCTATAAGCAAGGCTTGGATCGGGACACATATACGGCTGTCATGAATGGAGAGACCTTTACCGGCGAAGCCATTTATCCTGACAACAACGCAAACTACGATCTGGGCGTGAACCCCAATCCCGGCATCAACGATGATGACTTTGCCATGCGCATCAGCGGCCCGGTGCCTGCAACCCTATTTGGCAACAAAGGGTCAACCATGCAGTGCAACATGCTCTATGCAGACAGCTCCGGCTTTACAACTGCGGGCGGGAAAGGCGTCTGCCTGCACAGCGCTGGCAAAATCATCGACGTACTCTGGTAGTGGTTCGCGGCGCGCAGGCTCAGACGTCTGCGTTGGCCTCATCCATAAGCTGCTCCACAAAGGGCGGTTCACCAAAGCTGCGAAACGCGCCGCCCTCTGAATGATAGGCCCACCGCGCCACAAGCAATTGGTATTCGCGCAGGTATAGATCCTGCGTGCCGTCGCCCATTTCGGTCATCCGTGTGCGCCAGGAACCTTGCACCCGTGTTGGCAACTGAATCTCTTTCCGGTCTGGCGGCGGCACATCCTTGGGCAAACGGTACGTGGCCACTTCCCACTTCCGCCTGAGCAAAGCAACCAGCTCTGCGGCCTGCTTCTTGCGGCGCCCGGCGAAAACCACCTCCACTTCGACGTCGCCCTGTACCAAACCCTTTATGATGACATCGCGGCGTGTGTTCTTTCCAAACTTCGGTATCAACTGAACAACCAGCTCAGTGGGAGGCTTTTTAAACAGCCCTTTGTCCTCATAGGACGGGGTAATCAGAGATGGGTTTTCAAGGCGTTTCTTCACAGTCAAGGTCTCGCGCAGCATCCGGCACCAAAGCGCCAGACAGAATGCCTGTCAAAATTGTCCAAACGCCTTAAGAATCGATTGGCAGAGCCGCCATGAACGCTCTGCCAATCTGGTAAATTTAACGCACATCAAGAGGGCATCAGACGTTGATGTCACTCCGACAATGTACCGCCCCCATACCGACGCGATACAGATGCGATACTGACGCAAAACATATGCGCTTATTGCCCCATAGCCTGCCCAAGGTCCGCGATCAGATCATCGGCGTTTTCAACACCAATCGAAATCCGCAACAAGGTCTCAGGAATGCCGGTGTGAGGCTCAATCGTATGACGGTGCTCTACCAGGCTCTCCACGCCCCCTAATGAGGTCGCACGATGAAAGAGTTTCATCTTTCCAGCAACTTGAAGCGCTGTCTCCCGAGAGCCTTTGACGAGAAATGACATCAAAAACCCCGCCCCGCCCGGCATCTGAGCCTTGGCCAATGCGTGTTGGGGATGACTCTCAAGCCCCGGAAACAAAACGCTTTCGACCTGAGGATGATCCTCCAGATAATGCGCGACTTTCATAGCGTTATCAACCATCCGATCCACCCGCAAAGCCAAGGTCCGCATCCCCCGCAAAAGCAACCAAGCCTCAAACGGCCCCATCACGGCTCCGGCCCCAGCGCGATCAATCTCAATCTCTTGCCAAACAGGTGTCACTTCCTTGGTCACCAACACGCCACCCAATACATCTGAATGCCCATTGATCACCTTCGTGGTCGAATGCATCACAATATCTGCGCCCAATTTCAGAGGGTTGGTCAAAATTGGCGACGCCGCTGTACTGTCGACCGCCAACAATGCACCGCAGCTGTCAGCCGCCTTTTTGGCAGCGGCCAAATCGGTGACTTTGAGCCAGGGATTGGACGGGGTCTCCACCCAAACGATATTGGCTGGACCGGCACTGCACATCGCAGCAAGAGCCGCCGCATCACTGGCATCAACCTCCTCCACAACAATCTGGCGACGCGCGCAAAACTCCCGGATCCACTTGGTTGTATTCCAGTAAATCCCACTTTGAATGATCACACGACCGCCACTTGGCACCGTGCGAAACAACGCCGCTATCGCCGCCATACCCGAAGGAAACAGCAAGCCCGCTGCCCCGCCTTCTAGCTCTGCCAGAACGTGCTCGGCTTGGCGCACCACATCATTGTGGGGCCGTGAATAAATGTTATCGGCATTCAGCGGGGTGTAATTTTCATCACGCGCATAGGTGGTCGCCGGCTGGATCGGCGGCACAACACCTCCGCTTTGCATGTCAATTGCCCCACCGGCCTGCGCCAGCAAAGTTTCAGGCTGCATATCTTTGAAATCCATTGGCTTTTCCCTCTCGCTCTTGGCCCGCACCAGAGCCCAGAGACGCAGAACTTGCAACCCCAAGCGCGGGACGTGTAACACGGCGTCATGAGCCGCGTGATCCTTTTCAACAAACCCTTCGATGTCTTGTCCCAGTTTACCGACAAGGGCACCGAGGGGAGTACCCGCCGGACCTTGTCTGATTTCATCGATGTACCAAAGGTTTATCCTGCTGGACGTCTGGATCGTGACAGCGAAGGACTGATGGTTTTGACCGATGATGGCAAACTTCAGGCACGTATCTCAAATCCGCGGCACAAAATGGCCAAAACATATTGGGTGCAAATCGAAGGCACCCCCGATGCCGCAGCACTGGCAGCGCTGCGTACCGGGGTAGAACTCAAAGACGGGCTAACCAAACCCGCGCAGGTTCAACAAATCGACGAACCGCATGGTCTCTGGCCCCGCACGCCGCCGGTGAGGTTTCGAAAATCCGTGCCCGATTGCTGGATCGCTTTGACCATCCGCGAAGGGCGCAACCGTCAGGTCCGCCGTATGACCGCCGCAGTTGGTCACCCGACTCTCCGATTGATCCGCGCACAAATCGGACAATGGAAGCTGGATGATCTCGAAACAGGCACATGGCGTGATGCACCGCATTGAAGCGACTTTTCCTGTGGAAAATCACAACATATAGTAGACACCAACAAGGCCGCACCGTAAGAGCCGCGGCACTGAAATAGTGAGCAGGGACACAGGGCATGGCACATATTATCGTTGTCGGGAACGAAAAGGGCGGCGCAGGTAAATCCACCCTTTCCATGCACATTGCCACGGCTCTGGCCCGCATGGGCCATAAGGTTGGCGCGCTGGACCTTGACCTGCGTCAGAAGAGCTTTGGCAACTACGTGGCCAACCGTCGGAAATTTTCCGAAAAAGCGGGTATTGAGCTTCCCGGCCCAGATTACCACGATCTCCCGGAAATCGCGCAAGACGCGCTGCAACCCGGAGAAAACATCTATGACCAGCGCCTTTCCGCAGCGGTCTCTATGCTTGAGCCAGATAATGATTTCATCCTGATCGATTGCCCCGGCTCCCACACCCGTCTCAGTCAGGTGGCCCATTCACTTGCCGATACGCTGGTGACCCCGCTGAATGACAGCTTTGTCGACTTCGATCTATTGGCCAAGATTGACGAAGATGGAGAAAAGATTCTGGGGCCTTCGGTCTATTCCGAAATGGTCTGGAACGCGCGCCAACTGCGGGCGCAGGCTGGCCTGAAACCCATCGACTGGATTGTCATGCGCAATCGCATGGGGGCGCAGCAGATGGTCAACAAAGAAAAGATGGGCAAAGCGCTTGATAAGCTTGCCAAACGCATCGGCTTCCGCGTGGCTCCAGGCTTCAACGAACGGGTTGTCTTCCGGGAGCTGTTCCCGCGCGGCCTCACGCTTCTTGATCTGCGCGACATTGGCGTGAAACAACTTAACATTTCAAATGTCGCCGCCCGTCAGGAGCTGCGCGAGTTGATCAAGGCGATCAACCTCCCCGGCGTCTCGGTCGACTTCTGATCCTGATGGCGGGCCCGGAGATCTCCAACGCTTCCGGCACCCGCCGCAATTTTCGCCTCATCACGGCCGCAGCTCTGGCTATGGCCGAGCTGCTCTTGGTCATAGTGACCTATCAAGTCATGGCATCCATCGAATGTCGCCTGACAGAGATTGAAACAGCCTGTCGTGCTCTGCGCTCCATGACAGCGCGTGGTCTGTCGGTGATGGCCGTCATGGCGATCTATTTCTGGCTGCGCCCGATGGCTTTTCGCACGCTTTCATCTGCGATCCAAAAATCACCCGGCCATCGCCTCTGGATCGGCAGTCACATATTTGGGATCACGCTGATCTTTTTGCCCATTTTTGTCTTTGGGGCCGCTGAGATCAGCAAAACCTTCACACCCAGCCTTGTGTTGCTCCTCTCCGGCGGACTGTGCGCCGCTATGAGTCTTTTGCTCTGGGTGACGCCTTGGAAACAATGGCGCCGCTGGATGCGCAGTGACAGCTACCTGCTACCTCTGGCGTTAATAACAGGATCTCTCATCCCGGATCTGGCAAACCTGATACGCCCGGCTTGGGAATTGTCTGCGCTCAGCAGCCTCACGTTCTTCTTGGTGTTTATCTGTCTCAGCCTCTGGGGGTTTGAGGTGGGTGTGCATCCACCGAGCTACGAAATCGGCGTCAAGGACTTCTATGTACAGATCGCAAGCCAGTGTTCCGGTGTGGAAGGCATTGCGCTTATCACTATTTTCATGGGGATCTATGCCCTACTGATGCGCTCAGAACTGCGACAAAACTGGTTCTGGCTCATCCTCTTTCCTCTGGCTGTATTAACCAGCTGGATCTTCAATATCCTGCGCATCTCGATCCTGATTGTAATTGGCGCCAATGTCTCTCCTGAACATGCGCTGAATGGGTTTCATTCCTATGCTGGGTGGCTGATGTTCACCGCATTGGCGCTGGGGATCGTATTCATCGCCACTCGCGCAAGCTGGCTGCATCGACAAACCTCAACGACAGCGTCTCCACGCGCTTCTCTGAGACAGGACGATCTGGCACTGCGCATCGTTCCCTTCATCGCCATGATGCTGTCTGGCGTGATGGCATCCACCTTCTGGCAAAACTCCGATGACGGCTACGCATTGCGCGTCGGGCTGATGAGCGCGACATTGTGGTTTTTCTTCCCTGCACTCCGCAGCCTCATATCCGCGCCCCGTCTGGCTTCCGTATTGGTCGGGCTCTGTGTGGGTATGATGTGGGTCCTCACCAGCGCGCCATCAAAAGCCCAGCCCACATTGCCGACGACGACATGGATCACACTGCGCTTGGTAGGCACCATTCTTCTTGTGCCGGTGATCGAAGAGCTTTTCTTCCGCGGATATGTAGTCCGGCGGCTGAATCGCGGCGGGATTTTATGGGCCGTGTTGGCTGTTTTTCTGTCCAGCCTACTGTTTGGCCTGATGCATGAGCGCATGCTCGCAGGCGCTTTGGCGGGCGTCGTTTTTGCCATGCTCTATATGCGCCAGAATAGGCTCTCTGATGCCATCATCGCCCATATGAGCGCCAATGCCACAATCGCCGTTTTTGCACTCTGGACGGCAAAATGGGCGCTCATTTGAACGCCCATCACCAAGTTACATTCCCTATTCAGAGACGTGCTATTTGGCGCGACGGCGGCGCAGTTCCCAAGCCAAAGCCAAAGTTGCCAGAACTGCAGCAACCGCAAGAAGCCCGGCGCTCGCATCAATTTCAGGCACCGCATTGGAGCCACCGCTGTGAGGTGAGCCACCGCCCTGACCGCCGCCATAGCGGGCATTCCACCAATTCCACCAGCGCTGCCGCCACCCCGAATAATCCTGTGCCATAGCAGCGGGCGCGCTCAAAAACGTCAGACACAAGGCAACGATGGTGGTGTTCATTTTTGTCCAAAGACGCATAGAACTCTCCCGAACCCAATAAAATAACTGCTCAAACCTGCCACAGGCTCTACGCGCGACTCAAGCCATTTAGCTCAAATTGCTCCTTTCTCACAGGATTGGGATCACCATTGTTATCCAGCACAACACAATCCGCTGAGAAGGCGCAAACTGTCGCCACCCATCCTCCGCAATGCATGCGAATCGATCACATGATGACGCGTAGCTCTATGACAGTTTTGCAAGAATACTCTTAAGGCTTTGTGCCTCCTGCGCGGTCAATTTTGCCTTCAGCTCCTGCTCAAACTGCGCAGCCACGCCATGTAAATCACGATACACAGCCTGCCCGGCTACCGTCAGTTCAAGCCACTCCAAACGACGATCCATTTCACAGGGTGTCCGCTTGAGATAGCGGCGCTCCGCCAGTTTTTGCACAGCCCGGCTCACCTTGGTTTTGTGAACCTTGGCTTTCTGTCCGATCTCTGTGGCCGTCAGTCGACCATAGACACCGAGGTGAAACAACACACGCCACTCACTGCGCAAAATACCGTAGCGCCCCTTGTAGACCTTCTGAAATCCAAGACTGGATTCTTCCGCGGCCTGATTCAACAAATAGGGCAAAAACTGCGTAAGATCGAAATCGTCTGATCCAGACATATAGGCACCTCCCGCTTGTTAGTTACAAAATCAACTATTACTTCTGCAACTAGTTTTTGTCAGGAGTGCCAAAATGACCGCTGTCCCTATCGCGCCTCGCATGACCCGTGCGCCATCCCTGCCAGGCCCCCATGCGGGCTATATGCCCGGCTTTGGCAACGACTATGAAACCGAAGCCCTGCCCGACGCTTTGCCTCAGGGGATGAACAGCCCGCAGAAATGCAATTATGGTCTTTACGGAGAACAGCTCTCCGGTACCGCCTTCACGGCAGAACATGTTGAGCGCACGTGGTGCTATCGGCTGCGTCCCTCGGTCAAACACAATGGCCGCTATGAAAAGATTGATGTGCCTTATTGGCAATCCGCGCCCAATATTGATCCGTCTCTGAACAGTCTGGGACAATACCGATGGGATCCGGTGCCGCACTCTGACGCAGCGCTCACATGGATCACAGGCATGCGCACCATGACGACTGCGGGCGACGTGAATACACAGGTGGGCATGGCCAGCCATATTTATCTCGTGAACAGCTCCATGGAAGATGAGTATTTCTTCTCTGCGGATTCCGAACTGCTGGTGGTGCCGCAAGAAGGGAGGCTGCGGTTTTACACAGAGTTGGGCATCATAGATCTGGAGCCCAAAGAGATTGCCATCCTGCCACGCGGGCTGGTCTACCGCGTTGAGGTGCTGCAAGGCCCTGCACGCGGCTTTGTCTGCGAAAACTATGGACAGAAATTTGAGCTGCCCGGTCGCGGCCCGATTGGGGCCAATTGCATGGCCAATCCGCGAGATTTCAAGGCGCCTGTGGCGGCCTTTGAAGACCGCGAAGGGCCCTCCACCGTGAACGTTAAATGGTGCGGGCAATTTCATCGCACACAGATTGGTCAATCCCCGCTGGATGTGGTGGCCTGGCACGGCAACTACGCGCCCTTGAAATACGACCTGCGCAGCTATTGCCCAGTGGGGGCCGTGCTGTTTGATCACCCAGACCCTTCTATCTTCACAGTACTGACAGCCCCCTCAGGCGTGCCGGGCACTGCCAATATCGATTTTGTTCTGTTCCGCGAGCGTTGGATGGTGGCCGAAGACACCTTCCGCCCGCCATGGTACCACAAGAACATCATGTCCGAGCTGATGGGCAACATCTATGGACAGTATGACGCCAAACCACAGGGCTTCACCCCTGGCGGCATGAGCCTGCACAATATGATGATGCCGCACGGTCCTGACAGAAACGCATTTGAAGGCGCCTCAAACGCCAACCTTGGCCCGGATAAGCTCGACAATACTATGTCCTTTATGTTTGAGACCCGCTTTCCCCAGCATCTCACCAAATTTGCCGCACAAGAGGCCCCGGTGCAGGACGACTACATCACCTGTTGGACGGAGATCGAAAAGAAGTTCGACGGAACTCCGGGAAAAAAGTAAGCTCGCCGTCAAAAACAGGGGGCTTTGCCCCCGTCACAGAAAACTGTGACTCCCCCAGGATATTTGGGGTCAAATGAAACCGCTCAGCACTGGACACATCATGCATCACACACAGGTCACCTTACTGGGCACCAAAGGCGGGCCTGCCATTCGTCCGGGCACCCGCATGCCCACATCCTTGCTTATTCAAATGGATGGAATGACTGTCTTGGTGGATGCGGGCCTTGGCGTGAGCCGCGCGCTTTGTGATGCTGGCATGGCTCTCACAGATCTGGATGCCATCCTGATTACACATCTGCATTCTGACCACTATCTTGAACTGGGCCCCCTTCTGCACACCGCGTGGACCGCAGGATTGAACACGCCAATCGCGATCTATGGCCCGGAAGGGCTGACGCAATATTGGGACAGCTTCCTGCAAGCCATGTCCTTTGATATCGAGCTGCGCCTGCGCGACGAAGGCCGCCCCGCCTTGGCACCTTTGGCACAGATCCATGTGCTCAACACCGGTGACATGGCCCTTGGATCGCTTCAGGTGAAAGTCATGCGCAACACACATCCTCCCATCATCGACAGCTTCGCCCTGCGCATTGAAGGCCAAGAACACAGCGTTGTCCTGTCAGGCGACACAGCCCCAATGGAGGAGATGGTCTCTTTTGCCCAAGGGGCCGACCTGCTGGTCCATGAGGCCATGCTCTCGGCAGGCATTGATGCGCTCTGTGCGCGGGTCGGCAATGGGGATGACCGGCTGCGTCTGCATCTGGAACGCAGCCACACCCCGGCAGCTGAAGCTGGGCGTATTGCCAAAGACGCCGGGGTGGCTCGACTGGCACTCAACCATCTTGTGCCCTGCGATGATCCGGATTTCACAGAAGCACACTGGCAGGAAGAGACCCGATGCACATGGGATGGCCCTCTGTTCATTGGCACCGATGGCATGACCATTTCTCTCTGATACACTCCAAAGGACCCGCCCATGGCTTTGCTCCCGTCTTGGATCGACAGCGCCAATGCACCAGACCATCCATTTCCGCTCAACAACCTGCCTTATGGCGTGTTCTCCGTATCAGATGGCGCATTACGATGTGGCACCGCGATCGGCGAACGCATTGTCGATCTAACGGGTCTGGAAGCTGCGAATATCCTGCGGGCGGATCCTGATGCCGATGTGCTGGACGCGCTTTATTGGAACGACTTTATGGAACTGGGCCCAAAGGTCTGGCAAAGCTATCGCCACATGTTGCAAGCCCTCTTGAGCATATCCGCCTCAGAAGACATTCAGGAAACTCTCACGTATTTCTCTCTGCCTCTGACGGAAGCGACACTGCACTTGCCTTTTAAGGTCAGTGAATACACCGATTTTTATGCCGGCGAGCATCACGCAGTGAATGTCGGCACAATGTTTCGCGGCGCAGAAAACGCCCTACCGCCAAACTGGCGGCACATGCCAATCGGCTACAATGGTCGCGCCTCATCCGTCGTGGTTTCCGGAACGGCAATCCGCCGCCCTTGGGGGCAGTTGAAATCCGCAGACCACACGCAGCCTGCCTTTCTGCCCAGCCGCCGGTTTGACATTGAATTGGAGCTTGGTGCCATTGTCGGGCAGGCGTCGCATGGGCCTCTCACGGTCCAAGAAGCTGACGACAATATCTTTGGCTACGTGCTTCTAAATGATTGGTCGGCGCGCGATATTCAGGCTTGGGAGTATCAGCCCCTTGGGCCGTTTCAGGCCAAAGCCACCGCCACATCCCTTTCTCCATGGATTGTCACCAAAGAGGCCCTCGCCCCATTCCGCACCCATGCTCCAGCACGACAGATTGCCTTGTTGGAACACCTCAAGGATGTGGGGCCGATGCTTTATGACATCGACCTCAGCGTCATGATGGCACCAGATGGCAAAGCGGCCACGTCCATCGCACGCACAAATGCCAAACAACTATATTACTCTTCCGCGCAACAGCTTGCGCACCACAGCAGTTCTGGCTGCCCGATGAATGTCGGAGATCTTCTGGGCTCAGGTACGATCTCTGGCCCCCACAAACCAGAGCGTGGCAGTCTCCTGGAACTGAGCTGGGGCGGAAAAGAGCCTTTGACCCTTGATACGGGGGAGCAGCGTACTTTCATTGAGGATGGAGACACGCTCACCCTGTCCGGCGCTGCGCGGGGAGACGGCTACACCATCGGATTTGGTGACTGTAGTGGCACCGTTCTGCCCGCGCTTTCGGACCCCTACGAAAGATAACTCAGATGACCACACGGCCTCGCTATGTTGGATATGTCGCAATGAGTCTGGATGGCTACATTGCCACGCCGGATGGCAGCGTGGACTGGCTAACCCCTTTCAACGCTGCTTTGGCCGACTGTCATGACGAAGCTGACGGAGGCTATGACGCATTTATTCAATCTGTGGATGCGGTTCTCATGGGCCGCAGTACTTTCTGTCAGGTACTGCGCTGGGGCTGGCCCTATGGAGATCGCGCAGGCTACGTTCTGACCCACCGTCATGACTACAAGGGGGATCACATCACCGCCGCCGGACCGATGGATGATCTACGATCAGCCATTGAGGCAAAGGGGCACAAACACGTCTGGATCATGGGCGGAGGCGAGACGCAGCGGGCCGCCATCGATGCCGGCATGTTTGACGAAATCTCCGTGTTTGTCATGCCAACCTTACTGGGTGATGGGCTGCCCTGTTTTGCCAAAGGCGTGCAACACCCGCTCACATTTCGATCCGCAACACCAAAATCCGGCGGAATTTTGCAGCTTCAGTACGACATTCCCAAACCCGTGGAGACACCGGTGTGATTGCGGCAAATCGCTTGGCGAATTGTCCAATTCCCCATACACACTCAAAAGTAGAATGTACTTAAAGGACAGTCTCTTGAAAAATATTTCCCGCATCCTTGCCCTTTGCCTGCCACTGTTTGCAACCTCTGTGCAGGCGCAATCTGCAGCAGATCTCTCACAGGCCTACACACAGATGCCCGAAGTCCAGCAGATGATGGATGACATGTTCTCAAAAGACTCCATGATCTCTCAGATGAAGCTCTCAATGCCCCCCAGCATTGAGCTGACAGAACAGCAGTGGAACGACCTTGGCGCGCTGATGTCTGGCGAGATGCAGGGTTTCAAACCCAAGCTCGAAGTTCTGATGCAAGACACGATGGCAACGTCTTTTTCAGAAGACGAACTTCAGGCGCTGATCGCGTTCTACAGTTCCGAACATGGCGCATCGATCATGACCAAAATGCCTCTCATGATGCAATCCGTTATGACCAACATGGGCAGTGACTTGCAGGCCATGCAACAACGCGTCACGCCTCAGATTGTCGAGATAATCTCCTCTAGCGGTGAATAAAATCTGACGTGAGAAAGTGCGCCATAAATGGTGCGCAGGCATCGTCGCCATTGATCCTCAGCGCTTGAAGCCAGCAGCACCACCTGTCACCGCGCGCGGCTCCTTAGGGCCGCGATGCACCGGCTGTCTTTGATCCAGATCGTGGCACGCCCCACAATTGTTCACAATCATCTCCCCGTTGCACGCGCGCTTTTCAATGGGAGATGCCCCATGACTAAGACTTTTGACGCTCCGCTTTACGCCTACTCACGCAGCCCTGATCAGGATGAAGGCCTGCCCGTACGCCACCCTGTCGTTGTCATTGGTGCAGGCCCTGTCGGACTTGCCACCGCCGTAGATCTTGCACAGCAAGGCGTGAAAGTGGTGCTATTGTCAGACGGTGACCACATTGCCAAAGGGTCGCGCGCCTTTTGCTTTGGCCAACGCCCGCTGGAAATTCTCGATCGTATCGGCTGTGGTCACGAGATGATGGACCGCGGCCTGCACTGGAGCAAAGGCAAGGTGTTCCTAGGCCAGCGGGAGATTTATGATTTCGCCCACGCAGAAGATCCGGGCCACAAATGGCCCGCCTTCCTCAATTTGCAGCAATACGCATTAGAAGAAATCCTGATCACCCGCATTCGCGACCTGCAAAAGCAAGACGCACCCATCGAAATTCGTGGCGGGAACAAGGTTGAGGCCATTGGTCAGCATGACGATCACGTCACACTGGAAGTCGAGACGCCAGAAGGCAGCTACACCATAGAGGCCGACTGGCTGGTCGCCTGCGACGGGGCCAACTCCCCCACACGCCGCATGTTGGGCATCCCTTTTGACGGGACCATGTTTGAGGATAATTTTCTAATTGCCGATATTGAGATGACCACAGACCGCCCTGCGGAACGCTGGTTCTGGTTTGATCCACCGTTCAATCAGGGTCAATCCGCGCTCCTGCAAAAACAGCCAGACAATCTCTGGCGCATTGATTTGCAGCTGGGCCCCGACATCGACAAAGAACAAGAAGCACGCCCGGAAAATGTTACCTCGCGCCTTAGAAGCATGCTCGGGGACGAAGCGTCTTTCACTCTAAAGTGGGCGTCTGTCTACAGCTTCCAATGCTGCCGCATGGAGAACTTTATACATGGTCGCACGATTTTTGCAGGCGACAGCGCCCATCAAGTGTCCCCCTTTGGCGCCAGGGGTGCGAATGCAGGTTTGCAGGATGCGGACAACCTCGCCTGGAAACTCAAACTGGTACTTGAAGGGGGCGCACCCGCAGCGCTGATCCAGAGTTATCACATCGAACGCGCGTGCAGCGCCGATGAGAACATGCAAAATTCCGTCAACGCCACGGAATTCATCACCCCCAAATCAGAGACGAGCCGCATCCTGCGCGACGCAGTGCTGACGCTTGCTAAAGACTATGACTTTGCCCGTTCTATGGTCAACTCGGGACGCCTCACCACCCCATCCAACTATGACACCAGCCCCCTCAATTCTGCTGATGCATTGGCAGGGCCTGACATGAGCCGCCCCGGCAGCCGCTGTCCGGATGCTCCCTTGGGGGATCACTATCTTCTGGACGTTCTTGGCAACGGTTTCACCCTACTCACCATAGATGCCGACGCCCCCGATAGCGTTACAGAAAACGACGTCATAGTGAAACGCCTTGCCCTCTCGGCCCGGGATGACATCTCACGTACACTCACGCGCCAGTTTCTGGGCGACTGTCCAAGTGCCGTCTACCTCATCAGACCAGACCAGCATATCGCCGCTCGCCGAGAAAGTTATGACGATTTACAGTTCCGCGCAGCTCTGCGGCGCGCGACAGGCAAGGAGTAGCCGGATGTCAGAAAATCAAACCGCCCCCCTTGTACTGACCCAAAACCTAGACGACGCAGATGGGTTTTATGCCGCGCTGGTCAATGCCCATACAGGGCTGACCAAATCACAAAGCGATGCACTCAACGCGCGCCTGCTGTTGATTTTGGCCAACCAAATCGGTGATACCGTTCTACTGCGCGCTGCTATAAACAAGGCACGCACTGAGCCTAACAGTCAAAACTCGATCTGATTGAGATCATCAAGCAACTCTAGTAACTGATCGTATCTTTCGTCACCCAAATGCTCCCTTAGTTGCTGTGCATATCCCCGAGCCGCGGGCATATTCACAGCAATCAACTCACGGCCAGCATCGGTTGCTTGGATTACCTGGCGGCGGCCGTCCTGCTCATCGCGTTGGCGGGTGACATACCCCTTCTCATCCAGCTTGTGCAAAATGCGTGTTAGACTGGGCAACAAAAGCACCGCACGCTCCGCGATGGTCGTGGGGTCCAGCGGTCCCTCTTCGACCAGGACGCGCACCACGCGCCACTGCTGTTCTGTCACACCGGCATCACTCAACAATGCACGCGCAGGTTTCATGACCCGCTCCCGCGCACGCAACAAAGCGATGGGAAGCGATTGAGTTGTACTGGGAATATTAATCTTGCCTGTCATGGGGCTATTCATGCACGGAAACTGCCAAAAACGCAATTTCTTTGGCCACGGCAGGAACCGCAAACGCAGCGTCCATTAACCACTTTCACGCAACGAAAGAAGGGACCCCATGCCTCACACCACGCGGCATAGGCGGGCGACAGACATAGGCCGCCCCACCTACGTAGTTTCCCCGAATTGACCGTTTTTGCCCCCGGCACCTACGATATAGCCAATCCCTCTGGCCGCGCGCCTGAGGTGAGTTCAGGGAGGAAGATTCATGAAGAAATGGCTCATTTCGAGCGCGGTTTCTGCTTTGGCGCTGACCAGCGCTGCAACCGCGGACATCAAGATCGCGCATGTTTATGGCAAAACAGGCCCCTTTGAGGCCTACGCCAAGCAATCACACGACGGCCTCATGCTTGGTCTGGAATACGCCACGGGTGGCACCATGGAAATCAACGGCGACAAACTTATCGTGATTGAAAAGGACACGCAACTCAAGCCGGACAATGGCAAAGCTCTGCTGGAAGAGGCCTATGGCGATGACGAAGTCGACGTCGCGGTGGGGCCCGTCAGCTCAGGCGTTGCTCTGGCCATGCTGCCGGTCGCAGAGGAATATGAAAAGCTCCTGATTGTAGAGCCTGCGGTCGCAGACAGCATCACCGGTGCCAACTGGAATCGCTATATCTTCCGCACCGGGCGCAACAGCTCCCAAGATGCCGTTGCCAACGCCATCGCACTTGCAGGTGAAGACGCTCAAATCGCCACACTTGCACAGGATTATGCTTTTGGCCGCGACGGGATCGCCGCCTTCCGCGAAGCTCTGGAAGGACAGGGACAATCCATTGTCCATGAAGAATATGTCCCCACCGATACAACTGATTTCACTGCGGCGGCGGAACGTATTTTCACCGCCATGAAAGACCTTGAAGGCAACAAGAAGCTTTTCATCATCTGGGCCGGCGGCGGCAATCCGATGGGTAAAATCCAAGCCATGGACCCCTCCCGTTTCGGTGTTGAAATCGCCACCGGCGGTAACATCCTCGCGGCAATGAAAGCATACAAGGAGTTCCCGGAGCTTGAAGGGGCCACATATTACTACCATGAGATCCCAGAAAATGATGTGAACGACTGGCTGGTCAAAACCCATCAGGACCGTTTCGGAACGCCCCCGGATTTCTTCACCGCAGGCGGCATGTCTGCGGGTATTGCCGTGGTCGAAGCCATCAAAAAAGCAGGCAGCACCGACACCGAAGAGCTGATTGAGGCGATGGAGGGTATGGAATGGGAGACGCCCAAAGGCACCATGAAATTCCGTGCCGAAGATCATCAGGCGATGCAACCAATGTATCATTTTAAAATCCGCGTGGATGACTCCGTGGAATGGGGCATTCCTGAATTGGTCCGCGAGCTCTCCATCGAAGATCTCCCCATTCCAATCCGCAACTGATTGGCGCGCTATTCGGCGCAGCACCCTATATCCGCTGCGCCGTCTTCACCTCCCGGTGCCGGGCCTGATCCGGCAAATTCGCGCCACCACAAGAGGCCCCGGATCACGTCCGGGGCGCGTCATCCAACAGGCTCCTGACCCATGTCGCATACCCTTCTTGAAACCATAAATCTGACCGTGCGCTTTGGCGGCCACGTGGCGGTTGATCACATAAGCTGCCCCTTTCGGACCGGAGAGCTGACTGCGATCGTTGGCCCAAATGGCGCGGGCAAAACCACCTTCTTCAATTTGATATCTGGCCAGATTGCGGCATCCGAAGGTCGTGTCATCCTCAACGATCATGACATCACCCGCATGTCCGCAGCCCAGCGCACGCATCTTGGCATTGGGCGTGCCTTCCAGCTCACCAATCTTTTCCCAAACCTGTCCGTTCTAGAAAACGTGCGCTTGGTGATCCAATCCAAAGCAGGGCGCGGGTTCAACATCTTCTCAATGGCCGACACCCACAAAGAACTGACGCAGCCCGCGATGGATATTCTCACCCGGGTGCGCATGCGTGAGCAGGCTGATCAGAGCGTTTCTGAACTCTCACATGGCGATCAACGCAAGTTGGAGGTCGCATTGCTCATCGCATTGGATCCATTGGTCTATATGTTTGACGAACCCACCGCCGGCATGAGCGTGGACGAAGCCCCCGTGGTATTGGATCTGATTGCTGACCTGAAGGCGCGCAAAGATCGCGCCATCCTGTTGGTCGAACATAAGATGGACGTGATCCGTACATTGGCGGACCGCATCATCGTCTTGCACAATGGCGCCCTGGCGGCCGATGGCGATCCATCAGAGGTCATGGCCTCTGATGTGGTTCAGGAAGCTTACATGGGCCGCGATCTGGAAAAGGCTCTGTCTCATGTCTGACACACACAGTGCAACGCCCATTCTCAAACTTGAAGGCGTGTTCACCAACATCGCCCAATATCACATCCTGCAGGGGGTCGACCTGTCAGTGCCCCGCGGAGAAGTCACCATGCTTCTGGGGCGCAATGGCGTCGGCAAAACCACAACTCTGCGCACGATTATCGGCCATTGGCGCGCCCATAAGGGACGTGTACTTTTTGATGGGGAAGACATCACCAAATTGCCCACTCCGGCCATCGCGCGCGCAGGTCTTGGCTTTGTGCCCGAAGACATGGGCATCTTCGGTGATCTGACCGTCGAAGAAAACATGACCCTCGCGGCGGTTTCAGGCCCGATTGATCAAGCTCGGCTACAATGGATGTTCACCGTGTTCCCCGCTTTGGAAACCTTTTGGAAGAAAGACGCAGGCACCCTCTCGGGCGGACAAAAACAGATGTTGTCCATCGCCCGCGCCATGATCGAAGAGCGCGCGCTCTATCTCATAGATGAACCTACCAAAGGCTTGGCTCCCGCGATCATCACAACCATGGCGCGCGCCATCAAAGAGCTCAAAGATCAAGGTGCCTCCATCCTGCTGGTCGAGCAGAACTTTGCTGTCGCCAAAGCTCTGGGCGACAGCGCCAGCGTGATGGACGATGGGCGTATGTCTTGGTCCGGACAGATGCGGGACCTGACCCAAAACGCAGATTTACAAGAGCGCCTCATGGGCCTCAGCATTGAGGCGCACTGATGCTTTTCACCTCATCTCCACAGGAGGGACACCGATGAGTGCCGCCCCCGAACACGCCCCAACCATAGCGCAGACATCCCTGCGCGAACGGTTTGCCCCCTATGCGCCGGGGCTCTTGGTTCTTATCCTGATAGCGGCCGGGCTCATCGCTATTCCCGCTACGTCAAGCTGGTTGACGCTCACCGTGTCCGGCCTTGCTATGGGCATGATGATCTTCATCATGGCCTCAGGTCTCACGCTGGTCTTTGGCCTCATGGATGTTATCAACTTTGGCCATGGGGCGTTTGTCTCTGTAGGTGCCTTCGTGGGCGTTTCCTTCCTACTTGTGCTGGAACATATGACCAGTGCGCCTCATCTTCTTTGGAACCTGACCGCCCTGATGCTGGCCATTTTGGGCGCAATGACGGCGACCGGGCTCATGGGCTGGGCCTTTGAAAAGGTCATTGTCAAACCAGTTTATGGCCATCATCTCAAACAGATCCTTGTCACCATGGGCGGCCTGATCGTTGTGGAGCAACTGATTATTGTACTTTGGGGGCCAGAGGAGATCTACATCACGCGGCCAGAAGCGCTCAAAGGTGCCATCACCTTCGCTGGAGCGGCTCTGGAAAAATATCGCCTTGTGGCCGTGGGCATTGGCCTCGTGGTCTTTGTCGCAATGCGCTGGACCCTGCGCCGCACAAAGATTGGCCTCATCGTGCGGGCGGGTGTCGAAAACGGGGAAATGGTGCAGGCCCTTGGATACAATCTGCGCATGGTCTTCATTGGCGTCTTTGTTGCAGGTTCGGCTCTTGCTGGGCTCGGCGGCGTGCTCTGGGGTCTCTACCAAGAAGTTATCACCGCACATATGGGCAACCAAACCATGATCCTTGTGTTCATCGTGGTGATCATTGGCGGACTTGGCTCGGTCGAAGGCTGCTTCATCGGCGCGCTCTTGGTGGGCCTGATGCAGAACTACGTGGCTTTTCTCGAACCCAAAGCCGCCCTGATTTCCAACATCGCCCTGATGGTCGCAATCCTGATGTGGCGCCCAATGGGCATGATCCCAGTGGTAAAGGCGAAATAACCATGCTGAAAATCCTTGTCTCCGGCGACACGCCACGCTCGCCCATTCTGCTTGCGCTTTTGATCGTGATCCTCATCGGTCTGGCGTGCGCACCTTTTCTATTTCCCGGCGTACGTTCCGTGGACACAGCCGCGCGCATCTGCATCTTTATCGTGCTTGTGGCTTCTTATGATCTCCTGCTCGGCTATGGCGGCATCGTCAGCTTCGCTCACACGATGTTTTTTGGCCTTGGAGCCTATGGGGTTGCGCTCGCTTCGACGCATATGGGACGTGGATTTGACAGCCTGCTGGTGGGCACCATTGCCGGCGCAGGATTGGCCGCGCTCCTCGCCTTCATGATCGGCCTGTTCTCTTTGCGTGTTCGCGCCATCTTCTTTGCCATGATCACCTTGGCGGTCGCGTCTGCCGTGGCGGTCCTGGTCAGTCAACTCTCCAGCCTCACAGGAGGTGAGGATGGGCTCTCTTTCAAGATTCCGCGCGCCTTGGGGCCAGCCTTCAAATTCACCGATGGCGAGATCCTCGGCGTGAAAGCAAACGGCAAACTCTTGAAATACTACCTCGTGTTTCTCTCCTGCTTTGCGCTCTTCCTGTTTATGTTGCGCGTGGTGAACTCGCCCTTTGGGCGCGTGTTGCAAGCCATCCGTGAAAACGACTTCCGCGCCGAAGCCATTGGCTACCGGGTTGTCCACTATCGGGTCGCTGCAACATGCCTGTCAGCAGCCATCGCCGCGCTCGCCGGCGCTCTCTATGCAGTCTGGTTGCGCTATGTGGGCCCGGACACCACACTCTCCATGGAGATCATGATCGACATCCTGCTGATGATTGTAATCGGCGGCATGGGTACCATGTATGGCGCAGTCATTGGTGCAACGCTCTTTGTACTGGCCCAGAATTACCTGCAAAATGTCCTGTCACTGGCCGGTGACAATGTGTCCACATGGCCCTTGTTACCTGAGCTGCTCAATGCAGATCGCTGGCTGCTCTGGCTTGGCGTTCTGTTTATCCTGTCCGTCTACTTCTTTCCCACAGGCATCGTCGGCCGCCTGCGTGAGAAGTAATCGTCACACGGTCCGCAAACGCAAATTGCGGGCCGCCCGCGCATAGCCTCCGGCGGCACCATCCACAAAGTGCATATGCCGCGCCTCTGTTGGGGAATGCACAAGGCAGGTCATCATCGCTTCCTCTTGCGCATGAAGGCCAAAGCGCACCAAACCATCCGCCTCAGCCGCGCGTAAGATCCGCTCCATCCGTGCCTGCGTGTGGGCATCACAGTCCAGCGTCATTTTCAAACCGTCATCAAACTTGCGATAATCCGCATTGCTGGCCACCTGCGCACGATAGGCTTTCGGATCAAACTGACCCAGCTTCACACCGCTCTTCATCAAGGCCCATAAAAATGCATTGCTGATTAGAAGCCCGGCCACACGCAGCGCATAGCTGCCTTTCTGCCGCACGCGCGCCTCAATGGTCAAACCAGGTGGTGGAAACGCCACGCCCGGTCCCTCCTGCGGCACAGGATGGCCGCCACGCCCCTCTTTGCTTGAAGCAGTGACAAGAGCATGCGCCACAGAGGCAAAAGCATCTTCCGAAACACCCGGCCGTGGTACAACAACAAGTGAAACAATCGCGCCGTGGCGCGCTTTCATATTTGACCAGCGGCAAGACAGCCCCGACAGATCGAGATCTGCAGGGGCATCTTTCCCCTCTGCCAAACCAATCCGACCCGCTTTCATTTCCGCCTCGGCCCATGCCAAGCCGCCCCCTGCAAACATCGCATAGTCCACACCATTCTCTGGTGCATATCTGGCCACACGCAAGTCTCGCCCTTCGGCGCGAATACGCGCTACAGAGACCACCGCCACCCGCAACTCCACGCCATATTCCGCCCGTGCCCAGCGCCGCACCGCATTCAGCGCACGCTCAGCAGCGCCACGCTGTGCTGGCCACACTGCAAACCCAGCACCGTCTCCACCAAAAACATAAGGCAAAGCCTGACGCCCTGCAGCATTCAGTTGCGCCGCAATCACCGCCGCCCCCACCATGTTGACTATTTTGTACCGCCCGCGGGATATCTCATGGGTAGACCCAACGATATCCGCCACCCCAACATACCAGTCATCAGGCAAAGGCATGTAGCGATGAGGCTCCGCCATCAAAGCAAAATCGCCATGGCGTGGGAGGTTGTCATAATAGGCTTGAGAGGAGTGTTCGATAAACATGATACTGGCTTCCCTGGCACGGAGGTCACGCTATGGGGTGTCGTGTCGTCCTGGATT
Organism: Shimia marina; assembly: GCF_001458175.1. Classification (GTDB taxonomy): domain Bacteria; phylum Pseudomonadota; class Alphaproteobacteria; order Rhodobacterales; family Rhodobacteraceae; genus Shimia; species Shimia marina. The sequence goes on from NZ_CYPW01000017.1 coordinate 221,241, forward strand.
TCAGATACGCATGCTACGCACAGCTTCAAGCTTTGGCTCACGCACGTTTGTGCACAGCCCCGTGAAGGCCCTGTCATATCAAAGGCCTGTCCCAACCTCTTGCCTTTCAGAACATAATCCTATCAAGTCGCCAGACGACACCTCAAGCGATCGGGGTTGGGGGGAGGAGACCCACATGCGTTTTGATCTTGTTCTGCTGTGCTTGGCCTATGTGCTGAGCCAGTTTTTCCGCGCCTTTCTGGCGGTTCTCACACAGGTGCTGGAGACTGACATCGGTGCCACTGCCGCAGATCTGGCCTTTGCCTCTGGTCTCTGGTTTCTGATCTTTGCTGCCATGCAAATCCCTGTCGGCGCAGCGCTGGATCGCTTTGGCCCCCGCCGCACGACCGCCATTTTACTGCTTCTCGGAGGAGGAGGTGGCGCGGCGCTCTTTGCCCTTGCAACAACACCATTCCATATCGCCGTCGCTATGGCGCTGATCGGCATCGGGTGCTCTCCAGTCCTGATGGCAAGCTATTTCATTTTTGCACGCAGCTACCCACCCGCCCGCTTTGCCACATTGGCAGCGCTCACGCTCGGCGTTGGCTCCGTTGGCAACCTGATTGCCGCCTATCCCACCGCATGGGCCGCAGAAACCATCGGCTGGCGCGCCACGCTCTGGGTGCTCGCCGCCGTCAGCAGCCTACTCGCAATCGCCGCATGGCGCATGGTGCAAGATCCCCCCGCCGCCCAAAGTGACACGCGCGGCTCTGTTCTTGATCTGCTCAAGCTGCCCGCCGTCTGGCTTCTGATCCCATTGATGTTCTTTAATTACATGCCTTCAGCTGGCATTCGCGGCCTCTGGATTGGCCCCTACCTGTCAGATGTGTTCTCGCTCACCACGGGCGAAGTCGGACAGGCCACTCTGGCTATGGGGCTGTCAATGATACTGGGCACCTTCGTCTACGGACCCGCTGACCGCATTTTGGGCACGCGAAAATGGATCATCATAGGTGGCGCATCCATTTCTGCGACTGCACTACTCCTGCTGACGATCTTTGCCAACCACAGCGCCCTGAGCGCGATTGTTCTCATGTCTATTGTGGGCTTTGCCGGGGCAGCATTCCCGGTGATGATTGCGCATTCGCGCAGCTTCTTCCCAGAGCATTTGACCGGCCGTGGTGTCACTCTGATGAACCTCTTTGGCATCGGTGGCGTAGGCGTCATGCAGTTTGGCTCCGGCAAGTTGCACAGCACCATTGCCCCGGAAAATCCACTGCTGGCCTATCAAGTGATATTTGCGGGCTTAGCCGCGCTTCTGATCATCGGGGCGTTGATCTACTGCTTCTCAGAGGATCGGTTGGATTAATCCAAATTCACCCACTTGTGAGCCATGATCGCAAAGCGGAATGACCCTCATAAGCAATTTACGGCCTCTGCCCCCTTTTTTCTTGGCCAAAACGCGGCTAAGAGGGCGCGTCGTTTACAATGGAGACCAAAGATGGGCTATCGCATCGTCGTCGCAGGCGCCACGGGCAACGTGGGTCGCGAAATGCTGAACATTCTGGAAGAACGCCACTTCCCGGTGGATGAGCTTGCCGTTCTGGCCAGCCGCCGCAGCCAGGGTACCGAGGTCACCTTCGCCGACAAAACACTGAAAATTCAGGACATTGAACAATTTGATTTCTCAGGCTGGGATATGGCGCTCTTTGCCATCGGCTCTGACGCAACCAAGAAATTCGCCCCCATCGCAGCAGCAGCAGGCTGTGTCGTGATCGACAACAGCTCACTCTATCGCTACGATCCCGACGTGCCGCTGATCGTGCCAGAGTGCAACGCCGATGCGATTCACGGCTATGCCAAGAAAAACATCATCGCCAACCCGAACTGCTCCACCGCGCAGATGGTTGTGGCGCTGAAACCGCTACACGACCGCGCCAAAATCAAGCGCGTCGTGGTCTCCACCTACCAATCCGTGTCCGGCTCCGGCAAGGACGCGATGGACGAGCTCTGGGATCAGACCAAAGCGGTTTACAACCCAACCTCTGATGTGCCGCCAAAGGTCTACACCAAGGAAATCGCCTTCAACGTGATTCCGCACATCGACGTCTTCATGGAAGACGGCTCCACCAAAGAAGAGTGGAAGATGGTTGCCGAGACCAAGAAGATCGTAGACACGAACATCAAAGTCACCGCCACTTGCGTACGCGTACCTGTGTTCGTGGGCCACTCGGAATCGATCAACATCGAGTTTGAGGACTTCCTCGACGAAGACGAAGCCCGTGACATCCTGCGCGAAAGCCCCGGTATCATGGTCATCGACAAGCGCGAAGACGGCGGCTACGTCACCCCGAAAGAATGCGTTGGCGACTTTGCCACCTTCATCTCCCGCATCCGTCAGGACAGCACGGTAGAGAATGGCCTGAACCTGTGGTGTGTCTCCGACAACCTGCGCAAAGGCGCAGCGCTGAACGCGGTACAGATCGCCGAAACTCTGGGCCGCGAAGTGCTCAAAAAGGGCTAAGTCCACTTTAGATACCCCAATGAAAGGCGTCCTTTTGGGCGCCTTTCTTATTTAACGAACACGCAAGTCCGCGCAGGCCGTACCGCTGTTACGGCAACACACCGCCCAATCCCTGCAATACTGCACTGTGACCTTGCCACCCTGCCCTGTGCGTGATCGTCTGCCTGCAAACAAATTGCAGGTCTCCGATGAAACATCTTATTTTCACTACCGCCTTGATTTCCCTATCGTCTCCAATCTGGGCTGACACGATTGCTGTGACAGCTCCGGTGACGGCGGCAACGCTCTATTCTCAGGGCGCCACTCTCACCCGACACGCCACCTTTAACGCGCCTGCGGGAACGCATGAGCTGCTGATCACCAACCTGCCTGACAGTGTCGATCCGTCTTCCATGCGCGTGTCTTTGGAAGGGGCCACCTTGGGGGCCATCACCCTGCGCAACGCACGCACTCTGCCCAATGTGGTTGAAGACAGCCCCGAGCTCACCGCCGCCAAAGCCGCACGTGACGCCGCCCGTGACGCCCTGCGCACCACGGAGGATGCCAAAGCCGATGCCCTTCTGGCCGCAGAGGCCGCCAAAGCACGGCTCGCCTACCTTGCCTCACTCAAAGCCCCCACAGACGCCGCGCCCAGTCCGGAAACGCTCCTGGCCACACTCACCCTGATAAGCGAACAGACCCTTGCCACTCAGAAAGACATTGCCAGCATTGAACGCGATGCCCGCCGTTTTGAGCAGGAAATCGAAGATCGCACAGAGGATCTGCAAAAAGCGCAACAGGTGGTGGCTGCGTTGACGCCATCGCTCGGTGACAACGTCATGCTTGCAATTGCCATCTCCACCTCAGAAGCCACTACGGGCACCCTCACCCTCAACCATCTGATTGAGGATGCCACTTGGGAGCCAACCTATGATGTACAGCTCACCACGGGCGACACACCCATGCTTGCGCTCAAACGGGGCGCCTTTATTGGCCAAAGCTCCGGTGAAGACTGGCGAGATGTGGCGATCACCCTCTCTACCAGCCGCCCTGACGCACAAACAGAGCCGCAGGCCCTCTGGCCCACACTGCGCCGGATCGCTCCCAAGCAAGAGCCGCTCGCCTATGCGACTGACAGCCGTGCTCTCAAAAGCGCAGCGGCCATGGCCGAACCCGTGCTTATGGAAGAGTTCGCCGGCACGATTGACTTCGGCGATGGGATCAATGCCTCTTACAGCTACGCTACCCCGGTCACCCTCACCTCCGATACGGAAGCCCTGCGCATCGAACTGGGCACGCTCAATCTGACACCGACGCTCTACGCCCATGCCAATCCTCTCTATGATGACACCGCCTTCATGGTGGCCGAAACCACCAACATCTCTGAAGAGATCATCCTCCCCAGTGAATACAGCAACTTCTACCTGAACGGCACTTTCATTGGACAACAGGGGATGCCCCTGATTGCGCAAGGCGACACTGCGGAGTTTTCCTTTGGGACCATCAATGGTCTGCGTCTTTCTGATGTGGTGAACACGCGCGTCACTGGCGACACTGGCGTGATCACCACACGCAACGAACAGAGCGAAACCCGCACGTTGACCGTCGAAAACCTCACAGGTCGCGACTGGGATCTGCGCATGATCGGCCGTGTGCCCTATTCGGAGCAGGAGGATCTTGTGGTCTCCTACACCGCCGACATCCCGCCAGAAGAAGAAAACTACCAAGATCAGCGCGGTATCCTAATGTGGAGGCACGCCCTCAAGGCAGAGAAAAGCTTCTCTGTAAGGCTCTCACATACACTGCAATGGCCCTCCGACATGGAGTTGCACTAAGAAACCTGCATGCGCGTCTCGAAAATTCGCGCTCAGCCACAATTCTGACACGATTGGCGCGATTTCTGCCGCAGTTATGCGGCAGGGAGAGGTCTGGGGAACGGCTCTGAGGGAACCTGTGCTGTTCGTTCACTTCACTGAACGCTTCACACACTCACGGAATGCCTGCAACGCTGCGTTTCAGGACAGCCCGCCAAGGAAGACGGACCGCGCCGTAGATGAACGGCAACGAGTTTCCGGACCGCGCAGTCATACCTTATGAGCCAAAAAAGCCCGCGTCCTGACACGCGGGCTTTTTCATTAAAATCTGTATCGTGTTGGCCGCAGAACCTTGAGGTCAGACCTGCACAAAACCCTTCTCTGCGTTGTCGTAGGCTTCCAGTCCGCCTTCAGCGATATTGTGCCACAAGCCATGCAGCGTCAGCGTCCCGGCATCGACACGCTCTTTCACAAACGGGAAGGTCATAAGATTGTCCAATGACACCAGCACAGATCGCTTTTCCAGTGCCCGCGCCTGCTCGGTTGGGTCTTTAATTTTAGCCACATCCTCATAGCCCGGACGCAACACATCCATCCAACGCCCAACGAAGCTGTCCTTGGCTTCAAGCGCCGGTGCGTGCCCTTTGCACATATCAATACAGCCCTGCACGCCACCACACTGACTGTGCCCCAAAACAACAACATGCGCCACTTTCAAAGCGGTTACAGCATATTCGATTGCAGCACTGGTGCCGTGCTGGTTGCCGTCTGGCTGGAACGGGGGCACGAGGTTGGCAATATTACGGTGGATGAAGAATTCACCCTGATCAGCCCCAAAAATGGATGTCACATGCACACGGCTGTCACAGCAGCTGATGATCATTGCGCGGGGGTGCTGACCCTCGGTGCCAAGATGCCGATACCAGCTCTGATTTTTTTCGTATGTTGTGGCCTTCCAGCCTTGGTAACGTTGCACCAGATACGACGGCAGAGGTTTGATATGGTCCATAACATCTCCTAAAGCGTTTCAAGCGAGATAAGGCATATTTAGCTGTAATTCGAGAGAAAAGACCCGCCCCGAGAAACTTTTTGAGAAGGTTTGGGCCCCATTTATGGATCAACCGTTGGGGGTGCCACGGAAATACTGGGGTGAAACTATGTCACAAATTGCGATGCTTAAAATGTCTGAGCAAGCTGTCGTCGACCAGGACGAGCTTGCACGTGTTCTGATCCGGATGGATCCGTCCGAAGCAGAAGAAACCTTCATGGGACTGATCAAGTCCCTGACAGATCATCTGGCGATATCAGAGCAACATCTGCAAGCCTACAACCTGTCAGAACTGGCAGACACAATGGCTTTGGTGGAACTGATTTCAGGCCGTCTGTGCATGACGTCTCTGGCACAGGTCGCTGAGGATGTGATGCATTGCTGCGATCGCAACGATGGCGTGGCGCTTTCTGCGACACACGCCCGTCTGATCCGCATCGGCGAATGTGCATTGCGTGAAATCTGGGATCTGAAGCGCGACTACATCTGAGCGCTTACATCTTACGCATCCAAACCGCTAAAGCAGGGCGCATTTCCGTCTGATCCGCCAGAGGCACTTGTATCTTTGCCCTTGCGAAAAGACTTTGAACAAGCGTTTCAATTCAAATGCAAACTGCTCTAGGCTGCCCTCAAAACAGCCACATGCCGGTTCAAAAGGTGCGTCATGACACTCACATTCGCTTCTCCCGAGTCCGACTCGATTATTCCACTACAAGTGCTGGACAGCGCTGGGTTTGACCAATGGAAAGAGGCTCAACCCGACGCGCTGCGCCGCTTTGTGGAGGCCTCCGGCTTCAAACCGACGATTGGCCAAACTCTGTTGGTGCCTGATTCTGATGGTGCGCCCATGATCGCGCTCGCAGGTTTTGGCTCCGAGCAGGCCCGCGCCCGCAGCCGGTTTCCGCTGGCGGCCGCCGCTACCAAACTACCCAAAGGCACCTATGCGCTGACCACGCCCCTCCCGGCTGGGGATCTGGAAACAGAGGCCCTAGGCTGGCTTCTGGCCGGCTACGCCTTTGATCGCTACGCCAAAAACACTGGGAGCAGTGCCAAACTGATCTGCCCAGAAGGCCTTGACGCGCCCCGTATCGAAGCCATCGCCGCAGGCGAAGCCCTGACCCGTGACCTGATCAACACGCCCGCGAGCGACATGGGCCCGCAGGATCTTGAAAAAGCCGCGCGGGCGCAGGCCGCGCGTTTTGGCGCCACCTGCACTGTGGTGACCGGTGCTGCGCTTCTGGAGCAGAACTTCCCGATGATTCACACCGTGGGACGCGCCGCCGCCCCACATCGTGCGCCCCGGCTGATCGACATGCGCTGGGGCACATCCGGCCCCACCCTGACGCTGGTTGGCAAAGGGGTGTGCTTTGACACCGGCGGCCTAAATCTCAAACCCGGCGGCTCCATGGGTCTTATGAAAAAGGACATGGGCGGTGCAGCAACCGTGCTTGGGCTTGCGGAAATGATCATGGCACTCCGTCTGCCCATACAGTTGCGCGTGCTGATCCCAGCGGTGGAAAACGCTGTTTCGGGCGACAGCTTCCGCCCCGGCGACATCCTGACCTCCCGCAAAGGGCTGACGGTAGAAGTCAACAACACCGACGCCGAAGGCCGCCTCGTGCTTGCGGATGCATTGGCCTTTGGAGCCGAAGAGAACCCAGACATGATGATCTCCATGGCCACGCTCACGGGGGCCGCGCGTGTGGCCGTTGGACCGGATCTGTCGCCCTACTACTGTGATGATGGCAGTTTTGTCAGCGCGGTGGAAACCGCCGCACAGGCCGTGGCCGATCCGGTTTGGCGCATGCCTTTCTGGGATCCCTATGAGAAAATGATTGAGCCCGGCATCGCTGATCTGGACAATGCGCCTTCGGGTGGCTTTGCCGGTTCCATCACCGCCGCCCTCTTCCTGCGCCGCTTTGCCGAGGGGCAGCGTTACGCCCATTTTGACATCTATGGCTGGAACCCCTCCGCCGCCCCCGCCCGCCCCAAAGGCGGCGTCGGCATGGGCGCACGGGCACTGCTGGCCGCGCTGCCAGACATCCTGTCTCTGTGATGGGCGCGCCAACAGACCGCCGCCTGCTGGCCAGCACCGGCAAAGTCGCCGCAGAGCATCTGCGCGGCTTGGTAGACGCGGAGCGTTTTGTCACGCCAACGGCTTATCGTGTGGCCATGGTTGTCACCGATCTGCTCTCCGCCCCGCATGGCAGCCGCGAGCGGCAACTTCTGCGTGGCGAAATCGTCAATGTGGTGCATGTGGAAAAGGGCATGGCCTTTGGCTATGCCGAGAAAGATGGCTACGTGGGCTGGATCGACATTGGCGATGTGCTCAGCCATCCCAAACAGGTACCCACACATCGTATCGCCGCAGCCCGCAGCTATGCGAAATCCACCTCGGGGCTTAAGACGATGGGCCTTGTGACGCCGCTGTCGATGGGCACCCGCCTGGTGGTTTTGGGAGAGGACGACGGCTGGGCGCGCATTGCCTGGGACGGGGGCAAAATCACCCGCGATCTCTATGTGCCCAGCGGCCACCTTGCCCCCGATGATCACGTCGAAAGCGATCCCGTCGCTGTGGCAGAACGACTGATTGGCACACCTTACCTCTGGGGCGGCAATGCCAGCTTTGGCATCGACTGTTCAGGCCTTGTGCAAATGGCCCTACTGGCCTGCGGCATACCCTGCCCCGGTGACAGCGACCTGCAGGAAGCGCATTTTGCGGAGGCCACCAGCCCTTATCAGCGCGGTGATCTGCTGTTCTGGAAAGGCCATGTTGCGATGGTCTGCGATCCCGACACTTTGGTGCACGCCAACGCCCACCATATGGCCGTGGCCCATGAACCGATAAACGCCGCCATCGCGCGCATCGCCACTCAGGGCGACGGCCCCGTAACGGCCCACCGCCGGCCAGAGCTGCCATAATAGACGGAGACACCCCATGAGCGACGCTTTCTTTCAACCCGTTTCCGGCATGGAACTGCCGCGCTTTGCAGGCATGCCCTCTTTCATGCGCCTGCCGTTCATGGATCTGGAGCATGACAGGATTTCAGAGGTGGATATCGGCCTTATTGGCGTCCCATGGGACAGTGGCACCACCAATCGTCCGGGCCCACGCCATGGCCCACGACAGTTGCGGGATGCCTCTACCATGATCAGGGCGCAAAACGGGGCCACCGGTGTGCGCCCGTTTGATCTCATGAACTGCGCCGACCTTGGAGATGTCGGCCCCAACCCAGCGGACATTCAAGACAGCATGGCCCGGATTACGCATTTCTATGACACGGTCCTGTCCAAACAAATCATGCCACTGACAGCAGGTGGCGATCACCTGACCTCTCTGCCAATTCTCCGGTCTCTGGCCAAGGATGCTCCGGTTGGCATGGTCCACTTTGACAGTCACACCGACCTCTATCACAGCTATTTTGGCGGCACGATGTACACCCACGGCACGCCGTTCCGCCGCGCGGTAGAAGAAGGCTTGCTGGATCCAAAGCGTGTGGTGCAAATCGGAATTCGCGGCTCCACGTATGATGACGAAGACACGGATTTTGCCAAAGCTGTGGGCATCCGAGTAATCCGCATCGAAGAATTCTTCCAACGCGGCCTTCAGGATGTCATGGCAGAAGCGCGCGACATTGTTGGCAATGCCCCAACCTATGTGAGCTATGACATTGATTTTGTCGACCCGACCTTCGCCCCCGGCACAGGCACACCCGAAGTTGGTGGCCCCAACAGCTTTCAGGCACTGGAAGTGGTCCGGGCGTTAGATGGGCTGAACATCATTGGGGCTGATCTGGTCGAAGTCTCCCCGCCGTTTGACAGCGCAGGGGGCACCGCCTTCCTTGGGGTCTCCATCATGTTTGAACTGCTCTGCATCATGGCGCGACGCTGACAAAAACACTGGGGGTGGGGCGCCCCCCCAATTTCACGCGCACCAGAGGTTTACCTCACACAATGAGGCGTCACTCCACCGCGCGGATCAATTTGCGCTCCAAGACGCGCAACACGGTTTTCAGATCGTGGCCGCGTTTGAGCACCTGTCCATCCATGCCAATCACCGCATAGAGGCCCTGTTTGTTGCGCAATTTGGGACGCTTTTCGATACGATAGATCGGATTTTCTGCCGTGCGTCGAAACACCGAAAAGACAGCCACCTCCCGCAGGGAGGAAATGCCGTAGTCCCGCCATTCGCCCGCCGCCACCATGCGGCCATAAAGCCCCAGAATGACAGTAAGTTCCGTGCGATGAAACGCGACCTGTGGCGCGGCTTTGAGGGGCGGGTGCAATGCGGTGGGAGGAGGTGTTGTCATACATTCAGACTTGCGCTCTTTCATGACAAAATCAAGTCTACCTCCTGCACTGTGCCCTCCGCCCCACAAAGCACCCCGTTAACCACGTCGCATTTCCGCCACAGATTCTTCCGCAAATGGCCCCGACCCGATCCTTTTTTTGCCGCAGCCAAAGGGCATCTTAGGTACATAGCGAAACTTGAAACGCTACCCTTGGCGGCGCGGCATTATTGCCCCCACCCAGTTCGCGCCGCCGGGGGGCACTTTTCCAGAACATCTTTCCAATACATCGGTTTCTAGATCTTACACTCTGCACAGGGCAGATCCTCCACCTTCGATCTCAGGATTACCACGCACGGTAGGGCACTCAGGCCTCGGCAAAACTTTATGAGAAAAACGTCGAAGGAACAGAAACGTGACCTGGAATCGCCTTGTGTTCTTATATTTTCCTCTTGCCTCCCTGCCCCTGTGTGCGCTGCACTGCCTCAAAGCCACCGACAGGAGCCACCATGCATCACCCTCTCTCTCTCGCTCTTCTCCTCATCGTTGCCACGCCAGCCTGGGCGCACAACGGGGTAAAAGATCCACAGGTCATGGCCCGCATGACTGCGATGGAACACATCGGTGACGCCTTCCAAACACTCGTCAGCATGGCAAAACAAGAGGTCCCGCTGCATCAGGCCAAGGCCCACATGGCCCGTGACACAATCGTCACCCACGCAAGCACAATCACCACCCTCTTCGAAGCGCCAGCAACCGATGCAAAGTCAGAGGCGCTGCCAAATATCTGGGACAACTGGGCGGACTTCAGCGCCAAGGCAGACGACCTCACAAAAGCCGCTCAGGCTCTGGATTTCAAAGATCGCGCAGCTTTGGCCGACACGCTGGGAGCAGTAGGCAGCGCCTGTCGCGCCTGCCACAAACCTTATCGGGAAAAGAAATAAACCCGGAAGCGCACCACACTTAGCCGCAGGAGACCTGCAGGATCTTACCTTCAGCGTCATGCACCACATTCAGCCGGTTTTCATGAAAGTCCATTGTAGCAGCGTCATGCTCGCCCATGACCCGCACCATTTCCGGCACGATCACACCTTCAAGCGCGCTCTTGTCCTGCCCAACAAGAAAGGCAAACGTCGCAGGGTCACAAGTCGTGCTGCCCTGAACTGTGACTTCTTCCTCTCCTTTGCAGGCCACCACAGCCAACAAAGCCATCGCGCCAACCCCAGCCAAAACTCCACGTCGCATCACAGCACTCCTTTGTCGCAAACCAACACATTTGCTTCGCGCCTGCCAACTTGGCTCGACAAGCAAAGCTCTATGCTGTCAATAAGAGATCAACGCGCCGGTGTTTCAACCGCGCTGTGCACCAATCATGGAGGATAGGCAAAATGATGCGCACCCGTGCCGCCGTGGCTTTGGAAGCCGGCAAACCCTTGGAAATCATGGAAGTGAACCTTGAAGGCCCCAAAGCGGGCGAGGTTTTGGTGGAAATCAAAGCCACTGGGCTTTGCCACACAGATGAGTTCACCCGCTCCGGAGCAGATCCAGAAGGTCTGTTCCCCTCCATTCTGGGCCACGAAGGCGCAGGTATTGTGATGGAAGTCGGCGAAGGCGTCACCACGCTGAAGCCCGGCGATCACGTGATCCCGCTCTACACCCCAGAATGCCGCGAATGTCACGCCTGCCTGTCGGGCAAAACCAACCTCTGCACCGCGATCCGTGGCACACAAGGACAGGGCCTCATGCCCGATGGCACCACGCGCTTCTCCATGCTCGATGGCACCCCGATCTACCACTACATGGGCTGCTCCACCTTCGCGAACCACACAGTTCTGCCGGAAATCGCGCTGGCAAAAGTGCGGGACGACGCGCCTTTTGACAAAATCTGCTACATCGGCTGCGGCGTCACCACTGGCATCGGCGCGGTGATCAACACCGCAGGCGTTGAAATCGGCTCTTCTGCGGCGGTCTTTGGCCTTGGCGGAATCGGGCTCAACGTGATCCAGGGCCTGCGTATGGCCGGTGCTGATGTGATCATCGGCGTGGATCTCAACGACGACAAAGCAGAGATGGCCAAGAAATTTGGCATGACCCACTTCGTGAATCCGTCCAAGCTGCCCGAAGGTCAGTCCGTGACCGAGGCAATCATTGAGCTCACCAAAACCGAAAAAGATCAGTTCGGCGGCGTGGACTATTCCTTTGACGCCACCGGCAACGTGCAGGTCATGCGCGACGCGCTTGAATGTTCCCACCGCGGCTGGGGCGTCTCCGTCATCATCGGCGTAGCCCCTGCCGGTGCCGAAATCTCCACCCGTCCGTTCCAGCTGGTCACCGGCCGCGTCTGGAAAGGCACCGCCTTTGGTGGCGCAAAGGGGCGCACCGACGTGCCACAATTTGTGGATTGGTACATGGACGGTAAGATCGAAATCGACCCAATGATCACCCACAAGCTGACTCTGGATGAGATCAACCACGGCTTTGACCTCATGCACGAAGGCAAATCCATCCGCGCTGTGGTGGAATTCTAAACCTCTGTCGAGAAATAACAAAAACGGGTCGCTTCGGCGGCCCGTTTGCTTTTGCGTATTTAGAAAGCGCTCATTTTACACCGTAGCGCGCCATAAACATCGCAACTGCGGCATCCACCACCTGCTCTACCTCAGCCGGTGAAAATTGCCGCTGCACTCCGGTGACCTGACGCAAAAACAACCCGGCCTTGCACAGTTCGGCAAACTGATCGGCCGCCAGACCGTAGTCCTCCACCACCAATTCGCCACGCGCTACGGCCTGACCAAAAAATTCTATCAAGCGGCTTTTCATCACCGCTGGGCCAGTTTCGTAAAACTGCTGCCCAAGCTCGGGAAACCGCTCACATTCTGACACACAGACGCGAAACATATTGCGCCCAAACTCCGACAGAATGATCCCCATCAACCCACGCCCTACAATTGTCAGCACCTCAGGCACCGGTTGTTCTTCGTCCACAGAGGCTTCCAATTGCGCAGCTTGCTGCGTGCATTCCTGTCTTGCCACCTCCATGAACAGCATACGTTTGTCGGGAAAGTAGTTATACAACGTCGCCTTGGAGACCTGCGCCTGCTGCGCGATCACATCCATGCGCACACTTTCGAAACCATGCTGCATGAAAAGCACACGGGCGCTCTCCAAAACTTGCGCAAATTTGCGCCCCTTTCGAATGATCGCAGTTTGTTCATTCATCAGACCGCGTCCAAGCCTCCTCGCTCGCAGGTGTTGCTAGCAGATAGGCAACCCTACACCCCTGCTTCCCTGCGTAGCAAGCCTTGCACTTCCACAGATCATATATATTTTAGAACCATTCTAAATAAGAGGTGAAGATGCGTTTTTCTCCCTATCACAAACGGTTGCGTGACCTGACAGAACAGGAAGTGCTCGCTTTGGCGATCTCCTCCGAAGAAGATGACGCACGCATCTATCGCGGCTTTGCGGAACAATTGCGAGACGCCTATCCTGCGACCGCCAAGATCTTTGATGACATGGCACAGGAAGAAGATGGCCACCGCCAAGCACTCATTGCCAGGCATCAGAGCCAGTTTGGCAATACGGTGCCTCTGTTGCGCCGCGAACATGTGGCCGGGTTCCACAGCCGCCGCCCCATATGGCTCTCCGCCAACCTAAGCCTAGAGGCGATCCGCAATCTGGCCAGCCAGATGGAGCAGGACGCCGAAGCCTTCTATGTGAAAGCTGCCAAACAAGTGACAGATCTTGACACCCGCAAATTGCTCGGTGATCTCGCCGCAGCAGAAGCAGGCCACAAGCACACAGCGGACGATCTGACCGAAACCCACCTTGATCCAGACACACGCGACGATGAAAACGCCCGCGCACATCGTCAATTTGTGCTCACTTGGGTGCAGCCCGGACTGGCCGGGTTGATGGATGGCTCCGTTTCCACGCTTGCGCCGATCTTCGCCACCGCCTTTGCCACGCAAGACACACATACCACTTTTCTGGTCGGGCTCGCTGCATCTGTCGGCGCAGGTATTTCCATGGGCTTCACAGAAGCCGCCTCTGATGATGGCGAACTCTCAGGACGCGGTTCCCCAATCAAACGGGGGCTCGCCTCCGGTATCATGACCACACTCGGTGGTCTGGGGCACGCGCTGCCCTATCTGATTCCCGATTTCTGGACCGCCACCATTCTCGCAATTCTGGTTGTGTTTGTAGAGCTTTGGGCCATCGTCTGGATTCAGAACCGTTTCATGAAAACCCCGTTTGGCCGCGCCACATTCCAAGTGGTACTTGGCGGGGCGTTGGTCTTTGCCGCTGGAGCGTTGATCGGGGGCGGCTAATCGCCCCCATCCGGTGCCCCCAATGCCTCCGCCCATTGTTCAGACCACCCCCCAAAGGGCTGCAGCAGGCTAAAAAGATCCTGCCCCATGGCGGTCAGCTCATACCCCTCATCTCCACGACAGACCAAACCGCTCGCACTCAACTCTTTCAAACGACGATTGAGAACAGAGGGGGAGAGCTGTTCACAGCGATCCTGCAAGGCACGAAAGGTCAACGCACCTTCGGACAGCTGCCAAAGAATGCCAAGCGCCCAACTTCGGCCAAGTAGGTCAAACAAAGCCATAATCGGCTTCCCAGTTTTAGAGCCGCGCACAGGTTGGCCGGGCTTGGGAACATCGGATGTCATAAATTCTCCTTGCTACTCATTTGATAGCAAATTATCGCTACCTAATTAGTAGCAACTCTCAGAGAGACTGTCATGCCCCTTCTTCCTCTACTCGCTGCCCTCGGGGCGTCCTTCGGTTGGGCGAGCGGCATCGTCATTGCGCACAACCCTGCCCAAAAATTGGGGGCCTTTGCCTTCACACGCATTCAGTTGATCGCCTGCGCAACACTGGCCACGCTACTCACAACACTCATGGATCAGTGGACCAATGTGCCTTGGCAATTCTGGCCGGCCTTCCTCATCAGCAGCGCATTTGGCATTCTTCTTGGCAATCTCGCCATGATCGCCTGCCTGCGCCGCGGCGGCCCTCGCCGCACCGAACTCCTGCTTTCTCTCAAGGCCCCAATCGTTGGCCTCATCGCTTTCATATGGTTGCAGGAAACCCCAAGCATCATAGAACTCATCGGCGCTCTCACCGTCCTAAGTGGCGTCTCACTCGCGATCTTCTTCAACAACCCTGCACCTTCAAAAAGTGATCGATCAAATGCGCCCCTGACACACATCCTATTACTCGGCGTGACAGCCACCACCCTGCAGGGGATTGGCTTTCTTGTAATGAAACCCGCGCTACAGGCGGGCCTGACCCCGATCGCAGCAACCGCCATCCGCTTGCTCGGCGCTGCCACTTTGATCTCGCTTATGGCGCTATGGCCC
>NZ_CYPW01000017.1:236356-249761 GCF_001458175.1 Shimia marina
TGCTGCTCTACGCATTTGCGCATCTGGATGCAGGCATCGCCGCCGTACTTGGCTCCCTGTCTCCTGTGCTTATTCTACCAATTCTCTGGTGGAAGGACAAACACCGCCCCCACTACTACGCCATCGCTGGGGCCTTGATCGCGGTCGCCGGCACCGCCTTCATCGCGCTTGCGTGACATGGCCCTTGCCACATGATCCAAACCTGTTAAGGCTGGCGCCATGTTGGCAATCTTTCTGAAAACACTGCCGTTTTTTGCCCTGATCGGCCTGGGATACTGGGCTGGCCGCACCCGGTTTTTCACCTCAGAAGCCACGGCATACCTGACTAAGTTTGTCTTCTACTTCGCACTGTCCGCCATGCTATTTCGCTTTGCCGCCAACCTCAGCCTCGCCGAGGTGCTCGATTGGCGCTTGATCGGTGGCTATCTCTTCGGCTGCACACTGGTGTATCTTCTGGCAACGCTGGTGGCCTTTCTGCGCCGCGAAGACGTGGGCACAGCCGCCGTCGAAGCCCAATGCGCCGTGATTGGCAATACCGGCTTTCTCGGCGTGCCGATGCTCACCTTGCTTATGGGGCCAGAAGCCATCGGCCCGGTCATGATGGTGCTCGCCGTTGATCTGATCGTGTTTTCCAGCCTGATCGTCATTCTGATCACAGGATCACGTGATGGGCGCATGAGCTTTGCCATCCTGCGCACCGTCGCAGGAGGCTTGATCCGTAACCCAATGATTGTAGCAATCTCACTTGGCTTTGCATGGTCCGCCCTGCAAATTCCGCTCCCGGATCCGTTCAACGAATTTCTCGCCATTCTTGGGGGCGCGGCCACGCCTGGGGCCCTCTTTGCCATTGGCGCGTCACTGGCGACAAAATCCGCGGAACGTGTCGAGGTTGCCCTCTGGCTCAGCTTCGCCAAACTGGCGCTACACCCTCTGTCCGTGGCCTTTGCGGTGCTCTGGCTCTTCCCGGCAGATCCATATGCCGCAAGCGTCGCCATTGCCGCAGCAGCCCTGCCGGTGGCCGGAAACGTCTACATGCTTGCGCAGCACTACGGCGTCGCCCCCCACCGTGTCTCCGCTGCCATCCTGTTTTCCACAGCTTTCTCAATCGCAACGGTCAGCCTTGTGATTGCATGGGTCTCCCAACTCTGACAACGTAGCCCCAAAGCGAATAGGCAGGAGACCTCCCATGGACATCATCAGCGAAAACCGCGCCTTCGGCGGCACTCAGGGCGTCTATAAACACAACTCACACAGCTGCCATTGTGAGATGACCTTTGGTCTTTTCCTGCCAGAAGAGGCGAAAGTGGGCCCCGTGCCGGTGATCTGGTATCTCTCTGGCCTCACATGCACCCATGAAAACGCCATGGTCAAAGCCGGCGCTCAGCAATGGGCCGCCGAACAGGGCGTGGCGCTGATCTTCCCCGACACCTCCCCGCGTGGTGAAGATGTTGCCAATGATGACGCCTATGATCTGGGTCAGGGTGCGGGCTTCTATGTCAATGCCACCCAGAAGCCCTGGGCACCCCATTTCAACATGTGGGACTATATCACCGAAGATCTGCCCTCCCTCCTGCAGGAAGAGTTCCCGCTTGATATGAGCCGCCAGTCGATCATGGGCCACTCCATGGGCGGTCACGGCGCACTGACCATGGCCATGGCCCTGCCTGGCCGCTTCCGCTCGGTCTCCGCTTTTGCCCCGATCTGCAATCCAACGGCGTCTGACTGGGGGCGCAAACAGCTCTCCGCCTATCTGGGCGACGAGGAAAGCACCTGGGCCGCGCATGACGCCACCCTTCTGATGCGTGACAAAGGATTTGACGGTCCGGTTCTGGTGGACACCGGCACCAATGACCAGTTTCTGGATCTGCTGCGCCCCGAAGCGCTGGCCGAAGCCGCCACTGCCCGCCGTCAGGAAGCCACCCTGCGGCTGCAAAAAGGCTATGACCACAGCTACTTCTTTGTATCGACCTTCATGGAAGAGCATATCGCCTTCCATGCCGAAGCGCTCTATGCTGACTGAATGCAGACCACAGCAATGACTTCCATCTATGTGGATGCCGACGCCTGCCCGGTCAAAGCCGAGGTGGAGCGAGTCGGCACCCGCCACAAAGTCAAAATCTACGTGGTCTCCAACGGTGGTCTGCGGCCAAGTCAGAACCCTCTGGTGGAAAATGTGATCGTGCCCGAAGGCCCGGATGTGGCCGATATGTGGATCGCCGACCGCGCAGGGACAGGGGATGTGGTGATCACCGGGGACATTCCTCTGGCAGCAAAATGTGTGGAGGCTGGAGCCCGCGTGCTCAAACACAACGGCGAAGCGCTGACCTCCGCTAATATTGGCAATGTGCTTGCCACCCGCGACCTCATGACGGATCTTCGCGCCGCTGATCCCTTTCGACAGGGCGGCGGCAAAGGCTTCACCAAAGCGGACCGCTCCCGTTTTCTTGACGCGCTAGAACGCGTCTTGCGCGCCGCCAAGGGCTGACCAAAACATCCGCATCGCCCCTTTTGTTACCGGGGCGGGTGGGTGGGCGGTGACGAACGGGGCGGTGCGATTCCCGACTGGGGCACACGCAGGCGGAAAATAGAGATGGCTTTCCCCGTATACGGCATGCAAACTCAACGCCGAAGCCACTAGATTGCAGGCCGACTTAACACGCATCCGATTTCCTCCCGCCCTCAGCGGGCCCCGAAAGGACAGACACCATGGCCACCAAAGCAGAGCTGGAAGCCGAACTGGCAGACCTGCGCAAACAACTTGATGAGAGCCGTGCCAACGCTGCGCGCTCCGAGGATGCAGAGACGTCTTCGACAGAGGT
Source organism: Shimia marina (assembly GCF_001458175.1). Taxonomy (GTDB): domain Bacteria; phylum Pseudomonadota; class Alphaproteobacteria; order Rhodobacterales; family Rhodobacteraceae; genus Shimia; species Shimia marina. Next base: position 239,176 of record NZ_CYPW01000017.1, read on the forward strand.
GAACACCGAGGCCCCTTCTTCCGAAGACAGCCAGCCATGGGAAGATAACCTATCCGACCTGCTCGAAGAGCTTGATCAGATCCCACATAAAAATGCACTCCTGCTGGGGCTGGGCATCTTTGCCGTCGGCTTCCTGCTCGGCCGCAGCAAATAAGGCGCGCCACAATGAACCGCCTGTCGCGTAACATCTCCATCATCCTGCGCTCAGAACGCCTGATCGCGCAGCGTCACCTCGCAGTTCTGCGACGCCAAACCGGCCTGATGGCAGCAGCAGGCATCGCTGCAGCGGTAGGTCTGATCATGCTCAATCTTGCCGCCTATTTCGCCCTGTCCACATCCCTTTCGCCCGCCGCCTCTGCCCTGATTGTGGCGCTGGTCAACCTCGCACTCGCAGCGCTCCTCATTGGCCTTGCCGCAAAATCCACTGTCGGTGAAGAAACGGCAGCAGTGGCTCAGGTGCGCGACATGGCCATCGAAGATATCGAGGCAGAATTGCGTGTGGCCGTCGAAGAAGCCAAAGCAGCGTCTGAAGCGTTAAAAAGCATGGCACGCGACCCATTTGGCGCGCTGGCCCCAGCCATGGTGGGCCCCATCGCAAAAGCCGTGGTCAAAGCCATGAAAAAATAGACGGCTCACACCCTAACAAAACACAAAAAATCCATTAAAAAATGACCCTTTGGTCGCTTTTGGCCTAGACCGGAAACGCCGCAGGCGACATCAGGTCTTTATGATCCATCGCATTCCTCTTGGCCCGCTCTCCGCCCTGATCGCCGTCTTCTTTTTTGCGATCAATGATGCGGCCATCAAGTTCCTGTCCGGCGATTATGCCCTGCATCAGATTGTGCTGATCCGCTCTCTGGTGGGTTTGGCCATTCTCTTGGTGGTGATCGTACCATTTCAAGGTGGCCTGTCCGCTCTGCGCACCCAACGTCTGGGTATGCACCTGCTGCGCGGGTGTTGTGTTGTCTTTGCCAATACCACCTTCTTTCTGGGCCTCGCGGTCCTGCCGCTGGCCGATGCCATGGCGGTCTTCTTTGTGGCACCGCTTTTGATCACCGCTTTGGGCGCATTGCTGCTGGGGGAAACCATCGGCCCGCGTCGTCAGGCTGCGGTCGGCGTGGGGATGCTCGGCGTCTTGGTCATGATCCGCCCCGGTGCCGATGGCTTCAACCTCGCCCTGCTGCTGCCGCTGGTGGCCGCTGTGGCCTATGCCCTGCTGCATGTGCTGACCCGTAAAATCGGCAACACCGAAAGCGCGGCCACCATGTCGATTTTCATTCAGATCACCTTCATTCTGGTCGCCAGCACCGTTGGCCTGTTTCTGGGACATGGTCGATGGGCGGACAGTGGCGGCGAAATGCTGCAATTCCTGCTGCGCCCCTGGCATATGCCTGCGCTTGGCGATTGGCCTGTTCTGATCCTGATCGGCACCTCCATTGCCTTTGGCGGCTTCTTCATATCTCAGGCCTACCGCCTGTCAGAGGCCAGCTTGCTTGCGCCACTGGAATATGCCGCCATGCCCATGGCTGTGGTTTTTGGCGTTGTCTTGTTTGACGAATGGCCCAGCGCCACCACATGGGTAGGCATCACATTGATCATCGGCTCCGGTCTTTTTGTCTTCTGGCGCGAGGCGCGCTCTCCAAACCCCGGCGAAGTGCAGCGCCCCGGCGCGCGGCGCTAGACCCGCTTTTGCGGCAGTGCAGCAAAAATCGGTTTGCCTCTCATCGCCAGCACAGTAGGCTCTCCACACAGCCCACCAAGGGGCAACACAGGGACATTCAGGGGCGCGACATGAGCCAGATAGACGTGGTCATCTTTGACATCGGCAATGTGCTGATCAAATGGCAGCCAGAAGATTTCTATGACCGCACCGTGGGCGAAGAGCGACGCCGCAACTTCTTTACCGACACCAATATCCATGCCCATCACGAGAAGATCGACGCTGGTGCCTCCCTGCCGGAAATGATTGACAGCCTCGTCCCCCAGTACCCTGAATATGCCGCTGAACTGCGCATGTGGAATGACAATTGGAACGATCTCGCCGCCCCAGCCATTCCCCACAGCGTACATCTGCTCAACGCGTTGGCCGACAAGGGGGTGCCGCTCTTCACGCTCACCAATTTTGGTCATGACAACTTCCCGCTGTCACAGGCGGTCTACCCGTTCCTCACGCGGTTTGACCGTGAATATGTCTCCGGGCGGCTGAAACTGATCAAGCCGGATCCGGCGATCTATGCTCATGTGGAGGCGGACAGCGGCATCGCCCCTGAGCGCCTGCTTTTTGCCGATGACCGGGCAGACAATATTGCCGCCGCTGCCGCACGTGGCTGGCAGACCCACCATTTCACCACGCCACGGGGCTGGGCAGATCGCTTGGTGGCCGAGGGTCTCCTGACCGAAGCAGAAGCCGCCTGGCCAGCAGAGTCTTAAGCCGCCACAGCCGCCGGTGCGCGCTTTTCCTTGATTGGCAGATGCACAATCGCACTGAATGCGCCCACCGCCACACCAACCCACCAGACGGCCGTGTAATCGCCATATTGATCATACATCCGCCCGCCGAGCCACACGCCCAGGAAACTGCCCAACTGGTGGGAGAAAAACACGATTCCATAAAGCGTGCCCATGTAACGCAGCCCATAGAGGTGGGCCACAAGACCCGATGTCAGCGGCACCGTGGCCAGCCACAAAGAGCCCATCACCACAGAGAAAACAATCACAGTGGTCGGTGTGATCGGCATCAGAATGAACACTGCCGCCGCCAAGGTCCGCCCGGTGTAAATCCCCGTGAGCAGATACTTCTTGGGAAAGTGATTGCCAGCCCACCCCGCCAGCAGCGTGCCACCGATATTGGCCAACCCGATCAGTGAAATCGCCACCGCCCCCAGCGCTGACGTGGAGGTAATCCCCAAAGAGGCCAACGCTCCCCCCGGCGCAATCGGCCCGCACATCTCAGTGATCATCGCGGGAAAATGTGCAGTAACAAATGCTAACTGATAGCCGCAGCTGAAAAACCCCAGAAAGATCAGCGTGTAAGAAGGGTCACGAAAGGCCCGCTTCAAAATCGTACCCATGCTCTCCTGCAGCTCTGCTTTGGACGCCGCAACAGGGGCTCGCATCTGGGGCAACAACAGCAGCAAAGACAAAATCGCCACAGCAAATACCACAAAAGTCTGCTGCCAGCTCATAAAAGACAGCATCCATTCGGCCATCGGCGCACCAAAGACCTGCCCGGCAGAACCTGCTGCTGTGGCAATCGCCAGCGACATCGAGCGATTTTCATCAGAGCTGGCCCGTCCTACCACCGCCAGAATGACACCAAACCCCGTGCCAGCAATGCCAAAGCCCACAAGGATCTCCAGCATCTGATGAGCTTCGGGCGTCACCGCAAAGGACGAGAGCACAAGCCCCGCCGCATAGGTCAGTGCGCCCAGCACAATCGCTTTGCGGTCACCTACCTTTTCGGCAATGGCCCCGAAGATCGGCTGACCAATCCCCCAAGCAAGGTTCTGTATGGCAATCGCAAGAGAAAATTCGCTGCGCAGCCAGCCAAATTCCGCAGCAATGGGGATCTGAAACACCCCAAAACTGGCCCTGACGGCAAAGCTCACCAAAATAATGACACAGCCCACAATCAAAACCGGCGTCATCAACGGTGTTTTCACCTGAACATTCTGGGCCATCATGTCTCTCCTGTCACTGCACCGCGCATACTGAACAAATGCACAACTTCGCGTCAATTCACCATTTGTCGCCCCCCTCATCACAACCCGTCATATCCCTCAACGCGCCTCTTTTCCTTGCGCCTGCAATTGGCTAAGCACTCAGGTATGAGCACGCTGCCCGAGATTTACGCCGCCAAGGTTGCCGATGGCAGCCTCACCGCAGATGACGCCCAAGTGGCGGTTCTGCCTCATTTGGAACGTATCCGCGCAGAGCTGGCGCAGCCGGTTAAGAAAAGCTGGTTCCGCAAGGCAACGCCACCCCCGGTGAAAGGTCTCTATCTCTGGGGCGGTGTGGGACGCGGCAAATCCATGTTGATGGATCTCTTTGTGGACCATCTCTCTGTGCCTGTGCGCCGCGTGCATTTTCATGCCTTCATGCAGGAAATCCATGAGGCCATGCATAAGGCGCGCGGCGAGGGCATCGAAGATGCCATTCTTCCAGTCGCGCAAAGCGTCGCCCAGAGCGTGCGCGTGCTGGCATTTGACGAAATGCAGATCACTGACATCACCGATGCGATGATAGTCGGGCGGCTGTTCGAACAGCTCTTTGCCGCTGGGGTGGTGGTGGTCACTACCTCCAACCGCGTGCCGGATGATCTCTACAAGAATGGCCTCAACCGCCAGCTTTTCCTGCCTTTCATTGCCATCATAAAAGAGCAGTTGCAGGTCTGGGAACTGGTCAGCCCCAACGACCACCGCCAGAATCGTTTGGCAGGCAGCCAGGTTTACTTTGTGCAAGCTGGCACAGAGGCCCGCGCCCAGATGCACGCCATCTGGGAAGATCTCACAGGCGGCGAAACCGCGGCGCTGGTGCTCACCGTCAAGGGACGTGAAGTAACCTTGCCCGCCTATCGAAATGGGGTGGCACGCGCGTCTTTCTTTGATCTCTGTGGCAAAATGCTGGGCCCCGGCGACTATCTTGCCATCGCCAATGCAGTGAAAGTGCTGGTACTCGAAGACATTCCGGCCCTCAGCCGCAACAACTTCAACGAGGCCAAGCGGTTTGTCACGCTGATCGATGCACTCTATGAGGCCAATGTGCGCCTGATCTGCTCCGCCGCGGCAGAGCCCGAAATGCTCTATCTCGAAGGGGAAGGCACTTTTGAATTTGAGCGCACAGCATCACGGTTGCGCGAAATGCAGGATGCGGACTGGGGCAAGGATTCCAACGCACCTTAGCGGCACAACCTCCATTGGTGTTTTCGCGCCGGAGCAAAAACCTATTGGGCTCGGGGTCTAACTTCCCGGCAGTTTCTGAACATAGGTCTGCACCAACAACGCGGATTGCATCCAAGGCACCTGCACACCCTGCGTCTGGCTTAAAACATCGCGCCTGATTTGGCGCAGCAATGTGGGCAAATCAGGCGACATAGGCGTCACATGGCGTAAAAACGCAGTCGCAAAAGGGCTCCGCCCCTTGCCTCCATCATACGCCATAGTTCCCGGCGCAGCCGCATAAACAAGCGCCAGCCCCGCCCCCCATGTGTCCCCCATGTGCGGTGACGGCGGCGCATCCTGCGCCCAGCTTTCTGGCGAACGACAGGCATCAAAAAAGATAATCTTCTGACGTGGACGATCCGACAACACTTTGGCAAAGGTCTGCATCGGCAAGGCCATTGCCCCCCTCAAGGGTCTCCCCCCTTCAGCCACCGCGTCCACCGGCACATAATAACTCTCCCCTGCCCACATGCCCCCATGTCCAGACAGGTAGATCACCACCTGTTCCGCCTCTGTCGCCATGGCCTGTATCACGGCCAGAGCGCGCAAAATATCCCGCCTTTTCGGATTCTCCAGAAACACCACCGCATAGTGCAGCGCCCGCAGCCGCGCCGCCACCTGCGCCGCATCTTGACGCGCATGGCGCAAGGCCGCCTCTCCGGGGTAGGCATCACTGCCAATCACAAGCGCCACATGGCTCTGTCCGCGCAGATCCGCCTGCCCTGCCCCTACTGCGACAAAAACCATGGCCCATGCCACGAGAAGAGCCCTGCATACTCGATGGCGGGCACGTCTAGCTAGCACGGATCATCGCCCGCGCGACGCACCATGATTTCCACCCGCCGATTCAGAGGATGCGGCCCGGGGATACCCCCGATCAAGGCACGCTCACCTCGACCTTCGGTGGCAATCCGAGCCCGCGCCACCTGTGACCCCGCCACCAGAACATTGGCCACGGTCTGCGCCCGCTGTTGTGAGAGACGCATATTAAAAGCCGGGCCACCCACACTGTCGGCATGACCCACCAGCTTGATACAATGTTGCGCCAGTTTAGGGGCCGCAAGAATCTGCCCCAACCGCTCCAAATGGGCCTGATATTCCGCCGTCAAATCCGCTGAATTGAACGGAAACCGGATGAAGTACCCTTGCTCTTGCGGCACACTGTCCAATCCCGCCGCACCCCGATCAAATCCAGCTGGAGGCAAACGCCTTGCCGCCCCCAATGTCGCCACATCAGGAGCAACACACCCCTCATCCACAATGCCCGTCAAAGCAAAATGAATGGCACAGCGGTCCGCTGTCACCGGGAGTTCCGGCGGCGTGCAAAAGCCCGCGGAAGACAGGAAGAGAGAAAGAAAAAGCGGCAAAACCAACACCCGAAACATACCATTGCCTCAACTCAGAACACAGGAAAGACCCTTCCATGGTGCCATGAAGCTGTTAGTCAAAGGTTAGCGGAATCAACGCGTTTTTGGGCAAATTCACCTCAAATGCCCAGCTCCCGTTCAGACATCGTCAACGCATTTTGCGCAGACTCAATAGCACTGTGTTTTTGGTGTGTTTGGTGAGTGGTGTTTGTGGGTTGCGCAGCGTTTTTCCGTGGTGGTGTGGGGCATGGCATAAAGTCTGCCCTGATTTGTGGCCTTCTGAGCGGATGTGCTGCCTCACGGGCAGATTTCACGCCCGCGGTGGCACAGCCTGATGCCCGGCCCACGCGCAACTTCACCTCTTTCTCTCACGCGTTGACCTGCATGGACGGTTTACTGGCGCAATTGCCCAAACGGCGCTATCTGGTTTCTTCCTCCGACATTCCCGACGAAACCCGCAGCGTCTCTGTCGGTGCGGATGACATGCTGGTCAACGCCCTCAACCAAATGAACCGCAAAAGCGGGCGCTATGTCTTTCTGGATCAGGCGCGGATCTCTGGCTTTGGTCAGCTGGAGCTGATCACCACCCGCAAAAAAGGCGAAGTGAAGCCCAATCTCTATATCCGTGGCGCGATCTCTCAGGTGGATTCGGACACCGCCGTGCGCAACGCTAGCATTGGTCATGATCTGGATGGGGATCGGGGCTTCACCACCTCTCTGTATCGCAACAGCCGCACGCTCTCCGTGGTCTCCGTGGATCTGCATCTGGTACAATATCCCAGTCGTCAGGTCCTGCCCGGTGGCTCAGTCTCAAATTCCATGGTTGTGACCCGCCGGGGCCTCACCGGCACGGTTGGGGGCACCATTGCCTCCGCCGATATCGTCGCGCCCATTTCCATCGTCCGACTGGAAAGTCAGGGACAGGCCGTGCGCAATCTGATTGAGCTCGGCCTGATTGAGCTGCTCGGGCGCCATTCCGGCGTGCCTTACTGGCAATGCCTCAACGGCAAAGAGACCGATGCCCGCGCCGCTGAACAACGTGAGCGCCGCTTTGTGTTGCATGGGACGGACATCACACTAATGCAACAACAGTTGATCGCCCTTGGGTATCTGAAAGGTCGCCCCACCGGCACGTTAGATGGCCCCACGCGACAGGCCATCACGCGCTTTGAAGTGGCGCATCACCTGATCGCTGATGGCGGGCCAGATTTCGACGTAATAGAGCGTCTCAACCGTCTGGCCCCGCCAGACACGCTCGCCTCGACGCCACAGCCCACGCCCCCAAAGCCGCCCACAGGAACTGCTCAGCCGCCGAAAGCCAAACCCACGCCTCCACCGGCAACACCTCGCGCTGCCCCAGCGACATCGCCCCAATGTGCGCGCGGAGAAAATTGTGAGGGCATCTACCAGAATCTGTATGATTTCATCAAAGATGATCTGGATTTTTGACACAGGCAAAATCCACCACAGTCTCGGCAGCTAATTGTCCTAAGACAAATCTCATCCTTGGGAAAATGGCAGGGGCACCAGGGCTCGAACCCGGGACCTACGGTTTTGGAGACCGTCGCTCTACCAACTGAGCTATACCCCTAACGTGGGGAGTTTCGTAGTGCAGTGCCGCCCCAGTGGCAAGAGGGAAAACGCGCAAAAACCACAACTCTGGCCAGCTTTGTGCAAGCGATGTAAGAAGCGCCCATAGTGAAGAGGTAAGCGCCCCGTGTCCCTGAAAAATCTCCGCAAGAAAATCGCCAACAATCCACGGCTCAACAGCGCTGTGGAAGGTTTGTTTGCCCGCTATGTGCGATTCGCCTTTCGCACCTCGCGGTTTGACCGGACAGGCTGTGCAGAGATGGATGCCTGCGTGGCCCGGGGCGAGCCGGTGATCTTCGTGGTCTGGCATCAACGCCTGATTATGGCGCCCTTCATGTTCAACGCCCCCGAAGGTGCGCGCATCTGTGCGCTGACCTCTGCGGCAAGGGCTGGACGGCTGGCGGGCCAGATCCTTGTGCGGCTTGGCTGGGAAACTATTCCCATGTCCAGCCACAAGCGTCATGTCACCCTGTCCCGCGAGGTGCTCAAACGCATCAAACAGGGCAGCTCCATCGGCATCGCCGCAGATGGCCCCCGCGGCCCAGCACGCGTGTCCTCCACGGTGCCCATCATCTGGGCGCGCACCTCTGGCGCGCGTGTCTTCACCGTGGCCTTTGCCCAAAAACGCGTGATCCGCTTCCCGACATGGGACAAACAAATGCTGCCCCTGCCCTTTTCACGCGGAGTCATCACCTGCGCGGAATGGACAGAGGAGGTCCCGCGCAAGCCCTCTGAGGAACAGATGGAAACACTACGTCTCAGCATTGAGGGCGCGCTGGATAACATCACCGACGCCGCAGATACAGCCCTCGGCAAACCTAGTGAAAACCCAAACCACTGACCGTCGTCAGGGCGCAGCTTTCAGCCGTCATTCTCCGAATAGCGCACACGCATCTGAATGGCCTGAACAAACTGGGCCGCCCCAACCAGTTGCTTGAGAAAGAACCCGAGCTCCTCCTGTGGAAGACCGGCGTCCACAGCCTGATCAAACCGCTGTTCTGCGGCCTGAAAATCCTTCTCTCCGATCAGCGTCAGCGCGTCATAGTAAATCAGCCACTCCTCATCCGGGAAAACACTGATAGAGTGGTTCACCGCCTGCCGCGCTTCCACATATTGCTCTTCTGTCAACAAAATCTGCGACCGCAACTCATGATCGAAATAATCCGCCTCGCCGTTCTCAAAAACCTCTGTAATGGCCTGCAATGCGGCCTGATTTTGCCCATCATCAAAAAGCAATGACGCCCGCCAATAGTTCAAATAAGCCTCATAACCCAGCTTATCTTTGGCTGTCTCCAATGTTGCAAAGGCATCCCCTGTCCGCCCCATCTGCGCCTGAGCCCGCGCAACACGCACATACCCATCACTGTTGTCGGGCAGCAGAGCCACAATTGTTTCACCATCCCGCATCGCCTGCGCAGGGCGGCCAAGATTCAACAAGATCAGAGAGCGCCGCGACAGAGCCGACAGATAGCTAGGATCGGCCTGCAACGCACGATTGACGAACCCCAAGGCCGCCTGCCACTCCCCCTTGTCAGACAGCACATACGAAATGCCATAAGCTGCGTTTTCATCATCAGGCGACAGCCCCAGAACCTCTTCAAACACGCCTTGCGCCAAATCGAGCTGTCCCTCCTCCATAAAGAGCCAGCCCTTCTCCCGCAGAGCCCACAGATAATCCGGCGAAATCGCCATTGCCGCATCCAGATAGCCCACCGCCTGATCAATCGGGGCCTGCCCGGCCCGATACAGGCTGCTGCCCAGACCGGCCAGCGCCTGTGCTTCAGGGTTGACCGCCATGGCCTTCTCAAACCAGACGGCGGCCTGCGCGTAATCGTCTCGCATGAAATCGCTCCAACCCAGCCCGTTGAGCGCAAGATCGGATTCCGGTGCTGCGGCATACATCGCCTCAAACAGACGACGTGCCTCCTCATGATTGCCAAGGTTCTGATGGGCCCATGCCAGAGAATCCTGCATTCTCAAGCGCTGTGCCTCAGTGGCGCCAGAGGCTTCCAGCGCCGCCCCACAGATCTCAATCAATCGCTCAGGCTGATCCGCATAGCTCAAACAGACACTCTCCAGCGTCTCTTCACTGCTGGAAACAAGCGGCTTGGCATCCACCGCCGTCGCACCGGCCAGTGCAGCCATCAATAAAGGAAACAACAAACGCATATCAGACAGGTCTTTTCAGTTTTTCGCCTGACGCAGGTTAGCGTCTTTATTGGAAATGAAAAGCCAGGGCACGGGGGCCCGATCATCTCTTATACGCCCCTGATTAAAAGGCGGCATAACGCAAAAGAGCCGCCCGATTGGGCGGCTCTTTCGTTTCGCGTATCAGAAGTTCTGATTACTCAACGATTTTGGACACAACACCGGAACCAACGGTGCGGCCGCCTTCACGGATCGCGAAGCGCAGACCGGCTTCCATGGCGATCGGTGCGATCAGCTCAACGTTGAACTTCAGGTTGTCGCCAGGCATCACCATCTCGGTGCCCGCTGGCAGTTCAACAGTGCCGGTCACGTCCGTTGTACGGAAGTAGAACTGTGGACGGTAGTTCGCGAAGAACGGGGTGTGACGGCCACCTTCATCCTTGGTCAGGATGTAGGCTTCTGCTTCGAACTTGGTGTGTGGGTTCACGGAACCTGGCTTACAGAGAACCTGACCACGCTCAACCGCTTCACGGTCAACACC